>NZ_JBFAJS010000004.1:0-580667 GCF_040655355.1 Mycobacterium sp. NPDC050441 | reverse complement strand
ATCAGGATGTTGGGGGTCGTGTAGGAGAAGTTGATCCCGACGCCCAGCGACCAGGGGAAGCCGATCTGATAACCCAGCTCCAAGGTGCCCGCGAAGTCATCGGCCCCGGGGCCGGCCACGGTGTACTTCGCGCGACCGGAATGGAACCACTCACGGGTCAGCCGGTTGCGGTCCAGCGGGAACACACCGTTGAGGAAGGTGTCCCACTGCTGAACGGTCAGAGTCCGATCCTGACCGTCGACCAGGCTCAGTTCATTGTCCATACCCGCATGAGAAGTGCCCGTGCCGATGAAGAGGCCTGCAAAGACCCCTGCCATTGCGGTCACCAATGCGACCAGCACCCGTCTGAATGCCAACATGTTCTCCCTAGCTGTGGCGGTGATCCGTTTCGTCCTTCACCAACCAGGGTCCCCACCCCAGAGATACATGGGCGCTCCACTACCCGATTAGGGAGGTCACATCCGGTTCTCATGCCCTGCTCATGATTGGCAGGAGAAAACGTAACCGGGCGACACCCGGGCAGCAACGGCAACGGTTTCCGGCCACCGAGCAGACAAACCTTGGCACAATATTTGCTGGACGTACACCGGCGTGCGTCACACCGTCGCTGTCCGTTACCTGTGAGCACGGCGCGTCGCGGTCGCCTGCCACCGGCACAAGGCGGCCGAGGCAAGACCCCGCTACGGCGCCGGAACTGCTATTTCACCATTTCCGTGGAATGCCTGGCAGCCAATCACGGTGAGCGGAAGGATTGCCGTCACGGTCGTCAATATCGCGGACCGGCCCGCTGGGCACTCCAGGTTTGCGCTTGCTGTGTAAACGGCCCGTTACGCGCTACCCAACGCCCGGATTAACTGAACCGCCGAAGATCCTTCGACGGCCCCGCAGGCAATATTCCAATTTGTGACTGACATCACACCTCAAGTGACCGCTGAGCGCCGTTGTGCCGCTCAGCGGTCACCGCCGAGGCGGAGCCGCCTTCACGACCGCGTTGATCCGGTTCCACGCATTGATCGTCACCGCCATGGAGATGACCTGACCCAACTCACGTTCGGTGAAGGCCGCCGCCGCGCGGGCATAGACGGCATCCGAGACCGGTCCGTGGCTCAGATCGGTGACGGCCTCGGTCAGCGCCAACGCCGCCTGCTCCTGATCGGTGAACAGATCGCCGGCCTCTTCCCAGGCCGCGATCAAGGACAGCCGCTGCTCGGTCTCGCCATGTCGGCGCGCGTCGTAGGTGTGCATGTCGAGGCAGAAGGCGCAACGGTTGAGCTGCGAGGCACGGATCTTGATCAGCTCGGCGAGGGCCGGGTCGATGTCTTTGGCGGCGGCGTTCGACAGCGTCATCATCGCGTCGTAGAGCTCGGGCGAGACCTTGTAGATCTTGAGGCGGTCAACGGTCGCGGCGGGCTCGAGTGTCTGTGTCATGCCACCAACGCTAGGCCAGAAAGTACCGCCTAGATGGTTCAATACTGCGGTGACTTCACGGGCCAATTCTGGTAGCCGGGACCTGCACCTCGAGCTGCGCACGAGGATCGAGCCCGGCAGCCGCACCGCCCGGGAGCAGCTGATCACCGCACTTCGGGAGGGAATCCGAACCGGCAGGCTGAGCACCGAGACACGGCTGCCGCCGTCACGCACGCTGGCCTCCGATCTGGGACTGGCCCGCAACACCGTCGCCGAGGCCTATGCGGAGCTGGTCGCCGAGGGCTGGCTGGCCTCCCGCCAGGGGGCGGGCACCTGGGTCGCCCGTGCCACCGCTCCGCGACCGGCGCCACGACCGCGCCGTATTCCCGCCGCCCCTCGGCACAACCTGATGCCCGGCTCCCCCGACGTGTCCGAGTTTCCCCGGTCGGCCTGGCTGGCATCGGCGCGCCGGGCCATCACCAACGCACCTGTCTCGGCACTGCGAATGGGCGACCCGCGCGGACCGCTGGTGCTACGCGAGGCACTCACCGAATATCTGGGCCGGGTGCGCGGTGTGCGCGCGACGCCGGAGTCGGTCGTGATCTGCTCCGGGGTGCGCGACGGTGTCGACCTGATCGGGAGGGTGCTGGGCACCGGGCGGCCCATCGCGGTGGAGGCCCACGGGCTGTTCATCTTTCGCGACGCGCTCGCGGCGCTTGGCGTGCCAACGACACCGATCGGCGTCGACGAGCACGGCGCGACGATCAGCGATCTGGAGCACCTCGACACCCCAGCCGTACTACTTACTCCCGCGCATCAGAGCCCGTTCGGCATGGCGTTGCACCCGGCCCGGCGCACTGCGGTCATCGACTGGGCACAACGCACCAACGGATACGTGTTGGACGACGACTACGACGGCGAGTTCCGCTACGACCGCCAACCCGTCGGCGCCCTGCAGTCCTTGAACCCCGAACGGGTCGTCTATCTGGGCTCGGCCAGTAAGAGCATGGCGCAGGTGATGCGCGTCGGCTGGATGGTGCTGCCCGAGGCATTGATCGATCCGGTGGTCGCGGCGGCCGGCGGGGCGCAGTATCACGTCGACGCCCTCACGGCGCTGACCCTGGCCGACTTCATCCGCAGCGGCGGCTACGACCGGCACATCCGGCGGATGCGCAACCGCTACCGACGGCGACGCGACGAGCTTGTCTCCGCACTCGCCGGATTCGACCTCGGCATCGGCGGTCTGGCCGCGGGCGTCAACATGCTGCTCACGCTCCCCGACGGCGCTGAACCCGAGGTGCTGCGCCGGGCCGGTGAGGCCGGCATCGCGTTGTCCGGGCTGTCGATCATGCGTCATCCGCAGGCGGGACCGGATACCCCCGATCCCGACGGGGTCATCATCGGTTTCGGCGCGCCCGCAGATCACGCCTTCGCACCTGCGGTCGACGCGCTGTGCGGCGTGTTGTCAGCCGCGTTGCGTTAGGAATCCTCGCCCACGATCAGGTCCGGCGGCCCGGTCGGCAGCCGCCAACCGAATACCAATCCGGCCAGGCGCAGCACAGTCGCCAGCACAGAGCCCACCGCCAGGCCTATCCACTGCGGGCCGAAGTAGTCGATGACCGCGTACGTCGTCGCACCTATCAACGCCGGGACGGCATACAGATCGTCCGGCCGCATCAACATCGGGATCTCCCGGACCAGCACATCGCGAATGATGCCGCCGCCGATCGCGGTGGTCATGCCGATCAGCACCGCCGCGAACCAGCTGGCCCCATGGTCGACGGCGAACGCCGCACCTGAAGTCGCAAAGAAGCCCATGCCGATCGCGTCCAGCGGCAGAACGATGTGGTGGAACCGGATGAGGTGCTTCGCGGTGAGGGTGGCCACAAAAGTCGCCGCCAGAGCAACCGTGATGTTCGGCCAGTGCTGGATAGAGATGGGCGGATGGACGCCGAGGAAGAGGTCACGGATCACCCCGCCGCTCACGCCGGTCAACACGCCCAGCGCCGCGATACCGAACAGATCGAAGCCCTTGCGGATCGCGACGATGACCCCCGACGACGCGAAGACCGCGATACCTAGATCGTTGAGCACCAACTGCAGCACGAGTGCACCGTAAGCGCTCGCTAAGCTGCCCGGGTGGCCGAACCTGTCATGTCGCCGACCCTGAGCCTGAAAACCCAGGCGTTCCGGTTCCTCGTCACCGGCGGACTGGCCGCGATCGTGGACTTCGGCCTGTACGTCGCCTTCCTTCGGCTGTTCGCCACGGTCTGGCACGTCGACGAGGACATCCGGGTCAACGTCGCCAAGACCATCAGCTTCATCGCCGGCACCACCACCGCCTACCTGATCAACCGGCGCTGGACCTTCCAGGCGCCGCCCAGCAGGGCCCGGTTCATCGCGGTCTGCGTTCTCTACGCACTCACCTACGCGGTGCAGGTGGGCATCAACTTCGTGTTCTACATGCAGTTCGAGAACCAGCCCTGGCGGGTACCGGTGGCCTTCGTCATCGCCCAGGGCACCGCCACGGTGATCAACTTCATCGTGCAGCGCGCGGTGATCTTCAAACTCCACTGAGGTCGGCGCCGCCTACTGCCGGGTACGCTTCTCTGCGATGTCGACTACCGATTTGCCGACCACTCCCAAGCGCCTGACAGGCTGGGGCCGGACCGCACCGACCGTGGCACAGGTGCTCTCTACCAGCGATCCCGAGGTCATCGTCAAGGCCGTGACCAGGGCCGCAGAGCAGAAGGGCCGGGGTGTGATCGCCCGCGGCCTGGGCCGCTCCTACGGAGACAACGCGCAGAACGGCGGCGGCCTCGTCATCGACATGTCGGGGCTGAACCAGATCCACTCGATCGATGCCGGCACCAAGCTGGTCGACGTGGACGGCGGGGTGAACCTCGACCAACTGATGCGGGCCGCACTACCCCACGGGTTGTGGGTTCCGGTGCTGCCGGGCACCCGGCAGGTGACCATCGGCGGCGCCATCGGCTGTGACATCCACGGCAAGAACCACCACAGCGCAGGCAGTTTCGGTAACCACGTGCGCTCGATCGATCTGCTGACCGCAAACGGGGAGATCCGCAAGCTCACGCCGGACGGTCCCGAAGCCGACTTGTTCTGGGCCACCGTCGGCGGTAACGGTCTGACCGGCATCGTCCTGCGGGCGACGATCGAGATGACCCCCACGGAGACGGCCTATTTCATCGCCGACGGCGATGTCACCCACGGCCTCGACGAGACCATCGAGTTCCACAGCGACGGCACCGAGGACAACTACACCTACTCGTCGGCCTGGTTCGACGCGATGAGTGCCCCGCCCAAGCTGGGCCGCGCGGTGATCTCCCGCGGCTCGCTGGCGAAACTGGACCAGCTGCCCGCAAACCTGCAGCGCGATCCCCTCAAATTCGATGCGCCGCAGTACTTCACCGCACCGGACATCTTCCCCAACGGCCTGGGTAACAAGCTCATCTTCGGCGCCATGACCGAGGTGTGGTACCGGATGGGCAAGAGCTACCGGGGCAAGGCCCAGAACCTGACGCAGTTCTACCACCCGCTGGACATGGTCGGGGAATGGAACCGTGCCTACGGTTCGGGCGGATTCACCCAGTACCAGTTCGTCGTGCCCACCGAGGCCGTCGACGAATTCAAGCGGATCATGATCGACATCCAGCGCTCCGGGCACTACTCGTTCCTCAACGTGTTCAAGCTGTTCGGCCCGGGCAACCAGGCTCCGCTGAGCTTCCCGATCCCCGGGTGGAACGTCTGCGTCGACTTCCAGATCAAGGCCGGACTCAGCGAGTTCCTCACCGAACTCGACCGCCGCGTAATGGAATTCGGCGGCCGCCTCTACACCGCCAAGGATTCGCGGACCACCGCGAGCACGTTCCACGCGATGTACCCGCGCATCGAGGAGTGGTTGGCCGTCCGCCGCAAGGTCGACCCCGACGGCTTGTTCGTCTCGGACATGGCACGTCGCCTGGAGCTCGTCTAGCCCCTCACCGTTCCCCTCGAATTGGCGAGAATTTTATTCTTGACTAATTCCAGAAAAGGGACGAGACTTCGGTCCGTGGCGACAACCGCGGACTTCCAGCAGATGCTGCGAAGCGCCGACATGCGTGTGACCCGCCCCCGAGTGGCGGTACTGCACGCGGTCCATGCGCACCCACACGCTGACACGGACACCATCATCCGTTCGGTGCGCAAGGACCTGCCCGATGTCTCCCACCAGGCCGTATATGACTCATTGCATGCGCTGACCGCAGCAGCACTGGTACGGCGCATCCAACCATCCGGTTCAGTTGCCCGGTACGAATCACGCATCGGCGACAACCACCACCACGTCGTGTGCCGCTCGTGTGGCGCAATCGCCGACGTGGACTGCGCGGCCGGGTCGGCCCCATGCCTGACCGCGTCACACGACCACGGTTTCGAGATCGATGAAGCCGAGGTCATCTATTGGGGTACTTGCCCCGAATGTTCCACTGCCCCAACTAGATAACCCCTTCACCCGCCAGCCCCGGAAAGGATTTGTCATGGCCGACGCCGAAACTCACCCCCCGATTGGTGAAGCACAAACCGAACCCGCCGAAAGCGGCTGTCCGATGCAGATCAAGCCTCCCGTCGAGGGCGGCAGCAACCGCGATTGGTGGCCCAACGCGGTCAACCTGAAGATCCTGCAGAAGAACCCCCCTGCCATCGACCCGAATGACGAGGGCTACGACTACCGCGAGGCCGTCAAGAGTCTCGATGTCGACGCCCTGGCCCGCGATTTCGACGCGCTGCTGACCGATTCGCAGGACTGGTGGCCCGCCGACTTCGGCCACTACGGCCCGCTTTTCGTCCGCATGGCGTGGCACGCCGCCGGCACCTACCGGGTCGAGGACGGCCGTGGCGGTGGCGGGCGCGGCATGCAGCGCTTCGCCCCGCTGAACAGCTGGCCCGACAACGTCAGCCTGGACAAGGCCCGCCGTCTGCTGTGGCCGATCAAGAAGAAGTACGGCAAGCAGCTGTCCTGGTCCGACCTGATCGTCTACGCGGGCAACCGCGCGATGGAGCACATGGGCTTCAAGACGGCAGGCTTCGCCTTCGGCCGCCCGGACTTCTGGGAGCCCGAGGAGGACATCTACTGGGGCTCCGAGCACGAGTGGCTGGGCTCGCAGGAGCGCTACGCCGGCAGCAGTGACCGCACCAAGCTGGAGAACCCGCTGGCTGCCAGCCACATGGGCCTGATCTACGTCAACCCCGAAGGCCCCGAGGGCAATCCGGACTACCTGGCCGCGGCCATCGACATCCGCGAGACCTTCGGCCGGATGGCGATGAACGACATCGAGACCGCCGCCCTGATCGTCGGTGGTCACACCTTCGGCAAGACCCACGGCGCCACCGACATCGAGAACGGCGTGGAGCCCGAGGCGGCCCCGCTCGAGCAGATGGGCCTGGGCTGGGCCAACCCCGGTGTCGGCAACGAGACCGTCAGCAGCGGCATCGAGGTCACCTGGACCCACACGCCGACCAAGTGGGACAACTCGTTCCTGGAGATCCTCTACGGCAACGAGTGGGAGCTGACCAAGAGCCCGCAGGGTGCCAACCAGTGGAAGCCCAAGGATGGCGGCTGGGCCAACTCGGTGCCGATGGCACAGGGCACCGGCAAGACCCACCCGTCGATGCTGACCACCGACCTGTCGATGCGGTACGACCCGATCTACGGCGAGATCACCCGCCGCTGGCTGGATCACCCCGAGGAGCTGGCCGAGGAGTACGCCAAGGCCTGGTTCAAGCTGATCCACCGCGACATGGGTCCGGTGGCCCGCTACCTCGGACCGCTGGTGCCCAAGCAGACCTGGGTGTGGCAGGACGTCGTTCCGGCCGGTAAGGCACTGAGCGACGCCGATGTCGCCACGCTCAAGGCGGCCATCGCCGATTCGGGCCTGACGGTCCAGCAGCTGGTGGACACCGCGTGGAAGGCGGCGGCCTCGTACCGCTCCAGCGACATGCGTGGCGGTGCCAACGGCGGCCGGATCCGGCTGCAGCCGCAGCTCGGCTGGGAGGTCAACGAGCCCGACGAGCTCGCCCAGGTGATCCGCAAGCTCGAGGAGATCCAGGCCGCGTCCAACACCGGTGTGTCGTTTGCCGACCTGGTGGTCCTCGGCGGTGTAGTCGGTGTCGAAAAGGCCATCAAGGACGCCGGTTTGGACGTCGCAGTGCCGTTCACCTCAGGTCGTGGCGACGCCACCCAGGAGCAGACGGATGTCGAGTCGTTCGCCTACCTGGAGCCCAAGGGTGACGGTTTCCGCAACTACGTCGGCAAGGGCGACAGCCTGCCGGCCGAGTACCGGCTGATCGACCGGGCCAACCTGCTGGGCCTGTCGGGCCCCGAGCTGGCCGTGCTGATCGGCGGCCTGCGCGTGATCGGCGCCAACCACGGTGGTTCGGACCTCGGGGTTCTGACGAACCGCAAGGGTCAGTTGACCAACGACTACTTCGTCAACCTGACCGACATGGGCATCAAGTGGGCCCCGTCGCCCGCTGATGACGGCACCTACGTCGGGTCCGACCGGGCCAGCGGCGCACAGAAGTTCACCGCCAGCCGCGTCGACCTGCTGTTCGGCTCCAACTCGCAGCTGCGGGCGCTGGCCGAGGTGTACGCCGAGGACGATTCCAAGGAGAAGTTCGTCAAGGACTTCGTCGCGGCGTGGGCCAAGGTGATGGACAACGACCGGTTCGATCTGGCCTGATCGACCGATCGAAAACCAACGCAACACCCCGCGGGCTTCGGCTCGCGGGGTGTTGTTGTCTCACTGGCCTTTTGCACGCACGGCGCGATATGCCGCCTTGCCGAAGGTTTCGGCCACCAACTCCGGGTCGGCATCGTCATCGGCGTCGAGCATCTTGCGGACCGCCGCCTCACAGATCGCCAGGAACACCTCGACCAGCATGGGCAGCGTGATGTCGACATCGGCGACCTGCCACCGTTGCAGCAGCGGGCGCATGGCCGTGGCGAGTTGGCCCCGGATGCGCTCACGGCCGGCGACGATCGCCGCGGTCAGCACCGGGTCGGGATCGGCCGCGAAGATGATGCGCCACGAGGCGGGACGCTCGCGCACGGTGCTGTGCAGTGCATGGAACCCGTCGACGAACAGTTGCTCGATGGAGCCGGTGCGCTGCGGCGGCAACAGCTCGAGCAGGCTCGACAGCACCACGTCGGTTTCCCGATCCAGCAGTGCGGCAAGCACTTCCCCGCGCCCGGGGTAGCAGGCGTAGACCACCGGCCGGGTGACGCCCAGACGGCGCGCGATGGTTCCCATCGTCACGTCCGCCAGGCCCTGGTGCGCGGCGATGTCCAACGCGGTGTCCAGCACTTGTGGCCGACGGCGGTCCGGGCCCAGGTGCTCGGCGCGGGCCCGGTTCGCGAGTGCGGCTTCGTTCATGTCAACCGATCGTGCCAAGGATCGGCTGAGATTCCAGGATGCCCTCGTCACTGGGTGCGCCGCCCTCGCCGAACACCCGGACCGCCTGCCGGTCGCGAAGCTCGAAGTGCGCCTGGCTCGGTGCGTCGTAGCCGTAGCGACGCTGGGCCTCACGCGGCGTCGTGGTGACGGGGTCCTTCGGCGGAACCGACAGCAGGACCCGCGCACCGATGGGCAAGGTTGCCGGCGACAGCAGCCGCAGCAGGATCAGCTCGAGCCGGGTACTCATCGCGATCACCCTGAACCCGATCCGCAGCGGCAGTACGGCCAGCGCGTCGAGAACCCGGGATGTGCTGAGCCCGGCCATCTCTCGCATCCAGCGCGGCATCGTCGCCAGGGTGCCGCGGCGCAGGAATGCGGTGATGACCGTCGTGCCCGGGCGCAGCAGCAGTGGCATCTTGGGCAACATCACCTCGGCGCCCAGCAGGTGGTGCATCGCCTGACGGGCGATATCCGAGCCGATCAACTGGGGCCGCATCTGCTCGAAGTACTCCCGGATGCCGTCGCGGGTCAGGGGAACGTCGGACGGATCGCAGGTTTGAAGCTCGGCCGCGATCGCGCATTCCCGCCAGTACTGCAACTCCTCTTCGGGTGGCAGCGGACCGGGACCGTACTTCTCGTAGGCCACCAGGATGGAATGCCACGCGGTCAGGTGGATCCACAACTGCGAACCGGGATCGTTCGCGTCGTAGGTCTTTCCGGTGACCGGGTCGGTGCCGATGGCCTTGGAATGGATCTTGACCAGGACGTCGGCGGCCTTCGTGGTCGAGCGACTGTCGTCGAACGCCACCATCGCGAAGTACCGCAGCGTCCGGTCATATCGGGTCCGTGGCCGCGAGTAGATCTCATGGGTCTTGTCGACCGCCGCGACGAGAGCGGGGTCGAGTTCCTCGATGACGACGGCCCGCTGAAACCCGATCGACAGGGATGTCGGATAACTCCACACCTTCCATGTCACCGAACCGGGGCCGAAGAACCCGTAGTCCTCCCCCGGTTCCGTCGCGGGCAACGTCAGCCAGTCACGAATCGTCATGATCTCCCCTATTTCCTACACGGTGTAGAAAAAAGCTACGGCGTGTAGGAAAAAGCGTCAAGACCCCGCGCTCTAATTTTCGGCGGAAACCGCACGGTACCCTCGTCACGATGTCCCCCGAGGCTTGGAGCTGCGCTAGATGGTGTTCGACGCCGTAGGTAACCCCCAGACAATTCTGCTGCTCGGCGGCACCTCAGAGATCGGGCTGGCGATCTGTGAGCGCTATCTGCGCGACGCTTCCGCCCGCATCGTGCTGGCCGCCCTGCCCGGCGATCCCGGCCGCGACGACGCGGTGGCCCAGCTGCGCAAGGCCGGTGCCAGTTCAGTCGAGGTCATCGACTTCGATGCGGTCGACACAGCAACCCACCCCGACGTGATCGACAAGGCGTTCGCCTCCGGTGACGTGGATGTCGCGATCGTCGCGTTCGGCCTGCTCGGCGACGCCGAGGAGTTGTGGCAGAACCAGCGCAAGGCCGTGCAGATCGCCGAAATCAATTACACCGCAGCCGTTTCGGTCGGTGTCCTGGTCGGCGAGAAGATGCGGGCGCAGGGCTACGGCCAGATCATCGCGATGAGCTCGGCCGCCGGCGAGCGGGTGCGCCGGTCCAACTTCGTCTACGGCTCCACCAAGGCCGGCCTCGACGGGTTCTACCTCGGCCTCGGTGAGGCGCTGCGCGAATATGGCCCGCGGGTGCTGGTGATCCGGCCCGGCCAGGTCCGCACCCGGATGAGCGCCCACGTCAAGGAAGCGCCACTGACCGTCGACAAGGAATATGTCGCCAACCTTGCCGTCACCGCGTCGGCGAAGGGCAAGGAGCTGGTCTGGGCGCCGGGCGCGTTCCGATACGTGATGATGGTCTTGCGGCACATTCCGCGGTCCATCTTCCGCAAGCTTCCCATCTGATGCAGGCCGGACTGGCCGGTCCGGCCAGGGTGGCCGGACACATGGTGATCGCCCTGATGCTCGCCTCGGCGGTGGCCGGGGTGTCGATCGCGGCGATCGCCCAGGTCCAATGGCCGGCCTACAACACGTCCAACCAGTTGCACGCGCTCACCACGGTGGGCCAGGTCGGCGCGCTCGCCGGAATCTTCGCGGCCGGCCTGATCTGGCGGCGCGGCCGGCGCACCCTCGCCCGACTGGCCGGCCTGATCTTCCTGTCGGCGTTCTCGGTGGTCACCCTGGCGATGCCGCTGGGCGCCACCAAGCTCTACCTGTTCGGGGTGTCGGTCGACCAGCAGTTCCGCACCGAATACCTGACCCGGCTGGCCGATACCCCCGGCCTGCACGACATGACCTACTTCGGGCTGCCGCCCTATTACCCGGCCGGTTGGTTCTGGATGGGCGGGCGCATCGCCGCGGCCACCGACACCCCGGCCTGGGAGATGTTCAAGCCGTGGTCCATCGTCTCGATCACCATTGCCGTCGCATTGGCATTCGTGTTGTGGGCGACCATGATTCGCTTCGAGTACGCGCTGATCGTGACCACTGCGAGTACCGCCGCGATGCTGGCCTACGCGTCCACCGAGCCCTATGCCGCGATCATCACCGTGCTGCTGCCGCCCGTGTTCGTGCTCGCCTGGTCGGGGCTGAGGGGGCAGACCAGAAACGGCGGCTGGGCCGCCGTCATCGGCGTCGGGATCTTCCTCGGGGTGACCGCCCTGCTCTACACCCTGCTCTTCCTCTACTGCGCATTCACGCTGGCCCTCATGGGGCTGGTGCTTGCCGTCGCCCGCAGACGGTTCGATCCCCTGCTGAGGGGCATCGTCATCGCGGTGATCGCCGGCGCGATCGCCCTGTTCACCTGGGCCCCGTACCTGCTGGCCGCCCTGCGCGGAACACCCGCCGAGAAGGGCACCGCCCAGCACTATCTGCCCGACGCCGGCGCCCAGCTGACCTTCCCGATGCTGAGCTTCACCCTGCTCGGCGCGCTGTGCATGCTCGGCACGCTGTGGCTTGTGGTCCGGGCGCGCAGCTCGACCCGGGCCGGGGCCCTGGCCGTCGCTGTCCTGGCCGTCTACGCCTGGTCACTGCTGTCGATGCTGACCACCCTGGCCGGCACCACGCTGCTGTCCTTCCGGCTGCAGCCGACGCTGACCGTGCTGCTCACCACCGCGGGCGCGTTCGGGTTCATCGAGGCGACGCAGGCGATCGCCCGGCGCTACCAGCCCGACACCGCGCGTCGCGTCGTCGCAGCGGCGTCCGCCGTCGGCGCGATCGGCGCCATCACGTTCAGCCAGGACATCCCCGACGTACTGCGCCCCGACATCAACGTGGCCTACACCGACACCGACGGCACCGGGGTCCGGGCCGACCGCCGGGCTCCGGGAGCCGAGCGCTACTACCGCGAGATCGACGCCAAGATCGCCGAGGTCACCGGAGTGCCGCAGAACCAGACCGTGGTGCTCACCGCCGACTACAGCTTCCTGTCCTACTACCCCTACTACGGGTTCCAGGGACTGACGTCGCACTACGCCAACCCGCTGGCCGAGTTCGACAAACGCGCCAAGGCCATCGAGGGCTGGGCCACGATGGACAAGGCCGACCAGTTCGTGAAGGCCCTGGACGAGATGCCCTGGAAGGCGCCGACAGTGTTCCTGATGCGCCACGGCGCGAACGACACGTACACGCTGCGCCTGGCCTCCGACGTCTACCCCAACCAGCCCAACGTGCGCCGCTATCACGTGGCGCTCGACGCGGCACTGTTCAAAGATCCACGTTTCGAGGTGACCGACATCGGCCCGTTCGTCCTGGCGATCAGAAAGCCAACTCCCGATGGCCATTAGTTCCGGCGCAGACACGCCGATAGCATCAGAGCCCGTGACGGGACCGCAGGGAACCGCCGGCAGCAACCACCGGACGGTGCGGCTCATCGCGATCGTCGCCGGTTTGCTCGGCGTATTGATGGCGGTGGCAACACCACTGCTTCCGGTCAAGCAGACCACTGCCCAGCTGAACTGGCCGCAGGACGGCACGTGGCAGAGCATCAACGCGCCGCTGATCGGGTACGTCGCCAGCGACCTGACCATCACCGTGCCCTGCCAGGCCGCCGCCGGACTGGCCGGGCCGGAGAATCGCGGCAAGACGGTTCTGCTGTCGACCGTGCCCAAGCAGGCACCCAAGGCCATCGACCGCGGCCTGCTGATCGAGCGGGTCAACAACGACCTGCTGGTCATCGTGCGCAACACCCCGGTGGTCAGCGCACCGTTGGACAAGGTGCTCAGCCCGGCCTGCCAGTCCCTGACGTTCACCGCGCACGCCGACAAGGTGACCGGTGAATTCGTCGGGCTCACCCAGGCCGACGCCAGCCCCACCGCCGACAACCCCACCGCACCCCTGCGGGGTGAGCGCGGCGGCTACGACTTCCGCCCGCAGATCGTCGGCGTCTTCACCGACCTGTCCGGGCCCGCACCCGAGGGCCTGAAGTTCTCGGCCACCATCGACTCCCGCTACAGCAGCGCCCCGACGCTGCTCAAGATGCTGGCGATGATCATCGGGGTGGCGATGACCGTCATCGCGCTGGGCGCCCTGCACCGTCTCGACACCGCCGACGGCGTCCGGCACCGGCGCTTCCTCCCGCCCCGCTGGTGGTCGATGACACCGTTGGACGGGCTGGTCACCGCGGTGCTGGTGTGGTGGCACTTCGTCGGGGCCAACACCTCCGACGACGGCTACATCCTGACCATGGCCCGGGTATCCGAACATGCCGGCTACATGGCCAACTACTACCGCTGGTTCGGCACCCCCGAAGCGCCATTCGGCTGGTATTACGACCTGCTGGCGCTGTGGGCCCACGTCTCCACCAACAGCGTCTGGATGCGGCTGCCAACGCTCGTGATGGCACTCGCCTGCTGGTGGGTGATCAGCCGCGAGGTGCTCCCGCGACTCGGCCGCGCCGTCAAGACCAACCGCGCGGCGGCCTGGACCGCGGCAGGCATGTTCCTGGCGTTCTGGCTACCGCTCAACAACGGCCTGCGTCCCGAACCGATCATCGCCCTAGGCATCCTGCTGACCTGGTGTTCGGTGGAGCGCGGGGTGGCCACCAACCGCATGCTGCCGGTGGCGATCGCCATCATCATCGGCGCGCTGACCCTGTTCTCCGGCCCCACCGGGGTCGCCGCCGTCGGCGCCCTGCTGGTGGCCGTGGGACCGCTGAAAACCATTGTGGCCCGGCATACCTCACGCTTCGGGCACCTCCCGCTGCTGGCCCCGATCCTGGCGGCCTGCACGGTGACGATCATCCTGATCTTCCGCGACCAGACCCTGGCCGGCGAGATCCAGGCCAGCACCTTCAAATCCGCCGTCGGCCCCAGCCTGGCCTGGTTCGACGAGCACATCCGCTACTCGCGGTTGTTCACCTCGAGCCCGGACGGCTCGGTGGCGCGACGCTTCGCGGTGCTGACCCTGCTGGTGGCGCTGGCCGTGTCGGTGGCGATGACGCTGCGCAAGGGACGCATCCCCGGCACCGCGGCCGGCCCGAGCCGGCGCATCGTCGGCATCACGATCATCTCGTTCCTGGCGATGATGTTCACCCCGACCAAGTGGACCCACCACTTCGGCGTGTTCGCCGGGCTGGCCGGATCCCTCGGCGCGCTGGCCGCCGTCGCGGTGACGGCCGCGGCGATGAAATCCCGGCGCAACCGGTCGATGTTCGCCGCCCTCGTCCTGTTCGTGGTGGCCCTGTCGTTCGCCACGGTCAACGGCTGGTGGTACGTCTCCAACTTCGGAGTACCGTGGTCGAACTCGTTCCCCGAGTGGCACTTCGGGGTCACCACCATCCTGCTCGGGTTCTCGGTGCTGGCACTGCTACTGGCGGCCTGGTTCCACTTCAGCGGCCGGGACAAGTCCCCCGACGGCGCGCAGCGCCGCTGGCAACGGATCGTGCAGTCGCCGCTGGCGATCGCCGCGTGGGTGCTGGTGATGTTCGAGGTGGTGTCGCTGACCCTCGCGATGGTCAACCAGTACCCGGCCTGGTCGGTCGGGCGCTCCAACCTGGAGGCGCTCACCGGCAAGTCCTGCGGGCTGGCCAGCGACGTGATGGTCGAGGAGAACACGAATGCGGGCCTGCTGACGCCGATCAGCGAGCCGCTCGGGCAGGCCCTCGGCGCGGTCACCTCGCAAGGATTCGGCCCCAACGGCATCCCCTCGGACGTCTCGGCCGACCCGGTGATGGAACAGCCCGGCTCCGGCAATTTCGCCGACACCGACTCGGGCACCGTGACCGGCAGCGAGGTGGGCACCGAGGGTGGCACCACCGCGGCCGCCGGGGTCAACGGCTCCCGGGCGTCGCTGCCGTACGGACTCGACCCCGCCACCACCCCGGTGCTGGGCAGCTGGCGCTCCGGGACCCAGCAGCCCGCGATCATGCGCTCGGCGTGGTACCGGCTGCCCGACCGCGACAAGGCCGGACCGCTGCTAGTCGTCTCCGCCGCGGGCCGCTTCGATCCGGGCGAGGTCGTGGTGCAGTGGGCCACCGACGCGCAGGCCGCCGAGAACAAGCCCGGCGGTGGTGTCGGATTCGCCGACGTGGGCGCCGCCCCGGCCTGGCGCAACCTGCGGGCCCCGTTGGCCGCCATCCCGCGCGAGGCCACCCAGATCCGGTTGGTCGCCTCCGACGACGATCTGGCTCCCCAGCACTGGATCGCGGTGACCCCGCCGCGCATTCCGCAACTGCGCACCCTGC
Organism: Mycobacterium sp. NPDC050441; assembly: GCF_040655355.1. NCBI lineage: Bacteria > Bacillati > Actinomycetota > Actinomycetes > Mycobacteriales > Mycobacteriaceae > Mycobacterium > Mycobacterium sp. NPDC050441. Next base: position 565,074 of record NZ_JBFAJS010000004.1, on the reverse strand, counting down.
AGGAGGTGGTCGGCTCGCAGGACCCGGTCCTGCTGGACTGGCTGGTGGGCCTGGCCTTCCCGTGCCAACGGCCGTTCGGCCATCAGTACGGCGTCACCGAGGTGCCCAAGTGGCGGATCCTGCCCGACCGCTTCGGTGCCGAGGCCAACTCGCCGGTGATGGACTACCTGGGCGGCGGCCCGCTGGGCATCTCCGAACTGCTGCTGCGGCCGTCGAGCGTGCCGACGTACCTGAAGGACGACTGGTTCCGGGACTGGGGTTCGCTGCAGCGGCTCACCCCCTGGTACCCGGACGCCACAACGGCCCGCCTGGACCTGGGCACCGCGATCCGCAGCGGGTTGTGGAGCCCGGCGCCGCTGCGGCACAGCTAAGACACAGCTCGGTCAACTCTCCTGAGCACGCGGCAGGGGAGACCGGGGCTCACATCCGGGTCGCATAACATCGAGCCTCGTGCCTTCCGATGAGCCAACCGACCGTGTTGTGGGCATCGCACGCCTGATCGCCATCATCGCGGGCATCGCGGGTGTGGTGCTGTGCGCGCTGGTGCCGCTACTGCCCGTCAAACAGACCACCGCGACGATCCTGTGGCCGCAGGGCACCGACGCCGGAGGCAACGTCACCTCGGTGACCGCCCCCTTGGTGTCGGGTGCTCCGCAGTCCCTCGACGTGTCGATTCCCTGCTCGGCGATGGCGTCACTGCCCGCCGAGGGCGGCCTGGTGTTCTCCACCATCCCGTCCGCCGGCATCGACGCCAGCCGCAACGGCCTGTTCGTCCGGGCCAACGCCGAAACCGTGGTGGTGGCGTTCCGCGACTCGGTGGCCGCCGTCGCGCCCCGCGCGGCGATCAACGCGGGCGGCTGCAGCGCCCTGCACCTGTGGGCCAACCTCGGCGGCGTCGGCGCGGACTTCGTCGGCATCCCCGGTGCCACGGGCACCGCGGCGGTCGAGAAGAAGCCCCAGGTCGCCGGCCTCTTCACCGACCTGAAGATGACGCCGCAGCCCGGCCTGAGCGCCCGCGTCGACATCGACACCCGGTTCATCACCTCCCCGACCCCGCTGAAGTTGCTGGTGATGGCGCTCGGTGTGCTGTGCGTGGTGGCCTCGATCGTGGCGCTGGCTGTGCTGGACCGCCGGAGCCGCCCCGGCGGCGACATCCAAGCCAGGGGAGGGCACCGCTTTGGTCGCGCCTGGCGCCGTTTCGTGAAGGTCCCGCTCGCCACCTGGATCGCCGACATCGGCGTCATCGGGGGTCTGCTGGTGTGGCATGTCATCGGCGCCATCTCCTCCGATGACGGCTACAACCTGACCATCGCGCGGGTATCGGCCGACGCCGGGTACACCGCCAACTACTTCCGCTACTTCGGCACCACCGAGGCCCCGTTCGACTGGTACCAGTCGGTGCTGAGCCACTTCGCGGCGATCAGCACGGCCGGCGTGTGGATGCGGCTGCCCGCCACCCTGGCCGGCATCGGCACCTGGTTGCTGCTGAGCCGCTGGGTACTCCCCCGACTCGGGCGCCGCGTGGCGCTCAACCGGGTCACCATGTGGACCGCCGGCGCGGTGTTCCTGGCCGCCTGGATGCCGTTCAACAACGGCCTGCGCCCCGAACCACTGATCGCTTTCGGCGTGCTCGCGGTGTGGGCCCTCGTGGAAAACACCATCGCCACACACCGCCTGTGGCCGGCCTGCCTGGCGATCATCGTCGCGACGTTCAGCGTCACCCTGGCCCCACAGGGCCTCATCGCCCTGGCCCCGCTTCTGGTCGGCGCCCGCACCGTCATCAGGATCATCAAGGCCCGCCGCATCGCCCTGCCCGCACTGGCCGCGCTCGCCGGCTCGGCGGCACTGATCTTCGTCGTGGTGTTCCGCGACCAGACCCTGGCCAGCGTCGCCGAATCGGCCCGGATCAAGTACACCGTCGGGCCGACCATCTCCTGGTACCAGGAATTCCTGCGCTACTACTTCCTGACCGTCGAAGATTCCGTCGACAGCTCCCTGACCCGGCGGTTCGCTGTCCTGACGATGATGCTCTGCCTGTTCGGCATGATCGCCGTGCTGCTGCGCAAGGGCCGGGTGCCTGGGCTGGCCAGCGGCCCGGTCTGGCGACTGATCGGCACCACCGCCGTCGGCCTGCTGCTACTGCACTTCACCCCGACCAAGTGGGCCGTGCAGTTCGGTGCCTTCGCCGGACTGGCCGCTGCCCTCGGGGCGGTGACGGCATTCGCCTTCGCCATGGTGGGCCTGCACAGCCGACGCAACCTCGCCCTCTACGTCACCGCGCTGCTGTTCGTTCTCGCGTGGGCCACCTCCGGCACCAACGGCTGGTTCTACGTCGGCAACTACGGCGTGCCCTGGTTCGACCGCCAGCCGGTGATCGCCGGGTTCCCGGTCACCACCATCTTCCTGGCGCTGGCCATCGTCACCGCGGTGCTGGCCGGCTGGCTGCACTTCCGGATCGACTACGCCGGACACACCGAGGTGGCCGACACCCGGCGCAACCGGGCGCTCGCGTCGACCCCGCTGCTGGTGGTCGCGACCATCATGGTGGTGCTCGAAGTCGGCTCGATGGCCAAGGGATTCGTCCAGCGCTCCCCCGCCTACACCACCGCGGCGGCCAACGTCTCGGTACTGACCTCGGGCCTGTCGTCCGACAGCTGCGCCATGGCCGACGACGTTCTCGTCGAGTCCGACACCAACGCGGGCATGCTGCAACCGGTGGAAGGCCAGACCTACGGCGAGTACGGACCGTTGGGCGGTGAGAACCCCGTTGGGTTCACCCCGAACGGGATCAGCGACACCCTGGAACCACCGAAGCCCGTCGTCGCCAACCCCGGCACGGTGAACTCCGACGGATCGCCCAACAAACCGAACGTCGGCATCGCCTACGCCGCGGGCACCGGCGGTGGCTACGGCCCCGTCGGCGTCAACGGATCCCGGGTGTACCTGCCGTTCGGCCTGGACCCCGCGCGCACCCCGGTGATGGGCAGCTACAAGGAGAACACCGTCGCCGCCAAGGCCACCTCGGCCTGGTACCAGCTGCCGCCCCGCACCGCGGACCGGCCACTGGTGACCGTCGCCGCCGCGGGCGCGATCTGGTACTACGACGAGGAACACGAGTTCCACTACGGCCAGTCGCTGAAACTGCAGTGGGGCGTGCACCGTCCCGACGGCAGCTTCCAGGCTCTCGACGCCGTCCAGCCGATCGACGTGTTCGCCCAATACGCTTGGCGCAACCTGCGTTTCCCGCTGGCCTGGGCACCGCCGGAGGCCAACGTGGCCCGGATCGTCGCCGACGATCCCAACCTCTCCGAAGATCAGTGGTTCGGTTTCACCCCGCCACGGGTGCCGACCCTGCAGACCGCGCAGCAGTTCCTCGGCGCGCAGACCCCGGTGCTGATGGACATCGCGACCGCCGCGAATTTCCCATGCCAGCGCCCGTTCTCCGAACATCTCGGCGTCGCCGAGCTGCCGGAGTACCGCATCCTCCCCAACGTCAAGCAAGTGGTGGTGTCGTCGAACATGTGGCAGTCCGCCCAAAAGGGTGGTCCCTTCCTCTTCATCCAGGCGCTGCTGCGCACGTCGACCATTCCGACGTATCTGCGTGACGACTGGTACCGGGACTGGGGCTCGATCGAGAAGTACGACCCGGTGGTGCCGGCCGGCCAGGCGCCCGTCGCCGCGATCGATCAAGGGACCCAACGAGTGTTCGGCTTCAGCCGGCCCGGACCGATCCGGGCCCTGCCATGAGCACGACCGTGCGCGAACACAGCGCTGACAAGGGCGTTCAGGTAACCCGATGGGTCGCGATGATCGCGGGACTCATCGGCTTCCTGTGCGCCGTGGCCACACCGCTGCTGCCGGTGGTGCAGACCACCGCGACGCTCAACTGGCCCCAGCAGGGTCAGCTCAACAACGTCACCGCGCCGCTGATCACCCAGACCCCGGTCACCATGTCGGTGACCATCCCGTGTGAGGCGATCCGGTCCATGCCGCCGGAGGGCGGCATGGTGCTGGGCACCGCCCCGAAGGAGGGCAGGCAGGCCGCCCTCAACGCGTTGTTCGTCAACGTCAACGCCAAGCGTGTCGACATCACCGACCGCAACGTCGTGATCGCCAGCGTCACGCGGGACAAGGTGAACTCGCCTGCCTGCGAACGCATCGAGATCACCTCGTCGGACGCGGGCACCTTCGCCACGTTTGTCGGTCTCACCGGCACGGACGGCAAGGAGCTACGCACCGGCTTCCCCGACCCGAACCTGCGGCCCCAGATCGTCGGCGTCTTCACCGAGCTGAGCGGACCTGCTCCGCAAGGCCTTTCGTTGTCGGCCACGATCGACACCCGCTTCACCTCCAAACCCACCGCACTCAAGCTGATGGCGATGCTGCTCGGGATCGCCGCGACAGTGGTTGCGCTGCTGGCACTGTGGCGGCTGGACCGCCTCGATGGACGGCGGATGCACCACCTGATCCCGTCACGCTGGCGCACCTTCAGCGCCGTCGACGTGGTGGTGGTCGGCGGGTTCCTGAGCTGGCACGTGATCGGCGCCAACTCGTCCGACGACGGCTACATCCTGCAGATGGCGCGTGTGGCCGACCACGCCGGCTACATGTCGAACTACTTCCGCTGGTTCGGCAGCCCGGAGGATCCCTTCGGCTGGTTCTACAACCTGCTGGCCCTGATGACCCATGTCAGCGACGCCAGCATCTGGATGCGACTGCCCGACCTGATCTGCGCCCTGGTCTGTTGGCTGCTGCTGTCCCGCGAGGTGCTGCCTCGCCTCGGACCCGCGGTCATCGCCTCCAAGCCGGCCCTGTGGGCCGCGGGCCTGGTGTTGATGGCGGCCTGGATGCCGTTCAACAACGGCCTGCGCCCCGAAGGCCAGATCGCCACCGGCGCACTGATCACCTACGTGCTGATCGAGCGGGCCATCATCTCCGGACGCCTGACCCCGGCCGCCATGGCGATCATCTCGGCGGCCTTCACCCTCGGTATCCAGCCGACGGGCCTGATCGCCGTCGCCGCACTGCTCGCCGGTGGCCGTCCGCTCCTGCGCATCCTGGTGCGGCGCCGCCGCGTGCTGGGCGTGTGGCCGCTGGTGCTGCCACTGCTGGCCGCGGGCACGGTGATCCTGACCGTGGTGTTCGCCGACCAGACGCTGGCAACAGTGCTGGAGGCCACCAGGATTCGCACCGCGATCGGCCCGAGCCAGGAGTGGTACACCGAGAACCTGCGCTACTACTACCTGATCCTGCCGACCGTGGACGGCTCGCTGTCGCGCCGGTTCGGCTTCATCATCACCGCGCTGAGCCTGTTCGCGTCGCTGTTCATCATGTTGCGGCGCAAGCGGGTTCCCGGTGTGGCCCGCGGGCCGGTATGGCGACTGATGGGCATCATCTTCGCGACCATGTTCTGCCTGATGTTCACGCCCACCAAGTGGGTGCACCACTTCGGCCTGTTCGCCGCTGTGGGTGCGGCGATGGCCGCAGTGGTGACGGTGCTGGCCGGGCCTGCCGTACTGCGCTCGGCGCGTAACCGCATGGCGTTCACCGCGGCGGTGTTGTTCGTGCTGGCTCTGTGCTTCGCCACCACCAACGGCTGGTGGTACGTGTCCAGCTACGGCGTGCCGTTCAACAACGACAAGCCCAACATCGGCGGAATCACGGTGAGCGCCATCTTCTTCGCGCTGTTCGCCATCACCGCGCTGTGGGCGTACTGGCTGCATCTGAGACCCTCGGCCGAGGGCCGGGTGGCGCGGGCACTGACCACCGCGCCGGTGCCGATCGCGGCCGGATTCATGGTCGTGGTGTTCGTCGGTTCGATGCTCTACGGCGTGGTGCGCCAGGACGGCACCTACTCCAACGCGTCGTCGAACCTCCGGGCCTTCGCCGGCGGCTGCGGCCTGGCCGACGATGTGCTGGTCGAACCCGACACCAACGACGGGTTCCTGACCCCCGCGCCCGGAGACTACGGTCCGCTGGGTCCGCTGGGCGGCACCGCACCGACCGGGTTCACCCCGAACGGCGTGCCGGACCACATTGTCGCCGAGGCGATTCGGATCACCGTCCCGATGCCGGGCATCGACGCCGACTGGAATGCGGCCGCCGAACTGAAGACCCCGGGCATCAACGGGTCGACCGTGCCACTGCCCTACGGGCTCGATCCGGCCCGGGTTCCGCTGGCCGGCAGCTACGTCGAGGGCCCGGCCCAGCAGGAGAGCAAGCTGGCCTCGGCCTGGTACCAGCTGCCCGCCCCCGACGCCGCCCACCCGCTCGTCGTCGTCACCGCGGCCGGAACCATCACCGGCAACAGCATTTTCAACGGCCGCACCGAAGGCCAGACGGTCGAGCTGGAGTACGGACGGCCCGGACCCGACGGCGCCGCGGTACCGGCGGGACGGGTCGAGCCGTACGACCTGGGGCCCATCCCGTCCTGGCGCAACCTGCGCTTCGACCGCAGCAAGATCCCCGCCGACGCGACGTACGTCCGGGTCATCGCCGAGGACAAGTCGTTGTCCCTCGGAGACTGGATCGCGGTCACCCCGCCCCGGGTTCCCGAGGTCAAGACCGTGCAGGAGTACATCGGCTCACAGCAGCCGGTGCTGATGGACTGGGCTGTGGGCCTGGCCTTCCCGTGCCAGCAGCCGATGCTGCACGCCAACGGTGTCACCGAGGTGCCGAAGTTCCGGATCACCCCGGACTACAACGCCAAGATGAAGGACACCGACACCTGGGAGGACGGCATCAACGGCGGCCTGCTGGGCATCAGCGATCTGCTGCTGCGCCAGCATGTGATGGCCACCTACCTGAACAAGGACTGGGGCCGCGACTGGGGCTCGCTGCGCAAGTTCGACACCATCGTCGACGCGGTGCCGGCAGAGGTCGAACTCGGCACGGCGACGCACTCCGGGCTCTACAAGCCGGGCCGGATCCGCATCAAGCCGTAACCCGGCTTGTTGCGATCCACCCGGCGATCACGTAGGACGAGCAGGTGACCGACTCCAACCCAGTCGAGTCCCCGCGGCCCGCGGAACAGATCCGTGAGCTCAGCAGGGACGACGCGCTCGGCGCGCTGCCGCGGCACCGGCACGGGCTGTCCCGGGCCGAGGTGCGCCGGTCGCAGGAGACGCGCGTTCGGGTGGCGACCGTCGAGGTCGTCGCCGAGCGTGGCTACGCAGGCGCGAGTGTGCGTGAAATCGCCACGCGGGCCGGCATTTCCACCAAGACGTTCTATGAGCTGCACGCAGACAAAGAGGCCGCGTTTCTCGCGACCTATGCCGCGGTCGACATCCTCGTGGAGCGCATGAGGGAAGCCGCTGCTGCGGCCCGGACGGCGGCCGGTGTGATCGAGGCCGGCCTGACGACCTATCTGGGCACCCTGGCGGCCAATCCGGCTTTCACGCAGAGCCTGGTGGTGGAAGCGGTGGCCTCCACCGACCGCATCCGTGAGCGCCGGACCCAGGGCCTGCGTGACTTCACCGCAGGCATGGTCGAGGGACTGCGGCGGGTGCGCGGACCGGCCGGGCCCGATCCGATGCCGACGCCCGAGGACCAGATCCTGCTGATCGGCGCCCTCGGCGCGGTCAACGAACTGGTCGTCCAGCATCTGGGTTCGGAGCCTGCGTCGACCTTGCTGGACATCACCCCACCTGCACTGGAGCTGTTGGGACGGGTCGTGTTGACCGCCGGCGAACGCGACAGCTGACCTTCACCGGTTGACCGATCCGAGTATCACGGTGCTATCGTCGGCCCAATTGAGAAGACGGTCGTTTTCTCTATCAGTCAGCCGACCATGAGGAGTTCGTTGTGTCACCGCTGCCCGATGCCGACGCCGAGACCCGCCGGCCCGAAGCCACCTCCGCCGGGACGGCGACCGACCCGCTGCGCCCCGGAACCGTCGGCCACTGGGTCACCGCCCACCCACTGGTGCTGCTCTACGCCAATGTCCCGGCGCTCGTCATGCCAACCCTGCATCCCAAGATCGCGCACGTCCTCAGCGAAAAGGACCGCGCCCTCAACGGAACCGAGGACCTGCCCACCCTGCAGGACGCGTCCAGACGGTTGATCAGCACGTACGAGATGGTGATGGGCATCGTGTTCGCCGGGCCCGAAAGCGACGATGTGGCGCACGGATTGCACGAACTGCATCGCCCGATCGCGGGTTCGATGCCCGACGGCACCGCCTATCACGCCTGGAACAAGGACATGTGGAACTGGACCTGGGGCTCGATCCTCAAGGGCGGGCTCGACATCGCCGACGAGTTCGGGCTGCTGCGCGACAGCCGGGAGCGCGAGGAGGCCTACCGCGGCCTGAACGAGGTGGGGCGCCGGTTCGGCGTTCGCAGCCTGCCCGACACCTACGACGAGTTCGTCGCCTACTGGACTCCCGTCGTCGACGACACGTTGCAGGTCAATCCGCAGGTCCGCTTCATCGTCGACCATGCGCTGTATCCGCCCAAGCCACGCGGGTGGCGGCTGGTGCCAATGCCACTGTGGCGCTTGCTCTCCCTGCCGCTGACCCGAACCATTCGCGTCGGGTTGCTGGCCGGGGTTCCGGCGAAGTTCCACGCCGAGATCGGCCTACGGACAACCGCGGTCGACCGCCTCGAACGCCGGCTGCACGGCGCCTTCTGGCGCGCCGTGCCACGGTCGGTCTCGGGGCGGTTCGGCCCGACGTACTTCACCCTGCGACGTCGCTTCGGGCAGCCGGGCTGGCGCACCCACTACTCCCGCGAGCAGTTGGAAGCCCACCGGGCGGAGTCCGACCGCCTGCGGTTGACCTAGGTGCGCCGCTCGGCGGCGGTCACAAGCTTGCCGGCCAGCGTCCCGAGCACCACACGCAGGACGAGCCAGTACGCCAACCCGACCACACGCCAACGGGTCTCGTACCTACCTCGCCATGTGACCTGCGTTCCGTCGGCGACCTCGGTGAACGACACCTCGGCCTGATAGTCGCGGATCGGACCGTCCGTGAGCATGGTGTAACCATGCCTGTGGTCGGGTTCATGGATCGTGGTCATCTCGCGGGTCGGCTTCTTGCGGGTGCCCACGGCACGGATCGCCCCGACCCCACCGTCGTCGGCCGGGCCCCTCGTCTCCCATGTCGAGTAGGGAATCAGGGGTTTGGCCCACTCGGACCACCGGGATCCGTCGGACACGATGGCAAACAGGGTCCGCGGCGAAGCCGTGGTGCGACGGCGGACAACACACTCATAGTGGTGGTTCACGGTTCGCGACTTTAACAGAACAGTGTTCTATTATCTGTGAATGCCGCAATCCGCCCAACCGTTCACCCGCGCACGCAGCGACGCGCAGCGTCAGGACCGGCTGTCCCAGTTGATGGCTGCGACGCGGGAATGCCTGACCCAGACGCCCGCCGCGACACTGACGTTGGGGGACGTGGCCGCTGCTGCCGGACTGGCGAAGTCGGGCATCCTGAGGTATGCCGGTTCACGCGAAGCGCTGCTGCTGCGGGTGATGTACGGCGAGCACCTGAGTTGGATCGACGCGCTGGCGGTCGAACTGCGCAGCGCCACTCCTGCGACGGCACTGGCTCGCACCCTGGCGGCACGGCCGGTGTTGTGCGATCTCATCGCAGCCTCGCCTGTGCTCATCAGCCGGCTCAGCCCCGAGGATCTGCGGGTCCTGTCGACCCAGGCAGGAGATGCCCAGCAGCGGCTCGGCGCGGCGCTACAGCCGTCGCTGCCGTTGTCCGACCGACGGCTGGGGTCGTTGACGGCAGCCGTACACGCATTCACCGGGACAGCCTGGGCATGGAGCACACCAGGTTCGGCCGGGCACGACACGATCGTCACCGATTTCGAGTCGACCGTGCGCAGCCTGCTCGAGATCTTCGTCGCGGGCCTGACGCACGGCGCGCCTCACGGGTTGGCGTAGACGACCCTGCTGCTGAACACGATGTCCTGCAACGACCTTCGTCTCGCATCGACGGCCACCCAGAGCAGGCCTACCGGAAACAGGACATAGGCGACCGCGCGCAAGAGCGCGACCACTGGTGACAGCCGTTTGGCGCGGACGGCCGTCACGCGCAGACCCATCGTCACCGCCCCCGCCGTGCAGCCCGACACCGCCCAGCACCCGGTCAGATACAGCACCGCGACGCCGAACATCACCGCGGTCGAGAACACCACGCTGAGCGTGGGGAGGCTGAATGCGGTGGGGTTGAACATCAGCCGGGCCAGCACGAGCCCCAGGTACAGCGCGCCGAGCACGACGCCGACGACCACCAGGTCGATCACCGCGGCGACGCCCCGACTGACGATGCCCGCGGCGCGTGCCGGCTCGGCAGCCGGATCAACGAAGGTCAACTGAGGTCCCGCTCGCGGCCGAGTAGCCGGTCGACGAACCCGGACACCACATCGTCCGCACGCTCACCCTGCGTTCGCACATCGGCCATGACTTCCGTGGTTACCGACTCGGTGGACTGCCGGATGATCGCCGGCAGGTCGATGCCGTCCACCACCTCGTTGGCCAAGCCGATCAGATCGACGCGTTCCCGCACCAGCTCGTTGAGGTCAAGCTCATCGAGCACCCGGTCCACAATCTGCACGGCGATCGTGCTGACTGCGGATTTGACCGGTTCGACGCCTGCGGCGATGACTTGCTCTCCGCGGGCCGCCAGATCCGTTCTCGCCCGCCGCAACCAGCCGCCGACCACCGGCAGACCCTCGACACCCCGGTAGGCCGATACCGCGCCACCGACGACGGTGGCCGCCGCACCGGCGGCAACCGCCACCGCAGGATGATCCGCCAGGCCGGGCACGGATGGAATGGTAGCCGCGCCCCGGTGTCCGGCAACCTCAGATGTACTGTTTTGCGTTCTCATCGGAGCCGAAACGCGTCGACGCGATTCCAGCCAACCCGAGTGCCCTGTGGACAACTTGTGGATGGATTTCGTCGGGCCTCGCATCGCCCCTTTTCAGGGCCCATGTTTTTGAATTACACGCTTGTGAGTAAGGCTGTGCGCCGACGGCCCACCGCAAAACCGACCGGATTCACCGTGCGAGAGCTGCGAGGGCGACCGCAGCCGCGTTGGCGCCGCACATGCCGTGCGCCCCGGGCCCCGGCGGGGTGGCCGCCGAACACAGGTACATCCCGGGAACACCGATTCGGTACGGCTGCAGCGTAGTACGCGGGCCGAACACCAACTGCCGGATGTCCTTGGCGCCGGTACAGATGTCCCCGCCGACGTAGTTGGCGTTGTACACCGACATCTCGGTCGTCGACCGCACCGCCATCCCGACGATCCGGTCGCGGAACCCGGGCGCGAACCGTTCGAACTGGCCGATGATCGCCTCGGTCGCGTCACCGGTATAGCCGTGTGGCACATGGGCATACGAGTACACCGGATTGATGTCGCCGACCGAGCGTCCCCGATCGGCCACATACTGCTGCCCGACGAGCACGAACGGCCGCTGCGGCATCCGGCCGGCGTGGATGTCCCGCTCCGTCGCCGCGACCTCGTCGAAGTCGCCACCCAGGTGCACCGTCCCGGCGCCGCCGATCGCGGGATTCGTCCACGGCACCGGGCCCTCGACCGCGAAGTCGACTTTGAATGCTCCTGGACCGTAACGGAATCCACCCAGGCCACGGGCCACCCGCCTGGGCAGGCGGTCCCCCAGGATGTCGACGACGGCCGTCGGCGCGAGATCGAACATCGTCACGTCGGCCGGTGGGAGCTGCGCTGCAGACGTCACGCGGACACCGGTTTCCACCTTGACGCCCAACTCGGCGAGCACGGCGGCCAGCGCATCGGTGATGGCCTGCGAACCGCCCTGCGCCACCGGCCAACCGTGCCGGTGCCCGGCCGTGATGATGCCGAGGCCGATGGCCGACGTCAGCGGATAGTGCAGGGGCCGGAAGGTATGTGCCGCAACGCCACCGAACAGAGCCCGGGCCCGCCCGGTCCGGAACAGCCGGGAGAACGCCGACGCGGGCAACACGGTCGGCGCGCCGAACCGGGCCAATGCCACCGGATGCTTCGGCACCCGCAACAGCGGCCCCATGATGTCCTGCGACAGGGTGTCGAACTTCGCCGACGGCCCACCGAAGGCCCGACGCCACCGCCCGCCGTCCGCGCCGAGGGCAGCAGCCGTCTCCTCGACACTGCGGTACAGCAGACCGGCGTCACCGCCGTCCAGCGGATGCGCGCAATCGATCTCAGGCCATTTCCACTGCAGCCCATGGCGTTCCAGCCCGAGCCCACTCAGGAAGGCCGAGCCGACCGCCATCGGGTGGATCGCTGAGCAGTCATCGTGAACCAGACCGGCGGGGAGGCCATCCGCGAAGGCCTCGCTCGACGAGCGCACGCCGCCGCCGATCTCCTCGGCGGCCTCCAGCACAGTGACGTCCAGCCCCACCGAGGCCAGTGTGATGGCCGCCGCTAGCCCGTTGGGCCCGGCACCGACCACGAGCGCGGTAGTCATGCGCGGCGAATTAAATCGGGGTCAGGCCGTGCTTGCGCAGCGTCTTGGGCGCGTTCTGCTTGTCGCGCAACAGGTGCAGGGACTTGCGGAGCAGCAGCCGGGTCTCGTGCGGCTGGATCACGCCGTCGATGTAACCACGCTCGGCCGCGATCCACGGCGTGGCCAGGTTGAGGTTGTAGCCCTCGATGAAGTCGGCGCGGATCTTCTGCACCTCGGGTGCGGTCGGATCCGGGAAGCGCTTCACCAACAGCTGCGCGGCACCTTCGGCGCCGATCACCGCGATACGCGCGGTCGGCCAGGCGAAGTTCAGGTCTGCCGAGAGCTGCTTGGAGCCCATCACCGCATACCCGCCGCCGTAGGCCTTGCGGACGACGATGGTCACCTTCGGCACGTCGGCCTCGACGATGGCGTTGAAGAACCGGCCACCGCGCTTGATGATGCCGTCCTTCTCCTGCTGCACACCGGGCATGGCGCCGGGCGTGTCGACGACGAAAACCAAAGGCAGGTTGAAGGAGTCGCAGAACCGGATGAAGCTCGCCGCCTTGTCGGAGGCATCGGTGTCCACCACGCCGGACAGGAACATCGGCTGGTTGGCGATCACGCCGACCGGACGGCCGTCCACCCGCGCGAACGCGGTGATCATCGCCGGGCCGCGCTGCTCGGCGATCTCGAAGACGTCACCGTCGTCGAAGATTCGCAGCAGGATCTCGTGCATGTCGTACGCCGTGTTGTCGGCATCCGGCACGATCGAATCCAGCTCCAGATCGTGCGGGGTGATCTCGGGCTCAAGGCCCGGGTTGACGATCGGGGCATCGTCGAAGTGGTTGGCGGGCAGGAACGAAAGGTAGTCGCGCACGTACTGGAACGCGGCCGCCTCGTCATCCACCACCTTGTGGATGTTGCCGCGCTGAGCCTGTACGTCGGCACCGCCGAGCTCGTCGAACGTCACATCCTCACCGGTGACGTCCTTGATCACGTCGGGGCCGGTGATGAACATGTAGCCCTGGTCGCGCACCGCCACCAGCAGATCGGTCTGGATCGGCGAATAGACCGCGCCGCCCGCACATTTGCCCAGAATGATGGAGATCTCCGGGACCAGACCGCGCAGCATCTCATGCCGGCGGCCGAGTTCGGCGTACCAGGCCAGCGAAGTCGCCGCGTCCTGGATGCGTGCCCCGGCCGAGTCGTTGATGCCGATGATCGGGCAGCCCACCATGGCCACCCACTCCATCAGCTTGGCGACCTTGCGACCGAACATCTCACCGACCGAGCCCTGGAACACGGTCTGGTCGTGGCTGAACACACCAACCGGGCGCCCGTTGATCGTGCCGTGCCCGGTGACCACGCCGTCGCCGAAGAGTGCATTGGGGTCACCCGGGGTCTTGGCCAGCGCACCGATCTCCAGGAAGCTGCCCGGGTCGACCAGCGCGTGGATCCGCGCACGGGCGCTCGGGATCCCCTTCTTGTCCCGCCGGGCGATGGCCTTGGGATCGCCGGGCTCCTTGGCCAGTTCCAGCTTCTCGCGGAGCTCTGCCAGGAGTTCAGCCGTGGTCTTGTTCGTCACTTGCTCTCGCTCTCGGCTGTGGTAACTGTCGCTTCGCTCTGGATACGGCTGATCGCCTCGCTCAGGTGAGCACCCACTTTGGCAATGTACGGCTCATCGATGGCCTGAATGTGCTCGCCCCCGATGGGCACCACCTCGAGATCCTTGACGTACTCCCCCCATCCGCCGTCGGGCTTGCGGGTCGCGTACGCGGGCTCGAACACGATGGCGTCATCGTGGTACCGGTCGGCCAGGTACAGCGTGACGTGGCCGTCGTACGGCTGGACCTCGATGGTGGCCAGGGCGCGCTGGTCCAGGTAGGACGTGCGCTGATGTTCGATGATCCCGCCCGGGATCTGCACACCGCTGTCCTTGATGGCATCCAGAACGAACCTCACCTGGCCTTCGTCGTCGAGCTGCTCCAGCTCCTCGTACGGGATCGCCGGGATCTCGACGTTGAAGGTGCGTTGGGCGAACAGGGCGTAGCGATCCCAGCGGGCCCGCATCCCCTCCTTGCTCTGGTCGATCGGCTCGCCCGGAAGCGCCAGATCGATCAGGCCGACGAACCGGACATCGGCACCGGCCTGCTTCAGCCCGATCGCGCATGCGTAGGCCAGCGCCCCGCCCAGCGACCAGCCGGCCAGGATGAACGGCCCCTTGTGCATCTCCAGCAGCTTGGGCACGTACTCGGCCGCGCGCTCCTCGATGGCGCCCTCGACCCGTTCGATGCCGTACACCGGGGTGTCCGCCGGCAACCGCTTCATCAGCGGCTCGTAGACGACGGTCGATCCACCGGCCGGGTGGAACACGAACAGTGGAACCTGCGGTCCACCTTCTTTCGCGGGCCGCAGGGTCCGGACGAATCCGTCCACCACGCCCTCTTCGAGCTGATCGCGCACGATCGTGGACAGCTCTTCGATGTTCGTCGCCGAACGGACCTGCTCGACGGTGACGGTGCCCTCGGCGCGCTCGGAGAGCCGCTCGGACAGTTTGGTCGCGGTCTCCACATCGACGAAGGGCAGCTCGTTGAAGATGCCGCCCGGTGACTTGCCGGTGACGATCGCCCACGTGGCGAAGGTGACCCGCTCCGCGGCGTCACGCGGAGGCACGTCGGCGCCGAGCGCCTCGGTGACCGCCTCCTGGGTGAGCACCTTGGCGGCCGCCGCGGCAGCGGTGGCCTTGCTGGGCCCGGACGGATCTGACGGCGGGGCCGGGATGGCCGGTCCGCTCGGATCACTCGGCGCCGGTGGAACCGGCAAACCGGCCACGGGCGGGATTGCGCTTGTCTCGGCGGCGGCCTCGGCAACCGGGTCCACCCCGGCGGCTTCGTCAGCCTTGTCCGCCAACGGGTGTCCGGCCTCGGCCAGCTTGGCCTCGAGCTCGGCGACGGTGGAGGCCCCACCCAGAAGTTCGGCCTGTGAGGCCGCGATCTCGTCGGCGGTCTGCCCCTTCTGGGACTCGGCGATCTGATCGACCTCGTCGCGGTGCTCGATCGCGTACTTGATGAGCTCCTCGACGTTGTACAGGTTGGCGTCGCGCACCGCGGTCAGCTGGATCGGAGGCAGGTCGAAGTCGTACTCGACCCGGTTCTTGATCCGCACCGCCATCAGGGAATCCAGGCCCAGCTCGATCAGCGGCACCTCCCACGGCAGATCCTCGGGCTCGTAGCCCATGGCACCGCCGACGATGGTGCCGAGTCGCTGTGCGATGGTCTCGCCCGAATCCGGTGACCACTTGGCAAAGCCCGCACCGAGATTGGCGCCCTTGGTCAGGTTGTCGGACAGGATGGCCGCGTCATCCTCGACCTCGGGCTGAGCCACCACTGCCGGGGTAGCCGAAACCTGCTCGGCGACAACACCGGCGCCTACCGCGGTCGGCAGCGCTGCCGCGGCGCCGCCGCGGGTCACGATCGCGTCGTAGACGAGGGTGAAGGATTCATCGATGCGGGCATGCACCTGCACCGAGGCGCCGCCGGGGTGCCGGGTCAGCGTGGTGACCAGGCACGAGCCTTCGCCAGGCACCGCACGCTGCTCGGAGGCGGTCAGCTTGGCATCCGGAAGCACCTGCGCGGCAGCCGCTTTCACCAGTGCGGCGAGGTCAGCGGCGCCCTTCGACACGAACTCCCAGACGTGCTTGCCGTCGGGTGTGGCGACGTGGTTGCCGGGCATCACAGCCGAGCTGTCCGCGGTGAATTGGGCGTCGAGCCAGTGCTGCTTGCGCTTGAACCGGGTCGGCGGGATGTTGGCGAAGTCCAACGCACCGGCCAGACCTGTCGACTTGCGCGGGAACAGCGTCCGGAAGTCCAGGCTGTGACCGTGCACGAACAGGTGGGCCATGGCCGTGACCATCGACTCGACCTCGTCCTGCTTGCGAGCCAGGGTCGCCACCAGCTGCGCATCGTGCAGCCCGGCCGACGCGGTGGTCAGCCCAACCTGCATGAGCGCCACCGGGTTCGGCGCCAGCTCCAGGAAGGTGGTGTGGCCGTTGTCCACCGCATTGCGGATGCCGTGGGTGAAGTAGACGCTGTGGCGCAGCCCCTTCTTCCAGTAGTCCACATCGTGGATCGGCTCGGCACCGGCCCGAATGAACTTGCCCTCGTGCACGGTCGAGAAGTAGCCCGTGGTCAGCGGATGCGGTTCGATACCTTGGATTTCGGCGGAAAGCTCACCAAGCAGCGGGTCCATCTGCTGCGTGTGGCTGGCGCCCTTGGTCTGGAGCTTGCGGGCGAACTTGCCCTCGGACTCGGCGCGCGCGATGATCGCGTCGATCTGCTCCGGCGGACCGCCGATGACGGTCTGAGTCGGGGCGGCGTAGACACACACCTCAAGACCCGGGTAGTCCGCGAAGACGGTCTTGATCTCGTCGGCGGAGTACTCCACGAGTGCCATGAGCCGGATGTACTCGCCGAACAGCATCGCCTCGCCCTCACCCATCAGGTGCGCGCGTGAGCAGATGGTCCTGGTGGCGTCGGCCAGCGACAGGCCGCCCGCGAAGTAGGCGGCGGCCGCTTCACCGAGCGACTGTCCCACCACCGCACCGGGTTTCGCTCCGTGAGCCTTGAGGAACTCACCGAGGGCGATCTGGAGGGCGAAGATCACCGTCTGGACCACTTCGATGGGGTATTCGCAGGTGTCGTTGGTGTAGTCGATCGCGTCATCGAGAATCAGCTCGACGATCGAGTACCCGCGCTCATCCTGGATATGAGCGTCGACCTTGTTGATCCACTCGGCGAAGACCGGCTCGCGCAGGTACAGGCTCTTGCCCATCTTGCGGTGCTGCGCACCGAAACCGGCGAGCACCCACACCGGCCCGTTGGTGACCGGGCCGTCGGCCGAGATCACCGTCGGATGCTGCTTGCCCTCGGCGATCGCCCGCAGGCCCTTGATCGCCTCGTCGTGGTCATGGGCCAGCACCACGGCACGGGAGCGTCCGTGGCTGCGGCGTGACAGTGACCGTCCGATGGATTCCAGCGAGGACGCACGGCCTTCTTCGCTGTCGATCCAGTCCGCCAGCTCAGCCGCGGCGGTCTTCTTGCGCGAAGTCAGGAACGCCGAGATAGCAAGCGGGACAACCTTCTTGGTCGGCTCGGCGGCTTCTGCCGCGGCCAGCTCCTCGCGGGCCGCCTCGATCAGGCGCAGCGCCTCGTCGGTCAAACCGGGGAGGTCGTGGTTGGCCTCGTCGTAGGCCGGGTATTCGTCGGCTTCAGGCTCGTCGTGCACGAACTCGCCGTACTCGTCCATCCGCACGCCACCGACATAGGTGGCGTTCGCCTCGTCGGCGGCCGGCTTGTCCTCGACGGCTTCCGGTTCCGGCTGGGGCTCGACCAGATCCGACGGAAGCACCTCGCGCAGCACCAGGTGGGCGTTGGCGCCACCGAAGCCGAAGCCCGAGACACCCGTGATGGCGTGCCCGCTGTAACGCGGCCACTCCGAGACGGTGTCGTTGACCTTGAGGTGTTCCTTGTCGAAGTCGATATACGGGTTGGGGCCGGCGTAGTTGATCGACGGGGGCAGCTTGTCGTGCTGCAGCGACAGGGTCATCTTCGCCAGGCTGGCCGCGCCGGCTGCCGACTCCAGGTGGCCCACATTGGATTTCACCGCGCCCAGCAGGGCGGGCTTGTCGGCGTCGCGGCCGCGGCCGACAACCCGGCCCAGTGCGTCGGCCTCGATCGGGTCACCCAGGATGGTGCCGGTGCCGTGCGCCTCGATGTAGTCGACATCGCGCGGGTTGATGCCGGCGTCCTTGTAGGCCTTGCGCAGCACGTCTTCCTGCGCGTCCGGGTTGGGCGCGAGCATGCCGTTGGAACGACCGTCGTGGTTGACCGCACTGCCGGCGATCACCGCGAGGATGGTGTCCCCGTCGCGGCGGGCATCGGAGACCCGCTTGAACACCAGCATGCCGCCGCCCTCGGAGCGGGCATATCCGTTGGCGTCCGACGAGAACGACTTGATCCGGCCGTCGGGGGCCAGCACTCCACCGACCTCGTCGAAACCGATGGTGACGATCGGGGTGATCATGGCGTTGACCCCGCCGACGATGGCCACATCGGCTTCGCCGGAGCGCAGCGCCTGCACACCCTGGTGCGCGGCGACCAGCGAGCTGGAGCAGGCGGTGTCGACCGATACCGACGGCCCGCGGAAATCGTAGAAGTAGGACACCCGGTTGGCGATGATCGAGGTGGCGGTACCGGTGATCGCGTATGGGTGCGCGGCCGTGGGGTCCATCAGGGCCAGGAATTGGTAGTCGTTGTTGGAACTACCCACGTACACAGCGACATTGGTACCGCGCAGGCTCGACGCCGGGATACGGGCATGCTCCAGCGCCTGCCAGGTCAGTTCGAGCGCCATCCGCTGCTGCGGATCGATGTTGTCGGCTTCCATCTTCGACAGCGCGAAGAACTCGGAGTCGAAACCCTTGATATCCGAGAGATAGCCGCCGCGAATGCTGGCCTTGCCGACGCGTTCGGCGATCCGTGGCTCGGCGAGGAATTCCTCCCAGCGACCCTCGGGCAGGTCCGTGATGGCGTCTTTCCCGGCGAGCAGCGCCTCCCACATCTCGTCAGGGGAATTCATGTCCCCCGGGAAGCGGGTTGCGACGCCGACGATCGCGATGTCCTCGACATCGGAGTCCCGCGACCAGTCCACGTCACTCGTGTCCTCGGGCTCGGGCTCGCCCTCGATGATCACGGTGGCCAAAGACTCGATGGTCGGGTGCCGGAAGAGCACCGTGGCCGTCAGCGTGACGCCGGTCAGGTCCTCGATGTCGCTGGCCATGGCCACCGCGTCACGCGAGGACAGGCCCAGCTCGATCAGCGGCGTGGTCTCGTCGATCACGTCAGGCGACTGACTCGTGGCGGTGGCCACCGCCTTGCGCAGCCACTCCCGCATCTCCGCGACGGTCAGGTCGGGGCGCGACGCCGGTGCCCCGGCGGGCTGGGTGCCCTCTTCAGGATTCGAATTGCTTTGTGCTTCATCCATATTCAGGTCACCTTGCATCAGAACGGGCTGGTCGGCCTCGTGGCTTGGAGTTTCGGTTAGTCCGTCTCGTCGGGGAACGAGTTCGCGATCTTCCCGGTGCGCAGGCTGCCGTCCAGGTACGCGGAGCGGCAGGCCCGCCGGCCGATCTTGCCGCTGGAGGTACGCGGGACGGCGCCGGCCGCGGTCAGCAGCACGTCGCGCACGGTGACACCGTGGCGCACGGCGATCGCCGCGCGGATGTCATCGGTGATCGGGCCGACTTCGAGCTTGTGGGAGCCGGGTGCCCGCTCGGCGACGATGACCAGCTGCTCGGAGCTGTCGTCGTCGTCGCGGTGCAGCCCCGCGTGCGCGTTCTCGAACACCTCGTCGGGCAGCTGGTTGGCCGGCACCGAGAAGGCCGCCACGTAACCGGTACGCAGCGCCTTGCTGGCTTCCTGCGCCGAGTACTCCAGGTCCTGCGGGTAGTGGTTGCGGCCGTCGATGATGACCAGATCCTTCACGCGGCCGGTGATGTAGAGGTCACCGTCGTAGAAGGCGCCGAAATCGCCGGTGCGGACCCAGGTGGCGTCGTCTTCAGCGCCCTCGGCGTGTGACGGGCTGGTCCGCGACTTGAGGGTGTTCTGGAAAACCTCAATCGACTCTTCGGGCTTACCCCAGTACCCGGTGCCCATGTTCTGGCCGCTCATCCAGATCTCGCCGACCTGCCCGTCGGGCAGCTCGGTCGCGCTCTCGGCATCCACGATGACGGCCCACTCGGAGACGCCGACCCTGCCGGCAGAGGCCTGGGCAACCGCCTTGATCGAATCGCCGTCCACCTCGACGATGCGACCGCTGTTGAGCTCGTCGCGGTCGACGTAGATGATCTTCGGCTCTTCGGCGGCCGGGGTGGTCGACACCATCAACGTTGCCTCGGCCAGTCCGTAGGACGGTTTGATGGCCTTGGCCGGGAAGCCGAACGGGCTGAACGCCTCGTTGAACCGGCGCACGGTGGCCGCCGAGATCGGCTCGCTGCCGTTGAGCACAGCCTTGACATTGGACAGGTCCAGCTCCTGACCGTCCTTCGGGACGCCCCGGGCAGCCGCGTGGTCGAACGCGAAGTTCGGGGCCACCGAGATGACACCGCCGGTGTCGCCTTCCTTGCGGGCCATCTCCCGGATCCAGCGCTCGGGCCGGCGCACGAAGGCGGCCGGGGTCATGAAGGTGAAGTAGTGGCCGATCATCGGGGCGATCAGCCCGGTGACCAGACCCATGTCGTGGAAGAACGGCAGCCAGGACAGGCCGCGGTCGCCCTCCTCACCTTCGAGCGCCTCGACGATCTGCACGACGTTGGTGGCCATGTTCAGGTGGGTGATCTGCACACCGGTCGGGATCCGGGTCGATCCGGACGTGTACTGGAGGTAGGCGATGGTGCTCTCGTCGACGTCCTTGAAGTGGACCCAGGTGGCGGCGACGTCGTCGGGTACGGCGTCCACGGCGATGACGCGGGGACGCTGATTGGCCGGCCGGCTGCGGAAGAACTTGCGGACGCCCTCGGCGGCCTCGGTGGTGGTCAGGATCGCCGACGGGTGGCAGTCGTCGAGCACCGCATGGAGGCGACCGACGTGTCCCGGCTCGGACGGGTCGAACAGCGGCACCGCGACGCGGCCGGCGTAGAGCGCGCCGAAGAAGGCGACGAGGTAGTCGAGGTTCTGCGGGCACAGAATGGCGACGCGGTCACCGGGCTGGGTGACCTGCTGAAGCCGGGCGGCCACCGCCTTGTTCCGGGCGCTGAACTGGGCCCAGGTCAGGTCGCGGGCGACGCCGTCACGTTCGGTCGAGAAGTCCAGGAAGCGGTATGCCAGCTTGTCAGCACGAACCCTGGCCCAGCGCTCGACGTGCTCGACGATGCTGGCGCCGTCAGGGAACTTGATCTGACCGTCCTTGATGAACGGATTGATGAACGGCATTTAAAATCTCCTGTCAGAGCCGTACTCGTCGCGTTGTCGCACGTCACTGCCCGTGCGTCGCAGCCACTCGGCGGCCGATACGTACCCAAACCCGACGATCGTACCGGGCTCGCCGATCCATGCCACGAATCAGCTGACGGCTCTATCAAACCCACTACCCGCGCACGAAGCTCTTATTTTTCTCTTAATGTTAAGGGACCGTGACGGTCCCGGCCAAATCCGATGCGCGATTGACGCCTCCGACCCGTCCCGGTCACCCGTGCTTCGGATGCGGCGCGTTGTCCACCAGGTCTTTGGTCCAGCTCAGCGTCCACTGCGTGGCGGTTTGTCCGTTCTCCACCCAGAACTGCGGGGTGTTGTACAAGGCGTGCACCGGACCGGCCGCACTGCCGGTCAGCGTCTCCAGCGTCTTGGGCAGGTTGAAGATCGAGAACGCCTCCTCCGGCGCCGAGCAGATCAGATCTCCCTTGCCGCAGATCTGATTCGTCCGGTCGTTGAGCGCCCCGAAGCCGCCCTGCCGCGGACCCGTCATGGTCAGGCCCATCTCGGACAGCACCGGCAACTCGTGCAGCGTGATCTCGGCACCCTGGCCGGGCGGGTTGGGGCCGACATCCTGCCCGACACCGAGCTGGCGGCGGCCGTCGGCGATCAACGTCACGCCCAGCACCAGGTCCTCGTCCACCGGGCCTCGGCCGTTGCCGATATCGCTGGCCAGGTCCCCGCCGATCACCGCGCCCTGCGAGAACCCGGCGATCACATAGCTGGTCAGCGGGCACCGGTCGTTCATGTCCGTCAGCGCCTTGACTGCGCTGCGCTTCCCCTCGGCGCGGCTGTCGTTGTAGGACATCTGCTTGTCGGCGGCGAAGGGGTTATGGAACTGCGCGGTATAGGGCACCGTGTAGACCTCGAGGCGGTCCGTCCCGAACTGCTCGGCCATCGGCCGGCTGATATTCGACATCAGCGACAGCGGGAACTGGGTCGGGTTGAACGGGTCGTCCTGCGGCGAGGACTCCCAGGTACCGGGGATCGAGAGCAACATCACGTCGGGACAATCAGCGGACTGGAACTCCGGGCGCGGCTTACGCGTCGCCGACGGGCCCGGCACACCCGCGGGCGGCTGGGCCGACGGCGGTGCCGACGGGGTCTCGGGACGACGCATCACGATCACCACGATCGTCACCACCAGCACCACCACGAGTGCCATCGCCGCGGCGGCGATCAGGGCCAGGATGCGGTGCCGCTTCCTGCGGCCGGCATTTTTTGCCATGGGTTACTCGGGCTCCTCGCGTGCGGTGCGGTGATCTGCTTCTCAGCAGAGATGTTCGGTGGCGATTCGGATGTAGTCGGTGGCGGCGGCGTCGATCTCGCCGGACGTCGGGCTCTCCGCGGTATGGGCGGCCCGGACATCGCTGCGCACCAGCGGCAGGACGAAATCCCGCACGGCCTGGTCGTTCAGCTTGGCGGCGTGCGCCTGGCACACATACGACCCGATCGACAGCGCCAGCAGTTCACTGGACGGGTTGATCCCCGTGGCCTTGAGCTCATCGAGATAGGTGTGCTGCTGCGACGTGATGGCCAGCTCACCGGAGCGGCGTGGGAGAGGCTCCGCGGACACTGCCTGCGGCTGCGCACCGTTGACCTGTGACGTCGGCAGGGCCAGCGGCGCCATGATGTCGCCGCCCGCATCGCACGCCGTCAGCAACGACGCAGCGGACACCGCTACCACGAGGGTGGCCGACCGTACCGTGTGCTGCACGCTTCCACCGTACCGGCTGGTGAAAAGTGTCCCGGCGCAGCTGATTCTGGTCACTACGGTGTGCCGCGCGGAAGGCTACTTGATGGTCGCGACCAGTTCGCCCGACATCTGCGCCAGCTGCGGGGCCCAGCTACCCCAGTCATGCTGGCCACCGGACGGCATGTCGAAGTGCCCGTTGCTGCCGCCGACGGAGCGGTAGTGCTGGTAGAAGGACCGGTTGCTGCCCTGCGCCAGATCGCAGACGCCGATCATCGCGGCCGGATCACTGCACGTCAGCGCGGCCGGGCTGTACACCCACAGCCGGGTGTTGGCATCGGCCAGCAACTGCACGTGCACGTCAGGGTCATGCCACTTCCAGCGGCCCAGCTGTGGGGCACCCCACATGCCGTAGCTGTCCACGCCGCCGAACTGCGCCATGCCTGCGGTGATCGCGCCGTTGAGGGTCGTGGCCGACGGAGTCAGGAAGCCCGACAGCGATCCGGCGAAGCGGAACCGGTCGGGATGGAACGCGGCCAGCGCCAGCGCGGCCGTGCCGCCCTGCGAGGCTCCGACGACTCCGTGCCCGCCCGGGGCCAGGCCCTTGTTGGCGGCCAGCCAGTCCGGCAGCTCGGCGGACAGGAAGGTCTCCCACTGCTTGCTGCCGTCCTGCTCCCAGTTGGTGTACAGGCTGAACGCGCCACCGGCCGGGGCTGCCACCGAGATTCCGCGACCGGCCAGGGTGCTCATCGCGTGACCGGCATTGACCCAGTTGCTGACGTCAGGAGCCGCGTTGAACGCGTCGAGCAGGAACACCGCGTGCGGGCCACCGCCCTGGAACGCCACCGGGATGTCGCGGCCCATCGCCGCCGACGGGACCATCAGGTATTCGACGCCCTCGGCCCGGGCCGGCGCGCCCGTCGTCGCGGACACGGCCCACAGGCCGGCACCGAGTACCGGGGCCAACAGGGCCAGCAGCATCGCCCGCATCAGACTCAACGCACGTCTCATCATCGACCTCTCCCGCTGCCTGCCGGACTTAGAAAGTGCCCCCGCACACATAACCCGCGTTGTAGTGAACCACATCGACCTCACAGCCGGGGCGGCAATCACCTGGCCCCGGAAACGGCTGACGGCGGCGATCCGTGGGGATCGCCGCCGTCTTCCGTTGTCTATCTGGATCTATCTGGCGTCTGCGCCAGATGTGCTACCTGCCGTCCGCTCAGGCGGTCGGGGTGGCGCCCAGGACCCGCTGCAGATCAGGCTTCATGGCCTGCAGCTGCTGGCCCCAGTAGGCCCAGTTGTGCGTACCGCTCTGCGGGAAGTTGAACACCGCGTTCTTGCCACCGGCCGCGATGTACTTCTCCTGGAAGGTCGAGTTCGTGCGGCACACGAAGCCCTCGAGGAACTTGGCGGGCATGTCGGCGCCACCCAGCTCGCCGGGCTTGCCGTTACCGCAGTAGATCCAGATCCGAGTGCCGTTGTTCGCAATCGTGGCAACGTTCTCGGTCGGGTCGTTGGCCTTCCAGGCGTTGCCCGGGTCACCCGTCTTGCCCCACATGTCATCGGCCTTGTAGCCGCCGGCATCACCCATGGAGACACCGATCAGCATCGGCCACCAGCCCTCGGACGGGTTCAAGGTGCCCGACAGCGAGGACGCGTAGATGAACTGCTCCGGGTGGCGTGCCGCCAGCATCAGAGCCGACGAGCCGGCCATCGACAGACCGACCACGGCGCTGCCGGTCGACTTGACGTCCTTGTTGGCCGCCAGCCAGGCCGGGAGCTCCTGGGTCAGGAAGGTCTCCCACTTGTAGGTCTTGCAGCCGCCGTCCTTGCTGCCACAGGCCGGCTTGTACCAGTCGCTGTAGAAGCTGGACTGGCCACCGACCGGCATCACTACCGAGATGCCCGAGTTCAGGAACCACTCGAACGACGGCAGCTCGATGTCCCACCCGTTGTTGTCCTCCCGGGCGCGCATACCGTCGAGCAGGTACAGCGCAGGCGCACCCGCACCACCGCTCTGGAATTCCACCCGGATATCGCGTCCCATCGCTGCCGACGGGACGTCGAGGTACTCGACCGGCAGGCCGGGCCGAGACCAGGCTCCAGCGGTCGCCGAGCCGCCCACGACGCCAACCAGGCCCGGCAGCACGGCTGCTGCCGCGACCGCGACCGTCAGCCGGCGCGACAGGCCGCGCATCTTCCCAACGAACTTCATACGCTCCCTATCCAATCTCTTCTTCGTATTCCGCACATCGATGCAAGACCGACGTAAGCGGCGCACGTGCCCGTGTAGTCAACCACACGATGACGTGTTGCTTCTCTGCAGCAGTTGTCGTCCCTGGTCGCCTCTCAGCCGTTGATGGTCGCGATCAGGTCTGGTTTCAGGGCCTGCAATTGAGCGGCCCAGTACGGCCAGGCATGGTTGCCCGCCGATGGGAAGTGGAAGCTCGCGTTTGTGCCGCCCGCCTGGGCATAAGCATCCTGAAAGTCCTTGTTGCTCTTGATCGCCAACGTTTCCAGGCTGCTGGCGCTCATTGCGAGGTTCGGGTCGGATCCCTCGTCGAGGCCGGTGGCACCGCCCGGCGCGCAGTACACCCACAGCCGGGTGCCGTTCGCCACGATCTTGGCCACCTGCTTGATCGGGTCGTTGCGCTTCCAGGCGCCGTCCCACGGCAGGCCCCACATATTGTCGACGTTGTAGCGTCCCGCATCGAGCATCGCTACGCGGATCGCCTGTTGCATCAGCAGAGCCGATGGGTTGAGGAATCCCGAAAGCGACGCCGCATAGGTGAACTGGCCCGGGTGGTAGGCCGACAGGATCAGCGCGGCCCCGCCCGACATCGACAACCCCACCACAGCGTTTCCGGTCGTGGAGACCTGCTTGTTGGCGGACAGATAGGCCGGGAGCTCCTGTGTGAGGAACGTCTCCCATTTATAGGTATAGGTCTGTTTGTTCAGACTCGACGGCGAATACCAGTCGCTGTAGAAGCTGGATTGTCCGCCGACCGGCATGACCGTGGAGATTCCGGAGCCGTTGAACCACTCGAACGCGGGAGTGTTGATGTCCCAGCCGCTGAAATCGTCCTGGGCCCGCATGCCGTCCAACAGATAGACCGCCTTGCTGGGCCCGCTGGGCGCGACCGCCGAGCCCGGACCCTGGAACTGCACACGGATGCTGCGACCCATCGACGCCGAATACACGTCGAGGTACTCGACCGGCAGCCCCTCACGGGAGAACGCACCAGCCGTCGGCGCAGCCGCGATCGCCCCAAGACCGGGCAACATCGCGAACGCGGCCGTGGCCGTCAGCAGGCGCCGGCCCCAACGGCGCATGCCGGAGACACCAGAGGTCAGCATTGGTTTCTCGTACCGTCCGTTCAAGATCGATCACGCGGGCTCGTCTGGGTATCGGCGCCGCCCGCCCGGGCGTTACCGAATACACAGAATCCGGTCCTACGGATCTGGCCCCGCTACGGTCCGGTGGCAGGCATCCCCGTGTACGGCGGGTTCTTGGGCTCGGGGACCGGCAGGCCGCATCGCATCAGGTCATAGAGCGGCACGCGGTCGATCCGGTACTTGGTGAACTCGTACGCGTGCGCCAGGTTGGACAGGAACCGCCGGGGGCTCATCTCCCCGCGCACCGAGTTCAGCATCGTCTCGGTGGCCGGGCAGTCCAGTGCCGCCTTCGCCTGCGAGATCCATTCCTCGTCCAGGTAGGGCGGGATGTACGGCCTGGTCTTGAGGAACGGTCCTTCGGCGACGGCCCAGTCCGGGAACAGGTTCTTGTCGTGGCCGATGCGGCCGTCGGTCAGCCGTTGGGTGTGCATCGCCAGCGGATTCGTCAGACCGATCTGGTCGATGACCCGCACGTCGAGCCCGACGTTCATGCCCAGCATGCCCATGTTGGTGAAGAACACGGTGTGCGGGGTTTCCAAGGCCCGACGGGCTGCCGGGGTGAGATCAGGTGGCGGCGGATAGGCGGGGACGACGTCCCACTGGTCGTAGTTGCCGGCCGGCAACAGCAGCGCCCCGTCGGGGGTGTTGTTGATCGCGGTCAGCACCGCACGCATGCGCGGATAGTCCAGGTAGTCGGCGGCGGTCAGCGGGTGCGCATGACCGGTGGCCTGCGAGTAGAACCGGCGCTCGTCGACGATGCCGGTGTAGGTGACTCGGGTGCCGTCGGCCCCCAGGCCCGACGAGTTGGCGGCCCAGATCGACCAGCCCACCACCGAGGCCCACAACACGCTGGTGGCTGCGGCCAGCAGGTAACCCGTCTCCCGGGTGAACCTGGTGCCGTCGGGCAGCACGACCGGAATGACCGCGACGGGCATCAGCAGACAGAACAGCGGCGTCAGCAACACCCGGCCGTGCATGAAGTCACCGCCCTGCCGCACCCAGTAGATGCCCTGCAGCAACCCGCTGGCGAACATGAAAAGCACTACCGCGGCGGGACTTTGGACGGTGCGGGCCAGCCAGCCATAGCCGCGGGGCACCTGATGGCGCACCCACCAGGGCCGGGTCCTCGTGGTCAGCAGAACCCCACCGAGCGCGGCCAGCAGCAGCACCGGCACCCACAGCAGGTACGGGTGGTTGAAATTGGTGAGATAGGTCAGGCCCTGGGACCACTTCGATCCCGAGGCGTCCTTGGCCACCGCGGTGCCCGGCACCAACAGCCCGTAGTAACCCATCCGGAAGATCTGGTAAGCAACCGGCAGCAGTCCACCGGCCACCACGATCAGGCCCCGGCGCCGCCAGCCGCGCGCCGCGATCAGCATCATGACCAGTGCGCCGCCGCCGATCAACGCCAGCTCGGGGCGGATCAGCACGCTCAACCCGGCCAGGGTGGCCAGCGCCCCCTCGAAGTACTTGCTGGACGCCGGATTCGGTGCACCCTTCGGTGTCCCGCGCCGCGTTGCCGGAGCCGCACGCAGAGCCTGCGACCAGCACACCAACATCCACCACAGCAGGCCCAGATAGGCCAGAACCAAACCGTTTTCGAGCCCTGAGGTGGCGAAGTCGCGGGCCGGCGGGACAGCGATGTAGACCAGCGCGCCGGCGGGCAGCAGCAGGGCCCGGCGGCCCTGCAGGCTCGGGGCGTACAACCGGCCGGTGCCGAGCATCGCCAGGACGACGCCGAGCACGCTCAGCGTCAGCGCAAAGGCCAGCGCCACATACTCCATCCGGACCGGACCGCCGAGCCATGCGCCCAGCGCGACCAGATAGGTCCACACGGTGGAGGTGTTGGCCTCGATCCGCTCACCCGCGTTGAAGACAGGACCGTTGCCCGCCATCAGGTTTCGCACCGTCCGCAGCACGATCAGGCCGTCGTCGGCGATCCAGCGGCGCTGCCAGGCGCCCCAGCCGAACAGGCCGGCCACCACGACCACGCTCACCCACAGGCTCACCCGCACCGAGACGTCGTAGGGAAACACCGGCCACCGCGCCAACCGGGCACCCACGCCGCCCGCCAGGCGGCGCAACGTAATCCGGTCAGCTGAAGTAGATGGCTGCACCGATGGTTCCGATCCAGGCCAGGAACAGGATCTGCAGCACTCGGTCTTTCAGCGCAATCTCCTCAGGCTCACCGGCGATGCCACCGTCGATGTCAACCGCATAGCGCAGGATCGCGACGGTGAACGGAACCATCGTGATCGCGTACCACGATGCGTCCTGGCCGTCGAGACCCAAGGCGTCGTTGGCACTGTCGCGCCCGAACGCCCACAGGCCGTAGCAGAGCACCATCGCAGTGGCCGACAGTGTCCAGACGAACCGTAGATAGGTGCTGGTGTAGCTCTCCAGCGACTTGCGGATCTTGGCCCCGGTGCGCTCGGCCAACTGCAGTTCCGCGTAGCGCTTACCGGCCGCCATGAACAGCGAGCCGAAGGCCATCACCAACAGGAACCATTGCGACAGTGGGATATCGGCGGCCACACCACCGGCGATGGCGCGGATCAGGAAGCCCGAGGACACGATGCAGATGTCGAGCACGGCCTGGTGTTTGAGCCCGAAGCAGTACGCGAGCTGGATGGCGATGTACACCGCCATCACCAGCGCCAGATCCGGGGTCAGCAGCCACGCGATGCCCAGCGAGGCCAGCGCAAGAACGACGGCCAGCGTGTAGGCCATCCACTCCGGCACCACACCGGCAGCGATGGGCCGGAACCGTTTCGTCGGATGGGCGCGGTCGGCCTCGACGTCACGGGCGTCGTTGATCAGATAGATCGACGACGCGGCCAGGCAGAACACCACGAACGCGATCGACACCTTGTAGGCGAGGTCGCCGTAGTCGTACTGGATGCCGCTGCCGACCGCGGCCAACGGGGCGGCCAGGACGAGCAGGTTCTTGATCCACTGGCGCGGACGGACAGCCTTGATCAGCCCGGCGGCCAGATTCTTCGGCGGGCCGAGTTCCGGCAGCACTTCCTCACTCATTTGGCCACTGTCTCCTTCGGCCCGACACCGGCAGTTTTTCCAACCACAGAACCGACGGCTGCCCCGACGGCCACGCCGGTGAGAACATCGGTGGGATAGTGCACGCCCAGCACCAGACGTGACAGCGCCATGGGCACCACCAGCACCGCGCGCACCGGCAGACCGGTGGTCCGGGCCAGCAGCACCGCGGCTGCGGTGGTCGAGGTGGCATGTGCCGAAGGGAAACTCAACCGGCTCGGCGTCCCGACGTTCACGGCGATGTCGGGGTGGTGCGGCCGCTCACGGCGCACCACCCGCTTGATCAGTACCGCGGCGGCATGGGCCAGGAACGCACCCGCGCCCACCGCCAACCAAGACTTGCGCTTGGCCGGCTGCGCCAGCGCACCGGCGGCCGCGAGCCCGAGCCAACCCAGACTGTGCTCGCCGAAATGCGACAGCGCACGCGCGCCGCTCAGCACGCCGGGCCGGGTGGCCAGGGCGGACTGCACGGCAACCAACACGGCGTCCTCGCCGCGCGGGGCATCGGTCATGTCAGTTTTTCTCCGCCGACTCGGTCAGCAACACCGTCTCCCACTTCTGGGTGCTGGTCAGCACCGGCAGCGCCTCACGATAGACCTTGCGCAGGCGGTCGAACTGACGGACCACACGCAACTGCTGCCGCAGCGAGGCACGCAGCAACGCGAACATCTTGGCGCGGTCCCGCTGCCGGTACACCACACCACGCCCATCGGCGGTGGTGACGGTGACTCCATCGGCCCGGCACAGCGAGAACCAGCGGGCGTCCTGGGTCGCCACGTTGATCTGCGGCCGGATGTGGGTTTCCGGATCGTGCTGACGCAGTTGGTGGACGACGCCACGGGCCAGGTTCACGACGATCGCCGGCTTGGAGACCGGGATGCCGATCTTTTTGCGCCTGATATCCGAGGCCGGCGGCAGTTCGGTGGCACCGCCCAGCACGACGGCGTCGGGGTAGTCCTGGCGCATCTTGCGAATGTCGGGCAGGGCCGATTCCAGGATGGAGAAGATGTGCTCCGGGCCGGCCAGGAAGTCCTCCATGGCCCGGTTCTGGATCGCGACCGTCGAGTATTCAAGGCACAGAAGGTGTTTGAAGGTGGCCTTGAGGTGGCTGGCCAACAGCCCCCGCACGTCGCCATCCCAGTGCAGCGCGGAGACCACCAGCCGGTTACGCAGGTGGAAATAGGCCTGCCAGTCGATGGCGTCGTCTTTGTCGCTCCAGGCCATGTGCCAGATCGCCGCACCGGGCAGGGTGACCGTGCGGTAGCCGTGCTCGGCGGCGCGCAACCCGTACTCGACGTCGTCCCACTTGATGAACAGCGGGACCGGCTGGCCGAGCTCCTCGGCCACCTGCCGCGGGATCATGCACATCCACCAGCCGTTGAAGTCCACGTCAACCCGGCGGTGCAGCAGCTTGCTGCGGTCGGATTCGGTGTCGTCCAGCGCGTACTTGGCGAAGTCGTGGTCGTATTCGGCGTTGGGGGCCGCCGACCACATGAAGTTCGCCCGGTCGACCATCTCGCCCATGATGTGCAGGTGTGACGGCTCCTGCAGGTTGAGCATCTGCCCACCGACCAGGATGGGTTCCTTGGCGAACCGGTTCATGGCCAGGGCCCGCAGGATCGAATCGGGTTCGATGCGAATGTCGTCGTCCATGAACAAGATCTGTTCGCAGTCGGTGTTCTTCAGCGCCTCGTACATGACCCGGCTGTAGCCGCCGGACCCGCCGAGGTTGGGCTGGTTGTGGATCGTGAGCCGGTTGCCGAGCGCGTCGGCGGCCGCGGTGAATCCGGGGTGATCCTTGGCCTTGCTGGTGCCCTGATCGGACACGATGACCGCGCTGACCACCTCGTCCACCAACGGATCCGAGGTCAGGGCGGCGAGCGCGTTGACGCAGTCCGAGGGACGGTTGAAGGTCGGGATGCCGACGGCGATGTTGCCCCGGCCCGGCGCGGGGGACGGCGCGTACCACCCGGCGCTGTGGACCCGGACCGCGGTGTTGCTGGTGATGTCGAACCAGATCCAGCCGCCGTCCTCGAAGGGGGTGAGGTCGATCTCGAACTCGACCGCCGCCGGTTCGCCGGAGTCGCCGCTGGAGACGGGGGCCCCGCCGACGGTGATCCGGGCGCCGGTGGCCTTGGACCGGTAGACGTCGACGCGGGCGGTGCCGGTCAGTTCGACGCGCAGCACCACCGATTTCAGGGTGGACCAGCGCCGCCAGTAGCTGGCCGGGAAGGCGTTGAAGTAGGTCGCGAACGAGATGCCTGACTCGGTGCCGATCTCGAGGGTGGTCCGGGTCGGCGCGTGGGCCCGGCGGGCATTGGTCGTGTCTTCGACGAGATAGAGCTTGCGGACGTCCAGTGGCTCACCCGGTCGCGGCAGGATCACGCGGGCCAGCAGACTGACCGCCCTGGATTCTCCGGCGTCCAGTGCGCCGGAAGGGATGTCGCTCATGCGTTGCTGCTTTCCTTGTCGGTCTGCTCGGTCACCAGCGGCGCACCGTCAGCCAGGTGCGGTGCCAGGGTGTTGTCGTACATGTTCAGTGCGCTGGCGATGGCCATGTGCATGTCGAGGTACTGGTAGGTGCCCAGCCGGCCACCGAAAAGCACCTTCTCCGAGGCGGTTTCGGCCTTGGCGCGGGCGCGGTAGGAGGCCAGGAGGGTGCGGTCGGCCTCGGTGTTGATCGGGTAGTACGGCTCGTCGTTCTCTTCGGCGAATCGCGAGAACTCCCGCATGATCACCGTCTTGTCGGCCGGGTAGTCCCGCTCGGGATGGAAGTGCCGGAACTCGTGGATCCGGGTGTAGTCCACGTCGGCGTCGTTGTAGTTCATGACGGGCGTGCCCTGGAAGTCTCCGGTATCGAGCACCTCGAGATCGAAATCCAGTGTGCGCCAGCCCAGCCGACCCTCGGAGTAGTCGAAGTAGCGGTCCAGCGGACCGGTGTACACGACCGGGGCGTCGGGGTTGGCCGCGCGGAGATCGTCGCGCACGTCGAACCAGTCGACGTCCAACCGCACCTCGATGCGGTCGTCGGAGGCCATGTTCTCCAGCCAGGCGGTGTAACCGTCGACCGGCAGGCCCTCGTAGGTGTCGTTGAAGTAGCGGTTGTCGAACGTGTAGCGCACCGGCAGCCGGGTGATGTTGGCCGCCGGCAGCTCGCGCGGGTCGGTCTGCCACTGCTTGGCGGTGTAGTGCTTCATGAACGCCTCGTAGAGGGGGCGCCCGATCAGCGAGATGGCCTTCTCCTCGAAGTTGGCCGCCTCGTGCCCGGCGATCTCGCTGGCCTGATCCTTGATCAGGGCGCGGGCCTCGTCGGGGGTGAAGTACCGGCCGAAGAACTGCGAGACCAGGCCCAGCCCCATGGGGAACTGGTAGGCCTGGCCGTCATGCATCGCGAAGACGCGGTGCTGATAGCCGGTGAAGTCGGTGAACTGCCGCACGTAGTCCCACACCCGCTGATTGGAGGTGTGGAACAGGTGGGCGCCGTACTTGTGGACCTCGATGCCGGTCTGCGGTTCGGCTTCGGAGTAGGCGTTGCCGCCGATATGCGGGCGGCGTTCTATAACAAGGACACGCTTGTCCAGCTGCGTCGCCACACGCTCAGCGATCGTCAGACCGAAGAAACCGGAACCGACGACGATTAAGTCGAAATGACCGCTGGACTGGTCTGTAGCGACCCTGGGAGATAAGGACGTCATCGGCAGCCAGGGTATCCGACCGTGCCGCTGTGCCCGAATTCGACAAAGCGCGCAGGTCGCAATTCGCTCACGATTCAATATCGTCACTCTAGACCCACGAGTAACAGCCTTAACATCGATCTCGTTGGCATTCATGGGCTCCACACCAACTGGTCCGGAACCGCCGATGAAGCAAGCGGAGAGCACCCCGTGCAATCCGAAATGCAGTCCTTAACTGCAAACATATTGAGGAGACTTCCGTGCCGAACCGCCGTCGACGCAAGCTCTCGACAGCCATGAGCGCAGTCGCCGCAGTGGCAGTCGCAAGTCCAGTCGCCCTAGTTGCCATGTCGCAGCTGTCCCCCGCGCCCCAGGAGCGCGAGTTCACCCAGGCTGCGCTGGTCACCGACCTGCCGGGTGAACTGATGTCCGCACTCTCGCAGGGCCTGTCCCAGTTCGGCATCAACCTGCCGCCGATGCCGACAGGCATGCTGACCGGCGCATCGCCGACGCCGACGCTCGGCTCGCCGACCCTGACCTCTCCTGGGCTGGCGTCGCCGGGTCTGACGTCACCGGGGCTGACCGCGCCGGGCCTGACCGACCCGGGCCTCACGTCGCCCGGACTCACCTCGCCCGGACTCACGTCACCGGGGCTGACGTCACCGGGGCTCGCCTCACCGGGCCTGACGTCCCCTGACGCCGCGCTGACCAGCCCCAATGGCCTGTCACCCAGCTTGACCTCGCCGACGGCCGGGCTTCCGGCCGCACCCGGCGGGCTGACCAACCCGGCACTCACCCCGCCGACGACCGGCTCGCTCACCAACCCGGCGCTCACGCCGGCCGGTGTCGCGCCGGGCGGGCTGACCACCACCCCGGCCGGCTTGGGCGGTGGGGGCCTGACCTCGCCTACGGGCCTGGACCCGGCCCTGGGCGGCGGTCTGACCAGTCCGGGTGAGGTGCCGATCTCGGCTCCGATCGGGCTGGACCCCAGCGCGGGCACCTACCCGCTCCTGGGCGCCGACCCGTCGCTGGCCGCGATGCCTGCCACCGGCGGCGGTGGCGGCGGCGGTCTGTTCGGCGACCTGTCCAGCGCAGCTCAGCAGCTCGGCGCCGGCCAGGCCATCGACCTGCTCAAGGGCATGGTCATGCCGGCGATCACCTCGGCGATGAAGCCGCCGGTGCCCGCACCGCCGGTCCCGGCCCCGCCGATCCCGTAAAAAGGCCCGGTTAGAAGAACGGCACCGCAGAAGCCATCGGCTCTGCGGTGCCGTTGTGTCCGGTGCCGGCGCGCGAAAGGCGACGCGCGGGCCGTGTCGAATCATTCGTAACATCAGACTCATACGTAACATCAGTCCGTGCAGTCCCGCCGCTCCGCGCCGTCGATTCTCTTCACCGCACTCGCGGCGACGGTCGTGATCGTGCCGTGGGCCATCTCCGGAACGGATTCTGGCGAACACCCTGACCAGGCGAACGCTGCACCGCAGCTCACACAGCAACCATTGGACAATCTCGCGGTCGGTGAGAGCATCCGTGAGATCCATCAGGACAGCCCGTTCTCGATGGTCGCGCTCACCTCTCCGGACCTACGTGGCACTTCCGCCCGGGTCCGCGCCCGCAAGGACGACGGCACCTGGGGGCCCTGGTACCAGGCCGAGAACCTCGACGGGGTCGGCGCCGACACTCCCGGCCCGCGCGGCACCGAACCGGTGTTCGTCGGCCGCACCACCACCGTGCAGATCGCCGTCACCCGCGCACCCCAGGCGCCCGCCCCGCCACCGCCAGGGAAGACCGGGAAGACCGACCCGGCCAAACCGGGGCTCGGCTATGTGCCGGCCAACGTCGAAGCACCCATCGGCCAGAACGTCACCGCGGTGCTGATCAGCCCGCCCCAGTCCCCCGTCGACGTCGGGCCGCTGCCGACCGCCGCCATCAACCCCGGCCAACCGCCGACCATCATCGGACGCGCACAGTGGGGCGCCAACGAGTCGATGCGATGCGGAAACACCGTGTACGACAAGGGCATCCGTGCCGGCATCGTGCACCACACCGCGGGCAGCAACGACTATGCGCCCGAGGATTCGGCCGGCATCATCCGGTCGATCTACGAGTACCACACCCGTGAGCTGGGCTGGTGCGACATCGCCTACAACGCCATGGTCGACAAGTACGGCCAGGTGTTCGAGGGCCGTGCCGGCGGCATGGACAGGCCTGTCGAGGGTTCCCACACCGGCGGCTTCAACATCGACACCTGGGGGGTGGCGATGCTGGGCGACTTCGACGTCGTGCCACCGACCGAGATCCAGGTGCGCAACACCGGGCGCCTGCTGGGCTGGCGCCTCGGCCTCGATCACATCGACCCGCGCGGCACCGTCGTGCTCACCTCCGCCGGCGGGTCGTTCACCCATTTCCCCCGCGGAGCCACCCCGACGCTCCCGACGATCTTCACCCACCGCGATGTCGGCATCACCGACTGCCCCGGTAACGCGGCCTACGCCCAGATGGACCGCATCCGCGACATCGCCGCCCGCTTCAACCGGCCCCCCGGCCCCGAGGACCTGGCCGACCAGATGCGCGGCGGCGCGATCTTCGCCCGCTGGCAGGCGGCGGGCGGACCGGCCGGCATGCTCGGCAACCCGACCTCTCCCGAGACCACCGGTGAAGGGGCCGCCCGCTACGCCACCTTCGAGCACGGCGCCGTGTACTGGTCACCGGACAGCGGTGCACAACCGGTCACCGGCGGCATCTACGAGGCATGGGGAGCGCTGGGCTTCGAACGCGGAGTCCTGGGCCTGCCGACCAGCTCGGAGATTCCCGAGCCCCAGTGGATCGTGCAGAACTTCCAGCACGGCACGCTGAACTTCGACCGCGAGAAGGGCACCGTCACCCGCGTCGTCGACGGTGTGCCGGTGGAACTGCCCCCGCCGTCACCTGATCAGCAGCCGGTGCAGCTGGAGCGTTTCACCCCGATCACCTGACCGCTCAGGACCACCAGCGTTCGAGCACCCGGGCCACACCGTCCTCGGCATTGGTCACGGTGACCTCGTCGGCCGCGTCCACCGCCTCGGGGTGGGCATTGCCCATCGCCACACCCCGCCCGGCCCAGCTCAGCATCGGTATGTCATTGGGCATGTCGCCGAAGGTCACGACGTCCGCGGCGGTGAGCCCCAGCGGGGCGGCCAATTCCGCGACACCGGTGGCCTTGCTGATGCCCAGCGGCACCACCTCGATCAGACCGTTGTTGGTCGAATAAGTGATATCGCCCTGTAACCCAATGTGTTTGAGAAGTTCAACAGCCATGTCGGCACTGCGTGCGCCGGCCTTGCGGATGAGCAGCTTGACCGCGGGGGCACTGAGCAGATCCTCGACCGACACCTCGGTGTTGTCCGGGTTGAGCCAGGCGTGTTCATATCCCGGCGAGCTGACGAACTGCGGGGTCGCGGCGTCGTGCGCAGAACGACCCACCCGTTCCACGGCCAGGCCCGCGCCCGGAATCACCCGCGTGGCGATCTCGGCGAGCTCACCGAGCACCTCGGTCGAGAGCGTGTGCGCCGACACGATGCGGTCGGTGGCCGGGTCATAGATCACGGCGCCGTTGGCGCACACCGCCATCGGCGCCAGGCCGAGGCCGTCGACCACCGGCGCGATCCAGCGCGGCGGCCGTCCGG
This sequence comes from Mycobacterium sp. NPDC050441, assembly GCF_040655355.1. Lineage (NCBI taxonomy): Bacteria > Bacillati > Actinomycetota > Actinomycetes > Mycobacteriales > Mycobacteriaceae > Mycobacterium > Mycobacterium sp. NPDC050441. The sequence goes on along the minus strand of NZ_JBFAJS010000004.1, from coordinate 528,141 downwards.
TCGCCAGGACGAACGTCGCCCCCGCCTCGACCGCCGCCTGTACCGCCGCCCTCGTGCGCGGCGTGACCGTCTCGTCCTCATCGAGCAGCGTTCCGTCCACGTCGGTGGCGATCAACCCCGGCGTCCGCTCGGCACCCGTCACTTTTTTCCCGTCGCTTCACGTTCGGCGCGCTTGCGCGCGCGTTCGGCCAGTTCCGCCTCGTCGAGCAACTTTGCTTCGACAGGCGTCGGCGCACTTCCACCGAGCCGGTTCGGAACCCAGTACGCCCCGGCCGGTTCGGGGTAGTCGTGCTGAGCCTGGTCCAGCAGTGACGACATCGCGGCCCGCAGCGTGTCATCGATCCGGGCGACCGAACCCGTCGCCACGATCGGCCGGCCGGCCACCACCGTCACCGGAATTTTCTTGCGCCCCAACGCCTTCGGATGGTCTTTGGTCCAGATGCGATGAGCACCCCAGACGATCAGCGGAATGATCGGGACACCGGCCTCCAGCGCCATGCGCGCCGCACCGGTCTTGAAATCCTTGAGCTCGAAGCTGCGACTGATCGTCGCCTCCGGGTACACCGCGACGAGCTCGCCGCGCCGCAGCGAGTCCACCGCCGCGGCATAGGCACCGGCTCCGGCCCCGCGGTCCACCGGGATCGTCCCGGTGTGCTTGATCAGGTAGTCCACCGCCTTCACCTGCTTCATCTCCGCCTTGATCATGAAGCGCATCCGGCGGCCACGTTCGGTGGCGGCCAGAGCGGCGGGCAGAAAATCGACGTAGCCGGTGTGGTTGATGGCCATGACGGCACCGCCCGTGGCAGGCAGATTGTCCAACCCGCGGAAGGTGATCCTGGTTCCGGTGGCCCTGACCGCGAGCCCGGCGGCAATCTCCAAGCTTCGGAAAACCGGTTCCATAGGCGACTTACCCCGAGACCCCGGTGGGTCCAGAAGGTCCAGCGGGCCCATCCAGCGCACGCTTGGCCGCCTTGGCGGCGGCCTCGTCGGCATCCATCCGGTTGGCCTCGGCCAGCGTCGGGGCCGAACCACCGAGCCGGTGCGGCACCCAGAACTCACCGGCCGGATGCGGCCCGTAGGCGTCCTGCACCTGGGTGAGCAGATGTTGCATGCGTGAATGCAACAGTGCGGTCAGCTCGGCCGCGGGCAGGGTGGGCTGGATCGGCTCGCCCACCGCGATCGAGATCGGCACCTTTGGCCGGTACAGCGTCTTGGGGTGCCCCTTGGTCCAGATGCGCTGCGCACCCCACACGATGTGCGGCACGATCGGCACCCCGGCCTCGATCGCCATCCGCGCCGCGCCGGACTTGAAGTCCTTGATCTCGAAGCTGCGGCTGATCGTCGCCTCCGGGTACACCCCGACCAGTTCACCGGCCTTGAGTTGGTCGACAGCTGCCTCGAACGAGGCGGCGCCGCTGTCACGATCGACCTCGATGTGACGCAGGCTGCGCATGATCGGCCCGGTGATCTTGTTGTCGAAAACTTCCTTCTTCGCCATGAACCGCACCTTGCGGCCCCGCTTCTGCAGGTAGGCAGGCAGACCGGCGAAGGTGAAGTCGAAGTAGCTGGTGTGGTTGATGGCCACCACCGCGCCGCCGGTGACCGGGACGTTCTCCACCCCGGTCACGTTGAACTTCAGCCCCTGCATGCGCCAGGTCAGCCGAGCGAGTTGTATGACAGTCCCGTACACCGGTTCCACGTGGCCAGCCTAATCCCAGCCCGTATCGGAGCGTCACCCAACTCGGGCTAGGCTGGGCGGGCATCAAAGCACTCCATCGAAAGGCCGTTTGTGCAGGTCACCAGTGTCGGGCATGCCGGCTTCCTGATCGAGACCAAGGCTGGCAGCATTTTGTGCGACCCGTGGGTCAACCCCGCGTACTTCGCCTCCTGGTTCCCGTTCCCCGACAACACGCAGTTGGACTGGGACGCTCTGGGCGATGTCGACTACCTCTACGTCTCACACCTGCACAAGGACCACTTCGACCCCGAAAACCTGCGCCGCCACGTCAACAAGGACGCCGTGGTGCTGCTGCCCGACTTCCCGGTGCCCGACCTGCAACGCGAACTGACCGCCCTGGGCTTTCACCGGTTCTTCGAAACCACCGACTCGGTCAAACACACCGTGCGCGGCCCCAAAGGCGACCTCGACGTGATGATCATCGCGCTGCGCGCACCCGCAGACGGCCCGATCGGCGACTCAGGGCTCGTGGTTGACGACGGCCAGACCGTCGTGTTCAACATGAACGACGCCCGCCCCGTCGACCTCGACATGGTGCACAGCGACTTCGGGCAGATCGACGTGCACATGCTGCAGTACTCCGGGGCCATCTGGTACCCGATGGTCTACGACATGCCCGACCGGGCCAAAGAAGCGTTCGGCATCCAGAAACGCCAACGTCAGATGGACCGGTGCCGCCAATACATCGCCCAAGTCGGGGCGAGCTGGGTGATCCCCTCGGCCGGCCCGCCGTGCTTTTTGGATCCCGAACTGCGCGATCTCAACGACGACCACGGCGACCCGGCCAACATCTTCCCCGACCAGGTGGTGTTCCTGGATCAGATGCGCCGCCACGGCCATGACGGCGGGCTGCTGATGATCCCCGGCAGCACCGCCGAATTCACCGGCTCCCAACTCGATTCACTGACCCACCCGGTCGAGGACCCCGAGACGATCTTCACCACCGGCAAAGCCGCCTACATCGAGGACTTCGCCCAACGCATGGCCCCGGTACTGGCCGCGGAGAAAGCCACGTGGGCACCGGCAGCCGGTGAGCCCCTGCTGCCCGGACTGCGGGCGCTGTTCGAGCCGATCATGAGCCAGACCGACCAGATCTGCGACGGCATCGGCTACCCGGTGGAACTACGGCTGTCCGGCCCCGAGCACAGCGAGACCGTGGTCCTGGACTTCCCGAAACGCCTTGTCCGCGAACCCATCGCCGACGAGAAATTCCGCTACGGGTTCGCGATCCCACCCGAACTGGTGCGCACCGTGCTCCGCGATGACGAACCGGACTGGGTCAACACCATCTTCCTGTCCACCCGGTTCAAAGCCTGGCGCGTGGGCGGCTACAACGAATACCTGTACACATTCTTCAAATGCCTCACCGATGAGCGCATCGCCTACGCCGACGGCTGGTTCGCCGAAGCCCACGACGACACCTCATCGATCACCCTCGACGGCTTCCAGATCCAGCGCCGCTGCCCCCACCTGAAAGCCGACCTCTCGAAATTCGGTGTGGTGGAAGGCAACACCCTCACCTGCAACCTGCACGGCTGGCAGTGGAACCTGGACAACGGCAAATGCCTGACCACCAAAGGCCACGAGTTGCGGTGCAGCAAGTCATGACCGCCCCGCGCCAGTACTACGACGACGGCCTGATCCAGCTGGATCGAGAGGCGATCACGTTGCGGCGCTACCACTTCCCGTCGGGAACCTCGAAGGTGATCCCGCTGCGGTCGATCACCGGATACGAGGCCACCCCACTGGGGTTGTGGATGCAGCGCTTCCGGTTGTGGGGCAGCACCGACCTGCGCCGCTGGCTGCCGCTGGATGTGCACCGTCCGCTGCGTTCGACGCTGATCACCCTCGACGTGCCGGGCACTTACCCGAAGCCGGCGTTCACCCCGGCCCGCCCGGACGAGTTCGTCGCCCGCCTGGAGGAATTGCTCGGCGGCTAGCGCGCCGAGACCACCTGCCGCAGTTCGGAAGCCGCGCTGGAGGCGCTGTCGTACACCCGGACGATGGCCTCGTCACCCGGCTTGAGGAAGGTGGACTCGCCCAGCGGGGTGTAACGGGTGGCACCGATGCCGATCAGCACGTTCTCGGGATGACCGCTGGCCACCATCAACGCGCCGACATCCTCCAGCGGCGTATCGGCCGAACCCTTCTGGTTGGCCAGCCGTTCGACGATCCAGTCCAGCAGCACCTCGCCGTAATACGAGTAGCCCACCAGGGGTGAATCCACGCCGTAGGCGTGCTGCTGGCCGCCGTCCTCGCTCAGGTAGCAGACCAGCCGCATCGTGGCGGTCGGACCGTCCGGAGTGAGGTCACTGATCTCGAAGAATTGCGGTGCAACGCCTTTGGAGGCCGGGCCCCAGTTCTTCTTGTAGCTGATCTTGGGTGCGCCCGGCCTGCGGATCGAGCAGTCGTTGAAGGCGCCGAGGGCGAACGGCTCGAGCCGCACCACGGTGTCGCCGTTCCACACCGCGCGGCAGGCCACTCCGACCTCAGGCTCGATCTGAAGGTTGAGCGGGCCGTCAACCTCACCGGCGTCCGGCAGCACGATGGCATCGCTGGACAGCGGGAACTCACCCAGGAAGTCGTCCCGGCCGGGGGCGTACCACGGGAAGATACCTTTGGGCGCATACCCTTCGGTCACCACTTTGACGAAATCCCCGGCCTCTCCGGCCTGTTCGAGGTGCCCCGCGAAGTTGCCGGCCACGCCGAAGCCGAACCAGTTACGCAATTCGGCAAGGTCGATGTCGATCATGGCTGCAACCCTACTGTGGCCGCGACAAGCCGGTAACAAGTCGCGCTTAAGTCGCCGGTACCAGGCTGTGCTCCGCGAGTGCCGATCCGCACCGGATCGGCCGAACCCGAGGAGTTTTCCGTGCCGACAACCACCCCTACCACCAGCGTCTCACCTCGTAGCGCGGGCGATCCCGCACCGGACCTGCTGGGTATCACGTTGGCTCACCGCGTGATGCTGGCCGACCTGCTCCGCCTGAGCGACCTGGCGGCGGCGGTGCGCGACCGGGATGTGATCTGCACCCCCGGCCGTGCCCGGGCGATCTCCCGATACGTCGAGTTGCTGTGCGATTCCATCCACCATCACCACACCACCGAGGACGCGGTGCTGTGGCCGGTGATCCGGGCGAGTGTGGGCGACCACGTGGATCTGAGCGAGCTGATCGACGACCACGCAGCGCTGGACCCGCGGTTGGAACAGCTGCAGGCCCGCGCCGCCGCGTTCCGGCTGTCGATGGGTGACCGCCATATCGCCGGCCTCATGGCCATCGAGCTGGCCGAACTGGCGGCCTTGCTGACCGAGCACATCAACGACGAGGAGATGGCGGTGTTCCCCATGATCACCGAACACGTCTCGGTGACAGATTGGGCGACGGTGGAGAAAGCCGCCCGTAAAGGCGGGTCGTTGTGGTTCGAGGGTCCGCGGGCGCTCGCCGTGATGAACGACGACGAGCGCGCACAACTGGCCGGGCAGGCGGGGATCGAGCTACGGATGATGCTCGCCGTCGTCGGGTTGCGGTACCGACGCCTGGAGCGGGCGGTCTTCGGCGTCAGTCGATAAGCCGGCACCGCCGGCGTCAGTCGATAAGCCGGCACCGCCGGCGTCAGTCGATAGGCCGGCACCGCCGGCGTCAGTCGATGAAGCGCTGCGCTTCGGCCGCCAGTCGGTCCCGCAGCACCGAGGCGGCCTCCCGGTAGCCGCACGCCTGATCCGGCCGGCCCAGCGCATCGGCAGCGGCGGCCAGTGCCTCGTCGACCGGGCCCACCATCAGCCCGTCGACACCGAGTCCGGCGATACGCCCGGAGTACGGACCGAGGTCGGCCGCCCGGGCCTCGGCCTCCGCGATGTCCCCGAGCGCCACGGCCGCGTTGACGCGCAGCACGGTGAAGGGCAGCCAGAAGTAGGCCCGCTCGATCGGTTGGCGGTCCCGCCACAGCTCGCGCGCCTCGGCCTCGCGGCCCCGCGCGATCAGCGCGAGCACCGCGGCGTCCAGCGCGGCAACCGACACCTCCCGGTAGAAGAACACCAACTCGTCGGCAAGGACGCCGAGGTCTCCGAGGCAGAACTCGCCCGTCACCCGGCCCACCATCGCCAGCTTGGCCCCGTTGGCGGCGCCGTTCTCGACCATGCGCGCCGCCAGATCGGTGTAGGCGCCCACCGCCTCTTCCAATCGCGCGGCCAGCAGGTACATCCGGGCCCGGAACAGTCCCAGCACTCCGAGGAGGTGGACGAGCTGCCCGGTGCCGGCCCGGGCCACCGCGATGTCGACATGCCGTTTCGCGGTTGCCAGATCGGACCGGTGACCGGCCGCCAGCGACAGCATCCAGTGCGCCACGGCTTGATAGTCGGCCTGCTCGGTGGCCTCCGCGGTCTGCAACAGTTCGGCGGCGGTCGCGTCGCGTTCGGCGTCGAGGTCCGGTCCCAGTGCGCAGTAGGCCCGGACGTTGAGCGCGGTACACAACAACCGACCCGACGATGCCGGGTCCTCGGCGTAGGCGCGGCGGGCCAATTCGAGCAGCTCCGTGCTGGCGGCCAGTGCGCCGTCGGGATCGGTACCCTCCAACTCCACGTAGAGCGCCTTGAGCAACCTGATCCGTTCGGCCGCAGTGACTTTCGCCGGACCGCCGTCCAGCACCTGGCGCAGCAGGCCGATCATCTGCGCATCGGATTCGTCGTACTCACGGTCCCGCCACACCAGCGGGGTGTCCCACGCGGTGAGCACCCGCACCATCAGATCGTCGCGCGACGTCCCGGTCAGCAACTGCAGCGCAGCCTTCAACTCGATGCGCGCGGCGACGGCGTCTCCGGACTGGGCCAGTGCCGAGATCAGCCCGCACCGCGCGTCGATCTCGTTTTCCAGGCCCTTGTCGCTGGGCCCCAACCGGCGACTGGCCGCCAACTCCAGCATCTGCACGGCGGCACGCCATTGCCTGGCAGCTTCGGCGTGAGCCCCCACCGAGTCCGCCTCGCGGGCCGCCGCTGTCGCGAAAGCCGTAGCGGCCAAAGCGGTTTCCGCTGTCGCCGACGCGACTGCGTGGTGCGCCAGGGCGGCCGGGTCGACCGACCGGCCGGGTGCGCGCAGCAGGTCCAGCGCGGCACCGTGCAACCGCGACCGCCGCAGCTTCGAGGTGTCCTCGTAGAGGGTGTCGCGCACCAGCGAATGGGCGAACCTCAACCGGCCCGGCGCCGGCTCGTCGAGCAGACCGAGCAGGACGGCCGGTTCCAGCGCGTCGAGCAGATCCTCGGGGTCGTTGCGGCCCAGTTCGGCGAGCAGATCGACGTCGATGTCGCGCCCCAGCACGGCGGCTTGACGCAACGCGGTGACCGTCGGGCCAGGCAATCGGGCCACCCTGCGGCGCAACACATCTCGAACCCCGACCGGCACCGATGCCCACACCGCGTCCGGCCCCTCGGCGACCATCAGCCGGGCCAGTTCGCGGACGAACAACGGGTTGCCGCCGGTCCGCTCACGCAGCAGCCGCAGCGCCTCACCGCTGGCGGCGGTCAGTCCGTAGTCGGCTGCCAGCGCGGCCGTAGCCGCGGCGTCGAGACCGTCGAGTATCAGGTGCGCCGCGGTGTGCACCGTCAGTGCCGCCCGGGCCACCTCGAGTTCGCCGCGGTCCTCCGACGGGCGATAGGTACCGATGACCAACACCGGGAGATCCTTGATCCGGTCGGCTACCAGCCGCAGGAGCTCCAACGTCAGCCCGTCGGTGCGGTGCAGGTCGTCGAGAACGACTGCCAGCGGTTGACTCTCGGCGATCGCGCTCAACACGTCGGCCACCGCATGCCCCAACCAGAACGTGCCCGGCTCGACCGCGGCGACGTCGTGCAGCAGCGGAGCCAGCGCCTGCCTGCCGTCGTCCACCTGGGCTCCGGCGTCCAGCAACTCGCGCAGTACCTCGGTCCACGCCCACCCCGCCGGCGCGCCGTGAACCTCCGGACAACGGCCGAGAACGGTGCGCCAGCCCGCGGCGCGCAACCGGGCTGTCGCGGTCGCCGCCAGCGTCGTCTTGCCGGATCCCGCTTCTCCCCCGATCCACAGCACCGCGCTGCCGCCTGCCGCGACAGCGCGTGCGGCAGCATCGATTTCGGCGAGTTCCTCGGCACGGCCGTGGGCGGCCAGTTCAGCACGGCCGCGGGCGGCCAATTCCGCACCGTCGGGCGCGACGACCTCCGGTATCGCCGGCTGCAGCGGTCGGGACGGCTCCAGATGGTCGGCCTGACGCAGGATGTCGCGCTCGAGGTCGCGTAGCGCCCGGCCCGGCTCCAAACCGAGCTCATCGACGAGGTGGTCCCGGGTGCGGCGCAACACCTCCAGCGCGTCGGTCTGGCGTCCGGTCTGATAGAGCGCCGTCACCAGCACGGCGGCGGCGCCTTCCCGGCCCGGACGCTCGCCGACGTGTCGTTCCAGCGCGGCGATGGCGGTGCTGTACCGGCCCAGTTCCACCTGCGCAGCGGCCTGCGCTTCCACCGCGGCCAGCCGGAGCTCGGTCAGCCGGGCGACCTCCGGCGCCGCCCACAGCGCATCGCCCGCCCCCGCGAACGGATCTCCCGACCAGTCGGCCAGCGCCCCGTCGAGCAGGTACACACGTTGCTGCGGGTCCGATTCCTCATACGCCGCAGTGACTTTCGCTTCGAACCGCCAGGAATCGACGGCGTCCACCGGCAGTCGCAGACAGTATCCGGGTGCGGCGCTGACCAGGATGCGGGCCGGGGCCCGACGCTGCCGCCCCGGCTCCAGCGCCCGCCGCAGGTGCGAGACGTAGACCTGCAGGGCCGACAACGCCTTGGGCGGCGGCTCGCCCTCCCACAGATCGTCGATGAGCCGGTCGACGGACACCGTGTGGCCGTGTGCGGCAACCAATCTCGCCAGCAGCGCCCGCTGCAGCCGCGCACCCAGATCCACCGGCTCGTCGCCGACCCAGGCCGCCACCGGGCCGAGCACCCCTACCCGTACCGGGCTGTCCCCCGACATGTCCGCAGTTCTACTGGGCCGCGGTGTGGACGGTTACCGGGGTTCCAGCACCGGGGTGCCGACGAACGGCACCAGCGCGTCGGGAACCCTCACGCTGCCATCGGGTTGCTGATGGTTCTCCAGGATCGCCACCAGCCAGCGGGTGGTGGCCAGCGTGCCGTTGAGCGTGGCGGCGATCTGCGGCTTGCCGTTCTCGTCGCGGTAACGCGTGGCCAACCGCCGCGCCTGGAACGTCGTGCAGTTCGAGGTGGACGTGAGTTCCCGGTAGGTCTGCTGGGTGGGCACCCACGCCTCACAGTCGTACTTGCGTGCCGCAGAGGAGCCGAGATCGCCTGCGGCGACGTCGATCACCCGGTAGGGCACCTCGATGGCCGCCAGCATCTGGCGTTGCCAACCCAGAAGCTTCTGGTGCTCGGCCTCGGCGTCCTCGGGCTTGCAGTAGACGAATCCCTCGACCTTGTCGAACTGATGCACCCGAATGATGCCGCGGGTGTCCTTGCCGTAGCTGCCGGCCTCGCGCCGGAAGCACGACGACCAGCCGGCATACCGCCGCGGGCCGGCGGACAGGTCCAGGATCTCGTCGGAGTGATAGCCCGCCATCGGCACCTCCGAGGTGCCGACCAGGTACAGGTCGTCGGCTTCCAGCCGGTAGATCTCGTCGGCGTGCGCACCGAGGAATCCGGTGCCCGCCATGACTTCCGGACGCACCAGCACCGGCGGGATCATCAGCGTGAACCCGTTCTGGACGGCCATCTGGGTGGCCAACTGCAGCAGGCCCAGCTGCATCAGGGCACCGGCACCGGTGAGGAAGTAGAACCGCGAACCCGACACCTTGGCGCCGCGCTCCATGTCGATCAGCCCGAGCGCCTCGCCCAGCTCGAGGTGGTCCTTGGGATTCTCGATCGCCCGCGGTTCACCGACGGTGTCGAGCAGCGCGAAGTCGTCCTCGCCACCGGCCGGCACACCGTCGATGACCACGTTGCCGATCGCCATGTGGGCCGCGGTGAAGGCAGTCTCGGCCTCGGCCTGGGCCACCTCGGCGGCCTTGACCTGTTCGGCCAGATCCTTGGCCTGCTGCAGCAGGGCCGGGCGTTCCTCGGGTGTGGCCTTGCCGACGAGCTTGCTGGCGGCCTTCTGTTCGGCACGCAGGTTGTCGGCCGTCGAGATCGCGGCCCGCCGTGCCGTATCAGCCTGCAGCAGGGCGTCGACGCGCGCCGGGTCCTCCCCCCGGGCCCGTTGCGACGCACGGACGGAGTCGGGATTCTCGCGCAGCAGCTTGAGGTCGATCACGGGCGCAACCCTACTTTTTGAAGTGCGGCGACGTACATCTGAGGTGGTCGATGAGTTGACGCCGGCCGTGGGCGACGGCCCTCGGGCACAACCTCGCAACATTACAACTGCATCACTTGTCACAAGGGCTGACACGCCTGTCACAATGGAGGGCAATGTTGGAAGCACCCGAGCACCCCGAGCACCCCGAGCACGGGGTCCTGCTCGCCGAACCTCTGCCGGACGAACAACCCGCGAGGGAACGGTGGTGGCAGAGTCTGGCGGCCGCGTCGACGCGACGTGCGCTGCTGTTGACCGCGCTTGGCGCGCTGCTCATCGCCGGGCTGATCACCGCGTTGCCCCGGAGCGAGGGATCGAGCTCCGCCCCGGGCGCGATCGCCCTCGGGCCCCGCGGCAACGACACCTTCAATCACGTCAAACGTGGCGACTGTCTGAACTGGCCCGGGCGCAACCCCGACGCCGCGCACATCGTCGACTGCAAGGACAACCATCGCTTCGAGGTCGCCCAGGCCGTCGACATGCGTACCTTCCCCGGCAGCGAGTACGGGCCGGGTGCGCCGCCGCCGTCGGTGGACCGGATCAAGCAGATCAGCCAGGAACAGTGCACCCCGTCGGTCCGTGGCTACCTGGGTCCCAAGTACGACCCGAACGGCAAATACACCATCGGCCTGTTGTGGTCGGGCGAGAAGGCCTGGAAGCAGTCCGGTGAGCGGCGCATGCTGTGCGGGCTGCAACTCCTCGGCCCCGGCGACGGCCAGTTGGAGTCGGCAGGCAAGGTGGCCGACGTCGATCAATCGAAGGTCTGGGCCGCAGGCACCTGCCTGGGTATCGACGCCGCCACCAACCAGCCCACCGACGTCCCGGTCGATTGCGCGGCGCCGCACGCCATGGAGGTCACCGGCGCGGTCAACCTCGCCGAGAAATTCCCGGGCGGCCTGCCGGCTGAAGGCGATCAGGACAACTTCATCAAGGACACCTGCACTGAGCAGACCGATGCCTATCTGGCCCCGGTCCAGTTGCGCACCACCACGCTGGCGCTGAGCTACAGCACGATCTCACTGCCCAGCTGGTCGGCCGGCAGCCACCAGGTGTCGTGCAGCATCGGCGCCACGTTGGGCAACGGTGGCTGGTCGACACTGATCAACAGCGCCAAGGGACCGCTGATGATCAACGGGCAGCCCCCGATCGCACCGCCCGACATCCCGGAGGAGCGGCTCAATCTGCCGCCCGTCCCGATGCCCGATGTGGACGAGACATCATCTTCCGGTTCATCGTCGTCCGGTTCGTCCTCGTCGTCGGGATCCGGTTCATCCGGATCGGGCTCCTCGAGTTCGTCGGGCTCCGGTTCGTCGGGGTCCTCGGGTTCGTCGGGTTCGTCGGGTTCGTCGTCGAGCGGTCAGCACATGCCGCAGGCCTCGACCACCGCGGCGCCGGCTCCCACGCAGGCCAACACCTTCAACCCGCCGGCGCCCGAGCAGGCACCGGCCCCGGCACCCGAGCAGGGCCCGGCACCGGCTCCCGCTCCTGCTCCCGATGGCGCGGCACCACCCGCCGGCCCGCCTCCGGGTGAGCCTGCCCCCGTACCGCCGGCGCCGTAGCCGTGCCGGTGCGGATGAGCTCGCAGCGGTTCGACGAGTTGGTATCCGATGCGCTCGACCTGATCCCTCCGCGGTTGGCGGCCGCGATCGACAACGTCGTGATCCTGGTGGAGGACCGTGATCCCGACGAGCCCGAGATTCTGGGGCTGTACCGGGGAGTGGCGCTCACCGAGCGGGATTCTTGGTACGCCGGCTCATTGCCGGACACCATCACGATCTACCGCGGGGCCCTGCTGGATTTCTGCGACAGCGAGGCCGACGTGGTCGACGAGGTGGCGATCACGGTGATCCACGAGATCGCGCACCATTTCGGGATCGATGACGAGCGGCTCCACGAACTTGGCTGGGGATGAGCCGCTTGCGCGAAGACATACGGTCGAGATGAGCCGCCAACCCCCGCGCGGCAACCGCGTTTTGTCGGCCCGCAGTGCTATCAACGGGCTATGACCATCCAGTGCCGGGAGTGCGCAGCCGGTCTGGAGCATTGCCACGGCACCGTGATCCAGCACGTGCGGTACCGCGCGGAATGCACCGACGACACCTGCACCACCCCGGAAGCAGCGCATACGTTCAGCCTCGATTGTGAGGCGGTGGGCTGCCCGTGTGCGCATGAGAGTGCGCTCTCGATCCGGCGGACCGGTTAACCCATCGGGTCGGTTTCGGACTGCACCGCGTCCGTCACCGGTGTGGCGCCGGGCTCCGGGTAGAAGGGCGGTGTCACCGCCGCCCACTGCACGCAGCTCCAGCGCCCGTCGGTGATCGGCGCCAGCACCACCGATTCGGTGTTGGCCAGGTGATGGTCGAGCGCGAAGCTGCCGTCGACGCCGGCCAGCACGGCGCCCACCAGCCGGATCGCCGCGCCATGGCTCACCAGCACGATGTCGCTGTCGAAGTCGTGGTCGTCCAGGTAGCGGACCCGCAGCTCGGTGAGCACCGGTACATACCGGGCCAGCACCGCCTCGGCGCTTTCGCCGCCGGGCATCGGCACGTCCAGTTCGCCCCGGTGCCAGCGCTCGTAGATCCGGTTGAACTCGGCGACGGCGTCGTCGTCGCTTCGGTCCTCGAGTTCACCGACCTGGACTTCGTGGACCCCTTCGAATTCGAATGGGACAAGGCCGGTTTCGACACCGATACCGGCGGCGGTCTGTGCCGCGCGCCGGGCCACCGAGTGCGCGAGGATCGACGGGCGCTGGGGAAGCGTTCCGGCGAACCTCCGGGCCTGGTCGTGGCCGAGGTCGGTCAGCTCGGCGCCGGGAGGCAGGGTGTCCAGCCGCCGGGCGACGTTGCCGTGGGACTGCCCGTGACGGACGAGGATCAGCCGGCCGCTCATGAGTCGTCCGTTCCCGCGCGCAAGCCTGCCAACCACTGTGAGGCCTCGTCCAGGCGCGGCGGGGGTGCACCCGCGGTCGCTCCGGTAGGCCAGGAACCGAGATATCGCACATCGGTACAACGTCGGTGCAGCGCTTTGAGTGCCTCGGCCACCGAATCGTCGTCGATGTGTCCGACACAGTCCAGGAAGAACATGTAGGTGCCGAGCTCGGTTCGGGTGGGCCGAGATTCGATCCGGGTGAGGTCGATGTCGCGGATCGAGAATTCGGTCATCGCCGTGACCAGGGCGCCCGGGGTGTTGTCCAGCCGCAGGACCACCGAGGTGCGATCGGCACCGGTGGCTGCCGGCGGGGCGCCGGGCGGCCCGGCCAGGACGAAGCGGGTGCGGGCATTGGCCTCGTCGACCACGTCGGCGGCAAGGACGTCCAGGCCGCAGCGGTCGGCGGCCAGTCTCGTGCTCACCCCGGCGTCGGCCCGTCCCTCGGCCACCTCGTGGGCGGCGGCGGCATTGGACGTGGCCGGGACGATGTCCGCGTCGGGCAGGTTGGCGGCCAGCCACTGACGCACCTGGGCGAGGGCCACGGGGAAGGCGGCGACGGTCTGTACGGGCCCGGTGTGCCCGGGCCGGGTCACGATGGTGAAGGCGACGTCGAGAGTCAGCTCGGCATAGATCTGCAGTGGCTTCCCGACGGCCAGGCTGTCCAGGGTCGGCAGCACCGACCCCTCGATCGAGTTCTCGATCGGCACGCACGCGTAATCGGCCCGGCCGTCACGCACCGCGGCCAGCGCGCCGGGGGTGCTGTCGGTCAGAACCGGGGTGAACCGAGCTTTGCCGTCGCCGGATGCCGACGACAGTCCGGGCACCAACTCATGGGCCACCATCTGCAGTAACGCCACTTCGGTAAAGGTTCCCTCGGGCCCGAGGTAGGCGATGCGTGGCACATCCCAACCCTATCGGGTCGTCGTCTGCGCGCCATCGGTTGAGGACGGCGCGGCCGGTGTTTCACGGAAGCCTTGCCCACCGGAGACCACCCAGTTAAGTTAGGCTTACCTCACCTAATCACCTCACCTAGTTTCGAAGGCGGCGAGATGGCCATAGCGACACCGACGACAGCCGAGCGGATCCGCAGCGCATGCGCACGAGGCGGCGGCGCCATGGTCGCGATCGAGGGCATCGAACCCGTCGCCTCACCCGTTCATCACCTGCTCGACGACGGGTCGTTCGCGATCACCGTCCCCGAGGCCGGCCCGTTGGCCGGCATGGCGATATCCGCCGGTTCGGCCGGGGTGCAGGCCGTGCTGGAGATGACCGACTACGCCCCGCTCCCACTACGCGAACCGGTGCGCTCCCTGGTCTGGATCCGTGGCCGTCTGCAGCACGTACCGAGCGACGAGGTTCCGGCGCTGCTCGACCTGATCGCCACCGAGAACCCGAATCCGGCTCTACTGCAGGTGAATTCCAGGGACCAGCCGAACGCCCACCAGAATGACGACAACCACACCCTGATGCGCCTGGAGATCGAGTCCGTCGTGGTGGCCGACGCCACCGGCGCCGAGTCGGTCGGCCTCGGGGCGCTCCTGCAGGCCCGCCCCGATCCGTTCTGCGCGATGGAATCCGGTTGGCTGCAGCACATGGAGTCCTCGCACCGCGACGTGGTGGAACGCCTGGCCACCCGGTTGCCGATCACGCTGCGCCAGGGGCGGGTGCGCCCGCTGGGCCTGGACCGCTACGGCGTGCAACTGCGCGTGGAGAACGAACACGGCGACCACGACGTGCGGTTGCCGTTCCCCAACCCGGTCGACGACGTCACCGGCCTGAGCCAGGCCATCCGCATCTTGATGGGCTGCCCATTCCTCAACGGACTGCGCGCGCGCCGCATCTGACCCAGACGATCGGCCACGCCAACGGGGCGCCGCTACCGTAGCTTCGGTGACCGGGCCCCACGAGCAACTCGAGCCGCAACGCCGCACGCTCAAGATCGAGATCGCCGTCGTGCTCGCGGTGACGTTCGGGCTCAGCGCCTACACCGCAGGCCTACGGCTCGTCGAAGCGGTGCTGCTCGGCCTGTCGGGGCAGACCGTCGCACTCAACCCGAAGCGCTCCCCGTTCGATCTGATCGATCTAGGCCTGCACCTGGCCGTCGTTCTGCAACTGCTGGCCTGGGGCGCACTGGCCTTGTACCTGTTGTGGCGCAGCGGTTTCGGACCGTCCACGATCGGGCTGTCCCGCCCGCGATGGCGCACCGACGGTCTGGGCGGGCTCGGCCTGGCCCTGCTCATCGGCCTGCCGGGGTTGGGGTTCTACGTGCTGGCCCGGGTGCTGGGCCTGAGTGCCGATGTGGAACCGGCCGAGCTGTACGACACCTGGTGGCGCATCCCGATGCTGCTCGGCGTGGCGTTCGCCAACGGCTGGGCCGAAGAGATCATCGTGGTGGGGTTCCTGCTGACCCGGTTGCGTCAACTCGACGTGAGTCCCGGGCGGGCCCTGGTGATCTCGAGTCTGCTGCGCGGCGCCTATCACCTGTACCAGGGCTACAGCGCGGGTCTGGGCAATGTCGTGATGGGCCTGGTGTTCGGCTACGCATGGCAGCGCACCGGACGGCTGTGGCCGCTGATCATCGCCCACACCCTGATCGACGCAGTGGCATTCGTCGGCTACGCGCTGGTGGCCGATCATCTCAGTTGGCTGCGATAACGCGTTCGGCACGTACATTTCTGCTGTGGACGACTTCACGGCTTCAGGCGGACGTCCCGACCCGCGCTCGCGGCGTCCGGGACCGCACCGCCGTGGCAACGAGCCGCCCCAGGTGATCCGGCGCGACCCGAACTACCGCCCGGCCTGGCCACCGAATCCGCCCACGCCGCCACGGACGTCCCCTCCTCCCAGACAACCCCCGCCTCCCAGGCAACCCCCGCCACCGCGACAACCCCTGCCCAGATCCGCACCACCACCGCCACCACCACCGCCACCACCACCGCGTCCACCCCGGGCGTCGCACCAACCCCGGCCCGCCGCGGCCCGTTCGCCCGCGCCCGCCCCGGTGCGCAAGCCGCGCCGACGACGCCGCTGGGGGCGTCTGGTGCTGGCGGTGCTGCTCGTCGGCGTCCTGGCGCTGATCGGCGGCGGTGTGTGGATCGACACGTCGCTGCACCGCATTCCGGCGCTGGCCGACTATCCCGAGCGGCCCGGAGTGGCGCACGGCACCACCTGGCTGCTGGTCGGATCGGACAGTCGCCAGAACCTCAGCCCCGAGCAGCAGGCCGAGCTGGCCACCGGCGGGGACATCGGCAACGGCCGCACCGACACCATCCTGTTGGTGCACGTTCCCGGGATCGGCTCGGGCACACCGGCCACCATGGTCTCGATCCCCCGGGATTCCTACCTGCCGATTCCGGGCTACGGCGAGGACAAGGTCAACGCCGCGTTCTCACTGGGCGGGGCGCCGCTGCTGGCGCAGACCGTCGAGCAGGCGACCGGCCTGCGCCTCGACCATTACGCCGAGATCGGTTTCGACGGTTTCGCCGCGCTCGTCGACGCCGTCGGCGGGGTGACGATGTGCCCGGCCGAGCCGATCAGCGACCCGCTGGCCGGGATCGACCTCCCGGCGGGTTGCCAGGAGTTCAACGGCCGCAATGCGCTCGGCTACGTCCGCAGCCGGGCCACGCCGCGCGCCGATCTGGACCGGATGACGAACCAGCGGGCGTTCATGTCCGCACTGCTGCACCGGGCCACCAGCCCGGAGGTGCTGATCAACCCCCTGCGGTGGCAGCCGATGGCCCGCGCGGCCACCAACTCGGTGGCCGTCGACCAGGACGCCCACGTGTGGGATCTGGGCCGGCTGGCCTGGGCGATGCACGGCGACATGGTGACCACGACGGTGCCGATCGGCGAGTTCACCGGAAGCGATTCGGGTGCGGTGGTGGTGTGGGACAGCGACGCGGCAAGCCGGTTGTTCACCGCGCTGGCCAACGACACAGCTGTTCCGGACGATGTCATCGAAAAGCCCCAACCTTGAGCTTAGGCAAAGCTAAATAAGGCAGTAGCAAATTACCGATAGCAAATGTAATGCGCGCCACGCAACTAAGGTAAAGCTGACCTCAATGAGGTCAACCTTCGATGACAACATGCTCTGACCTGCTATATCCTTGCCGTCATGACCACGACCGGTGAACACGACACGAAATTCCATGCGCTTGTTCAGGACCAGATTCGCAGCGAGTTCACCGCGTCACAGCAATACATCGCCATTGCGGTTTATTTCGACGGTGCCGATCTGCCGCAACTCGCCAAGCACTTCTATGCGCAGGCGGTCGAAGAGCGCAACCACGCCATGATGCTGGTCCAGTACCTGCTCGATCGGGATATCGACGCCGAGATCCCCGGAGTCGACGCGGTGTGCAACCGGTTCGATGCGCCCCGTGACGCGCTCGCCCTGGCGCTGAGCCAGGAGCGCACCGTCACCGAACAGATCAGCCGGCTCGCCAGCGTCGCCCGCGAGGAGGGTGACTACCTCGGCGAGCAGTTCATGCAGTGGTTCCTCAAGGAGCAGATCGAAGAGGTCGCGTCGATGGCGACGCTGGTGCGCATCGCCGACCGCGCGGGCGCCAACCTGTTCCACATCGAGGACTTCGTCGCCCGGGAACTCGCCGGCGGCTCCGGTGCCGACGTGGCCGCACCGAAGGCCGCGGGCGGCAGTCTCTGATCTGGGTCGCCAGCTGCTAGCACTCAGTCCCGGCCCGCACCGGTGAGGCCGTTCTGCAGCCAACTCTTGGTGCGGCCGGGATGATTCGTGGCCACCCATCCCACGCCGATGTCGCGGCAGAACTGGACGTCTTCGTAATGGTCGACGGTCCAGCAGTACAGGGCGCGTCCCTGGGCGGCGGCCCGGTCCACCAGCTCCGGGTGCTCGCGCAGGGTCGCGATGGACGGACCGACCGCGGTGGCGCCGACCGTGGTGGCGGCACTGCCGCCCAGGTACCGCGACGTCTCACCGAGTAGCACCGTCGGAAGCATCGGGGCGGCCCGGCGAATCCGCCACACGGCTGCCGCCGAGAACGACATCACCACCGCGCGTGACAGGTCGGCCGAGGCCGGGGCGGCGATTCCGTACCGGTGCAGCAGCGCCAGCACCTTGTTCTCCACCAGCGCGCCGTAGCGCACGGGATGTTTGGTCTCGATGAACAACTTGACCGGCCGGTTCCAGTCCAGCACCAGCGAGACGAGATCGTCGAGGGTCAGCAGCCCGGTTTCGCCGGTTTCGCCGGTTTCGTCGGCGGCGTCACCCTCGTCGGAGCGTCCGCCGGCGTGCCACGACCCGTAGTCCAGCCTGCGCAACTCGGCCAGCGTCATCTCACTGACCAGACCGGTGCCCGTGGAGGTGCGGTCCACCCGGCGATCGTGCACGCACACCAGGTGCCCGTCACGGGTCAGCCGCACATCGCATTCCACGCCGTCGGCACCCTCACGCAACGCCAAGTCGTATGCGGCAAGCGTATGTTCGGGCCGTTCGGCGGATGCTCCCCGGTGGGCCACCACGAACGGATGCCCAGGCCCGGGTGTCGCCTGCGCAGCGGCTCCGCCGTCGCCCGTTTCCATACGGCCTATGCTGCCGGGTTCTGCCCTTGGGTCTCAACCGGAACGGCGGATTCAGCGGAATCCTCACAATTCTGCGAAGTGTCGGCCGCCTCGGTGTGGACCGGGGACTCGGGCTCGATCACCACCCAGCGCCGGACGCTGCGCTCAGCCGTCGTCGTACCGCTGCCCTCGAACCCGACGAACACCTTGGCGGTCAGCAGGAATGCCGCCAGCGCCAGTAGGTAGCCGACGATCGCGGTCACGGTGTTGTTCGCGATGTTCTGCGGGGTGTCGTTGAAGAACGTCACGTACACGGTGCTCACCATCGACGCGAAGGCGACCACTGCGCTGAGCACCCAGACGATCCACCACACCACGATCTGGCGACGCAGGTGCGAGAGGCGTGCTTCGAGAGCGGCCAGCTCCCACACGAACACCGGCGCCATCACGAGGTTCACACCGGGCAGCAGGCAGCACAGCCACAGTGTCCTGGTGCTGCGCGGATCCACCTCGCCGTGTGCGGCGTAACCGGCGGCCCGCCGCGTGATCAGCCAACGCACCAACGACACCACCGCGACGACCACGACGCCCATCGCCACCA
Organism: Mycobacterium sp. NPDC050441; assembly: GCF_040655355.1. Lineage (NCBI taxonomy): Bacteria > Bacillati > Actinomycetota > Actinomycetes > Mycobacteriales > Mycobacteriaceae > Mycobacterium > Mycobacterium sp. NPDC050441. The sequence continues at coordinate 509,021 of NZ_JBFAJS010000004.1, read as the reverse complement.
CGCTGGCCAGCAGCCCGATGGCCACACCGCCGATCGCGATCAGTGGATGCAGCAGCACGCTGCGGTTGATCAGCAACAGCGCGTAACGAATCACGTGGGCGAAGGCGGCGATGCCCAGCACCACCGTGGCCGCGACGAGCATGAGGCGCACATTGCCGGCATCGATCTCGGCATCGGTTTTCTGAGGCTGCTCCTCGAGATCGAACTGTTGGTGCAGCCCCCAACTCGGAATCGCGCGATAGTGCGGCGTCGGGCCGAGCGGGCGCCGCTGCCGGCGTTGGTGTGGCGGAGGGCCGGGACGCAGGGCTATCCAGCGATAGCCGGGGGCGAGATGCGGTGGAGTGCGCTGTGCCGTCGACGACGGAGCCGGAGGCCGGGCGGCGGGTCCCCACTGAGACTGTGGCGACGAGGGCGCCAACAGCGAACCGCCACACCGGGGACACCACGACCGCTGCCGGTCACGCACGTTCCAGCGCGTCCCGCACTGCGAACACACCTGGATCATCCGACCAGCCTAGTCACGATCTCCGGACTGCCCCCGCGGTCAGACGGTTCCCGGGCCGCCGGCGTCGGTGATGACGGGACGTCCGGCGCCGGCCCAGGCCAACATTCCACCCTCGACATTGGTCGGGGTGTAACCGTTACGTGCCAGATAGTTCGCCACACGCAGGGAACGTCCGCCCGCGTGGCAGATCACGTACAGCTCGGCGTCCGGGTCGATCTCGGCGATACGTGTCGGCACATCACCCATCGGGATGTGCTGGGCACCTTCGGCGTGACCGCGTTGCCATTCGTCGTCCTCACGGACGTCGAGCAGCACGACAGCCCCTTCGAACGTGGTGGGTACCGCAGCGATATCTGCCTGCCCGACTTCCACATCGTCCATGCCGTCAATGCTCGCATGCCGGCACCGGCGAGCGCAGCCGACCCTGATGGCACTCCGCGGCGTTAGCAACGCAAAGCTATCCACAGTTTCCACAGGTTCATCCACAGCCCCGGCACCTGGCGAAAAGCCCCCGAGATGGGCATTACTGGGCGGTAGCTGTCCATCCCTGTGGATAAACCTGGGGTATTCGCGGCAGCGATCAACAGCCACCGCCGGCACGGAGCGAAATTAAGCACTCGGCTAAACCGCGGTCATCGGCACCGTCCGGTCCGGTTGAGATCAGCGTGATTCGAGGCGCTGAGCACGTCGGGCTCCCCGGTCCGCATCGGACGTTATCGACGCGGAGGCCGATTTTCCCCTGGCCATTACACGGGCTATGATCGGCGTCACACCAGCTGTTGTGACAGAACTCACTGGGGGACAAGCATTGATCGTGCAGGTCAGGAGTGTTTGATGGCGTCACATCCGATGGGATCGGGATCGGCCTTTTCGCAGCCCGAATGGCATTCATCCGGACATCTGCACACCCGTAACCAGTTGATGTCCTTCCTTCGGGCCAGCGTGATCGCCTTGCTGCTGCTCGGCGTGCTGGCCGTGATCGTCTTGTTCTGACCGACGCCCGATCGGGTATACGTGTGGTCGGCGCACGCGTCCTTGCGGTGCGCCTTGCGATGGAGCAATGTTGGCAGCGATCTTGAGGATCGAACTGGGCGATCCGAAGAGGACGCCTGGCTCCATCGATCGACAATGAGGAAGGAATCTCGTGGCTGAATACACCTTGCCGGACCTGGATTACGACTACGGAGCTCTGGAGCCCCACATCTCCGGGCAGATCAACGAGCTCCACCACAGCAAGCACCACGCGGCGTACGTCAAGGGCGTCAACGATGCCGTCTCCAAGCTCGACGAGGCGCGGGCCAACGGTGACCACGCGGCGATCTTCCTCAACGAGAAGAACCTGGCCTTCCACCTCGGCGGCCATGTGAACCACTCGATCTGGTGGAAGAACCTTTCCCCCAACGGTGGCGACAAGCCGACGGGCGACCTCGCCGCGGCGATCGATGATCAGTTCGGCTCGTTCGACAAGTTCCAGGCGCAGTTCACCGCCGCCGCCAACGGGTTGCAGGGTTCGGGTTGGGCCGTGCTGGGCTACGACAGCCTCGGCGACCGGCTGCTGACCTTCCAGCTCTACGACCAGCAGGCCAACGTGCCGCTCGGCATCATCCCGCTGCTGCAGGTCGATATGTGGGAGCACGCCTTCTACCTGCAGTACAAGAACGTCAAGGCCGACTACGTCAAGGCGTTCTGGAATGTCGTGAACTGGGAGGACGTGCAGAACCGCTACGCGGCGGCCACCTCCAAGACGAACGGCCTGATCTTCGGCTAGCTCCGGTCTCGGTCCGATTTGAGGGCTGGATCGGTTTTCTGATCTCTCACCAAGGGGCGTCGCGCATACTGCGTGGCGCCCCGCCCTCGTTTCTGGGGCCAACTCGTTACCGGGCCGGATCCCGTGTCGCCTTGCGCCGTCCCCGTTGCTGCCGCATTCTGATCTGATCGACCCACAGACGTGTCGGAGCACCGGCCAGCCGGCGAGCCAACACCGATGTCCCGGAGGCGATATGGATACGACGGGGTCCGGCCGGGCGATTGAGATCGCCCCCTTTCATTCCGGCGGTGCGCTCAAAGGGTTTGTGGTGCTGGGCCGGTGGCCCGACTCCACCAAAGAGTGGGCGCAGCTTCTCATGGTCACCGTCAGGGTCGCCTCACTGCCCGGATTGCTTTCCACCACAACGATTTTCGGTGTTCGCGAGGAATTGCCCGAGATGCCCCGCCCCGGCACCGTCGGCATTGTCATCGCAGAGGGACCGGTGGTCGGCGAATCCGCGGTTCCGCCCGGGTATTTCGCCGACCATCAACCGCCGGCACTACTGATGTTGCATCCCCCGTCGGAGACAACGCCGTCGCTTCCCGAGTGCACCGGCGCCGCTTCGGGCTGCGTGTTACTCCCCGGCCTTCCGCATCTCGGACTGGAACACCGCGCGGCCTGGGTGGAAGCCGAATCCGACGGCACGGTCACGTCGATGGTGAGCAGGGTGGGTGTCGACCCGATCAGTCATCCCGACACAGCGATCCTGGCGATGCTGTTGGCGGCGTAAGCGCACCAGAAGCGGGACATCCTCTCCAACAAAGAGAATCCAGCTATCGAAAATGGAAAGGAAACCTAGCGAGCTCGGCGGACAACAGCTAGGGTCCTCTAAATCAGCGAAGGGCGGAAGCCCGCAATCGTCGCGTCGACACGCTGGCCTTGAGCCCGGCCGACAGCCTGCGATGCGGTGGGCGACACCTTCGACCGTATGTGGGTAAGCCGCGTGAGCGGCAAGTATTCGGCGGTGTGTCGAAAGGTCGCCATGTCCGCAGACGCAGGCGTCAGCGTCGTAGCAGGATCGCCGATACCGGCGACCCGATGCGGGCTTCAGATAGCCGTGGCGGCCCGCCGCAACCGTCACCGTTGGCGTATTTGTACCGTCGATTGTCCGGCGACGGCGGAAACCTCCGCCCGCTTCCGCCCGGCAACTGTCTTCCGGAATCGGGGCCAGAATCCGCCCAGCCCTGTCTGGCTATCGCGCGCGAGGGGGTTGACGGGCATTCCGCCGCCCAACCTGTAACGTGTTCCACGTCGTCCGACAACGGTGTCGCGCGCAATCTGACGCGACCCGGGTCCTGCACTCTAGCAAATATCTGTTTCTGCTAGTCACGGCGCCGCTTCGGTTGCCGGCCGAGAAGTTGATCATGATCGCGCACCCCCGTGCTCGCAGCTCATCGCATCCAATGCAACGCAGCCGTCACCTTTTGCATTGTCAGACGGCGCAATCCCGCCGCACCCCTACGGCGAAGGTCCCGGTATCCGCAGCAGGGGCGACCGAAACGTAAAGCCCGTTTAACTTTTGTGGCGTTTGCACTTGGTTGTCGTCACAACACTCGCTACGATGGTCAGCAAATACGCCGCCTAATTCGTACCGCTCATGAAGCATGTGGAGGTCAAATCGATGAGCAAGACGTTCGCCGCCCGCCTAAACCGCCTGTTCGATACGGTTTATCCACCTGGGCGCGGACCCCATACGTCTGCCGAGGTGATCGCCGCACTCAAGTCCGAGGGCGTCACCATGTCGGCCCCGTACCTGTCGCAACTCCGTTCGGGCAACCGGACCAACCCGTCGGTGGCAACCATGGCCGCACTTGCCAACTTCTTCCGGATCAAACCGGCTTACTTCACCGACGACGAGTACTACGAGAAGCTCGACAAGGAGCTGACCTGGCTGGCCAGCATGCGTGACGAGGGGATCCGCCGGATCGCTGCCCGCACCGTCGGGCTGTCCAACGAAGCTCAGCAGGATCTGGTGCAGAAGGTAGATGAACTGCGCCGCCGGGAACACCTCGACGACTGATTCGTCAGTTTCGGCCGGTACTTTCGCGCGCTGAAACCCACGTCAGTGGGGATCACTTCGGTGGATCCCACTTGCGCGGGTTTCAGCTGCGCGACGCCGCACGGTCCAATTCCCGGTACTGCTCGGCAATCGCCAGAATCCATTCCCGGTCGGAATACGATTCGGGCTGGCTCAACCACGCCAGCCCAGGGAACGTCGAATCCTTGTCACCCCCGCGGGTGTCGTAGATCCACTCCGCGATGGCCTCGGCCTGATCCCGGGGTGGTATCTGAGGTCGCTCGGCATCCCCCAATTGTGTTGTGTCGCTTGATTCTCCCGAACCGCTGGACCCACGCGGCCCGGCGGCTTCATGCTGCCGCGCATCGGCGGCGGTGGCCTCCAGATAAAGAGCATCGGAGATCAGCGACATCCGTTCGGCGACGCGGAACACCAACGGCCCGCGCGGACGCACACCGATGCCGACGTCGGGCTGACGCTCGGCCAATTCGCTCAGAAGCGGTTTGATGGTCCGCAATTCCTGGCGTGCACCGAACCAGTCTTCGACACTGGGCAGCAGCGATCCGGCGGCGACGACAACCATCGCGCAACCGAGGAGCGTGGCCGCGGCACCGACGCCGACGGGTTCGGTCCGCCCCGCAGCCCTGAGCAGGACGAAGCCGCTGGCAGCCACGATCAGCACCATGCCGATGGTGAACAGGAACAGCGCCCGCCCGCGCCGGCTACGGTTCGAATAGCGCAGGCCGGCCCAGACCACCAGGGTGAGCGCCAGAAACACGTAGAGCAGTGGCAGCAGCCACGAGGCGCCGTGCGATCCGAGGTCCCGCGTCAGATACTCGGCGGGGGACATCTCCGGTTGCCGACCGGCGCGGAAGAAGATCACCAGGCTGATGACGGCGACGACGCCGGCGATGCCGTACTGGATCAGTGCGATACGACGGGTGAGCGTGGCCGAATGGCCCGAGGACGCCGTCGTGATCATGACGCAACTGCCTGCCGCACAGGCGATCAGCGCAACCTGGCTCAGGCCTGCCGCGATGTTGGGCCAGTGCACCACCGTGTCGATCAGCAGGGCGAGCGGCTGCCAGTTCAGCGCGGCGACGACGCCGAGGCTGCCCAGCGACAGGATCATCGCCGAGCTCACCAGGGATTGCTTGTTGACCAGAGCCCAACCGATGCGCAGGCCGGTAGCCAGGCCGAGTAGGCCGGCGATCACCCAGACGATCAACCAAACGCCTCTCCGAGGCGGACCTGCACGATCGATGACCGGTCGGACGGCAACCGGCCGAGGCGGTAGAGCAGGAGCGCGGCGAAATCCTCGGCCTCCTGCTCGATGTCCTCACCGTTGGGGCCCATGCAGCCGGTCCGCTGGTTGAGCATGTAACTGATCAGATCCGAGGTGGCCACCTCAGCGGTGGCCGCGGCAGCGTCGACGATCGATATACCTTCGTGGCCCAGGACCAGGTGCCCGAGTTCGTGAGCCAGGGTGCGGTCCCAGGCCGGCAGACCCTGCTGGATGAGGAACACATCGCGGTCGGTGTATTGCCGCCACTGCCCGCAGACACCGGTCGGCAGCTCGGCCATGGTCAACTCGATCGGCCTGCCGCGGTCCTCGGCCACCGCGTCGACCAGGCGGGTCAATGTGACTTCACCCCGTCGCGGGGCGAGGTCGAGAACCTCGTTGACAGCACGCGTGACGCTTCGACTGGCGGACATGTTCCCCCCTTTCACCCTTTCGTAGCATCCCTGGACAACTCCAGCCATCTGGATTCTTCCAAGTCATACCTAACTCATGAACCGACTCGCATCGATCCGGACCGTTCGTCCGGCTTTGGCCTGCCGGTAGCCCACGAGTCCGCCCAGGCCGGTCAGAGCCATCATCCCGGTCACCCCGGGCAGCGCCATCGCCGCGAGTTCCCTCGTGCTCGCGGTGCGCAGGTAGTCCGCGTACCCGGCCCGGAAGGCCACCGGCATCGCTGCGTCCAAGCCGACCGCGGCGGGCGGCCGCGACTCGGTGCGCATCTTGGTGCTGGGTTGCACGTCAGGTCCCAACCGTGGCCCGGACTGCGGCCCATGGTCGGAGCCTGGGGCGCCCAATGGCAGCGCGAGCGGCGGCACGATGACCGGCAGGGCGATGACCGGGACGGCGATCGGCGGCACCCCGACCGCTGCGGCCAGGCCGGGCGGGGGTGGTACGGCCACGTCGGGAACCTGTGCCTGCGCACCCGGCAATAGCATGGCCGGTGGGCGTGGGTAGTTGAACGGCGCCGGGACACCGCCTCCCCCGCCACCGCCGCCGGCCGCGCCGCCGACGAGGGTCGTGGTGGTCTCGGTGGTCTCCGTCGTTCCAGAGGTCGTCTCCGAGGTCGACTTGGTCGTCTCGGAGGTGGTCTCGGTCGTCTTCGTCGTCTCGGTGGTCTTGGTCGTCTCGGTGGTCTTGGTCGTCTCCGAGGTCGTCTCGGTGGTCCGCGAGGTCGTCACCGTGGTGTCGGTCGAAGTCACCCCTGTGGTCGTCACCGAGGCCGAAGTCGTGGGGGTCTCCGACTCCGACGGCTGCGAGGTGGATGGCGTTTCGGTCTCGGTCTCGGTCTCGGTCTTCGTCGGGGTCGGCGTCTTGGTATCGGTCCCGGTTTGCGGAGGCGTCTGAGAGCCGGACGGTTGCGCGGTGTCGGTCGGTTCTCCCGTCCCGGAAGGTTTGCCCGTTGTCTTGGTCGGCCGGCCCGTTGTCTTGGTCGGCTTGCCGGTGGTCCGAGTGCCACTGTGGGACGTACGCGTGCCCGGGGAACCCGTGCCGCCGTCATTTTCGCCTTGGTCGCCGCCATCCTGGGCATGACCTTGGCCGTGGTCCTTGCCGTCATGCCCGTCGTGGCCATTGCCTGCGCTGCTCGACGATCCCTGACCACTATCGGGCCGACCCCGATCGGGATCGGCAAATGCCAATGCCCCTCCGACACCGGCGATGAACAGGCCCGTTAGAACCAGACCGGTCGAGGCGGCGACGCGCAATCGCGAACGCACGTTCTCACCACCCTTTCGCGCACCGCCCAACAGCTTCGATTGATGAATCTGATTCTTGCACAACCGGGCAGTTCAAATTTGCTAGCCGAGGCGATTACCCGCGCCCATGGCGGGGAGCCCCGGCGGAGCAAATCCACCGGACGATACTGTGGGTCTGCAGCAGTTCTGCGGTGACCACGAACACACGACGAATTGACCGGGAGGCAACCGGAATGGGCCTGTTCACGCGACGAAAAAGCCGCGCCACCCGCCGCGCCGAAGCCCGCGCCATCAAGGCCAAGGCCAAGCTGGAAGCCCGGCTCACCGCAAAGAACGACGCCCGTCGCATCAAGTCCGATCAAAAATCTGCGCAGCGGGCCCTCAAAGCTCAGGTCAAAGCGCAGCGGGACAGTGACCGTAACGCCCTCAAAGTGGCCGAAACCGAGTTGAAGGCGGCCCGCGAGGGACGCCTTCTCTCCCCCGCCCGGATTCGCCGGGTACTCACTGTCACACGTTTGCTGGCACCGGTGCTCGTGCCGTTGATCTACCGGGCCGCCACGGCCGCCCGGGGCGCCCTGGACGAGCGTCGCGCCGATCGTCTCGGTGTTCCGCTGGCCCAGCTCGGTCAGTTCTCCGGGCACGGCGCCGAGTTGTCCGCGCGGATCTCCGGTGCCGAGCAGACCCTGCGACAGGTCGCCGAGAAGAAGCCCAAGGACGCCGAGACCAAACAGTTCGTCACGGCGATCAACGAGCGGCTCACCGATCTGGCCGCGGCGGTGACGGCGGCCGAGAACATGCCGACCGCACGTCGCCGCGGTGCCCACGCGGCGATCGCCGCCCAACTCGACGGCATCGATGCCGATCTGATGGCTCGACTCGGGTTGGTCTAGCTCAGTTCCATGACCGTCGCCCGTATCGACTCCGCAGCCCCGCTGCGCGGTACGGCCGTCGGCTCACTCACGGCCGCACTGGCCATCGCCGCTCATGGCGTCGCCGGCGGCGCCCTGCCGGGCGGTGCCGTGGCCGCCCAACTCGTGGTCCTTGCGGTGACGTTGGGAACGGTGGCCGCGACCCTGGCCCGCGCCAACCGCACCGCAGTGTTGTGGGGTCTGCTGGCCACCGGCCAGCTACTGGCGCACGGGTTGTTGGCCACGGCTGGTCACGCGCACGGCGCGCCGTCCGGCCTGGCGATGTTCGGCGCGCACGTGGCAGCGGTATCGCTCGGCGCGGGTCTGATCGCCTGCGGCGCCCGCTTGTCGGCAGCGGTTTCGCGGGTGGCCCGGGTCGTGGTCAGGACGCCCCGCCCCGCCCCCGGGTCGACGGCCGGCGTCACGGCACGCAGCGCCGATCAACCGTTGCACTCTGCCCTTCTGCTTGCCGCTTCGGTGTCTCATCGGGGTCCGCCGGTCGGCGTCGCAGCCTGACCATCCGACCCGATCAACTCCAGAAAGACACCCCCGAATGCAACCCTTCACCGGGGCGTCCTCGCGCGCCCTCCTCACGACCGCCGCGGTAGCCGTCACCGGTCTGCTCACCGCGGCACCGGCCTGGGCCCATGTCCACGTCGACGCCGACAATCCGACTCCGGGGACCACCTCGGTGCTCACCTTCCGGGTCCCCGGCGAGTCCGATACCGGCGCGCTGACAACACGTTTGACGGTCGACCTGCCTGATGTGGCCTCGGCCCGCACCGAGGTGATGCCGGGCTGGACCGCCAAGCTGGACCGTGACACCTCGGCGGGCACGGTCCGGACGGTGACGTGGACCGCGGCCCCCGGGGTGGGCATCTCACCCGAGCAGTTCGCCCTGTTCCGGGTGTCGATCAAGCTTCCCGACGCGGCGACGGCGAGCTTTCCCGTCACCCAGACCTACTCGGACGGCTCCGTGGTCCGCTGGGATCAGCCACCCCTGCCCGACGGCAGCGAGCCCGAGCATCCGGCACCGCAGTTGACGCTGACCGGCGGACCTCCCGCAGCGGGCCCCACCGAGCACGGCACCGAGGTGCCCGCGGCGCCCAGCAGTGCGCCCGCGCCGGTCGCGCAGCCCGCGGGCAGCGTCGACAACTCGGCCCGCTGGCTGGCCGGCGGAGCGTTGATCGTGGCGGCGGTCGCAGTGGTCGCCGGCCTGCTGAACCGGCGCCGGTCATGAGCCGGCTGCTGGCCGCCACCCTGACCGGGCTGATCCTGGCCTCCTCGGCGCTGCTCGGGGCCCCTGCGGCATCGGCGCACGCGGCCCGGATCGCCGCCGACCCGGCCGAACATTCCGCGTTGAGCAGCTCACCGCCGCGGGTGAGCGCCACGTTCAACGAGGCACTGCAGCCCGCCTTCGCCAACATGACGGTCGTCGGGCCGGACAACAACCTGTGGTCCGAGGGCGATCCGTTGGTGGCCGGCGCGGTGCTCAGCGTCGGGGTCCGTCCGCTCGGCCCGGCCGGTGCGTACACGGTCAACTACCGGGTGACCTCGGCCGACGGGCACGTGGTGTCGGGTTCCTGGTCGTTCGACCTGACCGTCGCCGGTTCGGGTACGCCGGGAGCGGCCGCGTCGTCGCCTGCGCAATCCGACGGCGGCATCGTGGTGTGGCCGTTCGTGCTGGTGGCCGTGGTGCTCATCGGTGGTGGAGCCTGGTGGGCGGTCCGACGCCAACGCTGACCGGGCGCGGGGTCGCCGGTGCGGTGGCGGCGGGCGGTGCCGTCGTGATCGCCACGTCGGTGGCCGCCTGGGCGCTGGCCTACCCGCACAGCCCGGTGGCCGGAGCAGTGGTCCGGGCCTTGGCTGACGGCGCGGCCATCGTCACCCTGGGCCTGTCCGCGGTGCCACTGCTCGAATCCGACCGCTACCGCGCCGAATTGAGCCGCCGGGCCGCGGTACCGCTCGGGTTGGTCGCGGCGATCTGGCTGCTGACCGAGGTCGTGCGGCTGACCGTGGAGGCGGCGCAGACCGCGGGCGTCGGGTTCTGGCAGATCGGCGTCCGCACCCTGACTGACTTCGGCCTCTATACGACCGCGGGCCGTTCGGGGCTGGTCGGTATTGCGGCCGCGCTGATCGTCGCCGGCGTGGCAATCCTGGCCCCGCGGGGTGCGACGACGACGGTCGCGACGGTCGGTCTCGCCGCGCTCGGCATTGCGGCCAGGACGCTGGCGGGGCATCTCTCGGAGAGCCCGGTCGGCGGCATAGCGGTGGCGGTGCACGCACTGGCGGCCGCGGTGTGGTGCGGCGTGCTGGCCGCGCTGGTGCTCACTGTGACGCACCGGGGTCAGTGGGCCAGGGTGTTGCCCAGGTTCTCGCAGTTGTCACTGTCATGCGTGGGGGTGCTGCTGATCGCCGGCGTGGTCGGGGCGGCGATCAAGTTGAACTCGCCCGCCGATCTGTGGGCGACCGGCTACGGCCGGGTGTTGGCGGCCAAGGTGGTCGTGACCACGGCCCTGTTGGTGTTGGCCTGGCACAACCGGTCGCATTGGCTGCCCGCGGCGCGGGCGCACCGCAGCAGCGCCACGCTGTCGCAGAACCGATCGTTGGTGGAATTGGGCATCATGGCAGTGGCGGTCACGCTCGCCGCGGCTCTGGCCGTCACGGGTTGACCGCTGCGGCGCCTGGCATGATGGGAAACACTGCCGGCCCCCGCCCACCGCGCCGGCCGAGCTGGCGCGGAACATCAGTTACTGCAAAGGAGCAGCCAGATGGCAGAGCAGCAGGATCAACCCGCCGAGAAGCCCGAAACCGCAGCTGAGTCGGCTGCGGCCGACGCGTCAACGGCCGGCGCAGATCCCGCTCCGCCCGCTGCGACCCCGGCCCCGGCCCCCAAGCCCGGACCTCCGCCGGCCAAGAAGGCTCCCGCGAAGAAGGCTCCGGCCAAGAAAGCAGCGGCGAAGAAGGCTCCGGCCAAGGCCGCCAAGAAGGCCCCGGCGAAGAAAGCTCCGGCCAAGAAGGCCCCGCCCGCCCCGCCTGCGGCTCCAGCCCCCGCCGCTCCAGCTCCCGCCGCTCCGCCCCCTGCCGAGCCGGCGCCCGCGCCCGTCATCCCCCTGCCGGATGTCGCCAAGGCAGCCAAAGAGGCTGCCGCCCAAGCCAAATCGACGGTCACCTCGGCGGCCAACCCGGTGTCGGGCCCGGTGCCGGCCCCACTTGCCGACAGCCCGTCGTCCAAACTCCCGCTGCTGGCGGCGGTGGCCGTCGGCGTTCTGGCCCTGCTCCTGGTTGTGCTCAGCCGCCGTAATTCCGAGGACAGCTGAGCACGGCTTGACCCTGACGCGACGTCAGGGTCGATAGTGGCCTGATGCAGGCGAATTCACAGACACGATCCGTTGGTGCGATTGCCGCGTTGACGGGTATCTCGGTGCGCACGCTGCATCACTACGACCACATCGGCCTGGTGGTGCCCAGTGTCCGCACAGCAGCGAGTTACCGCGGCTACACCGACGCCGATATCGAGCGTTTGCATCTGGTGCTGGTGTACCGGTCGGTCGGGATGGCCCTGGACGAGATCCGGGCCCTGCTCGACGCACCGGATTCCGATGTGCTCGCGCACCTGCGCCGCCAGCACCGCCTGCTGTGCGATCGGGCGGCACAGCTTCAGCAGACCATCAAGGCAGTGGAGGAATTGATGAGTGCCCACGACAGAGGAATTCAGCTGACCGCCGAGGAGCAGGTGGAGATCTTCGGTACCACCGCGTTCGGCCAGGAGTACGCCGAGGAGGCCGAACAACGTTGGGCGGATACGGAGGAATGGAAGCAGTCGCAGCAGCGCGCGGCGCAGCTCACCAAACAGGACTGGATCGAGCTGAAGGCGGAGAACGACGCACTGCTCGCCGCACTGGCCGAGGGTAAGCGCGCGGGTCTGACGCCAGGCTCGGCGCAGGCCGATGCGTTGGCGGCCCGGCATCGTGCCTCGATCTCCCGGTTCTATGACTGCAGCGACGACATGCACGTGTGTATCGCCGCCATGTATGTCGAGGACGAGCGGTTCACCCGCTACTACGACGATGCCGAGCCCGGGCTGGCCCAGTTCGTGTACGACATCATCGTGCAAAGTGCCGGTCGCTAGCGGGCTGCGATAATCGCCGGGTGAGTATCGAACCGCGCGCCACCGCTGATCTGGTCGACGAGATCTACCCCGACGTCCGTAGCTGCGACCTGCAGTTGCAGAACTACGGCGGCAAGACCGTGTTCGCCGGGCCGATCACCACGGTGCGCTGCTTCCAGGACAACGCGCTGCTCAAGTCGATCCTGTCCACCCCGGGCAACGGCGGGGTGCTGGTGGTCGACGGCGACGGGTCGCTGCACACCGCGCTGGTCGGTGACATCATCGCCGGGTTGGCCGCCGACAACGGTTGGTCCGGGGTGATCGTGCACGGTGCGGTGCGGGATGCGGCCGCGCTGCGCACGATCGGCGTCGGCATCAAGGCGCTCGGCACCAACCCGCGTAAGGGCACCAAGACCGGCGAGGGTGAGCGCGACGTCGAGGTCAGCTTCGGCGGCGTGACCTTCGTCCCCGGCGAGATCGCGTACGCCGACGAGGACGGCATCGTCGTCGTCACCCCCTGAACGCGAGCAGACGAGAAAGCCCCCCACTGCGCAGTGGGGGGCTTTCTCGTGTTCTGCCGTATTAAACCTTCACTGCGGCGCGGTGTTTGGTGAACATCAGCGACTCCTCGTCGACCTTGCCGTAGCGGATCGTGCGCATGTCGAAGAAGTAGTTCTGCTTGAGCTTCCACGGCGCTTCCGAACCCGACTTCGGCAGGGTGTCCATGGCCCGCCGGAAGTAGCCCGGGGTGAAGTCCATGAACGGCAGCTCGTCGACACTGCCACCGGGGTGCTGCGGCTCGACGCGGTCGAAACCGTTGGCGTCCATGTAGTTCAGCACACGGCAGATGAACTCGGACACCAGATCGGCCTTCAGAGTCCACGATGCGTTGGTGTACCCGAACGTGATGGCCATGTTCGGCACGCCGGAGAGCATCAGGCCCTTGTAGGTCATGCTCTCGGTCAGGTCGATCGGCTCACCGTTGCGGTACGCCACCGCGCCGCCGAACAACTGCATGTTCAAACCGGTTGCGGTGACGATGATGTCGGCCTGCAGCTCCTCACCGGAGGTCAGCTTGATGCCGGTTTCGGTGATGGTGTCGATGGTGTCGGTGACGACGCCGGCCTTACCGGAGCGGATGGCCTTGAACAGGTCCCCGTTGGGCGCCAGGCAGACTCGCTCGTCCCACGGGGCGTAGCTCGGGCTGAAGTGCTTGTCGTAGTCGAAGCCCTCGGGCAGGCGGCGGGTCCCCATCTTGCGCAGGAACTGCTTGAAGACTGACGGGAAGCGGCGCGCGACCTGGTACTGGCCGGTGCTGTATCCGATCTGCTTCCACCGGTTGACGAAGTGCGCCAGGTTCTTGGGCAGGTACTTGTTGGTCTTCACGGCCACCGGGTCGACCAGCGGCAGGGATCCGATGTAAGTGGGTGAGCGCTGCAGCATCGTGACGTGCCCGACGCCGCCGCTGACCAGCGACGGGATGAGCGTGATGGCGGTGGCACCGGAGCCGATCACCACGACGTTCTTGCCGGTGTAGTCCAGGTCCTCGGGCCAGTGCTGCGGGTGGATGATCTGGCCCTTGAAGTTCTCGGCCCCCGGGAACTCGGGCGAGTAGCCCTCGTCGTAGTTGTAGTAGCCGCTGCATACCGACAGGAACGATGCGGTGATCTGCTTGGCTTCGCCGTTGTGCTCGACGTCGACGGTCCAGCGGTTGTCGGCATCCGACCAGTCCACCGAGAGGACGCGGTGGCCCGTGCGGATGTGGTTCCTGATGCCGTTCTCGTCGGCGGCCTCGTTGATGTAGTTCCAGATCGACTGTCCGTCGGCGATGGACTTGGCCGACTCCCACGGCTTGAACCGGAAGCCGAGGGTGAACATGTCCGAGTCGGACCGGATGCCCGGGTATTTGAACAGGTCCCAGGTGCCGCCGATGTTCTCCCGGCGCTCGAGGATCACGTAGCTCTTGGTGGGGCAACGGTCCTGCAGGTGCCAGGCCGTGCTGATGCCGGAAATGCCGGCACCGACGATCACAACATCGAAATGTTCGGTCATGGGACCGACGGTATCAACATGGTGTTGAGTGGGTCAACAGTATGTTGATAAATTCAACGCGGTGTTAGGGTGCTGATCGTGACCACCTCCAGTACGACGCGCGCCCCGCGCGGTCGCCGCGCCGCCCGGCCATCCGGCGACGACCGCGAGGCGGCCATTCTCGAGACGGCAAGGCAGCTGCTGGAGACCAAGAAGTTCGCCGACATTTCGGTCGATGACCTGGCCAAAGGCGCCGGGATCTCCCGGCCGACGTTCTACTTCTACTTCCCGTCGAAGGAAGCGGTCGTGCTGTCGTTGCTCGATCCGCTGATCAAGCGCGCGGACACCGGTTTCGACAGTGCGCTGGAGGACATGCCGGCGGATCCCAGGCGGGCGATCCGCCGAGGCATCGAGATCTTCTTCAGTTCATTCGGGTCGGATCCCGCCACGGCACGCGCCGGGACCGAAGCACTCAGTAGCAGCCCCGAGTTCCGCGCGCTCTGGTCCGGGCTGATGCAGAAATGGATCAACCTGACCGCCGCGCTGATCACCGCCGAGCGTCAACGCAGCGCCGCCCCGGACACCATTCCCGCCATGGACCTGGCGACCTCGCTCAACCTGATGAACGAGCGGACCATGATGGCGGCTCTGGGCGCCGAACAACCCGCGGTCGCCTACGACAAGGTCGTCGACACCCTCGCCCACATCTGGTTGACCAGCATCTACGGCGACACTCGCTGACCCGTCCGCCATCTATGCGAACATATGTTCGTGTCGAATGGCGCCAGCGCTCACGCTCAATCGCATGCTCCGCAGGCGGGCATCCTGCACGCTGATCTCGATTCGTTCTACGCATCGGTCGAGCAGCGCGACGATCCAGCGCTGCGAGGCCGCCCGGTGATCGTCGGCGGCGGTGTGGTGCTGGCGGCCAGTTACGAGGCCAAGGCGTTCGGGGTCCGCACGGCGATGAGCGGTGGCCAGGCCCGGGCGCTGTGTCCGCAGGCCATCGTGGTGCCGCCGCGGATGTCGGCATATTCGGAGGCCAGCGGGCACGTGTTCGAGGTCTTCCACGACACCTCGCCGGTGGTCGAGCCGCTGTCAGTGGACGAGGCGTTTCTCGACGTGTCCGGGTTGGGTCGGGTGTCCGGCACTCCGGTGGAGATCGCCCGACGGCTGCGCGAGCAGGTCAGCGAGCAGGTGGGCCTGCCCATCACCGTCGGCATCGCGCGCACCAAGTTCCTGGCCAAGGTGGCCAGTCAGGTGGCCAAGCCGGACGGCCTGCTGCTGGTGCCGCCCGATCGTGAGCTGGCGTTCCTGCATCCGCTGCCGGTGCGCCGGCTGTGGGGTGTGGGCGCCAAGACCGCCGAGAAGCTCCATGCCCACGGGATCGAAACCGTCGCGGACGTGGCCGAGCTGCCCGAGTCCGCCCTGCGCCCCATGGTCGGCGGCGCGATGGCGCGACAGCTGTATGCGTTGTCGCGCAACATCGATCGACGCCGGGTGACGACGGGGGTGCGGCGCAGTTCGGTCGGAGCCCAGCGCGCACTCGGTCGGCGCGGCAACACCATGTCGGCCGCAGAGGTGGATGTCGTGGTGGTCAACCTCGTCGACCGCATCACCCGCCGCATGCGCGGAGCCGGGCGGACCGGGCGGACGGTCGTATTGCGCCTGCGCTTCGATGATTTCGGCCGGGCCACCCGATCGCACACCATGCCCCGGGCCACCGCCTCGACCGACGCGATCCTGGGCGCCGCCCGCGTGCTGGTCACTGCCGCCGCGCCGGTGATCGCCGAACGTGGGCTGACCCTGATCGGGTTCGCGGTCTCCAATATCGACCACCAGGGCAGCCAGCAGTTGGAACTGCCCTTTGAGTCAGAACCGGATCCGGTGGCCATCGACGGCGCCATCGATGAGGTACGTCAGCGGTTCGGCAACGCGCTGTTGACCCGTGGTGTACTGGTCGGCCGGGATCCCGGCTTGGAGATGCCGACGCTGCCCTACTAACAGAGTTGCGCGTACTAGACCAGTTGCGCGGCAACGAATCCGGCCAGCAGCACGGCGAACCCGCCGATCTCACCGACGATGAGTGCGATGGTCCCGGCGTGCAGTGCCGCGGTGGGCTGTTCGAACTGGTTGGTGGTGTCCTGCCTGGCGCCGTGCTCGATGTAGACGATGATTGCGCCGACGAAGAACAGCACGAGCACCATCGCCGCGGTGAGGTTCACCCAGGTGGGCCAGGCGCTGAGTTCGACGAACACCGCAACCAGCAGCGTCGCGAACGAATACAACAGGGCGGCCCGGTGGGCGATGTCGACGTACGGATGGGCCAGATGGTTCTCCCTGGTGGCCATCTGCTGGTACTTCCACACCCCGAGCACCAGCGCCAACAGGAAGATCAGGCCGGCTGCCAGCAGGGTGATGACGGTGTCGATCCCGAGATCCGCATGCATCGCGTGAGCTTAGACCGAAGTGTTTTGAGTATTCTCACGCATCCGGCCAATCGCGTTCTACGTCAGGCTCGGGGCATGATCGCACTCAACGACAGCTCGAAAGTCACCGCCGCATTCTCACTTCAGGCCACCATCGCATTCGGGGTGAGTTTCCTCGGCGTGCTCGGTGGAATCTTCTTCTTACCGATCGATTCCTGGCAGAGGATGTTCCTGGGGATGTCCGTCCTGTTCCTCGTCACCAGTGCCTTCACCCTGGCCAAGGTGATCCGCGATCAGCAGGAGGCCACCACCGTCCGGGTACGTCTCGACGAGGCGCGCATGGAAAGGCTTCTCGCCGAGCATGATCCGTTCACCTCGGGCACCTGAGCCTCAGCCGGCGGTCCACTCGAGCAGCTGCTCGGCCGGCCACGTATTGACGATCCGTTCGATCGGCACCTCGGCATCCAGGGCCCGCTGGGCTCCGTAGCCGAGGAACTCCAGCTGGCCGGGCGCATGGGAATCGGTGTCGATGCTGAACAGGCAGCCGATCTCCAGCGCCAGGTTCAGCAGCCGGGTCGGCGGGTCGCGCCGCTCTGGGCGGGAGTTGATCTCGACGGCGGTGCCGTGGTCGAGGCACGCCCTGAAGACTTTCTCGGCATCGAACTTGGACTCCGACCGCACGCCGCGCCCGCCGGTGACCAGACGTCCGGTGCAGTGCCCGAGCACATCGGTGTGCGGATTCGACACCGCTTTGACCATGCGGCGGGTCATGGCCGCCTCATCCATGGCGAGTTTGGAGTGCACGCTGGCCACAACTACGTCCAGGCGTTCCAGCAGTTCGGGTTCCTGGTCCAGCGATCCGTCCTCAAGGATGTCGACCTCGATGCCGGTGAGGATGCGCATCGGGGCCACGAGTTCGCGGAATTGTTCGATGACGTCGAGTTGCTCGCGCAACCGTTCCGGTGACAGCCCGTTGGCCACCCGCAGGCGCGGTGAGTGGTCGGTCAACGCACAGTACTCATGGCCCAGGTCGCGCGCGGCCAGCATCATCTCCTCGATCGGGGCGGATCCGTCTGACCAGTTGGAGTGCACGTGCAGGTCGCCCCGGAGCGCAGCGCGCACGTCGCCGCCACCGAGATCCTCAGCCGCCGAGCGCAGTTCGACGAGGGTTTCGGGTTCACGCCCGGCCCAGGCCTGCGCGATCACCTTCGCGGTCTTGGGACCCACGCCCGGCAACGACTGCCATCCGTTCGACGCGCCCAGCCGTTCCCGCTGCGCGTCGGTCAGCCCTTCGACGACGTCGGCCGCATTGCGGTAGGCCATCACCCGCCGGGGATCTTCCCGCGCGCGGTCCTTGTAGTACGCGATCTGGCGCAGTGCGGTGACCGGATCCATGGGCATCGTTCAGCAATCACCCGGCCGCGCCGCGCAGTGCGGCGTCGCGCCGGGGAACCGGTAGCGATGGTTCGCCACCCAGCGGTAGGCGCCGTTCTGCAGCTGCCGCACCCCGGGAATCCGGTACACCCCCAACGGAATCCGGGTCCCCATCCCGGCCGAGAGCGCAGCGTTGATCGCTTCGGCGCCGCGGTAGACATCCCCCGACGAGTCCTGCCACCACGCCGCTTCGGTGAGCTGATCGGCTGTCACACCGAGCCGCTCGGCCGTGCCCGGCCGTTGAAACGGCTCGATGTGCAGGTCACCGGTCCGTTGCCGCCGCATCAGGGAGTTGACGCTGCGGGTGCACATGCCGCAGTTTCCGTCGAAGTACAGGACGCCGCTCATACCTTCAGTGTGCCCAGCATTTGCGATGCCGTACAGTGGATTGCGAAATCGTTCAATCCATAAATCCGTCAGGCAATACCGTGATCAGGACCGCCGCCGGCACATTCGGCCGGCTACTGCCCCATCGCGACGACTACGCAGGACTGCCACGCTCGTGGCGCCGTGACGTCCTCGCCGGTGTGACCGTCGGTGTGGTGGCACTGCCGTTGGCGTTGGCGTTCGGGATCAGTTCCGGGGTCGGAGCCGCCGCAGGATTGGTCACGGCAGTGGTGGCAGGCCTGGTCGCCGCTGTATTCGGCGGTTCGCATGTGCAGGTGTCCGGCCCGACGGGGGCGATGGCGGTGGTCCTCGCGCCGATCGTCGCGCAACACGGTCTCGGCAGCATCGCATTGGTGACCGTCGCGGCGGGCCTCGTGGTGCTGGCCGCCGGGGCCACCGGTCTCGGCCGGGCCGTGACATTCATTCCGTGGCCGGTGATCGAGGGGTTCACCCTGGGCATTGCGACGATCATCTTCCTGCAACAGGTCCCAGCCGCCTTCGCGCAGCAGGCCCCGGCCGGTGAGCGCACGCTCCCTGCCGCGATCTCGGTGGTCATCGAGGCCGACTGGACAGCCGCCGCGAAAACCCTTGCAGTAGTGGCTGTTGTCGCACTCCTCATGGTCATCCTGCCCCGGCTCCATCGCGCCATCCCCGAATCGTTGACCGCGGTGATCGTGGCCACCGTTCTGGTTTCTGTGCTCCACCTCCCGGTCGCCGCGATAGGTGAGTTGCCGTCCCACCTACCCACCCCGGTGTTACCCCACGCCGACCTCGGCGCATTGCGCACCCTGTCGGGTGCCGCGCTGGCCATCGCCGCACTGGCGGCCATCGAATCGCTGCTGTCGGCGCGGGTCGCCGCGACCATGTCGCCCACCGGACCGTACGACCCCGACCGTGAGCTGGTGGGGCAGGGTCTGGCCTCGGTCGCCTCCGGAGTCTTCGGCGGCATGCCCGCCACCGGCGCGATCGCCCGCACCGCGGTCAACGTCCGGTCCGGCGCCAGGACGCGGGTGGCGGCGATCGTGCACTCGTTTGTCCTGCTCGGCGTGGTGTATCTGGCCACCGGCCCGGTGTCCACGATTCCGCTCGCCGCGCTGGCCGGAGTCCTGATGGTGACGTCGTTCCGGATGATCTCGGCGGTCACGATCCGGAAGATCCTGCGCTCCACCCGATCCGATGCGTTGACGTTCACGCTCACCGCCGCGGTCACCGTGTGCTTCGACCTGATCGAAGCCGTGGAGATCGGCGTCGTCGTCGCCGCGTTCTTCGCGTTGCGTTCGGTAGCGCGGCGCAGCAGCGTCGTTCGCGAAGAGCTCCCCGGTCCACCCCAGCCCGGCGACGACCAGATCGCCTTGCTGCGCCTCAACGGCGCGATGTTCTTCGGTGCAGCCGAACGCATTTCGAGTGCAATCGTGGACGCCGACCATCCGCAGACGTCCGTCGTCATCATCCGAATGTCGCAACTCGGCATGCTCGACGCCACCGGCGCGAACACCCTCGCGGAGATCGCCACCGAACTGGAGTCACGCGGAATCACGGTGATCATCAAGGGTGTTCGCCCCGAACACGCCGAGTTGTTGACCAACGTCGGCGTGTTCGAGTCACTGCGACACGAAAATCACTTGCTCGATTCGCTCGACGAAGCGATCGAACACGCGCGCACGCACGTCAGCTGACCGTACGGATCAGCTTCTTGTTCACGAACTCGTCCATGCCGAACTTGCCCAGTTCGCGTCCGAAACCGGACCGCTTGATGCCACCGAACGGCAGCTCGGCCCCTTCGGCGCCAACGGCATTGACGAACACCATGCCCGCATCGATCCGGTCAGCCACCCGGGCGGCCTGATCGGCGTCGGTGGTGAAGACGTAAGAACCCAATCCGAACGGGGTGTCATTGGCGATCGCGACCGCCTCGTCTTCCGAGCCGGCCTTGTACACCACGGCGACCGGGCCGAACAGCTCCTGGCGGTAGGCGTCGTTGTCCTCGGTGACGCCGGTGAGCACGGCGGGCGGGTAGAAGGCGCCGCGGCGCTCACCTGCCGACTTCAGCTCGGCACCCTGCGCGACGGCGTCCTTGACCTGTTGCTCGAGCCTCTCGGCGGCCAGCTCCGAGGACAGCGGTGCGATCCCGTCGGCGGCGGCCAGCAGCTTGTCGGTGAACTTGGTCAGGAAGTCGTCGTAGATGTCCTCGGCGACGATGAACCGCTTGGCGGCGTTACAGGCCTGCCCGGTGTTCTCCATCCGCCCCTCGACGGCCGCTTGCACGGTCGCGTCGAGATCATCGGTCGACAGCAGGATGAACGGATCGGAGCCTCCGAGTTCCAGCACGCACTTCTTGAGGTTGCGGCCGGCGATCTCGGCCACTGCGGCACCCGCCCGTTCGGAACCTGTCAGCGACACCGCGGCCACCCGGGGGTCGGCGATGATCTCGGCGACCTGGTCGTTGGTGGCACGGATGTCGACGTAGGCGCCTTGCGGGAGCCCGGCCTCCAGGAAGATCAGCTGCAGGAGCTCGGCGGATTCGGGGCACTGCGGGGCGTGCTTGAGCAGAATTGTGTTGCCCACGATCAGGTTTGGGCCGGCGAAGCGGGCCACCTGGTAGTAGGGGTAGTTCCAGGGCATGATCCCGAGCAGCACGCCGACCGGGCCCCGCTTGACCACTGCGGTGCCTTCGCCCTCGAGCAAGGTGATCTCCTCGTCGGCGAGGAACTTCTCCGCGTTGTCGGCGTAGTACTGGTAGATGGCGGCGCTGAAGTCGACCTCGCCGAGGGCCTGGTCGCGCGGCTTGCCCATCTCACGGACGATGACGTCGGCGAGCTGTTCGCGGCGCTGCTCGTGCAGGGCGGCGACCTTACCGATGAGTGCGGCCCGCTCGGCCACCGTGGTGGTACGTGCCCAGGTACGGCCGGTCTTGGCAGCAGCCTCGATCGCGGCCTGGATCTCGGCGTCGGTCGAGGTCGGGTAGGTGGCGACCACCTTTGCGGTCGCCGGATCGGTGACTGCGTACTCACTCATGTTCACTCCCAGATGGTCTGATCGCGGGATTCCGCATATTTCCCTGCCTGAGACTACCGATTGCAGCGGCCAAATGGCACAGAAGATACGGAATCAGCACGGCCGGGATGGTCCGGAATGAATGCCGCAACGCGACTAGTTTGTGATGACGTGCGCTTCGCCTTCAAAACATCCCCGCAGAACACGCCCTGGGCCGACATGCTTGCCATCTGGAAAGCAGCCGACACGATCGACGTCTTCGAATCCGGCTGGACGTTCGACCACTTCTATCCGATCTTCTCCGACCCATCCGGTCCCTGCCTCGAGGGCTGGACGACGCTGACCGCGCTGGCCCAGGCCACCGAGCGGTTGCGGGTCGGGGTGCTCGTCACCGGTATCCACTATCGCCATCCCGCCGTGCTGGCGAATATGGCTTCGGCACTCGACATCGTCTCCAACGGTCGCCTCGAGCTGGGCATCGGCGCCGGCTGGAACGAGGAGGAGTCGGGCGCCTACGGAATCGAACTGGGCTCGATCAAGGAGCGCTTCGACCGGTTCGAGGAGGCCTGTGAGGTTCTGAAAGGACTGCTGACGCAGGAGACGACGACGTTCGACGGCAAGTTCTACCAACTCAAGGATGCGCGCAACGAGCCCAAGGGCCCGCAACAGCCGCATCCGCCGTTCTGTATCGGCGGCAGCGGTGAGAAGCGCACGCTGCGCATCACCGCGAAGTACGCCGATCACTGGAACTTCGTCGGCGGCCCACCCGAGGAGTTCGCCCGTAAGCGCGACGTGCTGGCGGCGCACTGCGCCGACCTCGGCCGCGATCCCGAGGAGATCACCCTGTCGGCGCACGTGCGTCTCGGTGAGGATCGCGATTACGCGAAGGCGGTCGACGAAGCTGCGGCGTTGGGCGCCGAGGGCCTGGACCTGGCGATCATCTACCTGCCGCCGCCCTACGATCCGGCCGTGCTGGAACCGTTGGCCGAGGCGATCAGGGATTCGGGTCAGCTCACCATCTGACACATACAGCTACGCCCTCGGACCGGCGCTTTTGCGTCGATTCGAGGGCGTCGTGCGCTGTGACGGATACCCGTCAAACCCCGAAGCGAAGTAGCTCGTCTGCCGTGGCCAGGCGTTCGTTCTTGGCCGGGAACTCACGGCTCTTCATCGGATGACGGAACAATGACCAGGCAATACGACCCATCCGTGACCGACTGATCGGATTGATGTACACGGTGATCACTCCTGCGAATTACTGGTTGCTGTACCCGTAGTTCTACGTTACCGCAGCACTCTCACCACGTCATTAAATACCTGACATCCGGCAAACAGCGCGAGGCACGCCGCACAAAAATCAGATGTTTCTAATGAGACTAATGTGGCAAACGAGGCAGTGAAATTCGGCATTTCCGAGACGTGGATCACATTTCAGCGCTGGTCAGCACACCCACGTGCTGTGATGCAGGACACAACAGTTAATTAAGAAATCTCTCAACTCTGCTTCGTTAGACGCGCCAGCTCCTCATCGAGGAACTCCGGCGGGTAGTCGTCGATGTCGTCGGACGTCATGGAGATCTCGTCCGGATCGTCGCCCTTCGCCGTCGCGCTCAGCCGCAGCCAACTCACCGCAGCGATCACGAAGCACACGAACGTCAGCGGGTACCAACCGCTCGCGAGCTGGCCGACCCAGAACCGCCTCAGGTCCAGAAAGTTCCAGTACACGCCGCTGAAGTACATGGTGGTGTGATTGCGGCCGGGCCGGTGCAGCGTCCACATGAAGGTCATCGCGAGCAGGCCGGCAGCCCGGTAAGCCCAGCCGCGGGCCCACTGACCCTGCGTCGTACAGGCTTTCGCGACGAGCCAGAAGATCGCGGGCGCGAACCACACCCAGTGCGCCGCCCAACTGAACGGCGATACCGCGCAGCCGGTCAGGCCCACCAGCACCACGGCCAGCGCACGTTCCCCTCGTCGGTGCGCCCACGTCGCGATGGCGAGGCAGGCGGCAAGCACCAGGAGGCTCATCACGATCCACAGCCATTCCGGCCGCGGATTCGGCGCGAAGTACCGGGCGAGAAATCCGTTGATCGACTGGTTCGCCAGGTGATCGATGGAGCTGATGTGGGCGGTGTCGCCGAGGTGGCTCCAGAACCAGGCGCTGTCTCGCGGTAGGAGCGGCCAGGTGAGCGCAGCGGTCGCGACGAAAGTGATTGCGGCAGTGGCCGAGGCACGCCACTGCCGGGTGAGCAACAGATATGGGAGGAACACGAGCGGCGTGAGCTTGATGCCCGCGGCCAGGCCGAGTCCGATCCCCCGCCACCGGGCCTGATCGGGGCGCAGCAGATCGAGCATCACCAGCGCCATGAGCAGGACGTTGATCTGTCCCCACCACAACGTGGCCTGCACCGACTCTACATCGATGACGATCACCGCGAGCGCGGCGCTCATCACGCCGAGCCGCAGATCTGCGCGGATTCCGGCCAGGCGCAGGATGCGCCACGCGATGAGCGCGAGCAAGCAGATCGAGAGCGCCAGCAGAACGTACTTGGCGACATCGAAACCCAGCCAGGCGAACGGCGCGAGGGCGAAAGTCGCGAACGGTGGATAGACGTACCAGGCGCCGCGCAGCGCCGGTTCCTGGTACAGGCTTCTGCCGTCCCAGGAAGCGTGCACCGCCGCGCGATAGGTATCCAGGTCGAAGTTGTTCTCGGTCAGCCCGAAGAAGTGGGTACCGAACGGAACCAGGTGGTTGTGCACCACCACCGCCAGGACAGCCACCAATACCGCACCCGCGACGAGGCGTCGTCTCAGCCTCACCTCTACACCCCCGCTACGCACCGTGGCAACATTTCCAGAGCGGGACAATCCGCGACAGGGTGCCCCACCCCAGCCGATTATTACGCTCGTCGGTGAGGCTGGATGCCTGCGCCGGGGAAGCTGTGCGCCGGCGCGGTGTAGGTCCCGCGGGCGATCAGTCGCGAGATGTTGGCCCGGTAGATCTCGTCGGCTTCCGCGTGCGGTACCGGCTCGTGGTCGAGCCAGAGGTTCTTCGGGTGGATCGGTTCGTCGTACATGCGGCGGAAGACCTCGGTCCGGAGGTCCTTGAGCCAATTCGAGTTCAGGTTCATCACCCGGAATTGGCGCAGGGCCTCGATGTCCACCACGCCTGCCACGACCGAGTTGTGTCCGGAGACCGTGCGGCCGAGTACTGCCCCGTTGTAGTCCACGATGTGCGAGTTGCCACCGGCGATGTCGAAGGCGTGCGCTGCGGTTTGCGTGGCATACACGGGGCCGGTGTTCGGGCAGATCATGTAGAGGCTGTTGAAATGCGCGTGAGCCCGGTTCTGCAGCAACCACGTTCCACCGGGGTCGGGGCCGGCTTGGGTCATGGGCACGGCTTCGCTCGGCCGGTACACCACCTCGGCACCCTGAAATGCCAACGCGCGTACCGCTTCCGGGTACTCGCCGTCGCTGCAACAGATCGTTCCGATCACACCGATGTCCGGGGTGCGCAGCACGGGATAGAACGCGTCGAGCCCGTCGCCGAACAGTTCGACCCAGCGGTCGTACACGTCGTGTGGCGTGCAGGAGCGTTCGCGGCACCAGACGTGATTCTTGGTCGCGCGATGGACCACTTCCCCTGCCGGCGAGATCACGATCATCGAGTTGAAGTAGCGATCCGGCATGACCTCCGGCCACCTGGCCTTGCATTGCGCGATGAGGTAGACGCCGAGCTCCCTGGCAAGGGCACCGAGACGATCGGTCTCGGGTCCGGGGATGTCGATGAACATCTCCCGCGCGGCTTTCACGTGTGGCACATCGAACGCCTCATCGCCGAAGCCGGTCAGGGCGCCTTCGGCAAGGGCGATCAGTTTGACCGGCAGGTTGATCGAAACCGTCGATACCGCAGCATGAATGGTGTCCTCGATGACATCGAGGTTCGCCTGGATCTGCGATCGCTGTTCGATGTTTCGGACCACGGTCGAAAGACCCACGGCCAGATAGGGCGCGATGGGCAGCCTGCTCTCGTCAGCGGCCACCGGCATTCACCCCCGGTGCCCGGTCAGCCCAGGGCATGGCCGTCTCCAATTGGGACGCAACGGCGATCAGGGTGCCTTCGCCGCACATCGGCGCGGCCAGCTGAACACCGACCGGCAGTCCGGAGCGGGTCCACCCGAGCGGCAGACTGATCGCCGGCCCACCGGTGACGTTGAACAGTGGGGTGAAGGAACACACTCCGAGTAGTTTGCGCATCCACTGCTGGGGCGTGAGCGACGCGTCATCGGAATCGAGTTCACCCAACTTGAGCGGCGGTTCGCTCAGCGTGGGCGTCAGCAGTAGATCGTATTCGGTGAAAAACGTTCCGACGGTGCGGGAAACGCGATTGAAGACCGTGAGTGCTCCACCGAGTTCGGTCGCTGTGACGCGGCGGCCGTGGTCCGCGCAGGCCAGGGTCGTCGCCTCGAGGTTGTGCGGACCCGGTGTCGTGCCCAACGCCGCAGCCAGCGCGTCGATGCCTTCGGCCAGGGACACACCCCACACCGGCAGGTTGGCGTCGACGAACTGATCCCAGTCGAAGTCCGGTGAGTCCGGCCTGACGTGGTGCCCCAGGCCTTCCAGTACCGCCCCGACGGCAGCGACCGCGTCGGCCACCTCTTCGTCGACCGGGTCCCCGGACCACGATTCGGTGTGGATCGCGATACGCAAGCGCCCTGGATCTCGGCCGAGCTCCTCGAGATAGGGCCGGGCGGGGTCACGAATGATGTACTTGTCACCCGAGGCCGGCCCGCTCACCGCGTCGAGCAGGGCTGCGCAGTCGCGCACGGACCTGGTCAGTCCGAACTCGGCACCCAGTCCGGACAGCGGTTCGCTCGCGTCCGGTCCCACGGGTACCCGACCACGACTCGGCTTCAGTCCCACCAATCCGTTGGCGGAAGCGGGAATTCGGATCGATCCGCCGCCGTCGGTGGCGTGGGCGATCGGAAGAGCGCGGGCGGCGACGAGTGCCGCAGAGCCCCCGCTCGAACCTCCGGCACTGCGTGTCGTGTCCCAGGGGTTTCGCGTTGATCCCTGGGTGACCGGTTCGGTGTTCCCGTTGAACGCGAACTCTGGGGTGGTGGTGAGTGCCACCGCGCCCAGCCCGGCGGCGCGGAAGCGCGTCATCAGTTCGGTGTCGTACGGAAACGCCACGCCGTGCCCA
Source organism: Mycobacterium sp. NPDC050441 (assembly GCF_040655355.1). Lineage (NCBI taxonomy): Bacteria > Bacillati > Actinomycetota > Actinomycetes > Mycobacteriales > Mycobacteriaceae > Mycobacterium > Mycobacterium sp. NPDC050441. Next base: position 482,201 of record NZ_JBFAJS010000004.1, on the reverse strand, counting down.
GCCAGCCGGCTGCCGAAGCGCGTCGGCACTCCGGCGGCATGGATGGCGAAATCCTTGAGCGCGAACGGAACCCCGCGGAACACCCCGTTCCCGTCACAGTTCAGCGATTCCGACCAGGGCCCGTCGACCACGGCATTGAGCTTCCGATTGACCGCCTCGATCGCACCGCGGGCCGTGTCGTGCACTTCGGCGACTGAAACCTGCCTGTCGCGGATCAGCTCGGCGAGCCCCGTCGCGTCGCACTTCGTGTACTCGTCTGGTTTCATCAGAGCCCGCCGTCGTCGTGAACAACGTTGCCCGCCAACATGGTCCGGTGGACGCGAGTGTGTTTCATATCTTCGATATCGCACGTCGACGGATCGCGATCGACGAAGATCAGATCGGCGTGGTTGCCTGGCCGAACGGAGCCGATGCCGCTCCAGCCGAGGATCTTCGCAGCGCTCGTCGTCCACATGGCAAGTGATTCCATGCGGGTGATGACTTGATCGGGCCCGTCGTTGCGAAGATCGGTGCCCGCGATCTCATGCGTCTGCGCGAGTGCGATCTGCTCCCACGGGCTCTTCGGACCCCAATCGGATCCGCCGGAGACATCGAGACCGGCGTCCAGCAGGCGCCGCAGCGGCACCATGTCGCGCCATACGTGCCGTCCGATCCGTTCGTCGTACATCGCGCCCTTGCCCCAGGCGAATCCGACGGATGTGGTGATCTGAAAGCCGAGGGCCTTGTACCGGCGCACATGGTCGGGACTGATCGTGATGGCGTGCTGCAGAATCCAGTTCTTGTCCCGGAAGTCATGCTCGGCGACGACCCGCTCGGCGATCTCGAGGAAGTCGTCGTGCTCCCGGTAGGAACCGATGCAGATGTTGGCCCTGATTCCGTTCTCAGCACAGAAACGGACGAACGACTCTTCCTTTTCGAGCGACACGAACCGATTTCCCTTGGTGGGCCTCCCGAACGGATCCGCGTAGGTTTCGTGCATCGCGAAATGACCGGCGAAGCAGGGCCCGCCGGGACTGATCGTCATCCCGGCGATGCGGAACATATCGTCGGCGGTATCAGAGGACTGTGGCGCAAGCGATTTCAACCGTTCGTCGAAATCGGGCAGTGACAACGGTTCGAAGGGATAGAAGATCACCGACTCGACGTCGAACGTCGCCTGAACGCGCATGGTGAGCAGCCCGGCAGCGCGGAGATGCTGATACATCTGGAGGTGGATCGGCTCCATCGCGTGGCCCTCGTACAGCGCGGTGACGCCACGAGCGGAAAAGCGGGCCATCTCGTCGAGCACACCGGGTACGGCGTGCTCGGGATTGAGCGGAGGGAGCTTGAGGAGGATCTGGCCCCAGAACGGGTCGTAGGTGTAGTAGTTGTTGACCGGTCCCCGCAGGATGCCGGTCAACCGGCCGGCCTCGTCCTTGTCGAGCTCGACGTCGCACACCTGGTCGGGGATGAAGTCCGACAGCCCGACCGCGCGCAACCCGGCGCTGTTGAACGCCACGATGTTCGGCGTCCTGGGCGCCCAGGCCTGGATGAGCACCGGATGGTCGGTGGTGGCCAGGTCGAGGGTGTGACGGTCGGGCAGGCGGCGTTCGGCGAGGTCTCGCCACGACCTTCGGATGAAGTAGTGGGCTTCACCGACCGGAGTACAGATGATCCATTCGCCGGGAGGAGTCTCGGCGGCGCGGGCCCGGATCCGCACGACGATGTCGGCGTGGTCCACCGCGTCGCTCAGGTCGACGAGGCCGCCGCGCAAGGCGCCGAAGTGCATGACGTGGGGATGCGTGTCGATCAGCCCCGGCATCACCACCGCGCCGCCGGCATCCATGATCTGGACGTCCGGACCCGCGGACTCTGACAGCGCCTCGAAGCTACCGACGTCGAGGATCACGCCGTCTTCGATGAGAACGGCCTCCGCGCTCGGCCGTGCCTCGTCGAAGGTGAGGATCTTCGCCGCCCGGATGATTGTTCTGCTCACGTGGGCACTCTATGAGCGGCCGGGCGAGGGCAGAATCGTCCAAAAGGATGAACTCTGACGGTGGGAGGAGTGCGAGATGTCGGTTCGGCCGGTGCACCGCAACACTCGGTTCAAGCGCAACACCATGGAGTTCCTGTCCCGCTTCGTTCGTGTCTCGGGGATGGTCTTCTACTCGGTCGATGACACGATGAATGCCGGTGAGCATGTGTTCGACCGGATCCGTCCCGAGGAGAACGGCCGCTACACCGGCTATTTTCACGAGTTGGACCCGTTTCATCCCCGCCGGTTCGCCGGGTCCGGTGCTGATCTCGCCACGTCGAACGATCTCGGTCAACGCTTGGACCGGACCGACTACTACGCGGAGTTCTTCCGTCCGATGGGCTATCGGTACGAAGCGGAGCTGTACCTACGCCATGCCGGGCGGATTGTCGCCGGGGTTTCCCTGCTGAAAAGCGCGCAGGACGGCGACTTCACCAAAGAAGAGATTGGGTTCCTGCAGAAATCCCACGGATATGTCGAGCAGTCGTACTGCATGCTGGGCCAATTGCCGAGCACGCCAAGTTCCTCTGCGGTCCCCGAGCATTGGAAACTGTCTGCGAGGGAACGTGACGTCGTCGAACTACTGGCTCAGGGCGCGAGCAACGGCGACATCGCCCGCTCCCTGTTCATCAGCGTTCCGACGGTGAAAACCCACCTGCAGCACGTCTACCGAAAATCCGACGTGCACACACGAACCGAGTTGGTCACCCGGCTGGTGCAGGGTTAGCGCTGCGGTGCGGCCGTCGGCTTGATCACTACCGGCAGGGCGGTCTTGCCCATCAGGTAGCGGTCCACGCCCGCGGCGGCGGCCCGGCCCTCGGCGATGGCCCACACGATCAGCGACTGCCCCCGGCCCATGTCGCCGGCGACGAACACGCCGGGCACCGTGGTCTGGAAGTTGTCGTCGCGGGAAACGTTGCCGCGGTCGGTCAGCTCGACGCCGAGCTTGTTCAGCAGACCTTCCTTCTCCGGTCCGACGAAGCCCATCGCGAGCAGCACCAGGTCGGCCTTGAGCTCGAAGTCGGTCCCTTCGACCTTCTCGAACTTGCCGGCGTTCATCTTGACCTCGTGCGCCCGCAGTGCGGTGACGTGACCGTCGGCGCCGGTGAATTCCTCGGTGTTGACCGAGAACACGCGGTCGCCGCCCTCCTCGTGGGCCGAGGACACCCGGAACATCAGCGGGTAGGTCGGCCACGGGGTCGAGTCGGCGCGGGTCTCCGGCGGGCGCGGCATGATTTCGAACTGGTGGATGCTGGCCGCACCCTGACGGTGCGAGGTGCCCAGGCAGTCCGCGCCGGTATCGCCACCGCCGATGATGATGACGTTCTTGTCCTTGGCCGTGATCGGCGGCTGGCCGTCGGGGCCCAACACATCGTCGCCGAGCTGAACCCGGTTGGCCCAGGGCAGGAATTCCATGGCCTGGTGGATGCCGTCGAGCTCGCGGCCCGGGATCGGCAGATCGCGCCATGCGGTGGCACCGCCGGCCAGCACGACGGCGTCGTAGTTCAGCCGCAGCTGGGCCACGGTGATGTCGACACCGACGTTGACGCCGGGCCGGAACTGGGTGCCTTCGGCAGCCATCTGTTCCAGGCGCCGGTCGATGTGGCGCTTTTCCATCTTGAACTCGGGGATGCCGTAGCGCAGCAGGCCGCCGATGCGGTCGGCGCGCTCGAACACCGTGACGGTGTGGCCGGCCCGGGTGAGCTGCTGGGCGGCCGCCAGTCCGGCCGGCCCGGACCCGACGACGGCGACCTTCTTGCCGGTCTGGACGTCGGGCATCTTCGGGACGACCCAGCCCTGGTCGAAGGCGTTGTCGATGAGCTCGACCTCGACCTGCTTGATGGTCACCGGATCCTGGTTGATGCCAAGGACGCAGGACGCCTCACACGGGGCGGGGCAGAGCCGTCCGGTGAACTCCGGGAAGTTGTTGGTGGCGTGCAGCCGCTCGATCCCGTCGCGCCACCGGTCCTTGTAGACCAGGTCATTCCACTCGGGGATCAGATTCCCCAGCGGGCAGCCGTTGTGGCAGAACGGGATACCGCAGTCCATGCATCGCGATGCCTGGTCCTGCAGCTTGTCGTGGGAGAAGTCCTCGTAGACCTCTTTCCAGTCCTTGAGGCGCAGCGGAACCGGCCTGCGGGTGGGGAGTTCCTTCGAGGTGTGCTTGAGGAAACCGCGCGGATCAGCCATTTGCGGCCGCCATGATCGCCTCGTCCACGTTCTCGCCGGCACGTTCAGCCTCGGCGATCGCGGCCAACACGCGCTTGTAGTCGCGCGGCATGACCTTCACAAAGTGCTTCAACTCGTTAACCCAATCAGACAGGACCCGTTGTCCCACAGCCGAATCGGTTGCGTCGACATGGGCGGTGAGGATGCCCTGCAACCATTCGATGTCAGAAGCCTCCAGAGCTTCCAGCTCCACCATCTCGGTGTTCAGGTTCTCGCCCAGCACACCGGCCGGGTCGTAGACGTAGGCGACACCGCCGGACATACCCGCCGCGAAGTTGCGGCCGGTGGGTCCGAGGATGACGACCTTGCCGCCGGTCATGTATTCACAGCCGTGGTCGCCGACACCCTCGACGACCGCGTGGGCGCCGGAGTTACGGACCGCGAACCGCTCGCCGACCTGGCCGCGCAGGAACGCCTCGCCGCTGGTGGCGCCGAAGAGCACCACGTTGCCGGCGATGATGTTGTCCTCCGCGGCAAAGCCTGCCGGCGCCTCCTCGGCCGGGCGGACCACGATCCGGCCGCCGGACAGGCCCTTACCGACGTAGTCGTTGGCGTCACCGTAGACCCGCAGCGTGATGCCCTTGGGCACGAACGCGCCGAAGCTGTTGCCGGCCGACCCGTCGAAGTTGATGTCGATCGTGCCGTCCGGAAGCCCCTGCCCGCCATAGACCTTCGTCACCTCGTGGCCGAGCATGGTGCCGACCGTGCGGTTGACGTTGGTGATCTTGGTGGAGAAGCGGACCGGAGTGCCCTTGTCCAGGGCGTCGCGGCTCTGGACGATCAACTGCTGATCCAGCGCCTTGTCCAGACCGTGATCCTGACGCGAGCTGCAGTAGAGGTCCTGGTTCATGAACGCCGACTCGGGCTCGTAGAGCACGGGCGTCAGGTCCAGCTTGTGGGCCTTCCAGTGCTCGGCGGCCTGGGTGGTGTCGAGCGCCCCGACCTGTCCGACCATCTCGGTGACGGTGCGGAAGCCCAACTGCGCCATGAGCTCACGGACTTCTTCGGCGATGAACATGAAGAAGTTCTCGACGAACTCGGGCTTGGCGTTGAACCGCTGCCGCAGCACCGGGTTCTGGGTGGCCACACCCACCGGGCAGGTGTCGAGGTGGCAGACGCGCATCATGATGCAGCCCGCCACGACCAGTGGGGCGGTGGCGAAGCCGAACTCCTCGGCGCCCAGCAGTGCGGCGACCACCACGTCGCGGCCGGTCTTGAGCTGACCGTCGACCTGGACCACGATCCGGTCACGCAGGCCGTTGAGCAGCAGGGTCTGCTGCGTTTCGGCGAGCCCGAGTTCCCACGGGGCGCCCGCGTGCTTCTGCGACGTCAGCGGGGTGGCACCGGTTCCGCCGTCGTGGCCGGAGATCAGCACCACGTCGGCATGCGCCTTCGAGACACCCGCGGCAACCGTTCCCACACCGTTTTCCGAAACCAGCTTCACGTGAACACGCGCGGCCGGGTTGGCGTTCTTGAGGTCGTGGATCAGCTGTGCGAGATCCTCGATCGAGTAGATGTCATGGTGCGGCGGCGGGGAAATCAAGCCGACGCCCGGGGTCGAGTGCCGCACCTCGGCCACCCACGGGTACACCTTGTGCCCCGGAAGCTGGCCGCCCTCACCAGGTTTCGCGCCCTGGGCCATCTTGATCTGGATGTCAGAGCAGTTGGTCAGGTAGTGGCTGGTCACCCCGAACCGGCCGGAGGCCACCTGCTTGATGGCGCTGCGGCGCCAGTCGCCGTTCTCGTCCGGCTCGAAGCGGTGCACGCTCTCGCCGCCCTCACCCGAGTTCGACCGTCCACCAAGGCGGTTCATCGCGATGGCCAGGGTCTCGTGCGCCTCGGCCGAGATCGAGCCGTAGCTCATGGCACCGGTGGAGAAGCGCTTGACGATCTCGGAGGCCGGTTCCACCTCGTCGATCGAGATCGGCTGGCGCACGGCCTCGTCACCACTGCGGAACTTCAGCAGGCCGCGCAGCGAGGCCATCCGCTCGCTCTGGTCGTCGACCAGGGCGGTGTACTCCTTGAAGATCGAGTACTGGCCGGTGCGGGTGGAGTGCTGGAGCTTGAACACCGTGTCCGGGTTGAACAGGTGGTACTCGCCCTCGCGGCGCCACTGGTACTCGCCGCCGACCTCGAGCTCGCGGTGGGCGCGCTCGTCGGGGCGGTCCAGGTAGGCCAGCGAATGGCGGGTCGCGACGTCGGCAGCGATGTCGTCGAGGTCGATGCCGCCCACCGGGCAGCTCAGCCCGGTGAAGTACTGGTCGAGCACCCCCTGTGAGATGCCGATCGCCTGGAACAGTTGCGCACCGGTGTAGGAGGCCAGGGTGGAGATGCCCATCTTGGACATCACCTTCAGCACGCCCTTGCCGGCGGCCTTGACGTAGTTGGCCTTGGCCTTGTCGCTGCTGATTTCGGCGATCACGCCCCGGTCGACCATGTCCTCGATCGACTCGAAGGCCATGTACGGGTTGACCGCGGCGGCACCGAAGCCGCACAGCATGGCCATGTGGTGCACCTCGCGGGCGTCACCGGCCTCGACGACCAGGCCCACCTTGGTGCGGGTGCGCTCGCGGACCAGGTGGTGATGCACCGCCGCCACGGACAGCAGCGACGGGATCGGCGCCATGGTCTCGTTGGATTCACGGTCGGACAGCACGATGATTCGGGCGCCCTCGCGGATCGCCTCCGAGACCTTGGCGCGGACGTTGTCCAGGGCCTCTTTGAGGCCCTGGCCGCCCCGGTTGACCGGGTACAGGCAGCGGATCACCGCGGCGCGCATGCCGTGCTTGTGGCCCCGGACCTCGTGGTCGGGGTCGACGCAGATCAGCTTGGACAGGTCGGCGTTGCGCAGGATCGGCTGCGAGAGCACGATCTGCCGGCACGAGTCAGGACCTGGATTGAGCAGGTCGCCCTCGGGCCCGATCACGCCCTGCAGGCTGGTGACCACCTCTTCGCGGATGGCATCGAGCGGCGGGTTGGTGACCTGGGCGAACAGCTGTTGGAAGTAGTCGAACAGCATCCGCGGCCGTGCCGAGAGGATGGCGACCGGGGTGTCGGTGCCCATCGAACCCAGGGCCTCGGCCCCGGTGCGCGCCATCGGCGCGACCAGCAGGTTCAGCTCCTCGTAGGTGTAGCCGAAGATCTGCTGGCGCAACACCACGCGGTGGTGCGGCATCCGGACGTAGTCACCCGGCGGCAGCTCGTCGAGGGGGAACAGGCCCGCCTCGATCCATTCCTGGTAGGGCTCCTCGCTGGCCAGCTGAGCCTTGATCTCCTCGTCGGAGACGATGCGGCCCTGGGCGGTGTCCACCAGGAACATCCGGCCGGGCTGCAGGCGCAGCTTCTTGACGACGGTGGACGGGTCGAGCGGCAGCACGCCGGCTTCGGACGCCATCACGACGAGGCCGTCGTCGGTCACCCAGATACGGGAGGGGCGCAGGCCGTTGCGGTCCAGCACGGCGCCGATCACGGTGCCGTCGGTGAAGCAGACCGAGGCCGGTCCGTCCCAGGGCTCCATCAGTGAGTCGTGGAACTCATAAAAGGCCCGGCGAGCGGGATCCATCGACTCGTGGCGTTCCCATGCCTCGGGGATCATCATCAGCACGGCGTGGGGCAGGCTGCGGCCACCGAGGTGCAGCAGCTCGAGCACCTCGTCGAAGCGCGCGGTGTCCGACGCGCCGGGGGTACAGACCGGGACGATCTTGTCGAGCCCGTCGGTGCCGAACACGTCGGTACGGATCAGCGCCTCACGTGCGCGCATCCAGTTCTCGTTACCGGTGACGGTGTTGATCTCGCCGTTGTGGGCGATCCGCCGGAACGGGTGGGCCAGCGGCCAGGACGGGAACGTGTTGGTGGAGAAGCGGGAGTGCACGATGCCCAGCGCGCTGGTCATCCGCTCGTCCTGCAGGTCCAGGTAGAACGCCTTCAGCTGCGGGGTGGTCAGCATGCCCTTGTAGACGAAGGTCTGGCCGGACAGGCTCGGGAAGTACACCGTCTCGCGACCGGGGCCGTCCTGGCCCGGTCCCTTGGTGCCCAACTCGTGTTCGGCGCGCTTGCGCACGACGTACGCCTTGCGCTCCAGGTCCATGCCGGTGGCGCCGCCGATGAACAGCTGCCGGAACGACGGCATGGCGTCGCGGGCCAGGGCGCCCAGTGAGGAGTCGTCGATCGGCACCGGACGCCAGCCCAGCACCTTCAGGCCCTCGGCCTCGACGATTTTCTCCACGGCCTCGGCTGCCGTGGAGGCGTCGCGCGACGACTGCGGCAGGAAGGCGATGCCGGTGGCGTAGCTTCCGGCCTCCGGGAGTTCGAAGTCGACCACCTCGCGCAGGAACGAATCGGGGACCTGCAGCAGGATGCCTGCGCCGTCGCCGGTGTTCGGCTCTGCGCCCTGGGCACCGCGGTGCTCCAGGTTCACCAGTGCTGTGATCGCCTTGTCCACGATGTCCCGGCTCCGGCGACCATGGATGTCTGCCACCATTGCCACACCGCACGCATCATGTTCGTATGCGGGGTTGTACAGCCCGACCTTGCTGGGCGCCATTCCCACCTTGCCCTTCAACACGCTTCTACGAAGAAGCCGGCTCGGCGTGGGTGGCCTCCGTGCAGCACTGGACGACGGCTATGTCCCACACGCCATAAGTGGAGAAAACGATAAGGCAACTACCGTGGCAGATGCCAACTTAGCCAAGCCTAACTATGCTTGTTCGGCAACTTTGGAACCCGCGCGCCAGCCGGTCGCGGAAATGACGAATTCCGCTGCCGCCCTTGTTATTTCATGTCGACGCCATCGGGGGTGACCCGCCCCCCGGCGGGGCTCACAGCCACCCCACGCGTCCGCATAGTTTGCCACACAGATCACACTAGCCCGTTATAGTGCTGTTATATCGATATTCGATATTTGCAGTAAAGCTTAGTCAGATTCTTAGAATTGCATCGTCAACGTCCCGAGGCCTGCGCAACACTGCGCACGCCGGCCTCGGGCCGTAGGTCGAGCCGACGTAGGGACTGCGCGTTGAGTGCCACGACGACTGTCGACGCTGACATCAATATCGCTCCGACCGACATCGGCATTACAAAGCCCAGCGGAGCGGCCACGCCGGCAGCCAACGGGACCGAGATCAGGTTGTAACCCGCTGCCCACCAAAGGTTCTGCTTCATCTTCCGATAGGACTGCCGGGAAAGTTCGATCACCGACAGCACCGATCGCGGATCGGAGCTGGCGAGGATGACCCCGGCCGACGCGATGGCGACGTCGGTCCCCGCACCGATCGCGATGCCGACGTCGGCGGCGGCCAGCGCGGGCGCATCGTTGACGCCGTCACCGACCATCGCGACGGTCAGGCCCTCACGCTGTAATTCGGCGACCTTGGCGGCCTTGTCCTCGGGCCGCACGCCGGCGAATACCCGGTCGATGCCCAGCTCTGAGGCCACCGCCGAAGCCACCGGCGCGGCGTCACCAGTGATCATCACCACTTCGATGCCCAGATTGTGCAGCGCGTCGACGGCCTGCCGGCTTTCCGGCCGGATCTCGTCGGCCAAAGCGAGCGCGCCGGCCACTACCCCGTCGACCAGCACGTGCAGGACGGTGGCGCCGTCCCATTGCGCGCTGTCCGGCAGGGCCGCTTTTCCGGCCTGGTCGAGCAATGCGGGCCCGCCGACCTGCACCCGATGCCCACCGACCAGGGCGCTGACCCCGACCGCTGGGGAGGAACTGAAGTCGCTGGCCGGCGGCACGTCGAGGTCGCGGCGCCGTGCCGCGGCGACGATGGCCCGGGCCAGCGGATGCTCCGAGTCGGCTTCGGCGGCTGCGGCCAGCGCCAGCAGGTCATTCTCGGAACGGTCCGTGGCCGCCATCGCGGTGACCGCCGGCTCGCCCCTCGTCAGGGTGCCGGTCTTGTCGAACAGCACTGCCCCGACCGTGCGCATGGTTTCCAGCGCCAGCCGATCCTTGATCAGCACTCCACCCCGCGCTGCCCGTTCGGTCGCAATGGACACCACCAGCGGGATGGCCAGGCCCAGGGCATGCGGGCACGCGATGACCAGCACCGTGATCGTGCGAACCACCGCCTGATCGGGCTCACCGAGCAGCGTCCAGGCCAGCGCCGTCAGCATCGCCGATCCCAGGGCGAACCAGAACAGCCAGCCCGCCGCCCGGTCGGCCAGGCGCTGCGCCCGCGACGAGGAGTTCATCGCCTCGCCGACCAACCGCTGGATGCCGGCAAGGGCGGTGTCGTCGCCGACGGCCGTCACCCGGATCCGTAGCCCGGAGTCGGTGGCGACGGTGCCCGCGACGACGTCGTCGCCCACGCCCCGGCGCACTGTCCGCGACTCTCCGGTGACCATCGACTCGTCCATGTCGGCCGCACCGTCGGTGATCCGGCCGTCGACGGGGACGCTGCCACCTGGCCGGACGATCACCAGGTCGCCGACCCGGAGGTCCGCCGGGGCCACGGTGACCACCTGCTCGCCGTCGCCGTCGCCCTCCACCCGCTCGGCCTCGTCGGGCAGCAGCGCGGCCAGCGAATCCAGGGCGGAGGTGGTCTGGGCCAGCGATCGCATCTCGATCCAATGCCCCAGCAGCATGATCACGATCAGCAGCGCGAGCTCCCACCAGAAGTCCAGTTCGTGGTGCAGCACGCCCAGGCTCGCGCCCCAGGACGCGACGAAGGCGACGGTGATCGCCAATCCGATCAGCAGCATCATTCCCGGTGCGCGCGAGCGTATTTCGCTGATCGCACCGGTCAGGAACGGTCGGCCGCCCCACATGTACATCACAGTGCCGAGCACCGGCGAGACCCAGCGCGCGCCGGGGAAATCCGGGATCGAGTAGCCGAGGATCATCGCGAACATCGGCGAGAGCGCCACGGTCGGCACGGCCAGCGCCGTCATGACCCAGAACAGCTTCCGGAACTGGGCGACATGGTCGCCGTGGCCCGCATGCTCCGCGTGACCGGTGTGTTCGTGCTCGTGCATCGCGTGTTCGGTCGTGGTCATATCGCCACCATATACCCCTAGGGGGTATCTCGCCACCGTGATGGGCGTAACTGTTGACGGCGATGCACTATCCGCTGAATACCCCGTTGGGCCGCATGGGCGTACAAACCCTTGAGGAGAGCCCGGACCGCTGCGTGGCCTCCATCCCCGTGGGCGGCATGCTCAATCCCCTGACGCGGATGCCGACCGTCGCACCGCTGGCGATGTTGGTTGATCATGTCGGCGGCCTGATCAACCACCTTCGCCGCAATGACGACGAGTGGACGGTGTCCAGCGAGCTGGCCATCGAGCTCACCCCGCACGCGATAGACCTCGTCACAGCCGCACCGGAGGTTCCGGTGGTGGCGACCGCGCGACCGTTCGGCCCGAAGGGGACCGCGTCGTTGGGGCTGTGCGAACTGACCCATGGCGACCAGTTGGTCGGGACGGCGACGGTGCGGTCCTTCCACATCCACGCGCCGGGGCACGTCGTCGCGTGGCCCGCCGACTCTGCCGAGGGCACACCACCTGCCACCCTGGAAGACCGCATGTCGGTCGAGGTCGCAGAGACCGGCGGTCGCACCGCGGTATTGCGGCAGCTGCCCGATCCCGTCATCAACAACAGCATCGGCATCGTGCACGGCGGGGTGTCGGCGGCCGCACTGGAACTCGTCGGCTCCGCGGCGCTCGGAGATGATGTCGGCGAGCCCTGGCGAACGGCGTCCCTGCGGGTCAATTACCTGCGCCAGTTCCGTGGCGGTAATGAATCCCGTTACGAGGCACGCATATTACGAGCCGGACGCAGCTCCGGGGTGGCTGACGCGCAGGCCATCGGCGATGACGGCGCCGTGGCGCTGGTGGCCCGGCTGACCGCTTATCGCTGATTTCGGTATGGCAACGTTAATTTCACTGTGCAATCGGTTTCGCAACAACGACTCTGCCATCAGCTACTGGCGTGACACGCTCCGGGTGAATCACATCTAGTCACATCTAGAGAGGAGTTCGCCATGGGTACGCCGACCATGTCACATCGATTGGCAGCCGAATTCATCGGGACATTCTGGCTGGTCCTGGGCGGTTGCGGTAGCGCGGTGTTCGCCGCGAAGTTTCTCTCCGACGGCTTCTCCGTAGGGATCGGGTTCCTCGGGGTGGCCCTCGCCTTCGGCCTGACGGTTCTGACCGGCGTGTACGCCTTCGGCACCATCTCCGGCGGGCATTTCAACCCGGCCGTCACGCTGGGCGCGGCACTCGCCCGCCGCGTCGAGTGGGCAGCCGTTGTGCCGTACTGGATTTCACAGGTCGTGGGCGGTCTGGTGGCCGGCCTGGTGATCTATGTGATCGCCAGCGGCAAGGACGGTTGGTCCGCCACCGGGAACATGGCCGCCAACGGTTACGGCGAGCACTCCCCCGGCGGATATTCGCTCGCGGCGGTGCTGCTGGCCGAGGTGATCCTCACCGCGGTGTTCCTGCTGGTCATCCTCGGTTCCACCGACGACCGCGCGCCGAAGGGCTTCGCCGGTTTGTCGATCGGCCTCACCCTGACGCTGATCCACCTGATCTCGATCCCGATCTCCAACACCTCTGTCAACCCGGCCCGTTCCACGGCGGTCGCATTCTTCAACGGCAACGGAGCGCCCGCACAACTCTGGGCCTTCTGGCTGGCACCGCTGGTCGGCGCCGCCATCGCGGGCCTGGCCTACCCGTTCCTGTTCGGTGCCCCGGAAGCGCTGGCCGAACGCCCGGTGCGCGACGATGCCCTGGAAGAGCAGCGGGCGCGGTGAGATCAGGTCAGGTGGTCGAATTCTCCACTGACCCAACGGATATGAGTCTCGGCTGACCGGTGCACTACGTCCTTGGCGGCGCTGTCTATCTCATCGCCGCCAAGGGTGTAGAGCCGGTCGTAGTCGTACCCGTCGAGCCGATCCGCGATCCGTCGCACCACGGCGGCGGACAACGGAACGTGTTTGGGGAAGTTGCGCTGGAACGACACCCAGTTCTTGGCCAGTCCGCCGGAGATGGTGTCCCCGACCAACAGCGTGCCGTCGGCCGTCAGCGCCACCGAACTGCCCCGCATGTGACCGCCGACTTGAATCAGTCGCACTCCACCCAGCGGTTCCAGCTCGTCGGTCCAGAGCTGGGTGAGCGGATCCGGACCCGGAAGCCATTCCTCATCAAGGGCATTCACGCAAACCGGCACGTCGCCGAATGCTCTGCTCCAACTGAGTTGCGCACCGAACATGTGGGGATGACTGGCGGCGATCGCGTCGACGCCACCGAGGCCGTGAACGAGGCCGACGATCTCGTCATCCAGGTAGCTCGGCGCGTCCCACAACAGGTTTCCGTGTGCGGTCTGCACCAGGAACGACCGGTGGCCGATGGCGAACTTGGGTGCGCGGCGCAGACTGTGCACTCCGCGGCCGTGGTCGACGTGTTCGGTGTGGTGTGGTTGCGCCGCCAATTCCTCCAGCGTGGTCCAGGTGCCGTGCGGTGGCAGGTCACCACGTTCCTCGATCGACACGGTCTCCGATGTCAACACACAGCTATCGGCGGGTTCGGTATCGGAATCCGGGTGTTCCACACCGCATCCCGTGCATATCCAACTAGGCATACACCGACCCTGGCACCTCAACAGCACTTGAGGTCAAGCCCGGAAACTATGCGCTCTTGCGCCGCGCCTTTCCGGCCGCGCCGCGCTCAGTGGGTGCCCCTTCGTGGACCAGCGTGCCTCCGGCACTTTCCAGATGCGCCCGGACGAACCACTGGAACTTCTCGAGTTCGGCGGCGTGATTGATGAGGGCGTCCTGGGACACGAGGTCGAGTTTCTCCAGCCGGTCGATCGCCTTACGGGTGTCCTCGATCACCCCGTTGTAGACGAGGTCGAGTGCTGCGAGGTGGGCTTGCACGTTGTCACGTCCCACGGAGTAGTCATCCCAGGTGCGGTCGGAGACGATCGCGCCCGGAGTGCCCTTCGGCGACTTACCCAGTGCAGCAATCCGTTCAGCGACCTCGTCGGCGTAGGACCGCGCCAGCTCCACCTGCGGGTCGATCATCTCGTGCACTCCGATGAAGTTCGGACCCACGACGTTCCAGTGGACGTGCTTGAGCGTCAGATGCAGGTCGTTGTACGTGCTGAGCTGCTTCTGCAACAGCTCGGCCACGGCGCTTCCCTGTTTGTCGGTCAGTCCGGGAATGGTGAACGCAGTCATTGCGGCTCCTTTCGGTTCACGATCGGTTCCGCCCCGGGTACCCGACAACCGCGCCGCGCAATCACCCGGGCTACAGCGCGCGCAGGTTCGGAATTGCCTGACGCGCTCCGAAACGCGGATTATGGGCCAGCCCACTGGCTTCCAGTAGGCGAACGGCACGCTGCCGGTGCGGTCGCAGCGGTTCGAGCAGTTCCACCATCGCCGCGTCGTCGATCGGCCGGCCGAGCAGGCTGCGGCCCACCATCGTGGCCAGGTGATAGTCACCGACTGACAGCGCGTCGGCGTCTCCGAAGGCACGTTGCACGGTTTCTGCCGCCGTCCACTCGCCGACCCCGGGCAGTGAGCGCAGCGCCGTCACGGCCCGCTCGGCGGTGAGTCTCTCGAGGGCATCGGAGCGCTGCGCGCAGCCGACGATGGTGCGGGCCCGGCCCGGGTCCACGTTGGCCCGGTGAAATTCCCACGACGGGATGCGCCGCCATGCGTCGGCGGTGGGTGGCACCCGCATCCCGTCAGGCGCCGGACCAGGGGCCGGGGCACCATACGCGAGCACCAACCGTCGCCAGGCCCGCCACGCGTCCATGCCCGAGACCCGCTGCTCGAGGACCGCGGGCACCAACGCCTCGAGTACCAGGCCGCTGCGTCCGAGACGTAGGTGCGGCACCCGCCGGTGCGCCTCGGCAATGGTCGGCTCGACAGGGTCGAAGCCGCCGGCGTCGTCGTCGGCACCCACCAGCGCCCCGAAACCATCCAGGAACTCCGCGCTACCCGAACCCCAGGCCTCGCAGGACACCGTGTCGCGGGCCGACTTGGTGATGCGCGCGGTGACCGCACCGCTGGGCATTGCCGACGTTCGCCAGATCGCGCCGTCTGCGCCGATCCGGTTGCAGGGGTCACCTCCGCCGCGCCGCCACGGGGCCAGCGTCAGGCCCGGACTGGCCGGACCGTCGAACGTGACGCTGGTTGAGGGCACCGCTCCAGACTAGGCCAGGGTGACGTCAGCCTTCTGCGGGTAGAAGGCCAGGTGATCGGCTATTTCGGCGACGGCCGCATACGGCTGCTCGTAGGTCCAGACTGCGTCCTCGACCCCGCCGACGTGGTAGTAGTTCGCCTCACCCTTGTACGGACAGTAGGTGGTGGTGCCGCTGCGCGTCAGCGTCTCCCACACGATGTCGGCTCGCGGAATGTATTGCACCGCAGGGTAGTTCGATTCCTGAAGGGTCAGAGCGTCATCGGTCTGCGCGACGATCGCGCCGCCGACAGTGACGGTGACCCGACGGCCGGTCGGGGCGATGGTGATGGGGTGGGCTGCGCTCGGCTGCAGCACCTGGCGCTCGGTCATATGCGGCACAACGCTACGGCGCGGCCACCGATTCCCGGGGCACACTGGAGCGATGGGAACATTGCAGACCGCACGGTTGGGTGACCTCGAAGTGGCGCGGATCGGCCTGGGCACGATGGGTATGTCCTTCGCCTATGGCAGCGCCGGTCGCGACGACGCCGAATCCGTCCGCACCATCCACCGGGCCATCGACCTCGGTGTCACCCTCATCGACACCGCCGAGGTGTACGGCCCGTACGTGAATGAGGAGTTGGTCGGCCGGGCACTGCGGGGCCGACGCGACAAGGTCGTGCTCGCCACCAAATTCGGGATGATCTCCCACACCGGCCGCGACGGGGCGGACAGCAGCCCAGCCAATATCCGCACCGCGGTGGACGGGTCGCTGCAACGCCTGGGCACCGACCATATCGACCTCTACTACCAGCACCGCCTGGACCGCTCCACGCCAATCGAGGAGACCATCGGCGTACTCGCCGAGCTCATCACTGCCGGCAAGATCCGCCATATCGGGTTGTCCGAGGTGGGGGTCGAAACCATCCGGCGTGCCCATGCCGTACATCCGATCGCTGCACTCCAGTCGGAGTACTCGTTGTTCACCCGCGATCCCGAGGACGGAATCCTCGATATCTTGCGCGAGAAAGGTATCGGCTTCGTCGCGTACTCACCGCTCGGACGTGGGTTCCTCACCGGCCAGATCCGATCCGTCGACGACTTGGCCGACGACGACACCCGCCGTGACAACCCTCGGTTTACCGGCGAGAACTTCGCGGTGAATCTGCGCCTGGCCGACGAGGTGCGGGCGATCGCCGAGGCCTCGGGTGTGACGCCGGGACAGGTCGCGCTCGCCTGGTTGCTGTCGCGTGGCCCAGATATCGTGCCGATTCCCGGAACCAGGCGTGTCGAACGACTGGAAGAGAACATCGCGGCGGATGCGGTCACGCTCGGTCCCGACCAGTTGTCCAGGCTCGACAATCTCGCCGCGCCCGCCGGCGACCATCACACCGAGGCTCAGATGCGGATGATCGACCGGTAGCCCGGGTCTACGATCAGGCCCATGACCGCGCCTGTGAAAGCCACCGTGTCGATCGCTGCCGACCCCGCGGCGGTGTATGCACTCATCACCGATCTGCCCACGCTGGCCTCGCTCGCCGAGGAGGCACACGCGATGGAGTGGCAGAAGGGCGATTCGGCCACCCCCGGTTCGGTTTTCAAGGGCCACAACCGCAATGGTTCTAAAGCCTGGAGCACCGTCTGCACGGTTACCGACGCCGAGCCGGGCAAGACATTCGCCTTCGACGTGAAGTCCCTGGTGTTCCCCGTCGCGCACTGGCGCTACGACATCGCCGCCGCCGACGGCGGCTGCACGGTGACCGAGTCCACCTGGGATCGCCGCGCCGGCTGGTTCAAGAAGGTCGCAGGCCTCGCCACCGGGGTCCCGGACCGCGATGGCGCCAATGCCGAGCACATCGAGCTCACCCTGCAGCGGCTGAAGGAACACGCCGAAGGTTGATTGCCCTGCCTCAGAACGGTGGTGGTGGCCCGTATTCTTCGGCGAGCCAGGCTTGGTAGTCGCGTTCGTATGCGAGGTCGTTGTTGAGTTCGGCGCGTAGGTGTCGTTCGTCGGCGATGCGGTCTTGGCGGTCTTGTTCGCGGGTTCGTGTGCGTTTGGGCATCTTCGCGGCGCGATCGGGATGCGGGGCTTGCGGTTCGGGGAGATCCAGTTGCCCGGTGGATTGGCCCAGGGTCGGGAACATGGCGGCGCCGTGGGGTTCGGTCGTGTAGGTGTGTCCGGTGGGGGTGGTGAACTCGACGGCGCCATCCGGTAATTGGCGATCCGTCCAACCGGGGCAGAACGTTTTCACCAAATGGTGTGCCCGGCAATACAATTTGGTGTTCGACGGATGTGTCGGGCCGGTGGGCCAGGGTGCGGTGTGGTCGATATCGCAACGTTCGGCCGGGGCATCACAGCCCGGGAACCGGCACGTCAAATCCCGCCACCGAATGAACTCACTCAACGCCACAGACGGCCGGTACTGCGGCTCAGAGTTCTCTGGCTCAGCGGGCTCGGTCGGATCGCTGGGCTCGCCAGGCTCGGTGGGCATGCGCACGGGTTTGATCTTGGCGGTGGCGGCCAGGTCCCGCACCGACTCGGCGGGCAAGATCCCATGGCCGGCCAGATACCCCGGATCATCGGAGGTGCCGTCCACGGTGGCCCGCTCAGCCAACACGTGAACCATCGCAGCATCGGCGGCGGCCCGCTTCTGTGTGGCCGGGCAATCCTCACGACCACACAGGCACGGCAACTGCGATTCCAACCGAGCCACCGGCCCGATCGCATCGGCGCGGCGCTGCTCACGGGTCCGCGGATCGTGCTCACACACGGTGTCGGCCACCGCATCCAGACGCTGACTCAACGCGACCCCATCGGCAGCGTGGACATTGGCCCACACCGAGGCCATACCCGGGCTGCTCGGTTCGACCTGAACGAACCGCTCCTCATCCACATTCGGCGGCACCCGCACCCCATTCGGATCGAGTTTGGCGATCCACTGATCCACCCGATCCCGCAACTGCCGTTCGGAAAACCGCATCCACCGGTGCGCACGGGCGGCCAGCTCTTCATCCAACCCCGACCACACCGCGGGATCGACGATGCCGGTGCGCGCGATGATCATCCGCACCACCCGATAGTCGATGTCCCCGACCGCGAACCGGGCTGCCACCAGAGGCAGTTTGTCGCGCAACACCCGGGCGTGATGAATCTGCGTGCCGGCCCGGCCCCGACTGATGTTCAACGCCGCTGACACCTCCGCGGCCACCGCTTCGAACGGATCGGTGGTCCAAAAGATCGTCTCGGCCAGCTCCCGTTCCCGGCGAGTGTCGAGTTCGCCGATCGCGGCAAGGCGTCCCGCGATCGCCGCCGACTCCGCCCGCGCCCCGTCGCTGATCCTGTCGATCAGGGCCGCATCGGAATCAGCTTCGAACATACATTCGATTCTACTTCGGCTCGCCGACAAAGGAGCAGATCAGCCGTCAGTGCGGCTTGCGGGTGATGACGTCGGCGACGCGGGCGATCGGCGAGGTCCGGGCCCCGTCCGCCGCCTCCAGCACGGTGATCCGCAGCGACGGGTCGGCCTGGGCGAGGTAGTAGGCGGTCCACAGCCCGGTGTATCCGGCACCGACGATGCACACGTCGGCGTCACGGTCCCCCGGTAGGGCGGGCCGGGGCGTGGGCAGCTCGTCGAACCAGTGGGAGACCTGACCGTTGACGGTGTTGGGCACCGCTGGTTTCTGCCTGAACATACTTCTTTCTGCCACGCGCCGATCAATTTCTGCCACCGGAAATTGTCCGGCTGACCTCTCGGTTTACACAGTCATAACCGGCACAGAAAGCGCCAGAAACGACAGCCGGTCCAGACAGGGAGAAGTTGGGAAATGAAGAAGTTCGGATTCGCCGCCATCGCCGCCAGCGGACTGAGTGCAGCGGTCCTGGGCCTGGCCGCACCGGCCCTGGCCGCTGAGCCCGCTCACGTCGCGGCCCCCAGCAGCGTCACCATCTCCACGGGTGTCGACCGCCTCGATTGGCTCGATCAGCTGCACCCCAAGCCAATGGTTCCCAAGGTGGACAACACCGTTCGCCACAGCGGCGGCGCCCGCTGACGCTGACAGATGAAGAGGGGCAGCCCGGAAAGGGCTGCCCCTCTTCACTGTTCGGTGCCTGAAGGTCAGAACGCGTAGCGGTGATACTGCGCCATGTATCGCAACACCGGGACCGGTTTCATGACGGCCAGCATCATCCGGTAGTACCAGGGCAGCGTGTTGAACATCGGGTCATCGAAGGGCGACATCCGGGCCAGCAGCCGGGTACCCGGCACCGCCCGCAGGATGTCTTCGGGGCCGTTGATGGCCCAGTGGAGTTTGGCCCCGGAACGGCGTACCACGGTATTGCTCCACTGCGATTTGATACCAAGGCTGTTGAACGCGTCGAATTGCAGTTCCCCGGAAGGAAATCCGTCGACGACGCGTCGCAGGAGCGCGACGCCTTCGCGTTCGGTGAGGTACATCGTCAGCCCCTCGCCGAGCATCAGGGTCGGCCGGTCGGCGGGAACATCGCGCAGCCAGGACGGGTCGGTCACCGAGGCGGCGACGACGTGATAGTGCTCGGCTGAGGGATACAGCTGCTCACGCAGGTGCGCGACGTCGGGGTAATCGATGTCGTACCACTCGACGCCGGGGCCGGGCTGGACCCGGAAGAACCGGCCGTCCAGACCGCAGCCCAGATGCAGCACCACAGCCTCGGGATGCACGGCCAGGAATTGGCGTGTCCAGCGGTCGAAGTGGGCGCTGCGGGTGGTCACCGAAGGCGACGTGGCCTCGGTGATCGAGGTGCGGCTCCAGTCGTAGTCGATGCGGTCGGCGATCTCCTTGGCCAGCTGGTCGCCCAGGATCGGGTTGGGCATCCCGGCGTCGAGCGCCTTGGCGTAGAACGTCGCGAGCATGGTCTGCGGCGCCCCGGTGAGGTCGACTTTCAACTTGTCGGTCATATCGCCAGGTTAGGCCGCAATACGCTTGCCGCCCAGTGGCTTAACACCTCTCGGCGTGGTGTTCAGCTGCCGTTGCGGGCCCGTTTGGCCGCGCGCAGGCCCACCCAGAACTTTGCTGCCTCGGCGATCGATTCCTCGACCGGCCTTGGCTGCCAACCGAGTTCGCGCACGGCCTTGGAGTGGTCGAGCTCGGCTTCAGCCCGCATGAGCCGCAGGGATTCCAGCGACAACCGTTCATCGGTACCGCGCAGCTTGCCCTTCAGGGTGCCTGCTGCGGCCAGCGCGTAGGACACCGGCAGCGGGATCGACCGCTGTGGGGGTGCGACGCCGGCGGCCTCGGCGGCCAGCCTGGCCACCTCGGCGTTGCTGATCATCTTCTCCGAGATGAGGTAGCGCTCGCCCGGGGCGCCCCGTTCGGCGGCGAGCAGCATGGCTTTGGCAGCGTCGTCGATGCCGACGGCCTCCAGGTCGATCCCGCTCATCACGAACGGCAGCTTGCCGAACGCGGCTCCGGCGATGATTGCGCCGTGCGGGGTCCGCCCCCAGTCACCGCTTCCGTATGTGGTGGACACGCACATCGCGACGGCGGGTAGCCCTCGTTCGTGCGCGTACTGCAGCACGAGTTCCTCGGCCTGCACGCGCGAGCGCACGTACGGCGTCACCTTTGACACGTCGACGATGTCGGCTTCGGTGGACCGCTTCCCCCGCTTGCGGCCGACGGTGACGTAGCTGCTGGTGTAGACGAACTTGCTCAGTCCGGGGACTTCCACCGCGACGTCGAGCACGTTGCGGGTGCCCTCGACGTTGGTACGGAACAGCGGCGACGGGTCGCGCAACCACCCGCGGGCGTCGACGACGCAGTGGTAGACGACGTCGCAGCCGGTCATCGCCTCGCGCAGGGCCTCGGTGTCGAAGACATCGCCGTGAATCCGCTGCACCGGCAGGTCGTCGATCGAAATGGTGTTCGCGCCTGCCCGCACCATCGCCCGGATCTCGGAACCGTCGTCGGCCGCGACCAGTTGGCGCAACACATGCGAGCCCAGGAATCCGTTGGCCCCGATGACCAGCTTCGCGCTCACCCTCAGCCGCCGAACTTCTTGAGCCACGCCTCGGCCTCTTCGGTCAGCGTGCCGAGTTCGGCGGCCTTGCGGCACCACTTGCGGGCCGCGGAGGCGAACCGCAGCGGGTTGTAGACGTCTTCCTGACGTGACCACAGGCCGTCGCCTGCGTAGGTCAGGATCGAGATGTTGGTGGCGCTGATGATGGTGCCGTCACCGGGGTCGCGCATGGGGTTGTCCAGCTCGCAGATGATGCGCCCGGTGGGCTCGTCGATCACCGACCACAGCGACGGGAATGACGTCATGTAACTGCCGGGGAAGGTGGTCATGGTCTTCCAGATCCAGGGCCGCACCTGCTCGCGGCCCTTCATGGTGCCCACCGCGTGCTCGATGTAGTCGACGTCGACGGTGTAGTGGTCGGCCCACACGTCCCAGTTCTTGGTCTGCGCGGCCCGGTCGACGGTCTGCTCGAACGTTTCAAAGGCAGCGGCGAGTTCATCGCGGCTGAAAGACCTGCTCGTCACCCCAAAACTAGAACACGTTCTATCGACCTTTGTCGAGACCCGTCACTGCGCGGTCAGCACCTGCCGGGAACCCAGCGGAGCCTGCAGGGCCACCTCGGCGGTGCCGTGCACCGCGAGCGCGATACACATCCGGCCGACGGATTCCGGTGGCGTCCCGCCGCGAAGGTCGATCGTGACGGCATCGGCGGTTTCCCGGGTGACCACGTGGATGCCGAAGCAGTCCGGGGTCCCCGCGGTGAAGTTGACCAGCAGGCGTTCCTGGTCACGGCTGAAGGATTCGATCTGGGTCAAGTGGGGGTCGACGATCGCCGGGTTGTCGACGAAGAGGGTCCGCGCGGGATCAGCCGGCACCTCCGGCACTTCGACCGGGGTCGGATCGGCCGCCGCGGTGGGGCAGCCGGCCGGCAGGAGTAAACCGGCGAGCACTGCGGTTACAACTACACGCATGACCACCACGGTAACCACGGAGCACAATGGGGCACATGGGTAACTATTCGACAGCGATCCTGGCGGGCGGCTGCTTCTGGGGTATGCAGGACCTCATCCGCAAGCAGCCCGGCGTGATCTCCACCCGCGTGGGGTACACCGGCGGTCGCAACGACCATCCGACGTATCGGAACCATCCGGGCCATGCGGAGGCCGTCGAGATCGAGTACGACCCGGCGCAAACCGATTTCCGCGCGCTGCTGGAGTTCTTCTTCCAGATCCACGATCCGTCGGCAAAGGATCGGCAGGGCAACGACGTCGGCACGAGCTACCGGTCGGCGATCTTCTACCTCGACGACGACCAGAAGCGCGTTGCGCTGGACACCATCGCCGATGTGGACGCATCGGGATTGTGGCCGGGCAAGGTGGTCACCGAGGTGACCGCGGCGAGTGATTTCTGGGATGCCGAGCCCGAGCACCAGGACTATCTGGTGCACTACCCGAACGGGTACACGTGCCATTTCCCGCGCGCGGGCTGGAAGCTGCCCAGGCGTCAGACCGCCGGATAGCCGGTCAGCCCCCCAGCGGCGTGGCGCGGCGATGCACGACGATGCGCCCGCCCGCCGCAGGGGTGTAGGCCACACCGCGGGAGTGCACTTTCTCGCCCGGTGCGGTGGTGGTCTCGATCACGAAGTGCCGCAACACCGTTCGCAGCACCACATCCATTTCCACGTTCGCGAACACGGCCCCGACGCAGCGCCGGGTGCCGCCGCCGTACGGCAGCC
Source organism: Mycobacterium sp. NPDC050441 (assembly GCF_040655355.1). Classification (NCBI taxonomy): domain Bacteria; kingdom Bacillati; phylum Actinomycetota; class Actinomycetes; order Mycobacteriales; family Mycobacteriaceae; genus Mycobacterium; species Mycobacterium sp. NPDC050441. The sequence goes on along the minus strand of NZ_JBFAJS010000004.1, from coordinate 459,101 downwards.
AGCCCAGGCCGGGCCGGCTTCCGACGAATCGCTGCGGATCGAACCGGTCCGGATCGGGGAATTCCTTTTCGGATTCCTGGATCTGCGAGATAGCCACGATGATGGAGTGTCCGCGCGGAATCTCCCACTCCCCCAGCCGGATTGACGGCGCATAGACGTGGCGGCCGGAAAAGTCGATGACGGTGCGGTTGCGCTGCACCTCCAGGATGGTGGCCTGACGGTATTCGTTGCCGTCGGTGGCCGCCTCGGCCTCCAGCTCGGCCAGCACCTGCGGATGGCGGCTGATCCGCTCGAAGGCCCAGCCCAGGGTTGACGCCGTGGTTTCGTGCCCGGCGGCCAGCAGGGTCAGCAGCTCATCGCCGATGTCCTTGCGGGACATGGCCGATCCGTCCTCATACGTGCTACGCAGCAGCAATGCCAGGATGTCGTCGCGCTGGTCGAAGTCCGGGTCGGCTTCGACCTTGTCGATCAACCGACCGATGACGGCGTCATACTGCTGGCGGTATCCGGCCAGCCGGCCCCACGGACTGAACCGGCCGTAGGTGCGCGCCGGGGTGGGCACCACCACCAGCCGCGAGCCCAGGGTGACCCAGGGCGGGATGATGCGGCGCAACTCGTCGAGTTGCTCACCGTCGGCGCCGAAGACCGCGCGCAGGATCACGTTGAGGGTGATCCGCATCATCGGTTCGAGCGTCTCGAACTGTTGTCCCTGCGGCCAGTTCGCCGATTCCCGGAGAGTCTCCTCTTCGAAGATCTGCTCGTAGTTCCTGATGCTCTTGCCGTGGAACGGCGGGGTCAGCAGCTTGCGACGGCGCCGGTGATCGGTGCCGTCGAGGGCGAACACCGATCCGGATCCCAGGATGCGGCTCAAGTTGGGCTGGATGTTGCCGACGTCGTCGGGGTTGGCCGCAAAGAGCTGTTTGGCCAGTTGGGCGTCGGCGACCAACACGGTGGGGCCGAAGATCGGGAGCTTCAGGCTGAAGACATCGCCCTGACGCCGCGCGACCTGTTTCACCACCCAGCGCCTGGCCAGGGCAAAGCCGATGGCCTGCAACGGCTTCGGAAACCGCGCCGGTGGCGGTATCCGGCCCGGCGCGGCGCTCGCAGTGGGGTTATCGGTGGTCTTCTCAGCAGCTACAAGCTCGGTCATACCATCTCCAGCCAATCCTGGTACCGCACAGTACCAATGGTTATGAGGTACGGTACTCCCAGGTACCAGGCAGCGCAAGGGGGTCGGACACGATGACCTACCGGTTGCGCTTGCTCGACGGACTCGCCACGGCGATCAACGACAAGGGTTATCGCGAGACCACGGTCGCCGACATCGTCCGCCACGCCCGCACGTCCAAGCGCACGTTCTACGACCAGTTCGGCACCAAGGAGGACGGCTTCCTCGAGCTGTTGCGCGCCAACAACGCCGCACTCGTCGACCGCATTCAGGGCGCCGTCGACCCCGAGGCGTCGTGGCCGGACCAGATCGGACAGGCCGTGGGCGCCTATGTCGACCACATCGCATCCGCCCCGGCCATCACCCTGAGCTGGATCCGCGAACTGCCCGCACTGGGCAGCAGGGCCCGGCCCCTGCAACGCGAAGCCCTGCGGGAGCTGACCGATCTGCTGATCGAACTCAGCGGCAGCGCGGGCTTCCAACGTGCCGGCCTGCCCCGGCTCACCGAGCCGATGGCCATCATCCTGCTGGGCGGACTACGCGAATTGACCGCGCTGATCGTCGAAGACGGCGGGGACATCCAGGAGATCTACGGACCCGCGGTCGCCGCATCGACGGCGATCATGACCGCGAATTCAGCTCAGCACCAACCGCGCTGACTTCTCCAGCCGCTGCGAGATGGCGGCGTAGGTCTCGTATCCCATGCCGGCCCACACCAGCGTGCCGGTGTAGAGCAACTCCAGCGCTTCGATCACATCGAGGTCCACGTCGGGCCCGAGTGCGGCGACCAGCCGGCCCCGCACGTCGGCGCCGATGCGCTGCCGCAGCGCGTCCACATCGGGATCCTTGCCGAGCAGGGCGTTGGTGACCGCGCCGGCGAACTCCGGTTCGTCGGCCACCAGCGAGGCGATGTGCTGCAGTACCTCGACCACCCGCGTGGCCGGGTCGGCCGATTCGTGCGCGGCCGGCGGCGCAGCGGAAAGCCTGCGCCAGAACACCTCGGCGACAAGGTGTTCTTTCGAGGAGAAGTAGGTGTATGCCGTCGCTGCCCCGACACCGGCCTCGGCGGCCACCCGGCGCACGGTCAGTCCCGCGAATCCGTCCCGGATGATCAGCTGTAATGCGGCCTTGCCCAGCCGCTCGACAGTATCGGCCTGCCGTGCACTCAGACGGCGGCGCGTCGACTCCAGGGCCGTCTCGGACACGTGTCCGGACGCTACTACAACCGCCGTCGGCCAGCAACGGTAGGTTGGGCATTCATGAGCACCGCTGACACCGCCCTGCCGCCGCGCGCCGAGCGCCTGTTCGCCCTTGCCGAGCAGGTCACCGGCTTCATGCCCGCCGACGAGGGCCGCGCCCTCTACGACGCCGGGCTGCGCTACCTCGGCGGCGGGGTCGGCGTCGAGATCGGCACCTACTGCGGTAAGTCGACGGTCATGCTGGGCGCGGCCGCGCAGGAGACCAACTCGGTGCTCTACACCGTCGACCACCACCACGGCTCGGAAGAGCATCAGGTCGGCTGGGAGTACCACGACACCACCATGGTGGATCCCGTCACCGGACTCTTCGACACCCTGCCCACGATGCGTCACACCCTGGACGCTGCCGGCCTGGACGAGCATGTGGTCGCCGTCGTCGGCCGCTCACCCGTGGTGTCCCGCGGCTGGCGAACGCCGTTGCGGCTGCTGTTCATCGACGGTGGACACACCGAAGAGGCGGCGCAGCGGGACTTCGACGGCTGGGCCCGCTGGGTCGAGGTGGGCGGCGCGCTGATCATCCACGACGTGTTCCCCGATCCCGATGACGGCGGCCAGGCGCCGTTCCACATCTACCAGCGCGCGCTGGCGACGGGCGCCTTCGATGAGGTCGTGACGATGGGGTCGATGCGGGTGCTGGAGCGGACCTCGGGCGAGCCGGGACTGCTGGACTAGCGGTCGCCGGCTTGCCGGCCCGCCACGCACTCGCAGTCGTACTCGCCCTCCAGGCCGCGCGGCAGCCCGACGCCACGGAAGATGCCGCTGGCCGCGGTGGTCTGCGACAACGCGTCGGCAGCCAGGATCATAGCCGCGCCGGTCCACGTGGTGCGTTCCTCGGGCCAGCGCTTGCCGTCGGCGAAAACCAGCCCGGTCCAATAGGATCCGTCGTCCTCACGTAGGTGCTGCATGGCCGCGAACTGCTCGCGGGCCCGCCGCGTGTCACCGATCGCGTCCAGGGCCATCACCAGCTCGCAGGTCTCCGCACCGGTGACCCAGGGCCGATGATCGACGCACCGGATGCCCAGTCCGGGCACCACGAAATCGTCCCACCGGTCGTCGATCCGCGCTTGGGCCGCCGCCCCGCGCAGTGCGCCGCCGAGCACCGGGTAGTACCACTCCATCGCATGGGTGTCCTTGGCGGAGAACGCCTCTGGATGAGCGGCGATGGCGTGGCCGAGACGCCCGACTGCGACCTCCCATTCCGGCTGGGGATCGTCGAGATAGTCGGCAAGCGCCAGCCCACACCGGATGCTGTGGTACACGCTGGCGCAACCGGTCAGCAGCGCCTCCTCCACCGCGCCGGACGGGCTTGCAGCCCAGTAGATCTCGCCGCCCGAGGCCTGCAGACCCAGCACGAAATCGAGCGCCCGGGTCACCACCGGCCACATCAACTCGGCGAAAGCGCGGTCCCCGGTGATCAGCACGTGATGCCAGACGCCGGTGGCCACGTAGGCGCAGAAGTTGCTGTCGCTGTTGGCGTCCTCGACGACCCCGTTGCGTAGCTGGATCGGCCAGGAGCCGTCGGCACGCTGCACGGTGCGGCACCAGTCGAAGGCCGCCCGGGCGGGTTCGATCAACCCGGCCACGGTCAGCGCCATGGCGTTCTCCACGTGGTCCCACGGGTCGGTGTGGCCACCGTCGAACCACGGCAGGGCGCCTGAGGATTCCTGGGTCGCGGCGATCGATCGCGCCGTCTGCAGGCAGTCTTCTGGTGTCAAAACTCCGGGCACACCGGGGATCTCAGGCGCAAGCACGGACGCCTACCCGTTGAATTCCGGCTTGTGGAAATAAAGCGCCACACTCTTGCCGATCACCGGGTTCAGCAGCGACTCGGCGGTGCGGGTGAGCCACGGCCGGCCCATCATGTCCCACACCAGCAGCTGGTGGTAGGCCTTGACCGCGGGGTGGTCGTTCTTCTCGGTGCCGACAAGACATTTGAGCCACCAGTACGGCGAGTGCAGCGCATGCTCGTGGTGCGTGTGGGTGAGCGTGAGCCCGTGCGCGAGGACCTTGTCGCGCAGCTCGTCGGCCTTGTAGATGCGGATGTGTCCGCCCTCGTTGGCGTGGTACTCGTCCGACAGCATCCAGCACAGCTTCTCCGGCAGCCAGCGCGGCACCGTGATGGCCAGCGAGCCACCGGGTTTGAGGACACGCACCAGTTCGCCGATGGCCCGCTCGTCCTGCGGGACGTGCTCGAGGATCTCCGAGGCGATGACGCAGTCGAAGCTGGCGTCGGGGTACGGGAGGTCGAGTGCGTCACCCTTGACGGCCTCACCCTTGGCCGACAGCGGAACCTCGCCCTCTTCCCGCATGGCCTGCAGCATCGTGTCGACGTCGTTGAGGTCGGACGCACTCTGGTCGAAGCCGACGACATTGGCCCCGCGCCGATAGGCCTCGAACGTGTGGCGGCCCGCGCCGCAGCCGACGTCGATCACCGTCGTGCCCGGTCCGACACCGAGACGGTCGAAATCGACGGTCAGCATGACGTTTCCTTCATTTCCGCTCCTCGCGTGCGCGGCTTACCCACCCGCTCAAGGGCCATCTCGTACACCGATACCGTCTGTGCGGCAACCGATTCCCAACTGAAGACATCAAGCGCCCGCTGCCGTCCGGCGGCGCCGAGCTTGCGGCGTTCCAACGGCGAGTCGAGCAGTTCACCGAGCACCGCGGTGAGCTCGTCGACATCGGCGGGGCGCACCAACCGGGCGCAGGCACCGTCGTCACCGACCACCTCGGGCAGTGCACCCGCGCGGCTGGCCACGATCGGCGTGCCGCTGGCCATGGCTTCCACGGCGGGCAGCGAGAAGCCCTCGTAGAGCGACGGGATGCAGGCCACCTCGGCGGAGGCCAGCAGCGCGGCGAGTTCCTCATCGCTCAGCCCGCTGGAGCTGTGCACGATGTCGGAAATGCCGAGCTCGGCAATGAGTTTCTCGGTCGGCCCGTTCGGTTCGAGCTTGGACACCAACTGCACGTCGAGGTCGCGCTCCACCCGCAGGCGGGCCACCGCATGCAGCAGGTGGCTGACGCCCTTGAGCGGGACGTCGGCGCTGGCGATCGCGATGATGCGTCCGTTCACCCGGTGCTCGGCAGGCGTGAACAGTTCGGTGTCCACTCCCAGCGGCACGATGTGCAGCTGGCTCGGCGCGACCCCGAAGTCCTCGGCGATGTCGGCAGCCGAGGACGACGAGACGGTGAGCAGCTCGGGAATCCGGCGGGCCACCTTCTTCTGCATCTCGGCAAACCCGTACCAGCGCCGCACCAGAGGTTTGCGCCACCACGTGGCGGCGGCGATCTCGACCACCCGGTCGCGGGTGATCGGGTGATGCACGGTGGCCACGACGGGCAGGCCGAGGCCGGCGATCTTCAGCAGCGCCGAGCCCAGGCTCTGGTTGTCGTGGACGACGTCGAACTCGGCGCGGCGTTCGGCCAGGATCCGGGCGACACGCATGGTGAAGGTCCGGGGCTCCGGGAAGCCCGCGCTCCACATCGTGGCCAGTTCCAGGGCGTCGATGCCGTCGCGGATCTCACTGGGCCGAGGCACCCGGAAGGGGTCCGGTTCGCGGTAGAGATCCAGGCTGGGGACCTTGGTCAGCGTGACCCGCGGGTCCAGGCCCTCGGGGTAGGGCTGGCCGGAGAACACCTCGACGTCGTGGCCGAGTTCGGCGAGCCCGCGGCTCAGATGGCGCACATAGACACCTTGGCCACCGCAGTGAGTCTTGCTCCGGTAGGACAGCAACGCGATACGCATAATCAGATCACCCGACGGCTGGAATCGTGCTGAGCTGGGAATACACGCTCACGCGTCGACTCCGAACCCTCTGGACATGTGTCCAGACTATAGTTTGACCTGCTAGCCAACGCAACGCGTCGGCCAGCGCTCAGGCCGGAGGAAAGCCCCCCGTGGCAACGGGGCCCCACCGCCTGGGCGTGACCCGGATCAGGCACTTGCGCTGATCCACCATCGCCTGGCGGTACTCATCCCAGTCCGGGTGTTCACCCGCGACGGCACGGAAGTACTCGACGAGCGGTTCCACCGCGTCGGGCAGTGCGATCACCTCGGCATCACCGTCAACTTGCACATACGGACCGTTGAACTCGTCGGACAGCACCGTCACGCTGGCCCGGGGCGTGCGCCGGAGGTTGGCTGCCTTCGCCCGCTGCGGGTAACTCGCGATCACGATGCGCCCCTGCTCATCCACCCCGCCGGTGACCGGCGAGGTCTGCAGCGAGCCGTCGGCCCGGAACGTGGTGAGCACCATGTGGTGACGCGGGCGCACGAAGTCCAGGAGTTCGTCGATTCCTACGGTGTCGGCGGTCGCATACTTTCGGGCCATGCCTCGACGGTAGTCAAGTTGTCAGTCAAGGCAATCGGGGCAGCACGAAGGCGAACGGCCGGGGAAAGCCCAACCCGGTCAGTCGCGCGCCGCGCACCGCCGCGACGTCGATCGGCAGCACCTTGCCCGACGACGGTTCGTAGCACTGCAGCACATCGTCATCCACTTCGACGATCAGCACCCAGTGCCGCGGAATGCCGCGCTCACCGAGCAGCATTGCCACCGGCCAACCCTCCGCGACAGCACGACGCACATCCGACAACGTGTCGCGGGCGCCGCGGAAGCGCCGCCACCGGTATCCGACGCCACGTTTCGCACTGTGATCGGACAGGGCTCGGGCCATTCCCACCGGGGTGGTCCCGAGCTGTCGCGGCCAGATCCGGTTGACAGCGGCGTGAATTCGGCCCTGCTCCTCCGCGAACCAGGTGTGCCCGCCCACGTTCAGCAACTCCGCGCGATACGTGTGATCCAGCAGGGCGCCGGCCACCACCGCGACCGTAGGGCCGCAAGTGATCCCGTCACGCTGCCGTAGCCGCAGGGCCGCCAGTCTGCCTGGCTTCACACAGATCCCGTCATCTGACCGATCAATTCCTGCCATCGGAACTAAAGCTTCTGAGCTGCTGGTTTTACCTGACATCTGGCAGCGTATCGAAACGCCGCGAACCCGAGTAGGAGGGACAGTCCCGTGCGAAACAGAATTGGAAAGTCGCGAGTCGTCGCCGCGGCCATAGGTGGGCTGGCAGCTGCTGTCATCGGTTCGGCCGGGCCGGCCGTCGCCCCCGCAACAGCCGCACCCAACGGACCCAGCAACGCCCAGCAGACCATCAAAGAGCTGCAGTCCCAGGGGTACACGGTGATCGTCAACCGCCTGGGTTCGTCACCGCTGGATGAGGCATCCGTCGTGTCCGTGCGACCCGGACCCAATTTCAGCCGCACCGACACCCTGAGCGCCGTCACGCAGCGCACGGTTTACGTCGACGTCAAGTAGCAGACAGCCACTGCCATCGCCGTCGATAATGAGGTGATGGCAGTGAAGATGGCCGACCTGCTGGGCAGCCAGTTGGGTGGCCTGCGATACCAGCCCACTACCAAGCGAATTCGGGTCTGCCTGGGTGGTGAGCCGGTGGCCGACACCGGCGAGGCGGTCCTGGTCTGGGAACCGCGCCGGGTGGTCCCGACGTATGCGGTGCCGCGTTCGGCTTTGACGGCACAACTGGTCCCGGCCGGCGGGGACGTGGGCGATGACGAGATCCCCGGCTTCCTGGATCCGTCGGTGCCGTTCACCGCCCACACCTGCCCGGGCACAGCGTTCGACGTCATCGCCGGCGACGAAACCGGTGCCGCCGCGGCCTTTGCGCCCGACGACGCGGACCTGGCCGACTACCTGATCCTGGATTTCTCGACTTTCGAATGGCGGGAGGAAGACGAGGCGATCGTCGCGCACCCGCACGACCCGTTCCACCGGATCGACATCCGGCGCAGCCGACGACGCATCCGCGTCGAACTCGACGGGCGGGTGCTGGCCGAATCCGCCGATCCCATGCTGTTATTCGAGACCGGGCTCCCCACCCGCTACTACCTACCTCGCGAAGACGTCACCACCAGGCTCGTCGTGAGCAACACCGTCACGTATTGCGCGTACAAGGGCCGGGCCACGTACTACTCCGTGCCCGGTGGGGCGACCGATCTGGCCTGGGCCTATCACGAACCGCTGAGCGACGCGGTGCCGGTGGGCGACCGCATCTGCTTCTTCGACGAGCACGTCGATGTGTTCGTCGACGGCGAGCGGGTGGATCGTCCGGTCACGCCGTGGAGCCGACGGAGCTAACCGAACGCCTGTTTGCGGCCACCCGGTTCTGGCAACATCTGTCACCGACACCACTGTCAGTTGACCGGAGGTCATGATGAGCTCATCGGACATCACGCTCACCGCGGCCACCGGGACAGAGGGCGGTGGCGCCGCGCTCGATCAGGTGGTCGGCATGTCGGTGGTCGCCCTCATCGTCACCGTCGCCCTACTGTGGATCGGGTACCTGCACCGCAACCGGCGCATCACCTGGCTGAACGATTTCGCCGAATGGTTGGGCCGCAAATTCCACCGGCCGCCGTGGGTGGCGTTGCAGGTGTTCCTGTTCACCGCGACCATCATCTGCGCGCTGTTCGGATTCATCTGGGATGTCAGCCTGCACATCGGCAAGGGCCGGGATCCGGGCCCCCTGGCCAACCCCGCGCACTATTTCATCCTGTTCGGGCTGTTCCTGCTGTTCATCGCCGGCTCGATGGCCATCGTGCTGCCCTACGACAAGCCCGGCCCGGCGGCCATCCGCATCACCCGCAGTTGGTACGCCCCGGTGGGTGGTGTGCTGATGGCGCTGTGCGGCCTCTATGCGCTCATCGGTTTCCCGCTCGACGACATCTGGCACCGGATCTTCGGCCAGGACGTCACCCTCTGGGGTCCAACGCATTTGATGCTCATCGGCGGCGCCGGGCTGTCACTGATCGCCGTGCTGCTGCTCGAGCATGAGGGCCGGGTGGCAATGGGCCCGGACGCAGGTGAGGACAGCAAGTTCAACAAGTTCCTCTACTTCCTGTCCTTCGGCGGTCTGTTCATCGGCCTGTCGGTGTTCCAGATCGAATACGACTTCGGCGTCGAGCAGTTCCGGTTGGTGTTGCAGCCGATGATGATCGCCGCCGCGGCGGCCTTCGCCGCGGTCGCGGCGCGCCTGGTCCTCGGCCCCGGCGCCGCGCTGATCGCCGCCGGGTTCGCGATCGCGTTGCGCGGTGCCGTGGCCTTCATCGTCGGCCCGGTACTGGGAGCGCCGACCAGTTGGTTCGCCCTGTACCTCGGGCCGGCACTGGTGGTCGAACTCATCGCACTGACCCCGATTGTCAAACGCCCCATCCTGTTCGGCGCAGTGGCCGGGCTCGGTGTGGCCACCGTCGGGCTCTGGCTGGAGTCGTTGTGGATCGGCGCGGTCTACCACTATCCGTGGCCGACCAGCATGTGGGGCGAGGCGCTGGCCATGGCGATCCCGGTCGCCGTCGCGATGGGCCTGTGTGGCGCATTGCTGGCCCTGGTACTCACCGGACAGCGGCTGCCCCGGCCCGCGGTGGGAATCTCCATCGTGGTGGCCACCGTCCTCGTGATCGGTGGCGCCGTGGCCAACGGGCTGCGTACCGAGGTCCCGGAAAATGCCCAAGCCACAATCACTTTGACGGATCTTCCGGCCCACAACGGGCAGCGCATGGCCTCGGCCGATGTGCGGATCAGCCCGGCCGACCTGGTCAGCGACAACCCGGAGTGGGTGTCGATCCTGGCGTGGCAGGGCGGCCTGGCCAACGATCGCGGCCTGATGATCAACCCGTTGGAGAAGGTGGGCCCGGGGCATTACCGCTCGACGCAGCCCATCCCGGTGTCCGGAAAGTGGAAGACACTGCTGCGCCTGCAGGACGGAACCACCATGGCCGGTGTGCCGATCTTCCTGCCCGCCGACCCGGGTATCGGGGCCCCCGAAACTCCGGCGCTGACCTCGAGCAGCCGGGAGTTCGTGCAGGAGATCACGATTCTGCAGCGTGAACGCAATCTCGATCACCCGTCCTGGCTGTACAACGCGGCGTCGCTGGTGGTGCTGGTGTGCACGCTGATCCTGATCGCCGGGCTGACCTGGGGTGCGGGCCGGATCAACGCCCGGGAGCTGGCCGCGGGCCGTGAACCCGCCGGGCTCACATGACGTATCAGGCCGACCACACACTGCTGCTTGCCTTGCCCGCCTTCGCTCCGGCCCTGGTCGTGGTCGGCGTCGTGGTGTACGTCGCCATGCGCGACCGCCGCGGCGAGCCGCGAGACGACGACAGCGGCGAGCCGCGAGACGACGACAGCGGCGACGTTCAAGATGAAGGTACGGACTCCTCAGGCGAAGATGGTTCACCGTGATCAACCTCAAAAGCAGTGTCATCGTCCTGGCGTCCGCCCTCGCCCTGGTGACGGCCGGTTGCGGCAGTTCCGGCGAGTCTCAGAAGACCGACGGTTCGGCCACTCCCTCGGCAACCACTGTCAGTCCGTCGGACATGACCAACCAGCAGCAGGCGCCCGCCCGGCTGCTTATCGACGTCACCATCAAGGCCGGCCAGGTCACCCCGACCAACGAGCAGCGCAACGGCAAGGTCGGCGAGCCGATCGTGGTGCGGGTCAACAGCGACGCCGCCGATGAATTGCACGTGCACTCGAATCCCGAACACAGCTTCAAGATCGAGGCACGTAACGGTCAGCAGTTCCAGTTCACCGTCGACGTGCCCGGCACCGTCGACATCGAGCTGCACCACCTGAATCGCACGATCGCCAGCGTGCAAGTGCAGCAGTGACGCCTGGGGCGACCGCGGTACTGGCCCACGGTCTGGGCGGTTCGACCGACCTCCCGATCCCCTACACGTATGCGCTGATCGGTGCGGCGTGGACTTTGACGTTCACCTTTGCGGTGGTGGCGCTGGCCTGGCGTCGGCCCCGGTTCGATCCGGACAAGCCAGGTCTGCGGCTGCCGTCCTGGGTGACGACGGCGGTGGACTCCCCCGTAACCCGTTGGGGTGTGGGCCTGCTCGCGCTCGCGTTCACCGGGTGGGTGGCGTACACCGCGTTCGTCCGGCCGCCGGGTGCCAATCCGCTGCCGGGTGTCTTCTACGTCCTGCTGTGGGTGGGGTTGGTCGCCGCCTCAGTGCTGTTCGGCCCGGTGTGGCGGCTGATCTCTCCGGTCCGAACGTTGTTACGGTTCCGGCCAGGGCCGGGCCGGTGGCGCTATCCCGAACGGCTCGGTTACTGGCCCGCCGCCGCCGGACTCTTCGCGTTCGTGTGGTTGGAGCTGGCCAGTCCGGACCCGGGATCTGTTGTGGCCATTCGTAACTGGCTGCTGATCTACATGGTGGCGACGCTCGCCGGCGCGTGGTGTTGCGGGCAGCGCTGGCTGGAAAGCGCCGACCCGTTCGAGGTGTACAGCACGGTCGTCTCGAAGCTCTCGCCGCTGCGCCGCCACGACGGCCGGATCGTGATCGGCAACCCGTTCGATCACCTGCCCTCGCTGGCGGTGCGGCCGGGGCTGGTCGCCGTGCTGGCGGTGTTGTTGGGATCCACTGCGTTCGACAGCTTCTCGGCAATGCCGCAGTGGCGCAACTTCGTCGACGCGCATTCGGGCTCACCGCTGGGCTCCAGCCTGATCCGCACCGCGGGCCTGCTGGTGTTCGCCTCCACCGTGGCGATCACGTTCTGGGCAGCCACCCGCACCACCGGCGGGGTCGATCGCCGCCTGCGACGGGAATTGCCCGGGCTGATGGCACATTCGCTGATCCCGATCGTCATCGGCTACGTGTTCGCCCACTACCTCTCCTATCTGGTCGAGCGCGGCCAGCAGACGGTGATCCTGCTCTTCGGGCTCCACGATGTGCAGGTCAGCTATTTTCTGTCCACTCACCCGACGCTCCTGGCCAGCCTCAAGGTCGGGTTCGTCCTCGCCGGTCATGTGGCCGGCGTGATCGCCGCGCACGACCGGGCCCTGCGCCTGCTGCCGAAGCAGCATCAGCTCACCGGCCAACTCGCCACCATGCTGGTGATGGTCGGCTACACCTTCACCGGGCTGTATCTGCTGTTCGGCGGGTAACGTCGGGACCATGACGTCCAGGCAGACCCGGGCACTCATCGTCGTCGACGTGCAGAACGATTTCTGTGAGGGCGGCTCGCTGGCGGTCGCCGGCGGTTCAGCGGTGGCGCGGGGCATCAGCGCGCTGCTGGCCACCGATCACGGGTACGGCCATGTGGTGGCCACCAAGGATTTCCACATCGACCCGGGTGAGCATTTCTCCGACACCCCTGACTACCGGACGTCGTGGCCGCGGCACTGCGTGGCCGGTACCCCGGGTGCGGCGTTCCATCCTGATCTCGACGCGACCACGGTGGAGGCGGTGTTCGAGAAGGGGCACCATTCGGCGGCCTACAGCGGGTTCGAAGGAGTCGACGCTTCCGGGACACCGTTGGCGGACTGGCTGGCCGAGCGCGGCGTCGAAGCGGTCGACGTGGTGGGCATCGCCACCGACTACTGCGTCGCGGCCACCGCCGCCGACGCGGTGAAGGCGGGGCTGCACACCCGCGTGCTCACCGGCCTGACGGCCGGCGTCGCGCCGGAGAGCAGTACTGCGGCGTTGACCGAATTGCGTTCTGCCGGGGTGGAAATCACCTAGTCGGGTCGACGGGCCGGCCGGTCCAGCGCGGGTTCCGACGCTCGACGTAGGCACGCACGCCTTCGCGCGCGTCGTCGTGCGCCATCAACTGCAAGTGTATCTGGGTCTCCCGGGCGCCGACTCCCGCGCGGTCGAGGTCGTAGGAATCCCACAGCAGCCGCTTGCTGGCCGCGACCGACATCGGCGCGGTGTTGACCGCGATGTCGTGTGCGAGTTCCAGTGCGGCGGGTAGAACCTGCTCGGCCGGGAGAACGCGGCTGCCCAGGCCGAGTTCGACGGCGCGATGTCCGTCGAATGTGGCTCCGGCCAACAGGATCTCCGCCGCATTCGCCAGGCCCACCAGCCGGGGCAACACCCAGTGCGAGTAGGCGTCGCCGACCATGCCGCGCCGGGCCTGCACCACGCCGTACCGGGCATCGGCGGCGAAAAGCCGGATGTCGCACTGCAAAGCCAGGGTCAGCCCGATACCGATGGCGTGTCCGTTGACCGCCGCGATCACCGGCTTGTCCAGGGTCCACGCCGGTACGGCCAGGCCGGCGGCGCTGAACTCCTGCCCCGGTCCGGTGAACGTCTGCTCCCCCGCGCCGAGATCCGCACCGGCGCAGAACGCAGGCGGAGTGCCGGTCAGCACGATCACCCGGACCGCGTCGGCGGCGTCGCAACGCAGGTAGGCGTCGGCCAGCTCCTCGCGCATCCCACCGCCGAAGGCGTTGCGCTGCTGCGGACGGTCCAACGTGATGATCGCGACCGAATTGTCGAGGGTGACCCGCACCGTCCGGTACTCCGGCACGTCAGCGCTGATGGTCACGCCTGACTGTACCGCCGAACATTCACCCGGCCGCGGGTCCCCGAGCGCCGTAAGGTCGATTTGTGACCTCCACGGAGCAAGCTGACCGAAGTGGGCTGGAAACGTGGCGGGGCAAGCCCTACCCGCTCGGCGCGACCTATGACGGCTCGGGCACCAATTTCGCGTTGTTCAGCGAAGTGGCCGACCGGGTCGAACTGTGTCTGTTCGATCCGGACGAGTCCGGGGCGCTGCGCGAGACGCGGGTGACGCTGCCCGAGGTCGACGGATTCGTCTGGCACGGTTTCATTCCCGGGATCGAGCCCGGCCAGCGCTACGGCTACCGGGTGCACGGCCCCTACGATCCGGCGTCCGGGCAGCGCTGCAACCCGAACAAGCTCGTGCTCGATCCCTACGCCAAGGCGATCGAAGGTGCCTTCGACTGGGGTCAGCCCCTCTTCTCCTACAATTTCGACGATCCGGACAGCCGCAATGACGACGATTCGGCGGCCAACATGCCGAAAGCGGTGGTGATCAATCCGTATTTCGACTGGGGCGTCGACCACCCGCCCAGTCACGAGTATGCCGACACGGTCATCTACGAAGCTCACGTCAAGGGCCTCACCCAGACCCACCCGGACATCCCCGAACAGCTACGCGGAACCTATGCGGCCGTCGCGCACCCGGTAATCATCGAGCATCTGAAAGCGCTGCGGGTCAATGCGATCGAGCTGATGCCGGTGCACCATTTCGTGGATGATTCCACGCTCGTCGACAAGGGTTTGTCGAATTACTGGGGGTACAACACGATCGGGTTCCTGGCGCCCGACCCGCGCTACAGTTCCGCCGGCACCCCCGGCGGTCACGTCCAGGAGTTCAAGGCCATGGTGCGCGAACTGCACGCCAACGACATCGAAGTGATCCTCGATGTCGTCTACAACCACACGGCCGAGGGCAACCATCTGGGGCCGACGCTGTCGATGCGCGGTATCGACAATGCCGCCTACTACCGGCTGGTCGACGACGACAAGCGGTATTACATGGACTACACCGGTACCGGCAACAGTCTGAACGTCGGTCATCCCCACTCGTTGCAGCTGATCATGGACTCGCTGCGTTACTGGGTCACCGAGATGCATGTCGACGGGTTCCGCTTCGACCTGGCTGCCACGCTGGCCCGAGAGTTCTATGACGTGGACCGGCTGAGCGCGTTTTTCGAACTGGTGCAACAGGATCCGATCGTCAGCCAGGTCAAGCTGATCGCCGAACCGTGGGACGTCGGGCCCGGCGGCTACCAGGTGGGCAACTTCCCGCCGCAGTGGACGGAGTGGAACGGCAAGTTCCGCGACACCGTGCGCGACTATTGGCGGGGCGAACCGGCCACCCTCGACGAGTTCGCCTACCGGCTGACCGGTTCTGCTGATCTGTACGAGCAGACCGGCCGGCGCCCGTTCGCCTCCATCAACTTCGTCACCGCGCATGACGGCTTCACGCTGCGTGACCTGGTGTCCTACAACGAAAAACACAATCAGGCCAACGGCGAGGACAACCGCGACGGGGAGAGCAACAACAAGTCGTGGAACTGCGGAGCCGAAGGTCCGTCGGAGGATCCGGAGATCAACACGCTGCGCGCCCGTCAGCAGCGCAACTTCCTGGCCACCCTGCTGCTCTCCCAGGGTGTTCCGATGGTCTCGCACGGCGATGAGTTGGGCCGCACCCAGCGCGGGAACAACAACGTCTACTGCCAGGACAACGAAATCTCCTGGATTGACTGGGCCACAGCCGATCTTGACCTGATCGAGTTCACCCGCTCGGTGTCGGCACTGCGCGCCGCACATCCGGTGTTCCGGCGCCGCAGGTTCTTCGACGGCCGGCCGGTACGCGAGGCGGGCACCGCCGGATTGCCCGACATCGCCTGGTTCGCACCCGATGGCTCCGACATGACGGCCGAGGATTGGGAGACCGGGTATGCCAAGTCGGTGGCCGTGTATCTGAACGGGCAGGGCATCGCCGATCCGGATGTCCGGGGTCAGCGCGTGGTCGACGATTCGTTCCTGCTGTGTTTCAACGCGCACTATGAGCCGATCGAGTTCGCGTTACCACCGGCACAATTCGGTGCCCGCTGGCGTCCGGCGATCAGCACCTCGGCAAACTCCACACGCGATGCGGCCGCAGCCGGCAACACCGTCCGTGTGGATGCGCGCGCCGTCCTGGTGCTGCAGGCCGAATCAGATTGAGCGTCAATTCAAAGCGTTGCTCATCGGTCGGATGTCCCTGCCCTAACCAGGAAGTCTGGTACCTTGAACATGTAGCAGCCGTGGCCGCCTAAGTAGACGTCGAGCGCTTGTTTGATGTCACCGGCCGGGCGGGCTGGGGGGTACGAGCCGAAGAGCGGCGGCAACTACCCTGCGGCCACGGCTGCGGCGTCTCAGCGGGTTTGCCGCATGCCCTTCCCAGCCTAAAAAGGCTGATTCATTCACCATTCACCCACCGGTCGCGCACCGTGCAATACCTCTGTTACAGAGGTATTGTGTCGGCGTGGAAACACATCGAGATCTCGTCGGCGAGTTGTTCACCGTCGTCGGCCGGTTCCGCAGGCAACTGCGCCGGTCTACGGGCGGCGGATTCGACATCGGAGCCGCCGCGGCGGCGACATCGGGTTCGGCAGGGCTGACCCAGTCGCAGGGCGAACTGTTACGCCTCGTCGGCCGGCGACCCGACATCTCGGTGCGGGAAGCGGCGGCGGAACTCAGCCTGGTGCCCAACTCCGCGTCCACGCTGGTGTCACGCCTGGTCACCGACGGGCTGCTCAGCCGAACCGCCGACGACTCGGATCGACGAGTGGTCCGATTGCGGCTCACCCCGCCCGCACAGGCGATCGCCGACGAGTCCCGCGCGGCGCGCCGCGCCGCGCTGGCGGCTGTGCTGGCACAACTCGACGACGGCCAGATCAAAGACCTGGCAAACGGATTGGACGTGATGACCGAACTGACCCGGCTCCTGCACGAGGACGAAAAATGAGCGCTCCGGCCATCGACTGCCGGCACCTGACCCATCGTTACGGCACCTTCACGGCGGTCGATGACCTCACCCTGCAGGTGCATCGCGGCGAGACCCTGGGCCTGCTCGGCCCCAACGGCGCGGGCAAGACCACGGCGGTGCGGGTGCTGACCACCCTGACGCCGGTGCAGGAGGGCGAGGTCCGGATCTTCGGTCTCGACGCGGACCGGCACACCATGGACATCAGGCACAACATCGGCTATGTCCCACAACAACTCTCGATCGAAGCAGCGCTGACGGGCCGACAGAACGTCGAGTTGTTCGCGCGTCTTTACGACGTGCCACGGGCCGAACGCACCGATCGGGTGAACCAGGCGTTGGAGTCGATGCAACTGCTCGACGTCGCCGACGCCGTGGCGGGCACGTACTCCGGAGGCATGGTGCGCCGCCTCGAGCTGGCCCAGGCACTCGTCAACCGTCCGCTGCTGCTGATCCTCGACGAGCCAACGGTCGGGCTGGATCCCATCGCCCGCGACAGCGTCTGGGCACAGGTCGGCCGGATGCAGGCCGAGTTCGGGATGACGGTGCTGCTCACCACGCACTACATGGGCGAGGCCGACGCCCTGTGCGACCGGGTGGCCCTGATGCATCACGGCCGGTTGCAGGCGGTCGGTACGCCGGCAGAGTTGAAGGCCAGAGTCTCGACGGCCGAGGCTTCCGCGGACGCCACTCTCGAGGACGTCTTCCGCCACTACGCCGGGTCGGACCTGGCCGATGCCGGGCATCAACCCGGCGGCATGCGTGAGGTTCGCGCGACCCGCAGGACGGCCCGCCGTGTCAGCTGAAGCTCTGGTCCTGGCCCCGCGCGGGATGCGCCGGGTCCGCGCGATGGCGCTGCGAATGTCGGCATTCGCCCTGGTCGAACTGCAGAAGCTGCGCCACGACCGCACCGAGTTGTTCACCCGCATGGTGCAGCCCGCGCTGTGGTTGTTGATCTTCGGCCAGACCTTCAGCCGGCTGCACCTCGTCGACACCGGCGGCGTGCCCTACCTGGCCTTTCTGGCGCCCGGCATCATCGCCCAGTCGGCGCTGTTCATCTCGATCTTCTACGGCATCCAGATCATCTGGGACCGCGACGCGGGCATCCTGGCCAAGCTCATGGTGACCCCCGCGCCGGCATCGGCACTGGTGGCGGGCAAGGCATTCGCGGCCGGGGTGCGCTCGGTGGTGCAGGTGGTCGGAGTGGTGGCGCTGGCCTATCTGATGGGCATCGCGATGACGGTCAATCCGCTGCGCATCCTGGGCGCGATGGCCGTGGTGGCGCTCGGTGCGGCATTCTTCGCCTGCCTGTCGATGACGCTGGCCGGGTTGGTGCGCAAGCGGGACCGTCTGATGGGCATCGGCCAGGCGATCACCATGCCGTTGTTCTTCGCGTCCAACGCGCTGTATCCCGTCGACATCATGCCGACCTGGCTGCGCTGGTTGTCCACGGTCAACCCCCTCAGCTACGAGGTCAACGCGCTGCGCGGGCTGCTGATCGGCACCCCGACCAACTGGGCACTCGACATCAGCGTGCTGGTCGCGGCCGCAGTGCTCGGCGTCGCGGTCGCCTCGTTGTTGTTGCGCCGGCTGGTCCGCTAGACAGACCCTGGCGTCCCCAACCAACCGGGTGGTTTAGTGTGCAGTCAGATCCACCGACAGGGAGACGGTCATGCAACTGGCGCTCACACCGGAGGAAGCAGCTTTCCGCGATGAGCTGCGCACCTTCTATACGACGAAGATCCCCGCCGAGCTTCGCGAACAGAATCGGCTCGGGTTGCCCCTCGGCAAAGAGGGGATCGTCACTGCGCACAAGATCCTGCACGAGCACGGGCTGGCGGTCCCCAACTGGCCGGTCGAGTGGGGCGGCAAGGACTGGACGCCCAATCAGATGCAGATCTGGCTCGACGAGATGCAACTGGCCAGCGTCCCCGAGCCCCTGACGTTCAACGCCAGGATGGTCGGCCCGGTAATCGCCGAATTCGGCTCCCAGGAGATCAAAGAACGCTTCCTTCCCCCCACCGCCGCGCTGGACATCTGGTGGTGCCAAGGATTTTCTGAGCCGGAGGCCGGCTCGGACCTGGCCTCGTTGCGCACCACCGCGATACGCGACGGGGACACCTACGTGGTCAATGGTCAGAAGACCTGGACCACGCTGGGCCAGCACGCCGACTGGATCTTCTGCCTGGTCCGCACGGACCCGCAGGCGCCCAAGAAGCAGGCCGGCATCTCGTTCCTGCTGATGGACATGAACACCCCCGGCATCACGCTCCGCCCGATCAAGCTGATCGACGGCAGCGTCGAGGTCAACGAGGTGTTTTTCTCCGATGTCCGCGTGCCCGCCGACCAGCTCGTCGGCGAGGAGAACCAGGGCTGGACCTACGCGAAGTTCCTGCTCGGCAACGAGCGCACCGGGATCGCCCAGGTGGCCCGGACCAAGGTGCGTCTCGCCGAGGTGAAGGAACGCGCCGCGGCCAATGGTCTGCTGGCCGATCCGCTGTTCGCCGCGCGTCTGGCCGAGGCCGAAAACGACGTGCTGGCACTGGAGGTCACCCAGATGCGGGTGACCTCCGATTCGGCCGACGGCAAGCCCAGCCCGGCCTCGTCGGTGTTGAAGCTGCGCGGCAGCCAGCTGCAGCAGACCGCCACCGAACTGCTCGTCGAGGTCGCCGGCGCCGACGCGCTGCCGTATGAGGCCGGCGACATCGCCTCGCCGGAATGGGCCCAGCACGCCGCCCCGCATTACCTCAACTACCGCAAGACCTCGATCTACGGCGGTAGCAACGAGGTGCAGCGCACCATCATCGCGTCCACCATTCTCGGATTGTGAGTTGAGCCATGGACTTTCAGCTAACTGACGAACAGACCCTGCTGGCCGACACCACCCGCGACCTGCTGTCGGGCTACGACACCGAAAAGCGCAACAAGGTGGTCGAGACCGAGCCCGGATTCGACCGCACGGTATGGGGACAGCTCGCCGAGGTCGGCGTTCTGGGGCTGGGTTTCGATGAGGACTCCGGTGGCCAGATCGAGATCATGGTGGTGCTCAACGAGATCGGGCGCCGATTGGCACCCGAACCGGTACTGCACGGGGCGATCGGTCCCGGCGCGATCATCGCCGAGGCCGGCACCGACGCCCAGCGTGCACTTCTCGACGAAGTCGCCTCCGGCGAGCGGATTCTGGCCTTCGCCCACTCCGAACCAGGGGTGCGCGGATCAGCCGGTGTGACGACTGCCGCGACGCGCAGCGGGGATGGGTGGACGCTGACCGGCACCAAGAACCCGGTACTGGCCGGTGACGTCGCCGATACATTGATCGTCAGCGCGGCCCTGCCAGATGGCGGTACCGGGTTGTTCCTGGTCGACGCGGCAAATGTCACGCGCCAGGGCTACCGCACCTTCGACGGCCAGCGCGGCGCCCAGATCGGTCTGGATTCCACTGCGGCCGAACCGCTCGGCGAAGCCGCCGACGCCGGCGACGCGATCGCCAATGCCCTGGTCCGGATCTCTGCGGGCCTGTGCGCCGAGGCGGTCGGAGTGATGGATGAATCCCTGCGGCTGACCGCTGATTACCTCAAGGCCCGCAAGCAGTTCGGGGTCACGCTCAGCAAGTTCCAGACGCTGACCCAGCGGGCCGCCGACATGTACATGTCGCTCGAACTGGCGCGCAGCATGGGCACTTACGCCGCGATGTCCATCGCCGACGGTCAGCTCGACCCGGTGATCGCGGCGCGGGCCAAACTGCAGATCGGCCGCTCGGGACGGCACATCTCGCAGGAGTCGATCCAGTTGCACGGCGGTATCGGTGTCACCGCCGAGTACCCGATCGGGCACTACGCCGCCCGGCTGACCGCGATCGAGCACACCCTGGGCTCGTCCGCCGATCAGCTACGGACGCTGGTCGATCAGCTCGACAGCTACGAGATCGCCACGCTCTGAACGGAATTGCTCCGAGAGGGCCTCGCCCGGTACCCCCGGCCGGGGCCCTTTCGGAATCGCCACGGCGATGAGTGCGGCGCCGGCGGCCGCGGCCGCGGCAATCAGCAGCGCGGTGCGGAACCCATCCAGCGACGGCAACACGTGCCCGGCGAAGTTGATGGTCAGCTGGGCCAGCACCGCGGTCATCACCGCGCTCGACGTCGAGGTGCCCAGTGAGCGGGCCAGTGAGTTGATGCTGTTGGCAGACGCGGTTTCCGACACCGGCACCGCTGCGTTGATCAAGGCGGGCAGCGCCGCGAAGGCGAACCCGACGCCGAAGCTGACGATCAGGCCGAGCACCAACAGGCCGACGGGGCTGCCGAGCATCAGGGTGCCGGCCAGGTAGCCCGCGGCGATGATCGTGCTGCCGATCACCAGCACGATCTTCGGCCCGCGCGTCGACACCACCCGTGCGGCGATCGGAGCCGCCGCCATCATCGCCAGGCCGCCGGGCGCCATCCACAGACCGGTGGCGATCATGCTCTGCCCCAGGCCGAATCCGGTTTCGCGGGGCATCTCCAGCAACTGGGGGCCCACCAGCGACAGCGCGAACATGCCGAAGCCCACCGCGATGGAAGCCAGATTCGTCAGCAGCACAGGCCGTTTCAACGTGGTCCGCATGTCCACGATCGGCGAGGGCACCCGGTACTGCCACCAGGTGAACAACCCGAAGGTCACCGCGGCGGCGACGAACATGCCCAACGTGGGAGCACTGGTCCAGCCCCACATCGAGCCCTTGGAGATCGGCAGCAACAGCAGCACCAGGCCGGCGCCCAGCGCGACGGCGCCGATCGGGTCGAAGCGGTGATCGGCGGACACCGGTTCGAGGTCGGGCACCAGCAGGACGAACAGGACTCCCGAGGCCAGGCCGAGTGCGGCCGCACACCAGAACAGTGCATGCCAGTTGAACTGTTCGGCGATCACGGCCGACAACGGCAGGCCCAGCGCGCCGCCGACGCCCAATGACGCACTCATCAACCCCATGGCCGAGGCCACCCGCTCGGGAGGCAGGGCGGCACGCAGCACGCTGATGCCGAGCGGGATCACCGGGGCGCCGAACCCCTGCAGCCCCCGCCCGATGATCAAGGGGATCAGCGAGGTGGTCAGGGCCGCGATCACCGATCCGATGAACAGCAGTGCAGCGCACAACACGAGAATCCACTTGGGGCCGTACATGTCTCCGAGCCGGCCCAGCATGGGGGTGGCGACGGCGCCGGTCAGCAGGGTCGCGGTGATCGCCCACGATGCGTTGGCTCCGGTGGTGTCGAGCAGCGCAGGCAACTGCGGGATCAACGGGATGATCAGGGTCTGCATGAGCGAGACGCTGATACCGGCCGCCGCGAGAACGGCGATCAGCAGCCCGTCGGACGCCGGTCGGCGCGCAGGCTGATTAGGCATACTAATGAAGATATCAGCCGATCAGGCGAGTCACCGATCCCAGCGGTACGGGCAGCCAGCTCGGCCGGAACCGGGCTTCGTAGGCCGCCTCATAGACCGCCTTGTCCAGCTCGTAGGCCGCCAACAACGCGGCGTGCTCGCGTGGATCGGCGCCCGCCACCGCGGCATAGCCGTCGCAGAACGCCGTGCTGTTGCGGTCGGCCCACTCCCGGGCCCGGGCCGCCAACTGCCGGGCCCGGTCATCGTCTCCTGCCAGGTCCAACAGGCGGGCATACGCCGCGTAGTCGAAAGACCTCAACATGCCCGCAACGTCGCGCAGCGGGGAGTCGGGGCTGCGCCGCAACTGCAACGGCTGGCCGGGCTCGCCCTCGAAATCGATCAGCAGCCAGTGTTCCGGCGTGCGCAGCACCTGCCCGAGATGCAGGTCGCCGTGCACCCGCTGCACACCGACCTGCTCGTCGGCCAGCTTGCGGTAGCGGTCCTCGATCAACGAGACATGCTCGCGCAGTTCGGGTACCGCCTCCGCGGCGGTGGCCAGCCGCGCGGACATGAGCTCGGCCGGGAACGGCACCGACTCGGTGCCGAGCTGCTCGGCCAGGCACGCGTGCACCGAGGCCACGGCCTCCCCCAGCCGGTGGGACTCGGCGGCGAAGTCACCGCCGACCTCGTCGGCGTACAGATCGCCCTCGGCGAACAGGTCGCGGGTGCTGGCGTTGGCCATATCCCAGCCCTCGGCGGAATTCGCGGCGAACTCGGTCACCATCCCCAGCGCGAAAGACTCACCGTCCCAGTCGATATCGATCGATCCGAGCAACCTGGCCACATGCGGGTTGCCGGCCCGGGCCAGCACCCGGTTGAGCTCGATGTCGGGGTTGGTGCCCGCGGTGATCCGCCGGAACATCTTGAGCACGGCGTCCTGCCCGAACACCACGCTGGTGTTGCTCTGCTCGGCTGCCGACACCCGGGGCAGCGCCTCCAGGGGCAGGGTGGCCTCCGGCTCCTTGCTGCACCTCATGACGCCCACCGTGGCCGAACGGTCGACCAGCTCCAGCAGGTACCGCGCGGCGTCCTGGTCATAGAGGGCGTCATAGCCGGTCCGCCCGGCGTCGCTGCCGATCGTGGCCACGGAGCTGTACTCCTCGATCGGGTCCGCATCCCACTTCACCAGCACCTGGTAGCGCTCGGTGGTTCCGTCGACGTAGGACACGTGCAGCAGCGTCAGGTCGAGGTCCTCGTTCAACTCGAGCACCAGACCTGGTGTGGCGGCGGCCAACTCGCGGCCGCGGCCGGCGTACCAGCGCTGCTGACTCAGCCAGTCACCGAATTCGAGACTCATTGCTGTGCGGCCTCTCGCTCGGGCCCGCGAAGCTCAAACCAGTAGAACCCGTGGCCGGGAAGGGTCAGCAGGTACGGCAGCTGACCGATACTGGGGAACTCGACGTAGCCGGACATCTCGATGGGCGTGTATCCGCTCCACTCCTGCAGATTCAGCTCGATCGGCTGCGGGAACCGCGACAGGTTGTTCACACAGAGTATGGCGTCACCGGCGACTCCGGCTTCCTCGTCGAGCTGACGGACGTATGCCAGCACCGACGGATTGGAGCCACCAAGCTCGCGGAACGTCCCGAGCGCGAACGCGTCGTGGCGGCCGCGCACGGCCAGCATGCTGCGGGTCCAGTTCAGCAGCGACGTCGAACTGTCGCGCTGGGCTTCGACATTCACCGACTGGTACCCGTAGACCGCGTCCTGGTTCGGCGGCAGGTAGAGCCGGCCCGGGTTGGCGGTGGAGAACCCCGTGTTGCGGTCCGGCGTCCACTGCATCGGGGTACGCACGCTGTCGCGGTCGCCCAGCCAGATGATGTCGCCCATGCCGATCTCGTCGCCGTAGTAGAGCATCGGTGATCCGGGCAGGGACAGCAGTAGCGCGGTGAACAACTCGATCTGGTTGCGGTCGTTCTCCAGCAGCGGAGCCAGCCGGCGGCGGATACCGACGTTGGCCTTCATCCGCGGATCCTTGGCGTACTCGGCGTACATGTAGTCACGCTCGTCGTCGGTGACCATCTCCAGGGTCAGCTCGTCGTGATTGCGCAGGAAGATCGCCCAGTGTGCCGTGTCCGGGATCGCCGGCGTCTGGGCCAGTATCTCGGAGATCGGGAACCTCGACTCCCGTCGCACCGCCATGAAGATCCGCGGCATCAGCGGGAAATGGAAGGCCATGTGGCATTCGTCGCCGCCGGTGGCCGGATCGCCGAAATACTCGACCACGTCGGCGGGCCACTGATTGGCCTCGGCCAGGAGCACCCGGCCCGGGAACTCGTCGTCGACCACCTTGCGGCAGCGCTTGAGGAAAGCGTGCGTCTCGGGCAGGTTCTCGCAATTGGTGCCCTCGCGTTCGAACAGGTAGGGCACCGCGTCCAACCGGAAACCGTCGATACCCAGATCCAGCCAGAATCGCAGGACGTCGATCATCGCCTCCTGCACGGCTGGATTCTCGTAGTTCAGGTCCGGTTGATGCGAGAAGAACCGGTGCCAGTAGAACTGCCGGCGCACCGGGTCGAACGTCCAGTTCGACTCCTCGGTGTCGACGAAGATGATGCGCGCGTCGGCGTACCGGTCGCTGGTGTCGCTCCAGACGTAGAAGTCTCCGTAGGGGCCGTCGGGGTTGTTCCGCGACTCCTGGAACCAGGCGTGCGAGTCGGAGGTGTGGTTCATCACCAGGTCGGTGATGACTCGAATACCACGTCGATGTGCGCCGTCCAATAGCGTGACGAAATCCTCCACGGTGCCGAACTCCGGCAGCACTTTGTAGAAGTCCCGGATGTCGTAGCCACCGTCACGCAGCGGCGAATCGTAGAACGGCGGCAAC
Organism: Mycobacterium sp. NPDC050441; assembly: GCF_040655355.1. Lineage (NCBI taxonomy): Bacteria > Bacillati > Actinomycetota > Actinomycetes > Mycobacteriales > Mycobacteriaceae > Mycobacterium > Mycobacterium sp. NPDC050441. The sequence continues at coordinate 434,056 of NZ_JBFAJS010000004.1, read as the reverse complement.
CAGAGGCAGTCCACACCCAGCCATTTGAGGTAGTCGAGTTGTTGGGTCAGACCCCGCAGATCGCCGACACCGTCGGCGTTCGAGTCGTAGAACGCCCGGACCAGGACCTCGTAGAACACCGCCCGCTTGAACCAGTCACGGTCGGTGGGCAGCGTTCTGGCATGGCCGAAGTCCTCGGCGGTCGGATGCTCGACCATGCAGTGATCGTCGTGAACGTTGTCCATCAGCTTCCAAACGTACCCACTTCGTCCGTCCCCGACACCTGCACGGAACCTGGCACGGAGCGTGGCGATCCGAAACGATCCTGCAGCAACGTGATTCGCCAATGTGCGCGTGTTTGCGGAAAAACTAACGGTTGAATAAGAGACAGCAACGGGTTACGTTTTCCCCGCATTTGATCTCCTCGTCGGCTATGGGCCGGCGAGCACAAACTTTCGACGAGGGATGGCCTGTGGGTGAGTCGGCACCTAATGACGGTGAAGCACCAGTAATCGTTGGACTTTCTGATGCAGCGATGCACATGTACATCGCCGCGATCGACGCGCTACCGCCGGTCGGCGACCCGGAGTACGCCGACCGCGCCGCAGTCGTCCTCAGCGGTCTGCGCAAGCTGCAGACGTCGCTGTCGGAGGCGGCGGGACGCAGCCGCGTCACCCCGTCGGTCATCGTGGCGCTCAGCGGCGTGCGGCACCGCTACGACGAGCTGATGACGACCGCGTCCGAGGGCCCCGGCGCCACGCTCGGTCAGCGTCTCTACGTTGCGCGCGGCAAAGCGAAGCTGTCCACCGAGGAAGCCGCCAACGGCGTCGGGCTACGTAAGGACCTGATCGAGGCCGTCGAGGCCGAGGAGCCCGCGACCGAAGCCGAAACCGCTCAGATCAAGGATCTGATCGCCGCGCTCGGCGGCTGATCCACCCGACGCACGAACGGTAGGGTCGCTGCGTGACACGCGATCATGGCGACCCCGGTGATGCCCCCTCGGTTCCTCCCCCACTGACGGAGGTTGTCGAGGGGGCACGTCCGTCTGCAGCCGAGGAAGCCCGCACCGTCGCCGCGTCGACCAACGCAGGCACGCTGGCCTCGCTCACCGCCGACGGCGACCCGTGGGCGTCCTTCGTCACCTACGGGCTCCTGGCCGGCGCACCGGTGCTCTGTGTGTCGAACATGGCCGAGCACGGCCGCAACCTTGCCGGCGACCCTCGGGCCAGCATCTCCGTCGTCGCCCCCGACACCGGGTCAGATCCGTTGGCCGGCAGCCGCGTCACGCTGGCCGGGGTCGCCGAGCGGCCCACCGGCGACGAGCTCGCCGCGGCCCGCCAGGCCCACCTGGACGCGGTGGCCGCCGCCCGCTACTACATCGATTTCAGCGACTTCTCGCTCTGGGTGCTGCGTGTACGACGCGTGCGCTGGGTCGGCGGATACGGCCGGATGGACTCGACCACCGGCGAGGCCTATGCCGCCGCCCAACCCGACCCCGTCGCGCCGCACGCCGCCGGTGCGGTCGAGCATCTCAACGCCGACCACGCCGATTCGCTGGCCGAGATGGCCCGTGCCCTCGGCGGCTATCCCGACGCAGACGCGGCAGTGTGCACCGGGGCGGACCGCTACGGCCTGGATCTGCGGGTCACCACCGAGCGCGGGATTGCCTACACCCGCGTCGGCTACGCCGCGCCGATCAGCTCGTACGGCGAGCTGCGGGCGGCCACCGTCGAGTTGGCTCAGCGCGCTCAGGCTTGATCGGCGCACCGCGCCGGCTACGCCCGCGACCCCGCCACGCCGTGCAATACGATCGCGGGTATGCCTGAGCGCCCGGAGACCTGGCAAGCCGCCTTCGACCTGATCCGCACCCGCGGCTACGAACACCGTGAGGAACCGTTCCGGCTGGCCAGCGGACAGCTGAGCCACGACTACATCGACGGCAAGTTCGCCATCGACACCGGCGAGCGGATGACCATCGTGAGTCGCGCGGTCGCCGATCTGGCGGCCGCGACCGGTATCGAGTTCGACGCCGTCGGCGGGCTGACGATGGGCGCCGACCCGCTGGCCCACGGTGTGGCGATGGTGACCGGCAAGGCCTGGTTCTCGGTGCGCAAGGAACAGAAGTCACGTGGCCGCGAGCAGTGGATCGAAGGCACCCGGCTCGAGCCCGGCACCCGCGTGCTGCTGGTCGACGACGTGATCAGTACCGGCGGCTCCACCGAGATCGCCTTCGAGCGGGTCACCGCCGTCGGCGCCGTCGTCACCGGAGTCATCCCGATGGTCGACCGCGGCGACGTGGCCACCGGACGGTTCGCCAAGCGCGGGGTCCCGTTCGCGGCGCTGGTCACCTACCGCGATCTGGGCATCGAACCCGTCAAGGACGTCTAGGGCCGACGTCTGAGCTAGATCACCAGCACCGGCGCCCGCTCCAGGGCGAGGCTGACCACCACGCCGGGCCGGAAGGCGCGGGCTCGGGAGCTGGGCAGCTGCGCGTGGATCAGCGAGCCGTCGGGCAGCGACATGTACACGTGGGATGTGGGGCCCAGGAACGCCACGGATTCCACCACCGCCGGCCCGTCCGGATCGGCGCGCACCCGGACCGATTCCGGCCGAACCATCGCGGTACCCGCCCCGGCGCTGATCGATCCGGGCAGCGTCGGCAACTCGGCGCCCAGCAGTCTGGCCCGTCCACCCGACACCCGAGCGCGCACCTTGTTGTGCAGGCCGACGAATTCGGCGACGAACGGCGTCGACGGGCGCGAGTAGAGCACGGCGGGAGTGGCGAGCTGCTCGAGTTTGCCGTGACTCATCACGCCGACCCGGTCCGCAACCGCGAGGGCCTCCTCCTGGTCGTGGGTCACGAACAACGTCGTGATGCCGACTTCGAGCTGTACCCGCCGGATCTCGTCGCGCAATTGGGAACGCACCTTGGCATCGAGTGCCGACAGCGGCTCATCGAGCAGCAGCACCCTTGGCTCGATCGCCAGGGCCCGGGCCAGCGCCACCCGCTGCTGTTCGCCCCCGGACAACTCACTTGCGTACTTACCCTTGTGCGCCGCCAGACCCACCAGGTCGAGCATGTCTGCGGCTCGAAACAGTCTGTCCTGCTTGGATTTTCCGCGCATCTTCAAGCCGAACGCGACGTTGTCCAACACGGTCAGGTGCGGGAACAGGCTGTACGCCTGGAACACCATGCCCATATCCCGCTTGTTCGCCGGCACCGAGCTGATGTCACGGCCGCCGACGAGCACGGTGCCGGAGCTGGCCTCCTCGAGTCCGGCCAGGATTCGCAGCGCAGTGGTCTTGCCGCAGCCAGACGGCCCGAGCAGTGCCACCAACTCGCCGGGCTCGATGGACAGGCTCAGCCCGTCGAGCGCGTGGACGTTGCCGTAAGTGCGGGTGAGGTCGCGAAGTTCAACCCGCACACCGGCACCGAGACTCATGTCTGAACTCCCAACGTTCGACGGCGGCCCCGCGTGAGCGCCGCCAAGACCAACAACAGAGCGAATCCGAGCAGCAGGGTGGCCAGCGAGGCCGCCACCGACGTCGCGCCGTCGCTCTTACCGATCGCCACGATCTGCACCGGGAGCGTCTCGAAGCCGCTCAGCGAGGCGACGGTGTATTCACCGAGCACCACCGCAATGGAAATGAACGCCGCGGACAGGATCCCGGACCAGATGTTGGGCACGATCACCCGGGTGATCGTCGACAACCAACCGGCCCCGAGCGATCGGGCGGCCTCCGACAACGTCTGCAGGTCGATTGCCGACAGCGCGGAATCGATTGCTCGGTAGGCGAACGGCAGTACCAGCACCACGTAGACGAACGTCAGGGTGAGCGCCGATTCGCCGAGAAGGTAAGTGACCCACAGGTACACGTTGCGAAGGCCCACCACGATCACCAGGGCCGGGATCGTCAATGGCAGCAGGCACAGAAACTCCACCATCGGTGCGGCCCAGCGGACCCGCACGCGCACCCAGATCATCGTGGGAACCAGCAGCACCAGCATCGCGATGACGGTGAACACCGCGAGCAGCAGTGAGATCAGAATGGCCTGATACAACGCCTCGTCGGCGACCAGGTTGCGCCATGCCGCGCCGGTGCGCCCGCCGGCGAGCAGGTTGCGGGTGGAGAAGTCGGCCATGGCATACAGGGGAAACAGGAAGAACAGGCCGAACACCACCCAGAGCGCCACGCGGGCAGCGCGATTCATTTGAGCCACCTCGCCGTGCGGCGCACCAGCGCGTTGTAGGCGATCATCACCACGGCCACCACCACGATCATCTCGCACGCCAGCGCATAGGCGAAGCCGGACTGACCCAGCACGACCTCGCTGGTGAGTGCGGCGCGGATCAACAACGGCACGATCGGACTGCCCTGACTGACCAGGGCGGCCGCGGTGGCATAGGCGGCAAACGCATTGGCGAACAACAACAACGCCGATCCCAGGAACGCCGGGGTCAGCAGCGGCACCGCGACCTCCCGCAGGTATTGCCACCGTGACGCGCCGAGGCTCACCGCGGCCTCGCGCCACTGCTCACGCAACCCCTCGAGGGCGGGCAGGAAGACGATCACCATCAAGGGGATCTGGAAGTAGCTGTAGACCAGGATCAGCCCGCCCAGTCCGTACAACCAACCCGAGCCGGCCAGGTCCCAGCCGAGGTTCTCCCTGACCCACAGCGTCAGCACGCCGTTGAGCCCGATGGTGGCCAGAAATGCGAAAGCCAGTGCCACACCGCCGAACTGAGCCAGCACACTGCACAGCGCCAGCACCGTGCGCCGAAGCATCGACGCCGGTGGGCTGCTGACGATCAACCAGGCCAGCGCGGCGCCGAGTACCGCCCCGATCAGCGCGGTACTGGCCGACAGCGCAATACTTTTCGCCAGCGCGGTCAACGCGGTACCGGAGAACAGCGCTGCGATCCGGTCAAGAGAGAAGGATCCGTCGGCGAAGAACGCCATGACGATCACCGTCACGGTGGGGACGATCAGGAACACCGTCACCACCGCCACAAACGGCAGCAATGGCAGCGCGTCACGGATGTCGGCGCGAAGGTCCCGGCGCGAAGTACTACCCGGCATTCAGGGCATCATCCGATCGCCTTGGCCCAGTTGTCTGCCAGATACCTGTTGGCCTTTTCGGTTTGGTCCTGGGTCGCGACGGTCACCGGGCCGTCGATGGGGGGCAGCTGACCGAACGCGGCACGGTCGGCGGTGCCGGCGAGAATCATGTTGTCGGCGCGCACCGGGCGCACCCCGCCCTTGGCATACAGGTTCTGGCCCTCGTCGCTGAACAGGAATTCCTGCCACAACCGGGCCGCCGCCGGATGCGGCGCGTCCTTGCTGATCGCCTGGAAGTAGTACCCGGCGACCAGCGCCTCATGGGGAACCATCACCTGCCAGCCGGGGACCTTCTGGCTCTCGGTGCCGTTGAGGTAGTTCCAGTCGATCACGACGGGGGTCTGCCCCGATTCGATGGTGGCCGGGGTCGGGTCGAGCGGCAGGAAGTTGCCTGCCTCGTTGAGCTTTTCGAAGAACGCGACGCCGGGGGCGATGTCATCGGCTGACCCGCCCTGAGCCACCGCCGCCATCAGCACCCCGGCGAACGCGGCGCCGGCCTGAGTCGGATCCCCGTTGAGCGCGACCATGCCGTGGTATTCGGGCTTGAGCAGATCGTCGACTGAGGTGATCGGCGGAACCTTCGTGGAATCGAAGCCGATGGACATGAAGCCGGCGTAGTCGTTGACCCAGGTGCCGTCCGGGTCCTTGAGCTTCTCCGGGATGTCGTCGAACGTGGCCACCTTGTATGGGGCGAACATCGAGGTGTTCGCGAGAGCGACCGACTGTCCCAGGTCGAACACGTCGGGCGCGGTGCTCTTGCCCTTCTGCTGGTTGGCCGCGTTGATCTCTTCCTGGCTGGAACCGTCGGGCTGCGCCGAGTTCACCTCGATGCCGTACTTGTCCTCGAAGGCCTTGATGATGGCGCCGTAGTTGGCCCAATCCGGGGGCAGCGCAATGACATTGAGCTCGCCCTCGGCCTTGGCCACCGCGACGAGCTTGTCCATCCCGCCGAAATCGGCTGCCGACTTGGCCTCGGCGACCTTGACTCCGGTATCGGTGTCGCCGCCGGCAGCACCCTTCTGCGGCGGCGCGCACGCCGCCAGACCCACCGCGACGAGGGCCGATGCGGCCAGAGCAGCAGATGCTGTCACGATCCGGGACGAGATCATTGCCAAACCCTCCGTCGGTCACCAAGCGCGCGCACCGGCACCCTATCGCGACCTCACCGAACGTGAGAGGCATCGCCGCGACCTGGGATTTTGGCATCGCGCTTCGAGTGAAATCTGTTGGACCCGAATGGCACCGCGGGCCGCCCGGTGAGTGGACGGCGGCGATCCCGGCTGACTAGGGTGGCGCCCATGACGCCCATCCGCACGAACCTCGCACGTCGGCGGCGTCCACTCGCCACAGCTGGCGCCTTTGTGGTCATCTGCGCCGGAGCTCAGTTCGGGATCGCACCCGCCACGGCGGCCTTCGACGCGCAGGGATATGACAGGTGTACCGCGACGGCGGCACCCGGAGCCGACCAGAACTTCGACGCCGTCGCCACGACCTGCTGCGTCGATAACGCGGGAGTCCCTGCCAACACCACATACGGCGTGGGCTGTGTCGCGCCCGTCGAGAATCCGCCAGAGGACTACCGGCCCACGATCGTCATGCCGAATCGGCCCGCGCCACCTGGTGAGGGCGATGACCCGAACTACGACGAGCTCATGAAGCTGCCACCGCTCCCGGACGACGGTGGACTGTCCGGCGACCTACCGCCGCCCTGACGCATTGCCGGTTTCATCCACATAGTCTGGAGTGATGGCCGATCTCGATGCCGCAATGCGATTCGCCACGGCACCCACCGCGGTCCTGGCGACACTGAGACCGGACGGCGCACCGCATCTGGTGCCGGTGGTGTTCGCGGTCCAGCGATCCGGCGACGGACCCACACCGGCCACGATCTACACGGCAGTGGACGCCAAACCGAAGTCCACCCAGCGGCTGCGCCGGCTGGCCAATATCGAAGGCGATTCCCGGGTCAGCCTGCTGGTCGACCACTACGCCGACGAGTGGGCGCACTTGTGGTGGGTTCGGGCCGACGGACTGGCGACGGTCCATCACAGCGGCGACCAGATGGCCACGGGCTATGGACTTCTGCGCGCGAAGTACCCGCAGTACGAGCGAATTGCGCTCAATGGTCCGGTGGTCACCGTCGAGGTCACGCGCTGGTCGTCCTGGCAGGTGTGAGCACGTCGGGGCAGCCAGATTGGTGATCGGAGGGGTCACCGACCTGCCTTAACATCTTTGACGAGACAGCAAACCAACAGGGGAACGGAGGCTGTCATGGAGGTTGACCCCGAGGTCCTGCGTGCCTTTGCCGGTCAGGTGGATATCGCGTCGGGGCTGATCCGCGAGGCTGACGTCGGTAGCAAGGTCTCCACCGCGGCCAACGGCTTGGACGGATCGACCACGCAGTGGGCGGCACAGCTCGTCGGTGCACACGTCAAACAGGTGGCCGAGAAAATCGCTACCAGCGTCAACGACATGGGTACCGCGGTGCGCGGCGCGGGCAACAGCTATGAGGTCACGGACGCCGGTCTGGCGGGCAGCTTCGGAAAGATCTTCTGACCCGTGTTGCCCTCACGTCCTCGTCTCGAACGCTGGAATCCCGACTCGCTGACTCCCGCCGGTGAAGCCATCAAGACTTCCGGTGCGGCCGTCGGGGACGCGGTCTCGCGGATCAACAGCAATCTCGCGACGATGCCCGAGACCAAAGCGTGGTCAGGTGATGCGCACAACGCAGCCACGGCGATGTTCGACCGGGCCAAAAAACAGACCGACGACTTCTCGAAATACACCACCGCCGTGGGCGACGCGTTCAAAGAGGGTGCCGGCACCATCGGAGGTGCCCGCACCCCACTGCTGAACAAGGCCGACGAGATCGACGCAACCGGCCAATTGCATGTCAGCGATCAATGGGTGGTGTTGATCCACGGCGGTCAAATGACCGTCGAGCAGGCTGCTGCGCTGGAGAAGCGTGCTCAGTCCGAGCAGGTCAATGTCAACTTGTTGCTGGCGAAGGTGGGTGCGGCCGACGAGAGCGTCGCCGGGAAGGTGACGAGCGCGGCACAACAGCACGGATTCGAGGTGCCCAACCCAGGCGGCCTGGGCAGTCTGTTTCCCGGAATTCAGAAGCCGGGCGACGAGGTGCCAAACCCGCTGTCAACGATCGGAATGCTGCAGCAGGGCATCCTCCGCGACACCGACATGTCGCAGACAGTGCGGGAAACGAAGGTAGAGACGCAGTACAACCCCGCCACCGGAGAAGCGGTCGCGACAACCACGACCCGATACATGATGGACGGCAGCAAGAACGTCCACACTGTCGATGCCAAACCAAATTTCTCAGATCGAGGGCCGCTCACCACCGACGTGCATATCGACAAGAACGGCAACGAGGTTTCCAGAACAACGACGGTCACTTTTGAGGATTGGGCTCAGTACGGGATGGCCGGAAAGACCATCAGCACTACCCAATACGCGAATGGCACGATCGCCGAGGTGACGAAGTGGCCCGATGGCAAGGAAACCGCCTACGTCCGTACGCCGGATGGTCGTCAGGCAGATGTTCCCATCAATCTCATCGACCATCCAATTTTGAGCCCGCTCGGCGCTACCGGAAAATACTTCGGGCCGGGCGTAAGTATTGCCACCTCATTGTGGGACATAGCCGTGGCAGAGACGAGTTTTCAGAAATGCGTCGCCACAGCTGAGGGTGTCACTTCGGTTACCGCCGGTACGCTCGCCGGAATCGCGGCGTCAGAGACAGGCCCGCTCGCCATCCCGATTGGCCTGACCGCAGCGCTCGGCGGCGAAGCCCTCGGCAACTGGATCGGCAACACCTTCTGCCCCCGATGAAAACCTCCGGTTACCTCCGCCTGGCATTCATCTTCGCCATATTGATCGGCGGCGGCGGCTTCGTCACGGTCTGGGCTGTCATCTGGTTCACCCGCGGCAGTTATTTGACGGCAGCCCTCTGCCTCGGCGCATCGCTGTTGCTCTTCAGCTTGCTGTTTCACCATGCTTACCCACTATCGGGGGCAGCACACCCGAGGTGCGAGTACGGCCCCGAAGGCACCCAAGTCCGTCCGCAGAGATATGCAGATCTGATATTCAGCATCGGCCTCCTGATGGGCGTCCTGTCCGCGGGTGCATTCCTCATATTCGCGCAGTTCGATATGGTCGATTTCATTCCATCCAGCACCAACCGGCTGATTTTGCCGGCCGGTTGCATTTTCTACGTCATCTACGGCGCGCCGGTCCTCTATCGGATGTTCAAATACCAAGACGGAAAACACCTGCGATTGGATCCGCACGGTTTCGAGGTGTGGGACGGTCAGTGGAATTCGTTCGCACGTGGAACGTGGGACGATGTCGAACAGATCCTGGATCACCCCCTCAAGGGCAAGACGTCATTCACCGATCTGATTGTTTTCATCCTCCCCAAAGGCCGCAGCGCAAAGCTGGGCTCCGGCACCATCACCGCCGACAGCCATGCGCTCCGCGAGTGGGCGCGGTTCTATTGGCAGCATCCCGACTACCGCACCGAACTGACCGACGGACGTGCCCTACAGCGGCTTGAGGATGGGAAGTTCAACGTCTAGTGACTCCGCAATGCGTATCCGGTCTCGCCTGACAGCGACAGCGCGTATCGCGCTCGTGCTGCTGACCGCCACCGGGTGTGTCGTCGACGGGCGCCCGGTCCGCGACGGATTGCCGACCGCAACGGAATTGGGGTTGCCCCAGCAATCTCTGTTCGCGATGCCGATGCGCCGCCAGCCGGTGCGGGGCTGGCGGATCGGCGCAGCCACACTCGGATTGGATTCCAAAGCCAACATCCGCTACTCACCGATCCGCAACATCGGGGACCGGGCAATCTTTCTGGCGATGACCTCTGCGGACTGGTCGGTGATCGGCATCGACGTGAGCAACGGACACAAACTGTTCGAGCCAGTCCGCTTGGGCCGTCACGAAAGCGCCGAAGGCATGCTGGCCTCGGCCTGTTTTGCCAACGGCCCGAAAATGGTCGTGTGCCTTCGAGGTGGCACCGAACCGGGTGCCCGGACACATGCCTGGGTCATCGACACCGACACCGGTGGGTTGCGCTACGACGGGCCCACCGACCTGAATTGGGCCATGCCCAAGGCAGATCCGGCCGTCAAGCAACTCGGCGACTATCTGGTGGCCACCGCCGATGATCAGGGAGTCTACGGTGTCGGCCCTCGCGCCGAACTGACCTGGCACGTGCCGGGCACCGGATCCGGGTCATTCCCCAAAGACGACGATAGCGATGTCCCCGCGCCGGCCCTGGCAGTGCAGTCCCGTCTGCGTGAGCCCGACGTGGTGTTCTCCCTCGCCGACGGCAAGGTACTCACGCCGCCGGTGCCCGCCGGCGAGAAGGTTCGCCGAGCTGTCGTATACGCGGACGGCTTTGCCTACGAGCTCGATCGCGATTACACGGGCACCGGCATCGCATTCTTCGATGACGAGGGCCGCGAGCAGGGCCGACTCGACGGTGACGCGCAGCTACGCTCCGGCTCTGAAGTCATTCCGATTGCTCAAACCGAAACTGCTGACCGAGTTCTCACGATCGCCGGCAAGCCACTGCTGGAGCTGCCGAAATTCAATTTGATGCCGTACACCCGTCTGGCCGGCACGACGCTGTTGGTCTCCACCGACGAGGACCAACGGATATGGCGGCAGTTCGATCTGCGCACTGGCACCGAAGGCAAGACTTGTGACAACGAGGCGATCTCATACGCCTATATCGGCTCCAGCGGCGACGTTGTCGTCACGAGCGGTGGGCGCAACACGAAGGCTCTGGCCCAGGGCATGGATCTGATGACGTGTGAAACCCTGTGGACGCTACCCGGACCCACCATTGACGAAGCCAAAGACATCTGGCGCGTGAACACAACGCTTGTCCTACGCGTCAACAACGAACTGTCATCACTCGTCCCACCGGACTGATACCTCGCCATCGATGCACGCGCGGAGCCTCTGGGCATCAAGCGGTACGGCATAGCCGGCATCATCAGGCTCGTACAGGTAGTCGCCGTCATCGTCGACGTTGACCCAGTACCGAGTCGCGCCGGAGAGCGACTGCACTGTCCCGATCGCTGCGACCTCACTCCCATCCACAACGCGCACGGGCGGACCGTCTGGCTCCGCATGTGGAATCGGGAAGCCGAGGTCGTCATACAACTCGATCGACTCAGGCGGGGCCGGAAGTCGATCCTCCAAGCCCGCGACCGCGATGCGCGCATGAGAGCCAGGGCCGACCAGTCCGACCGAATCAGCGATCACCGCGCTCAAGTCCGCCGGTGCTGCGGAGTAGATGTCGACGGTGTCGACTCCATCAGGGTCACTGTGCTGCACCGCAACAAACCCGGACTCGCCGGCCAGCAGACCCTGCAAACGAAGATCGGGGGTGCCCTCATCGGAGAAGCTCACCCGGCAGCCCACGCAATCATCAGCCCGTACAAAGGCTTCCACCCACGCTCGAACACCATAAAGGTCTCCACCGTTGAGGCGATCTTCGATCGGCCCCACTTCTCTGGTGAGAAGCCACACCGATCCCACCGGTCGGCTACGGCCCAACGGATACGGCAACATGTCGCGGCCGTACAGTTCGCAGGCCGCCTCCAGATCGACCACCGCAATACTGCCCACCGCGTCCAACGACTCTGCCGTACCGAGACTCGGCGCATGTGTCATGAACACATTCTGACAGCCTGCTGTGCATTTTCTCGGAGCGTTCACCTGCAGTCCGATCGGGCAGATCTTGTGCTCCAGGTCACATCGGGGAATGGTGGAGTGCAGGTCCGGCGGGCCGCAGCGGGGCGCCCCGGGGACACCAGGAGGAACGCCATGGCGGACAAGACGCATTCGGCCGGCAACGGGGCTGTTCCGATCGCGGACAGCCCCGCCGTCATTCGTAACGTCGCGCTCGTCGGCCCGTCGGGTGGAGGCAAGACCACCCTCGTGGAGGCGCTGCTGGTCGCCGCCGGTGTGCTGACCCGCGCGGGTTCGGTGGTCGACGGGTCGACGGTCTGCGATTTCGACGAGGCCGAGATCGGCCAGCAGCGCTCGGTCGGGCTGGCGCTGGCCCCGTTGCAGCACAACGGAATCAAGGTCAATTTGATCGACACCCCCGGATACGCGGATTTCGTCGGGGAGCTACGCGCCGGGTTGCGTGCCGCCGACTGTGCGCTGTTCGTCATCGCGGCCAACGAGGACATCGACGAACCGACGAAGGCGTTGTGGCAGGAATGCGCGGCGGTGGGCATGCCGCGTGCGGTGGTGATCACCAAGCTCGATCACGCCCGGGCCAACTACGCCAACGCGCTGGCCGGCGCCCAACAGGCCTTCGGCGACAAGGTGGCACCCCTGTACTTCCCGGCCGGGGACTCCGGCTCGATTGCCGGCTCGGCCGGCGGTGTCATCGGTCTGCTCACCCGCACGTACTACTGCTACAGCGGCGGCACCCGGACCACCCGGCCGCCCGACGGCGCCTACGACGACGAGATCGCCGAACTCCGAGGCTCCCTGATCGAGGGCATCATCGAGGAGTCCGAGGACGAGACGCTGATGGAGCGCTACCTCGGCGGCGAGGAGATCGACGAGGCAGTGTTGATCGCCGACCTGGAGAAGGCCGTGGCCCGCGGCTCGTTCTTCCCGGTGATCCCGGTGTGCAGCGGATCCGGGGTCGGCACGCTCGAACTGCTCGAGATCGCCACCCGCGGCTTCCCGTCACCGCCCGAGCACCGCCTGCCCGAGGTGTTCGCGGCCAGTGGCGCTTCCCGCAAGCCGATGAGCTGCGATCCGTCCGGGCCACTGCTGGCCGAGGTGGTGAAGACGACGTCGGATCCGTATGTCGGCAGGGTCAGCCTGGTCCGGGTGTTCTCCGGAACCATCAGGCCCGACGCCACCGTGCATGTGTCGGGCCATTTTTCTGCGTTCAACGGATCCGTGGCGCCGGCCGGGTCGCACGGCCACGCCGATCACGATGAGGACGAACGCATCGGCACGCTGTCCTTCCCGCTGGGCAAGCAGCAGCGCCCGGCACCGACGGTGGTGGCCGGTGACATCTGCGCGATCGGGCGGCTGAGCCGCGCCGAGACCGGTGACACCCTCAGCGACAAGGCCGATCCCCTGGTGCTGCGCCCGTGGACGATGCCCGACCCGCTGCTGCCGATCGCGGTGCAGCCCCGCGCCAAGACCGACGAGGACAAGCTTTCGGTCGGGTTGCAGCGGCTGGCCGCCGAGGATCCCACGCTGCGCATCGAACAGAATCCCGAAACCCACCAGATCGTGCTGTGGTGCATGGGTGAGGCGCACGCCGGGGTGGTGCTCGACGGATTGTCCCGGCGCTACGGAGTCACGGTGGATACCGTCGAGCTGCGGGTACCGCTGCGGGAAACGCTCGGCGGCAAGGCAAAAGGACACGGGAGACACGTCAAACAGTCGGGCGGGCACGGACAGTACGCGGTGTGCGACATCGAGGTCGAACCGCTGCCGGAGGGCTCCGGATTCGAATTCGTCGACAAGGTCGTCGGCGGATCCGTACCGCGCCAGTTCATCCCGAGCGTCGAGAAGGGCGTGCGGGCCCAGATGGAAAAGGGAATGGCCGGCGATCACGGGGACACCGGCTACCCCGTCGTCGACATCCGGGTCACGCTGGTCGACGGCAAGGCACACAGTGTCGACTCTTCGGATTTCGCCTTCCAGATGGCCGGCGGGCTGGCGTTGCGGGAAGCCGCCGCGGCCGCCGGTGTGAACTTGCTCGAGCCGATCGACGACGTGACCGTGGTGGTGCCCGACGATCTGGTCGGCGCGGTGATGAGCGATCTGGCGAGCCGACGGGGCCGGGTCCTCGGCACCGACAAGGCCGACGAGGACCGGACCGTGGTGAAGGCCGAAATTCCCGAGGTCGAACTGATCCGGTACGCGATCGACCTGCGGTCCCTCTCGCACGGCGCCGGCGCATTCACCCGGCAGTTCGCCCGCTACGAGCCGATGCCCGAATCCGCCGCGGCACGGGTACGCCGCACCGCGTAGTCGTCTTTCAGTTCGCGAGCGAGGCGTAGAACTCGTCGCTGCCTGCGCCGTCCTCGAGCTGGACTTCGAAGGTGTTCAAGGCGAAGGCCAGCGTGCTGTAGCCGCCGAAGGTGAACATCAGATCCATCCGCTGACGGTCGTCGAGTTGCTGCCCCAGGCGCTCCCAGACTCCAGCCGATATCCGGGATCCGGCGTGCAGTTCATCGACCGCGTCCAGCACGGCCTGGTCGAATTCGTCTGCCGCCGAGCCGCTTTGAGCTGCCTCGACATCAGCCTCGGTCAACCCCACCTGCCGCGCCATCGCGCTGTGATGACCCCACTCATACACACAGCCGTGGTGGAAAGCGGTACGCAGGATCACCAGCTCACGGATGCGCTTGGGCAGCGTGGAGCCCTTCTGCAGGTATGTGTTGAACGGCAGGAACGCCCCGGCCAACCCGGGGTGGCGCACCAGCGTCGACAACGCGTTGCCCGCCTTGTCCGGGCGGCGGCGCTCCGGCGGCACCGTGGAGGCCAACGCCTCGCGCGCCTGATCGTCCCAGTCTTCAGCCGGCAACGGCGTCAACATGCGATAGCCCTACTTTACGATCGACTAGTAATCTCCTTTACGATCGTAAAGGACATTTTGTCGCAGCGCACACGAGAGGACGCACCGATGGACACCGCCACGGCCGAACCGGCCAGCGTGAACACCACCCGAGCGCGCCTCGTCGAGGCGGCGGTCCGGCTGTTCACCCGACACGGCTTCGCGGGGACATCGCTGCAGATGATCGCCGATGAACTGGGCTTCACCAAGGCCGCCATCTACTACCACTTCCGCACCCGCGAACAGCTGCTGGCAGCCGTCCTGGACCCGGTGCTCGCGCAGCTTCAGCGGATCGCCGAGGAGGCCGAGACGCACCGCGGCGTGCACGCCCGGGCCGACCGCATGGTGCGCGGCTACGCCAATCTCGCCGTCCACAATCGGGCGTTGGTCGCGGTTCTGGCCGGCGATCCGAGCGTGGACGAAGCCCTGCGCACCCGGCCCGAATGGGACAACCTGATCGACCGCCAGTTGGCACTGCTCGCCGATGTCGATCCCGGCCCGGCCGGCGCGGTCAAGGCCGCGATGGTGTTCGCGGGAATCGCCGGCGGCGCCGGCGTCGCCCCGCCGGATCTACCCGATGAGCGGCTCCACCGCCTCCTGACCGATGCCGCGCGCCGCACCCTCGGCCTGCGCGCCGTCCGGCGATGACGAAACACATTGCGATTCAGAGCTTTACCGAAGTACACGGCTTACCGAAAGGAACGAGATGACAGTCAAGACAGCATTGGTCACCGGAGGTGCATCCGGAATCGGCAAGGCGATCGCCGACCGGCTGGCCGCCGACGGATACCAGGTGGCGACCCTCGACCTCAATGCAACCGACGACCCGCACTCGTACGCCGCAGACGTCACCGACCGGGCCCAGGTCGATGCCGTCTTCAAGGCGGTTCGCGAGCAGTTGGGCCCGGTCACGATCCTGGTCAACTCGGCCGGTCTCAGCGATTTCACGCCGTTCACCGAACTCACCTTCGAGCGTTGGCAGAAGGTCGTCGACGTCAACCTCAACGGGGTGTTCCACGTAGTGCAGGCCGCGCTCCCCGACATGATCGCCGCGGGCTGGGGCCGCATCGTCAACATCTCCTCGTCGAGCACGCATTCGGGCGTGCCGTACATGTCGGACTACGTGGCCGCCAAGTCCGCCGTCAACGGGCTGACGAAGTCGCTGGCCCTGGAATTCGGCCCGGCCGGGATCACTGTGAACGCCGTACCGCCGGGTTTCATCGACACGCCGATGCTGCGCGCCGCCGAATCTCGCGGTGAGCTGGGCGACATCCAGAACACCATCGACGCCACCCCGGTGCGGCGGATAGGGCGGCCGGAGGACATTGCAGCAACGTGTTCGTTCCTCATCTCGGAGGAGGCCGGCTACATCACCGGCCAGGTCGTCGGCGTGAACGGCGGCAGAAATACCTGATCAGCGCTTACGCTGTGACGGGGGTCTCCCAATGTTGGCAATTTGATGTTCGCCGCATTGGGCGGCTTGTAGTTGCAGTTGTCTCTAGTTATTTGCGACAGTTTTGCTCCTAACTAGCTGGCTGCGTCAAATATGTCGGAGGTTTGCGCGTGGCCTCATCCACCGCGACGGTGCGGGACCGCTTCGAACAGCGGTTCAAGCACTGGCGGTACGACCCGCCGTACAAGTCCGCGTGCGCGGGCATGGTCATCCTTGTGGTCGCGGTGTTGGCGCTGACGTGGATGCAGTTCCGCGGGGTATTCGAGGAAAAAACACAGCTCACGGTGTTGTCCAACCGTTCCGGTCTGTCGATGGACCCGGGCTCGAAGGTCACCTTCAACGGGGTGCCGATCGGCCGGTTGACCGCCGTGGACGTCGCGGAGGTCGAGGGCGAGCAGCAGGCCCGACTGACCGTGGACGTGAAGCCCAAGTACCTCAAGCTGATCCCCGAGAACGTGACCGCCGAACTGAAGGCCACCACGGTGTTCGGCAACAAGTACATCTCGTTCGTCGCACCGGACAATCCGTCGTCGGCACGCGTCGACCCGGACACGCCGATCCGCGCCAAGGGCGTCACGACGGAATTCAACACGCTGTTCGAGACCATCACCGCGATCTCCGAGCAGATCGACCCGATCAAACTCAACGAAACCCTGACCGCCACCGCCCAGGCCCTCGACGGCCTCGGCGACAAGTTCGGCCAGTCGATCGTCAACGGCAACGACATCCTGGCCGACCTCAACCCGCGGATGCCCCAGATCCGCCGGGATATCTCCGGTCTGGCCGACCTGGGCGAGGTCTACGCCAACGCCGCCCCCGACCTGTTCGACGGCCTGACCAACGCCGTCACCACTGCCCGCACCCTCAACGAGCAGCGCGGCAACCTCGACCAGGCCCTGGTGGCCGCGGTCGGCTTCGGCAACACCGGCGGCGACATCTTCGAGCGCGGTGGCCCCTACCTGGTCCGCGGCGCCCAGGACCTGCTGCCGGTCAGCGCGATGTTCGACCGCAACAGCCCAGCGCTGTACTGCATGTTCCACAACTACGCCCTGGCCGCCCCGAAGTTCGCCCAGCAGACCCGCAACGGCTACGGGTTCGAGCTGCAGGACTTCCTGGTCGGCGCACCCAATGCGTGGGTGTATCCGGATAACCTGCCGCGGGTGAACGCCACCGGCGGGCCCGAAGGCCGGCCCGGCTGCTGGCAGCCGGTCACGAAGGACCTGTGGCCGGCTCCGTATCTGGTGATGGACATCGGTGCATCGATCGCGCCGTACAACCACTTCGAACTCGGCCAGCCGCTCGTGTCCGAGTACGTGTGGGGACGCCAGATCGGCGAGAACACGATCAACCCCTAGCGCTCGCTAGAAGAGCCCGATCACGAAGCTCATCGCGAGGAAGAGCGCGAGCTGATACGCGGTGTTGATCGCCGTCAACTTCGGTGGCTTGAGTTCGAATGCGTTGTGCTGAAACAGCGTCGTCGCCGAGAACGCCCGCCATGCTGCGAACCCGACAACGAGTGCGAGCCAGACCGAGTGGATCCCGGTGGCCGAAACGGTCACCGGCGACCACCATGCCCGCCATCAGGGCGAGCGCGACACTGAGCCAATTGATCTGCATGTCGAGGCATCCTGACTGTTGATTGACCGAGGATCAAACCGGTCCGCACGCCACCGCCGCCGCCACAGACCTGCGCAAAGTGTTCCGGCGAAACGCGCCGAAAACCTAGCGGTCCTCGCCGGCCGTCTGGATGTGCGGCACGGCGGCCTTGCCTTCGAGTTCGGCCTCGAGCTTCTCCTCGTAGGCGCCCTCGTCACGGCCCAGTGCGATGGTGGCCGCGGCCATCGCACCGACCGCCACGGACAGGGCCACCGGTTCCCAACCGGTGATCGACAGGTGCTCGCCCAATACGACAGAGCCGAGCACCACGGCCACCACGGGCTCGAGCACCAGCATGGTCGGCACCGAGGTCTGCAGCGATCCGGCGTGAAATGCCGACTGCTGAAGCAGCGTCGCGATCACTCCGAGTGTCACCACCAGGTAGAGGGCCGGCGTGGTCAGCACGGCGAGCACGCCGTCCACGGCGATCGTGTGCATCACGATCTTGGTCAGCACGGCGACCACGCCGAACATCACGCCCACGGCAAGTGCCAACAGCACCGCGCGGCGCCAGTTGGTGCTCCGCGTGGCGGCCAGGACGCACAGGCCGACGGCCGCTGCGCACACGATGACGACGGTGACCGTGGTGGCCACAGATACCCCGTAAGTCCCGGTGCTGGCCCTGGCCAGCGCGACGAACACGGTCAACGCCCCGGTCAGTAGCAGGGCCCAGGCCCATTCGGCGCGGCTGACCTTCCGGTGGGCCAGCCGGGCGCTCAAGGGAAGCGCGAACAACAACGCCGACACGAGCACCGGCTGGACGAGTAGCAGCGAGCCGAACCCGAGTGCCAGCGCCTGGAAAACGTACCCGGCCACCGCTGACGCGGTTCCCGCCCACCACAACCTGCGGCGCAGCAGGGTGCGCAGCATGACCGTGCTGACGCCCTTCTCGGGCGGAACGTCCATGGTGGCGCGCTGTCGCACCACAATGCCGACAGCCGCGAAAACCGCTGCGCACAGGGCGAACAGCACCGCAAGACTGTTGCCGAGCAAGCCTCGTCAACCCCTCCCGGGCCGATGTGTCGACCTCTCCAGAGGGAGAAGGCCAGTGCCCTCCAACCGTAGAGCGCTGACGGTTGCCGCGCCGCCCGGGGTTGGACCGGGCGCTAGACCACCTGCAGATGCCGCTTCGGGGGCTCGTCGGTGGTGCCGGCGGATCCGGTGAATGGGGTGTCGGGGGCCGACTGCGGTTCGGGGGCAATCTTGTCGTTGACGCTGGCCACCGCGTGGTCGACGCGGTTCACCGCGGTGTCGCACAGGTCGCGGACCCGGCCGCTGGCGGTCTCGACCTCGTCGGCTGCACTGCGCAGGTAGCCCCTGAGGTTGACCCGGAGCCGCTCGCCGGCCCTGCGTGCCCGCAGTCGGACCCGGTCGTCGACCTCGACGGTCACGTATGGCAACAACCGAAACCTCATAGCCCCGCTCCCATCTCCGCTTGCCTTGGCTCACAGTATCCGCGCCCGGGCGTGGTGCCACCCAGACGTGACCGGCGCCGCATTCCGCCAGTTTATGGCCAGCGGATCACACCGGTAGCTAGCTTCCGGCCCCGTCCCAGTCGGTCAGCGTCCAACCGTCGGTCGGATTGCCCTTGATCACCACGTAGCCGGTGTTGTCGAGCGGGTGCTGCATCAACAGTTGAGGATTGGGATTACGGACGTTCATCTGGACCCACAACATGATGGCCGCGCCGTGCGAGTACGCGACGGGATCGTCGTCGCCGCTGTCATAGATCTGCTGCACCGCCCCGTCGAACCGGGCGTCGAACTCGTTGCCGTCGATCGAGCCTGGAATACGGGCATTCCGGTCGCCGCGCAACCACTGCTCCGGCGCTGCGAAGTACGTCTGCACCGCGCTCGCCTCGGGCTGGCCCTCATAGATGCCCGCCTCGACCTCGTGAAGGCCGGGCAGCACGGTGATCGGCTCACCCAGCGTGTCGGCCATGGGCTGGGCGGTCTGCTGCGTCCGGATCATGGTCGAGGCGAAGATGCCGTCGTAATGGTTCGGCGCCAGCCGCTGTGCGCTGGCGACGGCCTGCGTCCGGCCCAGATCGGTGAGCGCCGGGCCCGGTGTAGAGCTGTCGATGAGTCCCGAGGCGTTCCCCGCCGACTGGGCGTGACGGACAAAGGTCAGGGTGATGGAGCGGTAACCACCTGCGGCCGCAATCGGCGCCAACAGCGTGGCAAGGACAAGGGCGATGGCGGCGGACAGCGGGAGTGCTCGTAGTTTTCGCACACCGGCCATAATTCACCCTTCGGCGTAGGTTCGTTAGCGTGACTACTCTCAACGACGCCCGCGTCGCGGGCGCGCTGGACCGGATGTACGCCGCCTCCGACGAGCAGTTCAAGAAAATGCGCGAGGACGGCGCCCGCAGGTTCGCAGATTTGTCCAACGCGACCGCACAGGAACGTGCGGATGCACTCAGCGACATCTACATGCCGGTGACGCGGGAGGCCGGCCGGTTGTTGTACTCCCTGGTCCGGGCCACCAAGCCCGCGATCGTGGTCGAGTTCGGGATGTCGTTCGGCCTCTCGGCCCTGCACCTGGCATCGGCTGTGCGCGACAACGGGTCTGGGCGGGTCTTCACCACCGAGTTGAGCGCCACGAAGATCGCCGCGGCCAAGCAGACGTTCGCCGAGACCGGTCTCGACGATGTCATCACCGTGCTCGAAGGCGATGCGTTGGAGACGCTGAAGTCCGTGACCGGCGACATCGGCTTCGTGCTGCTCGACGGCTGGAAGGAGCTCTATCTGCCGGTGCTCGAGCTCCTCGAGCCACAGCTCACCACTGGCGCGTTGCTGGTTGCGGACAACACGTCGATGGCCGACACCCAGCCGTACCTGGACCACGTCCGCGAGCCCGCCAACGGGTATGTCAGCGTGAACTTCCTCGCGCGCGACAGCGACAGCATGGAGCTCAGCTGCCGGGCCTGACGCACCCCGCAGCGCTACGGTGCTGACCATGGTGGATTTCGCCCTGCGGTCATGCGGGCTACGCGGGCACGCGACGTTCGCCCCCGATGAACCGGAACTGCGCGACCGGTTGCGCATAGACACCCCCGTCGGAGAGGCGTGGCGCTGCCTGAGGTGCGAGACGTTTGTCGTCGGCCCTCCCCGCGGTCACGGGCCTGCCGACACCGCACCGGAGATCCCCCGCGGCCGGCTGCTGCGAGACCGCACCATCATGCGGCTGCTCGCCGCCGAGCGGGCGGTCCGCGGCATCGTCTTCGTGCTGCTGGCAGTGGGCATCCTCAAGGTCCGTGCGTCACGGAGTCAGCTGCAGGACGCCTTCGAGAAGGACATTCCGCTGATGCGGCCGTTGGCCGACCAAATCGGTTGGAACATCGATGATTCCAAGATCGTGCGACACATCGGCGAGGCATTCACCCTGTCGTCGACCACCCTGCTGTGGATCGCCGTCGGCGTCGCCGCCTATGCCCTGATCGAGTTCACCGAGGCCGTGGGACTGTGGCTGATGAAACGGTGGGGCGAGTACTTCGCGGTGATCGCCACCGGCGTGTTCCTGCCGCTGGAGATCTACGAGCTCACCGAGAAGGTGACCGTCCTGCGCCTAGGCGCACTGGTGATCAACCTGGCCGCAGTGATCTGGTTGCTCTGGAGCAAAAGGCTTTTCGGGATCAACGGCGGCGGCGAGGCCTACCGCGCCGAGCATCACACCGAGAGCCTGCTCAGTGTCGAGCGGGCCGGGTTGGCTGCTCCAGATGTTCCTCACGTGCGCGGTACCGATACGCCGACGGAGTCTCACCGCAGAACTGGCTGAAGCACCGGGTGAACGAGCTGAGATTCTCGAATCCCACCGCCGTCGCGGTCGCCTGCACCGACTGGTCAGGGCCGGCCAGCAGCGCCATGGCCCGCAGCATCCGGGCATGCAGAAGGTAGGTCCGCCAAGAGATCCCGATCGTCTCGGCGAACAAGCGCCGCATCGTCCGTTCGGACACCGCCACCGCCCGGCTGACGTCCTCGGCCGTCACCGAGGCGAGGTGCTCCTTGGTGTACGCCAGCGCTGCAGCGACGATCGGATGATCGGTGGTCGGCAGGCTCAGCGGCGCTTCGTGATCGAGCGCTTCCACGACCAGGTTGGCCAGGGTCCGGAAGAACGTGTCGGATGTGTCGTCGCCATGGGTTCGGTCGACCGGCCAACGCAGCCCGTAGATCATCATTTCGCGGATCAGCGGTGAGACCGCGATGATCCTGGCGCGGTCACCGGGGTCGGCAATCAACTGCGCATCGAACATCACCGCGACAGTCTTGACGTCGGGGTTCATCACGGCCTGATGCTGCAGGCCGGCCGGAATCCACGCGGCCTGCTGCGGGGGCAACAGGTAGTGAGCGGCGTCTGTCTCCACCTCGACCACGCCGTGCAGCGCGTATTCGATCTGATGCACCTCGTGCGAGTGCCACCCGGTGATCAGCCCGTCGCCTTCATAGAGGTAGCTGCCGGCCAGTGCGTGGCCGCCTCGGCGCAGTTCGATGACCGGCCTGGACATGTTGGCCGATTGAGTCAAACCTCTGTCCGAAAGTGCAGAGACGGTCACACCGTCCGAGGGTACTAGTTGAATCATGCAGACCGACGACCTGATCCTGATCAGCATCGACGACCACGTCGTCGAGCCGCCCGACATGTTCCTCAACCACGTGCCGGCGAAGTTCAAGCCCGAGGCACCCATCGTGGTGACGGACGACAAAGGCGTCGACCAGTGGATGTATCAGGGACGCCCGCAGGGCGTGTCCGGACTCAACGCCGTGGTGTCGTGGCCGGCCGAGGAGTGGGGCCGCGATCCGGCCGGGTTCGCCGAGATGCGTCCCGGCGTGTACGACGTGCACGAGCGGGTCCGCGACATGAACCGCAACGGCATCCTCGCGTCGATGTGCTTCCCGACCTTCACCGGGTTCTCCGCCCGGCACCTCAACATGACACGTGAGGACGTCACGCTGGTGATGGTGTCGGCCTACAACGACTGGCACATCGACGAGTGGGCGGGCAGCTACCCGGATCGGTTCATCCCCATCGCGATCCTGCCGACGTGGACTCCCGAGGGGATGTGCGCCGAGATCCGCCGCGTGGCCGCCAAGGGCTGCCGCGCGGTGACGATGCCCGAATTGCCACACCTCGAGGGTCTGCCGAGTTACCACGATGAGGACTACTGGGGCCCGGTCTTCCGGACGCTCTCGGAGGAGAACGTGGTGATGTGCCTGCACATCGGCACGGGCTTCGGTGCGATCAGCATGGCCCCCAACGCCCCCATCGACAACCTGATCATCCTGGCCACCCAGGTCTCGGCGATGTGTGCCCAGGATCTGCTGTGGGGTCCGGCGATGCGCAACTACCCGGACCTGAAGTTCGCCTTCTCCGAGGGCGGAATCGGTTGGATCCCCTTCTATCTGGACCGCAGCGATCGGCACTACACGAACCAGAAGTGGCTGCGCCGGGACTTCGGCGACAAGCTGCCGTCCGACGTGTTCCGCGAGCACTCACTGGCCTGCTACGTGACCGACAAGACCTCGCTGAAGCTGCGCCACGAGATCGGTATCGACAACATCGCGTGGGAATGCGACTACCCGCATTCCGACTGCTTCTGGCCCGACGCACCCGAGCAGGTGCTGGCCGAGCTGAATGCCGCGGGCGCAAGCGATTCCGATATCAACAAGATCACCTGGCAGAACTCGGCGCGGTTCTTCGGCTGGGATCCGTTCGGGTTGACTCCACGGGATCAGGCCACCGTCGGTGCATTGCGTGCCGAGGCCGCCGACGTCGACACCTCGATCCGCCCGCGCGCCGAATGGGCCCGCCTCTACGAGCAGAAGCAACTCTCCAAGGCCTGACCTCAGGCGCGCAGGATTACATCGCCGGCCTTCGCGACCACCGAAGTGAAGGCCTCGGCGATGCCCACCTCATCGACGGTGAGATGGGCGGCGGCAATGGCCAGTGTCTTGAATGCCCGCGCCGCCGCACTCAGGTTGTGTCCGAATACGTGGTTCTGGTCCGGGGATTCACCCCAGACCAGAACCTCGGCGCACCCCGTGGGGAGCTGTTGACCGTCACCCGAAATCGCACGGGCGTATGCGTCGGCTCCCATGACCAGGACGCACTGTTCCTCGTCCGGAAGGCCCGGCGAAGTCACCGCGTCGACCAGCTCGGCGCCGAGGATCTGCACCGGCCGAACGTCGCCTTCCTGCGAAAGCTGCACGCTCACGCGCCAACCGCTCATCGTCCGATCGACGATCAGTCCCCCGGCATTCGTGGCCAGTTCGGCCGCATCCCGTGCCACCACGTGCATGCGATATCCGACTGTGCCACACGCCTTTTCGCTCTTCATCGCAGCACCCGCACCGGGACGTGCGCCCATCCGGCGACGTTCTGCATACTGACGCGCTCACAGCGGTCCCAGGCCACCTCGTAGCGGGGCATGAAGTCCAGGAGCTTGTCCAGGGCAATGCTGCATTCCAGTCTGGCCAGCGCAGCGCCGAGGCAGCTGTGGATCCCGTATCCGAATCCGAGGTTCTGAGCCGCGGTGCGGTCCCGGTCGATGTCAAAGGCGTCGGGGTCCGTCCACGCATCGGGGTCACGGTTCGCCGAGCCACCGACCAGGAACACCGGCTTACCCTCGGGAATCGTCACACCGTGCAGGTGAATCTCACGTTGCGATCGCCGCACGTTGTATTGGGCCGGAGCCTCGTAGCGCAGCAGCTCCTCGATCGCAGCCGGGATCTTGCTGCGGTCCGCGGCGAGGCGCTGCCATTGTTCGGGATGGCGGGCGAACATCACCGTGGCCGCGCCCACCAGCTTGGTCACCGTCTCGGCTCCGGCACCGCCGAGAAGGGTGGCGAATCCGGCGATTTCGGAATTGCGCAGGCGGGTCAGCTCGCCGTCTTCGCGTTCGATCTCGGCGGAGATCAACCTGCTGATCATGTCGTCGCGCGGCTCGGCCTGACGCTGTTTGATCAGGTCGTAGTACAACAGCCAGGACTGGGCCATCGCCTCGATCCCGGATTCCGACATCTCGATCTGGCCCGATTCCCGGTGCAGCGAGGCATCGATCCACAGCCGCACCTGCTGGCGCGATTCCGGCGGTACCCCCAGCATCGTGGTGATCACCTCGACCGGGAAGTACGCCGAGAAGTCGGAGACCACATCGAATTCCACCGGATCGACGGCGGCGAGGTAGCGATCGATCTGCTGGGCCACCATGTCCTGCAGCGCGCTGATCGCCCTGGGGGTGAAGACCTTGTTCACCAGGCTGCGCATGTGCCGGTGCTCGGGCGGATCCAGCGAGATGATCATCTTCGCCGGTGCCTTCTGCCCCGTCCGGACCATGGCGAGGTCCACGCCGTAGGCCGACGAATACGTCTCGAAGTCCTTGAACGCGGCCGCCACATCGACGTGCCGGGTCAGCGCGTAGAAGTCGTACTCGGCGCTGTAATAGACCGGGGCTTCCTCCCGCATGCGCCGATACGTCTCATACGGGCCATTGAAGAAATCCGTCGAGAACGGGTCGAACACCACCTGCGATGTCGTCACCACAACCTCCCGCCAAGTACCGCAACCGGCCCCGACATCATTGCGGGACGCCCAACTGTAATGGTTACAGTAGGTTGGGTTCAAGTATCCGGTCGGCTAGTACGCGGTTGGGGTCGCTGATTGTTGCGCGACCGCAGCAGTATGTAGATTCGGCTTGTTCAGATCGCTGTTATCTTGACGCTCATGCCGATTTCGCTGTCCGGACGCAATGTCTTCCTAGCTTCTCCGGGTGACCTGGCCTCGGAGCGGCAGGTGTGCAGGGATGTTGTCCGCTCGTTCAACGAGAGTCGAGCGAACCTCGACGGTGTTCACTTCATGGTCCGCGCGTGGGAGCAGATGCCTGGAGGTATCGGGCGCCCCCAGGGACGCATCAATGCAGTTATTGATGATTGCGATTTCATGATTCTAATGTTTGCCGAGCGATGGGGCACCGCCCCCGCGACTGCTGGGCTGTACTCGTCGGGTACAGAAGAGGAATTCTTCCGCGGCGTGGAGTTAATCGGCCTTTCAGAGGCTTCCATGCGCGATATTCTGGTGTTGTTTCGGACTGTCGATGCGTCGAGATTGCGCGATCCTGGTGACGAACTTAAGAAAGTTGTAGCCTTCCGAGGCGCGCTCGAAAAATCGCATGTGCTCACCTACAGTAGTTTCGATTCCATTGAGAGCTTGACTGTGGCAATCAATTTAAAACTTGCCGAATGGGCTAAACCACTTGAGGATCGTGAAGTTCGTCGTATCGCGATATCGCTGTCGGAAGAGGTGGCCGGTACGCAAGAGGGGCAGAGCCCGAGCGAGTTCCTGCAACGCGCACTTGAGTTGTGGAAACAAAGTTTATACACGCAAGCTGAATCAGCTTTCTCCCACGCAATCGCGGATGGTAACCCAGAAGCGATGTCCCGCTTTGCAAGTTTTATGCGCAGGACCGGACGGCCAGAGAAAGCGATAGAACTGAATAAGCAGCTTCTTGGGGATCCGAATTTACTCCGCCGAAATGACGCGGAAGCGATCGGTTATAGAGTGAAATCGCTGGCAAATCTGGGCATAATTTATCGCAAGAAGGGCGATCTCGCCCAATCTCAGCGTGTGCTAGATGAGGCAGTAAAGACCGCAAATTCTAGTCCGCAAGTCATCAATAGACAACTCTGTTATGCTCTGGATAATTACGGTTTCACCCTAATGAAACTGGATCGTCCGGAAGATGCGGTAGAACAGTTCGAGGAAGCCAAGAAACTCCGCACTAATTTCGGATCCGAACCCGCCGATATTGCTCAATCTGAAATCAATTTGGGCCGAGCAAAGTTATTTCTACAGGAATATGAGGCCGCGGAAGTCAATTTCAACAGTGCTCTTGATATCCTGCCCGAGGGGGCCCGTGACAGTCCTCTGAGGGCAAATGCACTGGCAGGTTCTGCCGAGGCAAGAATCCGTGCCCGTAGAACGGAGGGGGTGGGAGAGCTCCTCTCGGAGGCGCTGGAGACGAATCAAACACTAATGAACTCGGATGGCGTGTCGATTTGCATGGGTCTGCAAGCGCGTCTCGCACTTGCTAGTGGTGACATCGGAGGTGCCCAGAGTCTTGCCGAGCGGTGTCAGGAGGAGAGTGAACGTGCGCTGAATCTCGGCGGCCGTGCTACTGCTGCATGGCTTTTGGCTGAGGTTGCTTCGGCAAAACAACGCATCGACGATGCAAAAATGCACCTCAAAGAGGCTCGTGAACTATCGCGGAATGACCCTGATTCCTTGTTCAAGCTGGATCTTGATTCGACCGCGGCAAAATTGAACGTGGACGATTGATTGTTGGGCATAATGGCTTTATTCATCCCAGGGCGTCGATTGTATCCACTGTCGGCTTGGCCAAAAGAAGCAGGTAAGCCGGCCTCCGCTGAGCGTTCCGCATCCGGTGTCAATTAGTGCGGCGCGATCGCTTATTAAAGGAGTGATAGTGGGCCGAGGTGCGTGGCCGCAGACCTGGAATTTCGACCTGGCGGACCCTAGCGAGGTTAGCTCATGCGTGGCAAATACGCCGCTGGCATCGAATATGGGTTGCAGGTTGTTCAGGAAGATTAAGTGCTCAGGTGGCACCGAACTACGAAATTGTGAAAGTACATCGGGTTGAGGCAACGCTTCAATATAGCTTCTTACGGTCGACGCACCCCCCATCCTCAAGAATTCATCGAAGCCGGGCCCCTCAAGAGACCTCAGCAGGCTCTGGTCGT
Source organism: Mycobacterium sp. NPDC050441 (assembly GCF_040655355.1). Lineage (NCBI taxonomy): Bacteria > Bacillati > Actinomycetota > Actinomycetes > Mycobacteriales > Mycobacteriaceae > Mycobacterium > Mycobacterium sp. NPDC050441. The sequence continues at coordinate 406,461 of NZ_JBFAJS010000004.1, read as the reverse complement.
GGTTGCCGGACAGGAATGTCGATGGGATTTCCTTGTTGAGCTCAACTAGGTATTCGATAACTTCTCTCGAATGTGCGCCGCGATTTACATAGTCGCCCAAGAACACTAGATGGGTGGCGATATGTTTTGCCTCACCGATTACTTCGTGGAGTTGTCGGATGCAGCCATGAATGTCACCTACGAAACCGTACTGAATCATAGAATGACCTTCGGGATCTCAGCGTACGGTAGGTTATCGTCTTGGCCTAATACCAGAAGTGCCAAGTAGGACACTTCCCGATCGGTATCCCAGGAGCCAACGATCAAAGAGTGAAGTGAATAGTGCTCATTACGCGATATATATCCCAGGACTTTCACTATGCGATGCTTTAGATCTTCGAATACCGTCATCGAGGGTTCTGGATGAATGCTGGAATGAGACGACAATATCGTCTCTAAGGCGGGATCGTTGTAGCGAATTGCTAACTCCCTGATCGAGAAGCATGGCTCTCCTTCGCGGATCGCGGATGCGTAGATAGCAGTCCGCAAGAGATACCGTGCGAGTCGGCAAAATCCGCCTATGTATGTGTAGACCTCCGCGTCGGGCGAGTCGAGTACGGCTGAAAGCCGGCGCAGACGGTCCAATAGATCATTGGGATCGGGCCGACTGAACTGGTGCAGAATGCATTGGAGCGTTCCGCTCGAATCGGTAAGAATTATGCCATCGCGGGCCAGATGCATTCCAAAAAGCGTCGAGCCCGCGCTCAGGAGCTGATCTGGGGTATATCCTGACACGCTCACTCGGTCGCCGTGTGAGGATCTTGCAGGCTGTTCGGAAAGGATCAGAATATCTAGGTCGGATGTTGGTTCTGCCTCGAGACGTGCCCAACTGCCGTAAAGGAGCGCGCCTATCATTGGCACGTCGGTTAGCTTCGTTGCTAGCTCAGCAATCAGTTGATCGGGAACGTCGAGCGAGCGAAGCTTGATGGACAATTCGTCCAAGTTGTTCAATCTATGTCTCTATTTCTTGTGACTGGTTGATACGGACGCGCCTAGCCTGCAATGCAGATCTTAGAAGTGGGTGGTATCCCAGGGAAGGCTTCGAGCAATCGTGATACACCAAGTGCATGCTTGTTAGCAGCATCACGGCGCATGTTGCCCTCAGCGTAGTGCTCGCGGCAGAGGAGCCGACCAGTGCTGACTGGTGGCAGGTCGGCGTAGGTGCGTTTGGCGCCATATCGACCTTCGTAGTCGCGACAGCAGCTTGGCTTACGTCCAGGAGGGCCGCGAAAACGGCTGAAGCTGCCGCGCTGTCCGCGCAGGCGGCGGTGAAGACGGAGAAGGACGCATTGGAATACCACCGACAGACCGCCGAACGAGCGGACCGGCTGACAATTGTCGAGGATTTGCTGCGACTGCACAACCACCTAGAACTGATCAATGACGGCACATCGGCGTCCACGTGGTGGTGGGATCTGGAGGCGAAAACTGCAGTGGCGGCTGATAAGAACGCTTGGCGTCCCATTGCGGATTTATGGCAGCTTGCCAAGGACCGTTACGCGGTGACCAACAAGGCGCGAGACCCTGCGTTTCGTGGCGAGTTTAAGGCGCACCTCTTCGCTTGGGCGCATTCGCCTGGCCAGATTCTGCCGATATACGGGTGGATCAGGACGCAGCGTGCGGAACTTGGCACTGTCGACGAGGCGTCACGCTGAGACTCGGACGGTGCTCAGTCGGGTCGTCCCCTGCAGAGGTTCGTAACAACTCGAAGAGAACCAGATAGGCTCCGCCACCGACCTTCGCGCAACTGACGGTGTCATCCAAAACCTCAAAAGCCCACGCCGACGTCTAGTGCGTGATCTGCCAGTCGGCGGCCTCGCGCTGCTGATTCCAGAACTCGTCAAACCGTCCGCGCGCGGCCAGCAGCTCATCGATGCTGCCGTCCTCGACAACCTTTCCGCCGTCGAGGAACAACACCCGGTCCGCGTGCCGGATGCTGGCCAGGCGGTGCGCGACGATGACGCGGGTTCGCGACCTCTCGTCGGCGGTCAGGGCATCGACCACGGCGGCTTCGTTCTCGGTGTCCAGCGCGCTGGTCGCCTCGTCGACCAGCAACACCGGTGCCGGTTTGACCAGGGCGCGGGCGATACTGACCCGCTGACGCTCGCCGCCCGACAGTGCCGTTCCGGCTTCACCCACCTTGGCGCCGTCACCGTCGGGCAACCGCGCAGTCAACTCGTCCACCCGGGCCAACCGCGCCGCGGTGGCGAGCTGCCCGGCATCGGCACTCGGGTCGCCGACCAGGATGTTGTCCCGGATCGACCCATCGAACAGGTAGGGATGCTGGAACACCACACTGGTTGCCGCCCTGCGGGTTTCGGCGTCCATCTGAGCCGTGTCCACTCCGTCGATCAGCACCCGGCCGGCGCTCGGGTGATGCAGCCCGGCAATCAGCGACAGGATGGTGCTCTTGCCCGATCCGGACGGGCCGACGATCGCGGTGGTGCCGCCGGGTTCCAGGACGAAGCTGGCATCCTGCAGCACCGGGGTATCGCCGTAACCGAAACTCACACCCTCGAATTCGATGCGGGGTGCGGTGTTCGTGGCCAGCGTGGCGGTGCCGGTCGCCATCACGGGGGCGTCGAGTACCGCGCGAATCCGGCCGAGCGTGGCCCGGGTGGATTCGATCGCCGGGGCCAGCTCGGACAGCGAGGTGAACGGCTCGAGATAGCGCGCGGCGACGACGATCATCGCGATCGCCTCGGGAACCCCGAGGGTCCCCCGCACCGTCAGTGCCGTGGCCATCCCGGCCAGGATCAGCAGAGCCAACTGGCTGGCGAGGCTGAACAGCAACTGTCCCGGCACCTGCATCAGCACCAGCCGCATGCTCGCACCGTGCTGTGCGGCCAAGGCGTCGCCGACCATGCTCCGGGCCGGCTCCACCCGCCGGGCGGCGCGCAGTGCCTGCTGGGTGCGGGCGAACTCGATGATGCGTTCGGTGAACGCCCGGTTGGTCTCGTCGGCCACCGCGTCGGCCTTGCGGCTCAGCCGACCCGAGACCCAGAACGCCCCGAGCAGGATCACCACACCGGCCAGCGCGGCCAACCCCAAGGGAACCGAAATGAACAGCAGTGCAAGCGCAATGGCTGCCGGCAGCAGAATCGCCCCGATCAACGGGGTCAGGAGGTTGACCACCATGCCGACCAGTTCCGGCCCGGTGGCCGCGATCGCCTGACGGGCATTGGCGGTGTTCGCCCCGCCGTCGCCACCGAGCCAGTCCATCCGGATACCGGGCAGCCGGTCGGCCACGTCGTGTTGGGTGTGGTCCAGCAGCGCGAAGCCGAGGTCGAACCCGAGCCGTGAAGTGGCGGTGTCGACGATCCAGCCGATGACGGTCGCGGCGGTGAGCCAACCCAGCCACGGCAGTGCGTCGCGCGGCGCCTCGCTGAACAGGGCCGCCACGAGGGGGACCAACAGCACCGTGCCTGCAGCGCGGATCACCACCGAGACCAGGGTGAGAGTGGCGTAGAGGCCGACCCGGCCGCGGCGATCAGCCGGGATGAGGGTGATCAGGGTGCGGATCATCGTGCGGCCTCTCCTGCGGTGACGGCGTCGCCGGGGTGCAGCGACTGTCCGGTCTGCCAGAGTTGGTGGTAGCGACCGCCGGCGGCCAGCAGTTCATCGTGGGTGCCGGCTTCGGCGATACGGCCGCCGTCGAGCACCACGATCTGGTCGGCATGGGTGATGGTGTGCAGACGGTGCGCGATCACCAGCACGGTGCGGTCCTCGGTGAGCCGGTTGAGTGCCTGCTGCACAAGGTATTCCGATTCCGGGTCGGCAAAGGCGGTGGCCTCGTCGAGGATCAGCACCGGGGTGTCGGCGAGGATGGCCCTGGCGATGGTGAGCCGCTGCCGTTCACCGCCGGACAATGCCGACGACGCGCCGAGCACCGTCTGATACCCGTCGGGTAGCCGCAGTATCCGGTCGTGGATCTGGGCGTCGCGCGCGGCCTGCTCGATCCGGTCGAGGCCGGCGTCGGGGTCGGCCAGCGCGATGTTCTCGGCCACGGTGCCGGCCACGAGCTGGGTTTCCTGCAGCACGAAGCCGACCCGGCGGTACAGCTCGTCAGCCGACAGTGCTCGAATATCTTTGCCGTCCAAACGGATCGATCCCGAGTCGACATCGTGGAAGCGAGCCAGCAGCGCGGCGAGGGTGGACTTGCCCGACCCCGACGGACCGACCAGCGCGGTGACCGTGCCCGGACGCAAGGTCAGCGACACGTCCTTGATCACCGGGACACTCGGCCGGTACCCGAAGGTCACGCCGTCGAACACCACCGCAGCCGGGGCGCCCGGCTCGCCCGGTTGCTCGAGCAGCGCCAGGTCCGCCTCGTCGAGCGCGTTCTGGAGGCGTCGCGCGGCCAGCATGCCACCGCGAATCCCGCCGAGCCCGTAGCCCACGCCCAGCAGCCGAACCCCGAATGTGGTGCCCAGCAACAGGAACGGCAGCAGGTCGACGGGGGCCATCGAGCCGCCGATGATCATCGGGGTGCCGACGGCGGCGATCAGCCACAGGAAGGTACTGGGTCGGGTCACCAGGTCCATCAACGACTTCTTGCCGGTGAAGGGCCGCTGCCAGCCGACCAGGAAGCCGATGTACTCGTCGAGGCGGCGGCGGAAGCTCGACGATGCGGCGCCGCCGAACACCCGGACGACGGGCTGGCCCTCGAGGTAGGCACCGGCCTCCCCGCTCATCCGGTCGGCCCACCGTTGCGCCTGACCGATCTTGGCGCCGGACTGGATGGTCATCACCGACATCAGCACCAGGTAGGTGAGCACGGGGATGAACAGGACCAGGGCCAGCCGCCAGTCGACGGTGAACAGGTAGACCAGCACGGCCACCGGGGCAACCACCGCCGCAACGGCATCCGGGATCGCATGGGTCACCAGATAGTGCAGCGACAGGGTGTCGTCCTGCACCAGTTGCTTGATCGAGCCCGACCCGCGCGCGGTGAACCAGCCCAGTGGCAGTCGGGCCATCTTGGTCAACAACCTGGTCCGCAATTCACGAGCGAACTGCGCGTCGAGGCGGTGCAGCCACAGGGTCAGGCCGGCACCCAGCAGCGCGCCCAGGCCCAGCAGCCAGACCGCGGTCAAACCGAGTGTCCACAACCGGGATTCCTCGGCGCCGGCCAACAGCAGTCGAGCCAATTCGACCAGCAGCACGAACGGGGCCAGCTGGATCAGGGTGATGAGCGCCTGCAACACACCCGACACGATCAGCGGGGTTTTCAGCGGGGACAGCAGACGCCCCGCGCCCTGCGCTCGCCAGGTGCCGCGTGCGGGCTCAGCGGGGGCGGGCTCAGCCACAGCGGTTTCCGACTCGGCCGGGGTGACGGGCTCGGCGGCTTCGGTGCGATCGGTGCCCATGGCCCGGCCCTCGGTCCAGTAGGCCTGGGCGTGCAGTTCGGACTTGGGAAAGCCGAACTCGTCCCGCAGCCGCGTGCGCAGATGTTTGAGCGAGCCGGCCTCCGGCGTCACCCAGCAGTACCAGTCCGACCAGTCCCGGGCCTCGATGGCAGCGGCCAGTGATGTCGTGTCGTGGCGCTTGACCCAGTGGACCCGCAACCGTGGATGCTCGGCGATCGGGATGAGCAGGTCGTTCTCGTCGTGCTGCTCCAGGTAGGCCTCGATCGGAATGTCGTGCGGTAGAACGCCGATGATTCCGTTGATGGCCGGGATGGCCGCCGCATCACCGATCAACAGGTATCCGGCGGGCAGATCCTCGGGCACGGTGAATCCCGTCGAGCCCAGGGCCATCACCGGGATGGTGTCGCCCGGCTTGGCGGTCCTCGCCCACTTCGATGCCGGGCCGGACGGCTCGTGCAGCACCACGTCGACCGCGAAATGCCCGGTTTCGGGATCCATTTCGGACATGGTGTAGCCCCGCTGGAACTCGGTCTTCGAGCCGTCAGGGTCCGGAACCCAGAAGCGCAGGTACGACGTCGGCTCGGCGACGGCGTCCTCGAACACCGTCGGCGACACCATGCGCAGCCGCAACATGTTCGGAGTCAGGTAGGTGGTCTCCACCACGGTCGCCTGGTGATCGCGCGCGCCGAAGCCGCGCATCATCACTCCCTGAAATCCGCGTGCCATCAGCGGTCCTCTCCTTTGGCGGTCAGCTCCGCCACGATGTCGGTAATCGGCCTGCCGGGGACCGCGGACGTCAGCAGTCCCCGGATCAAAGGGGCGTCGTCGCGGGGACACCGGATCCGGCCACGAGCACCTCCACGGGAAAGTTACCCACAAACTAAGGGTTACCTTAGTTCCCGTCAACCGCCCCCTCAATAACAGAGCAGTTGCTCTGTTATGGTGACGTGGTGCCACGCCCTCGCGTCTACGACCCGGATACGGTCCTCGATGCCACAGAATCGCTGGCCGTGCGCTCGGGGCCGGCATCCGTGACGATCCGGGCTATCAGCGATGCGGTCGGGCTGTCCAACGGCGCGCTGTATCACTCCTTCGGCTCCCGGGCCGGCCTGCTGGGCCGGGTCTGGCTCCGCGCCGGACGCCGGTTCCTGGCACTGCAGCGTGAACTTGTCGACGCGGCCAACCAGGGCACCGACGCGATCGCCGCCGCCGCGTATGCGCCGGTGATCTTCGCCGAGCGCCGGCCGGACTCGGCGCGGCTGCTCCTGCAGCTCCGCCGTGAGCAGGTGCTCGGCCCCGACTTACCCGAGGAGCTGGCCGATCAGTCGCACGCGCTGGAAAAGCAACTGGTGGACTTGATGATCGAACTTGCGATGGCTGCATGGGACCGGCGCGACCGGGCCGCCGTGGACACGGTGACGACGTGCATCGTGGACCTGCCGACGGCCATCCTGCTGCACCGCAACCGCCTCACCGACCCGACCGCCCGCCATCATCTCAACGCGGCCGTGGCCGCCGTGCTGGCGGTGGGACCTGCCCCGAGACACACGCCGAAACTCCCCCCAACGAAAGGAATCGCATGACCCCCACCCTGGATTACGACGGTGAAATCGCCATCCTCGACCTGGGCGACGACGAGAACCGGTTCACCCCCGAGTTCCTCGACACGGTCGACGCACACCTCGACGCGGTCCTGGCCAAGGGCGCACACGGCCTGGTGACGACGGCCGACAGCAAGTTCTATTCGAATGGACTGGATCTGGATTGGCTTGGCGCCCACAGTGATCAGGGCGATTGGTACGTCGGCCGGGTGCAGGGCCTGTTGGCACGGGTGCTGACGCTGCCGATCCCGACAGCCGCCGCGGTGGTCGGGCACGCCTTCGGTGCCGGCGCGATGCTGGCCATCGCCCACGACTTCCGGGTGATGCGTGACGACCGCGGCTTCTTCTGCTTCCCCGAGGTCGACATCCGGATCCCGTTCACCCCGGGCATGGCCGCGCTGATCCAGGCCAAGCTGACTCCGCAGGCGGCAGTCGCCTCAATGACCACCGGACGCCGGTTCGGCGGCGTCGACGCCGAGGCCTTCGGCCTGGTTGACGCCACGGCACCCGAGGGCGCGGCGACGACGACGGCCACCACGCTGCTGCGCCCGTTGGGCGGCAAGGACCCCGGCACCCTGGGTGCGATCAAACAAGGCATGTTCGGCCCTGCGGTCCAGGCGCTGCAGTCCAACTAGGCCTTGAGACAGCCGGGCCCTCAGCCAACCGGGCCCGGCTGATCGATCGCACTGAGATCGGGTAGCGGCTGCCGACAGATGCGATGGGCTTCGTCGGCGGGCATGCCGAGCAGCGTGAGGAGGTTCTCCGTCACCGTGTCCGCGGCCTGGGCGTCGTCGCGATCCGGTTCGTCGTGAAGCAACTGGCCCAGCCCGAGCAGCGCTCCTCCGACGACGGCAAGCGCCAGGTTGACATCCGCGACGTGGAATCGTCCGGCGGCGACGGCGGCGACGATGTCGCGCCGCGCCCGCGGTGCCAGACCCTTGTCCGAGGACAGTAGGGACAGTCCCGTGGACAGCAGCACCCGGCTTTCCTGGGGGCGCTGACGGAACATCCGGCCGGTCAGGCGGAAGCTGCAGGCGAACGCCTCGGCGGGGTCGTCGAGCGACTTGGTGTACGCGTCCAACACGTCGGCGTGCACGTCGAGCGCGTCGGTGAGGGCCGCGTCGAACAGCGCTTCCTTGCTGTCGAAGTGGTTGTAGAACGACCCCATGCCGACGTCGGCGGCCTGGGTGATCTCCAGAACGGGCGCGTTGAGCTTGCCCGCCGCGATGAAGGACTGCGCCGCGACGATCAGGGCCGTTCGGGTCCGCTGTTTGCGCCGCGCCAGGCGATTGGGCGGTTCGCCATCCGTCTCAGCTGGCTGCGTCGTCATCGCGATGGTCCCCTTCCCCGTCGACCCTGCCGGGATTCGGTCATTCTAACCATCTCTTCAATTCTGAGGATTTCGTCAGAATAGCTTGACTGATGATTGCGGCGTATGTGACGATTTCGTCAGAATTGGAGGAGGCGGTCATGAGCGACGTCGTAGGCGCCCATCAAGACCTGCACAGCGAGCAGGGTGCCCACAAGGGCGAGCACCCCGGGCGGTCCCGCAATCCGGTGATCAAGGTGCGCGACATCGCTTGGCTGGAGTTCGAGAAGCCGGACCTGGTCCGCGCCGAGGTCTTCGCGCACGCCTTCGGCTTCGCCACGGTGGCAAAGACGCCCGGCGAACTGCAACTCCGCGGCACCGACGCCGGTGCGCCATGCCTGATCGTGCGCCGGGGCCCGCGGTCGAAGTTCGCCGGCGTCTCCTTCGCCGCTCACGACGAGGCCGACGTGCTGCATCTGGCCGAGACGCGGAGCGCGCCCACCCGCGCGCTGCCCGAGACCATCGGCGGGCTCGCGGTCGACCTGATCGACCCGAGCGGTGTCCCCGTGCACGTCGTCGCCGGAACCCACGACCTGACGCCACTGCCGTCCCAGACCCCGCTCGTTGTGAACGTCGGCCACGATGTGTTGCGCACCAACGCAACCCAGCGTCCGCCACGCGTTGCCGCCAGCGTGCAACGCCTGGGCCACGTGGTGCTGCAGAGCACCACGTACGTCGAGACGCTGAACTGGTACCTGGACAACCTCGGGATGATCGTCAGCGATTTCCAATTCTTCCCCGGCCAGCGCGACCGCGGCCCGACGATGAGTTTCATCCGCTGCGACCGCGGCAGCGTGCCCACCGACCACCACACGCTCGCGTTGGCGCTCGGCCCACGAAACCGCTACGTGCACTCCGCCTATCAGGTGGCCGACCTCGATGCGTTGGCCGCCGGCGGCGAATACCTCCGCGAGCGCGGCTATCGCCGATCGTGGGGCATCGGCCGTCACATCCAGGGCAGCCAGCTCTTCGACTACTGGCGCGACCCCGACGGCTTCCTCGTCGAACACTTCGCCGACGGCGACATGTTCGACAACACGCTCGAACCCGGGTGGGCGCCGTTCACCGCCTCCGGCCTGGCCCAGTGGGGGCCGCCCGTCACCAAGGACTTCCTCGGCATCGCCCCCAACCGGGAGTCGATCGACGAACTGCGCTCGATGCTCGCCGCCGTCCGAGCCCACGACAACGAATTCACCCTCACCCGCCTGCGCGGCCTCCTGAAAGTAGCCAGTTCATGACCACGACCGTTCTCCGCACCGCCGACGCCTGGTATGTCCAAACCGACCGCGGCGCAGTGCGGATCGACACCCCGGCGACCACTACCGCCGAGCTGCTCGGAGACCGGAGCGCCATCGATGCGGCCGGCGCCGGGGGCGACGCGGTCGCGGTCGCGGTCGACACCCTCGATCTCGTCTCACCCGTGACCGCACCGTGCCGGGTCGTCGCGCAGATGGCGAACTTCGCGTCGCACGCCAAGGACGCGGGCCTGAATCCCGAGACGCTGCCACTGTCGTTCTTCCGCAAGGCATCCGGCTCGATCAACGGGCCGACCGACGACATCGTCAAGCCCAAGCATGTCAAGCTCATGGACTACGAGGTGGAGATCGGCCTGGTCTTCGGCCGCGAACTCCCCGTCGGCACCACCCTCACCGAGGCGGACCTGCCCACCTACATCGCCGGGCTGGTCGTCACCAATGACATATCGGCCCGCGACGTCCAGCTGCCGAAAACCCAGTTCTACGAGGCAAAGTCGTATCCGACGTTCACGCCGGTCGGGCCGGCTCTGGTGCTGCTCGACTCCGACGAACTCAAACGCTTCGGCGAACTGCGCCTTCAGTTGCGGGTCAACGGTGAACTTCGGCAGGACGCCAAGGTGGCCGGCGACATGATCTACCTGCCGTTGCGCGCCCTTGCGGAGTTGACCCGCTTCCAGCGGATGGACGTCGGCGATCTGCTGTTGACGGGCACCCCCGTCGGGACCGCGCTCAGCGCACCACCGAAGCCCATCGAGATGATCGGCGCGCTGCTGCCGCCTGCGATGAAGTGGAAGGCATTCTTCAAGGCCCAGGCCAAGAACACGAAGTACCTGCGCGACGGCGACGTCGTCGAAGCCAGCGTGGCGACCGATGACAAGGCGATCGATCTGGGCACCCAACGCGCGGTGGTCCGTTACGCATGACGGAGGTGCCGCACGTCCCCGTCGTCGTCATCGGCGCGGGGCCCACCGGCGTAACGGCTGCCACCCTGCTCGCGCAGTACGGCGTCGACTGCCTGGTTCTCGACCGCTGGGCGCAGGTGTATCCGCAACCGCGGGCAGTACACCTGGACGACGAGATCTTCCGCATCGTGGCCCGTCTCGGCATCGGCGACGAGTTCGCGGCGATCTCCCGACCCACCCTGGGGCTGCGGTTGCTCGACAGCTCGATGCACGTGCTCGCCGAGTTCAGTCGGGACAACGCACTGAGCCGCAACGGCTTTCCCCAGGCCAACATGTTCGACCAGCCCGAGTTCGAGGCCGTGCTGCGGACCAACCTGGCACGCCGATCGCACGCGGAACTACGCGGCGACGTCGAGGTCACCGACGTCGCCGACGATGGCCGAGGCCGGGTCCGCGTCACCTACGCCGACCGCACCGACGGTAGCGAACACATCGTCGAGGCGGACTACGCGCTCGGCTGCGACGGCGCCAACAGCATCGTGCGGTCCCGAATCGGCTCCGGCATGCAGGATCTCGGCTTCGAGCAACGCTGGCTCGTCGTCGACGTCGCCACCGCCGCCGATCTGGGTCACTGGGAGGGCGTCGATCAGGTATGCGATCCGGGCCGGGCCGGCACCTACATGCGGATCGGCGAGACGCGCTACCGCTGGGAGTTCCAACTGCTGGACGGCGAGACCGCCGCCGACTTCGCCACACTCGACGCGCTCGGCCCGCTGATCCGGCCCTGGGTCGACCACGTTTCGAGCGCCGAGCTGGAACTGGTGCGCGTCACGGAATACACCTTCCGTGCCCAACTTGCCGACCGTTGGCGGCGGGGGCGGATCTTCCTGCTTGGCGACGCCGCCCACCTCACCCCGCCATTCGTCGGACAAGGCATGGGTGCCGGGCTGCGCGACGCGATGAACCTGGCCTGGAAGCTCGCCGGCGTACTGACCGAGGCATTGCCTACCGACGTCTTGGAAACTTATGAGCAGGAACGGAAGCCACACGCCCGGCACATGATCCGGCTGGCTCTCGCCGTCGGCCGGGCGATGACCGCTGGCGGCGAGTTCGGCAACCTGATCCGTCGAATGGTCGTGCCGCGACTGCACTGGTTACCGGGCCTGAGCACCAATATCGTCGACAGCGAAACGCCGGCGTTGCATCGCTCGGCGCTCGTCCAGAAGTCCCGGACGCACCGGCAACTGGCCGGAAGGCTGTGCCCGAATCCACTGGTGGGGAACGGGACACGTCTCGACTCGGTACTCGGAGACGGCTTCGCCGTCGTCACCGTCACCCCGCCAAGTCCCGCCGAGCTGGCCCTCGCCGAACAGCGCGGAGCCGTCGTCCACCTCGCCGCACCGGGTTCCGAGCTGGCGAGCTGGCTGCGCCGCGGTCGCGCCGACGCGGCCATCATCCGTCCCGACCGCACCGTCATGCGGGCGGGCCGGGATCTGCCTACCCTGTTCGACTCCCTCCCCAGATTTTGCGGCGGGACCATCTCGAAAGTGACACCGCTCCAATGACGACGCAGACGCGCAACGGTATTCCGACCTACCGCTCCGACATCTATTCGACCGCGGCGATCATCGACCCCTACCCGCACTACGCGCGACTCCGCGCGCTCGGCCCCGTCGTGCGACTCACCCGCCACCGGGCCTACGCCATCCCCCGCTACGCCGAGTGCAAGTCGATCCTGCGCGACGACAAGACCTTCATCTCCGGCCACGGCGTGGGACTCAACCCGATTCCGAACACCTTCTCGACGGGCACCACCCTCACCAGTGACGGGGCCACACACGACGAGCGTCGCAAGCTCGTCGCCCACCGTCTGCTCCCGCGGGCCCTGCGCTCGATGGCCGACGACATCGAGCGGCTGGCCGGCGACATCATCGCCCGGGCAGTCGCGAAGGGTTCGGTGGATGCCATCGAGGACATCGCGTCGGTATTGCCGCTGGCGATCGTCCCCGACCTGGTGGGCTGGCCGCAGGATCAGCGTGCCGACCTGATGGCTTGGGGCGGAGCCGCTTTCGACCTTCTCGGACCATTCAACCGGCGTGCTGCGCGAGCCATCCCGGACTCCGCGCGGATGCTGCGCTTCGCCCGCCGCGTCGTCAAGAACCGCTCCGTCCTCGGCGGCAGCCTCGGGCACGACGTCCTGCTCGCTGCCGACAACGGTGAACTCACTTACGCCGACTGCGCGTCGCTGATGATCGACTACATCGTCCCGTCGCTGGACACCACCATCAGCGCCATCGCCAACGCGGTACACCTGCTGGCCACCCACCCCGAACAGTTCGAGCTACTCAAGAGTGAGCCCAAGCTACTTCCCAACGCGGTCAACGAGATCATCCGGTACTCGTCTCCGCTGCGCGCGTTCACCCGAAAGGCACGCCACGACATCGAGGTCGGCGGCGCCACCGTGCCGGGCGGGGCCAGGGTGCTGGTGATCTACGCGTCCGCGAACCGCGACGAACTCGAATGGGATGACCCGGATGTGTTCGACATCCGCAACGACGCGGGCCGTCAGCTCGGCTTCGGCAATGGCGCCCACGCCTGCGCCGGGCAGGGGCTCGCGCGCCTGGAGACCCAGGCGATGCTGCGCGCACTCGTCGCGCGGGTGGACCGCATCGAACTGACTGCAACCCCAGTCTGGGCGCTCAACAACATCATCCGCCGGCACGAATCGCTGCCGGTCAAGCTGACCGCCGCCTGACCCCGTCGGTGACGGGGGTCAGCGGCAGGAATCAGTGTCAGTTGCCCCAGCCGCGCTGGCCGTCCCAGCCACCGCAGATGCCGTTGATGCAGCCATGGCCGAAGCCACCCTGGACGGGATTCCAGCCACCGCAGCCATTCCAGCCCGGTCCGCTGTCGCAGCCACCGCCACCGCCGGCGTCACCGCCGCCGCTGGGTTGAGCACTGATCGTCGTCGCGGGTGCGTCAGTCATAAGCGCGGCGGTCGGACCTGCTGCAATCGCCACTGCGGCTCCCGCTACGAACACCGACCCCATGAGTTTTCGTATGGTTAGCATGACTCCATACTCCTCTCCTGTGAGCCCGCTGCCAAGTGGTGTGATCAAGCCCGCGTGTAGCGCAGCAGTGTCACACCGGTCCCAGCAAAGGCATCCGGGTACTCGCAGAAAACGGGCTTCACGCGCATTCCGACGTGCAACTCCTCGGGTGCAACGTCAACCAATTCGGTGGAGAACCGCGGACCCTCGTCCCACTCGACGATCGCCGGCATTTGCGGAACCGCGTCGGCGAAATGCGGACCGACCGGGCGGCGGGCCACGGTGAACGAATACAGCGTGCCCATCCCCGAGATCTCCCGCCACTCCAGGTCATCGGCCAGGGTGCGGGGTGCCAGCACCCGGGGATAGAACACGTAGGCCTGCGTCGACGGCGAGTACTGGATGACGATGCGGCGCTGTGCGAGGGCATCCCAGAACGGGGCGCTGGTAGGGGTTTTCACCGGCATGGGCCGGGCGAATCCGGTCATGGCTTTCAGTCGCCTTCCAGGATCAGGGTGGTTTGCTCGGAGAGGATGCCGCCGTTGCCGGAGACGAACGCGCGATTGCAGTCGGTGACCTGGGCGGTGCCGGCGCGGCCCATGATCTGGCGGGTGGCATCGCACACGTGGTGCATGCCGCCGGCCAAACCTGCTTGTCCGAAACCGAGTTGGCCGCCGGCGGTGTTCATCGGGAAATCGCCGCGGAAGGTCAGGTCGTGATCGGACACGAAGGACATGCCCTTGCCCTTCTCGCAGAACCCGGCGTCTTCCAGGCTGAGCAGCACCGTGATCGTGTAGCAGTCGTAGATCGACACCATGTCCATCTGACCGCGGGTGAGCCCGGTCATCCCGAACGCGGTATCGGCCGCCTTGCGGATCGGCGTGTCCAACAGGTTCTCGGCGTAGGTGGGTGTCTTGAACGGCACGTGTTCACCAAAACCCTTGACCCACACGGGCCGGTTGCGGGCGCGCGCAGCGACCTCGGCGCTGGCCACGACGACGGCAGCCCCGCCGACGCACGGCATCACGATCTCCAGCATGTGCAGTGGATCGGCGATCACCGGGCTGGCCAGGACGTCCTCGATGCTCAGCGGGGTGTCTTTCCAGATGGCACCGTCGGTGTGGTTGGCGTTGACCCGTTGATCCACCACGATCTTGGCCATCGCCCGCTCGTCATAGCCGTACTCATAGGCGTAGCGCTGGGCCACCTGCCCGTACGGCCCGTTCTGGCCGAGGTTGCCGTAGGGAATCTCGAATTCAGCCTGCGGCGAGCCGAATTGGTTGCTGGACGAGCCGAAGAACACCGCATCGGTCAGCGCCTTCGGCTTCAGCTCGGAGGATGGGGTGATGTAACGCGCAGGCAGGGCGCACAGCACCACGTCGCACAGGCCGAGCTCGATCGCGGCGGCCGCCCGCCACACCATGCCCGCCGCGCTCGCTCCGCCGAGATCCAGCAACTCCGCGAAGTTCGCTCGTACGCCGAGGTATTCGGCCACGGTGGACGGTACGAAGATCTCCGACTCGCCCAGGTGAGAGGTGACGACGCCGTCGACCTGCTCGGCCGACAGACCGGCGTCCTCCAGGGCCGCCGCAGCCAGCAAGGCCCACTGCTCCAAGGTGAACGGTGCCGGCGAGGCTTTACCAAAGCGTTCCGGCGGCAGTTCGACGTAGCCGACGATCGCGGCGTCGCCCTGTAGTCCCCTACGCGCTGCCATACTCACTCCTCACTTACGGGGTAGTCCCAGGATCAGCTGGGCAATGATGTTGAGCTGGATCTCGGTGGTGCCGCCGCCGATCAGCTCGGCGGGCAGGTCCAGGTAGGGCGCCACCACCGCCGGTTGGCTGTCCTGTTCCAGGGCAAGCGGTCCGGTGAGGCCAAGGGTGAGTTCGGCCGCGCGGCGCAGCATCACATTGGTGGCCACCTTGGCGATGCTCGACGCCGGACCAGGGGCCTGCCCGTCGAGCAGGCGCAACGTCTCACGCACCCCCAGCGCCTTGAGCGCGTTGGTGTAGGCGTCGATCTCGCCGATGGCATGCAGCACCGGATCGGGATCAGGGCTCACCCCGACGAGTTCGCGTAGTGCGCCCATCCGGTCGATGTTGACGTAGCCGCTGATCGCCACCCGTTCGTGAGCCATGGTGCTGATGGCCAGCTGCCATCCCGACGCCGGGTCCCCGAGCAGCATCTCGTCGGGCACGAACACGTCGGTCAGGAACACCTCGTTGAACTCGGCCCGCCCACTCGACTGGGTGATCTGCCGGAATTCGACTCCGGGTGAACGCATGTCGAGCATGAAGTAGCCGATGCCGCGGTGTTTGGGGGCCTCCGGGTCAGTACGGGCCAGCAGCGCACCGTAATCGGCCCGGTGTGCCAGCGAGGTCCAGATCTTGTGCCCGTTGATGCGCCAACCGCCCTCGACGCGCACGGCCCGGGTGCTCAGGGAGGCCAGATCGGATCCGGCTCCCGGCTCACTGAACAGCTGACACCAGGACAGTTCCCCGCGCAGCGTGTTCGGCACGAATCGTTCTTGCAGTTCCGGGGACCCGGCCGCGATGAGGCTCGGCAGGATCCATTCGGCAATGCCGACCGATGGCCGCACCAGACCGGCTCGCTTGCCGAACTCCTCGTCCACGATGAGCTGCTGACGTACGGTCGCGTCGCACCCCCACGGCGCGGGCCAGTGCGGGGCGATCAGCCCGGCGTCGGCCAGCAGATTGCGCCGAACCCCGATGGTGGACTCACCACGTTCATCCTGGTTGCCGAAACCGTTGTCGGACAGGGTGAGTGCGCGGTCGAGAACCCCGGCGACCCGAACCCGGAATTCGGCATCGGACTCGCCGAGGTTCACCGTCACATCGCGGGTAGCGCTGGCCGACAACTCTCCGAGGTTGCGGGTCCACCGCGACACCGGACCGATCGTGGCAGCCAGGCTGGTGGCCCGCCGCCAGTACAGATGGAGGTCGTGTTCCCAGGTGAAGCCGATCGCCCCGAGCATGGTGAGCGCCTCGAGCACGAGACCGGGAACCGGCATGACCGCCATCACCGCGGCCGAGCAAGCGGTCAGCCGATGCTGGTCGGTGTCGGTGGATCCGCTCAGCGCCCGCACCGCATCCCAGGCCGCTGCCGTCGCGAGTGCACTGTTCACCAGCAGCATGGCCGCCTTGTGCTGCAACGCCTGGAACGTCCCGATCGGCTTGCCGAACTGTTCGCGGGTGCGCAGATGTGCGGTGACGGTGTCCACGCACCACTGGGTGATGCCGGCGGCCGCCGCTGCGGTGAACGCGACCGTCAGATCGCTGACCCGGCCGGCATCCAAACCGGGCAGGACCGCGCCGGCCGGCACCGCGTGATCGCGCAGGTGGAGGATGCCCAGATCGGTGGTCAGGTCGGTGCCGCGGCGCGCTTCAACCTGTCCTTCAGCCGGAGTCAGTACCGCCCAGACCATGGCGCTCGTCTCGTCGGCGAACGACACGACGACACGCCGTGCCGAGCACATTCCCAGGGTCAGGCCGGACGATCCGGTGACGCGCCACCCGTCACCGGATCGCCGGGCCGTGAAGTCGGAATGGTTCCCGGACACCATGACGGCGGGGGCGCCGGCGGCGATCTCCTTGAGCAGTGATGCGGCAGCGGCGCCCTCCGATGAGGCCACCGCGGCCCCGGCGATCGCCATGGTGAGCAGCGGACCCGGGAGCAATGCCGATCCCGCGGCCTCCAGCACGCAGGCCATGTCCTCCAGCCCGCCACCCTGACCGCCGGCTGATTCCGGTAGGTGAACGGCATGGAAGCCGTTGCCCACCAAAGCGTCCCACCAGGTCGGCAACCGGCCGGCGGCCAGATCGTCCAACCCGGCCCGGGTCGTATCGATCGGTGCGTGGCGGGCCGCGAACTGCCCGACGGCCTCGGTGAGCTGCTGTTGTTCCGGGGTCAGAGCGATGGATACGTGGGTCATGCGCGCCTCCTGGCGGCGAAGAAGCGGGCGCCCTCGGCGATGGACTCCGCCGTCGGCCTGGGCTGCCATCCGAGTTCACGGATCGCCTTGCTGTGATCCATCGGCGACATCACGTGCATGAGTCGCACCGTCAGCGGGCTGAGCTGGTTCTCCTTCTTGCGCAGCCGGGCCAGGGGATCGACCACCGCACCTGCGGCTGCCAGCAGGCCGATCGGAACACCGCGCCGTGGCGGTTCGACACCGACTGCCGTGCAGGCGATTTGGTAGATTTCCTGCGCTGCCAGGAACCGTTCGGACACGATGTAGCGCTCACCGACCCGGCCCCGCTCGCCGGCCAGAACCAGCGCCTCGGCGGCGTCGGCGATTCCGACGGTCTCGGCCGCGGCGCCCTTGACGTAGAACGGCATCCTGCCGCGCACCGCTGCGGCGACCAGACCGCCGTGCGGCGTCGGCAACCAGTCCCCCGGGCCGTACGTGTTGGACACACACATCGCGACCGCGGGCAGGCCGTGCTCCCGGGCATAGCGCAGCACCATCTGTTCGGCGAGCACCCTGGTGTGCACGTACTCACCACCGACGTCGAGCCAGTTGTTCGGCAGATCCTCAGTGGCAAGCCCGGATTCGGCGATGCCGATGGTGGCGATCGAGCTGGTGAAGACGAACTTGCTCAGCCCTGCCTCGACCGCAACATCCAGGACCTCTTGCAGCCCTTCGATATTGGTCCGCCACAGCGGAGCCGGGTCGCTGAGCCAGGCCCTGGCGTCGACGACGCAGTAGTACACCACGTCGCAGTCGTCCATCGCGGCGCGCACCGATTCGGGGTCGAAGATGTCACCGTGAACCCGTTCCACGTCGAGGTCGTCGATCCCGCGGGTGGAACTGGTGCTGCGGATGAGCACCCGAACATCCTCACCACGCTCGACGAGCCGTCTGGCGACATGCGAACCGAGGAATCCGCTGGCCCCGATGACCAGTTTCTTTGTTGCCATGCGCCCTTGCGTTCGTCGTTCTCCGATATTCGCGAGACGCTACGTCTCGTCTTGTGGGAGACTACGGTGGGCAGCTGTCCGTGTAAAGATCGCTGCAAAGACCGACGAGGACGTGCCGATGACCCCCACTGCCGACGAGGCGGTGCCGACAAGCTCCCCGCGACGACGCAGCGAGAGGTCGCGGGTGGCCATCATCGAGGCCACCCGCGCACTGCTGCTGGACCGGGGTTTCGACGGGCTGAGCATCGAGGCCGTGGCCGCCCGGGCCGGGGTCGGCAAACAGACCATCTACCGCTGGTGGCCGAGTCGGCCGGCACTGGTCGCCGATGTGCTCCTGGAAGACGCCGACAAGATCCTGGCCACCATGCCGCACACCGACGACGTCACCGCGGACCTGGTCGCATGGGCCGGCACGCTGGCGTCGGCCCTGACCACAAGACGCGGCAACGCCATGCTGCGCATCCTGACCGCCGCGTCACTGGAACACGAGGACACCGCAGCGCGGCTGCGGGCCGGCTTCAGCCGCCCACTGCTCGACTCGGTGCGCCTCCGGCTGCTGGCCGACCAGATCGAGCCCGACCTGGCATCAGCGGCCGCGGACGCCCTACTCGGCGGTGTGGTCTATCCGGTGTTGTCCGAGGGACAGAACTACCCCCGGCAGCGAGCCGAAACCATGGCGCGCACCATCGTCGCGGGCCTGCGCGACCAGACTGGCGGCTGAGGCAGTACCGGCTTACGCGCCGGGTACGGCTCCCGGAGCACGCACCACCATCGGGACGGCGGGGAAATACGTCGCCATCTCCGAGCGACACTTGCGCAGGGCGGCGGTACCGTAGCCGCGCTTGCGGAAGTCCGGGTGGATCCAGATCCGGACGTTGACCTCACCATGGGTGAGTTCACCGAACACCATGCCGACCTTCTGGTCGCCCTCCAACGCCACGAACCAGGCGGCCTCTTCGGCGTCCACCCGGCCCAGGGCGGCGCGGATCTCGTCGTCGACATCGGCCGCCGGCGCACCCGACCCGTCGCCCGAGGCCCCCACGTCGGTGGTCCGGGCCACGAAGATGTCGCGGTCGGTATCGGCAGCGAACGCCCGCAACTCCAGCGATTCACCCGAGGCCGCCGGACGCTCGGACACCGTGAAGCTGAGCTGGCTGTTCAGGTCATCGAGTTCGGCGGCGATCGCCCGTCGCGAATCCTTGGTGATCTGCGCGAACGACAGCCCCACCACGGCTTCCGACGCCACGTGCGAGGTGCCGAGAAGCTGCGCAACCGCCTCCACGGCAGCCGCGCGATCGTCGGCGTCAACGATCACATCGAGCACTTCGTGGCGCCGGTTCAGTGCGTTGAGCAGAGCATCGGCAATTTCGCGCCGGGCTGCGGCTTTGTCGTGATCGGTCATACCGCGAGCGTAGATCAGCAACGTGTCCTCTGTGGAGGGCAACCGTGCATCCGTTGCCTGGGCTCAGCCGACCAACTCCTGCCCCAGGTAGTCGTCCGGTGTCCGCACCCCGCCAGGCACCACGAACACCGCCGACCCGATCGCAGTGGTCCACTGGTTCAGCGCGTCGAACTGCGCGAGGCGCCGTTGGACGGGCAGGAACTGCTCGTCGATATCGCGTTGGAAGGTCGCGAAGATCAACCCGCTGTTCGACGTCTGGCCGGGCTCTGCCGGATCGTCGTAGTTGTACGGGCGGCGCAGGAATCGCTCCCGGGTGCCGCGATGGTGGGCCAGCGCGACGTGGGAGTTCTGCGGGATGACCGGAATCCCATTCTGTGTCAACGTGAAATCCGGTTCGTCATGTTCACGGGTGCCGGTCAGCGGAGCACCGGAATCCAGGGTGCGGCCGACGGTGAACTCCTTGCTCTGGCGATCCAGCTCATCCCAGGTGTCCATGCGCATCGCGATGCGGCGGATGACCATCAACGTGCCGCCGACCAGTCCGGGGTGGACCGGCCCGGACATCCAGACCAGATCGTCGAAGTCGCCGGCGGTGAGGTTCGCGGTGCCGTCGATCTGCCCCATCAGGTTGCGCATGGTGGTGCCGCTCGCGTCGGCCCCGCGGGCATTGCGGAACCCGGCCTGCCGCCAGCGCGGCGTCGCCATCGACCGGACGTTCTTGGTCAGCACCCGGTTGGCATGGGCCACCGTCACCGGATCGTCGGCACAGATCTGCAGCAGCAGATCACCGCCGGACCACCGCTGTTCGAGCCGGTCCACGTCGAAAACCGGCAGCTCGCGCGCAGACGGCGGCCGGACCCCCGTCGTCCCGATCCGGTCGAGCAGCCCGACTCCCAGGCCGACGGTGATTGTCAATCCGGCTGGGCGGGTGGCGAGTTCAGGCTCGGTGTCGGCCAACGCGGGTGTGCCCCGGGTCAACCGGGCCGCATCGGCAGTCCACAACCGCAGGATCGCGGCGACGATTTCCCGCTCGGTGCGCCGCTTCCCGGCCCCGGTTGCGGCCGTGACGTCGAATGCCACGAACAGCCCGTGGGACTGCGGCGCGGTGGCGATCCCGCCCTGGTGCGGCCCGTAGAACGGCTCCACGTCGACACCGAATCCCGTTTGCACGGTGGCGGAATGGGCCGCGCCGGATTGGTTAAGTACCGCGCCGGCTGCCAGTGCCGCGGCGCCCCCGGTGAGGAGGCGCCGCCGGTTGACCGACAGGCGGGACGGATCAGCCATGTCCGTGCGGGGACGGCGGCTGGTAGTTCTCGTTGCCACCGGCGAAATCACGCACCTGGGCTGTAACCGGAAGTGACGAGCCGTCCTCGAACACCAGCGAGACCGGAACATCGGCGCCGGGCTGCAGCGGCGACTTGAGGTCCATCAGCATCAGGTGATCCCCGCCGGGCGCCAGTTCGTGGGTACCTCCGGCCGCGACGGTGAGCCCGCCTTCCTTGGGCCGCATGGTTTTCGACCCGCTGCCATCGCTGACCACCTCGTGCAGTTCCACCATGCCGGCAGCCGGCGAAGTGGCCGAGACGATACGTGCATCGTGGTGTCCGGCGTTGGTGAGCGTGCCGAAGACCGCCGTCATCCCGCCGTCTGCGGCACTGGCCCATTGCTCGCTGACCTGAACAGCGTCGGCCATCTTCTCGTCATGATGGCTCTCGGTGCAGGCGGCCAGCCCCACCGCCAAGGTCAAGCCGGTCGCCGTCAGAACAGCTGCAACCCTAGACATTTGATCTTCCTTTCCACCACGCCACGGCGACATCGACCACCAGAAAAGCCAGCAGGCTCAACCCGAACAACGGCAGAGACCATCCGATGACGGCGGCGACGACAACCACGGCCACGCTGCCCCAGGGCGGCAACTGCCGCAGCACCCCGCGCAGCGGTGCGCGACCCACCGCCCAGGCCGAACCCCGGGTGGGCCTGCGCTGCCACCACATCCGATAACCGCGCACGATGACGGTGATCAAGCCGACCATGGTGAGCGCCAACACTGCCTGGTTGGCAATACCGAACAGCAGGCCCATGTGGGCATCGATCGTCCAGTCGGTGAGCTTGGCCAGCAGGGGCCACTGCGCGAGGTTCACCCGGTCGGTCACCTTGCCGGACTCGGCGTCGACTGCGATCTCGTCGGCACGCGTGGGCCAATCACGTTTGCGTTCAGCGACTTTCCAGGCTTGGCCGGCTTCGGCCGGCGGATACATCCACATCGGGTGGCGGAGCCCGGCCTGCTCAGCCGTCGCCAGCACGGTATCGGCGCCACGCAACTCGGACGGGCCGCCGCGGTGGCCGTGATGCTCAGCGGTAGCGGCTGGGGCACCCGACAGCGAGGTGTCGACGGCAGGCGCCGTGGTGTTCAGCTTCGCCTGGATACCGTTGACCGTCTCGCCCGCATAGCGGGACCAGGTGATACCCGACACCGACAGCGCGAGCAGGACCGCCACTATCCACACCCCCACCGCGCCGTGCCAGGACAGGGTGCGTCGACGCCCGGAAGCCGTGCGGTCCGGCAGGACCAGGTCACGCGTCGTGCGGTTCTCCCGGCGACGCATGATCCACAGGGCCACCCCGGCCAGTGCGATCACCCACATCCAGCTCGCCGCCAGCTCGCTGTAGTTGCGGCCGAACGCCCCGAGATGCAGGTTGCGGTGCAGCTCGTCGAACCAGGCGCGCACCGGCATCCACTGCCCGTAGGTGGTCAGCGCGCCGCGCACCTCACCCGTGTACGGGTCGACGAACACCGTGCGCGAATAGTCCGGCGGAACGTCCTTGAATTCCGGGCCCACCAGCAGGCTGATCTGGGTGGTCTCGTCGGGCGCCGCGGGCGGGCGGATGCTCTCCACCGTGCCTTCCGGATGGGCATGGCGCGCCGCGGCGAGCTGATCGGCCAAGGGCAAGCGCTCGGTCCCGACCTGCTCGACCGTCAGCTCGTGCCGGTAGACGAACGTGTCGATCTGCGGGATCAGCGCATAGAGCAGGCCCGTGACGGCGGCGATCAGGATGAACGGGCCGACGAATATCCCGGCATAGAAGTGCAGCCGCACCAGAAGCGGACGGATGGAATGGGATTTGACGGGTGGAGGGGATTCCTCGCGTAGTTGATCGTCAGGGGTGATGGTCATGGAAATGCCTTCGCGGAAAAGAACTTGAAAGAACAGAAAGGTGCGCACGGAGCACAACGGAAAACAGCCCTGTCGGTGATCGACGGGCTCAGATGAAGAAGTAGGCGTTAAAAGCTCGTGCCGGGCGCCGCCGGCGGTGCCCGCATTCCCCGACCCGCGCACAGCAGAACCGGCCGCGCCACAACCACATTCGAAGGCCACCAGAGCTCACGGACCGACGGGCGGATCCGGGCGGCAGCGAAGATCCGCAACCAGCACAGCACCGAGGCACAGACCACATAGAGGTACTCGGCCAGGCCGATCACCAGACCGAGGCCGACCGCGGCGGCCGCGTGCAGACCGACCATCGGTGCGGTGGACAACGATGCCGCGTGATGGTGCCCGCCGGACATCGCCAGCGCCACGTGCCCGAGCAGCTGCCCAGCGACCAGGGAGGCGATCAGCAGACCGGCCTTGGCCGGACGCGTCTGCGGGTTCAGACCACCCACTGCGGCACCGAGCGCCGTGCAGAGCAGCAACAGCACGATCAGCGGGCTACCCGTCGGGGCCATGCCGCCCGCCGCAGTGTGGGCAACGGTCGCCGTCAGTGCCGAGCAAACGCCGACCAGACCACCGCGCAGGCGCGCGGCATGCTTGGCAGACGTGCTCACCTGCGGAACCTTACCGTGCGCCCTGAGCTGGGCTTCCGGCATCTGGCCCTAGGGTGACGACCGTGAGTACCCCGGCATACGACCAGTACGAGTTGATCGCCCCCGAGTACGCCCGGACGTTCGCCGGCGAATTCGAATCCCGGCCCTTCGACCGTGCGGTTCTACGGTCCTTCGCGGACCTGGTGGCGCGGGCCGGCGGACGAGCCGCCCTCGATGTGGGGTGTGGGCCCGGTGAGGCCACTGCCGAGCTTGCCGACTGTGGATTGGAGACCGAAGGAATAGACGGTTCGGCCGCGATGGTCGCTCTCGCCAGACAGCAGTGGCCGGAGCTGCGGTTTCAAACCGCCGACATGTTCGACCTCCCGTATGCGCCGGGGACCTTCGATGCGGTGTGTGCCTGGTACTCGGTCATCCACACCCCCGCCGCGGCACTGCCGGAACTGTTCACCGAGTACCGCCGGGTCCTGACCGATCCCGGATGGGTGCTGCTGGGCTTCCAGACCGACGGTGAGACCGCGGTTTATGACCATGCCTTCGGCCGGGATGTGGCGCTGACGTTCCTGCGCCATGACACCGCCGCGGTGTGTACCGCCCTGCAGGCGTCGGGATTCACGGTGTACGCGACAACCAAGCGCGCCCGTCAGGCGCAGCTCGATGAGCCCACGGCCCAGGCCATGGTCATCGCACATACGTCGGGTGGTTCGGCGTGACGATGGATCGGACGAGTTCGGTCAAATCGTTTGTGATTGCTGGGAGTTCAGTTGGGTCATGGTCGGCGAGATACTCGGCGATCAGTTCGATCCCGGCTGCAACGACGATGCGGCACTGCTGGTCGCTGAGCTCGCGCAGATCCGGTTCAGCCTGTGCGCGTAGCTGTTTGAGCCTCGGAGAGAGGGCGGCGACGAACTCGGCGATGGCCTCGTTGCGGCGGGCGCGCACTCGCGGGCCGGCACCGAGAGCTTCCAGGAAGAACATGCGGGTCGATGCCGGCGTAGCCGCGATCAGCGCGAGGACCTGGCCTGCGTACCTCGGGATCTCGGCCGGCACGAAGGGTTCTTGTGGGTCTGCAGACGCGAGGCCCGCTTGGCTGACCAATACCCCGACAGCGCAGTATGCGTCCAGGAAGACATCTTCTTTGGTGTCGTACAGCTGGTAAAAGGTCTTGCGTGAAACCCCAGCCCGTTTGGTGATGTCCAGAACGGTCGTGACCGGATACCCGGGGTCGGCGAACAATTCGATTGCCGCGGCCATGATCCGGACACGCTGCGCCTCCCGGACATCGTCGCGGGACAAGTCGTGGCGGTGACGCGGCAGGGCTGCCGGCGGCTCACCGGCCAGCAGCCGCAGCACCGCGGCTGCGGTCTCAGGGGTTGCCTCCCTCAACGGCCCGCTCACGCGTATGAACACTAGCGGCTGACCGCATCAACCCGCGGCACTACCTGCAGACGATGCCGGTGGCCGAGGGCGGAATCGGACCATGGTGCCGTGGCGCGGCACCAGTACAACCGAGCGGCGCACCGCATATTCAGGCTTGGGGCTGTCCGCAGTGAATTCACCCTCACGCAGCATTACCTGCAGAGCGGTGGTCAGTTCCAATAGCGAGAAACTCGCTCCGAGGCAGCGCTTGATCCCGCCACCGAACGGCAGCCACGCATAGGTCTGCGGCCTGGCCTCGCGGAACCGTTGCGGCCGAAACTCATCGGGATTCTCATACGTCGCGGGGTTGCGGTTGACCGCGTTGATCTGCACCACAATCCGGGTACCGGGGTCAAGGGTGAAGTCGCCGAGGTGATAGGGAGCCGCGGTCACACGAGCGGTGAACGGTACCGGAGGGCGTAGCCGCAACGTCTCGTTGATCACCGCTGCCGTGTATTTCGATTCCCCGACCTCCGCCTCGGAACGCACCTGCTCGAGAACTTCTGGGTGGTGCGTCAGGAAATCCATCACCCACGCCAATGTGGTCGCTGTGGTTTCGTGCCCGGCAAGCATCAAGGTGATCAGATCGTCGCGAATCTGGCTGTCCGCCAACCCATTGCCGTCCTCGTCCCGGCTGCACATCAGCAGGGCAAGGATGTCCAGTTGTCCCTCCAGATGCGGGTCGGAACGCCGTTGGGCAATCAGGGGCATCACGACCTGGTCGATCTCCTGATTGATCCGGGCGAGCCGGGTCCAGCGCAGTGCCCCGAATCGCCGCAGCGCGTAGCGCATCGTTACTTGCTCCGAGACTCCCAGGTCGAGCAGCTTCTCGAACGGAGCGCCCAACCGACTCACCTCGGTAGGGTCGTCGACCCCGAAAATCACCTTGACGATCGCATCCAGGGTCAACTGGCGGGCTGCCGCCAACATCGAGAAAGGCTGTCCCACCGGCCAGCACGCCATGGCCGCGCGCGTCGCCTTCTCGACCACCGGAACGTAGCTGTTCAGTGCGGTGCCGTGCAGAGGCGGGGACAGCAGTTTTCGCCGCCGCAGATGTTCGGGCTCCTCTTGCACGAACATCGAACCGGACCCATAGATCACCGCAGCCGGACCAACTCCCTCACCACCGAGCAGCACATCCGGGGGTGCGGTGAACACCTGTTTCGCCAGCGCTGGATCAGAGACGATCACCAGATTGCCGAACCCTGCCACCGGCACCCTCATCACCGGTCCAAACCGGCCCAACAACCCCAGCAACAGCCGCTCGCCGCCGACCAGGTATCCCGCCCCGTACAACGCGCCGAACAGCCCCGACAGCGGGCGCGGCGCAGGCAACCCCGGCGGTTGGCGTCGCGACGGTTCAGCCTTGCCAGCAGCAGTGACAGTCACGAGTCCACCTTTCCAAGGTCAGAAACACATCGTTTCTGATGCGTTTCAGAGTACACCGTGTTTCTGACTATGCGCACTAACCCTCGCGCCCGCTCCAGCGGTTGACCATAGAAACACACAATGTATTCTCACTGAGACAGATACATCGTGTTTATCTATGAAGCAGCACGTCAATGCGTTGAAAGGGCAATACCGTGACAAGGGTTACCGACCAGCAATTCCACCTCGACCTACCCAGCAGACGAGAGGACGAGGGCCTGTTCGGCCCAGGTTCGGTGTCCTGGCGGGTGTGGTCTCACCCCGCCACGATCCCGGGAGTGATGCGGTCGTTCGTCCTCGACATGGTCGCCAGCACCCACGGGGCAGCCGCGCTGGAGGACCACAGCCGCTATCGCGAAGACCCGCTCGGACGCCTGAACCGCACCATGTACTACTTCCTGACCGCGGTGTTCGCGGACACCGCCACTGTCACCGCAGCCAACCAGCGGCTGGACCGGCTGCACGCCCGGATCACCGGCACGGAACCGATGTCCGGTCAGTCCTACAGCGCAATGGACCCCTACCTGCGCCTCGGCAACCACATGCTCTCGTGGCATTCGGTGTTCTTTGCCTACCAAACCCTTGCCGGCGGCCTCACCCCGCAAGAACAAGACCAGTTCTTCGCCGAAGCGGCCATCGCCTTCGAGACCTTCGGCATCGACTACGACGATATCCGCGCAGCCGCGGCCCACCACGGCATCGTCGAACAACTTATGCCAGAACGCATTCCGTCCAGCCGCGACGACTATCGCCGACTGTGGACCGCCTCTCGCCACTTGATTTGCGTCAATGCACAAACCCGTGGCGCGCCCTTGACGCGATCCTGCACCCACGCGCCCTGGATGGCAACCCCGTCAAGGCTGCCCTGTTCCGGGCCTATCCGATCTTGGCCCGTGCCGGGCTCGCCCTCATACCGCGCCACATCCGACGCACAAGTGGGCTACCCACCTCCGCAGCCAACGATGCCGTCATTCTCGGCGCCGCCCGCCTCACCACCGCCTCCCTGCACCACAGCCGGACATACCCGCACCTGCTCAAGCGCCTCTGCCCCCAGGGACACCAGATCCAGACCCAAGCGCTTCAACCAGAGAACGCCTGACGCGACCGGCCTATGAGTCTTGACTTATATAAGTGGCAGCTTTTACTCTGACCACGTGCACGCCTTCGACATTCTCGGAGATCCGGTGCGCAGGCGGATCTTGGAGCTCATCCAGGCGGGTGAGCTGTCATCCGGTGCCATCACCGAGGTGATCCGAGCCGAGTTCGAGATCAGCCAGCCTGCGGTCTCACAACACCTCAAGGTCTTGCGGGACAACGGTTTCGCCAGCGTGCGGGTGGAAGGCACGCGTCGGCTGTACAGCGTCGACGCGACACCGTTGCGTGAGGTCGACCAATGGCTCGAGCGCTTCCGGCGCAACTGGACACCACATCTGGATGCCCTGGCGACCGAGATCGCGCGCGGCAAACGTGAACGAAGAAGAACCACGAACAAGGAGGCTTCCCCGTGATCGACGTCCAACACCAGCTCAACGCGGTCCGCCGCAGTGTGGGCCGTAAGACGTTCGAGGCCCGTGAGGCGCGCGTCGTGAGCGTCAGCCAGACCTACGACACCGATGCAGCCGATCTGTGGGCCGCCTGCACCAGCCTGGATCGGATCCCCCGCTGGTTCCTGCCGATCACGGGTGATCTGCAGGTGGGTGGCCGTTTCCAGCTGGAAGGAAACGCATCGGGCGAGGTGCTGACCTGCGAACCGCCGCGGTCCTTCACAACCACCTGGGAGTCCATGGGGGCGACCAGCTGGGTCGAGGTCACCATCGCGGAAGCGGGCGAGAACCGGGCCACGTTCACCCTGGACCACATCATGCACGCCGATGACGATGACGAGTTCTGGCTGCAGTTCGGGCCGGGTGCGGTCGGAGTCGGTTGGGACTCTGGACTTCTCGGTCTTGCCGGATATCTCGGTAGTGGCGATCGCATCACGCCGGAGGAGGGTGCGGCCTGGGCGGCCAGTGAGGAGGGCCGTGGCTTCATGTCAACCGCGAGCGAACTCTGGTACCAGGCCGCGTTGGCCGCCGGCGAAGATCCCGCTCGGGCACGCGCCGCGGCGGATCGCACCACCGCGGCGTACACCGGGAGCTGACCTGGTCAGACACGCCGTGACGGGGTCCCGCCGGACCACCGCCGTACCCTGTCGGTGTGCCCGACCTCCACCCGAACCTGACCGTGCTGGCTCCGCTGCTCGGCACCTGGGCCGGCCCCGGCGCCGGCGAGTATCCGACGATCGAATCGTTCGAGTACCTCGAGGAGATCACCTTCGGCCACGTCGGCAAGCCGTTCCTGGCCTACAACCAGCGCACCAAGGCCCGCGACGACGGCCGTCCGCTGCACGCCGAGACCGGATATCTCCGGGTCCCGGCACCAGGGCGGGTCGAGTGGGTGCTGGCGCATCCGACCGGCATCACGGAGATCCAGGAGGGCACGGTCCAGGTCGTCGACGGCCGTATCGACATGGAGTTGTCCGCGACCACCATCGGATTGACCGCCTCGGCCAAAAACGTTGCGGCGCTATCGCGTTCCATCCGGGTGGACGGAGACCAACTGACGTACGACGTGCAGATGGGCGCCGTCGGACAACCACTGCAGCACCATCTTTCCGCGACCTTGACCAGGAAGAGCGAATGAGCCAACAAGCACCGACCGGCAAGATCGCCGTCCCCTCCGATCTGGACGCGGTCACCGACATCGGCGACGAGGACCATTCGGAGATCGACCCGAAGACCGTCGAGCGGATCTGGGAATCGGTCCGGTACTGGTATGGATCCGGCCTGCACCCGGCCATCCAGGTGTGCTTGCGGCGCAACGGGAAAACCGTGTTGAACCGCGCGATCGGCCACGGCTGGGGCAACGGTCCCGACGATGCCGCGGATGCCGAGAAGATCCCCGTCACCACCGCAACCCCGTTCTGCGTCTACTCGGCGGCCAAGGCGGTCAGCACGACCGTCGTGCACATGCTCGTCGAGCAGGGGCACTTCTCCCTCGACGACCGGGTCTGCGACTACCTGCCCAACTACACCAGCCACGGCAAGGACCGCACCACCATCCGGCATGTGGTGACCCACAGCGCAGGGGTGCCGATCCACACCGGGCCGCGCCCCGATGTCACCCGCGTCGACGACAGCGAATACACCCGTGAGCAACTGGCCCTGCTCAAACCGGTGTACCGGCCCGGCCTGGTGCACATCTACCACGGGCTGACCTGGGGTCCACTGATCCGCGAGATCGTCTCGGCGGCCACCGGTCGCAACATCCGCGACATCCTCGCCGAGGAGATCCTGGACCCGCTTGGCTTCCGCTGGACCAATTACGGCGTTGCCCCAGAAGAGGTTCCGCTGGTGGCGCCCAGCCACGTGACCGGTAAGCCGCTGCCCGCTCCGATCGCCGCGGCGTTCCGGGCCGCGGTGGGCGGGACGCTGGACCGGATCATCCCGCTCAGCAACACCCCGCTGTTCCTCACCAGTGTCATCCCGTCGTCAACCACCGTCTCCAATGCCGACGAGCTGTCCCGGTTCGCCGAAATCCTTCGGCGCGGAGGCGAACTCGACGGGGTCCGGATCATGAAGCCCGAGACCCTGCAGGCCGCGACGACGCCGTGCCGGCGGATGCGGCCCGATGTGGCGACCGGACTCAAGCCGATGCGCTGGGGTACCGGGTACATGCTCGGCGGAAAACGCTTCGGGCCGTTCGGCCGCAACACACCCTCGGCGTTCGGGCACACCGGCCTCGTCGACATCGCGGTGTGGGCCGACCCGCAGCGCAGTCTGTCCGCCGCGATCGTCAGCAGCGGTAAGCCCGGGGCGCACCGCGAGGCCAACCGTTATCCCGCGGTGCTGGACCGGATCGCTGCCGAGATCCCGCTCGGCTGAGGCGAGTCAGCGCAGCTTCTCCCCGTACACCCGCTCGACGGTCAGCGTCATGAGTACCCGGCGATCGGAGACCATCACCGACCGGTACTCATCCCAGTCGGGATGCTCTCCGGCGGCACTGCGGTAATAGTCGACCAGGGCCTCGACCTCGGGTCCGTGCGGGTCGGTTCCCGGCCCGGTGAGCGTCACAGCACCTTCCGCGGTGGCCCAGGACCACCCGTCGGCGCTGGTGACTTCGAGCGCGGCCCGAGGATCGCGACGCAGGTTGACCGTCTTGGCCCGCCCTTCGGTCATCGAGACGTAGATGACGCCGGCGGCCCGGTCGAAATACGGCGTCACCGGGGACAGCTGCGGGACGCCGGAGGCCTTGATGGTGGCCAGCACCCCCAACCGGGCCTCGGCCAGTACATCGCGCGGATCGAAGGGCGGGTTAGATGAGGTGTTGGCGGTCACATCTGTGCGCAACCTCCGGCCGCCCGCCCGCTATTCCAGGAGCTGCCGATGCCCGACGATGCCCTCCGCGAGGATCTCGCCGAACTGCTGCGCCGAAAGGCGATGACGGAGGACGCGGGCAGACCCGAGGTGGTGGCGCGCCGCCACGCCGCGAGAGGCCGCACCGCCCGTGAGAACATCACCGACCTGATCGATGCCGGATCGTTCGTCGAGTACGGGCGGTTCGCGATCGCGGCTCAGCGCCAGCGCCGCAGCCGCGACGACCTGATCGAACGCACCCCGACCGACGGCCTGGTGGCCGGAACGGCACGGATCGACGGTGCCGCCTGTGCGGTGCTCTCGTACGACTACACCGTGTTGGCCGGAACCCAGGGCGCCATCGGACACCGCAAGAAGGACCGGTTGTTCGAGATCATCGAGCGCCTGAAGTTGCCGACGGTGTTCTTCGCCGAGGGTGGCGGCGGCCGCCCGGGTGACACCGACATCCCGACGGTGTCATCCCTGGAGATCCGGGCATTCGCGTTGTGGGCCGGGCTGTCCGGTCTGGTGCCGCGCATTGCCGTGGTCAAGGGCCGGTGTTTCGCCGGCAACGCGGTGATCGCCGGTGCGGCCGACCTGATCGTCGCAACGGAGGACAGCTCGATCGGGATGGGCGGACCGGCGATGATCGCCGGCGGTGGCCTCGGCGAGGTTGCCCCCGACGATGTCGGCCCGATCTCGGTGCAGGCGTCCAACGGTGTCGTCGACGTCGTGGTCGCTGACGAGGCGCAAGCTGTCACCGCGACCAAGAAGCTGATGGGCTACTTCACCGGGCCGGCCGAACCCGAGGTGGCCAGGCCGGATCCCGTCGACCAAACATCCCTGCGCACAATGATTCCCGAACGGGCGCGGCGTGCCTATCTGGTGGCACCGATCATCGAGACGCTGGCCGATGCCGACTCGGTCACCTTCTTGCGGGAGAAGTTCGCCCCGGAGATGGTGACCGCTCTGGCGCGTATAGAGGGTAGGCCCGTCGGCATCATCGCCAACAACACCATGGTGATGGCCGGTGCCATCACCGCCGCGGCTTCCGACAAGGCCGCCCGGTTCCTGCAGTTGTGCAATGCATTCGGCCTGCCGGTGGTGTCGCTCGTGGACTGCCCCGGATACATGGTCGGCCCGGCCGCCGAGGCCGAGGCCCTGGTACGGCGCGGGTCTCGCATGCTGGTGGCCGGTGCAGCACTGACGGTGCCCCTGGTGGCGGTGATCCTGCGGCGCGGTTACGGCCTTGGAGCACAGGCGATGTGCGGTGGCAGCCTTCACGAACCGTTGCTCACGGTGGCGTGGCCGGGCGCCCATCTGGGTCCGATGGGTCTGGAGGGTGCCGTCCGGCTCGGCCTGCGAAAGGAACTGGAGGCCATCGCCGATGACGATGAGCGCGAGCAGGCCGTACGGGCTGCCACGGCGGCCGCCGAGGAGAACGCGCGGGCGCTCAACTCGGCATCGTTGTTCGAGATCGACGATGTCATCGACCCGGCGGAGACCCGGGGTTTGATCGCCGCAACACTGGCCGCCGCCGCGCAGCACGAACGGCCCGCGGCCGGTCCGCGGTTCATCGACACCTGGTGACCGTCATAGCTCCAGGTACATGATGTGCAGCCCGACCGGACCGTGCGCCCGCGACCGGTAGGCCTTCGGGACGGTGCCGATGATCCGAAATCCCAGGTCTTGCCAGAGCCGCACGGCCCGCACGTTCGTCTCCACGACGGCGTTGAACTGTATTGCCCGATAACCGTTTTCCCGATGCCAATCGATCATCCACAGCGCCATGGCGCGTCCGACACCGCGCGCCGACGAGGCCGGGTCGACCATGAAGCTCGCGGTGCCGACATGGTCACCACGGCCGGGCTTGTTGGGCACCATCCGCGCGGTGCCGACGATGGCTCCGTCGACCACCGCGACGATGGTGTGACCGGGTTCAGGAGCCAGCCACACTTCGCGAATCTGTTGGTCGGTCAAGCCTTCTGGGTAGGTGTAGCTTTCGCCGTCGGCAACGATGACGCGGAAGAACGGCGCGATCTCGGGGATGTCATCGGTCCTGGCGGCACGGATCTGCATTCCCCGACCCTACGACCGAACCGTTGACTACACGCTGTAGTAGACGTAACGTCCGGACTGTGTCTGATGGTCCTCCTCACGTGCGGGTGCGCCAGTGGAGCTTCGCCCAATGGGGACTGCTGATCATCTCGCTGTTCCATGTGGTCCAGGCAATCATCGGTTTCATTGCCGAGCCGAGCTTCGCCATCGGTCCTGACGCACCGACGACACCGATTCTCGGGATGGACTACAACGGCTGGCATGCAGTGGCCGGCCTGGCATTGTTCGGTCCCGGACTGGTTTTGTGCTGGCGAAAATCGTGGGCCGTGCTCTATCTCCTGCTGGCCGCGGTGGCCGGAGCATTGCCAGGAATCTGGGCGTTCTTCTCCCACCAGGTGGCCTACATATTCGCCTTCCCCAACAACACCACCGACGCGGTCGTGCACCTGGCAACCGCTGCCGTGATGCTGGCCGTGGCGGGTGTGCAGATCTACCGCGATGGCGGTCTACGCAACTCGCTGTCCGGGCTAACCCTGAAGCGGTGAACAGATCAGTTAGCTGAACGGCCCGCGGATAACAATTTGGTCACCACACTCAGCGGCGCAGATCACGATCAATTAAGAATGGCGTTCGGTCTCTGAGACATTTCAAGATCATCGACCCCAATTCGGCGGAATTGAGGCGCAATTCACGGCGTCCGACCGTAACACCACCACACCCGTCACAGCTGTCTCACAGCGCAGATGTTTTGCTCGACCGCATCGCGGCTACTTTCGAGTTCGGGCCGGGGACAGCGATTACCAAATCGCAACCCAATGAGAAACCCAGAACCCCGAAGGAAAATGATCATGAAATTCACTGGTATCACCGCGCGTCGGGGAATTGCCGGCGCTTGTGCCGCGGGCCTGCTCGGCGGCGTCGCCGCCGCGATGATCGGCGCGCCCACCGCCTCCGCCGCACCTGACTGCAGCGCCAGCGGAGTGGCCGGCACCGTCAGCAGCACCACCGGCGCCGCACGTGCCTACCTCGACAGTCATCCGGGTGCCAATCAGGCCGTGAGTGCCGCGTTCACCCAGCCGCGTCCACAGGCCGCGGCGACACTGCGCGGTTACTTCACCGCCAACCCGCAGGAGTACAACGACCTGCGCGGCATCCTGGCCCCCATCGGGGACACGCAGCGCACGTGCAACGTGACGGCACTGTCACCCGAACTGGCCTCGGCCTACTCGGAGTTCATGGCCGGGTAGTCCCGCCGCGCGGGGATGGTGGCCACTGCACGGCGGCGGCCACTGGATACCGTGGAGCCAGGCCGACACGTCGAGGAGGACGGATGGCGAACCCGTGGCAGACGGTCCGAGGCAACCGCGGCAGGAAGGTGGCCGGGCAATCGGCGACCCGCGTCCGTAAACGCAACCCGTCGCCGCTCGAACCGGCCTGGACACCTGAACCGGCCCGGTACGGCGTCGGGGTCCACCACAATGTGGCCGTCCGCGCGTCCGACGGCACCGTGCTCCGGGCCGACATCCACTATCCGACCGTCCCCGAGACCGGGGCACCGGCGCCGGGGCCGTTCCCGGTGCTGCTGTCCATCACGCCGTACGGCAAGAAGGCCCCGCCGCCGGCCGCCCAGATCGGCGGCGGGGCCACTCCGTACCTGATCCGGCGCGGCTACATCGAGGTGATGGCCGACGTGCGGGGCACCGGCGCCTCGGGCGGATCGTTCGAGATGCTGGGCGCCGTCCAGGTCCAGGACGGTGTCGACTTGGTGAATTGGGCTGCACGGCTGCCGAATTCGAATGGCAAGGTCGGGATGTTCGGCATCTCCTACCTGGCCATCAACCAACTTCTCACTGCCGCGGCGGTCGGCCCCGACTCGCCGCTGAAGGCGATCTTCCCGGTGATGGCCGCCAATGACTTCTACCGCGATGTGGTCACCATGGGCGGGGTGCCGCACATGCGCACGGTGCGCGCCTACGGCGCCGTCTATTCACTGCTCAACGTGGTCAACCCGGTGCTTGAGTTCGCCAAACGCGGCACTCATGAACGCCCCAGAGCCGGTGGCCTGGCCGCGGTGCGCCAGCGCGGACGTGGCCAGCGCCAGTACTTCCGGACCATGATCGGCGACGCGAACGCCGGCGGCGACACCGCTTTCGACGGGCCCTTCTGGGACACCATGCGGGCCTCGGACGTCTTGCCCGAGATCGCGAAGAACAGCGTTGCGGTCTTCCTGATCGGCGGCTGGCACGACGCCTTCCAGCGCGGCGCCCCGCTGAACTACGCCACGCTGCAGAACGCGTACACCGGTCGGCCCCCGTATGGCCCGATGGAGCCCGGCCAGCCGGTGACCGACCGCGTGCAATTGATGATGGGCCCCTGGTATCACGTCTCAGATATGGACGGGCTGCACGTCCATGCGTTGCAGCTCCGCTGGTTCGACCGCTGGCTCAAGGACGACACCCACGCCGCGGTGACCGGCCCGCCCATCCGCTTCCAGGCCATCGGCAGCTCGGAATGGTTCCAGGCGCAGGACTATCCGTTCCCCGAGGCCACGCCGACGCGGATGTACCTGGCCGAGGGCGGGCACCTTGCCGCCGAACCGGCTGCCGAGCGGACCGAGGCCACGCTGCGCTACACAGTGCGCGGCCCGGTGTCGGGCCGCAGCCTGGAGCAGTGGACCCTGGGAATGGGCAGCTTCATGGCCGCCCAGACGGGACGGCGCATCCGTTACGACCTGGACAACCGTCGCCTGCAGCGCGAGGCCCTGACCTACACCACGGCCGAGTTCACCGAGGCCCGGCTCATCGCAGGCCCGGTCACCCTGACCGTGCACGCGACGGCCGATACCACCGAGACCCTGTGGGTGGCGCACCTCGACGACGTCGCGCCGGACGGCGCCAGCCGGCCGCTGACCCAAGGTGCGCTGCTGGGTTCGCACCGGGCCCTGGATCCGGAGAAGACGTGGTACCTGCCAGATGGAACGGTGCTACGGCCGCATCACATCAGTACCCGCGCCGCGGCCGAACCGGTCGTGCGCGGTGAACTGACACGATATGACCTGGAGATCTTCCCCACCGCCGCCGTGCTCGAGCCGGGTCACCGGTTGCGGCTGACCCTGACCACCTACGACTTCCCCCACCTGGTCCCCACTCAGCCGGCGCGGGAGGCACTGATCGCGGGGACGTACCGAATCCGTCAGGGCGGGGATTCACCGTCGAGTCTGCTCATCCCGTTGGCCGCACCGACAGCGTTCACACCGGGCGCGACGCGCGGAGGTACGTAAGACTTCCGGCCAGTCGGATACGTCCCGATCCCACCACCGTGCAATCGAATCCGGCGTTCTCGAGCAACCGGGGCAGGGCGTCGCCGCGCACGTCGACGATGTGCAACCTGCCGCGCGGCCGTAGGACCCGGAACAGTTCGCGGGCGGCGGCCACCTTGGTCGCCTCGTCGAGGTGGTGCAGCATCATCGAGGACAGCGCCAGGTCGAACTCGCCGTCGTCGAACGGGAGTTCCTGGGCATAGGCCCGGGTGAATCCGACGCCGGTCATGCCCTTGACTTTTCGTTCCGCCCGTCGCAGGGCGCGCGGATCAGGGTCGGTCCCGATGATATCGGCGCCGGGACATGCCTTCTTGGCGCGGACTGTGAGATTACCGGTTCCACAACCTATTTCGATGACCCGCTGGCCGGCCGAGAGTCCGGCCTGCGCGACCAGTTCGCGGTAGGCGGGGTTCATCCCCAAGACCCGCGTCAACAGGTCATAGCCGGGCAGGAACGCGTCATGGCCCGTGGCGGGCAGGTAATCGTGCCGGTTTGTCAGCAGATGTGGACGATGTTTGGTCATGAACTCCATGATCCAGCGGATTGGACATCGATAGTTGGGTGAAGCTTGGCGATATCAGGATTATCTTTGGCGTTATGCCCGACGTGTCCCGCTTGGTTCGCCACCGCGATGGCGTCCCGGTCTACCGGTATTGGACCGACCGTGACGCGCCGCCGGTGTCGGTGACCCGCGGCCGGCGTGCGGAACTCCCCGAACACCGGCCGCACATCCACGATTTCCCGGTGCTCTGGTACGTACCGACCGCCGGAGTCATCTATGTGGTGGCAGCAGGCGAGGTGATCGACCCACGGCCGCTGACCACCGAAGCCGATGGGATCGGCGTGTACTTCGACCCCACCGCGCTGGGCCGCGACGCGGGGTCACCCTGGCCCACCTGGCAGGCCCACCCCCTGCTGTTCCCTTTCCTCCACGGCCGGTCGGGTGGGCTGCTGCAACTTCACGCGCCTGCTGATCGACAGCCACTGTGGGACAACACCATCCGATCGATCGAAGATGAGCTGGCCGCCCGGCGTGAGGGCTACCGCCAGGCGGTGCTGGCTCATCTGACCCTGCTGCTCATCGACCTGGCCCGGCTCGCCGACGACGTGGTGAGCGATCTGCGGCGTAGCGGCGAGCCGTTGCTGGCCGAGGTGTTCTCGGTGATCGACCGCCGCTTGTCGGAGCCCCTGTCGCTCAGCGACGTCGCCCACGAGGTGGGGATGACAGCGGGTCATCTCACCACGTTGGTGCGTCGGCGGACCGGGCGCACGGTGGGTGAGTGGATCAACGAACGCAGGATGAGTCGGGCCCGCGACCTACTCGGCAAGACGGACCTACCCGTCGCCGAGGTCGCCACGAGGGTGGGCATGGCCGACCCTGGGTATTTCAGCCGCCAGTTCCGCCGGACGCACGGCGTGTCACCGCGGGAGTGGCGGCGACCGGACGGCATCAGAACCGAATCACCTTGATAACAGAGGGGTTACGCCGGGCGCGGCCACAGTGGCCCCAGCTCGGGCGTTGTTAGCGTGCCGGTGTGAGACTGAGAATGTTCGGTCGGATGTCGCGCCGCGTGGCGGCTGTGGCGATTTCAGGGCTGATGTTGCCGGGGCTGGCCATGGCCGGGCCGATACCGACCGCCGCTGCGTATTCGCGCGATGGCCTGCCGGTGGAGCGCCTGCAGGTGCCGTCGGCCGCGATGGGTCGCGACGTCACGGTCCAGTTCCAGGGCGGCGGCCCGCACGCGTTGTTCCTGCTCGACGGGTTGCGCGCGCAGGACGACGACAACGGTTGGGACATCAACACCGCGGCGTTCGAGTGGTTCTACAAGTCCGGCATCTCGGTGGTCATGCCGGTGGGCGGCCAATCGAGCTTCTACACCGACTGGTACCGGCCTGCGGCAGGCAGTGCCGGCACCACCACGTACAAGTGGGAAACGTTCCTGACCCAGGAATTGCCGGCCTACCTGGCCGCCAAGCGGGATGTAGCGCCGACCGGCAATGCCGTTGTCGGGCTGTCGATGTCCGGTGGACAGGCCCTGAACCTGGCCATCTGGCATCCCGCCCAGTTCATCTTCGCCGGTGCCCTGTCCGGCTTCATGAACCCTTCACAAGGCCTGTGGCCGACCATGATCGGCTTCGCGATGAAGGACGCCGGTGGCTACAACTCCACCGACATGTGGGGTACCTCCAACGATCCGGCCTGGCGCCGCAACGACCCGACGGTCAACGTCAACCGGCTGGTGGCCAACAACACCGCCGTGTGGGTGTACTGCGGCAACGGCGTTCCCTCAGAACTCGACGCTCCCGGCGGCAACTTCGGCACGCTCTACAGCGCGCAGTTCCTGGAGAACATCACGATCAACTCCAACAAGGAGTTCCAGCAGAAATATGTGGCAGCCGGCGGTCGCAATGCGCGGTTCAACTTCCCGCCCAACGGGACCCACGGGTGGAACTACTGGGGAGCCCAACTGCAGGAGATGAAGCCCGACCTGCTGCGGGTGCTGAACCAGAACGCGGCGGCGGCAGCCGCACCCCCTCCCGCCGCTCCGGCACCTGCCGTGCCCGGCCAGGTCGCCCCGGTGCCCGGCCAGGTTCCCGGAGTAGCGGCGGCGCCCGCGTCACCGGTGGTACCCGGCATGACCGGGGTACCCGGCCAGGTTCCCGGAGTCGCCGCAGCGCCCGCGTACCCAGTGGTGCCCGGCCAGGCAGCAGTGCCCGGCGTGGCCGGCGTGCCTCGAGTAGCTGGGGTGCCCGGTATGGCCGCGACGCCGGTCGCGCCGGTAGCCCCTGGCCTGCAGACGGTGCCCGTGGCGCTGCCGCGGTAACGACCGCGTTTGTAACGTCACGGCGGGAAATCGACCGAATTCTCGCCGTGGCGTTACGCACGCGAAAGGATCATCACAAGGAATCCGGCCGCCACAGGCCACCCCGGACCTGAAGTGGGCTACATCGTCCAGGGTGACGTCGACATGGTCTTCGACGATCGACCGACCCAGCACCTGCATTCGGGTGACCCGTTCGTCATCCCGGCCGGGGTCATCCACGACGCCCACAACGTCGGCACCGTGCGGACCCTGATGCTGTCCACCTACGTGGTGCCCGTCGATCAGCCCCGCACACCGCGGTAGATGCCGCGACGGACGATCCAGGGCTGGAGCACCCGTTCGATCGACCAGGCCGGGAAGCGGAACGCAAACCCATTGGCCGCGAATACTTCCAACCCGTCCGCTTGCACACCGAGCACCGATCCCCAACGGCCGGCCGGTGGACGGTAGCTGCGCATCCGGCCTCCGGAGAAGTAGGCGGCGACATTGCGGGAGAGCAGCCCGTCGGCCCGGTTGCGGGCCGAGGATCGCAGCGGGTCGGTGGCCGCCACGTCGCCGACGGCGAACACACCGTCGAGTCCCGGCACCCGCAGGTCGGGAGTCACCCGCACGAAACCGTCCTCGTCGAGCACATCCCCCGGCAGCCAGTCCGTGTTGGGCCGAACCCGGCCGACGGCCCACAACACCGCATCGGCCTTCGTCGCCGGCTGGCCGGTGCTCCATTGGACCGGGTCGGAGGTGATGGCCGCGCAGTCGAAGTCCTCGGGCACCACGGCTCGATGACCGGGGTGCAGTGTCACCCCGGCCGAAGCCAGCCTGCCTTCGACACGCTGGCGGGCTCGCCAATGATGCTGCGGCAGAATGTGTTCCCCCGGGTAGTACAGCCCGACCCGCGTGTCGGGCCACTGAACAGCGATGTTGGCCGCACTGCTGACCGCCGCAGCGCCGCCTCCTATGACGGCGACTGACGGTGCCGATCCCAACCGCTCGTGCGCGGTCCGCAGCCCGGCATCGACATCGCCGGCCGACTGCAGAACCGCTTGTCGCCAAAAGCCGTTCGTCACACCGGTGCAGACAACGAGCGCGTCGTAGCGTTCCACCCGAGGGTTCCCGTCGGCATCGCGCACACTGACGGTGCGGGCCGACAGATCGGCCCCGGTCAGTGTGCCGTGCACGGTGCGGACCCGGTCGAGTTCGCGGAACCGGTCGAAGCTGATCCAGTAATTGCGCGCCCAGTCGTCGGGCCGGGCCAGCCGCGTGCCCAGTTCCTGACCGCTGACCAGGCCGGGGTTCACCGAGATGCCGACGACGTCGAAGCGACGCGCCAACCGGATCGCGGTGAGCACGCCGGTGTCGCCGAGTCCAGCGATCACCACGCGCTTTCGGTCCACGCTCGAGGACGCTACCGCCCGCCTGCAGGCCATCAGATCCCTTTCCCTATCGTGGCTGGATGAGCAGTGTCGCTGATGCGGACCGGGTCGCCGACCTCGCCCGCCGGGTTGTGGCCGACCACGACCCCAAGAAAGTTCCGATCCCCGAGTACCTGGCCGCCTGTTACGACGCGGGCCTGTCCTGGGTGCACTTCCCGGAGGGCCTCGGCGGTCTCGGGGTCTCGCGCGGTCTGCAGGCCGTCGCCGACCGCATCCTGCAGGGCGCCGGTGGGCCCATACCGTTGAGTCTCAATCCCATGGGCTACGGCATGGCCGCACCCACGGTGCGCGAGCACGCCCAGTCCGAGGAACTCAAGAAATCCTGGCTGCGGCCGCTGGCCAGCACCGAACACATCTGGTGCCAGCTCTTCTCTGAGCCGGGCGCCGGATCGGATCTGGCCGGGCTGGCCACTTCCGCAGTCCCCGACGGGGACGAGTGGGTGCTGAACGGGCAGAAGGTGTGGACCAGCCTGGCCCACCGGGCTCGCTGGGGCCTCCTGCTGGCCCGCTCGAATCCCGATGTGGCCAAACACAAAGGCCTGACGTACTTCGTGCTGGACATGCACGGTCCGGGCGTCGAGACCAGGCCGCTGCGGCAGATGACCGGCCAGGCCGAGTTCAACGAGGTGTACATGACCGACGCCCGTATCCCCGATGCTCATCGGCTCGGAGATGTGGGCAACGGCTGGAATGTCGCGATGACGACGCTCATGAACGAGCGCAGCGCGCTCGGCGGCAGCGGCAACCGGCGTGGAGCCGGGACCATCTCGGATGCCGTGGCGCTGTGGGCATCACGTACGGATCTGCGGACTCCGGTGCTGCGCGACCGGCTGACCCAGCTCTGGCTGCGCTCGGAGGCCCAACGGCTGACCGCCGAACGTTCCCGCGCGGCCGCCACTGTCGGCGGACCGGGGCCGGAGGGCTCGATCGGAAAGCTCGTCGGCGCCGAACTCAATCAGCACATCTACCAGTGGTGCATGGATCTGCTTGGGCCCGAAGGAATCCTGTATCACGCCTACGGGACAGGCGACCGAGACGACGACCAGAACGACACCGACTGGCGCGGCCCCATCCAGCAGCGCTTCCTGCGCAGCAAGGCCAACACGATCGAAGGCGGCACCTCAGAGGTGATGCGCAACATTCTCGGCGAACGGATCCTCGGGCTGCCCGGCGATCTGCGGGCCGATGCCGGTATGCCGTGGAAGGAGATCCCGCGTGGCTGATTCTGAGTTCTCATTCACCGACGAACAGGCTCAACTGCGCACCGCGGTCCGAAAGTTCTGTGCCGAGAACTTCGGCGAGCAGACGGTGCGCACGCTCATGGAGTCCGAGCCTCGGTTCGATCCGAAAGTGTGGACCCGGTTGGGCGCCGAACTCGGCGTGCTCGGCCTGGCGGTTCCCGAGGCCGACGGCGGCGCCGGCGGCACGCTCGTCGACCAGGCCATCGCGGTCGAAGAACTCGGGGCGGCACTGGCCTGCGGTCCGGTGTTCGGCACCGTGTTGCTGGCGGTGCCCGCGCTCGTCGCCGCCTCGGCCGGTCCGGTGCGCGACGAACTCCTCGGCGCACTCGCCGAAGGCACCCGCACCGCAGCGTTCGCGGTCCCGGATCAGGCGGGCGCGTTCGATCCCGCCGCGGTGAATGTGACTGTCGCCGAAGACGGGACGCTGACCGGGACGGTCGAGCGGGTCGTCGATGCTGACGCCGCGGACACATTGTTGGTGGCGGCC
Source organism: Mycobacterium sp. NPDC050441 (assembly GCF_040655355.1). Taxonomy (NCBI): domain Bacteria; kingdom Bacillati; phylum Actinomycetota; class Actinomycetes; order Mycobacteriales; family Mycobacteriaceae; genus Mycobacterium; species Mycobacterium sp. NPDC050441. Next base: position 364,108 of record NZ_JBFAJS010000004.1, on the reverse strand, counting down.
GCGGGTTCCGACGGCGTGTCCCTGTACGCGGTCGACGCGTCAGGCCCAGCGGTGCAACGCACGCCGCTGGTCACGCTCGACCTGACCCGGCCGCAGGCCACCATCGTCTTGACCGCCGCCCCCGCGCAACTGGTGGCCGGACCCGGCGAGGCCGATCACGTCATCACCCATGCCTTCCAGGTGGCGTCGACCCTCCTGGCCGCCGAGCAGGTCGGAGCCGCACAGCATCTGCTGGATCTGTCGGTGGAGTACGCGAAATCGCGGCTGCAGTTCGGCAGGCAGATCGGGTCTTTCCAGGCGGTCAAGCACCGGCTGGCGGACTGTCTGGTCGATCTCGAGCACGCCCGGTCGGCGACCTACCACGCGGCGTGGGCACTCGCCGACGGGACCGACGACCCGGCGCTGGCCGCGAGTATCGCGCAGGCCACCGCATCGGCGGCGTTTGCCAAGATCGCGTCTGACACCATCCAGGTGCACGGCGGTATCGGGTTCACCTGGGAGCACCAGGCGCACCTGTACTTCAAGCGGGCCACCACCGACGCGGCGCTGTTGGGCAGCGCCGAAGCGCATCGGTCCCGGGTCGCCGACCTCGTGCTCGACGACGCACCGGCCGACCGGGCGCCGTGGGTGGCGACGGGTACACACTGATCGGTTGAAAACGCGCGGCAGCCGTTATGCGACCGTACAATCCCGCTGATGGACGGCCCCGTCGAACACCGCACGCTGGCTGTCGACGGGGTGCGGTCGCCGGTGCTCGTGGCCGGCACGGCTGGGCCGGACACCGGCGAGGCCGTGGTCTTCGTGCACGGCAACAACGCCGGCGCTAAATGGGACCGTTTGCTGATGCCGGTAGCCGGTTTCGCTCGGGTGATCGCGCCGGAGATGCCAGGATTCGGCGCGGCCGACAAGCCCGCCCAGTGGCCCTACACCGTGGCCGCCTACGCGGCGCACCTGGGCGCGATCCTGGACCAACTCGGCGTCGAACGCGTCCATCTCGTCGCCCATGATTTCGGCGGTCCCTGGGCACTCGCCTGGGCCGTCGACCATCTCGACTCGGTCGCCAGCATCACGCTGATCAATGCCCCGGTGGTGATCAACCACTTCGCGGCCAAGCTGTGGCGCACACCGGTGCTGGCTGAGGCGTTGTCACGGATCGGTGGCCCGGCGGTGCTGCGTCGCGTACTCGCCATGCGCGATCCGGGACTGCCGGCCGACGCGCTCGAGTCGATCGCCGAGCACATGTTCGCCCGTGGCACACCCGATGCGGTGTTGAAGCTGTACCGCTCCACCGGACCGAATGCCCTTGCCCCGTATACCGATCGGCTGGCCGAGTTCGACGGCGATGTCTTGGTGGTGTGGGGTGCCGACGACCACTACGTGCCGTACGCGCAGACCGACGACTATCGCCGGATCTTCCGGAGCTGCGAGGTGCAGCCGGTGCCGGGTACGGGTCACTGGCCCTGGCTCGAGCAGCCCGATGCGGTGGCCGGGCACCTGACCAGGTTCCTGCGCAGGCAACTCGGGAGCGCGCGGTGAAACTGCGTCGGGTCCGCACCGCCACCGGCCTTCCCGTGCAATCCCTTGATCCCGAAGGCAATTGGGTTGATTACTCCGACCTCACGCCGCTCGGCGGCCGGGTGTTCGACGATGCCTGGCTGACGGCGGCGGCCGAACGCCAGTTGCAACACAGCGACCACCTGCTGCCGTTCCAGCCGGTGTCGTTCCGCGACTTCATGCTGTACGAACAGCACAACATCGACGCCGCCCGCGGGCTGATCCGGCGCTTCCATCCCGGCCTCTACCGGGTGACGTCTCTGTACGAACGTGTGACCGGCCGGCCGGTTCCGCAGTTCAAGCCGAAACCGCTGTTCTACCGGCAGCCGATCTACTACATGTCCAACGCACAGACCTTCGTCCCGACCGGCACCCCGGTGGCGGTCCCGGACTATTCACAGGCGCTGGATTTCGAGCTGGAGATCGGATTCGTGCTCGCCGCACCGTTGTTCAATGCGACCCCCGCCGAGGCGGCCGAGGCGATCGGAGCGTTCGTCGTGCTCAACGACTTCAGCGCACGTGACGTCCAGCGCCCCGAGATGCTGAGCGGGTTCGGGCCGCAGAAGTCCAAGCATTTCGCCAGCTCCATGTCGGACACCACCGTCACCGCCGATGAGATCCTGCATCGGATCGATTCCCTCACCGGTTCGGTTGCCCTCAACGGGACAGTGGTCAGCACGGTCAGCAGCGCCGGGATGCAGTACAGCCTGGGCCAGGTGCTGGCACACGCATCACGCAGCGAACCGCTGTATCCCGGGGAGCTTTTCGGAACCGGAACGCTGCCGGGCGGAAGCGGCATGGAGACCGGGCACTGGCTACGTCCCGGGGACACCCTCACGCTGACCTTGGACGACATCGGCCGCATCGAGCATCGGATCACCTGACTACCGGGCTGCGGCGTCGATCGCCTTGTAGATGCGTTGCTCGCTGACGGGCCGCGGTGTTCCCAACTGCTGGGCCCACAGGCTCACCCGCAACTCCTCGATCTGCCACGCGATGTCACGGATGTCAGCGGCCGCCGCCCGGCCCGGCGAAAGGGCCTGGACCAGTTCGTCATAGGCGTCCTCGACGGCGTGCACACGCGACATCCGGTCCTGATCGGCACCGAGCCCCTGCGGCAATCTTTCCAGCCGGCGGGCGATCGCGGTGACATATCGGGTCAGATCGTTCAGCCGCGCTATTCCGGTCGCGGCGACAAATCCCTTGGGCAACAGGCGATCCAGTTGAGATCGGATGTCGGCAACGGCATCGGCCTGGGCGGCTGACGGCTTGTCGGGCAGCGCGACCTGCACCTCGTGTGCGGCAGCCAGCACCTTCTCCACCCGGTTCACCCCGGCTTGCGTGGTGGCGCCGAGTTCCTTGCCGGCGCGGGCCAGAACCGAGGCGAACTCGGCCTTCGTCCACACCGGCTTGGGAAGCAGGACGTCGGCGGCCGCGTCGGCGCAGTCCTCGAGAAGTGCCGCCAGCGAACCGTCGGGATTGGCGTTGAGTGCCAGTCTGGTCCGGGTGCTCATGCCCCGCTCGATCGCCTTGACCGGTGACGGTGCGGTCAGCCGCAGCAGGCGGCGAAGGCCCAGCCGCATGGCTGCGGACTGGTCGGCCGGGTTCGCGAACACCTTGATGTCGACGGCCTTTCCGGTGTCTACGAAGGCCGGGTATCCGCGGACGGTGTGGCCGCCGCTGACGTTTTCCACGGTGCGCGGCAGCTCATCAAGGTCCTCGGGCCAGGCCCGCAATCCGGTGCGTTCCAGGTCGCCGCCCAGCGCTGCAGCCACCGCCTGGGCGACGGGTACCGCCAACTGCTCACGCAAGGCGTCGATGTTCTTGCCGCGGGCCACCTCTTTGCCGTCGGCCGATTCCACGGCGAACGTCATTCGCAGATGGTCCGGGATCTTGCTCAGGTCGAACGCGTCGATCGGCACCAGAATGCCGCTACGCCTGCGTAGTTCGCGCTGAACCTCGTCCAGCAGTGACGCGGCGGACGGATCGATGTCTCCCAGGATGGCCCGCGCGGTGTCGGGTGCCGGGACGAAATTGCGGCGCAGGTCCTTGGGCAGGGACTTGATCAGCGCGGTGACCAGCTCCTCCCGCAAAGCCGGTACCTGCCAAGCGAAGCCGTCACCGCCGAGCCGGGCCAGCACGCCGACCGGCACATGCACGGTGACGCCGTCGTCGGCGGCGCCGGGATCGAACCGGTAGGTCAGCGGCAATTCGAGATCACCGGCCTGCCACGTGTCGGGATTGGCCGCACCGTCCTCGGAACGCAACAGATCGTCGCGGGTGAAGGTGAGCAGGTCAGGTATCTTGTGCCGCTGCTTCTTCCACCACGCGTCGAAGTGGCGGGCGGAGACGATATCGGCCGGGATGCGCGCGTCGTAGAGCGCGTAGATGTCGTCGTCGCCGACCAGCAGGTCGCGCCGACGGGCCCGCTCCTCGATCTCTTCCAGTTCGGCACGCAGCTGCGCGTTGTCGCGGAAGAAGTGGTGCCGGGTCTGCCAATCCCCCTCGACCAGCGCATGCCGGATGAACAACTCGCGACACAGCTCCGGATCGATCTGGGTGTACCCGATCTTCCGGCGCGGAACCAGCGGCAGCCCGTAGAGCGTGACCCGCTCGAACGCCACCACCGCGCCGCGCTTGGCCTCCCAGTGCGGCTCGCTGTAGTTGCGTTGCACCAGGTGTCCGGCCACCCGCTCGATCGCCTCGGGTTCGGCCTTGGCGGCGATGCGACCGAACAGCCGGCTGGTCTCGACCAGGTCGGCCACCACGATCCAGCGCGGGGGCTTCTTGGTCAGCACCGAACCCGGCGCCAGCACGAACTTGGAGTTGCGGGCACCTTGATAGTCGCGGGATTCACCCTCACGGAGTCCCACGTGAGACAGCAGACCAGCAGTCAGCGCGGCGTGGATGCCAGCCGGCTCAGCCGGCTCGTCACCCTCTCGGATGCCGATATCGCGGGCGATGCTTCGCAGCTGCCCGGTCAGGTCCTGCCATTCCCGGATCCGCAGGTAGTGCAGGAACTCCTCGCGGCACATCCGCCGGAAGGCATTGCCGGAGAGCTGGTTTCGTTGCTCGCGCAGATAGTTCCACAAGTTCAGGTACGAGATGAAGTCCGAGTGCTCGTCCGCGAACCGGGCGTGCTTCTGACGCGCCGCCTCTTCGCGGTCGGTGGGACGCTCACGCGGATCGGGGATCGACAGCGCCGCCGCCAGCACCAGCACCTCCCGCACGCAGCCCTCGGTATCGGCCTGCAGGATCATCCGCCCGACACGCGGGTCGAGCGGCAACCGGGCCAGGCGTCGTCCGACATCGGTCAGCGCGCCCGCCGCGTCGAACGCGCCGAGTTCCTGCAGCAACTGCACGCCGTCGCGGATGCTGCGGGAGTCCGGCGGATCGAGGAAAGGGAACTCCGCGATATCGCCCAGCTGCAGCGCAGCCATCTGCAATATGACCGCGGCCAAGTTGGTCCGCAGGATCTCCGGATCGGTGTAGCGGGGCCGGGATTCGAAATCCTGCTCCGAGTACAGCCGGATGCAGACACCCGGCGCGGTGCGCCCGGACCGACCGGCCCGCTGGGCTGCCGACGCCTGCGAGATCGGCTCGATCGGCAGCCGCTGCACCTTGGTGCGACGGCTGTAGCGGGAGATCCGCGCGGTGCCGGGATCGACGACATAGCGGATGCCAGGCACCGTGAGTGACGTCTCGGCCACGTTGGTGGCCAACACGATTCGCCGGCCACTGTGGCTGGGCTGGAACACCTTCTGCTGATCCGCGGTGGGCAGCCGGGCATACAGCGGCAGCACCTCGGTGTTGCGCAGGTCCTTCAATGCTTCTGCGGTATCTCGGATCTCGCGTTCACCCGACAGGAACACCAGCACATCGCCCGGCGGTTCGGACTCCAGCTCACGGACCGCGTCGACGATGGCCTCGGTGGGGTCACGCACCTCGGTCCGCACGATCTCGTGATCGGGATCGTCGGGATCGTCGGAGTCGTCGTCTCCCCCGACAGTGACCTCCAAGGGCCGGTACCGGATCTCGACGGGATACGTCCGGCCTGAGACCTCCACGATGGGCGCATCATCGAAGTGCGCCGCGAAGCGTTCCGGCTCGATCGTGGCCGAGGTGACGATGACCTTGAGGTCGGGGCGGCGCGGCAACAGCTCACGCAGGTAGCCGAGCAGGAAGTCGACGTTGAGGCTGCGCTCATGGGCCTCGTCGAGGATCAGGGTGTCGTAGCGCAGCAGCCGCCGGTCCCTTTGAATCTCGGCGAGCAGAATGCCGTCGGTCATCAGTTTGATCAGGGTCGAATCGCTGGCCTGGTCGGTGAAACGCACGGTGTAGCCGACGGCTTCGCCGAGCGGGGTGCCGAGCTCGTCGGCGATACGTTGCGCCACCGTGCGTGCCGCGAGCCGGCGGGGCTGGGTGTGGCCGATGGTCCCACGGATCCCGCGGCCCAACTCCAGGCAGATCTTCGGCAGCTGGGTGGTCTTGCCCGAGCCCGTCGCACCGGCGACCACCACCACCTGGTTCTCGCTGATGGCCTTGGCCAGCTCGTCGCGGTGTTCACTGACCGGCAGATCGGGGTAGGTGATGGGCGGCACGGCGGCCTGGCGGGTGAGCACGAGGGCTTCGGCGGTGGCGATCTGTTCGGCGATCCTGGCTGGATCGCCTTCGCGGAGATTTCGCAGGCGGCGGCGCAACCGGTCCGCGTCGCGAATGGTCAGCCCGTCGAGGCGGGAGCGGAGCTCGGCGACTGACGGTTCGGACACTCGGTCAAGGATAGGGGCTGGACCTCGTGTGGTGCAGATCACATACGGTATTGAACTGGGAACCTCCGGTTCCGTAGCCGTAGGTTGCTGCAACCTACGCTTGCGTACCCCGTTCGGCCTCCGCGACGCTGACGGATCGTGGGTCATTACATCGCCAATGTTCGCGACATCGAATTCAATCTCTTCCAGGTTCTGGCCTTGGGGCCGGTCCTCGACTCGGGCGCGTTCGGCGACCTCGACACCGACACCGCGCGCACCATGCTCGACGAGGTGGCGCGCTTTGCCGAAGGTGTTGTCGCAGAGTCGTTCGCCGACTCCGACCGCAACCCGCCCGAGTTCGATCCGGCCACTCACGACATCACGGTGCCGGGGCCGCTCGCCAAGACCGTGCAGGCAGTCAAGGACGCCGAGTGGTGGCGCGTCGGGCTCGCCGAGAACGCCGGCGGCACACCGGCACCCGCGTCGTTGGTGTGGGCCATCCAGGAAATGATCATGTCCGCCAACCCGTCGGCGATGTTCTTCTACGGTCTCGGCCCGGCGATGGCGCACACCCTGGCCGAGGTCGGCACCGAAGAGCAGCAGCGCTGGGCGCGGATGAGCATGGACAAGGGCTGGGCCGGCACCATGGTGCTGACCGAGCCGGACGCCGGGTCCGACGTGGGGGCCGGGCGCACCAAGGCCATCGCGCAGCCCGACGGCACCTGGCACATCGACGGGGTGAAGCGCTTCATCTCCGGAGGCGACGTCGGCGATACCGCCGAGAATGTCTTCCATCTCGTGCTGGCCCGCCCCGAGGGCGCCGGGCCCGGCACCAAGGGGCTGAGCCTGTTCTACGTCCCCAAGTTCCACTTCGACTCGGAGACCCTCGAGCTCGGGGAGCGCAATGGCGTCTACGTCACCGGCGTCGAGCACAAGATGGGCATCAAATCGTCGCCGACGTGCGAGCTCACCTTCGGCGCGCACGGCACCCCGGCCGTCGGTTACCTCGTCGGCGACGTGCACAGCGGCATCGCGCAGATGTTCCGCGTGATCGAGAACGCCCGCATGACCGTGGGCGTGAAGTCGGCGGGCACCCTGTCCACCGGCTACCTCAATGCGCTGGCGTACGCCAAGGAGCGCATCCAGGGCTCGGACATGCTCAAGATGACCGACAAGACAGCACCGCGGGTCGCGATCATCGAGCACCCCGATGTCCGGCGCAGCCTGCTCACACAGAAGGCCTACGCCGAGGGCCTGCGGTCGGTGTACCTGTACACCGCGGCGCACCAGGATTCGGTGGTGGCACAACATGTCTCGGGTGCCGATGCCGGTCTGGCACACCGGGTCAACGATCTGCTGCTGCCGATCGTGAAAGGGGTCGGATCCGAACGCGCCTACGAGGTCCTCACCGAATCGCTGCAGACCCTCGGCGGATCCGGTTACCTGCAGGACTACCCGATCGAGCAGTACATCCGCGACGCCAAGATCGACTCGCTGTACGAGGGCACCACCGCCATCCAGGCCCTGGACTTCTTCTTCCGCAAGATCGTCCGCGACCAGGGCGGGGCGCTGGCGCATGTTGCGGCCCGGATTTCAGAGACCATCGATGCCGATGGTGCCGGACTGGAACCCGAGATCGCCCGGCTGGCCACCGCGCTGGCCGACGTTCAGTCGATGGCGGCCACGCTCACCGGCTACCTGATGGCCGCTCAGGAACAGCCCGCGCAGCTGTACAAGGTCGGCCTCGGTTCGGTTCGGTTCCTGCTGGCGGTGGGTGATCTGCTGATCGGCTGGCGCCTCCTGGTCGGCGCGCAGGTCGCTCAAGCCGCACTGGCAACGTCGAGCGACCGCGACCGGGCGTTCTACGAGGGCAAGGTCGCAGTGGCGAAGTTCTTCGCGCACAACATGTTGCCGCTGCTGACCGCGGTTCGCGAAGTCGTTGAATCGGTCGACGACGACGTCATGCAATTGGACAACGACGCGTTCTGAGGCCGGCCGGGGAAGATGGTTCCCATGGCCGACTACGTCATCCCACCCCCGCCACAGGCGTCACTGCCCGTCAGCACCGGGCCCGGCCGCTTTCCGGTGCGACGGGTGTTCTGCGTCGGACGCAACTACGCGGCGCACGCCCGGGAGATGGGCAAGGACCCCGACCGAGAGCCGCCGTTCTTCTTCATGAAGCCGGCCGATGCGGTCATCGACGCGGCCGGCACGGTCCCGTATCCATCGCTGACCTCGGCGTTTCACCACGAGATCGAGCTCGTGGTGGCGCTGGGTGCCGGGGGCCGCGACGTGGCGCCCGCCGATGCGCTGAACCTGGTCTGGGGCTACGGCGTCGGTGTCGACCTGACGCGCCGCGATCTGCAGGACGAGGCCAAGAAGCTCAGCCGGCCGTGGGACTGGTCCAAAGGGTTCGACGCGTCGGCGCCGTGCACCCCGATCCATCCGGTCGACGAGATCGGGCACCCGGACCACGGCGAGATCTGGCTGCGGGTCAACGGCGAACTCAAACAGCACGGTGATCTCAAAGACCTCATCTGGGCGGTGCCGGAGGTCATCAGCGCGATCTCGACAGCCGTCGACCTCGCCCCCGGGGACCTGATCTACAGCGGAACCCCCGCCGGGGTGGGCCCGATGCAGCCCGGTGACCTGGTCTCCGGCGGCGTCGGAGGAGTCGCGGAGTTCAGCTTCACGATCGGCCCAGCCGATCGGCGGCCCGCCTGACCCGCTGCCCCGCGGTGTCCACCTGGCGGGCTGTCATCGCACGCAACGGGTGCACGGACAGGATCAGTGCGACCCGGCCGTCGACGTCGAAAACGGGTGCCGCGATGGTGGCCACCGGCTGCGGTTTTCCCTCGGCATCGCCGGCCGGGGCCAGTCCGATGGTGGTGAATTCGGCGAGCAGTTGATCGGTGATGCCCCGGACGTGATCGGGCAACCCGTCACTCGACAGCGTGCCGACCACCTGCGCCGCCCGCGTCAGGTCTGGTGTCGTCCAGTCGACATCGAACCCACGGTCCCTGGTCTGGGCGAGAACTTCGACAAGCCTTTCGGTGAGCGCATCGCCGGCGGTGGGCGCCCGGCCGATCCAGGCGCGTTGCTCGGCAGGCGTATCCCAGGCCGCGAAGGCGGCCCCGAACGGCGGGGAGTACCGGATGCGGTCGCCCGGCGCTGAGGACGGCTGCCGGCCGGCGCCTTCGAAAGCGGTGATCACGAGCTCGTCGGCGGCCCGTTCGACGACTGACGCGGCGTATCCGAAGTGTTGTGAAAGTTCCCGTGCGGCAAGGCGGGCCGCATGCGCAAGCGGACGTGCCGCCTCGGTTCGGGCAGCCACCACCGCAAGGCCCGGTCCCAGGGCGAACGTCTTGTCCACGGGATCGCGGATCAGCCAGCCCCTGTCGCACAACGTCGTGAGGATCGCGTGCGCGGTGGCCTGGGTCAGATGCAGCGCGCTGACCACATCCGAGAACCGCAACCGCTCATCGACCGAACCGGCCAGCAACTCGATCACGTCGAGCACCCTGTTTGTCGGCGCCGAGCCTGCACCACGCACCCTTGACTCCTCTCTGGGCGGTTCCTACAGTCGGATTGATAATTCGAGAGACTATCTCGACTATTCGAGAATTGGTAGGTGCGATGCGCGCAGTCGTCTTACGGGAAGGCGCACTGGCGGTGCGCGAGATCGCCGATCCCGTACCCGGTCCGGGCGAACTTCTCCTACGGGTGACCAGTACTGCGATCTGCGCGTCCGATGTCCACTTCATGGACCATCCCGAACTCGGGCTCAACGATCCCACCGGCCGATCGCTCTATGACACCGGACAAGATGTGGTGCTGGGCCACGAGTTCGTCGGTGAGGTGATCGGACACGGCCCCGGCAGCAGCGATCAGTTTTCCCTGGGCAGCCGGGTCACCTCTATCCCCATCAGGCTGATCAACGGCGGTGCCGACGGCGCACACATCATCGGCCAGCACCCGGACTCCCCTGGCAGTTTCGCCGAGCTCGTCGTGGTGTCGGAATCGATCGCGCGAGGCGTGGGTCCGGGTCCGTCAGACGACGCCGTCGCACTCACCGACGCTTTCGCGGTCGGCGAGTTCTACGTGCGCTCAGCCAGATTGGAACCTGGCGAGGTCCCCATCGTGATCGGCGCCGGGGCGGTCGGCTTGTCCGCGGTCGCGGCGCTGAGGCGCCGGGGTGTCGAGCCGATCATCGTCTCGGACTACCAGGCCGACCGACGTGCACTGGCCGGTAAGGAATTCGGCGCACACATCGCAGTAGATCCAGCCGAGCGCTCACCGATGGACGTCTGGCGCGAGGTACGGGCCGAAGGCAACCTGTGGGGTCCGGCGGTGGTGTTCGAATGCGTCGGCGCATCCGGTCTGATCCAGAAGATCGTCGAAGAAGCCGATATGGGTACCCGGATCTACTGCGCGGGTGGCTGGTACACCGGTGACACCCTCGACATCACCACCGCCACCCGCCAGGGCGTGACCCTGCAGTTCGGCGGCGGACCCTGGCCGCAGGACTGGTACGGAACACTGGACGCCATCGTCGCCGGAGACCTGGACCCGACACCCAGCATCGGCATGGTGGCGACCCTCGACGAGGTACCCGACGCGCTCGACCTGGCCCGCCGGCCGGCGGGACCGGCACGAATCATCGTCCGTCCGAATGGAGTTGGCAGTGAGTGACCGTGAAGACATCATCGATGTGCTGGTCCGCTACGCGACCGGGATCGACCGGCGGGACTGGCCGCTGTTCCGCACCGTGTTCACCGACGACTGTGTGCTGGACTACGGCGAGATCGGGCAGTGGAACGGGGTGGACGCGGTCACCGAGTTCATGGATCAGGTCCATGCCATGGCCGGGTACACCCTGCACCGGCTGTCGAACCACGCGATCGCGGTCGACGGCGACACCGCAACGGCCCGAACGTATGTGGACTCGCTGATCATGGCTGCGGACTCAAGTCCCGCCAACAGCTCCGGCGTCAACGGCATCGGTTTCTACGACGACGAACTCGTCCGGACGGCCGCCGGTTGGCAGATCGCGCGGCGACGGTTCACTGCGGTACGGATCGCCAATGTCTGAGGCGTTCGCAGACAAGTACGGGCCGTGGGCTCTGGTGGCCGGGGCCTCGGACGGGGTCGGCTCGGCGATGGCCGAAGAGTTGGCCCGTCGCGGTCTCAATGTGGTGCTCTTGGCCCGGCGCCAGGCCGTCCTCGACGACGTCGCCGCAGGGATCCGCGAGCGCACCGGGGTACAAACCCGCACGCTGGCAGTCGATCTGGCCGCGCCGGGGCGGCCAGTGAGGTGATCGAAGCCACCACGGATCTCGATATCGGCTTCCTGGTCTACTGCGCGGGGGCTGATCCGCGCTTCACGCCGTTCCTGTCCAGCCCACTGGCGGACGCCGAGTCGCTGGTGCAGCGCAACTGCATGGTGCCGATGCAGCTGTGCCACCACTATGCACAGCCCATGGTGGAGCGGGGCCGCGGCGGCATCGTCATCTTCGGCTCCGGAGCCGGCCTGGTGGGTGGCGCCAACATGGTGGCGTACGGACCTAGTAAGGCCTTCGACATGGTTCTGGCCGAAGCATTGTGGAGTGAGCTGCACGTCAAGGGGATTGACGTCATCGGACTGATCCTGGGTAAGACGGATACCCCGGCGCTACGTCAACTCGAGTTCGAACGTGGCCAGCTCCCTTCATTGAGTGATGTACCCAACGGGGCCGATACCGTCGACAGTGTGATCACCGAAGCGTTTGACCATCTCACCAACGGGCCCACGGTGTTTGTCGGCGATCAGCTACGTAGTGCTGTAACGATGTTGGGGCAGGTGAGCCGCAACGACGCAGTCAAGTTGATGGCCATGGCGAGTGCCGCTGCGATGGGCGACTGACGAGACGCGTTCAGCGTTGCAGGAACGACGACAGCGCTTTCGCGTTGGCGCCGGTACCGATGAGTTCGCCCATTGCCCGGTTTTCCCGCACGCTGGCGGCAACGATCTGCTCGCGATGCGGTGCGTTCAACAATCGCTTCACAGTGACCAGCATCGCCGCGGGCTTTTCGGCGAGCAGTCTCGCGTGTTGCCGTGCAACGGTGAGTAACTCATCGGGTGAACAGACCTTCCATACCAGGCCGATCTCGCGCGCCTGGGCTGCCGAAATCCACTCCGAGGACAGCAGCGCCCAGGCCGCGTTCTGTCGACCCAGCAGCAGCGGCAACAGATATGTCGAGGCCGCTTCGGGCGGGGCACCCAGCGCCGTGAACGGGCACCGCAGCCGGGCCTCGCTCGACATGAATACGACGTCGGCGAAGCCCAGGATCGTCATGCCGAACCCGACGCCCACCCCGTTCACCGCGGCGAGCAGCGGCTTGGGGAAGTCGGTCAGAGTTTCGATGAGCCCGACGAAGGCGCTGCTCTCCACGTCGCGGTTCGCGTCGGCGGTGGCCATGTGCTCGGCGATCTCCTTGAGATCGGCGCCCGCACTGAATGCCCGCCCCGCGCCGGTAAGGAGCACGACCGAAACTTCTGGGTCTCTCGCTGCGTCTTGCAGGGCCGCCGCGAGGTCGCCGACGAGCTCCTCGCTGAACGCGTTGAGCCGGTCCGGCCGGTTCAGCACGATAGAGCGGACATGATCCTGGTCGTCAATGGAAACTGTCACGTTGTAACCTCCTGCGCAGCAATGGAATCGATCCGACGGAATGTGTGCTTGCCCATAGGCGATCGGCGAATCTGTGGAACCGAACGCCGCGCTTCGGCAGCTTGCACGACGCCTGAGCTTGCTCGGCATGATCCAGCAGCGCAGCTGCATCCCGACTATGCCCGAGGTTCGTCGCGCAACCAGATTCCGAGAAGATGGCCCGGCCGGGTATATCGTGCGATTCGATGAACCAGGGTAGGCGCACACAACAGGAACGGCGTGCAGACAGTGAACACCGACTGCTGACCGCGACGGCTGAGCTGATCATCGAACGCGGATTCGGCCAGTTGTCGCTCGTCTCGATCGGAGAGCGCGCGGGGTGCAGCCATGCTCTGGTAACGCACCTGTTCGGAACAAAGGCCGCAATGCTTGAGCGGCTCAACGCGATGGTCGAGGAGTTGTATCGCCAGCGTATTGAGCCCGTGGTGGCCGATACGGCCGGCCTGGAAAGCGTCGCGGTGTTCGCCCGGACGTATCTTGATCTGGCGACCAGCGAGGATCCGATCGCGCGGGTACACGGAGTGCTGTGGGCCCAGGCGGTCGCGGGTTCAGTAGAGCTGCGTCCCTCCAACGTCGAGTGGGACCGAAATATCCGCAGCCGTGTGGCCAAACTTGTCGCACAGGCTGCGGGAAAGCCTGATGTTGATTCGTCCTGTGAAACAACGGCATTCGTCATTGTCGGCTTGCTGCGGTCCGTCGCGACGCAGTATCTACTCGATCCGCAATCGGTCGATTTGCCGGCAGTGGTTGAGCGGGTCACCGCGGCGGCGACGGCGCTCGTGACCGCGTAGCAACACATCCTGGCGGGTCGCATGCCTCAGCCAATCGCGCCGCGTGAGCGCAGACCACCGATACGGCTGCCGAGGCCGTACTCGGTGAGCACCTCGTCGGTGTGCTCACCGAGGCCCGGGGAGTTGGCGGCCAGAACCGCGGGGGTGCCGGCAAAGCGTGCCGGATGGCGGGGCAATCGCGTCCTACCGGCGATGGGGTGGTCGCGATGTTCGAACATGCCGATCGCCTGCGCATGGGGATCGTCGGGGAGCTGATCGGGGCGCATCACCATGGCGAACGGAACACGTTGCATATCCAGCTGTTTCGATGCTTCCTGCATTGTCATACCGGCGGCATGCGCGTGGCACATGTCGACCAGATCGGCAGCGACGTCGCGATTGTTGTTACGTTCGGTGATCGTTGCGATCCGAGGGTCGTCCCAACCGTCGACGCCGAACGCACGGCACATCCCCGCGAAGTCACGCTCCGAAGTGGGGGTCACGATGCCCCACCCGTCGGCGAACCGGAACGGGGCGAATCCAGCGACGAAACTGGAATGCTGGCTGTGATCGGAATCGAGCAGCACTTCGTTGCCCGCAGCGTCGGCCCACAAGAATGACACCACCGCGTCGGCCATCGACAGTTCCAGGTGCTGGCCCCCGGCCCCGCGATCGCGCGCGAGCAAAGCGGCCGTGATGGCTTGTGCCGCATACAAAGCTGTCACCTTGTCCGCGGCCGTCTGCCGAAGGAACTGAGGCGTCTCGTCGGTGGGATCAGCCTGGTTCGCGGCCAACCCGGCGTAGGCCTGGATGACGGTGTCGTAGGCACTGCGTTCCCGGTAGGGCCCCGCGCTGCCGAATCCCGACAGGGATACATAGACGACTGCCGGGTTGATCGCGTGGATTGCGTCGTAGCCCACACCGAGCCGGTCAACGACACCGGGCCGGAAATTCTGTACGACCACATCCGCATCGGCCGCGAGTCGGCGGACGATGTCGAGGCCGTCTGGGTGTTGCAGATCGACCGCGATGGAGCGCTTGCCCCGGTTGCACGTCAGATACAGCGCAGACATTCCGTTGACGCTGACACCGAGATAACGCGCGATGTCGCCGATCCCGGGCCGCTCGACCTTGATGACCTCGGCACCCTGATCGGCCAGCAGCGCTACGGCGTAGGGGCCGGTCAGTGCGATCGACAGATCCAGGATGCGCACGCCGCGCAGCGGTCCGGTACTCATCGGTCCACCGCCGTCAGGACAGTCACAACGAGCCCCTCTCATTTACTTTCTGCACAGAAAGTATATTGTTGTGGGGGATGCCACAAGGGGTTCATTTCGTTCTCCGGCCCGCCAGGCTCAGCAAGGTGCGCCAGGCGGGCGAAGTACGTGGTGGGCAGCCACATCGGCGAAATCGTTCTATCGCATCGGAACTGGCTGCTTGACCGGGGATCCGTGCCGCGTTGATAGTCGCTGTGGATCCATCGAATAGGAGAGTCCGCTGACAACAGGCACCTGGACCGTCGGAATCGCCCAGTGGTTGCCCACGTGCAACGAGCCGGAACAAAACTTGCTCGATGCCGTGGCCTTCATCGGCGAGCTCGCCGGACGTGGCTGCGATCTCGTCGTACTACCGGAATTGTGGCCGTCCGGATACGACCCAGGCACCTTGGCGCGAGACGCCGAAGCGGCCGCTGAACCGCTGGAAGGCCCTCGGGGCCAGGCGTTGTCGGCCGCGGCTGCTACCCACGGCGTCTGGCTGTTCGCCGGGACGGTGCCCGAACGCGACAACGGCACCCTCTACAACACCGCGGTGGTCTACGGGCCTGACGGTCGGCTCGCGGCCGCGCACCGCAAGGTGCATCTGTACACGCCGCTGGCTGAGGATGACGTCTTCTCAGCCGGCCAGGAACCCACGGTTCTGCACATCGACGGTATCGGTACGGTCGGACTGAGCACCTGCTTCGACGGCGATCACCCCGCCTACGCTCGCCAATTGCGCAACCTCGGCGCACGGATCGTCATAGAGCCGGCTGCCTACGAGGTTGCGGCCGAGACCTGGTGGGACGTGCTGTACCCGGCGAACGCCTTGGTCAATGGGCAATGGTGGGTGATGGCCAACCAATGTGGCGGCGAGCTGTTGGGCAAGAGCAGGATCATTGGCCCCGATGCGGCGACGGTCGCTGAAGCGGGCCGGGTAGGTGAGGGCGGCAATTCGGAGCTTCTCGTCGTGACTGTCGACTTCGACAGCGGGCTACACGAAGCCGATCGCACGACAGCTGCGCTATGGGCGGAACTGCCGACACCCAGGCAGAACGCCGCGAGCCACCCCGGATTCTAAAGTTCATCGCGCCGGAGATCGGGCGATCGTCGCGGCCTAGCCGGCCCGATCCGGAGCCCAGTACGCGAGCATCTCGGCGAAGGTGTCGAAGGCGGGCTTCGACACCCCGTAGGCCGCCTCGAAGTGGATGCTCAGCGGGAAGCCGAGCTCAGCCACCCCGTCGATCACCCGCTTGTAGAGGTCGAGCATGAGCTTGCGCTTCTCGGCCGGGTCCAGCGCCGCGAGTCGGCCGACGAACTCCTGTTCGGCGGCCACGGCCTCATTGCCCGGGTCCTGGATGAGCCAGTTGATCAGACCGACCTTGGTCTCCATCTTCGGCACGAAACCGAACGACAGCAGGATCTCGGGCCGGTGGTCGGTGGACTTGGCGAACTCGGTCAGGAAGCCGACGATGGCGTCGGAGTACAGCAGCTGGGTCATGCCGTAGGTCGCGCCCTGACCGCATTTGAAGGTGAACCGGCCCTGCTCGCCTTCGCGGGTCGGGATCAGGATGGCGCCGCGGTTGGGCACCAGCTCCTCGTAGATCGAGAGGGCATCGGTGGGCGCGACGCCCTCACCCTCACCGTCTTTCATGGTCCGCGGAACCCCGACGAAAGCGATGCCGTCGAATCCCGCCCCACTCAGGTCGGTCAGGCGCTTGCCGAGCGCGTCCTGGTCCAGAAACGACGTCACCTGGGTGCACAGGCCGCGCAGGCCGGGCAGCTCGGGCTGCAGGATGTTCCAGTAATCCAGGACATCCATCCGCGGCTTCATCTCAATCGGGCGGTCGTCGTCCTCATCGATCATCCCGGGGATCATGACGTGCTGTATCCGGCCTTCGATGCCGGTTTCGGCGGCCAAGGCGAGCACTTTCCGCGCCTCGTCAACGGGGTACTGCACGCCGCGTTCCAGGTTCGGCGGGACGAGTTCCAGCGCGATGGTGTTCAGGGGCACCTATTGCTCCACATCTGACGACATACCAACTCGGCGGGGGCCACACTGCCTGTCGCAGGCCTTGCGCCCGCATTCCACCGGACACCTCAGCCTACGGAGCCGGGCTGGCAGCCACACAGGTACCTCCACCCAACGCCGCATTTCGGGCTGCATACGGTGCCTGGCTAAGTAGCGTGTCGGAGTTCTTCCGTCTCCGTGCCACCGACCTCGTGGTAAACCACGGGCATGGTTGAGCGCGTCTCCTTCCCCAGTTCCACGGGCCCGATGCTGGCCGGGGTGATCGACCGGCCCGACGGGCCCGTCCGGGGATGGGGCGTGTTCTCACACGGCTTCACCCTCGGCAAGGACTCCCCGGCGGCGTCCCGCATCTGCAAGCAGCTCGCCGCCGACGGGATCGGCATGCTGCGCTTCGATGCGCTGGGCCTCGGCGCGTCCGAGGGCGACTGGGGTGACGGCTCGTTCACCGTGAAGGTCAACGACCTGATCGCCGCGTGCACATTCATGGCCGAGCGCGGAACCCCGGCCGACCTGTTGATCGGGCATTCGTGGGGCGGCGCGGCGGTGATCGCCGCGGCCCGGCGATCCCCCGGTGTGCGGGCCGTGGTGACCGTGGGTGCGCCGTTCGACCCCACCCACGTCGAGCGTCAGTACGACGCGGTGATCGACCAGGTCTGCGCGGAGGGCAGCGGCCAGTGGATGGTCGGCGGGAAGACCCTGACCCTCAAGAGGGCGTTCGTCGAGGATGTCCGGGCCACCGAGCTCCTCGACAAGATCAAAGGCCTCAAATTGCCGTTGCTCATCCTGCACTCCCCGACCGACAACACCGTCGGCATCAAGAACGCCAGCGACATCTTCTGGGCCGCCCGCCACCCGCGCAGCTTCGTCTCACTGGAGGGTTCCGAACACCTGCTGACCGGGCCCGGGCAGGCCAAACGAGCCGGCCGGATCATCGGCGCCTGGGCCGACGCCTATCTCGACCCGACGTGACCGGCCGGTCGGCGTGATCGATCGCCACCGCCGTGGCGATCGCCTGGAGCTGTCGTTCGAGTCGCTCGGCGTCGGCGTAGGACCGGTCACCGCTGACGAACCGAAGGAACACGCCCGCGATGAACGTCATCACCGCTGAGCTCTGCGCCTCAAGCAGTCCTGGATCGGTGACATCGGGCTGTACATGCGCGATTGCGTCGCGGGCCATTTCGGTGACCCGCCGCAGGAACGGCTGCGAGGTCTCGACGAGTTCGGGGTCGCGCGCGGCATTCAGCAGCAACTCGTGCCGAGCCTTGTTGAGCAGCAGCCCGTCTCCGTCGGACTGGATCAACACGAGCTGCGCGAGCCGCCCGAAAGGCGCTGCGGACGTTGAGGTCTCCGTCGTGGCATCGCTCAACGACAACAGGTTGGCGGTGTCGATCTCGGCGACCCTTTTGCCGACCGCCTGCAGCAGGGCCGCGCGGGTGCGGTAGTAGTACGACGTCGTGCCATCGGGCACGCCCGCGTATCGGTCGACGTTCTGGTGGGTCAGTCCCCGGGATCCGTGCTCGGCCAATACTGCGATGGCGGCGTCACTGAGTTCGCGGCGGCGCTCCTGACCGTCACGTTTGCGCGGGGACGAGGCACTCACCTCAAAACCGTACCGCCATCGATGTTGATGACCTGACCGTTGATCCAAGCTCCCTCGTCGGAGATGAGGAACGCGACCAGGGACGAGACGTCGTCGGGTTCGCCCACGCGGTTGCCACGGATGCGCTTGAGCGCCGCGGCCTCCAAGTCCGGCCACTGCGGCGCGGACCGGATGGCCTCGGTTGCCGTAAATCCGGGTGCGACGGCGTTGCAGCGGATTCCGTCCTTGCCCCAGCGCGCCGCCACATGCCGGGTCAACGCTCCGATGCCGGCCTTGGCGGTGGCATAGGCCGGGCGGGCCGGTTCCCCCTGGAACGCCGCCGCGGACGACATGTTGACCACGACCCCGCCACCGCGCGAAAGAATCTGCGGGATGGCGTGTTTCAGCGCGGCCACGTATCCGCGCAGACTGACGGTCATCACCCGGTCCCAGATGTCCAGATCGATGTCGACGACGTCGGTGTCGGCACGCAACGTAGACATGTCGGCGCCCACGGTGAACAACGCGTCGACCCCGCCGTAAGTGTCGACCGCCGCTGTGATCAGCCCGGCCACCGAATCGGGGTCGGCCAGGTCGAAAGCCACGGCCGTCGCGGCACCGCCTGCCGCGGTGATCCGCTCGACGGTCCGCTGGGCTGCGTCGCCGGCGACGTCGCCGACCACCACATAGGCGTCTTCTTCGGCGAGCCTGGCCGCGGTCGCCGCCCCGATACCGCTCGCGCCGCCTGCGATCACCACCACTTTCCCGGTCAACCCGCGCAGCCCCATCCCGGTTCCTTTCCACCCACTATCCAGACCCAGCTGTTACCCGGCTCACATTACCTCTATAGTCCTAGAGCATTAACTCTAGAGCCCTAGAGGAAGGGAGCAATCCATGGCGGGAATTCACCGCAAGAGACCGGGGGCCGACGCCCTGGCGACGGCAACCGCAGAACCGGCGAGCGCACTGGGCAACGACATCTGGATGTCCAAAGGGGTGTCCAACTCGTACGCCCTGGCCACCGACGACGGGCGCGTCATCATCAACGGCGGCCTGTTCTTCGAAGGAGCGCTGCGGCACACGGCATTCCAGGACGTTCCCGGCCCGACCCGGGCGATCATCGTCACCCAGGGGCACGCCGACCACTGGGGCGGCGTCAACGCACTGCGCGAACCGGACACCGACGTGGTGATGCACTCGAACTACCGGTACTGGCGCGACGACAACATACGGTTGGCCGGATTCCGGGCCCCCAAGACCTCGTTCGCGTTCAAGAAGTTCAGCGACGCGGTCATGGAACACCTCAAGACCATCGACGCGGCCACCATCGATTTCGCCTTCCCCGAACCGACCGTCACGTTCGACCGGAAGCTCGATCTGACGATCGGCGGCAGGCGCCTCGAACTGGCGTGGACGCCGGGCGGTGAGACCACCGACTCCTTGGTGGTGTGGCTGCCCGAGGACCGGACCCTGTTCACCGGCAACCTCTTCGGACCGCTGTTCGGCCACGCGCCGAACCTGATGACGATCCGCGGCGACCGCTACCGCGATCCGATCTCCTACATCGAGTCGCTGGAGACCGTGCTCGCCTACGGCCCGGACCGGCTCATCACCGGCCATTTCGATCCCATCGAGGGGGCCGATCTGATCGCCGAGGAAGTCACCGCGATGCGCGATGCCATGCAGTCGGTACACGACCAGACGATCGAGCACATGCAGTCCGGATCGGACGTGCACACCGCGATGCGCACGGTCCGGATACCGGAGCACCTCGACGTCGGCGAGGGGTACGGCAAGACCGCGTGGAACGTGCGCGCCATCTGGGAGCTGTACACCGGATGGTTCCAGCACCGCTCGACCACCGAACTGTACGGGGTGGCGCCGCATTCGGTCGCTGCGGACATCGTCGCGGCGGCGGGCTCCGCTGCGCTCGTCGACGCTGCGCGGGCACATCTGGCCGCCGGGCGCGCGGTAGAGGCGCTGCATCTCACCGAGCTCGTGCTGGACGCCGCCCCCGAGGACGGCCCCGCCCGCGCGGTCGCCGCCGACGCCCACCAAGCACTACTGGCCGATACCGAGAACTTCTGGGAGAAGGCCTGGCTCACCAATTCGATCAACAACCTGAGGACCGACAAATGAACAACCTGACCTTCGATTTCACCGGCACCAACGTGCTGGTGACGGGCGGCACCAGCGGCATCGGCTATGCGATCGCCAGCGATTTCACGAAAGCCGGTGCAGCCGTGACAGTTACCGGCACGCGCGGCTCCGCGGAGGATTATCCCGAGACCGACCTCAGTTCCATGACCTTCCGCCAGTGCCAGCTGGGCGACACCGATTCGATAGACGCGCTGGCCGATTCGATCGGCGATCTCGATGTCCTGGTCAACAATGCGGGCGGCCCGTACGCCGGGAAGAAGGACGAATGGGATCCCGAGGGCTACGCCGGCTCGGTGGCGGTCAACATGTTTGCCCACATGCGACTTAGCATGGCCTGC
The DNA here is from genome assembly GCF_040655355.1 of Mycobacterium sp. NPDC050441. Taxonomy (NCBI): domain Bacteria; kingdom Bacillati; phylum Actinomycetota; class Actinomycetes; order Mycobacteriales; family Mycobacteriaceae; genus Mycobacterium; species Mycobacterium sp. NPDC050441. Next base: position 342,964 of record NZ_JBFAJS010000004.1, on the reverse strand, counting down.
CACGACCGGCTCAAGGCCAGTACGGCCCCGGGTGGCAGCAGTGTCATCAACATCATCTCGATGTCGGCCTTCGTCTCGGCGGTCAACGTGCCCGCCTACAGCTCGTCGAAGGCCGGCATGGTGGCCTTCACCAAAAACCTGTCGCGGCGCTGGGTCGACGAGGGGATTCGCGTCAACGCCGTCGCCCCTGGCCTCATCGACACCCGCCTGACCCACCCGGTGCTCGCCATCCCCGAAATGCTCGAGCCAGAGATGCGCCACACCCCGATGGCCCGGATGGGGATGCCCGACGAGATCTCGCCGACGGTCCTTTTCCTGTGTACCGACGCCGCCCGCTACATCACCGGGACGACCGTCGCGGTCGACGGCGGATACCTGACGGTCTGACGGGCCCGGACAATGAGCGAATACGACAACGTCTCGACCGCCGACGACGTCCTCAAACTGGCCGCCGGGAAAACCGGTCTGTCCGAAGTGGATTCCGATTCCTGGCGCGAGGGACTGACGATCCTCCTCGACGAGATCAACGGCTCGCCCGCGTACAGCGAGTCCGGCCGCAACCGCATCATCTCCGACTGCGTCTCAGCACTGGGACGGCGCCTGCAGGTACACGACTACATCCAGTCCCATCCCGAGGTCCTCGACACGCCGGTGCAACGCCCGCTGATCGTGCTGGGCATGCCGCGCACCGGTACCACGGTGATCAGCTACCTGCTCGACCAGGATCCCGCCCGGCGATCGTTGGTGCACTGGCAGTGTGTGGACCCGATCCCACCGGCCACCACCGACATGCTGCGCACCGATCCCCGCTGCCTGGCACTGCTGGAAGAGCAGCGCAAGATCCTGGAGATGGTGACGTCGGCGAACATGGCGCTGCCGCACTGGGAGGACGCCGACGGTCCCACCGAGGACATGTTCATCCACAACCAGGACTTCAAGGGCCTGTCATGGGACTCGTACCTGGCCACCTCGCGCTACGCCGAGTGGCTGTTCCACGAGACCGATCTGACGAGCACCTACGAGTACCAGAAGCGCTACCTTCAGGTCCTGCAGTCCACAGCACCGGGCGCCTGGAGCCTCAAGATGCCGTCGCACTCGGTGCACATCGATGCGTTGTTGAAGGTCTTCCCGGACGCGCGGCTGATCTGGGCGCACCGCGACCCCTACAAGGCGACGGGTTCCCTGGGCAATCTGTGGAAGTTACCCAAAGGCATGACGCTGAAGCCCGAGGCGATGGACCTGCACGCAATGGGACGTAATGCTATGACGCAGATGCAGTTTCACGTGGAACGCCCGCTGCGCGCCCGCGATCGCATCGGCGACGACCGCTTCTTCCACATGTACTACTCCGAGATGATGAGCGACCCGATCGGGGTGATGCGACGCATCTACGACTGGGCCGGGGACGATCTCACACCCGAGGTCGAGGGCCGGATGAGAACCTGGCTCGGCGAGCACCCGCAGGACCGGTTCGGACCCAACTCCTACAGCCTCGACCAGTACGGGCTATCGGTGGACGTGCTGCGGCCCATCTTCGCCGAATACCTCGACACGTTCGACATCGAACTGGAGGCCACGCCATGACCCCGGGCATGAAGGTCTCGACCGTGACCGGACCGGGAACCGCCGAAACCCTCTACGCGCCCCGCCCGCAGATCGGCGCCAACGACGTATTGGTGCGGATGCGGGCGTGCGGGATCTGCGGATCCGATGCGATGTACATCGCGATCGGGGGCATCCCGCCCCGGCAGGGCCACACCCCGCTCGGCCACGAACCCGCCGGCGAGATCATCGAGGTCGGCTCCGGCGTAACGGGTATCGAGGTCGGTGACCACGTAGTCATCAATCCGATGGCCGCGCCCAGCGGCATCATCGGCAACGGGGGCGCCACCGGTGCCCTCGCCGACTATCTGCTGATCGAGGACGCGCAGCGCGGGGTGAGCCTCGAGGTGATCCCCGACCACATTCCGTGGGAGGTGGCCGCACTCAACGAGCCGATGGCCGTGGCGCGGCACGGGGTGAACCGCTGCCTACCGAAGCCCGGCGACAAGGTCGTCATATTCGGCGCCGGCCCGATCGGACTCGGTGCCGTATTAGCCTTCCGGTCGGTCGGCGTCAGCCATATCGTCGTCGTCGATCTGATCGCGGCACGTCTGGAGAAAGCCCTGCAGATCGGTGCCGACGCAGTGATCAACACCGCCGACGCGGACGTCGTGGCGAGGCTCATCGAACTGCACGGCGAGGGCGAGGCGAGGTTCGGCGGAAGGGCAGGCACCGACATCTATCTCGATGCCGCGGGCGCACCGGCGGTGATCACCACCGCGCTGGCTGCCGCGCGGCACGGTGCGACGCTGGGCGTGGTGGCCGTCCACAAAGAACCGGTCCCGGTGGAATTCATCAACGTGATGAGTAGCGAGCTCACCATCGTCGGATCGATGGGCTACCCGGATGAGATCTTCGAGGTGACCAAGGATCTCGTCGCCAACTGGGAGCGCTACGCGCTGATCGTCAGTCACACCGTCCCGTTCCGGGACGTGAACGACGCCCTTGAGCTGGCATCGACACCCGGCGCGGCAGACAAGGTGGTGGTCACGTTCGGCTGATGCTTTTATCCGCGGGTGGCCCGGGTGCGATAGCGTCGCTACATGTCTGACGCAGCCACTCAGATCGCGTTCGTGCAAGCCACCTGGCATCGCAACATCGTCGACAAGTCCCGTGAGGGATTCACCGAACAGATCGGCACCCACGGGATCGCCGGCGATGCGCTGGAATTCTTCGAAGTGCCCGGTGCGTTCGAAATTCCGCTCACCGCAAAGCGTCTGGCACTGACCGGGCGCTACCGGGCGATCGTCGCGGCCGGTCTCGTCGTCGACGGCGGCATCTACCGCCACGACTTCGTGGCCACCGCGGTGATCGACGGGCTGATGCGCGTACAACTCGACACCGACGTGCCGGTGTTCTCCGTCGTGCTCACCCCGCACCATTTCCATGAGCACGACGAGCACATCGACTACTTCACGAAGCACTTCGTCAAGAAGGGCGCCGAGGCGGCCAACGCTGTCGCGGCCACCCTGGCCCTGCACAGCACGCTGGGTTAATTGCCGGTGGCGCGGCGGACGTGCCCTGCGATCAGGTCGTAGACCTTGCGGGTGACGTCGCCGGCGTTGCTCATGATGTTGTAGCCGTGATCGACGCCGGGCACCTCGTGATACTCGGCCAGGGCGCCGACCGCGTCGAGTTTCTGGGCGTACCGCCAGGCCTCGTCGCGCAGCCTGTCGTACTCGGCGGTGACGATCAGCGCCGGGGCGATGCCGTCGATTCCGTCGGCGTTTGCGCCCCAGGCCGGGGACGCCAGGCGATCGGTGCGCCGGGCGCGATCGGGAATGTAGGCGGTGTCGAACACCTCGCCCATCCACGGCTTCAACACGGCCTTGGCGCCCACCGGAGAGTGCTTGTCCTTGGTGGCGGTGACCAGATCCAGCGGTGGGTAGTGCAGGACCTGTAGTGCGATCTGCGGCCCGCCACCCTCCAACGCCAGCCGCGCGGCCGCCGCGGACAAGCTGCCGCCCGCGCTCTGCCCGCCGACACACAACCTGCTGCCATCCCAGTCACGGTCAGGCGCCGAGGCCCAGCTCAGCACGTCATAGATCTGCTCGGCGGGAGTCGGAAACCGGTGATGCGGGGCCAGCAGGTAATCGACGTTGACCACAACGATATTCGCGTGTTCGGCGAGGAAACGGCACCACGGGTCGTCCTGCTCTCGGTGCCCGACGACGAATCCACCGCCGTGCACGTTCACGTACACCGCGGGCTTCTCCTCGCCGGCCTCGGGCTGATACACCGTGGCGGCAACGTCACCGTGACGGGTCGGGATAGCGATCATCGTTGTGCGGCCTGGTATTTCGGGGAACCGAACGCCACGCATGGGCCCCGGTCTCACCCCTACGGAGAACAACCGGGCCAGGGCATCGGCCAACATCGGCGTGGACAGTATCGACACGGTTTTCCTTCTGGGACTCGTTGCGAACAAGCGACATCGACGGTACCCGCGCCGGAATCGGGTCCTGCCGTCCAGCTCACTTCAGGGTGTCTGACGGGTTCTGACCGTAGGCGCTCCGGTAGGCGGCAGCAAAGCGGCCGGTGTGGGCGAACCCCCAGCGGGCCGCGACGCCTTGCACGGTCGAGGTCGCCGGATCGGCACTGCACAGCTCCTGATGCGCGAGGTCGAGCCGCACCCGGCGCAGATATCCCATCGGCGAGACGTCGAGATGCCGGCGGAACATGTACTGCAGCGCACGGGGCGTGACGTAGACCGCGTCGGCGACGTCGGCAAGCGCGATATCGCGGTGGGCATTGGATTCGAGGTATTCGATCGCCCGGCGCAGGAGCGCGGGCTTGGCGTCGCGCCGATCGGTCGGGGTGGGATCCAGCCCGGCTGTGGTCGGCATGGTCGAGACCACGGCGGCCGCAAGCATCGACGTACTGGTCGAGACCACCAAGGGCGGTACCGGCCCGGTCTGACTGTGCACCGCCGAACGCACATACTCGATCGCGACCTTGAGCTGATAACCCGCCTTCGCCGATATCGGGCGATGACCCGTCAGTCGCACCGGCACCCCCGGAGCGCCGGGGGCGGAAGTCGCGACGCGGTCCAACAACTCGACATCGAACATCGTGAGGTCGTAGTTCGCCTGACAGACGCGGCCCGAATACGGCAATTCGGGCGGCGAATACAAGGTGACGTCACCCGGGCTGAACACATCCTGGGGCTCGCCGATGAAGTTCTCCTCGATACGTCCCGAATGCACTCGGCACAGGCAGATCTTGTTCAGCGGATCGGCGTCATAGGACAAGTGGTAGTCGAGGTCCAGTTCGTCGAAACTGATCGGCCCCAACCACCTGCGAACTATGCGCGTCGATGACCGCTCCCCACGGCCCCGGCCGATGGACATCTTGGCGTAGGCGCGCACGAGGAAATCCTCGGTGGCTCCGAGATCTGCGCTGGTGAAATCCAAGTTCTCGTACGCGGTCATCAGGTTTCGCTTGAGTTGGCCCGGCGGCGGGGCACTGGCTTGACCCCGAAACCATGATCCTACCTGCAAAGCTTACGTTGTAAACCACGATCGGCGAATCTCCACGCCGGCTCAAGCCGACCCCCGAGCCGGACCGCTGGAATCGACGACCGGCAACCCGTGGTCAGCGAAGACCCGCAGCAACGGCCGTAGAGCATCGCCGGCCACCACGTACCACGAGATCTGCGCGCGGTCGCATTCACCGGCAAATGCCAGTAGCTCCCGGAAACCGGGCACGCCGATGAAGGCGATCGGACGAAGATCGAGAACGAGCGGAGTCGCCAACGGGCACAGGCGCCGGATCGCTGTTCCGAGAGCGTCGGAGTTGCGGATGTCGATTTCCCCTTCGACCACCACCACGGTGGCCGGGCCGCGGACATGGGCCGAGACGCGCGCGGCGCCGCAGCCGATGATGCCGACACAGGAGGGCGGAACCGACCGCAACGGACCGGAGATATGAGCAGCAGTCATGGTGGTTACGACCCATCGCATAGCTACAGGGGCGGAAATGCCCCTCGACCAGTGACCGGCTGTGTGCTCAACCGTTTTGAGATTATCGCCATCGGCATCCCCGCACCTCGACAGAATTTTCCTGACCGGAACCGCCTTGTGCAGCAATTAGTCTTGGCCGCACCACTTTTCGTCAAATCCGGGGACGGGCTGGACCGACAAGCATTTCGTTACCTGGATGAGGCCGACGGCGAAGAAGTTCGTTTAATGACCCGAGCGTGAATTTTGTTGACGCCCGCACCCTGTGAGTTCAACCACGCGAGGTAGCGACCGTGTGCCGCGACATATCCGTCGGCGCCCAGTTCCTTCACGACCCCGCCCGCCCAGCACCGAGCACCGTCGCGAGCTCGGTGGCCACCGACGAGTTCTGGACCGCCAGATCCTGCCCGGCTCCGGGCGACTACCTGCAGCGATGCCGGGCGCAGGGCCACCGGGCGGCAGCGCGGAGTTCATTTCTGGAGCCTTGGCGAACCAGGTCGGTGCGGTCATCTGGCCGATCTCGGATCACTCGAACAATCATTAACATGAATTGGGTTCATGTTGGCCATGTGCGACGATTTCCAGGTGGTCACCCACAAGCCCCTACGGCGCCGCCAACCAGTACAGGAGCGCAGCAGACGACGCGTCGAGCGAATCCGGGCCGCAGCACTCGAGCTGCTCGAGACCCAGGGCGTCGACGCCGTCACCACCCGCGCCATCGCCCATCGCGCCGATGTCCCGGTCGCGACGGTCTATCAGTTCTTCCCCAATCGCGACGCGATCCTGCAGGAGATCGTCACCGACCACCTCGACCGGCGCGACGCCGAAGGCGCAGCGGTCCTGGCCGCACTGGCGCCGACCAGCCTGGCCGAGGTCGCCCACGGCATCTTCGAATTCCACTACGAACACCTGCGCAACCATCCGCACCTGGTCAACCTGCACTACACCAGCCTGGCCAGCGGGCAGCTCGCCGATCCGCGCGTGCGCCGGGCCGAGTTCGCCAACGCGCTGCATGCCGGCCTGCTGCACTGGGGGCTGCTGCGCGAGGGCACTGATCCGTTGGTGACGATGGTCGCCGTCGAGATGGGTGATCGCCTGCTGGAGATGGCCTTTCACGCCGGCCCCGAGAATGACCGCGCGATCCTCACCGAGGGCCAACGCGCACTGACCCAGTACCTACAGACCTACGCCGCACCCACCGCCTGATCAAGGCCACCGGCGCGGAACTGCTTGGCCAGGGCGAACCGGGTGAGCGTGCCGACGAACCGATCGAGGTCGGCGAGCCGGACAGCACGCAGGCCGGCGCCGGTGCCCCATCGTCCGTCGCAGCGTTCGAGCATCACAACGTCCACCGGCTCGTCGAACACCGGGATCGCCACCCCCGGCGCGCTCACATCGGACCAGCCCTCGACGATGTGCACCTGCAGGCGCCTGCCGTCGACCCGCCGGACCCGCACCGATGTCGCCGTGACGGTGACCGCGACCGTGGTGGATTCGAAGTCGCCGCCGATGCCGACCTGGACGACATCGTCGACGAGCGGAACGGTGAGACAGGTTGTTCCCGGCCTGAGTTGGTCCAGCATCCGGTCCAGATCAGCCGTTTGCAAGGTCGGCGAACATGCACACATACCGTTAATGATTATCATTTTCATCAATTGCCCTCAACTGCTCGGGCAAATGCGCTGCTCAGCGGGTCAGCGGGTCAGCGGGTCAGCGGGTCAGCGACGAGCGCCGCCCCCTCCGACTTCGGCGGCCAGCGGCGGCGGCAACGGCGTCGTGGGTGTGGGCGACGCGGTCGCCGGGGCAGGAGCCGCACCGGGAGACTTCGCCGAGTCCTGGGGCACCGGCGCTCCCGGGCGGTGAAAGTCGATCATCGCCTCCTCGCGGATCACCTTCTCCCCCACACTGAGCACCAGCGACTTCGCCGTCACCAGGTATTCGATCCCGGCGTTCTCCACACGGAACGCGCCGTCGTCGTTGCGCGTCGCGGGCACGACCAGTTTGGCGCCGTCGCGCAGGCGGACACCGCGGTACTCGTACTTGCCGCCCGACACCGAACAGATCGCCACCCTGGAGGCGTCGGTGCTGCCGAACAACACGGTCGCGTCCGCACTGGCACACCGCGCCGTGGAGTCGACGTACCCGCGCGCATCACTGGCCGGCGCGGCCGAAGCCGAGGGCATCCCCACCGCGAGCAACGTGACACCCGCCGTCACCGCAGCGGTGAGACAGCGACGCGGGGACCAGGTACCAGACATCGGTTACCACTGAACCACGGCTTTGCTGCTTACGGTGGCGTCAACCCTGAGACAGCGCCGAATCGTTAGGTCCCCGCAATACAACCGGTTCCGCCGGGGAGAACACCACCGGGATCCCGCGGTAGCCCCGCGTCACGGAATTGCCGTGGAACACCGCGGTGCCGCCGGGATCCAAACCGACGTCGGGCATCCGGGTCAGCACCTGCTCGAGTCCGATGGCGAACTCCAGACGAGCGAGGTTGGAACCGAGGCACCGGTGTACTCCGGCCCCGAAACCGAGGTGGCGGTTGGCCGAGCGGTCCAGCACGCAGCGGTCCGGATCGGGGAACTGGGTGGCGTCCCGGTTGGCCGCGGCGTAGTTGAGCACGACGGCCTCACCTGGGCAGAGCCGCCGTCCGCTCAGTTCGACGTCCTTCGTCACCGTGCGGGGCAGGCTGTGGATCGATCCGGCGAACCGGACGAACTCCTCGACAGCCCTTGGCAGGATCTCCGGTTCGGAGATCAGCCGGTCACGTTCGCCGGGGTGGGTGGCCAGGTAGTGGAACGCGAAAGACATTGCACTGGCGGTAGTTTCGAGACCGGCCTGGACCAGCAGGATGGCATTGGCGACGATGTCGTTGAACGGCAACCGTTCACCGTCGATCTCGGCGCGCAGCAGCACGTCGATCATGTCATCGCGCGGAGGTTGGGCGGTGCGGGCCAAAACCGCATCGTGCAGATGTTGATACAACCTTCCCCAGGCCAGCATCCGGTCCTGCTCGACGGCGCCGTTGAGGGCGGTGTCGACCAACTCGAGGCACAACGGGACGTCGCCGACGGGCATGCCGAGCAGATATTTGAAGAACACGATGCCGGGCTGCTGCCAAGCGACCTGGGCGAGATCCCCCCGCCCCTGTTCGATGAACGCGTCGATCAGCAGGTCGGTTTCGGCCCGGATCTGCGGTGTCAGCGCCTTCATCCGCGCCGGGGAGAAGTACGGGTTGAGCACCTTGCGGAACTTCTGCTGCCGCGGCGGGTCGAGGGTGATCACCAGATCACCGCCGGCCTGCCGAGCCCCCTCGGGTGTCGGATTGCTGGAGAAGTGCTCCCAATCCTGCGCAATCCGATAGCACTCGTCATAGCCCAGTGCGACCCACGCACCGTCGGTGGGAAAGAACGGCGCCGCGGTATGTGCGATCGGCGCCCGTTGGCGCATCACCGAATACACCTCGTACAGCAGGTCGTGATCGTTGAAGTCCTCGTGACGCAGATCCCAGTTGAGCGCGTGCTCGTGAGGCGACTTCGGCATCTACTTGCCCGGCTCTTGGGCCTGGCGGGCCTGACGTTCCTCGTAGCGGCGCACCAGCTCGCGGAACCCCAACCGGTCGTACTTCGGTGTCGGCTGGATACCCCACTCATCGCGGGCGGTGTCCTTACCCTCGGCCCCTTCGGGAGGTCCGAACATCGGGTAGGGATGCTTGCACTCGAGCGTGTCGTCGGAGTATCGGACCTTCAGTAGCTCGCTGCAGATCTGGGTCATGCTCAGCGTCGGATAACCGTAGTAGACCGCCATGAACGGCAGCGTGAACGCGCCCTCCACCACCAGGGCGACCAGGCACACCAACACCGCCCGCTTGATCCATTTGTGCATGTTCGCGTAGTACGGGGTGGTGCCCGGGGGCAGGTCCTCGTCGGCCGCGTCCTGTTCGGTTTCAGCAGATGTCGACACAATGCGCTCCTTTCGAAGTTGTTCAGTCGGTGAAGATTTCGCGGTTGACCGTGTGCAGGTACGGGATCGCCAGGAACGGCGTGATGTAGAAGATGTCGTAGAGCCACCAGCCGATCACCGGGAAGATCACCCCGGCGTAGCGGACGTCGGCGAACATCGTCATGTTGAAGACATAGACGCACCAGATCACCACGCCCATCCAGCAGGTGACGATCATCCACTGGTGACCCCAGCGCTTCATCTGCAGGAAGCCGATGGCGGCGGCGCAGCGCATCGCGAAGACCGTGATGATCATGCCGAACACCATCGACTTCTCGCCCGGCCCGGCCGAGCCGCCGACCCACAGTTCGTTGTAGTGCCAGAAGTAGCCGGCGTCGAACATGTTGCCCCAGCCGACCATCAGCACCCGGTTGATCAGGGTGTGGTTGGCCACGAGATCAAGTGCCCAGCCCAGGCTGTTGAGCGCGCCGTCGATCAACACCAGGTAGCCGATCAGCGTGACGATCATCGGGCGCACCGACAATCCCGCGCGCTGGGCCTGGCGCTGCAGCCACACCCCGCGCATGAAGATCGGGAATCCGATCAGGCCGGGAATCCACATGCCCATCAGCAGGGCCCCGACGATCATCCACTTGTCGGCCCGGCGCTGGGCCAGCCGGGACTCCTCGTGGTGATCTTCGAGGGTCACCGAAGATTCCTGGGACAGTGGGAGACTCACAGCTCCCACCAACCTCGGGCGAACGACATGTACAGCTGGATACAGAACATCGCGAACAGGTAGCCGTAGATGACCACCTGCAGAACGATCAACGCGCGCTTACGCTTTCGCTCCTGTTCGTTCATCAGACTTCCTTTCCTCGATTTCGGACCGCACCGTCGAGCAGGCCGGCCGCCGCGACCTCGCGCAGCCCGTCGTTGATGGCCCCGTCGGTGCTCAGCGGTGCCAGCACACAGGCCTCAGCGGCCTCCAGTTCGGTGGCGCCCTCCGCGACCAGCTGCGCGGCAGTGACCAGCACGCGGGTCGACGGGGGCTCGAAGTGGAATGCGGCATCGGCGCTGCGGATCGCGGTGGCGCAGGCCACCAGGCGCGCGGCGGTGTCACAGTCCACTCCGGATTCCGCGACAATCACCGCGGCTTCGCGATCAGGCGGCAGATAGGTCATCGGCAGGGTGACAAACCGTTGCCGGAACGAGGGTTTGAGCTCCTTGAGCGAGCTGCGGTAGGCCGGGTTGTAGGAGCACACCAGCATGAAGGTCTCCGGGGCCTGCACCACCTCGCCGGCCCGGTCGAGGTAGAGCGCACGGCGATGATCGGTGAGCGAATGCAGGATGGCCAGCGAGTCGTGGCGCGCCTCGACCACCTCGTCGAGGTAGCAGATGGCGCCGGCCTTGACCGCGCGGGTCAGAGGCCCGTCGGTCCACACCACGTCGCCTCCGGTGACCATGAACCGGCCCACCAGATCCGAGCTGGTGAGGTCGTCATGGCAGCTGATCGTCACCACCGGACGCTGCAGCAACGAGCCCATGTGCTCGACGAGGCGGGTCTTGCCGCAGCCGGTCGGCCCCGTCAGCATCACCGGGATCCGGCGGGCGTAGGCCTGCTCGAACAGCTGGATCTCGTTGCCGTTGGCGCAGTACGTGATCGGAGCCGCTCCGGCGGCGACCATGTGCCCGGTGCTCATTCAGTTCCTTCCGTCCTCATGCGACCAACTCGCGATGAACATGCGCCAGCACGCGCGGCAACTCCTCGACGCGGCGGATCCGTTGGGACCGCCGGGGTCCGAACACCTCGGGCAGCGGGTCGACGCGGGTCGGCCCGACGCCGACGTAGTACACGGCGACACCGGCGTCGTTGGCCTCCTCGACCGCGTGCGCGGTGTCCGCCCAGGCGTAGCGGCCCTCGTAGCCCTCGTCGGAGATCAGCCCGTCACCGATGACGATGAGCAGACGCCGCTCCGACGGTTGGGCCAGCAGCCGACTGGTCAGGTGCCGCACCGGTGCGCCCAGGCGGGTGTATCCACCGGTGACCAGGCCGGCCGCACTCGGCGGAACGAACCGTCGATCCTCGAAGTCCTTGAGACACTGCACTTCCACCCGGTGACGGGTGTTGCCGGTGAACACGAAGATGCCGTGACGTTCCCGGGCGTGGGTCATCGCCTGGGACAACGCATCCGCACAGGCCAGTTCCAGCCGGAAGATCCGCCCGCCGTGCACGCCCAGCGACGAACTCCCGTCGAGCAGCAGCGCGGTCGACACATCCCGGCTGCTGGGCAACAACTCCCGGAACACCCGGGGCTCCCCGGCTTCGCCGGTGGCCAGGTCGATGTGGTGGCGGACATAGGAATCCACGTCCAGGTCCGAGCCGTCCTCCAGCCGATCGGTCATCGCCCGGTGGGTGTGTTCGGAGAACCAGGCCCGTAGATCGGCCGGGACCGGTGCGGACTGGCGGCCGCGCGGCGGTTTGGCGTGCTCGACGACGGCCACGTGATCGCGCAGGAAGCTGTCGGTCCACGCGTTCCACTCCGGGTACGGAATCCCCGGCCGGTGCTGCGGGGTGACGTCGAGATCGTTGTCCTGCGGCCGGCTCGGCGGCGGAAGGTTGGGATTGCGCACTCCGCCGTCCCCGCCGACCGGCACGGAATAGGGCCTGGGCAGTCGCTTTTGGGTGCTGGTCCACGGCATCCGGCCGAACCTGCGCCGCAACCCGTCCGTCAGTCCGCTGGGGGCGGTGTGAGCGACGGGCAGCCGGCCCAACAGCGGGTCGACGTCGAGGGGCTCGCCGTGACGGGCCAGCTCCACCGCGCTCCGCAGCATGTCGGCGGCCGGCAGGTCGGCATCGGAGGGATCCAATTCCGGTAGCAGTCTCCGGATTTCGGTGACCAGGCCGGGCCACCGGGCGGTGATCCAGGCCAGCGCCACCCCCGCCTCCACCAGTGTCAGGGCCTGCAATTCCCGTCCGGACAGCTCGCCCAGCCGGTAGTTCACCATTCGGTCCTTGGACGGCGCGCACTGCAGTGCCACACCGCAGGTCAACGATCGCCTGGTCCACGTGGTGACGCCAGGCGGCGGGTACGGCACGTGCACGAAGTCGAGGGCCGCGTTCAGCCCGAAACCGCGGTGCTCACCGGTGACCAGCCGCACCCCGGCACGGCGGCCGCCGCTCAGCGCAACGGCGGTCAGCGCGCAGCTGCGCTCGACGGTGATCGCATCGTTGTCGGCCATCGGCTCAGAACGTGCCGATGTTCGAGAACATCCAGTACCAGAACCAGATGATCAGGGCGGTGCCGCCCCAGGCACCGATGTAGCGGCAGATCTCCCAGAGCATGTGCCCTCCTCGTGGGGTAGAAATCTCTGACTTAAGTCAATATTCGAGTGCTAGTCGGTGAAGATCTCACGGTTGACCGTGTGCAGGTACGGGATCGCCAGGAACGGCGTGATGTAGAAGATGTCGTAGAGCCACCAGCCGATGACCGGGAAGATCACCCCGGCGTAGCGGACGTCGGCGAACATCGTCATGTTGAACACGTAGCCGCACCAGATCACCACGCCCATCCAGCAGGTGACGATCATCCACTGCTGACCCCAGCGCTTCATCTGCAGAAAGCCGATGCCCGCAGCAATCCGCATGGTGAAGACGGTGAGGATGAGGGCGACCTCCCAGGCCTTCTCCCCCGGCCCACCTGCGCCGCCCACCCACAGCTCGTTGAAATGCCAGAAGTAGCCGGCGTCAAACATGTTGCCCCAGCCGGTCAAAAGCACTCTCGCCAGCAGAGAGTGGTTACCGATCAGGTCCAGCGACCAACCCATCGCATTGATCGCGGCGTCGATGATGACCAGATAACCGAGCAGGGTGACCATCATCGGCCGCACCGACAGCCCGTCGCGCTGGGCGCGCCGGAGCAACCACACCCCGCGCAGGAAGATGGGCAGCCCGAAGATGCCGAGGACGGCACTGCCGATCAGTAGCGATCCGACGATCAGCCACTTGTCGGCCTGCCGTTGCGCAGTCCGGGACTGCTCGTCGTGGTCGGCCGGGGACTGACCGCGCAGGGCGCCCTCGCCCGCGACGGCGGTGCGACGAAGCCTGAGCGTCGGCAGATTCAAGGGTCCTCCTGTAAGCCGGTCCCGAACTGTTGACTGACTATAGTCAACGATTCGCCGGCTCGACAGGGGCCCCGCGGGGTAGGTCTAGGGCGTCAGGCTGCGCATGGTCCTGACCACGTAGTCGTCCAGCAGGGCGTCGCGGGTGGGCCAGTCGTTGGTGGTGATCAGCAGGGCGTAGAAGCCGAGCAGGAAGAACACCGCGCTGTTCCACGGGTTGACGTCGGCGGCGACCTCACCCTGCTGCTGGGCCGACTCGATCTCGCGTGCCACCCCGGAGATCACCGGGTGTTCCTGACTGTCCGGCGCAGGGGGTCGGGTCTGCGAGAAGTGCAGGGCGAGAAAGTCTTTGAACAGGACGCCGCCGAGCCGGCGTTCCAGGCCGACAACCAGCCGCATCGACTCGCGCAGCCCATCCTCCAGGCTGTGCGGTTTCTTGAGGAACTGGGCGTACTGCTTGGCGATGCGCACCTCTTCGCGCTGCTCGAGTTCCAGCAGCACGTGCTCCTTGGTGGGGAAATGGAAGAAGAACGTGCCGTGCGCGACACCCGCCGCAGTCACGATCGTTCCCACGTCCGCTTCCGCCATCCCGGCACGTTTGAACTCGGCGATCGCCGCACCCATCAACCGCTCACGCGTCTGCAGGCGCTTCGCCTCACGCGCAGACAACCCGTCTGCCACAGCCATTCCATTCCTTCGCGTCGACCGGACTCAACGAACCCGACTCACCCGAATCTAACCCGTCGCCGCATCGCGCAGGATCTGTTGCAGCCGGTCCAACGGATCACCGACGGTCGGGTCGAGCCGATTCCGCGGCTCCGTGGTGGGCGTACCCGCCGTTGCCGGTGGCGGTGCCTGGGCGGCCGGAGGAGGGGACGACGCCGGTGGCGGCGAGATTGCGGAGGCGGCATCGATCTTGCTGTTCAACCGTGCCGGCGCGTCATTGCGGATGGCTCGCCGATCCGGGTCCGGATCGGTGTTGCCCGCAAAGCATCCGCCCGAAGCGCTGTCCACCACCTCGCGGGCTGCCAGGTAGCGGGTGAGCGCCAGTTCAGGATCGGCCGCCGCGACAGCGCGATCACCGAGAGTCTCCCGCACGAGTTCCAGATTCACCCTGGCCGAACATGATTCATCGGCATCAAGCCTGGCTATCGCCGCGCTGAAGTGGCGGTCGGCGTCGTCGAGCCGGTTCTCCAGAACCGCCAGGGCGCCTGCGGCATGGTCCGCCTTGCCCGGCTCGACGATGTTCAGCACCTGCAGCCTGGCCACGTCGCCTGCCAGCGCCGCGGTGTCGCGGTCGGCGAAATCGGCCGCCGCCGAGTGGCCGATCACCACGACCGACAGCAGCTTGATGGCGGCGATCACCACTATCACCACCACCGGGGCGGAGTAGAGCAACAGCCTGCGACGCGCCCGGTTCATGGCCCGGACCCCACATCGATCGACTGCATGCGGCGGAATCCCCGTAGCACCAGATAGAGCTCGATCAGGATGAGCGGCGCCGCGGCCCCGGCGAAAACCCAGTACAGCTCGACGGCGGCGCGGTCCGGGACAGCGGCGGGGCTCTGGCCCGACGTGTTGTCGGCCGGCAACGCAACGTCCAGCGGTATCACGCCGGCACGCGGCACGAACGGCACCCCGATCTGTCCGGCGACTCCACGTAGCGCCTGGGTGCCGGCGTTTCCGTAGCCCAGGACCGCGCCGCCGTCCACGGCATCCTCGGGCAGTTGGAACTCCCGTTGCGGCGCTTGCGATTCGGGAGCACCCGCACCGAGATAGAACACCAGGTTCTGCGCCCTCGGAAACTGCTGCACGGCGCTGATGAGCTGGTAGCGCAGCACGGTGGCGCCCGCACCGACATTGGCATCCGGCGTCGCCGCGTACGCATCCGTCGCCGCCACCACCGGCCGCAGGCTCCAGGTATCGGCGGACAGCGGCCACACCACGGACGGACGGTCGGAGAACCCGATCAGGGCGAATCGGGCATCGGGATACCGTTCGATCAGTGCCGCGACATCGTCTCGGGCCGCCGCCATCCGAGAGCGGCCATCGGCGCCAACTTGTGACATCTGCGGAGAACGGTCCAGGAGCACAAAGATATTGGGCTCCCGGTCACCGGCGGGCCGGGGCACGGTGTCGTGGCTCCCGCCCACCGTGGGGCCGAGCGCGGCCGCGAGCAGGAGCACCCCGGCCGCCGTCAGCGATGACCAGCGCCACACCGACGCCCAGCCGCCACCTTGCGCCCTGACCCGCCCGAAGGTGATGACCCGCGCCGCGACGAGCACCACCGCGAGCACTGCGAGAAGCAGCGGTGGCAGGATCGGCTCCAGGCTCATCGCCGCATCACCACCGGCCACCACCACAGCACCGCCAACGCCAGCAATGCGAGCAATACCGGGATCGCCGGGGTCTCGGCGGAGATGACGTCCGTGTTGTCGCCGGTCGTCCCCGCCTTCGGCGGATGGTTCCGGATCTGCGTCAGATGTGCGGCGATATCGGCCGAATCAGAAAACCAGCTCCCACCGGTGCTGCGGGTCAGCGCGGCCACCGTCCCCTCGCCGGATCCGGGGGTGATCGCGTTGACCTGAACACCTGCTGTCACCGCGAGGTCCCGGAGCCGATCCTCGGTGAACAGCGGGGCGGATTCGGCTGAGCCGGGCAGGGATTCGGGACCGACGTAGATCACGGACCGTCGTTGCGGAGACGGTTCCGGAAAGGACGGGAAGCCGGTCAGGCACATCGCCAGCACGTCCTGAACGGTGGCGGCGTAATCGACGTAGGACACCGGTGCGACCAATGGCCGGTCACCATCCTGCCGGCCGACGGCGGCGAATTGTGCTGCGGCGTACTGATAGTCCCGAGTGAGCGGGATGACGCGGCGGTTGGCCGAGGTCAGCCCGATCCGCTCGGTCCCGAAGAAGCGGGCCCGATCGGCGAAGTACTGCAGTGTGGCGCTGACCGCGGGGTCGGTCACCGGGCCCCCGGCGCACACCATGATGTCCTCGGGTGTCGCGGCCTGGACGGTGCGCGTCAGCGACGGCAGTCCGGTGGGGCGCGCGGCGGCCAGTACGGACCCCGCGAAGGCGACCGTCAGCAGCACCATGGCGACGACGGCCGCAATGGTCCGCAGCCGCGCGGTCCGCACGTACTGGGGCAGCCGGGTGAGCCGCCCGGTGTTGGCCAGTGGTCTGAGCCGGTCCGGGTCCATCGGTTGCCTCAGCAGCAGGGCCACGCCCACGCACCCGGCGAGTGCGAGGCAACCGGTGATCGCCACCACCCACCAGATCAGGTCCATCCGCGGATCAACTCCTCGGCGGTGTCGCTGGCCGTGCCGGCATCCAGCACGGAACGATGGTTGAACTGAATGTCGGTGAGCTCGGCCAGGATCGGCGCGGCCGGTCCGGCCGAGCTGTCTGCGATGTCGTCGACCTGCATGTACTGGGCCTGCACCCCGGTGGCCGCGTGCAGGAAGGCGCGGAGTTCCCGGCTCAGCGCTGCCCCGGTGCGCGCTGGGCTCAGATCACCCGCACGGTAACGGTTTCCGATGCGGCGGATCGCCCGGACCGATCGGCGGCGCAGGAGTTCCGTCCGTGCGGCGCCGACGACCGGGAGATCGCGCACCGGACGGCGTCGCGATGTCAGCACGAAGACTGCCGCGTACCAGGCGCACAGCAGCAGAATCAGGCCGATCGCGGTCCACAGCCACTCCGGCGAGTAGGGCGTCGGGCCGATCACATGGCGCAGCAGGTCATCCGGCACGGGCGTACACCCCGGTCATCGCCGTCAGGGCCGCCCTGATCCGCGGACTGCCGGGAATCCGGGCGTGCGGTATCCGCTGCAAAGTCAGGAACTCGGAAAGCTGTTCGCGCCGTTGCGCTTCGGTGCGCAGATAGGCCTGGACGACGTCGCGGTCCAGGTCGGCCAGGATCGGACGGCCGTCAGCGATCTCATAGCTACGGCCGGTGTCCCGGTGCCCGCTGACCGCGGGCATGTCACCGACCAATGCCCACAGCACGTCGTGGCGGGCGGTCAGCGGGCGAAGCACTTCGGCCAGCCGGTCGGTGACCTCCGGTTCGTCGGACACCACGAAGATCAACAACCGGTGCCGGTAGTGACGGGCCACCCATTCGAGCTGAACCAGGATGTCGCTCGGGCCGGGGTGGTCGGTGGCGTGATGGTGGAAGCGGTGCAGCATGCTCTCGATATGGGTCTCGCCGCGGCGCAGCCGGATGTCCACCGTGCCGCGGTGGTCACCGAGCACCATCGCGATCTCATCGGACCGGGGCAACGTCATCAATCCGATCCCGCCGATGATGTTCTGTGCCACAGTTCTTTTCAGCTCACCGGACGGGGCCAGTGCGCAGCTGTTACGGCCGGCGTCGGCGACCACCAGTACCTTGTGGTGCTTCTCCGAGACGAACCGCTTGATCAGGGTGTGCCCGGAGCGTGCCGTGGCCTTCCAGTCGATGTCGCGGACATCGTCCCCGGGGACGTAGGGCCGCAACTCGTCGAACTCCAGGCTGCGGGTGTGGACCAGGGCGTAGCGGCCACCCTCGAGCAGACCGCCGGCGTCGCGGCCGACATACGCCTTGGCGGAGTCCAGATACCTGCCCATCGCGGCCTCACGGGACCTGCACCGCACGCAACACCGCGTCGACGATGACATCGGGGGTGACCCGGGCGGTGGCCGCCTCGAATCCGAGGATCAGCCGGTGCCGCAGCACCCGGTGCGCCAACCGGGCGATGTCGTCGGGCACCACATGGTCGCGGGCGCGCAGCACGGCCAGCGCCCGGGCCGTCCGGCAGAAGGCCAGGGTGGCCCGCGGGCTGGCCCCGTACTCGATCAGCCTGGCCACGTTCGCCGGCAGGTGCTGTTCGGGCTCGCGGGTGACGGCGACCAGTCGGCCGGCGTACTCGACGAGCGCGCGATCGAGATACACCTGCCGGACGATGTCCTGGGCACGACGGACGTCGTCGATCGTGACGACCGGAGCCGCGCGGTGATCCCGGTCGTAGAGTCCGGCGTCCATCCGGGCGGCGATCTCGACCTCCTCCTCGACCGAGGGGTAGCCCACGATCTCCTTGAGCATGAACCGGTCGGTCTGGGCCTCCGAGAGCGGATAGGTGCCCTCCTGGTCGACCGGGTTCTGGGTGGCGATCACCAGAAACGGCTCGGGAATGGGATATTCGACGCCGGCGATCGTGGTCTGGCGTTCCTCCATCGCCTCCAGCATGGCGCTCTGGGTCTTGGCGCTGGAGCGGTTGATCTCGTCGAGCAGCACGATGTTGGCGTGGACCGGGCCCAGCTGCGTGGCGAACGAGTTGTGCGCGGCCTCGTAGATCTGGGTTCCGATGATGTCGCTGGGCAACAGATCCGGTGTGCACTGGATGCGCCGGAAGCTGCCGTCGATGGACTCGGCCACCACCCGGGCCGCCGTGGTCTTGGCCAGCCCGGGCACGCTCTCGATGAGCAGGTGTCCGCCGGCGAGCAGCGCGACCAACATCGATTCGCGCAGATGGCCCTGGCCCACCACCCGGGTGGCGAACGCCGAGGTCACCGCGCCCGCGATGCGCTGGGCTTCGGCGGCGTCGCGCTGGTCAACCTGCAATCGCGGTGCCGTCATGAGTCCTTCCGGTATTCGCCCTCCCCCGGCGTATGTACCCAGACTTTGCCGAAGTCATGCCCGCGATGCTGCCGCGGCAGATTAGCTGAGGTACTCGCACGGGTATTGCAGACCACTGCACGATCGGAAGGGAATCAAGATGAAGCGCGAAGACTTGCTACCGAACCCGGAGACGGGTCTGTTGCTGACCCACTTCCTCACCGTCGCAGACGTGCCGCGATCGAGAAC
This sequence comes from Mycobacterium sp. NPDC050441, assembly GCF_040655355.1. Taxonomy (NCBI): domain Bacteria; kingdom Bacillati; phylum Actinomycetota; class Actinomycetes; order Mycobacteriales; family Mycobacteriaceae; genus Mycobacterium; species Mycobacterium sp. NPDC050441. The sequence continues at coordinate 323,484 of NZ_JBFAJS010000004.1, read as the reverse complement.
GTTCTACAGCGACGTGCTCGGCGGCGAGGTGGTGATGGCCGAAGACCCGTGCATCGTCAAGCTGGCCAACAGTTGGCTGATCATGAACCCTGGCGGTGGTCCCACACCGGACAAGCCCGACGTGACGTTGCACCCGCCGACTGATCCGCGCACCGCGACCAGCTTCCTGAACATCCGGGTGGCCGACATCGAGGCCTATTACCGCGAATGGAGCGCGAAAGGTGCCGAGTTTCTGACCCCACCCATCGATCGAAAGGCCGAAGTGCGCTGCTACATGCGCGATCCGGATGGCTATCTCATCGAAGTGGGACAGCTGACCGGTCTGCTGAGCGGCATTCACGCCGGGACTGGTTCGTCGACCTGACGGACCTGTCGGACCTGTCGGACCGCTCGGCCCGCCGGGGCCACCAGAACCAACGGCCCAGCAGCACGGCGATCGGCGGCACCACGAAGGTCCGCACCACCAGCGTGTCGATCAACAGGCCGATGCCGATGGTGGACCCGACCTGGGCGATCGTCACCACACTGGCGCCCAGCATCGCGAACATGGTCAGCCCGAACACGATTCCGGCGATCGTGACGACGCTGCCGGTACCGGCGAAGGCCCGGATCGTCGCGATTCGGACGCCGGCCCCGGCCTCGTCGCGCAACCGCATCGCCAGCAGCAGGTTGTAGTCCGCACCGACGGCGACCAGGGCGATGAAGGCCAAGGCGGGGACCGCCCAGTGCAGGGGTTGTCCGAACAGGTACTGCCAGACGGCGACGCTGGCCCCCAGCGCCGATGCGTAGGAGATGGTGACGGTGGCCAGCACCACGATCCCGGCAACCGGGCTGCGCAGCATGCCTGCCACGATCCCGAAGATCAGGATGAGCGTGGCGATCACGAGCAGGGTGAAGTCGTGCTGCACGTAGGTGATGAGTTCTGCGGTGGCAGTGCCGACTCCGGTGAGGTCGACGACGCCGCTGGCCGCCAGTGGGGTGTCCTTGAGCGCTTCGGCCGCGGCGATGCGGATCTCGGCAGATCGATCAGCGCCGTCACGGCCCCAGGACTCACCGTCGCCGTAGACCAGCAACCGGGTGGCGTGACCGTCCGGGGAGAACATCATGCCCATCACCCGGCGGTACTGTGGATCATCGAAAGTCCTTGGCGGCAGATAAAACCCGCCCTCGGAACTGCCGTCGAAGTCGGTGCTCAGCTGCGACAGGTAGCCGGTCATCTGCTGCATCTGCGGGCCGACCGAGCCCAGGCTGGAGCGCAGGGTGGTGGTGAGGCTGCGGAGCTCGGTCAACGCGGAGCGCATCGTCGCGACGCCCCTGGCCGCTCCGTCGAGTGAGTTGGTGGCACTGGCCGCACCCTGCTCGAGTGCGCCTGCACCGCCGGCGAGGGTCCCCGTCGAGCTCACCGCGTCGTCGAGGGGCGTGACGATCTTCTGCACCGCCGCACAGATCGGATTGGCCGCACAGTCGGGGTTGTTGCTGACGAATTGGCGTAGCGGATCGGCATATCCGGACACTGTCTGGAGATTGCCCTGCAGTCCGGTCATGCCCGCACCGATGTCCTGCGAGCCGGCCCCGACCCGGTTCAGGCCGTCGACGGCGCCGCTCAGCCCGCGTTGCATGCCGTCGAGGGCGCCGTCTAGCCGGCCGATGGTCGCCGTGACGGTGTCCACGGAGTTCATCCCGTTGAGCGCGGATTGCGCTGTGCCGTCGAGTTGTTCGCCGATCTGTCCGGCCTGGTAGGTCAAGGTGCCCTGGCGTACGGGGGTCCCGGCGGGCCGGCTGGCCGATTGCACTGTACGCACCCCGCGTACCTCCAGGATCTTTCTGGTGACCCGCTCGATCGTGATGAGCCCGGCCGGATTGCGCAGGTCGCGGTCGGCCTCGATGGAGACGATCTCGGGCAACAGCCGGTTGTCCGGGAAGCGGCCGTGGACCGCCTGGTATCCGCGACTGGAGTCGGTGCCGGCCGGCTGTGCGGACAGCTCCGAGAAGCTGATCTTGGCGCCCAGCAGCGGCAACGTGCAGACGATCAGTGCAGCGACGGCGACCACCAGGATCGGCCCTGGCCAGCGGGCGACGGCGGTGCCGATCTTGCGCCACCGTCGACTGGCCCGCGCCGCACGCGGCTCGATCCATCCGCGCCGGCCGAACCAACCGATCAATGCGGGCGTCAACGTCAGCGCCCCCAGCATCGCCGCGAGAACACCTATCCCACTGGGGATCCCGGCGCTGCGCAGAAAATTCACCTTGGCGAAGGTCAGGCAGAACAGCGCGGTGGCGATCGTGGCGGATGATCCGGCGATCACCGGGGCCACCCGCCGGTAGGCGTCGGCCAGGGCATCCGGCGACGCCATGCCGGCCCGCCTGTTCTCGTGGTAGCGGCCGAGTAGGAAGATGCCGTAGTCGGTACCGGCGCCCAGCACCATCGCCGACATCAACGCGACCGAGAACACCGACACCTCGATCACGCCGTGCTCGCCGAGCAGCGCGACCACCGGGCGCGCGGCCGCCAGCGCCAACCCCACCGAGGCGAGTGGGACGGCCGCGGTGATCGGCGAGCGGTACACGAAAAGCAGGAGTGCTGCGATCATTCCGACGGTCAGCACCGTGATCCTCGCCAATTGGGCGTCCAGGGCGGCGAATTCGTCGACCAGGCTGGGCCCGGGCCCGGTGACGTGGAGGCGTAGTCCGGCCGGGGCGTCAGGCGCATCGACTGCGGTGCGCAGCGCGGCCACGGCGTCGGTCGCGGTGGTGCTGCCCAGTTGTCCGGAGAGCCGCACCATCAGGTAGGCCGCCCGGTGGTCCTGGCTTTCGAACACCGCCGTGGCGGCAGGGTCGTCCCACAGATCCATGATCGATTCGACGCCGGGGGTGTCGGTGCGCAGTCGGTCGGCCAGGGTGCGGTAGTAGGCGCGGTCGGCGTCCCCCAAGGTCCGGTCGGCTTCGAGGACGACATAGGCGATGTTGTTGCTGTCGGAATCCCCGAACAGCGTGCCCATCCGTTGCGCCGCCTCCGTGGCACCGGAGTCGGTGGGGAAGAAGGCCCGGGACTGCTCTTTCACGACGTGCTCGAGTTGGGGCACCGCGATGTTGCCGATGCCGGCCAGCAGCACCCAGGCGGCCATGACGAGGAGTGCGTACCTGCTCGTCGCTCGGGCAATGGTCTCCAGCATGGCTCCCCCACCATCCATAACAATGTTATTGGGAGGTATAACATTGTTATGGCAGCATGTCCAGGACGATGGACACCATGGGAATTCGCGAGCGCCTGATCGAGGAGAGCCTGCACGTCCTCGAGGAGAGCGGGCCAGAGGCGCTCAACGCGCGCATGCTGGCCAAGCGGATCGGCGCCTCCACGATGGCGGTCTACACCCACTTCGACGGCATGCCCGGCCTGTACGAGGCGCTCGTCCGGGAGTCCTACGTCCGTTTCGGCGAACACCTGCGCCGGCGGCCGGACACCGACGATCCGGTGGCCGACCTTCTCGCCTCTGGATTGGCCTACCGCGAATACGCGCTCACCTATCCGCAGCGGTACCGGCTGATGTTCGGAATCACCTCGCCGTCCATCACGCTGCCGATAGGCCGCGACCTCACAGTCGACGGCCATCCGGCGGCCCTGTCCGAGATCAACTCGGTGTACGCCCAGATCCCGGCATTCGTACAGCGCTGCATGGACATCGGCGCCATCGACGAGGGCGATCCGGTGGCCGTGGCCGCCCAGATCTGGACCATGATGCACGGCTACGTCCTGGCCGAGATCATCGGTGTTTTCGGCACCGACGGCGGGGGTGTCTCGCGCGTGCTGGCACCGCACATCACCAACCTCCTGGTCGGCCTCGGCGGTGACCGGGAACGTATCCAGCAGTCGTTTCAGCGCATGGACACACCGTCGGCGCCGCCGCACCCGAGCGCGCCCGCGACAGCCACCGTCCGGCGCGGGCGCCGGACCCGCAGCCCCTAGCGCCGGCTACCCGGCAAGGTTGGCACCAAACGGGCACCGCCGGCCGAGAATGGTGTGGTGGTGCAGAGCTGGGAAGGTTTCGACGGGTTCGTCGGGCTCATCGACTACCCGATGTTCGTCGTGACGGCACGGGCTGAGAACGGGCCGGCAGGCTGCCTGGTCGGGTTCACCACGCAGGCCAGCATCGATCCACCGCGGTTCCTCGTCGGGATCTCGAAGCAGAACCACACCTTCGCCGTCGCGGAAGCGGCCACCCACCTGGCTGTGCACCTGCTGGCTCGTGACGATGTGGAGCTGGCCCGCTGGTTCGGCGGGCAGACCGGGGACGACGTCGACAAGTTCGCCGAATGCCGCTGGCATGCCGGCCCCGCCGGAGCACCGATCCTCGATGCCTCGCCGGCCTGGTTCGTGGGCGCCATCCTCGACCGGTTCGATCTCGGCGACCACGTCGGCTACCTCTTGAATCCGGTTGACGGCCAAGCGCCCGACGAGCCGCAGCCCTGGGTCAACCTCACCGACGTGGCCGACCTCAAGCCAGGACACGAGGCTTGAGGCCTACTTCCAGGCGAAGACCGGCTGTTCGAGCTCGTCGACCGGATCGGTGCGACCCTCCAGCGCCAGCCACCGCAACTGCAGCAGCACCGCGCCGGTAGGCGCATGGATCAGGTCATTGCCCAGCGGAATCTGCACCACCGGGCGCGGGCTCTCCGGAATCGTGACGAACCGCGGCGAATCCGCGCGCTGCAGCTGGTGCAAGCCCACCCGGTACGCCGCCACCACCTCGTCGGGGGATGGCCGCAGGTCCAACCGCCCGCCGCCCCAGATCACCACCGGGGTGATGACGTAACCAGAGCGGGTCGGGTAATCATCGAGCAGTCCCAGCACCGCCGAGCCGGGCAGGCTGACCCCGACCTCCTCGTCCAGTTCCCGCAGCGCGGCCTCGACCGCGGTTTCACCCGGGTCCAGCCGGCCGCCGGGCAACGCCCACTGCGCAGCGTGCGAGGAAAGTCGAGAAGTCCTGCGGCACAACAGAAAAGCCGCCCCACCCGACACGTCCACCATGCGGCCGTCGAGCCCTGGCTCCGGCATCGGGCGGCCGTCGATCCATTCGTCGACCGGAGCCGGATCCACCCGGTCCTCACCGACCTCGGAATCGACCAGGACCACCGCCACGGCCGCGTGCCGCTTCGTCGGGTCGGTCACCGAGCGGCGTTCGTGCCCCGCCAGATGCACCCCGACCCGTTCCCGCAGAACTTCGTCATAGGCGATCGTCACCGCTCGACCATATGCGGGACGCGGGCGACGCCACCGGCGAGGTAACTCGGCCTACTGTTCGGCCTTGCGGGTCTGCTGATACAGCGTGAGCTTCCACACCCCGTCGACCCGGTGATAGACGCTGGACATCGCGCCGACGAACGCCGGCTCGTCCCCGTCGCGGTAGGCCGTGCCGATGTAGACGAGGGCGGCATTGTCGTCGTCGAGTGCGATGAGATGCACTCCGCTGATCTCGTAGGCACGCCACGGCGGGGCTTGCGCCAGCGCGCTGACGACGGTGTTCCGATCCATCACCATGCCGTTCGCGAGGACCATGACGGCGTCGGGCAGCATCAGATCACCGTAGAAGTCGGCGCCGGTCGACTCGCACAGCGAATCCCACCCGGCGCGTTCGATGTGCAGGAGTTCGTCGAGAACTGGAGTGGTCACGGTGATCGAGTACCCATTGCACGGATCCGCTATGTCTGGGCACCACTGTTGAAACAGTGGTAGAAGTGATAGCTGGGGATGGTGGTTCACGCGGGAGCGGACACGTCCAGGTCGAGGAGAAGCATGCCTGTCGGTAGGTGGGCCCGGCACGCGGGCCGCCGGGCGAGCATCGCAGCAGTCGGTGCCGCCACCGCGGTGTGCCTGATCGCGGCTCCCGTGTCCTCGGCCGCGCCGGACTGTCCCGACATCGAAGTCGTCTTCGCCCGTGGCACCGACGAGCCCGCCGGTATCGGCAATGTCGGCAAGGCATTCGTCGACACGCTGGGCCCGATGGTCAAAGGCTCGACCATCGGCACCTACGCGGTGCAGTACCCCGCATCGTGGGACTTCATGAAGGCCGCCGCCGGGGCCACCGACATGAGCAAGCGCATCCAGGCCACCGCGGCACGATGCCCCAAGACCAAGATCGTGATGGGCGGCTATTCGCAGGGCGCGGCCGTCGTCGACGTCGTGGCCACCTCGCCGATCGCCGGCCTCGGCTACACGGCCCCGCTGCCCGCCGCGGTTGTCCCACGGGTCGCCTCGGTGGTGGTCTTCGGCAACCCGTCGGCGCGCCTCGGCCAGCCGCTGACCCGGATGAGCCCGGACTTCGGCGCCAGGACCGCGGACCTGTGCAACACCAACGACCCCATCTGTTCGCTAGGCCGGGACTGGGACGCGCACGTCAGCTATCCGAAATCGGGCCTGATCAAGCTCGCCGCGCAATGGGTCACGCGTCACGTCCAACCGCCGCCTCCAGCGCCGGCTGCTCGGCGCTGAGCACCGGATAGAGCCGGTGAGTCCCGGGGAGGCCCTTCAGTTCCACTTCGCGGGCCGCTCCAAGGACGATGTCGTCGAGATGCCTGACCGCGTCACCGACCGGTTCGCTGACCAGGATCTCGCCGCCGTCGGCCTGACTGGCGACGCGCGCCGCCATCGCGACGTCGAGCCCGAACAGATCGTCACCCCGGCGCACCGACGTGCCCATGTGCACGCCGATCCGCACCCGGATCGCCTGCCAGCGCTGGGAATTCTCCGCGAGCGCGCTCTGCACATCTGTGGCGAATCGCACCGCGTTCTCCGCGTCGGCGAACGCGATCATGAATCCGTCGCCCTGTGTCTTGACCACGTGACCGCCATGCTTGTCGACCCGCGCCTGAACGAGCTTGTTGTGCTTCTCGAGTAGCTTCACCCAGGCCCGGTCACCCATCGCGGCGTTGTACTCGGTCGAGCCCTCGATGTCGGAGAAGACGATGACGACACGGCCATCTGCGGTCAGCCGGGCCAGATCCGGGCGTTCGACCTGGGCCCACCCGGCCAGGTCCTCGATCGAGTTGCGCACCGTCGCGCCCAGACCCTTGGTGATCAGCATGTCCGCCGTCTGAAACACCGTCTTGATCGCAAACGGCGCCACGCCGCGACGGCGCCTCCGCCGGCGGTCCTCGTCCTCGAGCTTCATGCTCTCGATCTCGCGCCGGGCCTTCGTCAGCTGCCGGCGGCTCACGATGAACAGCACCAGGAACGTGACGAACGCCGCGAACAGCACGACGACGATCACCAACAAGACGAACTCAAGGGTGGTCGGCATCTGCACCCGCTGATTATCCGGCACGCGACGATCACCCAGCCCACCGGCACATGTCACATTTCGTCGAGTCGAGGTGTCTTGAGGGTGTATAGCCACCTTCAACATAGGAGTGCACCATGGATGCTCGATTGAACCTGTTCGAGAACCCGACCGCCGTCAAGATGCTCAAGTACGTCACCTCGGCGGGCAAGGTGATCACGGACTCGGCACTCCCCGACACAACACAGCAATTGGTGGCGCTGCGCGCCAGCCAGATCAATGGCTGCGCATTCTGCACCGACATGCACACCAAGGACGCCGTGCTCGCCGGGGAGACCCAGCAGCGCCTCCACCTGGTCGCCGCGTGGCGGGAGGCAACGGTGTTCACCGAGGCCGAACGCGCGGCCCTGGAATTGACCGAACAGGGCACCCGGATCGCCGACGCGGCGGGCGGGGTCAGCGACGATGTGTGGGCGAATGCGGTCAAGCACTACGACGAGGATCAATTGGCCGCGCTGGTGTGCCTGATCGCCTTCATGAACACCGTCAACCGCCTGAACGTGATCATCCAGCAGCCGGCCGGCGACTACCAGCCCGGCCAGTTCGGATAACGGCGCTCAAGCAGTCCCGGTCGGCGCACCGTATGGGTGCCGACCGGGGCGAACGGCGGCACGGGCGAACTGGCACGCTGGTTACCAACATGACCACTCCCCTGCTCGACGATCCGAGCGACCTGTCGGCGCTGCGCGCCAAGGGCAACGACGCCGACACGCTGTTCACCGACTTCGCCGCCTGGGCCGAGGCAAACGGCACCACGCTGTACCCGGCGCAGGAGGAAGCGCTGATCGAACTGGTCAGCGGGGCGAACGTGATCCTCGCGACGCCGACCGGATCGGGCAAGTCGCTGGTGGCCACCGGTGCGCTGTACGCGGCACTCGCCGCCGACCGGCCCAGCTTCTACACCGCACCGATAAAAGCGCTGGTGAGCGAGAAGTTCTTCGCCCTCTGTGACGTGTTCGGGGCGGCCAACGTCGGAATGCTCACCGGGGACGCCTCGGTCAACGCCGACGCCCCGATCATCGCCTGTACCGCCGAGATCCTGGCCAACCTTGCGCTGCGGGAAGGCGCCGACGCGGACATCGGCCTGGTGGTCATGGACGAGTTCCACTTCTACGGCGACCCCGACCGCGGCTGGGCATGGCAGGTGCCTCTGCTGGAACTTCCCAAGGCCCAGTTCCTGCTGATGTCGGCGACGCTGGGTGACGTCGAATTCCTGCGCAAGGACCTGACCCGGCGCACCGGGCGGGAGACCGCGCTGGTGGCCGGTGCCGAACGGCCGGTCCCGCTGTTCTACTCGTACGCCACCACGCCGATGCACGAGACCATCGCCGACCTGCTCGACACAAAACAGGCACCGATCTACGTCGTGCACTTCACCCAGGCCTCCGCGCTGGAGCGGGCCCAGGCCCTGATGAGCGTCAACGTCAGCACCAAGGAGGAGAAAGCCGCGATCGCCGAGATGATCGGCGGTTTCCGGTTTTCCACGACGTTCGGGACCACGCTGTCGCGGTTGGTGCGGCACGGCATCGGCGTCCACCACGCCGGTATGCTGCCCAAATACCGCCGGCTGGTGGAACAGTTGGCCCAGGCCGGACTGCTCAAGGTGATCTGCGGTACCGACACCCTCGGTGTCGGTATCAACGTACCGATCCGCACCGTCGTCTTTTCTGCCCTGTCCAAATACGACGGCACCCGGATGCGGTTGCTCAACGCCCGCGAGTTCCACCAGATCGCCGGGCGGGCCGGGCGCGCCGGATACGACACCGCGGGCACTGTCGTGGTGCAGGCGCCCGACCACGAGGTGGAGAACCTCAAACAGTTCGCCAAGGTGGCCGAAGATCCGAAGAAGCGTCGAAAATTGGTGCGGCGCAAGGCCCCTGAGGGCATGGTGCCGTGGGGTGAGAACACCATGAACCGGCTGATCGACGCCGCCCCCGAAGCATTGACCAGCAATATGCGGGTGTCGACAGCGATGATTCTCGATGTCGTCGACCGCCCCGGTGACCCGTTCGCGGCGATGCGTCGCCTACTCACCGACAATCACGAACCACGCAAACGTCAACTTCGGCACATCCGGGAGGCGGTCGGCATCGCCCGCTCCCTGCTGCAGGCCGGTGTCGTGGAACGGCTTGCCGAACCCGAGGCAGACGGCCGCCGCTACCGGCTGACGGTCGACCTCCCGCCGGACTTCGCGCTCAACCAACCGCTGTCGACGTTCGCGCTGGCCGCGGTCGATGTCCTCGACGCCGAAGCCGAAACCTATGCGCTGGACGTGGTTTCGGTGATCGAATCCACTTTGGAAGATCCCCGCCAGATCCTGGCCGCCCAGCTGAACAAGGCCAGGGGCGAAGCGGTGGCGGAGATGAAGGCAGAGGGCATCGAGTACGAGGAACGCATCGAACTACTCGACGAGGTCACCTATCCCAAGCCGCTGGCCGAACTGCTGGGGCACACCTACGAGGTGTACCGGCAGACCAATCCGTGGGCGGCCGACGGGCACCTGTCTCCAAAGTCGGTGGTGCGCGAGATGTGGGAGCGCGCCCTGACCTTCCGCGAGTACGTCAGCGTCTACGGGTTGACCCGCTCCGAAGGGGCCGTGCTGCGCTACCTGTCCGATGCGTTCAAGGCGCTGCGCTCAGGAGTACCCACGGCCGCCCGCACCGAAGCGCTGGCCGACATCGTCGAGTGGCTCGGCGAATTGGTGCGTCAGGTGGATTCCAGCCTGCTCGACGAGTGGGAGCAGCTGACCAGCCCGGACCAACCTCACGACGCACCGGTGGCCGTGCCGGCCCGACCGCGCCCGTTGACGGGCAACGAGCGGGCGTTCACCGCGATGGTGCGCAACGCGTTGTTCCGGCGGGTGGAGTTGTTCGCCCGCGCCCGCTGGGACGATCTCGGCGCGCTGGACGCCTCATCCGGGTGGACGGCCGATCGCTGGGCCGAAGTCGGCGAGGAGTACTTCGACGAACACGCGGAAGTGGGCACCGGAGCCGACGCGCGCGGCCCGGCGTTGCTGATCTTCGACCGGCAGCCGCAGATGTGGCGGGTGCGACAGATCCTCGAAGATCCGGCCGGAGATCACGATTGGGGCTTCGACGTGGAAGTGGACCTGGCCGCCAGCGACGAAGAAGGTGCCGCGGTGCTGCGTATCGTGGATGCGGGCCGGATGGGGTGAGTGCTTGCTGACCCCAATTTTATCGCGACCCCGGGGCCTTGCGGCAAGGCCCCGGTGATGGCGCACAATCGCTGGCCGGATCAAGCCACGGATAAGCGAGGGAACTGTGGGCAACGTGCCAACTGACGAGCACGACATCGAAGTACAAACCGAACAGAGCTATGTCGACGGGCTCTACACCCGCCTGGATGCCGAGCGCGTCCGGGTGCGTGACCGCTATCGCACCGCCCTCCGCGAGCACGGCGGCTCCGCCGTGGAACGCGACGCCGAGGTGCGGGCGCTGGCCAAGGAGGCCAACCGGCTCGACGTGGCCGACAATGGGCTGTGCTTCGGTCGGCTGGAAACCATTGCCGGAGAACATCTCTACGTCGGGCGTCTCGGCATCTTCGACCGCGAGGACGACTACGAACCGCTGCTGCTGGACTGGCGGGCACCGTTGGCGCGGCCGTTCTACACCGCGACCGGGGCCCACCCGGAGGGCATGCACCGGCGCCGCCAGTTCCGCACCCTGGGCCGCCGCGTGCTCGACTTCACCGACGAGGTGCTGGGCCGACCCGCCGAGGGTGACGAGGGTGATGCCGCACTGCTGGCCGCGGTGAACGCCCCACGCGGTGAGGGCATGCGCGACATCGTCGCGACGATCCAGGCCGAACAGGACGAGGTCATCCGCAACGAACACACCGGGGTGCTGGTGGTCGAGGGCGGCCCGGGCACCGGCAAGACCGTGGTGGCGCTGCACCGGGTGGCCTACCTGCTCTACACCCACCGGGAGCGGATCGAACGTCACGGCGTGCTGGTGGTCGGGCCCAATGAGGCGTTCCTGAACCACATCGGACGGGTGCTGCCCTCGCTGGGTGAGTCCGATGCGGTGTTCATGACACCCGGCGACCTGGTGCCCGGTCTACAGGTCACCGCCGAGGACACGCCAGAGGCGGCCGCGATCAAGGGTTCGCTGAAGATCCTCGGCGTGCTGGCCGCCGCCGTGGCCGACCGCCAGGAAGTCCCGGACGAGCCGATCCTGATCGAACTGCCCGACGTCACGGTGCGCATCGACGCCGAAACCGCACAATGGGCGATCGAGGAGGCCCGCGAAACCGGGCTGCCGCACAACGAGGCCCGTGCGACGTTCCGCGACATCGTCACCTATGTCCTCACCGAACGTGCGGTCGCCCGCATCGGCAAGGGTTGGCTGAGCCGCGAGGACAAGGCGGCATGGGAGGAACTGCGGGCCAGCGTGGTCAGCGAGCTCGACGACAACGCCGCATTCGCTGCGGCTCTCGATCGGCTGTGGCCGATTCTGACCCCGGAGACCCTGCTGGCCCCGCTGTATTCGTCGTCGGAACGATTGGCTGCGGCCGGCGCCGACCCTCGGCTGTTCCGCGCCGACGGCAGCGCCTGGACCGTCTCGGACGTGCCCCTGCTCGACGAGTTGGTCGACCTGCTGGGCCGTGACAAGGCCGGCGAGGAGGCCGCGGAACTCGAACGCCGAGAGGAAGCCGCCTACGCCGCCGGGGTGCTCGACCTGATGATCGCCCGCGAGGATCTGATGGACGACGAGGACCACCTGCTGGCCAGCGACCTGATCGACGCCGAGGACCTGGCCGACCGATTCCTCGAGCGCGACACCCGGGAACTCGCCGAACGCGCTGCAGCCGACCGGGATTGGACTTACGGTCATGTTGTGGTCGACGAAGCCCAGGAACTGTCCGAGATGGACTGGCGGGTGCTGATGCGTCGTTGCCCACGCCGGTCCTTCACGGTGGTCGGCGATCTGGCCCAGCGCCGGTCAGCCGCCGGTGCCCGGTCCTGGGACGCGATGCTCGAGCCGTATGTGCCGGGCCGGTGGATCTACCGGACGCTGTCGGTCAACTACCGCACTCCGGCCGAGATCATGGCGGTGGCCGGGGCGCTGCTGGCTGAATTCGCCCCCGGGGTGAACCCGCCGGAGTCCGTCCGGTCCTGCGGGGTACAGCCGTGGTCACGGCGGCTCACCGCCGCCGAAATCCCCTCGACTGTCGAGGAATTCGTCCGGGATGAAGCCACCCGGGACGGCACCAGCGTGGTGATCGGCCCGCCCGGCGTGCCGGGCGCGGTGGCACCGTCGGAAACCAAGGGCCTTGAGTTCGACGCGGTGCTCGTGGTGGAACCGGCACACATCCTGGCCGACGGCGACCGGGGTGCCGCCGAGTTGTATGTCGCCCTCACCCGCGCGACGCAGCGCCTCGGTGTGCTGCACACCGAACCGCTACCCGAAGCGTTGAACGGACTCGCACATGCCTGATGCCCCCGGACTGGAATCCACCAACTGCGCGATCGTGGGCGGCGGGCCCGCCGGGATGATGCTCGGGCTGATCCTGGCCCGGTGCGGGGTGGCGGTCACCGTCATGGAGAAGCACGCCGACTTCCTGCGCGATTTCCGCGGCGACACCGTGCATCCGAGCACCATGCGCATGCTCGACGAGCTGGGGCTCTTCGGCGAGTTCAACAAGATCGGCTACAGCAAGGTGGAGAAAGGCGAGTTCACCGTCGACGGTGACCCGGTGACGCTCGTCGACTTCCGTCGGCTGCGCCAGCCCCACCCGTACGTGGCGATGGTTCCGCAGTGGGACTTTCTCGATCTGCTGGCCGACGCGGGCAAGGACGATCCCAACTTCACCCTGCGCATGCGGACCGAGGTGACCGGACTGCTGCGCGACGGTGAACGCATCACCGGGGTGCGCTACACGGGCCCCGACGGGGACGGTGAACTGCGCGCCGATCTCACCGTCGCCTGCGACGGACGCACGTCACTGGTCAGGCGGGAAGCCGGGCTGAAGACCCGGGACTATCCAGTGCCCTTCGACGTGTGGTGGTTCCGACTGCCGCGCACCGAGGACGGCCAGTACTCGCTGATCCCGCGCACCGCGCCCGGACGCGCGCTGATCATGATTCCCCGCACCGGCTACTTCCAGGTCGCCTATCTGATCCCGAAGGGTAGCGATGCCCAGCTGCGGGCCCGCGGCCTCGACGCGTTCCATGCCGAGCTCACCGAGCTGATCCCAGAGGCCGACCCGGATGCGCTCACTTCCTGGGACGACGTCAAACATCTTGACGTTCAGCTCAACCGCCTGCCGCGGTGGCACCGCGACGGCCTGCTGTGCATCGGCGACGCCGCACACGCCATGTCCCCGGTCGGCGGGGTCGGCATCAACGTCGCGATCCAGGACGCCGTCGCAACCGCGCGCCTGCTGTACCAGCCGCTGCGCGAGCACCGGGTCACCGAGTCCGACCTGGCCTCAGTGCAGCGCCGGCGCACCCTACCCACCACCATCACCCAAGGCCTCCAACGCATCCTGCATCGTCAGGTGATTGCGCCGGTGATGGCCGGCGCCGAGATCCGCCCGCCCGGGGCACTGCTGAACGTCGTCCGAAAGTTCCCCCAACTCACCGCGATTCCGGCGTACCTGGTCGGCACCGGGGTGCGCCCCGAGCACGTCGCCGCGCCGGCCCGCCGATAGGCGCAGCGTGGGAGGCAAACAGAACCCCGAACAACGGCGACGCGAATTGTGCGACGCGGCAATCACTCTGCTCGCCCGCGAGGGCATCAAGGGCGTCACCCACCTCAAGGTCGATCGGAAGGCCGGGGTTGCCGAGGGGACGACGTCGTTCTACTTCCGCACCAGCGCGGCGTTGGTGCGGGCGGCGGCCAACCGCATCGCCGACCTCGACCTGGCCGATCTCACCGCGGCCACCCGATCGGAGAACGGCGGCGACGGCCCATCATCTGCGGCCGGCCTGGCCCGGCTGGTCATCCGGTCCGGCACCGGGGCGCGCCTGGTCCGGAGCAAGGCCCGCTATGAGCTCGTCATGCCGTCGAGCCGGGACGCGGGGCTGGCCGAGGCGTTCAGCCACAACCAGGAGCAGTTCTTCGAACTGCACCGCAACGTCGTGCTCGGCCTCTGTCCAGCCGATACCGATCCGGAGCTGATCGATGAAAAGGCCTATGTACTGCTGACTTTCATCAGCGGGCTGATGCTCGCCCTGGCCCGTGGCGACCGCACGATCACCTCCGACGAACAAGTCCACGACATCATCACCGCGATCGTTGCGGCGGCCCCGGCTGGCTCACATCGCGAAGGAGTAGCCGCCGTTGACCGGTAGCGTCTGGCCGGTGATCCAGGAGCCTTGGTCACTGGACAGCAGTACCGCCAGATAGGCGACATCCTCGGGCAGCCCGGGCCGGCGGATCGGGTAGCGCGACAGGATCGCCTTGGCCTGCGGGGAGTCGGCCATCTCAGCCCACAGCGGTTCGGTGAGCGGGGTTCGCATGGTGCCCAGCGCAATGTTGTTGGCCGTGATGCCGTAGCGGCCGTTCTCCAGCGCGATCGACCGCGTCAAACCCGCGGCACCGGCCTTGGCCGCCGCGTACACCGCGCCGCCGGCGTCCCCGGTCCGGCCCGCATCCGACACGATCGTCACGACCCGGCCCCACTGCCGCTCCACCATCGTCGGCAGCACCGCACGCGTGCAGTGCAGTACGCCATACAGGTTCACCTGCAGGAAGGGATTCCATTCCGCGGGTGAGGTTTCGGCGAACGGCATCCGGGCGGCGAATCCCTCGGCCCCGGCATTGCCCGCATTGTTGACCAGAATGTCGACGGGGCCGGTCCTTATGATTGCCTGCGTGACGGCCTCGTAGTCGGTGACGTCGAAGGGCACCGCAACCGCATCCCCGCCCGCTTCTCGCAACTCTGCGACCACAGCCTCGGCCCGGTCACCCCGGAGGTCGTTGACCAGCACCGTGGCCCCGGCGGCAGCGAAGGCATCGGCGAGACCGCGGCCGACACCCTGTCCGGCGCCGGTGATCACCACCCGCCGGTGCGACAGATCCAATTGCAGCGTCATCGTCGGCGAGCTCTCCTGTGGTTCGGCTTGATTCCGGACAACCTACCCCACAAAATCTCTATATATGTAGAGTTCTGCACGCCGACCCATGCAAGATCGAATGGAGCCCGGGTGAAATTCATCTTCAACCTGCCGCACATGCTGCGACTCAAGGCGACGATGCAGCCGTGGTGCTGGCTCGGGGAACAGGGCGTCACAGTGAGTGCGGTGCCGCTGCCGGCGGTGAGCGGTGTCGACGAATATCTCGAATACGCCCAATGGGTGATCGAGGAGATCACGCCAAAGGTGCCCTAGAACTGGCAGGGGACCCAGATGGACCAAGGTCCCTATGTCCGCACCCGTGCAGCCCCTAACCTGAAAGCGTTCAGCCATAGGAGGCAACTGATGAGCGACCACGACGTACGGATGATCATTCTGTCGACCGACGACCTGGATGAGTCGATCCGCTTCTACAGCGAAACCCTGGGAATGCCACTGAAGTTCCGCGACGGAGCGCACTTCGCCGCGCTCGACGGTGGATCGCTCACTCTTGCTCTGGCCACCGCGGTGGACCATCCGATCCCAGGCCAGGTCGTGGTCGGGATCAAGACCGCCGACGTGGACGGTGCGGCCAAGGCCATCGAGGCCAGTGGCGGCGGAATCATCAAGCACCCGTACGACGACGCTCATGAACGCCGCGCCGTGGTCTACGACAACAAGGGCAACGGCCTGGTGTTCTACAGCCCGCTGGCCCGCTAGCCGGGCGCCGAAGCCGCGGCATCGAGCAGGGTTTCGGCCAACCGCGCCGCGGCCGGCGTCATCCGCTCGACCGGCGGGGCGGCGAGGTAGACCTGCCACACCGCCGGGTCACGCAGTGCGACAGCTCGCAGATCCCCGAAGCGCCGCGCCTCGGACACCGGCATGAAAGCCGTGCCCAGGCCATTGCCGACCAGTTCGGCGATCGCGGCGAACCCGGCCGGAACCTCGTACTGTGTCTGCGGTTGCACACCGGCGAGGTGAAACGCCTCATCCATCAGACGCCGCAGCCCGAATTCGGGTGGGAAGCCGACGAGGTCCTCGCCGGCCAGGTCACCAAGATCGAGGCGACGACGACGGGCCAGGGCGTGGTCGTCACGGCAGACGAACACCATCGGTTCCTCGAACAGCAGCTTCATATCGAGCTGTGCCGGGAACCGGTTGGGTAGCGATACCAGGGCCAGGTCCAGCGAGCCCTCCAGAAGTGCAGCCAGATAGGCCGATGCGCCGGACTGGCTCAGCCGCAATCGCAGCCGCACGGACGGGTGGGCACGATGAAAGTCCCCGAGGGCGCGGCCGACATTGACCGGCCCATAGGAGATCAGCGAGCCGAATTCAACGGTGCCCATGAGCGATCCCCGGAACTGGCCCGCGGATTCGGCCGCTGCGCGGGCCGCGTGCAGGACCTCGTAGGCGTGCGGCCGGAAGGCCTCCCCTGCGGCGGTCAGACTGATCCGTTGCCGCGACCGGTCGAACAGTTCCACCCCGAGCTCGCGCTCCAGCTTGGCGATCGAGGTCGACAACGCCGACTGCACTACGTGCGCACGTTCAGCTGCGCGGGTGAAACTCAGCTCGCCGGCCACGGCGATGAAGTGTTCGATCTGTCTCAACTCCACCGTGCCAGCCTATCTATCGCGTCGATGAGGCTGATCAGATTCAATCGTTGGACTTGATGGCCAGGCGGCGGTGAAATGGACAGCACGAGCCCGCGAGAAGGAGCAGCAACGGTGAATGGTTTGAGCAGAAGGAATTTCGGCTTCCTCACGGCGGCCGCCGCCGGTGCGGCGACATTGGCGGCCTGCGGCACGTCGCCCGAACCTGCGACATCGTCGAGGCCACCTGCCATGATCCCCTCGAAGCCGTCGCACACCATGAACCCGGTCAAGCAGATCGACGCCGGCGAACTCAACGTCGGTTACACCGAGGCGGGCCCCGCCGACGGTCACCCGGTGATCCTGTTGCACGGCTGGCCCTACGACATCCACAGCTACGCCGACGCTTCGGCGCTGCTGGCCGAGCAGGGCTTCCGCGTCATCGTGCCCTACCTGCGCGGCTTCGGCTCGACCCGGTTCCGCTCCGCCGGCACCGTGCGCAACGGCCAGCAGGCCGCGTTGGCGCGGGACGTCGTCGCGCTGATGGACGCGCTCAACATCCCCAACGCCGTCCTGGGCGGATACGACTGGGGCGGGCGCACCGCCAACAACGTTGCCGCGCTCTGGCCGCAACGCTGCGCGGGACTGGTCGCCGTCAGCGGTTACATCACCGTCAACCTGGCCGCCAACCTCAAGCCGCTGGTACCGGAAGCCGAATTGGGTTGGTGGTACCAGTACTACTTCGCCACCCCGCGCGGTGAACTCGGCTACCGCCAGAACACCAAGGAGTTCAACCGGCTGATCTGGACCAAGGCCTCACCGCTGTGGCATTTCGACGATTCCACCTACGACCTGTCCGCCCCGGCGTTCGACAATCCCGACCACGTCGACATCGTGGTGCACAACTACCGGTGGCGCCTCAGCCTGGCGCCCGGCGAAGCCCGCTACGACGCCGACGAAGCACGACTGGCCGGCAAGCCGCCCGTCACCGTGCCGACGATCACGATCGGATCCGACTTCGACGGTGCAGCCAAGGACGGGGCCGGCTACCGCGCGCTCTACACCGGGCCCTACGAACACCGCGTTCTGGACGGCATCGGACACAACGTGCCCCAGGAAGCGCCGGAACAGTTCGTCGCCGCCATCGCCGATGTCAGCCGGATGGGCCGCTGAGGTCACCACTCAGGTGGTGAACATCGACAGGTGCACGTACACCTCATCGGGTGACCGCTCGTCGACGATGATGTCGCGGTACACCGTCCGCCCGGCCGTCGTGGTGACCCGATCCTGGGCGTAGAGCGGATTCGGCGCGTCGGACAACTGCGGTCCGGCGATCACCGGTGTGGTGCGGGGAATCTCCGAGGCCCGGGGTTGTTCTTTGAACTGGGACAACAACTCGCGCAACTGTGCGGCGGTCATCCGCAACGCCAACCGGTAGCGGGTGTCGATGCCAGAGTCTGAATCCGCGCCCAACACCTCGGAGCCCGCGGGCAGAGCCACGTCACCGAACTCGGCGGCCGTCGCCGCGGAGACCTGCCCTACCGGCGACCTGTCCCCGGTGGGCGAGGCGTCGGGTGTCGAGCATCCGGTGAACAGCAACGCCAGGAAGAACAGCCACAGCGCCGGCGCGGTGCGCTTCTCACCCGTCATGGTCAGTCCCGTCGTCAGGGATACGGCCGTCCGGTCAGCTTCCGGATCGTGCCGATCTCACCGTCCCGGTAGGGCCGGCCATCGGCATGGAACAAGTCATGGAACCACACCCCCGGCGGCGCCTTGTACGGCCGGTCCCACGAATCCCACGGCAGGTAGGTCTGCGTCTTACCCGCGACCAGGCCCCAGTTATACGCGCCGACGTTGAGTCGTTTGGCGATCGGCAGCACGCCCTCGACGGTGCTGCCCTCGCCCCGCGCCAGATACTCGGTGCACAGGATCGGTCGTCCCATCGGCGCGAGCTCGCCGATCCGGGCCTCGAACCCCTCCGGATGGTCGTAGCTGTGGAAGGTCAGCACATCGGAGAGGTCGAGCT
Source organism: Mycobacterium sp. NPDC050441 (assembly GCF_040655355.1). Lineage (NCBI taxonomy): Bacteria > Bacillati > Actinomycetota > Actinomycetes > Mycobacteriales > Mycobacteriaceae > Mycobacterium > Mycobacterium sp. NPDC050441. Next base: position 304,458 of record NZ_JBFAJS010000004.1, on the reverse strand, counting down.
GGAGCGTGGCCATCCGACTACGCGCCTTCGGGTCCGCCCACGGGCCGTCCCACACACCGCTGGTCAACGGTTGCACGGGATCGACCGAGCGCGCCCAGCCGAAGACCTGCGGCAGCAACTCTTCGACCAGGGCCACCTTGTCCTGTCGTTCCACCTCGCGGTAGTTGGCCGCGGGATTGTCCGGCTCGTTCCACAGGTCCCACCCCAGCACCCGCTCATCATGACGGAATTGGCTGATCACGCCGACGACATACTCGCGCAACGTTCGCCGGTACCGATGATCGTCCAGGTGCTGCGCGCCTGGACCCTGCACCCACACCGAGTTGTGTATCCCGGGCCGCGCCCGCCGCTGAGGCCCCAACCGGGGAAATGGATCCCAGCAGGAGTCGAACAGCACGAACAGCGGTTTGATGCCGTGGCTCGAGGCCAGAGCAACGAATTGGGCCAGCCGGTTCTGAAAGCCCAAGTGGCCCTGTGCCCACAGCTGGTCATGCAGGAAAACCCGCACCGTGTTGAACCCCGCCAACCGGGCGATCCGCAACTCATTGTCGATCTGCTGCGGGTCATAGGTTTCGGCCTGGAACATCTCCAGCTGATTGCCCGCGTTCGACGGAATGAAATTGGCGCCGACCAGCCAACCCTGTGCGGCGTACCAGCGGTGCGCCCGCTCGGGCGACCAGCGGGCCCCGTGTCCGTCGATCTGGGCGTGGGCCGACGGCGACCTGGCCACCGACAGACCGGCGGTGATCAACAGCGACAGCTTGAACGCGGCACGACGGCCCACACCGGCGCCGTCGTCTTTCCTCTTGACCTGCTTGATCTTACGAATCAAATGGCAATCTCCTGTGTTGGTCACCGGTGGCATCAAGGGGGTACCCGCCGCACACGCGATCCCAACTCCACAGTGAGTCATCGACTACGCGTCCGCCGGTAGCGTTGCCGTCGTGGAGCACGCAGACGGCGAGCAGACCCCCGAGACGGTCCCCGACAAGGTCGATGCCGGCCTCTTGACCGGCGTTTCGGAAACCGCACTGCTGACGCTGAACGGCCGGGCCGTTCAGGCCCGTCACCCCCATGCCATCATCGATGATCCCATGGCCGTCCAATTGGCCGACGCCATCGCCTTCGACTTCGACAAGTTCGGGCGACGCAAGGGGCAGGAGATGGCCTTGCGTTCGCTGGCCTTCGACAAGGCGGCCCGGCAGTACCTGAGCAAACATCCATCCGCCACGGTGGTCGCACTGGCAGAGGGACTGCAAACCAGTTTCTGGCGGCTCGACGCGTCACTGCCCGGAGCCCGCTTCCATTGGCTGACCGTCGATTTCCCGCCGATCATCGAACTGCGCGAGCAGCTGCTGCCCACCTCCGACCGCATCGTCACCCGGGCGCAGTCCGCGCTGGACTACAGCTGGATGGACACGGTGGACGCCGCGGACGGGGTCTTCATCACTGCGGAGGGACTGCTGATGTACCTGCAGCCCGAGGAAGCGCTCGGCCTGATCACCGAGTGTGCCAAGCGTTTTCCCGGAGGACAGATGATCTTCGACCTGCCGCCTGTGCTGGTGAAGAAACTCGCACCCAATGGCATGCGGTCCTCACGGCACTACCGCGTGCCACCGATGCCGTTCAGCCTTTCACCCGCCGAGTTGGCGAACCTGGCCCATACCGTGCCCGGTATCAAGGCCGTGCACGACCTGCCGATGCCCAGCGGACGCGGATGGTTCTTCCGCACCGCATTTCCGGCGTTCTGGCAGTTCAAGCCCACCAAGCAGATTCGGGGCGCCTACACGCTGCTGGAGTTCGGCTGACTAGCTGATGCCGGCGGCCAACCGGGCGCGTTCCCGCATCGAGGCGACGACACCGCCGTCGTTGAGGATGTCCGTCCCGGTGAGGTAACCCGCCCGCTCGCTGGCGCAGTAGGCCAGCAGATCAGCCATCTCCTCAGGCTTGCCCCACCGCGGCACGGCCGCGTCGGCCACCATGGCGCCTGCGCCGGCCTGTTCCTCCAACCGGCCCATCTCGGTGTCGATGGAGCCCGGGGAAACCGAGACGATCCGGACGCCACGACCGTTGAACCGCTCAGCCTGCGACGAGCTGTACCACTTCACGAAGGCCTTGCTGATGGCATAGGAGATGCCCGATCTCATGTCTTCCGGGGCTATGCTGCACGCCGCCAGCAGTTCGCCGAGGAACCGGTCCTGGTCCTGCAGCGCCAGCGGAAACTGCTGGACAGGAATGATTTCCTCGGGCAACAGGTGCGCCGCCATCGATGCCACGTTGACGATCGCCGCGCCCTCGGCCGCGGCGGCGAAAAACGCCTCGTTCACGTTCAGCGTGCCCAGCGCATTGGTCCTCATCACGTACTCGGCATCGCCCATGCTGGGGCTGACCCCGGCCGCGTGAATGACCGCGCCGACGGTGCCGAGCCCTGCGGCCGTCTCCAACAGCCGGTCGACGGCGTCCCGGTCGGTGACGTCCGCATTGACGATCCTGGCCGCGATTCCCAGGTCTCCCAGGGCGGTGGCGGCGCCATCGAGGCGGTCCTGCCGGACATCGCACAACACCACTGTCTGGTCGCGGCCGACAACCTTGGCCGTGGCCAACCCCATGCCACCTGCACCGCCTGTGATCACTGTCACCCGTGTCATGGCAAGCACGGTATACAGGCGGATCCGCGGCCCCGCTTCCGGGGTTCGTGCGACTGCTCAGCAGGTCACGAGGGGGTGCCTGCACCCCCGTCGTCCGATTGACTGCCCGAGCGCCTGGCACCCACCGCTTCCAGTGCACCGGCACCGACGTGGGCAGCGACCACGATCCCGGTCAGATAGGTGAAATGCGCCAGCATGGTTTGGGCGAGCGGGTCCAGGTTCCCCATCTCATGGCCCGTAGCCGCCCGCGAGAACAAGCTCCAACTGACGACCATCAGGTAGGTCGTGACGAAGGCCGAGACGATCGCATCCCGCACCGCCGTGCGGTTCCGCTCTCGGTCCGCCTTGCGATGATGCTGGATGGCCCAGACCATCAGGAAGGTCCACACCCCGACGAGGGCGGCCCCGACCTGGAGCGGACAGTACGACGACCGCGCGGCCGCCACGATCGGCGCCGCCACCGCCACCACCACGTCTACGGCGATGAGCGATACGAGCTTGACATCAGCCATCACTGAAGTGTTGGGCACCGCTGCCCGGTGGGCGCGAGTACCGCGCTACCCCAAATGTGCGGCGGCCGGACCCGCACCACGGCATTTCGCACAGCCAATATCAGCGGCCCGCTGTGCAACCGGGCCGACCGGCATATAACGGGTAGTGATGACAGATGGCCCGACGATGACGCTGACGAACCGTTGTCGATTGCCGGTGGCGGATCGCCCGCTATGACCTGCCCGTATTGCGGATCACCCCTCGACACTGCCGACACCTGCAGCCGCTGTGGGCAGATCCACGGGTCCGCGTCGACCGGTTGGCGCCCTGACCCCACCGCGCGCCACGAAGGCCGCTACTTCGTCACCGGGCATCCCACGAATCGGGTACGTGACGGCAGAAGCGCATCGACCGACCCGGATGGCGGGCGGATGCTGCCCGACTACCTCGAACTGAAGACGTCGGGCATCAGGGCGACCTGGCTGGGGACCACCGCCGCCGCGGTGATCATCGTGATGACCGCAGCTGTGGTCTGGGTTTTGTTGGTGGCAGGCCGCAGGCCACCACCCTCGCCGGAAGCCGGCTACCTCAACGCACTGAAGGATGCCGGGCTCAGTGATCAGTTCAATTCAGATGCCAACGCCGTCGCCCACGGTCGGCAGGTCTGCCGCCAACTGGAAGACGGCGAACCCCAGCAGGGCCTGCTCGCCGACAAGATCGCCGTCGACACCTTCTGCCCGCATTTCTCCCAAGGCTTCCACATCCTCGAAAAAGCCGACGTCACGGGCACTTTCGTACTCACCGACAATTCCGGAGCCGAAGGTATCGTCTCCGACGGGACAAAATGCCAGGGCGCAAACGGATACGGCGACGTCAACCCCGGCACTCCCGTCACCGTCAAGAACGGCAAAGGCGACGTCCTGGCCACCACCACGCTGGGGCCAGGTAAGAGCGGTAATGCCAACTGCACCTTCTCCTTCACCGTGCCGCTGACCGAAGGCCAGGATCGCTACGTCCTTTCGGTCGGCCGGCGTGGCGAGTTCAGCTATAGCTTCGAACAGCTTGTGGCCAAAGGCATTCTGATGCAGCTCGGCCAGTGATGTTTGCGAAAATCACGCCCTGACGCACGTTTTGCGCTGTCGATGCACCTTACATATCACGGCGAACACCGGCGGTTGGCAACGATGCGGTCACGAGTACAGCTCGCTCACGTGTCAACCCCGCAACCATCTGAGAACTTGTGTGGACACCGATTTCGGCCAGCTCTACGGTTCAGCTCGACACAATTTTCACCGATGTAATTTTCCGCACGAAAAAGGGAGTCTCTCGGGATGACCACCTTTGCCAACATCACCGTCAAAACTGCTGTCGGCGCCGGATTTTGCCTGACAGCAGTGGTGGCCGCGATGACGCTGAGCCCGCACGCGGCAGCGCTGCCACTCAAGACCGGCGGATACAAATGCGTCGACGGGGCCGCAGCGCCCGGTGCGCCGTGCGCCGCGCCGGCAGTGGAAGCCGCGGGGATTGCTCCCGCAGCCGTTCCTCCGGTACCTCTGGCGCCACCACCGGTTGCCCCACCGCCGGTGCCGCTGGCACCACCGCCACCGATCGTTCCGCCCGTGCCCCTCGCACCGCCACCGGTGCCGGTCGTACCGGCCGCCGCTCCCGTCCCCGCAGCACCGGCACCCATCGCTGCTCCGGTGGTCATCGCGGCCGGTACCGCGACCGGTAAGGGTGTGCCGACCGTTTCACCCGGCGGCGGACCGGTCGCCGGCACGCCGACGCTGCCCGGTCCCGCGGAGGGAGCCGCCGGCTAGTCCATCCCCCTAGCGTCGCGAAAGGCGCCTGGCTCACGAGCCAGGCGCCTTTTCTGTGCCTTTGGGTGTAACGGGGCGCTTTGGGCTTGCCTGCTTGGCGACCTGCCTGCCTTGGCTTGCCTCGCAGCAGGATTGGCTACTCCTGGACGATCACCGGATCACCGATGTGCACCGTGTTGAAGTACCACTCGGCGGCAGCCGGGATCAGGCTGATACAGCCGTGGCTCGTATTGTCCAGCCCCATCGACGGCACGGCCCAAGGCGCAGAATGCACGAACAGACCGCGCTGGGTGAAGCGGACCGCGTAATCCACATCCAGGAGATAGCCGTCAGGAGCATCGACGGGAATGCCAACACTGCTCGAGTCCATCTTCACGGTGCGCTCTTTGCCCAGAACGGCATAGGTGCCGACGGGAGTCGAATATTCCGGACGCCCCATGGAGGCCAGCAGCACACCCGCTTCGCCGGCGTGCGGCAGATGGTGCGGCGCCGGCAGATCGATCGGCGGCTCTTCACCGATTCCGTCGACGGTCACGGTGAAGGTGTGGTCGGAGATATCCGCGACACCGATAACCGCTGGGCCCGTTTGAAATTCGGTCCGCATGCCGCCCACCGACAGCATCACGGTGCTGTGCGCCGGCCAGAACTCGGCCGGTTTCCACGACACGACATTGGCGTCGAGCCACTCGTAGGTGCCGGTACGCGCCGGTGTCGATTTGAGCCCGAGGGCGCGTTCGACGACCGGGCGGTTGGTGACCGCGTTCTTGAACGTGACCACCACCGGATGCCCCACACCCACGACGGCGCCCTCGGCGGGCGCGATCGATTCGATGGTCGACGTCAGCGGAAGACTCACCGCCGCCGTGTCGACGCTGTTCGAACTCCCAGAGAAATAGGTCATGACGACCACGACCAATACGAGAACACCCTGAACTACCGCGCGCATCAAACCGATCCCTCTGCGATGCCCCCATGATCTTGAACGATGTCATGGTATTGGCCCGCGGCCGTCCGAATGTGTAGTCACACGTAGACAATTCGGTCAAGCATTCGTCACGTTTCGGCCACGAGGAACGCTGGTGCTTCTCCGCCGCGGCTGTCAGTCAGCCTGGTAGACAGTCTCACCGCCGACGATGGTCTCGACAGCCCGCATCGTCCCGATGTCCTCCACAGCGAAGATGTCCCCGTCGAGCACGACAAGATCGGCCAGCATGCCTTCGGCGATGCGCCCGGTCCGGTCCTGGTGGTTGGCATACGCCGACCCTGCGGTGTACGCGTGGATCGCCGAATGCAGCGTGATGCCTTCCTGCTGCTGCAGCGGAGTGTCGAAGACGCCGTCGCCGATGGCGTGCGGATCGGCATGCGTGCCGGTGCGGTACACAGCGGTATGAATGGCCCACAACGGATTCGGATCGGTGACCGGCCAATCGCTGCCCATGGCCAAAGTGCCTCCGTGCCGCTGGATGGACGCGAACGGGAAATGCCAGGGTTCTCGGTCCGGTCCGAGCAGCGGGAGCTTGCGTTCGACGATCTCCTTGTCCCGTCGCGCCCAGAGTGCCTGAATGTTGGCGATGACGCCGAGTCGGCCGAACCGCGGGAGGTCGTGTGGATCGACCACATCCAGATGCGCGATTTGATGGCGGGCATCGAACTGCGGGTGCTCGGTTATCGCATGCTCAAGCGCGTCGAGACATTCCCGCACCGCGCGATCGCCGACCGCGTGCATGTGGATCCCGAATCGCTCACCGGCCAGCAGGGCAGTGACCTTGCGCAGGTCCTCGGGATCGATGAACGATTGGCCGCTGGGCATGTCGTGACCGGCCACCGCACGGTAGGGAGCCAGCATCGCGGCCGTGCAGTTCTCGCAGATGCCGTCCTGCATGACCTTGACCATGCTCGCGGTGAAACGTGAATGGCCCGTGAGACTCCGGCGCGCACACAGGTCGCCGAGCTGCTCGGCGCCCCGCTCCGCCTCCCACCACAGTGCGCCGACCACGCGAGCGGTCAGCTCGCCCGCCTCGTCGGCATCGACATAGGTGGCGAAGTTGTCTTTCAGGCCGAAGAACTCCGCACCCACGGCGGCGTCCTGCCAGCCCGTGACGCCGACGGAATGCAACCGGCGTTGCGCCTCGAGCAGGGCGCGACGCATGAACTCCGGGGTCACCTCCGGGATGAGAGCGTTGACGGCGTCACCCCCGCGATCCAGCAGCACGCCGGTGGGTTCGCCGGTGGCATCGCGGACGATCCGCCCGCCGACGGGATCAGGTGTGCGCGCGGTGATTCCGGCGAGCTCCAGCGCGCGGGTGTTGACCCAGGCGCCGTGATAGTCGTGGCTGGTCAGGATGACAGGCCGGTCGGCGACGACGGAGTCGATGTCATGGCGGGTGGGGAACCCGTCGGGAAAGGCGTCACCGTACCAACCGGCACCGGCGATAGCGGTCCCGCCGGGATTGCCTGCGGAATAGTCGGCGATGGCAGCGAGATAGGCCTCACGGCGATGGGGCAGACCGGACAGATCGCATCGTAGCGCCGCCATACCGGCGGCGACCGGGTGCGCATGCGCGTCAACAAACCCGGGCAGCAGGCTCGTACCGCCGAGATCAGTTATCTCCGTGTCTTTTCCGACCATGTCACGGTCGACGCCCCGGCTCACGCCGACGACGAGGCCGTCATGGACGGCCACGGTATCGGCTGGGTCGGCACCGGCGGTTCGGAATACGGCTGCATTGGTGAAGATGCGGTCGGCGAACCCGCCGACGCGAGGAGCGAAATCAACCATTGCTGGACCCTTCAGGCTCGTCCTGCGCTGACGGTTTGACGGTCGGCGAGCAGCAGGGCGCTGGCGTGCTCGGCCACCGCCATGACGGTTCCCACCGGGTTCACCGACGGGATGGTGGGGAACACCGATGCGTCGACGACTCGCAGACCGTCCACGCCGCGCACCCGCAACCGGGAATCGCACACCGCCATCGGATCGTCGTCCGCGCCCATCCGGCAGGTTCCGGAGACGTGGTACACGGTCTGGTGGGTCGCGCGCAACGCCTCGGACAGGTCCGCGTCGGATTGCACTTCAGGACCCGGGAACACTTCGCGGACAATCCAATCGGCCATCGGCTCCGCCGCAGCGATCCGGCGGGCCAGCCGGACACCGGCGATGAGGACCGACTCGTCGTGGCCGTCCGGGTCGGTGAAGTACCGGTAGTCGATCGAGGGACTCTCGGCGGGATCGCCTGAAGTGATCCATACCCGTCCACGGCTGCTCGGCTTCGCCACGTTGGGTGCGATCGACACAATGCGGTCGGGCATCGTCGCGCCGTAGGTGACGGCGTGGTCGGCGACCGCTTCGACCGGGAAGTGCATCATCACCTCGGGTCGCGCGGGACCAACGGCGGACAGGCGTACCGCGGCACCGGCGTCCCAGCCCGTCGCACAGGTGTCGGGGACATCGGCTCCGGCCTCCCAGACGATGAGACCCTCCGCGTGATCCATCAGGTTCTCGCCCACGCCCGGGGAATCCACGACGGTTTCGACGCCCGCCGCGGCCAGCACGTCGCTGGGCCCGATTCCGGAGAGCTGCAGCAGCTTTGGCGAATCGATGGCGCCGCAGCACACGATGACCTCGCGTTCGGCCCGGAACTCGCGGAGGTTGCCCTCGTCGTCGCGGGTGATCACCCCGACCGTTCTGCCGTCCTCGATGAGCAGCCGTTCGGCATGCTGACCGTGTTCGACCACGAGATTGTCGCGATCGGCGATCGCTTCGTGCAGGTAGTGCACCGAAGTCGAGGACCGCAGGTGACTGGCCGGCGTGTAGCCGATTTCGAAGAACCCCGCGCCGACGCCGGTAGCGGCGAAATCGGGATCGGAGTTCCAGCCCCGGCGGGCGGGTAGGTCCAGCGCCCGCCGGGCGGCGTCCACCACGTCGCTGACATACGGGTTGCGGTCCTTGTCGGCGACGGGCTCCACGGGGGCCAGGATCCGGTCGAACGCCTCGTGCACCGAGGCGGTGTCCCAACCCGTGACACCCAGCGCGGCCCATTCGTCGAGGTCGGCGGCCAGGGGGCGCCACGTGATCATCGTGTTCGCCGTCGAGCAGCCACCCAGGATCTGCATCCTGGCCTGCCTGATCCCGGAGTTGCCGCGTTGCTGCGGCACGCTGCGATAGTCGAGGTCGTACTCGCTCTCCAGCATCTGTGCCCATCGCCGGATGTCCCGGGCCCGGGGCTCGTCCTTGTCGTTGGGCCCTGCTTCGAGCACTGTGACCGTGATCGAGGAGTCCTCCGAAAGACGCGATGCCACAACGCATCCAGCAGTTCCGCCGCCGATCACCAGATAGTCGCTCAGGCTCATGCCGCCGACTCCTCCGCGTAGGCAGCGACCGGCCGCGCCACCGGCGCGGACAGCTTGGAACGCATCAGCAGGTAGTACATCGGGCAGATGATCGCCAGCCCGACGATCCACGAGATGTCGACACCGCCGAGAGCGTTGGCCGCGACCCCGGTGAACAACGTGGTCGACAGGAAGGGAATCTGCACTGCGATGCCGATGAAATAGCACGCGATCGCGACCCAGTTGAACTTCCCGTAGCGCCCACCGTCACGTTCGAAGAGCGAATCGATGTCGTAGACGCCGTGCCGCAGCAGGTAATAGTCGACGAGATTGACGGCCGTCCAGGGGATCAGCACGCACAGCAGCAGGGCCAGGAAGTTCGCATAGTTGGCCAGGAAGTCCTCCGCGCTCACCAGCGCCGGGACAATCGCGATGGCGAACAACACGATCGCGGTCCCGGCACGGCTTCCCGCACCGGGTCGCCAGCGCGGAAACAGGTTCTGGCCCACCGTGATCGTGGACAGGGAGCCGCAGTAGAGGTTCATCGCATTGGTGGCCGCGATACCGATTGCGAAGATCGCGAACACCCCGGTGCTCACCCCATGGGTCAGCGTGGACAGCCCGTCGAGGGTGTCGTTGTCCGGCAACGCAGCCCCCACCAGGACACCGAGCAGCATCGGTAGCACGGAGCCCAGCACGCACCCCGCGTAGGTGCCCCAGAACGCCGCCCGCTGGCCGGTGTCCTTGGGCATGTAGCGCGTGTAATCGGAAACGTAGGGCGCGTAGGCGATCTGCCACAGCGCCGCCACTGACAAGGTGGCCATGAACCCGGCCCAGCTGAATCCGCTGGTGTGCCAGGTGCCCGCGGGTACGCCGTTGACCCCGATCATCCACACGAACGCGATGACCAGGGCTCCACCCGCCACGACGGAGAGGAACGCGGTCACGCGGTGGATGAGTCGGTAACCGACGATGGTGGCCACCACGCTGATCAGCCCGATGATGGTGATGGACAGGTTGGTGGGCAGACCAGTCACCTTCGCCAGCGCCTGACCGCCGAGCACCGCGTTGGATGCGAAGAAGCCCAGGTACATGAACACCACCAGGACGACCACCAGCAGGCTGCCGTAGGAGCCGAACTGCGCTCGGGTCTGCAGCATCTGGGGCACACCCATCTGGGGACCCTGGGCGGCGTGCAGTGCCATCACGACGCCGCCGATGACGTTGCCCAGGACGATCGCCAGGGCGCCGGCCCAGAGTGGCAGGCCGAACACCGTGGTCGCGAGCGCACCCGTGATGATGGTCAGCAGCATGATGTTGGAGCCGAACCAGACGGTGAACAGGTCACGGGCGCGGCCGTGGCGTTCGTCGACCGGGACGTGTTCGATGGTCCGCTGTTCAACCGGCGCGGACACCGGCGCTTTTTCGTTCATCTGACGGCTGCTCTCTTCTGCGAGACCTTGTGATGACTTATCGGAAATTGAATTCCGACTCCGAGCAGTATTCGCGATGTAGCTGCGAATATAAAACGCACAATTCCGGCGTTATTCATCTATTTTTGTGATGACGAAAGCATTGAGGAATTGTTTCCACATTGTTTCTTCTCGACGTAAATAACTGGCAGGCAAGGATATTCGTCAGAAGGCGATCCACGTCGTCTTCAGACCGGTGTACTTGTCGAGTGCATGCAGCGACAGGTCGCGACCGAAACCGGACTGCTTGAACCCGCCGAATGGCGTCTGCGGGCTCAGCGCGTCGACGGTGTTCACCGACACCGTGCCGGCACGCAGCGCCGACGAGACCCGATGTGCCCGCGACAGGTCACGCGTCCACACCGAAGCCGCCAGGCCGTAGATCGTGTCATTGGCCATCGCGATCGCTTGCGCCTCGTCGACGAAAGTCTGCACGGCCAGCACCGGGCCGAAGACCTCCTCGGTGATCAGCTCGGCGGTCGAAGGCAGGTTGGTGACGATCGTCGGGGTGACGAAACAGCCACGGCCGCCGACGGTCTCGCGGGTGCCACCGGTGAGGATCTCGCCGTCGGCCCGGGCCCGGTCGATGAACCCGACGACCCGCCGCATGTGGTTCTCGTCGACCAAGGCGCCGAGCGTCGACTCCGGGTCCAACGGATTTCCCGGACGTACATCTGCAGTCCGCTTGACCAGTTCGGCGAGGAACTCCTCGGCGATCGACTCGTGCAGCATCAGCCGGGAGTTCGACGAGCACACCGCACCCTGGTTGTAGAACGCCCCGAAGATGGCTTTGTCCACGGCGGAGTCCAGGTCGGCGTCGGCGAACACCAGGTTCGGGCTCTTGCCGCCCATCTCCAGCCAGACCTGCTTGGCATTGGAATCCGCGGCGTAGCGCAGGAAGTGCTTGCCGGTCTCGGTCGACCCGGTGAAGGCGATGACGTCGACATCCGGGTGCCGGCCCAGCGCCTCACCGGCGGTGGGCCCGAGGCCGGGAACGACGTTGAGCACACCTTCGGGCAAACCGGCCTCGACTGCGAGCTCGGCCAGCCGGATCGACGAAAGCGGCGCCTGCTCGGCAGGTTTGAGCACCACCGAGTTGCCCGCTGCCAGGGCTGGGGCCAGCTTCCACACCGCGAGATCCAGCGGGAAGTTCCACGGGGTCACTGCACCGATGACACCGAGCGGCTCCCGCGTCACCAGGGCGAGGTTGCCCGGCTCGGTGGGGGCGATCTCACCGGCCTGCTTGTCGACCGCCTCGCCGTAGAAGGCGAAAAGCTCTGCGGCAGACGGGACATCGACGGCATGCGCTTCGGCGACCAACTTGCCCATATCCATCGAGTCCAGCAGCGCCAGCTCTTCGCTGTGCTCCATCATCAGGTCGGACAGAGCCCGCAGCACCCGCTTGCGTTGTGACGGCGAGGTTTTCGACCAGGCGCCCGATTCGAAGGCCGCCCGCCCCGAGGCCACGGCGGCGTCGACATCGGTGGCGTCGGCAGAAGCCACCGGCGCGATCAATTCACCGGTGGCGGGATTGATCGAGTCGAACGTCGCCCCGGAAGCCGCGGCCCGGTACTTGCCGTCGATGAAAACCTCCGTACGCGGGGAGATCTCTTGGGCCAGGCGGGTCCAGTCATCGAGCGTGGTCATCTGTCTGCCTCTCAGGGAATGTAGATCGCGAACTGCTTGACCAGGGGCTCGGTGACCCGGTACTCGCCGCGCCAGCCCTTGGCCAGGGTGAAGGAGTCCCCGGCGCCGAAGGTGTGGGCGACGCCGTCCTCGCCGGTCAGGGTGACCGACCCCGCCAACACCCGGGTGTACTCGTCACCGGGATAGCTCTCGATGAATTCGGCATAGGGCTCGGCACGCCACGAAGCGATGGTGAACTTCTCATCGGAGCTGGCCATGTGCACGGCCTCGCTCTCAGCCGGATTGCCTTCCCGCAGAGTCTCGGGGGTGACGTAGCTGCTGGGGGTCATGGCCGCAACGGCATCGGGCCCGGCGGGAATGAGGGCTACGGGGTTGGACATATGTCTCCTTAGACGTTCACCGGCTGAACCGGCGTGATGGGTAGGTAGATGACAGGTTCGGTTGCGAGTTCGGAGGTTTCGCGCAGGTACGGCACCGGGCCCACGGGCTGCGGTTCGTCGAGTTCCTCGGCGTAGCGGTGTCCGGACCAGACCGCGGCGGCGATCGTGGCCGGTGCCCAGGCGTCGCCGATGGCACGGACACTGAGCAGGTCGGCACCGGCCCATTCGGCCTGCCGCCCCAGCAGTTCCTGATACAGCCCGTCGTGCGGAAGCCGGGCGGTGACCATCACGACAGAGTCGGCGCTCAGCGAGCCTTCGTCGCCGGTGTACACACACGCGGTCCGCACACCGTCAGCGGTAACCGCGGTGACGGCAGTGTTGGTCCGCACGTCGACCCCGGCCCGGATCACCCGCTTACGGACGCGGGCGACCTCCAGGGTGTTGGTGGTCCACTGCGACACATGCGCGGCCGGGGTGACCAGCGTGACGTCGAGGCCTTCCTTGGCGAGCAGCTCGGCGATGACGCTGCCCAGGTAGTAGTGGTCGTCGTCGAACACCACGACGCGCTGGCCGCGCGGCCGGGTACCGGCCATGATGTCGTCGGGGGTAAGAATCTGTGCACCCGCTGGGTTTTCACTGATCTCCAGCGGCTTGGTGTGCCAGCGGCCGACACCGTCGGTACGCCAACCCGCACCGGTGGCGACCACGACGTGGTTGAAGTCATTCTCGATGATGTCGTCGGCGGTCATTTCGCTCTGCATGAAGACGTCGACGTTGTCGAGCTTGGCGAGCTGCGATTCGCGGTAGTCGACAACGCGGATCCAGGCCGACAGGCTCGGCAGCTTCGACTCGCGCGCGACACGGCCGCCCAGGGTGCGGGTGGCCTCGGCCAGGCTCACGGTGTACCCGCGATTGCCCAGGGCGCGAGCGGCTTCCAGGCCGGCCGGGCCGGCGCCGACGACGAGCACCGACGAGTCACTGGACTTGACCCGGATCTTCTCCGGATGCCAGCCACGGCGGAACTCCTCGCCCATGGTGGGGTTCTGGGTGCAGCGGATCGGGGACATCGTGAAGTCACCGGACACGCAGATGTTGCAGCCGATGCACTCGCGGATGTCTTCGAGATGGCCGGTCTCGATCTTGCGCGGCAGGAACGGATCCGCGATCGAGGGCCGGGCCGCTCCGATCAGGTCCAGCACACCGGTCTTGACCTGATGCACCATCATGTCCGGCGAGGTGAAACGGCCAACGCCCACAACGGGTTTGGTGGTCAGCGCCTTCAGCCCGCGGACGTAGGGCTCCTGCTCGGCCTCCGGGCCGAACCGGGAGGTGACCGAATCGTCCTCCCAGCTGCCCAGCACGAAATCCCACAGGTCGGGGTGCTCGCCGAGCATGCCGATCACGTCCTCGATCTCGGCGCGGGTGATGCCCTCGTCGCCGAGCAATTCGTCGACCGTGATGCGGCAGGCGACCGCGGCCTTGCCGTCGCACATCTCGCGGGTGTCCTCGAGGATCTCGCGCAGCAGGCGGGCCCGGTTCTCCAGGCTGCCGCCGTACTCGTCGGTGCGGTTGTTGTAACGCCGGGACAGGAAGTGGTGCAGCCCGCCGATGGCGTGGCCGGCGTACACGTAGACGATGTCGTAGGAGGCCTGCAGGGACCGGCGGACCGCCTCGCGGTGCCAGAAGCGCATGTCGGCGATGTCGGCCTTGGTCATCTCACGGGCCTGCACCGGGTCGTAGTTCCACGACACCACGGGCAGGTTCTGCGGGCCGAGCGGGGTTTCCCGGCTGATCAGGTTCGGTGAGTTCAGGCCGTTGTGGGCCAGCTCGATCCCAGCCAGGGCGCCGCCCTCGTGGATCTTCTCGGCGATGCGGGCGACGGCCGGGATGTCCTGGTCGTCCCACAGACGCAGTTCGATGAACGGACCGATGTCGGAGGTGGGGTGGATCTCGACCTGCTCGGTGCACACCACTGCCCACCCGCCCTCGGCCTTGATCCGGCGCATGTAGGCCTCGCCCGATGGGTCGCGGTAGCCCATCCCGTTGCAGTGCGGTACCTGGTAGAAGCGGTTGCGCGCGGTGACCGGGCCGATCTTCACGGGCTCGAACAGGATGTCGTACCGGGGGTCTCGCATGGGGGTCTCTTCCTAGAATTCTCAGACGGCAGGCGCAGTGCGCTTTCGGGGGCTGTGCGTGACGTGGCTCACGCGGTTATCAGCCATGGTCATGCGATCACTAACAGAGGTCAACTAGTGGTTTCAGCGGTTCTGCATCTGATTTGACGATGCAATCCCCGGCCTGGTGAGACTCCGACAAAGGGCCTCGATGCGCGGGTGGCCCATCGAGACTTCATCGGAATTTCTGATTCGGATTCACGGAAACTGATGTTTTACAGCTGCGTGCACCACCCGTCAGTGTGGGGGCCATCACATCCACAGCAAGAACAGAAGGTCGTCGTGGAACCAGCAGTTAATCCGGCATCCGAACCGGCCGTGGGGTCGCAGACCGCCCAGGCTGAGCGTGAGGTCAAGCACCTCAAGAAATCCCTGGGCCGGCTCGACATCGTATTCCTGATCGTCGCGGCCGTCGTCTCGATCGAGGCGCTGGGTCAGGTTTCCGGATTCGGTGCCGAGACCTTCACCTGGGCGCTCGTGCTCGCGGTGTTCTTCCTGGTGCCCTACGGCCTGATCTTCGCCGAGACCGGCGCCGCGTTCACCGGCGAGGGCGGCGTATACGTCTGGTGCCGAAAGGCGTTCGGCAGACCGGCCGCGGCGATCGCCTCCCTGCTGACCTGGGTGACCCAACCGGTCTGGGTCGGCGGATCGATGGCCTTCATCGCCTCGGAGGTCTGGAGCACGTACGTGACACCCTTCGAGCACGGCTCGCTCGTCGACTACGCGTTCAAGCTCGTGTTCATCTGGCTGACCGTGCTGGCGGCCATCATCAGCCTGCAGCACGGCAAATGGATCCCGAACATCGGCGCGATCCTCAAGATCCTCTTCCTCGCAGTCTTTCTCGTCACCACCGTGATCTACGCGCTCCGCAACGGCGTCGCCGGACTGTCGGCCAGTGACTTCGCCCCGACCCTCGGCGGCCTGCTCGGCGTCACCCCGCTGCTGCTGTTCTCCTACCTCGGGTTCGAATCGGGCAACAGCGCCGCCGGCGAGATGAAGAACCCGGCCCGCGACGTTCCCTTCGCGATCGCCCGGTCGGCGGGCATCGCCGCGGCCGCCTACCTGCTGCCCATCTTCGCCATCCTGATCGTGCTGCCCGCCGACGACATCACCGGGATCGGCGGCCTCATGGAAGCCGTTGCCAAGGTCTTCAGCGTGTACGGCCCGGCTGCTCCGGCGATGCTGACCACCACCGCGGTGATCTTCGCCGTGGTGCTGATGACCCAGGGATCGGCGTGGATGATCATCAGCGACCGCATGCAGGCCATGGCCGCGGCCGACGGCGCGTTCTTCGGCGGCTTCTTCGGCCGGTTCCATCCGGAGCTCGGCACCCCGGTACGCGTCAACCTGCTTTCAGGCACGGTGGCCACGGTGTTCTGCCTGGTCGCCATGCAGGTCACCGGATCGTCGGCATCGATCTTCGCTGTGGTGCTGAGCATTTCGATCTCCACGTTCCTGTTGAGCTACGTGATCGCGATCCCCGCGGCGGTGCGCCTGCGCACCCGCTTCCCCGAGGTGGTGCGGCCGTTCCGGGTGCCCACGGGCAACACCGGGTTCCGCATCCTGGGCGGGCTGTGCTTCGCGTGGGTGGCGCTGGGCTCGTGGGTCGCGGTGTTCCCGGGCACCCTGGAGCGCCTGTTCGGGCTCGATTACGACTTCCAGGAGACCTGGGGCGTCAGCCAAGTGACATTCGAGGTGTTCACGCTGGGCACCCTGGCGGTGCTCGGTCTCCTCGGCGCGGTGGGCTACCTGCGGGCCCGGCCGGTGCGGGCCGAACGCCCCGACACCGCACCGCTGGACGACGTGGAAACCGGAGTTCCTGGTAAGGAAGCCGCACAGCTGTAATGCTGGTACCCCGCGTCCCAGAAGAGGAGCAAGTAGGGAGTACCGGTATGCGCAGACGTCCCGACGTCACGCTCACTCAGCTGCGGTACTTCGTGAAAGCCGCCACTCATCTGTCCATGACCAAGGCCGCCGACGAGTTGCACATCGCACAGTCGGCGGTCTCGGCCGCCATCAGCCAGCTCGAACAGCAGATCGGCACACAGCTGTTCATCCGGCACCGCGCCCGCGGGCTGGCGTTGACCGCCGCCGGCGAGGACATGCTGCGCGATACCCGTGCTCTGCTGGCGCACCTCGACGAGGTGCTCGACAGCGCCAGCGGCAGCGTCGACCAGGTGCACGGCACGGTGCGGTTGGCCTGCTTCGTCACCCTGACCCCGTTCGTCCTGCCGCGCTTGCTGTCCGACCTCGCGGCTCGCCATCCCGACCTCGAGGTCGAGGTCATCGAGACGTCCGCAGACGCGATCCCCAGCGTGCTGCGCAACGGCACCGCGGAGCTGGCGTTGACCTACGACCTGGGACTCGGCGCCGGCGTGGACGCCGAGCAACTCGGGGTGGCCGCCCCGTATGTGGCGTTGCCGCTCGACCACCGGCTGGCCAAGCGTAAATCCATCGAACTGACCGAGTTGGCCGACGAGCCGATGGTCCTGCTCGACCTGCCCGACAGCCGGGACTACTTCGAATCGATACTCGCCAAAGCCGGTGTGACACCGCGAATCCGGTATCGATCAGCCAGCTATGAGGCGGTGCGCGGCCTGGTGGCCCGCGGGCACGGTTTCTCGATCCTCAACCAGCTACCGGCACACGCGGGCACCTATGACGGCGGCGCCGTCAGCGCCGTGCCCATCCGTGACAACCTGCCGGGTCTGCCGATCGTGCTGGCCCGGCTGCAATCGGTGCGCAGCACAGCCCGGGCGCGTGCAGTCGCCGAGACCGCACGCGCAATCTTCACCGACTGATCGCAATCCTCGGCGCAGACCTCTCTCGCTACCTGAGTTCGTTGGGGCGGCAGAGGTTTTCGGGACTGAGCATCCGGACCAGGACTGCTTCGTCGAGCAGCGCGGAACGTCGGACCAGGTCGGGGATGGATGATCCGGTGGCGATGGCTTCGGCGACCAGCGCGGTGGCGGCCTCATAACCCAGCACCGGGTTGAGCGCGGTCGCGATGCTGGCCGATCCCAGCACCGCCTCACGCATCCGGTCGGCGTTGGCGGTGATGCCCTCGATGCACCGCTCACCGAGTACTTCGACCGCGGCCGTGAGGTGGTTGAGCGAAGACAGCAGGGCACGGGCGATGATCGGCTCGAACGCGTTGAGCTGCAACTGCCCGGCCTCGGCGGCCATGGTGATGGTCAGATCATTGCCGATCACCTCGAAAGCCACCTGGTTGACCATCTCGGGGATCACCGGGTTCACCTTGCCCGGCATGATGCTCGAGCCGGCCTGCACCGCAGGAAGATTGATCTCCCCCAGGCCCGCACGCGGGCCCGAGGACAACAGTCGCAGATCGTTGCAGATCTTGGACAGCTTCACCGCGGCACGCTTGGTCACCCCGGACAACTGCACAAAAGACCCGCAATCGGAGGTGGCCTCCACCAGATCCCCGGCCGTGGTCAACGGCAGGCCGGTGATCTGACGCAGTTGCTCACACACCAGCCCCGCGTACTGCGGGTGGGTGTTGAGCCCGGTGCCGATCGCGGTGCCGCCCAGGTTGATCTCGGCGATCAACGCCATCGCCTCACCAAGCCGATCGGCATCCTCGATCACGGTGACCGCGAACGCGCCGAACTCCTGGCCCAGCGTCATCGGCACCGCGTCCTGCAACTGGGTCCGGCCCAGCTTGAGCAAGTCGGCGAACTCCACCGACTTGGCGGCACACCGCTGTGCCAGGCCCCGCAAGGCCGCCTCCAGCGCGCGCGCCGCCATCCCGAGCCCGACCTTCACCGCCGTCGGGTACACATCGTTGGTGCTCTGCCCCAGGTTGACATGCTCCAGCGGATGAATCCTGCCGTAGTCGCCGCGCGGGCGGCCGAGGATCTCGAGGGCGCGGTTGGCGATCACCTCGTTGGCGTTCATGTTGGTCGACGTGCCTGCCCCGCCCTGGATCTGATCGACCACGAACTGGTCGTGCAACGCACCGCCGCGGATGTCGACACAGGCTGCGATGATCGCCTCAGCGATCTGCGGGTCGAGCTGACCGAGCTGCAGATTGGCCTGGGCGGCGGCCTGTTTCACCGAGGCCAGCGCGATCACCAGATCGGTGTGCCGTGAGATGGGGACCCCGCTGATCGGAAAGTTCTCACACGCGCGTGCGGTGTGCACGCCGTAGTACACCTCGGCGGGCACTTCATGATCGCCGAGCAGATCATGCTCGGTACGGGTCAGGGACATGGATTTCACTCCGCGGTGAGTAGTCGGCGACGGATGGGGGTGTGGGTGGCGGCGTCGACGACCGTGCCGGCGAGCGCCTGCGCCCCCTGCGCGATGGCCGTCTCGGCCGCCGCGGTGAGGGTGGCTGCGGCGAACTCAGGTTGATGGTTGACCGCCGGCAACGAGTCGATCCCGATATAGGGGTGGATCGCGGGCAGGGTCTGCGACACGTTGCCCATGTCGGTCGAGGCCCGCGCCATCATCGTGTCCGGCCCCGACGCAAACCGCCGGCCCGCCGCCGTCGCGCGACGCTCATAACAGGCCAGAAGCTCCTCATCCGTGCGGAATTCGGCGTACGGCTTGGACTCCGGCACCACGGTGAGCTCGGCGCCCGACGCCAGCGCGCCCGCCTCGAAGCAGCGCATCACCTTCGGCTCGACCTCCGCAAGTTGGGCCAGGGTCTCGGCGCGCACATACCAGCGGCCCTCGGTGCGTTCGGCGATCGCGTTGGGAGCCTCGCCACCGCGGGTCATCATGCCGTGCACCCGCACCGACGACGGCAGTTGTTGGCGCAGCAGACCGATGGCGACCTGGGCGATGGTGAACGCATCAGCCGCATTGACACCGCGTTCCGGATACGCCGCGGCATGGGCGGACTTTCCCTTGTACTCGATGTGGCTGTGCGACACCGCAAACGGCTGCGCCCGCGCTACATCCACCGGGCCCGGATGCAGCATCGCCGCCGCGTGCTGGCCGGCGAAACCGTCGCGTTCGAGTAGTTCGATCTTGCCCCCGCCGCCCTCTTCGGCGGGGGTGCCGATCACCGACAACGTCAACCCGAGATCATCAACTACCGGCGCCAGGGCCAGCGCCGCACCGACGGTGATCGCCGAGATCAGGTTGTGCCCGCAGGCGTGGCCGAGACCGGGCAGCGCGTCGTATTCGGCGCACAACGCGATATGTAGATCCCCACTGCCGATCCGTGCGGCGAACGCGGTATCCAGTCCGCAGAAACGTTCGGTGACGTCAAACCCGCCGTCGGACAGTGCCCCGGCCACCCGCCGCGCCGAACGTACTTCCTCCCAGGCGATCTCGGGATGATCGTAGAGATCGCGTGACAACCCGATCAGGCCCGGATGCTCCCCACCGACCCGCGCGGCCACGACAGCATCGACGGTGCTCACCGGTCCCCCGGAACCCCGTACGACGGTGCCTGTGTCGGGTCGATGCCGCGGGTGCGGTAGTCGTTCTTCTGCGGCTGCCACAACTGCCACAGCGCGGCGAGATCCCCGATCGGATCTTCGGAGTGGTCGACTCGTAGGTCCGTCACAGGCCATGGGACATCCTCTACGACAAGCATTCCCGCTGAGTGCACCGGTCCGGCCTCACCGCCGGCGGCGAGGGCGGCACACAGACCATCGAGCAGCCGTCCTTCGAAGGCAGTCGCAGGGCTGTCGGCATAACCGGACAGCAACGCGGAGATCACCGACTCGTCGGCGAGCAGGTTGCCTGCGGCCACCGCCTGATCACCCTCGAGGTGGGTGTGGACGCCCAGGCTGTTGGGGCCGGAGTGCACCGCGGTGTTGCCGTGGGTGTCGACGACGGTCAACTGCCGATAGTCGGGGAACTCTTCCTTTGCCAGTGCGGCTTTCAGCGCCGCATCGGCATCTGTGCCGGCGGCGAGCTCATCGAGGACCTGTCCACCGAGTGCCGGGTTGGTGACGTTCTGCGAAGCGACCACCCCGACACCCGCCCGGGTGTGCGCGCAGCGCGAGGCGACCGCGGGGCTCGACGAGCAGATGACGATCCCGAACGCGCCGCTGCCGGGATCCCGGGCAACCAGGGAGAACGTCATTTCCCGCTGCCCTCGGAAAGCACTGCGGTGGCATCGATCTCGACCAGCCATTCGGGCCGGGCCAGTGCCTCCACGACCAGCCCGGTCGAGACCGGGAAGACGCCTTTGAGCCACCGGCCCATGATCCGGTACACGGTCTCGCGGTACCGGATGTCGGTGAGGTACACGGTGACCTTCACGATGTCCTTGACCGAGCTGCCGGCTTCGTCGAGCAGCATCGCGATGTTGCTCATCGCCTTCTCGGTCTGGGCGGCGACGTCGCCGATGCCGACTGACTCGCGGGTGTCGAGATCCTGGCCGATCTGCCCGCGCAGGTAGACCACACCACCGGCGACGACGGCCTGGCACAGGTCGTTGTCCAGATTCTGCTCGGGGTAGGTCTCCTTGGTGTTGAAGGGCCGGATCCTGGTGTGGGTCGGTGTGGCGATATCGGTCATGGCCGGCATTCCTTTCTCGGGGCTCGGGCTATTCGGCGGACTGCTCGGGCGCCTTGTAGGCGAGGTAGCTGCGCTGGATGGCGATTTGGTCGGCAAGGTATTTGGCGTCGTGCCACACCCCCCAGATGAAGCTCGAACCGCGGCGGGACTGCCACGGGAGTCCCAGGAAGTAGATGCCCGGTTCGGTGGAAACACCGCGTTGGTGAAGCGGCCTGCCCTTCTCGTCGAAGGCGTCGACCTCCAGCCAGTCATAGTCGAACGCGAAGCCGACCGCCCAGACGATCGTCGTGATGCCCGCGGCGGCGAAGTCCAGTTCGCGGATAGGGTTGGTCATGCAGTCGGGGTCCGCACCGAGGATGCGGGCCTGTGGTTCCTCGGGAAGGTCGATTCCGTTGCGGGCGATGTAGGCGTCGGCCTCGTCCAGCATCGACAGGTAGTTCGCGTCACCGGCCTCGATGTTGGCGCGCAGATCCGCCTCGAAGCGC
This sequence comes from Mycobacterium sp. NPDC050441, assembly GCF_040655355.1. NCBI lineage: Bacteria > Bacillati > Actinomycetota > Actinomycetes > Mycobacteriales > Mycobacteriaceae > Mycobacterium > Mycobacterium sp. NPDC050441. The sequence goes on along the minus strand of NZ_JBFAJS010000004.1, from coordinate 282,513 downwards.
ATCACGCCGGCCTCGAATGCGCCCGCCATCCCCAGCAGAGTGATCCCGCTGGCGGCCAGGGAACGGAAGTTCACGGTGTGCCCGCCATGGGCGCCGCTCACCGCGATGGTCACATGCTCGGCTCCGACCGGCGGCGCCGCCATGTCCCACTTGCCGAGAACGCCCAGCCACCAACAGAAGTCGCGCCCTCGGTAGCTGCGCGGTGGCCGGTCATGCGGGCCGACCGCGAGGTAGACCCGGCGCCCCGCCTGCTGCAGTTCGTCGGCGATCTGCACGCCCGAAGACCCGGCGCCGATCACCAGGACAGCGCCATCCGGTAGCTGCTGCGGATTGTGATATCCACTGGAGTGGATCTGGTGCAGTCCGGAGTTCTCGGGAACGATCGGCGGGATGACCGGCTTCTGGAAGGCGCCGGTCGCGGCCACGACGTAGCGCGCCTCGATGACGCCGTCGGAGGTCTCAACCCGGAATCCGGGTCGGCCGTTGTACTTCCGGACCGAGGTGACGTCGACTCCGGTGCGGATCGGCGCGTCGATCATCTTGGCGTAGTCGGCTAGGTAGTCGGCAACCTGTTCCTTGCCGGCGAATCCGTCGGGATCGACATTGAATTCCATTCCCGGGAAACGGTCATGCCATGCCGGACCGTTGGCCACCAAGGAATCCCAGCGCCAGGACCGCCAGCGCTCGGCAACCCGATCCCGCTCGACGACGAGGTGCGGCACGCCCTGTACACCGAGATGCTCGCTCATCGCGATGCCGGCCTGGCCCGCGCCGACAATGAGGACCTCGGTCTCTTGGGTCGACATCCCAACCTCCACATGTTCAAACGGACTAGCTCGTTGCATCCATGATTCAGCGCACACCCACATCTGTACAGCGCATATATTCGATGTACTTCATCTCTGAATCCGATGCGCTGGCTCGGGTGCGCTCTACGCTTGAGGGCGTGGATCTGGGATTGTCCGGCAAGGCATTTGTAGTCACCGGCGGCAGCGACGGCCTGGGTTACGCGTCGGCGCGCGAGTTGCTCCGCGAAGGCGCCGCCGTCACAGTCTCGTCACGCTCGGGAACCAAAGTCAGCGCTGCGGTGCACCGACTCGCGGCCGACTGGCCCGGCGCGGTCGAGGGAATGGCTGCCGACAACGGAGACCCGGAGGCGGCTGAACGCATCGTCGCGTCAGCCGTCGCGAGGTGGGGCAGGCTCGACGGACTGGTGATCAGCGTGGGTGGCCCACCACTGTCGACGGCACTGGGCGCCACCGACGACGATTGGGAAAGTTCTTTCCGGTCAGTATTTCTCGGGGCGATCCGGCTGATCCGCGCCGCAGCGCCGATGATGCCCGACGGCAGCGCGATCGTCCTGGTCCTGTCGACGTCGGCGAAATCCCCGTTGACCGGGCTGGGAATCTCCAATGGGCTGCGCCCGGGACTCGCAATGGCGGCCAAGGACATCGCGGACGAACTGGGGCCGCGCGGCGTGCGCGTGGTGAGCCTGCTGCCGGGTCTGTTCAACACCGCGCGCGGCGCCGGTGCCGACACCCGGGAACTCGGCAACATCCCGCTGGGGCGGATCGGCGAGCCGGCCGAGTTCGGCCGGACCGTGGCATTCCTGGTGTCGCCCGCAGCGTCCTACATCACCGGCTGCACCATCGCGGTGGATGGCGGGGCCCTGCGCGCACTCTGACCCGACGCGGATCTTCCGGGCGTCAGTCCGCGACAACCTCGCCACGGGCGGCATTCAAGGTGAGGACCCGGGCGCAGGCCAGAGGCGTCACCCGGGCGCTGGTCCGCAGTCCGGACTGCGACGGACGCTGGGACTCGGGGTCGAGCCCGTCATCCTCATCGTCAGGCCGATAGGACGACGGGTGCCTGCGCTTGGCCGCGGCGAGCTCACGGGCGTATCGCTGCGACGAACACCACAGTGGGTGCGTCGCCAGCTCGATGACCGTCGAGCCGGCAGCTTTTGTCGCCATGTTCAATGACCTCCAGCGGAGCTTCACGACACTTCATACTCAGTGCCAAGCGTGCTCGGCCAAGCTGAGACGGTGCATCGAGTTGGCCGTGGACTCCTTAAGGATCCCTCTTAAACGTCGTTTACACATCCAAAGAGCTTGAACAGAGACGTAATTCACATTCCTGAATTTGACATTGTTTGCTGTGACTGCTCCGGCAAGCCGAAGTGCGTCACGGTGACGCAATGACCCCCGCCTCCCGGCCGGGTCGCAGGACCGCAATACGGCAACCCGGGAGGACACCAGCCTGCCCCACCGCCCGATCGGCGGCACCCGCCCAACCGCCCTGATCGCGGATCACCCTCCAGTGCAGCGGAATCCGTCAGACGCAGTTCCCGTTCGGACGAACAGGGACGACTCGGGCCCGGCCATTCATTTCCGGGACTCAACGGCACGGCGCAGATCTCCCGAGAGCTCCACCGAAGCTGCGCGACGGGCCGGCCGGTAACCGGCCACTCGTTTGCCGTATATACAGCGGGTCGTCGAGTGCCGATCACAACCCGCCCCACCGGTCGCCTCGCGGTACCCGGGAGACCCCCACCGATCGCTGACACCGGCGCGGCTGTTCGATTTCTCGGCGGTTCCATCGTCGCCCCCACAGGTTCCAGCTACCGAATTCACCGCCTCGGCCCGACTGTCCGTCACGGGCGTCGACAAGAACCGACCCACATTCTTACATTCGCAAGAAACTTGCATGTGGGGGCCGCGCACAAATTAAGGAAGCGCGCCAGCGAACGCGCCGCGGTTAGCCCCGTCGATGCGTAATCGTTACCTATCCTTTAACCTGGCCCGTGGCCGAGCTCCCCTGCTAGAACGTCAATAAGCTCGGCGAAGGGTGGTACGGCTGTGGATGCACATGATCCGAGCGTCGGAGAACATGAGCGTCCGACCGTGACTCGGACGTCTCGCGCGTCGATCGAAAGCTGGCCGCTGCGGTGGAAAGTCGCGGCGACCCTGGTGTTGCCGATCATGCTCGCGGCGACCTTCGGGGCTGTCCGTATCTACAACGAACTGTCGGCCGCCTCGCGGCTCAACCTCGCTTCCGACAACGCGGTGATCGTGGTCCCCGCGGTCGGGCTGGTCGACCGGATCGACGGCCTGGCATACGCCGCGGCCTCGGGTGCACCGATCGACGAACCGCTCGCACAGTTCGACGAGAGCGCCAAGTCCTTGGACTCCCTGATCAAGTCCGCCGAGTTCGACTCGACCGTCGCCGCCGAGCTGACGACGGCATCCTCCACCGCCAAGACGTTGCGCGACGACATCAAATCCGGGCCGATGCCCCCGCGGGTGATCGCCGAGCGGGCACAGAACGTGGCCTCCGGCGTCGTCTCCGCGATCGCGGCGACCACCGCGACCGTGGACGACCGCACCGTGCGCCCACTCGCAGACCAGCTCGTGGACGCTCTCGCGGCGCAGCGCGCTTTGACGACGCAGCGGATCCTGATCGCCGCGCCCGATTTCGCCGATTCGGAAGCACTGCGCACCGAGGTCGCGGACGCGGCAGGCGCAGAAGCGGCCGCGATCGATCGACTCAACCGGCTGACGGCCACGGACGAGGTCACGGCGCTGTCCAAGGAGTCCGACGTTCGTCGCGCCACCTATACCCAGCCGTCCGACGACAGCGTGTACGCGCCCGCGTTCACCGGCGCGATGCGGGCAAGCGTCGAGGGGTATCGCACGATGACGCAGGGCCTGTCCTCCGACCTCGACGGCACGTTGCACCATCGCGCCAACGCTCTGCGGTCCGATGCCCTGCGTGACACCGCGATCATCCTCGGTGCGGTTCTGGCCGCCCTCGTGTTCGCGCTCGCCGTCGGCCGCTCCCTCATCCGGTCGATCGGCCGCCTGCGCCAGGGCGCGCTGAAGGTGGCGCAGGTCGAGCTGCCCGAAGAAATCGACCGACTCAGCAAGGGCGGCGGCATACCGGAAATCCAGCCACTGCCGTTCCGCACCAATGAAGAGGTCGGGCAGCTCGCGCGCGCGATCGACGACATCCACTCCCAAGCTGTCCGTCTGGCCGGCGAGCACGGCGTCCGACTGCAGATCGGCGACATGTTCGAAACGCTGTCCCGCCGAAGCCGCTCACTCGTCGAAGAGCAGCTGGCCCTCATCGAGACGCTGGAGCTCGACGAGGAGGATCCGGCCCGGCTGGATCACCTCTTCCGCCTCGATCATCTTGCGACGCGCATGCGCCGCAACGGCGACAATCTCCTCGTCCTCGCCGACACGGTGGAACGCCACCGCACGTCAGCGCCCGTCGCGCTACCCGACATGCTGCGCGCCGCGATGTCCGAGGTCGAGGAGTACCGCCGGGTGCAGGTCGGACACCTGGCCGACGTGTCGATCGCGGGCTCGGCCGCCGGCGACATCGGCCACCTGGTCGCCGAGCTGCTCGACAACGCGCTGCGCTACTCCCCGCCCGACGCGCCGGTACTGGTCACCGTGGGACGCGCGGTCGACGCCGGGCTGCTGGTCGAGGTGGCCGACCGAGGACTCGGCATGTCCAAGGACGACTTGACCGCCGCAAACGAACGGCTTGCACTCGGCGGTGAGGTGACCTCCGAAACCGCCAAACGGATGGGGCTTTTCGTGGTCGGCCGGTTGGCGCGACGTCACGAAGCCACGGTGCGGCTGCGTACCACCTCGGCGTTGACCGATCGGCCCGGCGTGACGGCGAGCGTGCACCTGCCCGGCACGCTGGTCGCACCGATCGGAATCGGCGAGACGCTCGATGACCTCCGCGACGGTTCGTTCGCAGAGTCGCGGCCGCGGACGGCCGAAAACGGGCGGAATGCGCTCACGAGCGCCGCCGCCGGGGCGCTCGCCGAGACCACCGGCTCCAAGGCACCGTCGTTGCCGTCGGAGCGGGGATCGGATACCCCGGTCCGGGCCACCGTCAACGGGCTGCCGAAACGCTCGCCCGGTGCGAGCGGTGTCAATGGATATCCCGCTGACACTCCCGCTCCCCCGAATCCGCTGACCGCCCCGGCCCCTGCCCCTGCCGCAGCCCCAGAGGAACCCGAACGTCCGCAGCGCGGCAATCCGCTTTCGTACTTCACCTCCGGGACTTCCGCCCCGGCTGCCGCGGAGCCTGCCGGCACCGCAGCCGAACCGGCTAACGAATCCGCGTGGCTGGACATCGAGGCGGAGAGCTTGGAGAGTGCGCCGATCTTCGAGCGGATGGCCTCGGAGTGGCTGATGGATCCCACCGCGCCCGAATCCCGCAACCGGGTCTGGTCCAGCTCCGCCGACGCCGGCTGGGCAGCTGCGGCAAAGGCTGTCGAGCAGGAACCGAAGCGGCACACCGCATCCGGACTTCCGATTCGCGAACGTGGAGCGCGCCTGGTGCCCGATGAGGCAAGATCAGAACCCCAGGCCAAGGCCAACGGGGGCAACGATCCCGCGGCGATCCGGGACATCCTGAGCCGACAACTGGCCGGCGTTCGCAGGGGCCGAGCCGAAACCGACGCAGCACACCGCCGAATCGAAGGAGATCGATGAACACCGGCACGCAACCACATGATCGGTCCGCGGGGTCTGCTGCAACACCGTCAGGGACCTCCGGCACCCTCGACTGGTTCGTGTCCAACTTCGTCCGTGACGTGCCCGGTGTGTCACATGCGATCCTGGTGTCGGCCGACGGGCTGTTGATGGCCTCGAACTCCCACCTGCCGACTGACCGGGCCGAGCAATTGGCCGCCGTGACATCAGGTTTGGCGAGTCTTTCGACCGGCGCCGCCCGCTTGTTCGAGGCCGGCAACGTGCGCCAGTCGATCGTCGAGATGGACGACGGCTTCCTGCTGTTGATGGGCGTCGGCAACGGCTCATATCTGGCCACCCTGGCGTCGACCTCGTGCGACATCGGACAGGTGGGGTACGAGATGGCCCTGCTCGTCGACCGGGTCGGCAAGACCGTGGACGCGACCCCGCGCTCCACCCATGGAGCTCGATGACGCTCAGCATGGACAGACCCGAGCAGAAGCAGACCGCCAGCCGCGCCCGGCCGTACACACTGACCGGCGGGCGAACCCGGGCTCGGGTCGAGATCCCGATCGAAGCTCCGGTGGAGGCCTTGCTGGCTTCGGGTGAACTCGACTGCGCGCCAGGCGATATACCCGCCGTCATCGTCCGGCTGTGCGGCAGCCGACCGTCGATCGCCGAGATCTCGGCCCACGCCGGTCTGCCGATCGGCGTGGCCCGGGTGCTGGTGAGCGATCTGGTGGACAGCGGCCACCTCCGTGTTCACGCCACATTGACCGACCGCTCGACCGTTGCAGAACGGCGCCTACTGATCGAAAGGACCCTCAGTGGTTTACGCGCACTCTGACTCCGGCGCCACGGTGTCGTCGACGAAGATCGTGATTGCCGGCGGCTTCGGCGTCGGCAAGACCACGTTCGTCGGCGCCGTGTCGGAGATCGTGCCGTTGCGCACCGAGGCCCTCGTCACGGACGCCTCGCAGGGCCACGACGACCTCGAAATGATCCCTGGCAAGGAAACCACCACGGTTGCCATGGATTTCGGCCGGATCACAATCGCAGACGACCTCGTGCTGTACCTGTTCGGCACACCGGGGCAACGGCGGTTCTGGTTCATGTGGGACGACCTGGTCCACGGCGCGATCGGCGCCGTGGTGCTCGTCGACACCCGCAGGCTCGAGGACAGCTTCGCCGCCGTCGACTTCTTCGAGGCCCGCAGCCTGCCGTTCCTGATCGCGGTCAACGAGTTCGACGACTCCCCGGTCCACACCATCGAAGAGCTACGTGAGGCGATGTCCGTGTCGCCGCACGTACCGATCATCAATGTCGACGCACGGCAACGTGATTCGGCGAAGAACGCATTGATCGCCATCACCTCGTTTGCGCTGGAACGCCTTCCGAGCACAGCGCTCTAGATCCACAGCCCGTCAGTCTCACAGTCTCGAGGAACCCATCATGAATCACCAAGTACATCACTTCGACATGGGCCTCTGGCTGCTGTTTCTGGCGTACATCGTCTCGGTGACCGGATCGGTCGTCGGCCTGGCGTGTACCCGTTGCGGTGCAACGGCCACCAATGGACGCGATCGCCTCCGCTGGCTGCTCATGGCCTCGATCGCCATCGGCGGGGTGGGCGTCTGGCTGATGCACTTCATCGCGATGCTCGGCTTCGCGATCCCCAACAGCATGGTCCGCTACCACCTCGGCTGGACGGTTGCGTCGGCCGTGATCGCGATCGCGGCGGTGTTCGTCGGGCTGATCACCATCGGCCGCAGCTTCGATCTGCGGCGACTGCTCGCCGGCGGCGTCATCACCGGCCTCGCCGTCGCGATGATGCACTACACCGGCATGTGGGCAGTCCAGATGCAGGGCACGATGACCTACGACACCACCCTTGTCGTCCTGTCCTTCGTGATCGCCGTGGTCGCCGCCACGGCCGCGCTGTGGTTCACCCTCGTCCTCGAGTCGCGCGGTCTGCGATTCGTCGCCGGCCTGGTGATGGGCGTCGCCGTCGTCGGCATGCACTACACCGGGATGGCGGCCGTGCGCGTCGATGTCGATCACACGATGCCGGTTCCCGGTGGGCCCGAAGTGTTCTCGTTCCTGTTCCCGGTCTTCGTGATCGGCCTGCTCGCGCTCGTCGTCCCGATCACCGCCGTCATGCTGGCTCCTGATCGCAGCGCTGACGAGGATGAAGCCGAGTCACGCCCGGTGGCAGCGACGGCCGGGCGGCACCGGTAGGCCGGCGTCCACGGGCGCAACACTTCGCCGCCAAACTGTAAAAACTGGCAGAATCGGACAGTTTTTGTCCGCCGCGGCCCTCCGCAATGTCATGATGCGGTCGATGCTGGACAACCTCCTCCGCGCGGTATGCGTCGCGCTTCTCGTGGCCATCTCCGGACTGGGTCCATCCCCGGCGGCCCGCGCCGAGCTTCCGCCGGGATACGACACGCGATTCGACATCTGGCCGACCGCCGTCGACAAGGCGCTCTGCCGCCCCGGCGACCGGGTCGAGACCGGACTGCAAGGCGAGGTGCCGGTCGAGGACCGCGAGAACCACCGCAGCGCTCTCGGCTACAACTGCAACATCGACCTGGTGGGCCAGTACCAGGGCACCGGCGCCGGCATCACGAGTACTTCATACAAGAACTGCACCTACGTCGGGTCTACCTGGCCCTACACCAACGGCGTCCAGGTGATCGACGCATCCGATCCTGCCCACCCTGTCCAGGCCGATCTGCTCACCGAGCCGGCGATGGTCGGCGGAACGTGGGAGTCCCTGAAAGTACACGCGGGCCGGGGGTTGCTGGTCGGAACCGGTGTTCCCCTGTTGTTCGGCGGCGGCTACATCTCCATCTACGACATCTCACAGGACTGTCGGCACCCCCGGCTGCTCAACGAGGGCGCCGGTTCCCTTCCCGGCGTACGTATCCCGATGCTGACCCACGAGGGCAACTTCTCGCCCGACGGCAACACCTACTGGGCCGGGGGCATCATCTGGAACAGCGCGGTGGACATCACGGATCCGACCGCTCCGCATGTGGTGTGGAGCGCGCCAGTCGGCTGGGCCTCGCACGGCATGGGCTTCGCACCAGACGGGCGGACCATGTACATGTCGCAGTTCAGCGGATTGACGGTGCTCGACACCTCGGCTGTGCAGGACCGGGTAGCGCCTGATTTCACCATGCACCAACTGCTTCCGGCATACAGCCACAAAGCCTGGGTGGACGGGCAGGAAGCCCAGCACAGCGTCTACGTCACCTACCGAGGCGTACCGCACATCTTCACCATCGACGAACTCGGTTCCGGAGGCGTCAAACTGTTCGACGCCTCCGACCCCACTGACCTCAAGCTGCGCAACATCATCAAACTCGAGATCAATCTGCCCGAGAACATGGACAACTGGACGAGCAGCGGCGGATTCAACGGTGTCTTCGCCTACGACTCGCACTACTGCTCGGTGGACCGGCAAGACGATCCGACAGCTCTGGCCTGCGGATGGATCCAGTCGGGTATCCGGGTCTTCGACATCCGCGACCCCGAGCACATCAAGGAACTTGCCTACTTCAACCCACCGGCCCAGTCCGACAAGAAGTACGAAGACCTGCCCAATTCGATTCACGTCTACAATCTTTCGGTTCTTGCGACCCCGCCACTGACCGGAATCTTCGGAGTGGGGCGGGCTGCCCTCGACGGGAAGATCCAGCTTTCCGACATCGTGCTGGGCAACCGTCCGGGCTGGGGCCAGCCGGCCGATTTCTCCGCGGACTGGTGCATGTCACCGCCGGAGTTCCGGGGAAACCTGCTCTACGTCACGTGTTCGGACAACGGATTCATGACCCTGAAGCTGGACCCGACCGTCTACCCACCACGATGAGCGCTTCCGTACCCGCCCGAATATTCGGCACCGTCGTAGTCGCCGCCGCTGCCGCGTTCCTCGGCGCATTCGCCGAATCCCATCGGCACGGCAGCGCGCCGCCACTGATGTCTGAGGCCGACGTGACCTTCTCGCAGATGATGATGACCCACCATCAGCAGGCGATCACTATCTGCGACCTGCTCAGTGCGGATGCCGCCCCCGAAATACGCACGCTCGCAGACCAAATCAGACTTCAGCAGCAAGCCGAGGTCGGCACCATGGTCGGGTGGTTGCAGCTGGCCGGTCAGCCCCTCAACCCCACGGCGCCAACAGCGGCCACCGGGCACGGCATGTCCCATCACCATGACACCGGACAGCCCACCGGCATGCAGATGGGAATGGCGTCATCCGATGAATTGGCCCGCCTTCAGCGCGCAACCGGCCGCGCCAACGAAGCCTTGTTTCTCCAATTGATGACCCGCCACCACCAGGGCGGCGCCGAGATGGCCTTTGACGAGACCCGCGATGGCTCCAACGAGGCGATCCGGCGTACCGCCCTGGCCATGGTCAGCGAGCAGACGCAGGAGATCCAGCTCATGGAGCACCTGATGAAATCGCGGGATGCCGCACCACTGCCCTATCCGTGAGGGTGGATCAGAGCGCGATCAGCTCGTCGATCTGGTTGATCGCCGACGAGGCTCCCTCGACCACACCCATGTCGAGCACTTGCTGAAGCGCCTCGGCGGACTCGAATGTGCTCACGTACACCGCGCGGGTACCGCCGTCGCGTTCGGTGAACGTGTAGACGTTCTTCGACGCCGGCAACTCCGGGTTCGGGTTGAAGTCCAGATCGGCGAAGCCGTCGACGAAGGAGAAGCCGGCCGGCTCGTTGACCGCAGTGATCTCCCAGTATCCGGCGTACTTGTCTCCCTCCGGGCCGGTCATGAAGTACGTCACGCGGCCACCGGGCGTGAGGTCGTGGTCGACCACTGTCGCCGGATAAGTCGGTGGCCCCCAGACCTTTTCGAGCTGGCGCGGGTCGGCATAGACCTGCCAGATTCGCTCCACGGGCGCGGCGAAGTCGGCGGTGATGCTCAGGGTCAGGGTGTCGAGATCGTGTTGGACATCGGTCACAGGCATGGTTCAGTCCTCCTCGGGATCGGATGCGATGAGTTCGTCGATACGTGCGATGCGACCACGCCAAACCTGTTCCAGCTCAGTCAACATGGACGCAACCGATCGCACGGCCTCCACGTCGCCGCTGGCCAGCTGCTCGCGGCCGACTCGACGCTTGGCGAGCAACCCGGCATTTTCCAGGACGGCGACGTGTTTTTGCACTGCGGCGAAGCTCATGTCGTACTTCGCCGCAAGCACGGAAACCGAGTGCTCCCCGGCCAGGACCCGGCGCATGATGTCACGCCTGGTCCGGTCGGCGAGCGCGTGGAACAGGGCGTCCGCCCGGTCCTCATCACTCTCAGCCACAGTCCAAATATACAACCAATTGGTTGTATGTTGTCAAGGCTTCGCCACCACCACCGTCAGACGACATGCAGACCCGTTGTCGTGCAACGTGATATGCCTAGCCGGCACCCCTGGTGGCCATCGCGGCTTGCATGGCCGCGCCGTCGACATAGGACTGCTTGCTGGTGACCAGCCCCTCTTCGACGGACACGACGTCCACCAGGTCTATCTCGACGGGCACGCCGGTGGGCGTCGTTCCCGTCATCTTCCACTCGGCCACCCAGTAGTCCTCGCCCACCCGCAAGGACACGGGCTCAAAGCCCAGGTCGGGCACAAGTTCAAAGACCCGGGCCGCCGCTTGCCGAATCTCCTCGTGCCCTCGCGCGGGCTCCTGCCCCGCGTGCACGTGAAACACTGAGCCTGCGCTGTGCAGACGTGCGATGGCATCGGGATCGTGCCCCACCCAGGCAGCGTGGTAGCGCTCGAACAGGGTCTCGGTAGCCTCGTTCACGAATCCTCCTCAATCGTCGGTGCACTTCTGGGCAGCGGAGCCATTCCGGTGGGTCAGCTCCCGGTCTCGGGTGCTCGACAGATAGCGTTCGGTATGGCGGAAAAAAGTCTCAGCGAACGGGCGCAGCGTCGTCGGATGCGGACGGCCGGCCCGATCATGGACGCCGCCGAGCGACTGTTCGCCGTCAAGGGGTTGACGAGAACGACCGTCGACGAGATCGCCACCGCGGCCGATGTTTCGGTCGGAACCGTCTACTTCCATTTCGAGTCGAAGGACGGGTTGTATCTCGCGCTCGTCGAGCGCGCGCTCGACGTCAACGAGGAGTACATGGCCCGGATCGACCGTGATCTCGGGCCGTTCGATCGCGTGCTGCAATCCGGGGACTGCTACCTGCGCTTCTTCCTCGACCATCCGGACAAGTTCAGGATCGTCGTACTGCGCGTGCTGGAGCCGGCAAGCGGCGGGACGCTCGAAGATGCCGAGCAGCGGATCGCAGCCAGAGTGAGGCGGATTGTCGGCAACGTCGAGGCCGACCTCGCCGAGGCGCGCGACGCCGGACTGATTCGCGACGTCGACGTGCCCACGACGATGCAGTTTCTCTGGGGAGCCTGGAACGGCGTGATCGCGCTCGCGTTGCGCCAAGATGACCTCGCCCTCAGCTTCACTCAACTTGAGCATTGCCTGGAACTCGGTCGCGATCTGGTTCGCGGTGCGCTGAAGGCATGAGGGTTACCCCCTCACATTTGCCATGTGGTGCCGGTACCAGCGTCTTCCGTGCCAGCGTTGATAGTTCCAGGTGACGCTGGCGAGCGCACCGCGCGAATGGAGCCAGTACCCGGCGGGTGGCTCGAGCGACGGTGTCCGACGCCCGATCTCGATCTCGCCCAGGACCACGCCTTCTCCCTCATCTGCACGGCGTTCGGCGACGATCACCCCGCTTGCGTCGGCGATGAGGGTCGAGCCCTCGAAGTGGCCCTCGTACGCGACGGGCAGCCAGGGCATCGGGCATTTCAGTTCGCCGGCATGTGCGGCGTGCAGGACGGGTGCCCCGACGTATTTCGCGAACGAGGCCGCAGCGGTCCGCGCGGTTGCGGAATTGTCGCGTTCCCACCGATCGAACACGGCGCGCGGATGCCACTCCGGAACCGACCACCACCCTGATCCGGTCATGACCAGATCGACGCGCGACCTCAGGCGACGAACGGTTCCAGTACGCATCAGCTCCCAACAGACGGCAGCACCGACCTGGTAGTCCCCGTTCGGGATCACTCCGTCGTCGTGCCCGCCAATGTAGAAAGCGTTCTCCCACATGGTCGGTAGATCTTTGTCATGTCGACCGAGCACGCCATTGGGCCCGGCAGCGACATAGGCGTTACGCACGTGTCCGTCCGGGTCGCGGCACAGGAACGAACCACCGACCAGTGCCTGATGCCGATGGGCGAGCGCGCAGAGCAACGCGGTGGCCTCTCCGTCCGGCGGCAGTGCAGCGTCTGTCAACTCGGCGACGAAACCGATGCCGGTCGTGAAGAATTCGGGCAGTGCGATGATCTTCGCTCCCGCGCGGCCGGCCTCGTCGGCGAGCCGTTCGCTCGCCGACAGGTTGGCGGAAACGTCTCCGAGGACGGCCTCGAGTTGTACCGCCGCCGCGAGGGTCTGCATGAACGTCACCATATACTGAACGGAACTACAAAAACTGAGGAATCATGCAATACTTGGAGCATGAAGGGCATCCCGCCTCGGTTTCTTCGTAGCCGGCGGGCGCCATGAGTCGGATCGATCAGCCGTTGACGCTGGCCTGCGGGCGGACACTGGCCAACCGGCTGATGAAGGCGGGGCTCAGCGAGCAGTTGAGCGATCGCGAGCACGCTCCCACGTTGCAGCTGGAGCACCTCTACGACCGTTGGGGGCGTAGCGGCTGCGGGTTGGTCGTCACCGGCAACGTGACAGTGGACCGGCTCCACCTGGCCGAGCCCCGCAACGTCGCGATCGAGGACGACCGCGATCGGGATCGGCTGTCGCGCTGGGCAAGCGCCGCGAAGCGGGGCGGCACGTGCGTTTGGGTGCAACTCAATCACCCTGGGCGCCAAGCTAACCCACTTGCCGGACGCACCCGCCCAGTCGCGCCGAGTGAGGTGGCGATCGCCATACCGGGCGCGCCACGTCCGCGCGCGCTGACCGGCGGCGAGATCGAAGCGACCGTACAGCGTTTCGCAACCGCGGCGGCGATCGTCAAGGACGCTGGGTTCGACGGCGTCCAAGTGCACGGCGCGCACGGCTACCTGATCTCGCAGTTTCTCTCCCCGCTGGCCAATCGGCGCAATGACGAATGGGGCGGCGATCTCGAACGCCGCATGCGCTTCCCGATCGAAGTGCTGCGCGCGGTCCGGGCAGCCGTCGGCGACGGGTTCCCAGTGGGAATCAAACTGAATTCAGCCGATTTCCAGCGCGGCGGCTTCACCGAGGACGAATCCGAGCGAGTCGTCGCCCGCCTCGCCGACGAGCAGGTCGATCTGATCGAGATCAGCGGCGGAACGTTCGAGCGGCCGGCGATGATGGGAACTGCCGCGCGGCAGAGCACTCGCGAGCGCGAGGCCTATTTCCTCACGTACGCCGAGCGGGTCCGCGCGCACGCCGGCACAGTGCCGCTCGCCGTCACCGGTGGCTTCCGGTCACGCGGCGCCATGGATCGAGCGCTCGCCGAAGGTACGTGCGACGTGGTGGGTATCGGCCGCCCGCTGTGCATCGACCCGGCGGCCGCCCGACATCTCCTTGACGACACCGGGCACTTCGCGGCCGCCGGGGCACCACGTATCGCGGCGCGGTCGCTGCTGGGCCGTGTCATCGACCTGCATGCCGCTGACGCACTGCTCGACGTGCAGTGGCATACCGACCAGATCCATCGGATCGCCAACGGTCTCGACCCCAATCCAGATCGACCGTGGTGGCTCAGCATCATGACGACCGTGCGCCGCAATGGCCTGGCCGCCATCCCACGCCCGCGACGAACGGCGTCGGCGAACCGAGATCGCTAACCCCAGTACGAGAAGCTGCACACCGGCTTGACCTCGGTCTTGTACGACACGAGTTTGTCGCCATCCATGATGATCGAGCAGCCGAGTGCTTCGCTCCCGCCATCGGCGGCAACCTCCGACTCCAGTTTCTCGTACACGGAGTACTTCTTCTCCCACGGCAGCGTCACATTCGACTCGGTTTGCTCCGCACCGCCGTTGATCCGATAGCGGATCGTCACCGGAGCGGTCCCGCCGGTGACCATCAGCACCGCCGTTCCGACCGGTGTGCCGGTCGGCTCCGCCGCCTTGGGCGACTCGGTCGTCGTGCGAGTCGGTGCGGACGTATCGCGCGAGGACGTCGTGGCGCTGGTGGTTTGCGCGACGGGTGTTCCCGTAGTCGTGCTGCATCCCGCGGCCAACACCACGGCCGACACCACACCAACAGCTACCCCGACGACACCCCTGAGTGAACGCATACCTGACCCTACGACGGGCGGGGCCGGGTCCGGATCGGAAATTCTGCAGCGCTCACCGGGCCGAACAAAACGCCTGAATGACATCGGCCGCTGTCATATATTGAGCCGGCATGTGTTCGCGGCGGCCGGCATTCCCGTCACCGGCGGATGCGAACAGCGTCGGGGAATGTCAAGGGGGACATCGATAATGGTGCACGATTCACGCTGCCCGGAAAACGCCGGACATCTACCGCTGCGGTACGGCCTGTCGGTCATAGCCGTCGGTATCGGCATCGGGATCGCGGGCACCAGCGCGCATACCGTGGCCTGGGCGGACCCCGGTACATCGGGCTCATCGGGCCAGTCGAGCCAATCGAGTGCAGGAACCAGTCACGGGCCCAAGAAGCCGGTCAGCCGGCGGCAAGGCACCCGTCCGAACCGGCCATCGTCGCCCACGAAG
Organism: Mycobacterium sp. NPDC050441; assembly: GCF_040655355.1. Taxonomy (NCBI): domain Bacteria; kingdom Bacillati; phylum Actinomycetota; class Actinomycetes; order Mycobacteriales; family Mycobacteriaceae; genus Mycobacterium; species Mycobacterium sp. NPDC050441. The sequence goes on along the minus strand of NZ_JBFAJS010000004.1, from coordinate 267,264 downwards.
ACCGACGACCAGAAACTCGACGACACAACAACCCCTGACGCCACGCGGTCGGACGACGAGACCTCGACCGGTCAGACCGCCACGGCAAAGCCGAATTCGACTACGCCGCAGCCGGAGTCGATCGCCGACTTCGTCCGTGGAAAACTACGCGACATCAAGCCGGACGCCCCGCTCCGGGCCATCGATATGGACGCCCCGCTCCGCGCCGACGGCACGCGACCGGCCAAGTCCGACTTCTCGCCACGAGCCACCGCGAAGCGCCTGGCCGCGATCACGCCGTCCGCGCTCCCGGACTCCGTGCCGTCGCGGGCGCAGGTGCCGGCCTTGGTGCAGGCACCGGCTCCGACGAACAAGGCCACCCTGCCGGATCTCACCGCGGTTGTTCGAACCGTCCCCGACATCACCGCGATGACGATCCCGCTGACCGCCAAGGTCGCCGCGGTCACCACCACGACCAAGACCACCCCAGAACCCCCCGAGCCGCTGTCGCCGATCGCCAAGATCGCGGAGCTGCCCGGCCGCATCGTCAACACGGTGCTGCAGGTGCTGGACATCACCAGCTCCGCCAACGGCCCGAAGAGCCCGATCAACTTCGCGCCGATCAACGATGCCCTCTTCGCGGCGTTCCGAGAGATCGAAGGTCAGCTGGGGCTGACCAAAACTCCTGCCGTGCAACCGGTGCCGCCCACCATGACCTACAACGGGCCCACCACCGGCAAGACCCCGACGGTGTCGCAGTTCCTCAACGCCGCGACCGCCGCGTACGTGTGGGGCGGCACCCCGGGCGACCTGAAACCGTTCGTGGTCAACGGCAAACAGATGGAATCGACCAATGTGCTGACGGGCATGTCCGCCAAGACGTGGGTGACACCCGATGGCCAGATCATCATCGCCTACCAGGGCACGACGGGTGGCACGAACCTCCTGCACAACCCGCTGATCGCGGTCTCGCAGGTGATCGCCGATACGCAGGTGATCTTCACCGACACCCCACCACAGGCCTTCATCGACTCAGTGGCCTTCGAGCAGGAGGTCGAGGCCGCGGCCATCGCTCAGGGCTACCGCAAGGAAGACATCTTCGTCACCGGGCACTCGCTCGGCGGCTGGGAAGCCGCATACGTCGCGCAGCAGACGGGCGTGGGCGGCATCGGTTTTGAGAGCCCCGGCCTCAACTCCACGGTGCCGGGCAACGGCGCCGACTCCGGGTTCGTCAACGTCCTGACCTACGGCGACACCGCCGCCTATTTCTCCACCGATCTCCCCGGCCTGCAGCCGTTCATGCCGGAGTATGTGCCCGGCGGAGGAACCAAGCCGCACTACGGGTCGATCGTGATGATCGGCAATCCCGACGCCGCCATCCCGCTGATGAACTCGGCTGCGCTGTTGAACACCGGACCGATCGGTGCCGCCATCTTCGTCGCGGACATCCTGGTCAACTTCCTCCAGTACCACCTGCCCGGCGTCCAGGCCTACCACCTGGGCGTCACCCCGGACCCCGGCGTGGTGCCGTGGCTGGGAAACCCGTCGGGACCGGTCAACGCCGACTACGCCGACATGACGATTCCGGAACTGCAGAAGGCGGCTTCCGACGCGGGGACGCTGATCAGGCCGTAAGCGGCGTGCCGCTGATCCAGCCGGAGCGGCGTGCCGCTGATCAGGCAGTAGCGGACTCCCGCTGGATCTGTTCTGCGGCTTCCTGTTTGATCCGCTCGAACTGCGCGGCCATAGCTTCGGACAGAGCGGTCGCACCGGACAGCGGCCGGACCATCACCATGAAGTCGTCGATCTTGCCGTCGGCATCGTGGTGCAGGAAGTCGCACCCGGTGATCTTCTTGCCGTCCACCGTGGCCTCGAAGACCAGGGCATGGTCGTGACCCGAAGCGTCGGCGATCTCCCGGATGTACCGGAAGTCCTCGAACACCCGCATCACCGCGCGCAGGATCGCAGCGGTGATCGGCTTGCCCGGATATGGCTTGAAGGCCACCGGACTGGTGAACACGACATTGTCGGCCAACAGTGCCTCGATCGCGGCCTCGTCACGGGCCTCCACGGCTTCCCGGAAAGGATGCATCTGAACCTCCATCACCCAAATTCATCGACTAGCCGCGATGCTAGGCGCGACACGTTCCCATAGTCAACATTTTGATTAATCACTTCGCTGCTAGCATCGGCTCATGGCCCTACGCGACGCAGTCCTGGCCGCCCTCCTCGACGGCGAAGCATCGGGCTATGACCTGGCGAAAGGGTTCGACGCGTCGGTCGCCAACTTCTGGATGGCGACGCCCCAGCAGCTCTACCGCGAGCTGGACCGCATGGCCGCTGATGGGCTGATCGCGGCCCGACTCGTCGAGCAGGACCGGCGGCCGAACAAGCGCCTGTACTCGCTGACCGACGCAGGGCGGCAGGCGCTGCTCGAGTTCACCGAGGTGCCGCCGAAACCTGGGGCGATCCGCGAAGACCTCCTGGTACAGATCCAGGCAGTGGATTCCGGCAACATCGAAGCCGTCCGCGACTCGCTCACCGAACGCCTGCAATGGGCTACCGCGAAAATCGCGCGCTACCGGCGAACGCAGGACCACCTTCTGGCCGGGCGTACCGAGGACGTCTACCTGGCCGAGGCCGAGCGCATCGGCCCCTACCTGACCCTGCTGCGGGGAATCCGCTTCGAGGAAGAGAACATCGACTGGGCGGGCCATGCGCTGAAGGTCATCGAACAGCGACTGGCCGCGGGGGACCGACCTCCTCGATGACGGTCTCCTGCGGATCGGTGACCCACGCGCTGAACACCGGTACGCCGCGCCAGGCCGCCGGCCCGTCCGAGCGGTCCGCACAGGCCAGGACCGCGTACGGGCGGTTGAACCGGATCTCGATCCGGCGCACCAACACCTCATGGAACTGCGGCACGGATCCGGCGACCATGCCGATCGCCGTCACCGCCGCCGCCTTGAAACCTTCTCTCGTATAAGAAGCGACAGCCGACTGCCTGGCGCCGAACTCCACCGGCAGGTCCTCGGGCCTCGCGAAGCCGCTGAGCGTGTCGAACACCTCGGGTACCCCGGGTGCACTCTTCAAGTCGTGATCACTCGTCGCCGACCAGGCCGGCAGGTAACTACTCCACTCGGCATAGACGCCCGGGCCCCCGACCCGGCGTTCGCGTCGCTCGGTCACCGTCCACGCGTGCCCGTCGACCAGGTCCTCGACCGGTACCCGCCGCGCGGCGCGACCATCGCCCCGCAGCATCGCCGCCACCTGATGTGCGGCGGTGTCCACATCCTGGGGCCCGACCTCGGGCGCGGCGATCACGCTGAAGACATCGAGCGCCGACGACGAGGGCGGAGCAGCCACCGCGACCAGACCGGCGGCATCGGTCTCGACGATCAGCTGGATTCCATCCCGGAACGTCAACGCCGCGCCGATCACTTCGCCGAAGGCCCCGCCGAGTTCATTAGCGGTACCCAGCGGTTGCGCCCAGCCGATGTCGGTGGCGAGCGCGGAGGCGAGCACCAACCTGGTCAATTCGTCGAGCTGAAGCGGGAATTGGTTGATCAATCCGTTCGAGCCGGCCCCCGCCCAGGCATTGGCCTGCGCCTGATCAGGCACCGGACCCCGCGCCACCACATCGGGCAAGGTCCGCACCCAGTCGTCGAACGCCGGCCCGAGCTTGCGGTCCCACACTGCGGCGAGCGCGGACACCGCCGGGTGCGGGTCGCTCAACAGGGCGGCGGCCCGGGCGGCGGCGTCATCGACGGTCGTGCCGAGCGCGGCCTCGAGATCGCACCGGGCAGTCCCCTCTGCGGCCGGCCCCACCAACGCCAACAACAGCCAGAGGCCCAGCGGTGAGGCCACCGCGTGCCTGCCGAGCAATGACGGGTTGAGCCGGGCCGCATAGGCAGACACCAACTCGGGGTTACTCACGCCAGACATGGCCGAACCTTATCTGCGGAGGTCCTCCCGGATACGCACCGATGTGGCTCGCGGCGGTCGCCAGACGTTAGTGTGTTTCGTCGGCTTCAGCGAACAAGCCGATAGAAAAGTTGAGCAAATCCATGACCGCAGCACCAGAAGCATCGGCGCTCGAAGCCCGCGTCGGCCACTACTACGAGGCGGACGGCCTCTACTTGGTCGGCCGCGAGAAGGTGCGCGAGTACGCCCGTGCCGTGCAGGACTACCACCCCGCACACTGGGACGTCGACGCCGCGGCGAAGCTGGGGTACTCCGGACTGGTCGCGCCGCTGACCTTCACGTCGACCCCGGCCATGGCCTGCAATCGGCGCATGTTCGAATCGGTGGTCGTCGGGTACGACACCTACCTCCAGACCGAGGAAGTCTTCGAGCAGCACCGGCCGATCGTGGCCGGCGACGAGCTGAAGATCGACATCGAACTGACGTCGGTCCGCAGGATCGCCGGCCGCGACTTGATCACCGTCACCAACACCTTCACCGACACTGCCGGCGAGCGGGTCCACACGCTGCACACCACCGTCGTCGGCGTCACCGCCGACGACATCAACCCGGCGACGATGACCGCCGTCCAGAACGCCATGATGCACGACGTTGACTTATCCGGAGTGGGCGCATCCGACGCCGATTACCAGAAGACCGTGCGCCCCGAAGAGGCGGCGCAGATCTCCGAGGCGGGCCTCACCCGCACGCCCGGGACACTGTCCTTCGATGACCTGAAGGTCGGCGACGAGCTCGGGGTGCACCACACCCGACTGTCCCGCGGCGACCTGGTGAACTATGCCGGCGTGGCCGGCGATGCCAACCCCATCCACTGGGACGAGGACATCGCCAAGCTCGCCGGACTGCCCGATGTGATCGCCCACGGCATGCTCACCATGGGGCTGGGTGCCGGGTTCATCTCCGCATGGTCGGGCGACCCCGGTGCCGTTACCCGCTACGCGGTGCGGTTGTCCCAGCCGGCGATCGTGTCGGCCAAGGAGGGCTGCGATATCGAGTTCAGCGGAAAGATCAAGTCTCTGGACCCCGAGACCCGTACCGGCGTCGTCTTGCTCGCGGCGAAGTCCGATGGCAAGAAGATCTTCGGCCTGGCGACACTGAACATCTGCTTCCGCTGACAGCCGGACGCTACGCCGGTCCGGACACGCACCCGCGCCACGTGATCGGACCGACAATACCGTCGGTATCGAAGCCCTGGCTGAGCTGAAACTCCCGAACGGCCTGTTCGGTGAGGGGGCCGAAGTCTCCGTCGACGGCGATCGGCGCAGCCTGACGCAGGTTCATCCGGACCTGCACGCCCTTGACGGCCTCGCCCTTACTACCGCGGCGGACGGTGATGAACAACCGAGTCCAGGTCACTGGTCCCACGATGCCGTCGACGACGATGCCCTGGTTGCCCTGGAACCGGCGCACAGCCTGTTCAGTGATCGGACCGAAGATGCCGTCGGCCAACAGGGCGAACCGCCTCGCGCGCAACAGATGCTGCAGGATCTTGACGAAGGGTCCGTCCTCGCCGCGGTTCAGTTCGATGATCTCGGGCTGCTGACCGGGCTCGTCCCCGAGCGGGTTGAGTAGGTCGGCGCGACCCTCGAAGGCGAACAGCAACAGATCGACCATCCGGAAGGTCAGCGGGTCGGGACCCAGAGTTGGACGCCAATGAGGGTCTCGCACAATGGAATACGTACTGCCTTCCATGGCTCGATGGAAGGTCTCGGCCACGATGCGGCCCCCCACTCCGGTGAGCCGACCACCGTTGAGCTCGGCTTCGCGCAGAATGTACGGCCACAACGGTGTGTTGTCGATGAACTCGGTGCGCAGGCCGGGAGCCAGCCCGGTGAAGTCGACTCCCCCGCCGTCACCCTCCACAATATGCTTCTCGCTCAACTCGGTGACACCGACGAATTTCGCCATCTGCTGGCCACTGGCGAGTTTCACCATGTTGCCCCGGATGAGGTTACGGAAGGCGAGATTGGCGTGCAGCGGCGGGAATTGGGCATTCGCCTCGCCGAACGAGCCGGCCGGCAGGTGAGCCAGGGGATCGGTGAGCCGGGTGTCGATGTTGCGTGCCTTGTTGAACCTGGCTGCTTGGACAACCAGGTCGGGGCGCCCGGCCTCGGCGAAGTCGTACAGCCGGCGGAAGTCGGCAATCCAGTTGGACGGCAACGGGAACTGGCCGGTCAGCGAACCACTGGTACCCGAGAAATTGAACAGGAACCCCAAGGTTCCGCCACCGTTGTCGAAGATCCGATTCCAGTTGTACGCATCTCGAACCATGCTGTGGCCGAGCCGAAATGCCGCGACCGAGAATTCGATGGGCATGGTCGGAGCATCCCCTGGTACCACCGACGTCTCGAAGAGGGTGCGACCGTTGGTGAATACGTCCTCGACGATCCCGGGGTCGACGATCCGCGGCAGGTAGTCGGTGCGCAGCATCCACTGGTAGTGCTTGACCACCCGCTCTTGAGCTGCCTCGAACATCGCCGCCACCGGCCCGGGGGCAATCGTGCCCACCACCCGGTTGTGGAACCTGATGAAGGCGAGATGCGTCTGGGCCACGACCAGGTTCTCGTCGTTTCGGGGGTCGGGAATCAGCGCGGCGCTCTGCTGCGGGTCCCGTGGCAAATCGTGCCCATCGAAGGCGGGCAGGTCGCCGATGGCCGCGGTGGTGCCCATCTTCAGATGCAGTCCATCGGTGTAGAACTGCGGATCGACAGCAGGCCCATGGCCATACAGCGAGTCGAGATCGAGTGCCGGAGAACGCCCCTGGACGAGCTCATCCACGGTCACATCCGATCCGAGGTCACCCACGGTCTTGTCCCTGGTCAGATCGTGGTCGACGAACTGACCCAGGTAGGTGAATCCCGCTGGGATCTCACCATCGGTATCGGCCGCCGCCGCGGTGATCGCCCCGGACAGCGCCGTCACGAGTTCCACACTCGCCGGTACACCCGGCGGACCGATGCGCGAGAACCGGAACTGTCTGAGCTCGTCCACATCCGAAAGATGCGGCACCGGATCCGCTCCTGCGATCGACGCCGTCTCAGCGGCGTTCTCGGCCGACAGGATGCCCTCCCCTACGACGAAAAAGCTGTCTCTTCCGTGTCGCATGACTTCTCCCCCATCACGTGCCGTGTACGTGAAGGCAAGTCAATCGGCGTCGCGGCGGAAAGTCGTGAGTACCGCACTACCTGTGTTCGAGATTCACCCCAGGCGTGACTGCAGGACGGACAGTCCGGGACCCGACAGACGGTCGAATGCGACGGTGCGCCCGCACACCGCCAGCATGACCGCGACGCCAGGACCGGCAACGGCCTCGCCCTCACCCCACGTTCGCCCGGTGTCGTCGTCGTGCAACTCGATACCGCGGAGGCGTCGGCGCGGGAAGAATCCGAATTGTGTTGGGCTGGTGAGGAAATCGAGAACCCGTGCGACGTGCTGCGGATCGGGCTGATGCGGAATTCCCAGAGGTATGCGCATGTCAGCACCGTGCACCAACACATCCGTCAGGCCCGACAACGGACCGGTGATGGGCGGGCTGAGTCGATAGTCGGCCCGACGGCGGAGCGTCTCGGCGATCTCGCTCGGTGAAGCCTCTGCCCGGCGGCGGGCCAGCGCGTCGATGCCGCGGTCGATGTTGCCATGGCAGACACCGCTGGCCAGAAACCCCCAGAACCCGTCGGTGAAATCGCTGACCAGATGAGCCGCAACGGTCTTGACATCCCAGCCGGCGCACAGGCTCGGTGTGGCCAACTGGGCTGCATCCAGTCCTTCGACCAACGCAGCGATCGACCGGCGCTCGTCGGCCACCACCGCGAACACCCGCTCCCGTTCCTCCCGGCTCAACCGCATTGATCGGTCGGTTCAGCCCGGGACGCCGGCCTTGAACGAGGCCAGCGCTTCGGTGCTCAGCCGGGCAAGTTCCCCGGCCTCGGCCGGATCGAGAGTGGCTTCAAAGATCTCGACCATCCGCCGGTTGGTCGCCTGCTCGATCGCGGCGTATCGGTCCTTCTTGTCTTCACAGTCGGCGAACGGTTCGGGCCAACCGAACATCGCGGTGTACTGCGGCCCCTTGTTGAGCATGTGCGCCTCCACCGGGGCGATGCCCGAGATCGTGAGGGCGTTGAAGTGCACGCCCGCCCGCAGTTCGCGGAGTACGAACATCACCTGCAGCGCCCGCGCCGGGGCGTCGTCGGCCAACGGCATCGCGCGCCACCCCGCGAACAGGGGCAGCCCCGCGATCGGCGTCGCGGCGATGATCTTCTCGCCCAACTCGGAGATACGATCCAGCCCCGGGACACCGGCCAGGTACTTGCGTCCGAACTCGGCGGCCTGCTCCCAATACTGTTGTGCTGCACCGACAGCGCCCCGCACCGCGACACCTTCATCCCACATCGCGGCGAGGCCGGTCGGTTCGAACACTGCGAAAACGGCGCTGACCGTGGCGCCGGTGGCCTCACCGAGGACTCCGCCGCGGCCGGCGACATACCCCGCCAACGGGTTCTGGTAGCCGGCGGCGATGCTGGCGCCGAAGTTCTCCGGATGCAGCATGAAGATCGCGACTGCCTGCTCCATCGCGGTACCGGTGGCGGCGGCAGCGTTCAGCATGTCGGTGTTGGTCATGACAGTGATTCCTCCTGGTGCATTATCGGGCGAGATCCCATTGGCCGTAATCGGCTGCGAGAACGTCGTTCACGTCAACATGAATACCGTCGATCACGAAACCCGGATCGGACGCCGTCACTACTTCCCGCTGGAACAGCACGGCAGCCGGCTCACGCTCACCCCGCGACCATGCCTTCGTCTGCCAGGCCCAGCGGTGCCCAGGGCTGCTCGAGGAGCCGACCACGCCGTCAGCGATCGCCCAGCCACATTGACGGCGGCCGCCGTAGATTCCGGTGCGGGCCACCCCCAGGACCGAGTTGATTCCCCGAAACCATTGGACTGCCGGGCTTTTCCACGTCGCAGCGTCGATATCCTCATCGACGCTGAAAAAGATCGGCGCGGATGCCGGACCGCCGGCCGCGGCATGAAGCCCCAACGCGGTCTGGGCGTCAGCCACTCCGCCGTCGTAGCCGCGGGTGAAGTCCGACGGCGTCGGCCACCCCGGCTTGCCGAACTGATAGCAGCTGACGATCTGCAGGCCTGTCGCCCGGAGCCGGTCGGCATAGTCACGGGTGACGGGCTTGAAATCGAACGTGGCGCCGGGCCGTAGTTCGGATACGTACACCAACGCCCCGCCGAACCCGGCGGACTTGATCTGTTCGGGCTGGACGAGCCGGTCGGCGAAATCGACCAGTTGCAGACCGTCGGCGGAGGCCGTCGGTGTACCGGCTGATGCGGCCAACGCACCCGGGACGGCCAGCGCAGGGGCGAGCACAGCGGCATATCTGAGGACTTCACGCCGTGAAGCGGATGGCGTCACGAAAGGAAGCGTATCCCCTGCTGCATTGGGTGAGTGTCACGGCGTTGGGGCCAGAACTGCTCCGTACCGCGGGCAGATGAACCACAATGTGTTCACTCAGTTGGCGGCCGAGCGAACACACGATCGACTGGCAGGACCACCGTGCGACGTGACGTGATTGATTTCGACGTGATGCTGGATCACCCATGTCCGGATATCTGGGAGATCCTGCAGTCACCCGACCGGTATCCGCGATTCTTTCGCGGACTCGGCTCGTGCGAGCAGATCTCTGACCACGCGCAGCAGTTCGAGGTCCGATTCTCCACCCCCCGCGGCACGGTCGTAGTTCACGAGATGCACCTGACAGTTCGCCGCTCCGGCAGGGAGATGCTGCTCCACGCCACCCAGATGCCCGACAGTTGCGTGTCGATCCGGCTGAACCCGGGGGCGAACGACACCCGGATCGCAGTGACAGCCTTCTCTATCGGCCAGCTCCACCCTGACCTGGCCAAGATCGACGACAGCGCCGTCGAGAACTGGGTCCGAGACGGCCTGCAGCGAATTGCCGACTATTTGGCCGGTAAGCAATCGTCGCTACTCGTGAACATGGGCGACATGCGTTCACTGCAGCTCAGCGTCGCCAAGACCATGGTCGTCAGTGGCGTGGTGCGGGCATCCCGACCGGATCGCGGACTGCGACAGCTCAACTCCCTGTCCAAGTGGGGATTCACACTGGCCGGCGGCCTCACCTCCGCCGCCGCACGATCACCCCGCAACATTGCGCTGATCGACGGCCTCGGGCAGTCGACCTATGCGGAAGTTGCTGAGCGCACCACACGCATTGCCTCCGGCCTCGCCACAGTTGGCTTCACCGCAAACAGCAAGCTCGCGATCCTCGCGCGCAATCATTCGGCGATGGTGGAGTGCATGGTGGCGGCCAGCAAGCTGGGCGCCGACCTCGTGTTACTCAACACCGGCCTGGCCGCGCACCCGATCGAAGAGATCATCCGCCGCCATGCCGTCGACGCCATATTCGTCGACGAGGAGTTCGAGCAGCAGGTGCGCTATCTCCCCGCCGAGATTCCACGCATTGCGACGCGCCCCGCTTCCGCTGTACAGCAGCGGCGTTCGATCGACGACCTGATTTCGGCCGGTACCAACAACGGGCCGCTGACCCCTCCTAAGCAGCCGGGCAAGCTCGTCGTCCTCACCTCCGGCACGACCGGCACACCGAAGGGTGCGCGCCGACCCACGCCACAAGGCTTCGGCACAATCGCCGCGATGCTGTCACGGATGCCGCTGCGTCGCGACGAAGTGATGCTGGTGTCCGCGCCACTGTTTCATGCCTGGGGCCTGGCCGCGCTGCAGGTGAGTGCCGCGCTGCGCGCGACGGTCGTTCTGATGGAACGGTTCGACGCTGAAGAGTGTCTGAAAACCATTGCGCAGCAACGCTGCACCGTCTTGATCGCCGTTCCGGTCATGTTGCAGCGAATTCTTGAGTTGCCGGCCGCAGTGATCGATCGATACGACACGTCGTCGCTGAGGGTGGTCGCCAGCAGTGGGTCACCGATCCCCGGAGCCTCCGTCATCAAGTTCATGGACGCCTTCGGCGACATTCTGTACAACTTCTACGGCTCGACCGAAGTGTCATGGGCAACGATCGCCGACCCGACCGACCTGCGCGCCGCCCCGACAACCGCCGGTCGGCCACCGCTGGGTACCCGCGTCGCCGTACTCGATCAGGCGGGTAATCCCGTGCCCATCGGCGCTGTCGGTCGCATCTTCGTCGGCAACGACATGCTGTTCGACGGCTACACCAACGCAGCGTCACCTGCCATCAAAGACCAACTCATGGACACCGGCGACGTCGGATACCTCGACGCCAGCGGGCGGCTCTTCGTCGCCGGACGCGACGACGAGATGATCATCTCCGGCGGCGAGAACGTGTTTCCGCGGCCCGTCGAAGAAGCACTCGCGCTGTTGCCGCAGGTCTCCGAAGTGGCGGTGATCGGTGTTCCCGATCCGGTATTCGGCCAACGCCTCGCCGCGTTCGTCGTCGTTGCCGAAGGGGCCTCGCTGGACCAAGACATGGTCAAAAGCTATATCCGAAACCGCCTGAGCCGCTTTTCGATTCCGCGCGACGTCACATTTCTCGACAGGTTGCCGCGCACGACCACCGGCAAGATCATCAAACGCAGTCTGCTCGACGGGTAGGACGCCGTGGCGGGACGTCACAGTACTCGCTGGATACTGACGGCTATCGCCGTCGCACTGTTCTGCGTTCAGATCGATTACTTCGCAGTGAATTTGGCACTGCCACGGATGGCTTCGGATCTGCACAGCAGCATCACCGACATGCAGTGGGTGGTCAGCATCTACATGCTGACTCTGGGCGCGTTCATGGTGCCCGCGGGTCGCGTGGCGGACATCTTCGGCCGACGTCGGGTGCTGCTGGCCGGTATCGCACTGTTCGCGGTGGCGTCGGTGCTGTGTGCCGTGGCCCCGACGCCGGCTGCGATAGTCGGGTTCCGCGCGCTGCAGGGTATCGGGGCGGCGATGATCTTTCCGGTCTCGGTGAGCGTCCTGACCAACGCCTTCCCTGCCGACAGTTCAGGCCGGGCCATCGGCACGGCCTACGGTATCGCCGGGCTGGGGAATGCCGCCGGTCCGCTGGTGGGCGGTGTGCTGACCGACACTGTTGGCTGGCGTGCGGTGTTCTGGCTACTGGTGCCTCTCACGCTGGTCTCGCTGGTGATCGGAGCTCGAGCGATACCCGAGTCTTTCGACGAAAACGCGCCGCGCCGAATCGATGTGGGTGGCTTGGCGTTGATCACGACAGGCATCGGCCTGTTCACCCTGGTTTTCGATCGTGCGCCCACGTGGGGTTGGTTGTCTGCGGCGACCATCGGCTCCGGAATCGCCGCGGTCAGCCTGCTGACCGCGTTCGTGGCTGTCGAGCGGCGTGTGCGCCACCCGCTCGTCGACCTTGGCCTCTTCGGCAATCCGGGCTTCGCGGTGCTCGTCGTCGCCGGCACGGTCGCCAACATCGCGTACGTGGTCACCGTCTTCCTGTCCACGCTGAACCTGCAGCAGGTCCGCGGCCTCGATCCCCTGATGGCCGGCGTCATGTTCCTGGGGCCGTCGGCCGGCGCCGCGCTGGGCGGCACGCTCTCCGGCCGGTTGCCCGCAACGTTCTCGCCCCTCCGTGTGATGGGAACCGGGTGTACTGTGGCGGCGATTTCCCTTGCCGCACTGACTGTTTCCGCTGCTCCGGTGGCCTATGTGAGTGCACTGACCGCGTGCGGCCTCACCATGGGATTCGTGTATGCCTTCACCACGGTCGCCACTCAAGCGGTAGTCCCGCCGGCACAGGCCGGCGAGGCTGCGGGAGTGACCCTGACAGCGTTGGTGACACTGGCCGGCGTCGGCGTCGCGGTGTCGGGCACGGTGCTGGAGATGCTCCAACACGGTGGGATGGAAACCGGTGCCGGTATCAACGCGATTCTGACCGTCGTCGCGGTGGCATTGTTGGCGTCCGGGTTGGCCGTCTGGATTCGGGTGAGCCGGAACCAGCGTTGAAGCCATTCCCATTCACTTGCAGCTCCACATCACGCAGCTGTCCATGTCGGATCACTTGGCGGCGAGCACGACGATGGTGTCTCTTGTATCCGTGGCACGGAGGTTCATGTTCATCACATAGACGTTGCCCTCGCCGTCGACGGTGATGTCGGACGGGCGCTGAAGTCCGTTGAACGGCAGCTGAACCCAGTCCCCTCCGCGAGCCGGCATCCGGGACACCGTGCCCGCCTGCCGGTCGGTGGCATAGAGATTTCCCGCAGCGTCCACCGCCAGGCCGCCCACATTGTCCGGCACCCCGGCCACCGGCTCCGCGTTCTTCGCGTCCTTCGCAATCTTCACGATCTTGCCGTCCATGGCTGCGTACAGGGTGTCGTCGGCGTCGATCACCATGTGCCCCAACCCGTTGACGATCTCGACAGGAAGCTCGGTGGGAGCGGTCGCCCCGGGAGTGAGTTTCAACAGTTTGTTGCGCTCGTTGTCAGCCAGGTAGACCGCGCCGTCCCGGCCCACTGCCAGCCGGCCGTGCTTGGTCACCTTGTCGAAGGGCAACGGTTCCGGCGTGGTGGACCCGGGTGCGATCGTCTCCACGGCACCATCTGGAGTGACGAAGGACAGTCGGCCGTCGGGCGCAACCCCGAACGTCGACACGAGGGGATTGCCGCTGGGCTTCATCGGGGTCGGTCGACCTGCCCCCGGGGTAACCGTCGAAAACCCGCCGGTACCGCCCAAGTAGAGGACGTTCTTCGCGTCGACGCCCATCTCCCGATAGTCGAAGGCGTTGAACGAGAGCATGGTCTGCTTACCGGACTGCAACGGCACATCCGCCGTCAGCGCGGTCGGCGCAGATCGTGGCGAACATGCCACCAGGCCACTCCCGACGACGGCAGCGATCATGCCGATGACGAATACCCTGCTCGGACGCAGTTTCACCTTTTCCATCCCCACGAACCTCGTCGACCGCAAACGGATCCTCATTCTGGCAAACGCCGGCCTGCCGATTGAGAGGAAACCATCGGATTGGCCTCCTGATCGCCGCCCGGAGGCGCGATCAATCCGTTCTCAGGTAACCCACGTGCGATGGGAGGCCCGCGTCACGTCGGCTCTCGGATCCCCTGGCGGCCGGTTAGGCTAGGACCCCCGCCAGGCGCAGAGTCCATCCCAGCTGCCCTGGCTATGGATCATTTGGAGGACTTATGCGGAGGCGGCCGTCGAAGCCGGCGATGACGGGCATGGCAATCGTCAGCGTGGCGATGCTCGTCAATGGCAGTGCGGCACCGGCCTGGGGCATGCCACCGGCTGAGAGCGTCCCCCAGTCACCAGTTATCGCCCCGCATGTCCCGTTGACGCCACTGGACGGACTCGATGCCCAGCCCACGGCTCCATTGGACGGACTCGATGCCCGTACCCGTCAAGCCACCGCCGACGCGGCCAAGTCCGGAGCCGACATCGAAGTCGTGGTGATGGACCGCAATACCGGCCAGATCATCTCCAACGGCGCCAACCAACCCTTCCCGATCGCCTCGGTGGTGAAGCTGTTCATCGCCGACGATCTGCTGCTGCAGGAATCGCAGGGCGAGACGAAACTCACTGCGGCCGACCGTAAGTCGCTCGACATCATGCTGCGCTCGTCCGACGACGGAGCGGCCCAGACCTTCTGGGACCGCAGCGGAGGAAACGCCATCATCTCACGCATCGTGGCGCGATACGGGTTGACGGGCACCACCGCGCCGTACAACGGACACTGGGACGTCACGCAAAGCACCGCAAGCGATCTGGTCCGCTACTACGACAAACTGTTGGACGGCAGTGGCGGACTGCCCCCTGAACAAGCCGGTGTGATCGTGAACAACCTCGCGCAATCCACGCCGACGGGAACCGACGGATACCCGCAGCGCTTCGGCATCCCGGACGGGCTCTACGCCGAGCCGGTCGCGGTCAAACAGGGATGGTTCTGCTGCTGGAGCGGCGCCAACCAGTTGCACGTGTCCACCGGAGCGATCGGGCTCGAACGCCGCTTTGTGATGGTGATCAGCTCCCTGGAACCCGGCGACGCAGGTGCCGCCCGCAACACCGTGACTCAGGCCGTCAAGACGATGTTCCCCGGCGGGCACATCTAACCCACACTCCGGCGAGCAGCCGATCAGTCGAAGGGGATCGAGGCGATCATCGCTCCGACCCCGGTGACCAGGCTGTCCTTCTTCAGCGTCGTACCGAAGTACGTCGCCTGCCGATCGACCACCACCCGCTGATCGTCGTGGTGGATGGCTAGCACCTCCCGGGCCAGCCGAGCGAACGAGATCTTCTCGGGCCCACCGATGTCGACAACGTGGTTACGCGGCGGTGATATCGCGACCTCGGCCAGGAAGGCCGCGACCTCGTCGGCGGCGATCGGCTGAATCAGCGCATCCGGCACCCGTACGTCATGCTCGTCGTCCTCATCCGCGTCGGTCTCGACAACCATCGACGCCACGATCGCCGCTGCGAACTCACGGAACTGCGTGGCCCGCACGATGGTGTACGGCAGCCCCGACGACACGATGATCTGCTCCTGGGCGACCTTGGCCCGCATGTACCCGCTGTCCGGCAGGTCGTCGGCGCCCACGATCGACAGTGCAACGTAGTGGGCCACCCCCGCCGCCCGTGCCGCCGCGACCAGATTCGTGGTCGCCCCGACGAAGAAATCCATCACTTCGTCGTCCTCGAACGACGGCGAGTTGGTGACGTCAACGAGGGTGTCGGCGCCCGCGATCGCCTTGGCGAGGCCCACGCCGCTGCGCACGTCGGCACCGGAACGGCGGGACGCGGCGACCACGTCCTCGCCCTCCCGGGTCAAGAGATCGACGAGAAGAGTCCCGATGAGGCCACTGGCCCCCATCACTGTCACCTTCACTGTGCGAACACCTTTCGTCGCGGCCGCGCCCCGACTTGGGTGTCGGTAACACAGATTACGTCGCGCAGTGCACCGAGGTTGCGAAAAGGACGCCCGGAGATGCCGGGCCGATTCACCCAGTCTCACGCTCATGTCCAGTTGGACATCAAACTTGAGGAGCCACCAGCGTTGCGACCTAGCGCGCCATGTTCGTAAACCGCGAGAAATGAAGCTGGTGCGCCACAGTGATATTCGCCGTCGGGCCGTTTCGGTGCTTGCCCAGGATGATGTCGGCTTCGCCGCCGCGCGGGTCTTCGCGATCGATCGCGTCAGGGCGGTGCAACAGCAGAACCATATCGGCATCCTGCTCCAGCGATCCCGACTCACGAAGGTCCGAGACCTGCGGACGCTTATCGGTGCGCTGTTCGGGACCACGGTTGAGCTGGCTGATCGCGATCACCGGCACTTCAAGTTCCTTGGCCATCAGCTTGAGGCTTCGGGAGAAGTCCGAAACTTCCTGCTGACGCGACTCGTATTTCTTGCCCGAGCTCATCAGCTGCATGTAGTCGACGACCACGAGCTTCAGATCCGCCTTCTGGGCCAAGCGCCGGCCTTTGGCCCGGATCTCCATCATGGTCAGGTTCGGCGAGTCGTCGATGTAGAGCGGCGCTTCACTGATCTCGCTCATCCGGCGGGCCAGCTTGGTCCAGTCGTCATCGCTCATCCGGCCCGAACGCATATCGGCCAGTTTGATTTTCGCCTCGGCCGACAGGAGCCGCATGACAATCTCGGACTTGCTCATTTCCAGCGAGAAGATGACGCTGGCCATCCGGTGCTTGATCGAGCAGGACCGCATGAAATCCAGTCCCAGCGTTGACTTCCCGACACCGGGTCGGGCGGCAATAATGACCATCTGCCCGGGGTGCAAGCCGTTGGTGATCTCGTCGAATTCGGTGAACCCGGTCGGCACACCGCGCGAGATACCACCGGACGAAGCGATGGCGTCGATCTCGTCCATCGTGGGCTGCAGCAGGTCTTCGAGTGCGACGAAGTCCTCCGAGGCCCGCCGCTCGGTCACGTCGTAGATCTCGGCCTGCGCACGGTCCACCACATCGGAGACATCGGCACCGTCGGCCCCGGCGTAGCCGTACTGGACCACCCGGGTGCCCGCCTCCACCAACCGCCGCAACAACGACTTGTCGGCGACGATGGCGGCGTAGAAGCCGGCATTGGCCGCAGTCGGCACGGTGGAGATCAACGTGTGCAGATACGGGGCCCCGCCGATGCGACGCAACAGCCCGCGGCGATCGAGTTCGGCCGCGACGGTGACGGCGTCGGCGGGTTCACCCCGGCCGTAGAGGTCCAGGATGGCGTCGTAGACGTTCTGGTGCGCCGGACGATAGAAGTCGCCGGGACGCAAGCGCTCGAGCACGTCGGCGATCGCGTCCTTGCTCAACAGCATGCCGCCGAGGACTGCCTGCTCGGCCGCCATGTCCTGCGGCGGCTGCCGGCCGAAATCCTCCGCGGGCGGAGGTCCGTCCATTTCGGAATCCTGATGCCCCAAGTCGTCTACAACCGCCACGGACTCCCACCCCCTTCCGAGACTTCGCGATTGTCCCGAACATGTATTCGAATCGGCACTGCAACTGTAAAACAAGGCTCCGACAGGGCTTCCGTGACGGAGGTGCGACGCATCACGGTAGACGTTGCTGACGCTGCCCGAAACCACCCCTGTTGATCAACCTGTGGATGGCGTGGGGATAGGTGTCGGTCACGGTGTTGAGCCTCTGGGGAGAACCTGTGGATAGTTCCACGACAATGTGTTGTTTTCCCAGGTCAGGGTCCCATACTGCCGGTGAGTAATTGTGTATGGAAAGTTCTTCGGCGTGTCGTGCCGGGTTGCCGTCCCGGGCGTGTTGTGTTGCGCACAGGGACCGCCCGGGTTAACACCGAGTTAGGTTCGCTGTCCAGCGTTTCCCGCAAGGAGTTCGCCAGAATGCAGCAACGCCCGGGTGGAAACCTCTACAGGTCCCCACCCGGGCGATTGAGTGCTGGCGGAGTGACTCCGCTACGGACTACTCCGCTACGACGTTCAGCGACACCTTGGCTTCCACCCCGGTGTGCAGCCGGACGGTAACCGGATGCGTGCCGACCGACTTGATATGCGCCTTGGGCAGCTGCACGGTGCGCTTGTCCAAGTTGGGGCCGCCGGCCTTCTTGATCACGGCCACGACATCAGCGGCGGTGACCGAACCGAACAGCTTGCCGGTGTCGGCAGCAGCCTGAACCGGCAGCGACACCTCGCCCAGACCCTCGAGCGCGATCTTGAGCTCGTTGGCATGCTCGACGCCACGAATCGACTTGGCTTCGCGCGCCCGACGGATCTCGTCGGCCTGGCGCTCGGCACCACGGGAGGCCACGATGGCCAGCCCACGGGGCAGCAGGTAGTTACGGCCGTAGCCGTCCTTGACCTCGACGGCGTCGCCTGCGACACCCAGGTGTTCCACCTCAGCGGTGAGAATCAGCTTCATTGGTCTACCCCCTACCGCGTCGACGAGCCGAAGGGCAGCAGAGCTACCTCGCGGGCGTTCTTCACGGCGATGGCGACATCGCGCTGGTGCTGGACACAGTTGCCGGTCACCCGGCGGGCACGGATCTTGCCGCGCTCGCTGATGTAGGTGCGCAGCAGCGCAGTGTCCTTGTAATCGATGATCTGCCCCTTGCCCTTCTTGGAGCAGAACACGCACTTCCGAGTCTTGACCGGCTTTTCCGGTGCCGGCCGCCTCTTAGTGGTCTTGGCCATTGGTTATCTCTTCCTTGCAAAAATTTCGATGTTGATCAGAACGGCGGCTCGTCGTCGGCCCCGCTGAAGGAGCCCGACGCGGGCGCACTGCCCCACGGATCGTCTTTGGGCTCGGCTGGGCGCGAAGCCCCGCCGCCACCACCGCCGCCGCCGAAGCCACCGCCTCCGCCGCCACTGCGGCTGGCCTTGTTGACCTTGGCCGTGGCGTAGCGCAGGGACGGACCGATCTCGTCGACCTCGACCTCGACAACGGTGCGCTTCTCGCCCTCGCGGGTTTCGAAGGAACGCTGCTTGAGCCGACCCGTGACGATCACCCGCGAACCCCGGGTGAGGCTCTCGGCCACGTTCTCGGCCGCCTCACGCCAGATGTTGCACCGCAGGAACAGCGCCTCGCCGTCCTTCCACTCGTTGCTCTGCCGATCGAACATCCTCGGCGTCGAGGCAACGGTGAAGTTGGCGACAGCTGCGCCGGACGGAGTGAAACGCAGTTCCGGGTCAGCGGTCAGGTTTCCGACAACTGTGATGGTGGTGTCACCAGCCACGAGATCCTCCTGGGATAGGCATGTCCGTTTGCGCGAAGCCTACGTAGCCCCGCCGACGACTGACAGCCTTTAGTGCTTGTCGGTCCGCATCACCTTGGTCCGCAGCACGGACTCGTTCAGGTTCAGCTGACGGTCGAGCTCGGACACGGTGGCCGGTTCAGCCTTGACATCGACGATGGCGTAGATGCCCTCGGCGTGCTTGGCGATCTCGTAGGCCAGCCGGCGGCGGCCCCAGATATCGACCTTGTCGACAGTGCCACCGTCCTTGCGGATGACGTTCAGGAACGTCTCCAGCGAGGGAGCTACGGTGCGCTCGTCGAGTGTCGGGTCGAGAATGACCATGATTTCGTATGGACGCATAAGGAACCCATCACCTCCTATGGTCGTTGCGGCCACGGCGTGTCCGTGGCAGGAGGGTCGCCTGCGTCGGCAACCGGCCCAGGCTACCCGAAAGCGCCCTGATCTGCGAAATCCGGATAAGGTGAGCCCGTCAAACTTTGAGGATCGGGGGAAATTTATGACCTATCCCAATGAGCCCTACGGTCAGGGGTTTCCCCAGCAACCCGGGTACCCCCAACAGCCTGGGTATCCACAACAGGCCGGCTATCCGCCGCCGCCTGGATATCCGCAGCAACCTGCCTTTGCACAACAGCCGAGCTACCCACAGCAGGGCTATCCGCAACAGCAGCCCTATGGCCTGCCGGCCGCGCCGCCTACCTCACCGAGTGGGGTCACCGGCATCATCGCGGGTGTTCTTGCCGGCCTCGGCGGCCTGGCGAACATTGTCGGCGGCATCGCCATGGCCTTCGGACTTTCCATCATGATCGGCGAAACGTCCGATGCAGCCGGTGCCGCCGGGGACGCGTGGACGCCACTGATCGCCATCACGATGCTGAACATCGTTGCCGGGGTGCTGCTTCTGATCGGAACGGTGACGTTGTTGTTACGCAAGATGATTGGCCGCTGGCTCGTGGCCGCGGGATGTGCGGTGTCCATTCTGAGCACCCTGATCAACCTCACGTTGACACCCTCGGCCATCGCAGACTACGAGTACGACCGCGGCGTAGGCGCTGATCTCGTGGGTGTCATTTTCCCGATCACGACGCTCGTGCTGGTACTGCTGCCGTCGACCGCTGCGTGGATCCGAGCGAAGCAGAATCCGGTTGCGCCCCAGTTCTATCCGCCGTACCCCGGCTGAGCCGGGGATCTACGAATCACCTATGTCCGCGCCCGCCAACCACCCACGATCGGAGCAGCAGTGACCTCTCCCCAAGGATCCGAGGGTCAACACCCCGAGCATCCGCTCGCCGAACCCCAACCGGAGGGAGCAGCGGCCTCGCCGGAGGTTTCGACGAGCGGGGTCACGGCGATCCTCACGGCTGTCCTGGCCGGGATCGGCGCCCTGCTGACCCTCAGCAATGGCATCGCCGGTCTGAGCGGACTCGCCGCGCTGGCCGGTGACGCGGGATTACGTACTCTGGCCCTCAGATCCCCCGGGGCGCTGACACTGACCGTCCTCGCGACCCTGCTGAGCGTCGCCTGCGGACTCTTGCTCCTGGCCGGCACGGTGGCGCTGTTGCGACGCAGGATGATCGGCCGTCGTCTCATCGTCATCGGCTCCGCATTGATCATCCTCGGCAGCCTGATCAGCCTCGGGCTGAATCTCGCCACGACAGCCCGCTACGGGTCCTACGGCATCAGCGGCCTGGCAATCCTGAGTCTGGTGCTGCCGATAGCCACGCTCGTGGTGGCGTTGCTCCCGTCGACCGCGGCGTGGATCCGGGCGAAACAGGATCTGGTCGCAGCAACCTAGCCCGGCCACCGCCGACACCACGTTGCCCTTCGCAGTCCGGATACAGTGGACTCGTCAACTTTCGAGACTCCGGGGGGATCTGTGACCTTTGCCAGTGGTCCCTACGGTCAGGGATTTCCGGAACAGCCGGGCTTTTCGCAACAGCCCAGTTTTCAGGTCCAGCCGCCGATCTATTCGCACCAGCCCGGCTTCGGACAACAACCGGGATATCCGCAACCGGGGTGGCCACAGCAACCCGGCAGTCCGGGCGGTGCCCAGCCGGCACCGCCCCGCAGCCCGAGCGGTGCCACCGCGATCACCGCCGGAATCCTGGCACTGCTCTTCGGCCTGGTCGGTCTCGGTCTCACCGCGATACCCACCTCTGAGCTGGTCACCGGCAACGCTGACGATATGGCTCTCGTATGGCTACTGATCGGCCTCGCCTACAGCCTGACCCTGTGTACTGGAGCGATCTTGCTGTTTCGACGCAAGATGCTCGGGCGCTGGCTCGTCGTCGGCGCCTGCACCCCAAGCATCGTCATCTTCCTGGTGGCCGTCGGCGCCTTTGTTGTCCACGACCGGCAAACCCCTAATCCTGATCTCGGCCCAGTCATCGGCGGCGCGATCCTGGTCGCCATCCCGACTGTGAACCTCGTGCTGGCCCTGGCGACCCCGACGGCCCGGTGGATCCGAGCGAAGCCGAATCCGGTTGCCGCGCAGAACTATCCGTCATATCCGCACTGAGCCGAACGCAGGCCGCGTACGGCGAATCGGTCAATCTTCAACGATCAGGGGGATCTGTGACCTTTCCCAGTGGGCCCAACGGTCCGGAATTTCCCGAACAGCCGGCCTTTTCGCAACAGCCCGTGTTCGAGACCCCACCACCGATCTACTCGCACCAGCCCGGGTTCGGCCAACCCAGCTACCCCGGCGGCTATCAGCCGGCACCGCCGAGCGCCCCAAGCGCTGCCACCGGGATCATCGCCGCCATCCTGGCGCTACTGGGCGGTCTGGCCGGCCTCCTCTTCGGCACACTGATCATCGTCATGATGATCTCCAAGGATCGTTCCGAGATTCCAGCTGCCGTGGTTGCTCTGTTGTGTATCGGCTCCGGACTGGCGCTCATCATCGGAGCGATACAGCTGTGGCGGCACAAGGTGATCAGCCGCGGGCTCATCGCCGGAGGATGCGCCGCGACCATGCTGGCCGGTGTGGTCTTTCTGATCGAAGGATTCACAAACACTGAGCCCAGCGCAGGCGGCCTCGTCACGATCGCGGTGCTGATCTTCATCTTCCCGATCGTGACGGTGGTCCTGACGATGCTTCCGTCGACGAAAGCGTGGCTCCAGGCGAAGCAGAATCCGGTTGCTCCGCAGTACTATCCGCCATACCAGGGTTGAAATGGCGCGAACCTCACGTTGATCGCTGCGCGTTGGAACCTGGACTTCGAGGAGACGGTGTGAGCTCCCGCCGCACCTCAGAACACCCCGCCTCAGTCGTTGTTTCCACCATCTCAGGGGTATCCGATGCAGCACCCGGGTTATCCGCCGCATCACCACTGATCCCGCCCGTTGCCGGGCCAACGGGCTCCTGCTTCGGCTCGATCCGCATGCGGTCAGCCGACGGTCGCAACCAATCGGGCAGCCAACGCGGCGGGGCGTCGGGCGCGCGGTCGAACACCCCGCCGGTGGGGTCGTCGATGCGCCCGCCATGCCGGACCAGATCCAGTTCCGGACGGTAGATCTGGCGAATAATCAACGCACACAACCCGATCACCGCGACATCACGCAGCAACACGGTGATGGTGAACCACTGCTCGGGTAGGCCTTTGTTGGCCTCGCCGTACAGGTAAAGCATGCGCGGCACCCACACCAGGGCGTCGATCGTCATCCACGCCAACAGGATTCGGCGGTGCGGCAGGGCCAGCACCGCCAGCGGCACCAGCCACAGCGAGAACTGCGGGCTCCATACCTTGTTGGTCAGCAGGAAGGCGGCGATCACCAGGAACGCCAGTTGCGCCAACCGGGGCCGCTGCGGCGCCGTCAGTGCGATGTAGCCGATAGCGATACAGCACGCCGCGAACAGCACTGCGGTGACAGTGTTGAGCACCGTCGGCGGCTGCCAGAAACCCAGGTCCGGATCGAAGCCCTGCCAATCGCTGAACGACTTCACCACGTTGTACAGCGAATCCATGTCGTCGCCGCGACGGGTGTTGAGCCGGAAGAACTCTGACCACCCGCGCGGGAACAACACCATGATCGGCAGGTTGATCACCAACCACGTCACGACCGCAGTCAGCGCCGTCTTGCCGACCTCACGCAGACGCCCGGTGCGCAACCCGAGCATCACCAGTGGAACGAACAACAGCAGCGGATACAGCTTGGCCGCCACACCGATGCCGATCAACGCCCCGGCCCACACCGGTTTTCGCCGGGCCCACGCCAGCATCGCGCCTGCCGCAGAGGCTGTCGCGAGCGCGTCGAAGTTGGTGAACACCTGGAAGATCACGATCGGTGAGCCGGCCACCAGCGCGGCATCCCAGACCCGTCGGCCGGCCAGTCGTGAGGTGGCCCAGATCGTCGCCAACCAGGCCAGCGCCAAACCGAACGCGGAGATGTTGAAGAACATCACCACCTCGGCCACGAGCGGAACCGACACCAGCTTCGTCAACGCGGTATAGGTCTTGGCGAGTGACATCGACACGTATTGGTAAAGCCCGGTCAGCACCGGGTACTCCATGTAGCGGATCGCCGGACTGCCGTCGTACTGCATGCGCGGCTTGCCGGTGGCGTCGTTCTCGACCCAACTGGACTTGTAGGGGAACTTGCCCTGGTTCAACAACTCTGCGGTGTAGAGCGGAACCGTGTCGGAATAACACAGCTCGTAATAGGCCCGGTTGTTCTCCCAGTTGGCCACCCGCTGGCCGGCGGTCCCGCTGCCGGTCGTCTGCAGGCAGGCGGCCTTCGACGTATAGCCCAATGCCAGGAAGACAACGGCGATCACGAACATCACCCGCAATGGGGTCATGAACCGAGAACGGCCGATCAACGCATGACGGCCGACGGGTCCGCCCACGGTCTGTGACAGCGCTTCGGCCAGCCGGTCGTTGCGGCTGGGGAGGTCGCGGTCGTCGGCGCTCCGCCGGTCTTCTGCCGGCGGAGCCGGCGAATCCAGCCCGGCCGACGGGGCCGGCGATACCCGGTCCGTCACGGAGGCGGCGGTGGCACCGGAACGCCCGGCGCGCCGGGCACAACGGGAGCTCCCGGTGGCGGACCGATCGGAATGGTCGTCGGAGGGCCGATCGGGATCGTGATGCCCGGGGCCACTTCGATGGTCGGCTGAATCACGGTCTCCGAAGGCATCACCGCGATCGGCGGGCCGCCCGGCGTACCGGGAGCAGCCGGGGGCGGCGGGGCCTGCGGCACACCCGCATACCCACCGATCTCAGTCGGCTTCGGGAACGTCTCGTTGTCGGTACCCTTCAGCGCACCGTCCATCGTGGCTTTCCAGATGTCCGACGGCAGGCCCGATCCGTAGACCGGTCCACCCGATGGCGTCTTCAACGGGTTCACACCTTCGGTGGTACCCACCCAGACCGCGGTCGAAAGCGACGGCGTGTAGCCGACCATCCAGGCGTCACGATTGTCACCGGTGTCGCCGAGCTGGTTGGTGCCCGTCTTGGCGGCCGACGCCCGCCCGCCGGCCAGGTTGTGCCCGCGCGACCAGCCGGCGATCGGCTGCATCGCCGCCGAGACGTTGTCGGCCACCGCCTTGTCGATGCGCTGTTCACCGTTGTCCTGGCTGGAGGCGTCGAACAACACCTGGCCCGAGGAGTTCACCACCTTCTGCACGAAGTGCGGCTTGTGATAAACACCGGAAGCTGCCAGCGTCGCGTACGCCGACGCCATGTCGATCACCCGAGACTGGTACTGGCCCAACACCACACCGTTGTTCGGTGGGCCGCCCTGGCCGTCCTCGGACAGCGTGTGCTCGACGCCGGGGAAACTCTCGGCGACGCCGGCATCGTGTGCAGCCTTGGCGACGTCCTCGGGACCGTGTTCCAGTTTGAGCATCAGCCGGTAGTAACTGGTGTTCAGCGACCGCTTGAGGGCCTCGGCGATCGAGCAGGTGCCGCACCCTTCACCTTCGACGTTGCTGATCTTGATGCCGTTGACCGTGACCGGCCCACTGTCAACCTGATAGCCCAGGCCGATGCCCTGCTGCAGGGCAGCGACGAGCGCGAACACCTTGAACGACGAACCTGTCGGCAGACCCGCCTGGGCGAAGTCGAAGCCATTGGCATCCGAGCCGCCGTAGTAGGCCTTGACCGCGCCATCGTGCGGATCGATGGAGACCACCGCAGTCCGCATGTCTGACTCCTGGCCATCCATGTACTTGGACACCGATTCCTCGGCGGACTTCTGGGCCTGCGGGTCGATCGTGGTCGTGACCTGCAGACCCTCGGTGTTGAGGGCCTGCTCGCTGATGTCGAACAGATCCAGCAGTTCCTTGGTGACCTGCCGTTCGATCAGTCCGTTCGGACCGGTCGTCTGGTTGTTCTGGCGGGCCTGGTCCGGCGGCACGGTCGGCGGGAACACCTGTCCGGCCCGGTCCTGGGCCGACAGCGCGCCCATGTCGACCATGCCGTCGAGCACCCAGTTCCACCGCTCGGCAGCACCTTCCGGATCCACGGCGGGGTCCAACGTCGACGGGCGCTGGATCAGCGCGGCCATCAGTGCGCCCTCGGCGACGTTGAGTTGTTCGACCGGCTTGTCGAAGTACGACTTGGCCGCTGCCGCGATCCCGTACGAGCCGCGACCGAAATAGATCATGTTCAGATACGCCTGCATCACAGCGTCTTTGGACCATTCGCTGGCCATCTTGGTCGAGATGACCAGCTCTTTGGCCTTACGGATCAGACCGCCGATGCCGGAGCGCTCGTCACCGACGAGCGCGTTCTTGACGTACTGCTGGGTGATGGTCGACCCGCCCTGCAGATCACCGCCCACCAGGTTGTTCTTGATCGCACGCAACAGGGCCGTGAACGAGAAGCCCGGATTCGTGTAGAAGTCGCGGTCCTCGGCGGCCATCACCGCGTTGCGGACGTGCTCAGGGATCTTGTCGATGCCGACGTCGACCCGGTTGCCTTCCGGCGGAACGATCTTGGCGATCTCGCTGCCGTCGCTGGCCATGATCGTCGACACCTGGTTGGTGCGGATGTCACCGGGCTGCGGGACGTCGACGATCATGTACGCCATACCGAAGGTCACCAGCGGAAGCAGGATCATCGCCACCACCGCGGCTATCGACAGGCGTCGGACCAGCTTCCAGTTGATGTGGAACTGCCGGGTCGGCTTCGGCCCCGGCCCGGTCGGTCCCGAGGGCCCCGACCCACGGCCGCTTCCGGGCGGCGGAGGGGGAGATTTGGGTGGCGGCGGTTTCGGCGGAGGGGTGCCGTCCATCGCCGCCCTGACGACGTCGAGCGGGCCCGGCCCGCCGTCACGCACCGGAGGCAGCACCGTGGTGAGCCGATCGTCGGGCGGTACCGCCGGACGACCGGGACGACCCGCGGGACCATTCGGCCGTCCCGTCGGCGCATTCTCAGCCGGTGGCCGCGCATCCCGGGCCGGCGGCCGCTTCTCCCGAGGGGGCGGCGGATTCTCGCGCGCGCCAAGGCGGTCAGCCGCACTACGGATGTCGTTGGCTGACCGGCTGTGGCGCCCTTCGCTATTCACTGGCCGTACGCGCCGATTTGCGCGTGCCTCGAGTGCCACGTGCCTTCGGCGGCCGAGGCGCGCCCAGGACATATGACTTGACCAAATGATTCCAACTGCAGGTGCGGCATACCTCAACCACATGGACTGCGAACTCGTCGTAACGAGTTGCCAACATCACCAGCTCCTCCGCGGTGCGCGCTGAGCCCGATACCGGGCCCAGATGATCACCGAAAACCCACGACACCAGCGTGAGCTGCTCTTTACGGCAGATCGGACACATCACCGAACTTTGCTTGCCGTGAAACTTTGCCGCGCGCAGCAGGTAGGGGTTGGCATCACAGACCTCCGAGACGCCGGTGCGCCCCGAATAGACCTCAGCCAGCAGGGACCGCCGCCGAAGCGCGTAATCCACCACCTGTCTCTGCAATCGCACGATGACCAGAGTACGTCGACCCCCTGGACACCGAGGCGCGACCGCGCCACACCTCCTACGATCATCGGCGTGGCAACTAGGCAGACCTCGATCACCCGGGCCAGGGACAGTGATCGCAACGACACCTGCAAGGTGCTCGACAACGCGCTCGGCGAAGGCCAATTGTCCATGGAGGAACACCGCCAGCGGGTGTCCGCGGCCACCAACGCCACGACGCTGGGGGATCTGGCCCGGCTGGTCGAGGACCTGCAGAACGCCAATGCGTCGGTGAAGATGCCGACGCTGACCGAGCCGCGTCTCCCCCGCATCCGCAAGCCGGGCGGCCCCGGGTGGGGGCTGCGGCTGGCCTCGGCCGTCGTGCTGGTCGTACTCGGCATCGGCATCGGCTGGGGTCTGTATGGAAACACCCCCTCGCCATTGAGTTTCAACCCCGATCCGGGGGCCGTGCCCGACGGCATCGACCCGGTGGTGCTGACCCCGCCGACACAGCTGCAATCACTCAACGGGGTCAAGGGACTGTTCGAGCAGATGCGCCAGAAGTTCGGCAACACCACGGGCTATGAGCTGCACATCGACCCCGACTCGGCCATGCTCTACCGACCCAACCCACAGGACAACCGCCAGAAGGTCTACTACCGGTACACCGGTGGCTGGGGCGATCCGAGCTCCTCGCCCGACACCGTCGACGACGACGACCGACTCGTCGACCTCGCCGCATTCGATTACGAGAAGGCTCTCGCTGTCATGCGGGGCGCACCCGACACGCTCAACACCAAACGCGACGACGTGAAGAGCACCTGGCTGCGCATCACACCGTCCGAAGATCCCTCGACACCCGACATCGTTGACATCGCGGTCATCGTCAGCAGCGACTTCGGGGGCGGAACCATCAACCTCTACCCCGACGGCACCGTCAAGGGGATGTACCGCAACAGCAGGTGAGCCGGCCGCGCCGGCAGCCACTCCAGCGTGACAATCGTGGCATTCACTTGGCACCAAATATATCGGCGCGATACAGTTTGGCGAGGTGTTGATCCGTCGTAGCGATCAATTCCATCTGATCTGTCGAAAGGGGTGTTCTCGATGCTGGAGCTCGCAGTCCTGGGTCTTCTACTCGAGTCACCCATGCACGGCTATGAGCTGCGCAAGCGATTGACGGGTCTGTTGGGGGCGTTCAGGGCGTTCTCGTATGGATCGCTCTACCCGGCATTGCGTCGCATGCAGGCCGACGGCCTGATCGTCGAGGACGCCGCACCCTTGGGACCGACCAAGGTGCGCCGCGCTCGGCGGGTGTATCAGCTGACGGATGCCGGCAAGCAGCGATTCACCGAGTTGGTCGCCGACACGGGGCCACAGAACTTCTCCGACGACGGGTTCGGTGTCCACCTCGCCTTCTTCAACCGCACCCCGGCCGAGGCCAGGATGCGAATCCTGGAGGGGCGGCGCCGTCAGGTGGAGGAACGTCGGGAAGGTCTGCGCGAAGCCGTGGCGCGGGCCAGCAGTTCATTCGACCGCTACACCCGTCAGCTGCACCAGCTGGGCCTGGAGTCCAGCGAACGAGAAGTGAAATGGCTCAACGAGTTGATCGCGGCCGAACGTACGGCACAGGGGCGCTCGGAAAACATATGAGCACAGACCCGCACAAGGCCCCAGGCCGAGCACACAGAACGAGTAAGGAGATCGTCCATGTCTGAGCACGCAGGAGAAATCCGGGTCGCCATCGTCGGCGTCGGTAACTGCGCATCGTCCCTGGTCCAGGGCGTGCAGTACTACCACAACGCCGACGAGAACACGACTGTGCCGGGCCTGATGCACGTGAAGTTCGGCCCCTACCACGTGCGTGACGTGAAGTTCGTGGCCGCGTTCGACGTGGACGCCAAGAAGGTCGGCTTCGACCTGTCCGAGGCCATCTTCGCCTCCGAGAACAACACCATCAAGATCGCCGACGTGCCGCCGACCAACGTGACGGTGCAGCGCGGCCCGACACTCGACGGCATCGGCAAGTACTACGCCGACACCATCGAGATCTCCGACTTCGAGCCCGTCGACGTGGTCCGGACGCTCAAGGACGCCAAGGTCGACGTCCTGGTCTCCTACCTTCCGGTGGGCTCCGAAGAGGCCGACAAGTTCTACGCCCAGTGCGCCATCGACGCCGGCGTGGCCTTCGTCAACGCGCTGCCGGTGTTCATCGCCTCCGACCCGGTGTGGGCCAAGAAGTTCGAGGACGCCGGCGTCCCGATCGTCGGCGACGACATCAAGAGCCAGGTCGGCGCGACCATCACCCACCGTGTGATGGCCAAGCTGTTCGAGGACCGCGGCGTCACGCTGGACCGCACCTACCAGCTCAACGTCGGCGGCAACATGGACTTCCTGAACATGCTGGAGCGCTCGCGTCTGGAGTCCAAGAAGGTCTCCAAGACCCAGGCCGTCACCTCCAACCTGACCGGCTCGCTGGCCGGCAAGGTCGAGGACAAGAACGTCCACATCGGCCCGTCCGACCACGTCGCGTGGCTCGACGACCGCAAGTGGGCCTACGTGCGCCTGGAAGGCCGCGCCTTCGGTGACGTGCCGCTGAACCTGGAGTACAAGCTCGAGGTGTGGGACTCGCCGAACTCGGCCGGCGTGATCATCGACGCGGTGCGCGCCGCCAAGATCGCCAAGGACCGCGGCATCGGCGGCCCCATCGAGGCAGCATCTGCCTACCTGATGAAGAGCCCGCCGAAGCAGATCGCCGACGACATCGCGCGCATCGAGCTGGAGACCTTCATCGAGGGCTAGTTTTTCCTTTCGACTAGTGGAGTCTCGGCCGTGGTCATCACGGCTGAGACTCCACTAGTCGTTTTGGGTAAGGTCCGATTGTGGTTGCCGACGAAGATCTCATTGGCCTTGACGAGTTCGGGCTCCTTGACGAGAACGCCGAACAGATCGGTGCGGGTGGCCCACTGCCGCCGGTCGAGCGTATCGAGCAGGGGCCGATCAGCGCACTGAAGTTCGGCACTGCCGCCCCGCGCATCGTGTTCCTGCACGGCGGTGGCCAGAACGCCCACACCTGGGACACCGTCATCCTCGGCCTCGGCGAGCCTGCCCTGGCGGTGGATCTGCCCGGCCACGGCCGCTCGGCGTGGCGGGAAGACGGCGACTACGGCCCGAAACTGAATGCGGCAAGCCTGATTCCGGTTCTCCAGACCCACGCCCCCGATCCGCGACTGGTGGTCGGCATGTCGCTGGGTGGTTTGACCGCACTGCGGATCGCGGCGACCGAGCCCCGGCTGGTACCCGAACTCGCACTCGTCGACGTCACGCCGTCGGCACCCGAACGGCACAACGAGATGACCAAGGCGCAGATGGGCACCGTCGCCCTGGTCCAGGAGAACCGCACCTTCCCGACGTTTCAGGCCATGCTCGACGTGACTGTCGCCGCCGCCCCGCATCGGGACCGGAATTCGTTGCGGCGCGGCGTGTTCCACAACTCCAAGCAGCTCGAGGACGGCACCTGGACGTGGCGGTACGACACGTTCCGCAAGGGTGACGGGTTCGACGGGTTGTGGGACGACGTCCCGGCGATCACCATGCCCACCACCCTGATCCGCGGCGCCAACTCGTATTTCGTCAACGACGAGGACGCCGAGACGTTCGCAAATAGCGCACCTGGCTTTCAGCGCACCCACGTCGTCGCCGACTCCGGCCACTCCGTGCAGGGCGATCAGCCGGCCGCGCTCGTGCGGCTGCTGCGCGCGATCCTCGACGCCCGGCCCACGCAGTAGCGACCGGCTAGGGGAACGACCAGCTTTCGGTCGACGTGATCACGAAACCGTGACCTCCGTCGTCGCTGCACGCAACCCCGCCCCCATACAGTGCCATGCACCATCCCGCGGGATCGCGGCTACTGACCACCCTCCCCTGGTCGAGGTGCGGAAGCGGGTCGGCGTACTCGGGATCTGTCGCGGTATCGCTTCGGCCCCAGGCCAATTCCGAGATGTTCAGGCTGACGACATTGTCGCTGCGGCCGGGCATCGGACCTCGGCAGCTCGTCCGGACACCGGAGAACGACGTGATCTCACAACGCAGGTCACCGTCGACGGCGAAGTACTCGGTGATGTTCTTCCCGCCACCGTGCTTGGAGTAGACCCTCGTCGAGTCGAACACGTACTGCCGGGGATCCGGAAACCCGGCGGGCAGACGCGGTACGGGCGTGAGAGTGGTGGAATCCGAACGCACTACGAATCCGATCAACGGTTCGCCGCGCACCCGGCATGCGGTCAACGCGTCGGGCCCGACCACACAGTCGACGTAGCCGACGGACAGCCGCGACCCTGGAGGCAGTAGCGGCGGCGTGGGCTGCGGGCTCGGATCTGCCGTCTTCAGGAACCACGGCGCACCATCGGGTCTGACCGCGACCGCATTCGCGCCGCCGGGAGCACCGGGTATCGGCCCGTGGCAATTGAAGTCGTCCCCGCCCAGAACACACACCAAGCCGCTCGGCGTCGAGAACGACACCCCTTGGTACGGCCTCACGTAAGGGGTTTCAGGCACCGCCGTGAAATCCTCGAACCGCGGGAACTGCGGTTCGGATACCGGGTTCCGCGGTGGTGCCGAAGCGGAGCTGCCGGTGACCTGCTGGGTGGGAGCCGACTGAGCCCGGCACCCGCTGATCGGCAGCGCAACCAGGAACACGGCGAGCGCCAATGTCGCAATCCGCTGCACACGATCAGCCTATGTCGTGAATCACCCATGAGTAACCTTGAAGAAGTGAGCCATCCCATCCGCGTCGGCGTACAACTGCAGCCGCAGCACTCCCCCACCTACAGCCATATCCGCGACGCAGTGCGCCGCTGTGAGGACATCGGCGTCGACATCGCCTTCAACTGGGATCACTTCTTCCCGCTCTACGGTGATCCCGACGGTGCGCACTACGAATGCTGGACGATGCTCGGCGCCTGGGCCGAGCAGACCTCGCGCATCGAGATCGGCGCACTGGTCAGCTGCAACTCGTACCGCAACCCCGAGCTACTGGCCGACATGGCCCGCACCGTCGACCACATCTCCGACGGCCGGCTCATCCTCGGCATCGGAAGTGGTTGGAAACAAAAGGATTACGACGAGTACGGGTACGAGTTCGGCACCGCGGGCAGCCGCCTGGACGATCTGGCCGAGGCGCTCCCGCGCATCAAGGCCCGGCTGGCCAAGCTCAACCCGGCGCCCACCCGCGAGATCCCGATCCTCATCGGTGGTCAGGGCGAACGCAAGACCCTGCGCCTGGTGGCCGAGCACGCCCACATCTGGCACGCATTCGTCGACCGCAGCACCTATCCGGGCAAGGCGGAGGTACTCGCCGAGCACTGCGCCACCACGGGCCGCGATCCGTCGACCGTGCAGCGCTCGGCAGGCGTGCAGGAGTCCGGCGGTATCGACGCCATGCTCGCCGAGGCCGACGCACTGGCCGATCTGGGGGTCAGCATCCTCACCGTCGGAGTAAACGGTCCGGACTACGATCTGACCGCCGCCGAGGCCCTCTGCCGCTGGCGCGACGGCCGGGCGCGCAAAGTTTAGCGGCTGAGCTGAGCCGACTCACCTGACCGATCGGGCGGGCACGTGAGAAACTGGCGCAACGCCAACGCACGGGGGGTGTGCGACCCGACTCAAAGGGGAAGTTACTAAGGGTGCCGAAAAACTACGGGGTCAAGGAGAAGGACCAGGTCGTCACGCACATCATCAATCTGGTGATGACGGGCAAGCTGCGTTCCGGTGACCGCATCGACCGCAACGAGATCGTCCGTGACCTCGGGCTCAGCCGCGTACCGATCCAGGAGGCGGTGGTTCAGCTCGAGCACGACGGAATCCTCTCGACGCGATATCACCGCGGCGCGTTCGTCTCGCGGTTCGACGAAGCGACCGTGGCCGAGCATCACGAGTTGTACGGGTTCCTCAACGGCATCGCCTCGGCTCGCTGCGCCACCAACCCGACTCCGCGCATCATCGCTCACCTCGATGACACGTTGCGCGTGATGCGTTCAGCAAAGGACACCAAGACCTTCCAGGAGGCCTGCTGGGTGTTCCGCGACTCGATCAACGACGAGTACGCCGGACCGCGCCTACACGCCACCATCCGCGCCGGTAAGAGCTTCGCGCCCTCTGAGTTCTGGATCAGTTACCCGAAGGCCAAAGCCGATTTTCTCGCCGGCTACGAAGCGGAGACCGCCGCGATCCACGCCCGCGATCCCGACGGCGCCCGCAAGGCCTGTACCGAGCGCGCCGAGCGGATGGCCGAGGTGATGATCGCCGAGCTGACCCGGCGCGGAGTGTTCGGCGACTTGCGGTCCCCGTGAGCGGAATCGCTCATCCCCGGGCGCCCGCCCACTAGGTTGCATCAGATGGACGCCAGACGACCGGCCGCGCTGCTGACCATAGTCCTGATGCTGCTCGGGCTGGTGTGCGCAGCGCCGGCCGGGGCCGACGTCGACCAATGCGCGCCACCCGGCGTGGACAGCGCCAGCGCACTGCCCACCAACCTGGCCGCCGCGGCCACCGGACCCGGCGCCGACAAATACACCACCGCCACCGTCGTACCCCTGGACGCGGTCCGGCCCGAGAACCTCGGCCTCGGCACGCCCGGCGTGCTCACCGTCGGGACGCTGTCGGACGCGCCGCCCAGCATCTGCATCAACTCGGCCGGCCAGTTCACCGGTTTCGACAACGAGGTGCTCCGCGCGATCGCGGACAAGCTCGGCCTGCGGGTCAACTTCGTCGGCACGGACTTCTCGGGTCTTTTGGCCCAGACCGCCTCCCGGCGCTTCGACGTGGCGTCCTCGTCGATCACCACCACCGACGCCCGGCGACGCACCGTCGGCTTCACCAACGGCTACGACTTCGGCTACTTCTCGCTCGTGGTGCCCACCGGTTCACCGATCACGGGCTTCGGCCAGCTCGCCGCCGGACAGCGCATCGGCGTGGTGCA
This sequence comes from Mycobacterium sp. NPDC050441, assembly GCF_040655355.1. Lineage (NCBI taxonomy): Bacteria > Bacillati > Actinomycetota > Actinomycetes > Mycobacteriales > Mycobacteriaceae > Mycobacterium > Mycobacterium sp. NPDC050441. Next base: position 233,213 of record NZ_JBFAJS010000004.1, on the reverse strand, counting down.
GGGCACCGTGCAGGAGGCCTACGTCATCGACACGCTGCACCTGCAGCCGGTGAAGTTCCCCGACTACAACACCGTCTACGCCAGCCTCAAGACCCGCCAGATCGACGCCTGGGTGGCACCCTCACAGCAGGCCTCGGGCACGGTGCAGCCCGGCGACCCGGCGCAGATCATCGAAAACACCTTCAGTCTGGACAATTTCGTGGCATGGGCGGTGGCCCAGGAGAACCGGCCGCTGATCGATGCGCTGAACTCCGGACTGGACGCCGTCATCGCCGACGGGACGTGGGCCCAGCTGTATTCCGACTGGGTGCCGCGGGCACTACCGCCCGGCTGGAAACCCGGCTCGAAGGCCGCACCCGTTCCCAAGCTGCCCGACTTCGCCGCGATCGCCGCCGCCAACGAGAAACCCGCCGCCGGGGGCCCGGTGGCGCCCAGATCAACACTCGCGCAACTGGCGGACTCGTTCCTGGACTGGGATCTCTACAAGCAGGCGATCCCCGACCTGCTGCGCACCGGCCTGCCCAACACGCTCATCCTGACCGTGTGCGCCAGCATCATCGGGCTCGTGCTCGGGATGGTCCTGGCCGTGGCGGGCATCTCACGGTCACGGTGGCTGCGCTGGCCGGCCCGGGTCTACACCGACATCTTCCGGGGCCTGCCCGAAGTGGTGATCATCCTGCTGATCGGACTGGGCATCGGCCCGGTGGTCGGATCGCTCACCGGCAACAGCCCCTATCCGCTGGGCATCGCTGCGCTCGGGCTGATGGCAGCGGCCTACATCGGCGAGATCTTCCGCTCCGGCATCCAGAGCGTCGAGCCCGGGCAGCTGGAAGCCTCACGCGCCCTGGGCTTCAGCTATGCCTCGTCGATGCGCCTGGTCGTCGTTCCGCAGGGCATCCGGCGGGTGTTGCCCGCACTGATGAACCAATTCATCTCGTTGCTCAAGGCCTCGTCACTGGTGTACTTCCTCGGCCTGGTCGCCAGCCAGCGGGAACTGTTCCAGGTGGGCCGAGATCTCAACGCGCAGACCGGCAATCTGTCGCCGCTGGTCGCGGCCGGCCTGTTCTACCTGCTGCTGACCATCCCGCTCACCCATCTGGTGAACTTCGTCGACAACCGGCTACGCAGAGGCCGTCCCCCGGCCGAGGAAGATCCCCTCCCCCCGGCGACCACCCAGGAGATGATCTGATGACGCCACCGCAGCCAGTCGCGCTGGCCGCCAAGGATATTCAACTGTCGTTCGGACCGAACGCGGTGCTGCGCGGGGTGGACCTGGACGTACCTGCCGGCACGACGACAGCCATCATCGGCCCATCGGGATCCGGAAAATCGACGCTGCTGCGCACCCTCAACCGCCTGTACGAACCCGACCGCGGCGACATCCTGCTCGACGGGCGCTCGGTGCTGGCCGACAATCCCGACCAGCTGCGCCAGCGCATCGGCATGGTGTTCCAGCAGTTCAACCTGTTCCCGCACAAGACCGTTCTCGACAACGTCGCCCTGGGCCCGCGAAAGCTCAAGCGGCTCAGCCCCGAGCATGCCCGCACCGTGGGGCTGGAGCAGCTGGATCGGGTTGGCCTGCGGCACAAGGCGGATGTACGTCCGACAACCCTGTCCGGCGGCCAGCAGCAGCGCGTCGCGATCGCACGCGCGCTCGCCATGACCCCACAGGTGATGTTCTTCGACGAGGCCACCTCGGCGCTGGACCCGGAGCTGGTCAAGGGAATTCTGGAGTTGATCGCCGACCTGGCCGCCGAGGGGATGACCATCCTGGCGGTCACTCACGAGATGGGCTTCGCACGATCCACCGCCGACTCGGTGGTGTTCATGGATTACGGCAAGGTGGTCGAGTCGGGTACCCCCGACCAGATCTTCGAAGCGGCCGAGACAGATCGGCTGCGCCGCTTCCTGTCCCAAGTGCTGTGACTGTGCCGTGAAACCCCTGGGTCAAACGCAACAAGCTGACAACCTGGCAGCGTCAGACAGGTTAGACTAGCGAATTATGGTAGAGCCCGATTTGCAGGTCACTGAGCTGGCCGGAGAGTTGCAGCGCGTACTCTCCAAGGTTTTCTCGGTGCTGCGCCGCGGCGACACCAACAAGGGGACCGCCGGGGAGCTCACACTCGCCCAGCTCTCGATCCTGCTCACCCTGCTCGACCAGGGCCCGATCCGGATGACCGAACTGGCCGCCCGTGAGCGCGTACGCACCCCCACCACCACAGTGGCGATCCGCCGGCTCGAGAAGCTCGGGTTGGTCAAGCGCTCCCGCGACCCCTCCGACCTGCGCGCCGTGCTCGTCGAGGTCACCCCGCGCGGCCTGGTGCAGCACCGCGAATCGCTGGCCGCCCGGCGGGCCGATCTGGCCGCCCGGTTGGCCAACCTGAGTTCAGACGACCTCGCGACCCTCGCCGCCGCCCTGACCCCGTTGGAGCGGCTCGCCGGCCAGAACGATCAGGCCGCCGCCGCCCACGCCAAGTCCGAGTAGCCGGGCTACCCCAACCAGTCCAACACCGCAGCCGCGGTCCACGACTGCTGCATGCTGCCCAGCGGTTCCCCGGTGAACGGCTCGTAGTACTCGGCGAAAGTCCCGTCGCTGGCCTGACGCAACCCTTCCCGGCGCAGCGTCGACGCCCGCTCTGCCCAACCCCGCCGCGCGAAACACCACGAGAACAGCCACGTCATCACCGGCCACACCGGGCCGCGCCAGTATTCGCGCGACCGGAAGTCCCGCGACACCGGCGATGTCGACGGGATGAGCCCGTACTTCAAATCCGGATGCCCGCAGAACCGCGGGCCTTCCAGCAGCCTCAGCAGGGCACGTTCGCGCTCGTGCGGCAGCCCGCCGCACAGCAGCGGGGCGAACTGCGCGACAGTCTCGGTGGCCACCCACTTCTTCGCCCGGACGTCGTAATCCCTTGCCGCACCACTACGTTCGTCGGCGGTCTCGACAACGCCGACCCGGAAACGCTCGGCCCAGGAGTAGAGATCGCGGACATCGGCGAGCGGGCGCTTGTAGTCCTCCCCGATCTCGGCGAGCACCTGGCAGGCCACCGAGAAGATCGCCGAGACGAACACGTCCTCGACCGCGAAGCTCATCACCTTCGGAAGCAGATCATCGTCGTAGCGAACGGATTTCATCTCCTCGAGCAGCCACAGGTACCGGTCGTACTCGAGGTCGCTCGGCCGCTGGGTGGCGTCGGTGATGATCGCGTTGTCCTCACGCTGATACTCCGGCACATTGCCGGGAATCACGTTGGCGTAGGAGCTGTCCCAGCGCGGCGAGTTGTCCATACCGGACTCCCACCCGTGGTACAGCGTGATGCGGCCGCGGCCATCCTGATCCCGCGTCTCGGCCAGCCATCGGTGCCAGCGCACCAGATCGGCCCACCGCCGATCGAGGAAGGTCGCCGCCACCGCCCGCGTGGACCGGCCCCGGCTGCGGGCGTGGTCGAGGATGCGCTGGACCGCGATCGCATGCACGGGCGGCTGTGTGATGCCCGAGGTGTGCCGGACCCGCGGTGCGTTGGCGGCCAGCGCCGAGGTGGCCCACCGGGCCGGTCCGGGGAAGTAGCCGTCGACGCCGTTGGCGAACACGATGTGCGGGATCATCCCGTTGCGCCACTGCGCCGAGAGCAGGGTGTCGAGCTCCACCACGGCGCGCTCCACACTCAGCGGGGCCAGCCCGATCGAGACGAATGCCGCGTCCCAGCTCCACATATGCGGATACAGCAACGGCGCGGCAGTGGTCATCACACCCAGGTCGTTGCCGCGCAGCAGGTAGGCGGCCCGCGCTGCGAGCTGGGTGGGAGCGAAGCTGGGATCCGGTGGCATCCCTACCATGATGCGACGTTGCGCCCCGGTCCGCAGGTCGGCCCCGTCGCATTGGGCGTCACAGTAACGTTGCAGTCGTGCCGACTGCATTGATCACCGGAGCCGCTGGCGGCATCGGCTCGGCCATCGCCGCCGCCCTTGCTCCCACTCACACGCTGCTACTGGCCGGGCGCCCATCGGCCCGGCTCGATGCGCTGGCCGAACGTCTCGGTGCGCCGACCTGGCCGCTGGACCTGACCGACGCCGACTCGATCGAATCGGCCACCGAGGTCCTCGCCGAACTCGATGTGCTCGTACACAACGCCGGCGTCCTCTACCCCGGCCGGGTCTCCGACTCCATCGCCGAACAGTGGCGGGCATCCTTCGAGGTGAACGTCACCGGCGCGGTGGCACTCACGCTGGCCCTGCTGCCCGCCCTGCGTGCCGCCCGTGGGCATGTGGTGTTCATCAACTCCGGAGCCGGACAGAAGGTTTCGCCGGGTATGGCGTCCTACTCGGCAAGCAAGTTCGCCCTGCGGGCATTCGCCGACTCACTGCGCGCCGATGAACCGTCACTGCGGGTCACCTCGATCTTCCCCGGGCGCACCGACTCCGAGATGCAACGCGACCTGGTGGCCTATGAAAGCGCGGTGACCGGCGGCGTGGGCGACTACGACCCGGCGAAGTTCCTGAAACCCGAGACCGTGGCCGGGCTGGTGGCAACCGCCGTCACCACCCCACCCGATGGCCACGTACACGAAATCGTGGTCCGCCCCGGGTGATTTGTGTGCATTCAGCGGCGGTGAGCGCCGGTGAACGCACACAAATCGCCTAGACGACGAGGTTGACCAACCGGCCCGGGACGACGATCACCTTCTTGGGGGTGGCACCGTCCAGGAAGGCCTGCACCTTCTCGTCAGCCAGCGCTGCGGCCTCGAGCGCGGCCTTGTCGGCATCGGCAGCCACGGTGATCTTGCCGCGCACCTTGCCGTTGACCTGAACCGGGAACTCGATGGTGTCGTCCACCAGGTACTGCGGATCAGCCACCGGGAACGGCCCGTGCGCCAGTGAGGTGTCGTGGCCCAACCGCTTCCACAACTCCTCGGCCAGGTGCGGCGCCAGCGGGGCCACCATGAGCACCAGCGGCTCGATCGCGGCACGCGCCGAGACACTCTCCTTGGTGAGGTGGTTGGTGTACTCGATCAGCTTGGCCGCGGCGGTGTTGTTGCGAAGCGCCGCATAGTCTTCGGTCACCCCCGCGATGGTGCGGTGCAGGATCTTGAGCGTGTCGGTGTCGAGTGCCTCATGGGCGGTGACGACGTTGGCTCCGGTGTCTTCGGAGACCACCACCCGCCACACCCGCTGCAGGAAGCGGTGCGCGCCGACGACGTCCTTGGTGGCCCATGGACGCGAAGCCTCCAGCGGACCCATCGACATCTCGTAGACCCGAAGGGTATCGGCGCCGTACTCATCGCAGATCTCGTCGGGTGAGACGGAGTTCTTCAGGCTCTTGCCGATCTTGCCGAACTCCTGGTTGACCTCGGCACCCTCGTAGTAGAACTTCCCATCGCGCTCAACGACTTCGGCCGCAGGCACGTACGAACCCCGGGCGTCGGTGTATGCGAAGGCCTGGATGTAGCCCTGGTTGACCAGACGGCGGTACGGCTCGCTCGAGCTGACATGGCCGAGGTCGAACAGCACCTTGTGCCAGAACCGCGAGTACAGCAGGTGCAGCACCGCATGCTCGACACCACCGACGTACAGGTCGACGCCACCCGGATCGTTCGGCCCGTGCTCGGCCGGCCGCGGGCCCATCCAGTAGGCCTCGTTCTCCTTGGCGCACAGCTCTTCCGAGTTGTGCGGGTCGGTGTAGCGCAGCTCGTACCAGGAGCTTCCCGCCCACTGCGGCATCACGTTGGTGTCGCGGGTGTAGGTCTGCAGCCCGTCACCGAGATCCAGCTCGACGTGCACCCATTCGGTGGCCTTGCCCAGTGGCGGAGAGGGTTCGCTGTCGGCGTCGTTCGGGTCGAATGACACCGGCGAATAGTCCGGAATATCCGGAAGTTCCACCGGCAGAGCCGATTCCGGCAGCGGATGGGCGCGGCCCTCGGCGTCGTAGACGATCGGGAACGGCTCACCCCAGTACCGCTGCCGGGCGAACAGCCAGTCCCGCAGCTTGTACTCGATCCGGGCCCGGCCGCGGCCGTCAGCTTCCAGGTGCTCGATCACCTTGGCCTTGGCCTCGGCCACCGACAATCCGTTCAGGTAGTCGGAGTTGACCATCGTGCCGACGCCGCTGTAGGCGGCTTCGGTGATGTCACCGCCGGAGACCACCTCGACGATCGGCAGCCCGAACTCGGTAGCGAAGTCCCAGTCCCGCTGGTCACCACCGGGCACCGCCATGATGGCGCCGGTCCCGTATCCGGCCAGCACGTAGTCGGCGATGAACACCGGAACCTGCTGTCCGTTAACCGGATTGGTGGCGTACGCGCCGAGGAACACGCCGGTCTTGGTCTTGTTCTCCTGGCGCTCCAGATCCGACTTGGCCGCGATCCCGGCTCGGTAGGCGGCGACGGCCTCGGCCGGAGTCGCCGCACCGAAGGTCCACCGTGAATCGGTGCCCTCGGGCCAGGAATCGGCCACCAGCGCGTCCACCAGATCGTGCTCGGGAGCCAGCACCAGATACGTGGCACCGAACAGGGTGTCCGGGCGGGTGGTGAAGACCTCGACATCGCCTGCGGCGGTGCCGAACTCCACCGATGCACCGGTGGAGCGGCCGATCCAGTTGCGCTGCATTGCCTTGACCTTGTCCGGCCATTCCAGCAGCTCCAGGTCGTCGAGCAACCGGTCTGAGTAGGCGGTGATTCGCATCATCCACTGCCGCAAGCGCTTCCGGAACACCGGGAAGTTGCCGCGGTCGCTGCGGCCATCGGCGGTGACTTCCTCGTTGGCCAGCACGGTGCCGAGGCCCGGGCACCAGTTCACCATCGAATCTGCGTGGTACACCAGGCGATAGCTGTCCACCACATCGGCTCGCTCGGCTGCCGACAGCTCCGCCCAGACCCTGCCATCATCGAGAGTGCGTGCCCCGGACTCGAATTCGGCCACCAGCTCGGTGATGGGCCGGGCCTTCTTGGCTGCAGTGTCGAACCAGGCGTTGTAGATCTGCAGGAAGATCCACTGCGTCCACTTGTAGAAGTCCACATCGGTGGTGGCGAAGCTGCGCCGCGCGTCATGGCCCAGCCCCAGCCGGCCCAGCTGCCGGCGGAAGTTGACGATGTTGGCCTCGGTGCGGGTGCGCGGGTGCGTCCCGGTCTGCACGGCGTACTGCTCAGCCGGCAGTCCGAACGCGTCGAAGCCCAGCGCGTGCAGCACGTTGCGTCCGGTCATCCGGTAGTACCGGGCGTAGACATCAGTGGCGATGTAGCCCAGGGGGTGCCCGACGTGCAGGCCATCACCGGACGGGTACGGGAACATGTCCTGGACGAACATCTTGTCCGCGGGGATCGGCGAGCCGTCCTGCGGTGCCAGCGAGCCCACCGGATTGGCCACATTGAAAGTCCCGAGCTCCGCCCAGATCTGCTGCCAGGAGTGCTCGATCTGACCCGCCAGTTCCGCGGTGTAACGGTGCTGCGGGGAGTCCTCTGACGGCCCTGACTGCGAGGTGGTGGCGGGTTCGATCACGCCGTTCAGGGTATAAGGCCACGGTTTGAGCAGCTCACCGCCCGTCTTTCGACGGCGAAGGCCACAGGTTGGTATCGGTTACGTCGCGGCCCTGTCAGGGGTTGATTCCAGGTCGGTTGAGTTGCTGGTAGCAGCCGTAATCCCTGGATAGTCTCGGCGCCTAGTGGATGAGGTCCCCAGGTGGGGACACGGTTTGTGGGAGGAACAAGCGATGATCGAGTTGACCCGCCGGTGGCGGGTGCTGGCAGCGGGAGCGGCCGTCGGCGTGGCCGGGGTTGTCGGTTTCACCGGTCAGACCGCCTCAGCCGAACCCCTTCTGCCGGTTCCCAGCGTCCCCGGCCCGGTGACGGTGACCCAAACCGTCACGGTCGCCCCCGCCGCAGCGCCCGTCGCCCCGGCGGCACCGGTATCCCCGGCGGCACCCGGCGTCCCGGGTACTCCCGCCGTCCCGGGTACTCCCGCCGTCCCGGGTGCGGCAGCCAACCCCGCACCCGCGGTCGCCGCCGTCCCAGTGGCCCAGACCATCAACCCGGCCGCCTCGGGCACCCTTGCCGATTTCTTCAAGAGCAAGGGCGTGAAGATGGAGCCTCAGGTCAGCCACGACTTCAAGGCACTCAGCATCGTCCTGCCACTGCCGTCGGGCTGGACCAAAGTGCCTGATCCCAACGTTCCCGACGCCTTCGCGGTGATCGCCGACCGCTCCAGCACCGACCTCTACACCCCCAACGCACAGGTCGTGGTCTACAAGCTCGTCGGTAATTTCGACCCGGTCGAGGCCGCCAGCCACGGCTACGTCGACACCCAGCAGTTGCAGAACTGGCGCCCCACCGACATGGCCATGGGTGACTTCAACGGCTTCCCTTCGGCATTCATCGAAGGTAGCTACCTGTCCGGCAGCCAGATGCTCAACACGTCACGCAGGCACATCCTGGCCACCGCGGGCCCCGACCATTACCTGGTGTCGTTGTCGGTGAACTCCTCGGCCGCCAACCAGGGTGTTTCCGCGGCTGCCGACGCCGCCGATGCGATCGTGTCCGGGTTCAAGGTCAGCGCGCCGGCCCCGGCTGCTCCCCCGCCGCCAGCTACTCCGGCCCCGGCCGCACCCGCGCCGCCGCCGGGTTTGCCCCAGCTCCTGGGCCTGCAGGGCTGAGGCACCGGACCCCGCCCCGACCTCGCAATACCGACCGGCGCCTCGTATTGTGTGGCGCATGCTGATCGCCGCGCTGCTGTGTCTGAGCGCCGCCGTCATTGTCGGTGTGCTCGGGCTGTGGTTGTTGACCAGGCCTCGCACCGGTGATCCCGTGCGCTCGGTTCTGAGGGCTGTGGCCCCGACCCAACTGGCCGCCGCGGTCATGCTCGCGGCAGGTGGTGCCGCCGCCCTGGCCGCCGCGCCCCACACCGGCCTGATGGTCGTCATGGTGTGCATCATCGGGGCCGTCGCCACGGTCGCCGCCGGCTGCTGGCAGAGCGCCAAGGCCGTCGCGGCCGCAGAGGCAGGCGCCGGCTCGGGTGCGGACTGCGCCGGCTCGTGCGCCAGCTGCACCCTCTCCTGCAAGTGACGGACTGCAAGTACGCGGCCTGCAAGTAGTGGGCTAGTTGCGGCTGACGTCGATCGGATGGGTGGCCAACATCGACATCGGCAACGGCTGACGCCGCAGCACCCGGCCCCACAGGTCGATCCGCGGCTCGGTCTGCACGTCTGACGGCAGCGCCGAGAGCACAATCCAATCGTCACGTTCGATCTCGCCGTCGAGCTGGCCGATGGTCCAGCCGGAATATCCGGCGAATATCCGCACGCCCTCGATGATCGGGGCCAGGTTGTCCGGGTCGGCGTCGAGATCGACCATCACCACGCGGCCCTGCACATGCCGCAGTCCCGGAACACCGTCGGCCTGCATGCCGACCCGCAGCGTCGCCAGGCACAGCGCCGAGTCCCGCTTGACCGGCCCGCCGATGAACATCGTCTTGGGTTTGGTGGTGAGCTTCGCCCACTGCGGCAGCACGTTGTAGACCGCCGTCTCGCTGGGCCGGTTCAACACCACACCGAGGGTGCCGCCGGCGTTGTGCTCGACGATGTAGATGACGCTGCGCCGGAAGGTCGGCTCGAGCAGATCGGTATTGGCCAGCAGCAGCGTGCCCGGCCGTACCCGATGCGCTGCAGGCGCGATGAAATCCTCCGGGTCTTCTGAGTGCGCCACGCTTACATCATGGCACCGCGATTGCCAAGACGCGGTGAACAAGCCCGGGCGCGGTCGGATTTCGGCGCAGCTTTGTACTGTTGATCGGGTGGTTCATGTTCGCGCTCCCCGTGCCCTCTGGCACTCGTTGCGTGGCATGGCCGAATTCCGCCGGCTGCTGGAGCTGCGCGCGGTCAGCCAGTTCGCCGACGGCCTGTTCCAGGCCGGGCTGGCCGGCGCGATCCTGTTCAACCCGGAGCGCGAGGCCGAGCCATGGCAGATCGCCTTGGCGTCGGCGGTGATGTTCCTGCCGTACTCGGTGCTCGGCCCGTTCGCCGGGGCGCTGCTGGACCGATGGGACCGGCGCCTGGTGCTCATCGGCGCCAACATGGGGCGGCTGCTCGTGGTGGTGGCGGTCGGCGCGCTGCTGGAGTTCGGCGCCGGCGACGTGCCGATCCTGTGCTGTGCCCTGATCGTCAACGGCCTGACCCGGTTCGTCTCGTCGGGTCTGTCGGCGTCGCTGCCCGATGTGGTGCCGCAGGACCGGGTGGTCACGATGAACTCGGTGGCCACCGCGATCGGCTCGCTGGCGGCGTTCCTGGGCCTGGCGTCCATGATGCTGGCGCGCAAGGTGTTCGGTGCCGATGACGCCGGAGCCGCGGTGGTCATGTTCATCGTGGCGCTCCCGGTGGCGCTGGCGTTCTGGTTGTCGGTGCGCTTCGGTCCGCACGTGCTCGGCCCACATGAGAGCAAACGTGCCATCCACGGCTCGGTGGCCTACGCGGTATCCACCGGCTGGGTGCACGGCGCCCGCACCGTGATGACCGTGCGCCCCGTCGCGGGCACCCTGGCCGGACTCGCCGCTCACCGGATGGCGTTCGGGATCAACTCGTTGCTGGTGCTGGTGATCGTGCGGCACACCGACAACCCGGATGTGACCGGGCTGGGTCTGGGTGCCGCGTTCGTGTTCGTGGCGGCCGGCGGCGCCGGACAGTTCCTGGCCACCGTGGCCGCCCCGGCGGTGATCGGACGGTTCGGGCGGTATGCGACGGCCAACGGCGCCCTCGGCGTCGCCGTGGTGATCCAGCTGGCGGCCATCGGGCTGCACGTACCGGTGATGCTGGCGTGTGGCCTGCTGCTCGGCGCGGCCGGGCAGCTGGTGAAACTCTGCGCGGACTCGGCCATACAGATCGATGTCGACGACGCCCTGCGCGGTCACGTGTTCACCGTGCAGGACGCGCTGTTCTGGATCTCGTTCGTCGCGGCCATCGCGGTGGCGGCCGCGGTGATCCCCGCCGATGGGCACTCGCCTGCCCTGGTGGCCGCCGGTGCGGTGGCCTATCTGATCGGGCTCGGACTGCACGCGGCGGTGGCATCCCCGAAGCGGGCGTGATCGCCCGGTCTACGCTGACCGCCATGGTGAGCGCCGGGCCGATCGTGGCCGACCTGTCCGCCGAAAGCGACCAACTCGACGCCCTGGTGGCCGACCTACCGCCCGAGCGCTGGGCCACCGCCACCCCGGCCGAGGGTTGGACCATCGCCCATCAGATCGCCCACCTGCTGTGGACCGATCGGGTGTCGGTCATCGCCATCACCGACCAGGCCGGCTTCGACGCCGTGCTCGCCGAGGCAATGCAGAACCCGACCGGGTTCGTCGACGCCGCGGCCGAAGAACTCGCGCTCACGCCGCCCACGCAGTTGCTCGCGGACTGGCGTGAGACCCGCACGAGATTGCACACCGAACTCGTGAACGTGGCCGAGGGCCGCAAGCTGCCGTGGTTCGGCCCGCCGATGAGCGCGACGTCGATGGCCACCGCCCGCATGATGGAGACCTGGGCGCACGGTCTCGATGTGGCTGACGCGCTCAAGGTACATCGGCCCGCCACTGCGCGGCTGCGCTCCATCGCCCACATCGGAGTGCGCACAAGGGATTTCGCGTTCACCGTGCACGGGCTGACACCGCCGGCCGAGCCGTTCCGGGTCGAGCTGCGCGCGCCCGACGGCTCGCTGTGGGAGTGGGGACCGGACGACGCGCAGCAGCGCGTGACGGGATCTGCCGAAGATTTCTGCATGCTGGTGACCCAGCGCCGGGCGCCGTCCGAACTCGACGTGACCGCGGTGGGCGACGACGCGGCCGCGTGGCTGACGATTGCGCAGGCCTTCGCCGGGCCTCCGGGCGCCGGACGGGGCTGAGCGCACACTCGCGGTGAAGAGGCGGGATCAGGACACCGAGTCTGCGCGGCCGTCACCGTCGGTGTCGGCCAGCTTCATGTCCCAACGACCGTCCCCGTCGGTATCGACGTACGCCAGCTCCCCGGCCAACATCCGATCAGCCAGGCCGTCCCCGTCGACGTCGATCAACCGGTCGTCGGCTGCGCCGTCACCGTCGAAATCCACCAGCGGCCCGCCGGTGGCCTGCTCGACCCCGTCGAGCCCGAACCACCGCACCTGCCCGGACCGGTCCACACTCACCGCCCAGGTGCCAGAACCATCGTCGGAGAAGTAACTTTCGGCGTGCCCGTCGTCGTCGGTATCGAGCACCGCGCGCTCGGCGATGCCGTCACCGTCGAGATCGGCCATCACATCGTCGATCCGGCCGTCCCCGTCGACATCCAGTCCGATGCCGTCGAGGCTGCCGTCGCCGTCCACATCCACATCGGGCACACCGGTGAAGATGGTCGCGGTCCCGTCCGGGTCACCCAGGCAGTAGTCCATGACTGATCAGACGCACGATCAGCTCCTCGCGTTCCACCATTTCAGCAATTCGTCGATCGCCTGCTCACGGGACAGCGGTCCGTGGTCGAGCCGGAGTTCCTTGAGGTAGCGCCAGGCCTCGCCGATCTGCGGGCCCGCGGGGATGCCGAGGATCTCCATGATCTCGTTGCCGTCGAGATCCGGCCGGACCCGCTGCAGGTCCTCCTTGGCCGCCAGTTCGTTGATCCGGTTCTCCAGATCGTCGTAGTTGGCCTGCAGCCGTGCGGCCCGACGCTTGTTGCGGGTCGTGCAGTCGGCCCGGACCAGCTTGTGCAGCTGGCTCAGCAGCGGACCGGCGTCGGTGACGTAACGCCGCACCGCCGAGTCGGTCCACTTCCCCGTGCCCTTGTCGTCGGCGTAGCCGTGGAACCGCAGATGCAGGTACACCAGCTGCGAAACGTCGTCGACCATCTGCTTGGAGTACTTGAGCGCCCGCAACCGCTTGCGGGTCATCTTCGCGCCGACCACCTCGTGGTGGTGAAAGCTCACGCCACCGTCGGATTCGTGCTTGCGTGTCCCGGGCTTGCCGATGTCGTGCAGCAATGCGGCCCAACGCAATACGAGGTCGGGGCCCTCGTCTTCAAGATCCACCGCCTGCCGCAGCACCGTCAGCGAATGCCAGTACACGTCCTTGTGCTGATGGTGTTCGTCGATGGCCATCCGCATCTCGCCGACCTCGGGCAGCACCACGTCACCCAGCCCGGTCTGCACCATCAGATCCACCCCGGCCACCGGATCGGCACCGAGCAGCAGCTTGTCCAGTTCGGCCGCCACCCGCTCGACGGTGATGCGCTCCAGCTGCGGGGCCATCTCCAGCAGTGCCTCGAGCACCCGCGGCGCCACCCCGAACCCGAGCTGCGAAACGAACCGGGCCGCGCGCAACATCCGCAGCGGATCGTCCCCGAACGACACCTCCGGCGCCGACGGGGTGTCGAGCACCTTGGCCTGCACCGCCGCCAAACCGCCCAGGGGATCATGGAATTCGGCCGGGCCGTCGGCCGTGATGCGCACCGCCATGGCGTTCACGGTGAAGTCACGGCGCACCAGGTCGTCATCGAGGTTGTCGCCGAACTCCACCGTCGGGTTCCTCGACACCTGGTCATAACTGTCGGCCCGGAACGTGGTGATCTCGAGGCGGTGCTCGGCCTTGCCCACGCGCTTGCCCACGCCGATCGTGCCGAACGCGATCCCGGTGTCCCACAGCGCGTCGGCCCACGGTCGCAGGAACGTCAGCATCTGCTCGGGACGGGCGTCGGTGGTGAAGTCGAGATCACTGTGATCGGTCAACCGGCCCAGCAGCGCATCGCGCACACTGCCGCCGACCAGATACAGCTCATGGCCGGCTGCAGCGAACACCGCGCCGAGCGCGCGCAGCACCTCGGCGCGGTGGTTCAGCGCGACCAGCGCGCCGGCCAGCAATTCGGCATCAGTAACAACAGCGTCGGACACGTTCGATGAGCCTAATGCTCGCGGTGTGGTCACAACCGGCGAGTGCGGCAGGAGGCCAACCCTATGGCAGCTACTATCGCTTGGGTGTCGGACGGCGAACAGGCCAAACCACGACGGCGCCGCAGCCGGCGTCGTGGCCGTCGTCGTGCACAAAGGGCGGCGGGGCCACCGACGGGCGATCAGGGTAAGGATGCCGAAGGCCACACCGACGGCACCGGCGACGCTCCCGTCGGCACCGCAAGTTCCGCCCCCACCCCGCGTGACCAGTCCAAGCAACGCAAGGCGCGTCCCCGTCGCCCACCGGAACGGCTCCGCACCGTTCACGAGACGTCGGCCGGCGGCCTGGTCATCGATGGAATCGACGGCCCCAAGGACACCCAGGTCGCGGCGTTGATCGGCCGGGTCGATCGGCGCGGCCGGATGCTGTGGTCCCTGCCCAAGGGGCATATCGAACTCGGCGAGACGGCCGAGCAGACCGCGATCCGCGAGGTTGCCGAGGAGACCGGTATCCGCGGTGACGTGCTGGCCGCGCTCGGCAGCATCGACTACTGGTTCGTCACCGAGGGCCGCCGGGTTCACAAGACCGTGCACCACTACCTCCTGCGCTTCCAGGGCGGCGAACTGTCCGACGATGACGTCGAGGTGACCGAGGTCGCCTGGGTCCCGGTGCGGGATCTGGCGTCCCGCCTGGCCTACGCCGACGAGCGCAAGCTCGCCGAGGTGGCCGGAGAGCTCATCGACAAGCTGCACACCGACGGGCCGGGCGCCCTGCCGCCACTGCCCCGCAGCGCGCCCCGGCGGCGTCCCCAGACCCACTCGCACGCCCGCAGTCACCGCCGCGACGAATCTGCACAACCCCAGCCCCGCCGGCGCACGAACGGATGCGGACAGGGGCCGTGACCGCCGCCCCGGCGGTGCGCCGAGGGTTCTCCCTCCTGGCGCACACAGTGGTGCTTGTGGCGGTGATGTTGTTGTTCTCGGTGTGGTCCACCGCCGCGTTGCCAGTCCTTCTGCCCCGCGCAGGCGCAAGCGAACCTGGGGCGATGCCGTTCCTCCAGATCCGCATCGACCGCGTCACCCCCAACGTCGTCACCACCACCAGCGAAACAGTGCTGACGGTCAGTGGGGCAGTGCTCAACGTCGGTGACCGGCCGGTGCGCGATGTGGACATCCGGATGGAGCACGCGCGGGCGGTGACCTCGTCGAGTCAGCTGCGCACCGACCTCACCGGCGATGTCGACCGGTTCGAGCCCGTCGCCGACTTCGTCACCGTGGCACCCGAGATGGAGCGCGGCCAATCCGTGGCCTTCACGCTGTCCTATCCGTTGCGCTCCGAAGGCCCCGGGTCGCTGCACATCAGTGAGCCCGGTGTGTACCCAGTGCTGCTGAACGTCAACGGGACACCGGATTACGGTGCTCCGGCCAAACTCGACGACGCCCGCTTCCTGCTGCCGGTCCTCGGGGTGCCGCCCGACCGGCCTGAAGGCAACGCGTCCGACTCGATGTCGGCTGCCGACACCCTCAACTCGGTGGTACCGCCCGACACCTCTCAGCCGGTGCGGATGACCCTGCTCTGGCCCCTGGCCGACCGGCCACGGCTGGCCCCGGGCGCGCCCGGCGGCACCACACCGGTGCGGTTGGTCGACGACAGCCTCGCCGCGTCCCTGGCGCCCGGCGGGCGGCTCGACACCCTGCTGTCGGCAGCCGACTTCGCCACCGGGCCGACCGTCGACTCCGGTGGCCAGCTGCGCGCCACCTTGTGTCTTGCCGTCGACCCGGATCTGCTCGTCACGGTCAATGCGATGACCGGCGGCTACGTCGTCAACGACGGACCCGACGCGGGTGCCGGCACCCCGACGCGGCCCGGCACCGGCCAGGAAGCCGCCGTCGGCTGGCTGAACCGACTGCGCGCCCTGGCCGGGCGGCTCTGCGTGGCACCGACCAACTACGCGCAGGCCGACCTGACCGCGCTGCAACGGGTCGGCGATCCGGGTTTGAGCGCGATCGCGACCAACGGCGCCGGCGACATCGTCGATCAGATCCTGGGTGTCACCTCGATCCGGGGAGCCAGCCTCCTGGGCGACGGTCCGCTCACCCGCCCCGCCCTGGACCTGCTCGCGGCCCAAGGCCAGACCGTCGCCATCTCGGCCACCCCGATCGCCGCCCAGGATTCGGCGACCGGCGCCCCCGAGACCGCCGATGTCACGCCGTTGCGGTACCGGCCCGAGGTCGTGGCGGCCGGATTCGACCCGGCGGTCGGTGCCGCCCTGGCCGGTGCGGGCACCGACCCGGTGGCACCGTCCTACCTGGACCCGTCGCTGGAGATCCCGGTCCGCCACGACTCGCAGACCGCGCGCCGCCAGGATGCACTGGGCGCGCTGCTGTGGCGGGGGCTCACGCCCACCGAGGAACCCCGGACCCAGATCCTGATGCCGCCGCTGGTGTGGTCGCTCGACGCCGACGACGCGCAGGCCATCCTGACCTCAGTGGCCACCACGATCCACGCCGGGCTGGCCGTGCCGCGCCCACTGCCCGCGGTGATCGCCGAAAGCAACGCCGTGCCGCCCGAACCCCTGCAACCCGCGCCGCCGGATTCCCTCGGCAACCCGCACAGCGGCATCGACGAGAACATCAATGCCGGTATCGGCGCGGTGATCAGCCGGCTGTGGGGGCTGACCGCCGCACTGACCACCGATGAGCGCACCGGGCTGACCGGCATGCAGTACACCGCGCCGCTGCGGGAGGACATGCTGCGGGCCCTGAGCCAATCGGTGCCGCCGGAAGCCCGCGAAGGGCTGGCCGAACAGCGGTTGCAGACCGTCAGCCGCAGTGTGAACGACATGTTCGGCGCGGTGAGGATCGTCAATCCGGGCGGGGCCTACACGCTGGCCACCGAGCGCAGCCCGCTGCCGCTGGCCCTGCGCAACGACCTGCCGGTGCCGGTACGGGTCCGGCTGCACGTCGACGCGCCGCCCGGGATGACCGTCACCGACATGGGCGAGATCGAGCTGCCGCCCGGCTATCTGCCGCTGCGGGTGCCGATCGAGGTGCACTTCACCCAGCGGGTGGCCGTCGACGTCAGCCTGCAGACCACCGACGGCCTGACGCTCGGTGAGCCCGTCCGGTTGTCGGTGCATTCCAACGCCTACGGCAAGGTGCTGTTCTTCATCACGATGTCGGCCGCGGCCGTGTTGGTGGCGCTCGCCGGACGCCGGTTGTGGCACCGCTTCCGTGGCCAGCCCGACCGTGCGGACCTCATCCCGCCCGGCGAGCACCCCGACCCGCTCGACGTCGCGATGGCATTCAACAACGACGTCAGCACCGACGATGCGTCCGCCACCCCACCTTCCCCGCCGGCGCCCGCGACGAGTCCGGACCGACCCTGATGACCTCGCCCGACCAACCTGCGGCCCGCCCACCGGGCCCGCCGCGGATTCCACATGCGACCGGCCCGATCCGCCCCGCCGGGCGCGCGGAGCTGTCCGACGCCGCGGTGGTGTCACGGTCGTGGGGCATGGCCTTCGCCACGCTGATCTCCCGCATCACCGGGTTCTTCCGGTTCGTGCTGCTCATGGCGTTGCTCGGCGGCCCGTTGACCAGTTCGTTCTCGGTGGCCAACCAGCTGCCGAACATGGTGGCCGCACTGGTGCTGGAGGCCACGTTCACGGCGATCTTCGTGCCGGTGCTGGCCCGGGCCGAACGCGACGACGCCGACGGCGGCACCGACTTCGTCCGACGGCTGGTGACCCTGGCGACCACCCTGCTGCTGATCACCACGGTGTTGTCGGTGCTGTGCGCGCCACTGCTGGTGCGGCTCATGCTGGGCAGCGATCCGCAGGTCAACAATCCGCTGACCACCGCGTTCGCCTACCTGCTGTTGCCGCAGGTGTTGTTCTACGGCCTGTCGTCGGTGTTCATGGCGATCCTCAACACCCGCAACGTGTTCGGTCCCCCGGCCTGGGCTCCGGTGCTCAACAACGTGGTGGCGATCGTGACCCTGGGCGTCTTCGTCCTGGTGCCCGGGGAGCTGTCGAGCGACCCGGTCGAGATGGGCACGGCCAAGCTGCTGGTGCTCGGTATCGGCACCACGCTCGGTGTGGTGGCGCAGGCTGCGGTGTTGTTCGCGGCGATCCGGGCCGAACGGGTCAGCCTGCGGCCGCTGTGGGGCATCGATGACCGGCTCAAGAAGTTCGGCGCCATGGCCGCCGCGATGGTCCTCTACGTTCTGATCAGCCAGATCGGCCTGATCGTCGGAAACCAGATCGCCAGCACCGCGGCTGCGTCGGGCCCGGCCATCTACAACTACACGTGGCTCGTGTTGATGCTGCCGTTCGGGATGATCGGCGTCACCGTGCTGACCGTGGTGATGCCGCGCCTGAGCCGCAACGCGGCCGCCGACAATGTCCCGGCCGTGCTCGAAGATTTCTCCCTGGCGACCCGACTGACCATGGTGACGCTCATCCCGATCGTGGCGATGATGACCGTCGGCGGGCCCGCGATCGGCAGCGCGCTGTTCGCGTACGGAAACTTCAGCGCCGCCGACGCCGGCTACCTCGGCATGGCGATCACGCTGTCGGCGTTCACGTTGATCCCCTACGCGCTGGTGCTGCTCCAGCTGCGGGTGTTCTACGCGCGGGAACGACCGTGGACCCCGATCGTGGTCATCATGGTGATCACCACCGTCAAGATCATCGGCTCGATCATCGCCCCGCATCTGACCGACAACCCCAACATGGTGGCCGGCTACCTGGGCCTGGCCAACGGCCTCGGTTTCGTGGCCGGGGCCGTGGTCGGTCATCTGCTGCTGAAAGCCCACCTGCGTCCGCACGGCGGCCGGCTGCTGCGCGACGCGGTGATCCGCACCATCCTGGTCACGATCGCGGCGTCGTTGGTCGCCAGCCTGGTGGCACATGCCGCCGACCGGCTGCTGGGGCTGGACTCGCTGACCGAGCACGCCGGCGCCGCGGGTTCCCTGCTGCGCCTGCTCGCCCTCGGCGTGATCATGGTCCCGATCATTGCCGGAGTGATGCTCGCCGCCCGGGTTCCGGAGGCACAGTCAGCGCTGGCCATGGTCCGCCGTCGGCTCGGGCGGGGGCGTCTCGCACCTCAGCCCGGGGCCGGACAGGTAGCCATGCAAACAATTACGCCGCCCGTCGGACCTCATCCGCCCACGCCCGTCACGTACCCTGATCAGAGGAATTCTTCTCCCACTGAGTGGCCGTCAAGCCCGGCAGCCGCCGGAGGCGGGACTCCGGCAGGCGTTGCCGGGGCGGGGATGTGGAAAGGATCACCGGTGACCGACGAATCTGCGGACGGCCCGGCACTGGACGCCACCTCGAGTTCCGGGATGACAACCGATACGACGAAGTTGCCGCGCCCCGCCGCCGACGAGTTCCACCCGGACGTGGCACCCGCCGCTTCGGTCACCCCATCGGACGAGGGCACCGGATCCGGCGAACCCGCCGCGAGCCGGTCGAACGGGGCGACCCGGTCGGCCACCGACTACGGCGGCGACCCGACTCGCGAGCCGATTTCGTTCGCCCCGCCGCACGAAGCCGCCCTGGAATCGGCCGACGACGATGTGCACCTCATCCCCGGCGCGACGATCGCCGAGGGCCGCTACCGGCTTCTGGTGTCCCACGGCGGGCCCCCGCACCTGCAGTTCTGGCAGGCTCTCGACACCGCGCTGGACCGCCAGGTGGCGCTCACCTTCGTCGACCCGGATGCCACCATGACCGACGCGCAGGTGCAGGAGATCCTCTCGCGCACCCTCAAACTCAGCCGCATCGACGTTCCCGGTATCGCGCGGGTGCTCGACGTGGCGCACAGCGGGTCGGGCGGCCTGATCGTCTCGGAGTGGATTCGCGGCGGCTCGCTGGCCGAGGTCGCGGATACCTCTCCCTCCCCGATCGGCGGGGCCCGCGCCATCCAGTCGCTGGCCGCTGCCGCCGAGGCCGCCCACCGCGCCGGGGTCGCCCTGTCGATCGATCACCCCAGCCGGGTGCGGGTGAGCATCGAAGGCGATGTGGCACTGGCCTTCCCGGCCACCATGCCCGACGCCACTCCTGATGACGACATCCGCGGCATCGGCGCGGCGCTGTACGCGCTGCTGGTCAACCGCTGGCCGCTGCCGGAGTCCGGGTCACGCAGCGGGCTGGAGCCTGCCGCCCTGGATCCGGCCGGACAGCCGGTCGAACCGCGCGCCGTCGACCGCGACATCCCGTTCCAGATCTCGGCGGCGGCCGCCCGTGCCGTCCAGCCCGGTGGCGGAATCCGAAGCGCTCCAACCCTTTTGAATCTGCTACAACAGGCCACCGCAATCGCCGATCGGACCGAGCTGCTGGGTTCGGTCGAGGAGACGCCCGCCCCGGCCGCCCCGGTCCGCCCGCACGAGACCCCCGAGGAACACGAAGCCGCCGAGGCCCGGCGCCGCAAGGGCGTCATCATCGGGGTGAGCGTGGGCGCCGCCATTATCCTGGTGGCGCTGCTGGTCCTGGCTTCCGTACTCAACAGCATCTTCGGCGACGTCGGCGGCGGTCTCAACCGCGACGAACTCGGCCTGAATGCGCCGTCGGCGAGCAGCGAAGAAAACCAGGACAATTCGTCGGCCGCCACCGGAAGCACGGTGAAACCCGTTCGGGCGACGGTGTTCTCACCCGAGGGTGAAGCCGATTCACCGGCTACGGCCGGCCAGGCCATCGACGGCAATGCCGGTACCGCGTGGTCCACCGACACCTATTCGGATCCCGCCCCGTTCCCCGGGTTCAAGAACGGTGTCGGCCTGATGCTGCAACTGCCGCAGCCGACCACGATCGGCTCGGTCACCCTCAACGTGACCAGCACCGGCACCTCGGTGCAGATCCGCTCGGCCCAGTCGGCCACCCCGTCATCGCTGTCGGACACCACCGAACTGGCCCCGACGACCCCGCTCAAGCCCGGCTCCAACACCATCTCGGTGAACAAGGCGTCGTCCACCTCCTACGTGCTGGTGTGGATCTCGACGCTGGGCACCGTGGACGGCAAGAGCCGCGCCGACATCTCCGAGATCACCCTCAAAGCAGCTTCCTGAGCCGTCATCCCCAGCCCGGATAGGTTCTTGACCTGGCGTTATACCAAGCCGGGCAAACAAGTGTCCGGGGCGCTACCGCACAGCGTTTAAGTTCAGCGTGTGGGAAGGTTCGGGGGAGCCGGTAAGCCGGTTACAGCGCAGCTACGGGGGCACCGGGAAGATGGGGCCGCCACGCGTTCTGATGCCGAACTGCTGACCGCCCACGTCGCCGGGGACCGTTACGCGTTCGAGGAACTCGTCCACCGGCACCACGGCCAGCTACGGCGGTTGGCGTTTCTCACCAGCCATCACCACGAGGACGCCGACGATGCCGTCCAGGACGCATTGCTGTCGGCACATCGCACGGCAGCGTCGTTCCGCCACGACTCGGCGGTCAGCAGCTGGCTGTACCGGATCGTGGTGAACGCCTGCCTGGACCGGGTGCGCCGGTCACGAAACCAACCGACCGCGTCCGAACACGAGCTCGACCTCCTCGTTCACCTACGCGACCCGGCCGGCGACCCAGCGCCCCGGGTGGCGACCACGATCGTGGTGGAGCGGGCGCTCATGCAGCTGCCGCTGGAGCAGCGCGCCGCGGTGGTGGCCGTTGACATGCAGGGCTATTCGGTGGCCGAGACGGCGCTGCTCCTCGGGGTGGCGGAGGGCACCGTGAAGAGCCGGTGTTCCCGCGCCAGGCACAAGCTGGCCGGCCTGCTCCAGTACTTTGAAGCCGATGAACGGCAGCACACCCCGAGTGCCGTCGGACGGTCCGATTCCTGCTGAGCTGCTCGCCGACCTGCAGGCCGGGTTGCTCGACGACGACACCGCCGCGCTCATCCGCCGACGTGTGCGCACCGACCCGCTGGCCGGACCGGACGCCAGGAACGCCCTGGCCGCCCTGGATCGGGTGCGCCGCGATCTGGCCGAGTTGGGCAAGGACACCGCCTCGGCTCCCCCGGTGCCTGCCGAGGTGAGTGCCCGGCTGTCCGAGGCACTGCGGGCCGAGCCGGCCCCGCACGCACCCTCCACTCGCCGCTGGAAGTCGATCGCCGCCGTCACGGGGGCGGGTGCGGCCGTGGTGGCCGTCGTGGTGGGAGCGATTGTCCTGGTGCGCCCGACGGGCCACGCCACTTCGACGATGACCAGCCTCGGCCGGATCACCGTCTCACCGCCGCGTGCCGCGATCGGTCTGTCCGAATCCCAGATCCAGGGGCTGCTGTCGGTCCCGCCCGATCTGGGACCGCTGACCGACCCGCAACGCCGCGACGGCTGCCTTTCGGCACTGGGCTACCCCGTCGGCGTCAAGGTTCTCGGCGCTCGCCCGATGGACGTGGCCGGTCGTCGCGGTGTGCTGGTGCTGGTGCCCCCCAAGGCACCAGGCACGTCCACCACCATCGACGCCGTGGTCCTCGCCGCGGACTGCGACGCCGCTCACGCCGGGTCGCTGGCCGACACCGTGGTGAAACGCCCGGTGACACGTCCGTAGGCTGTCCTGCGAGCCAGCTGGGAACACATCCGGCCTAGGCTGACGTTGCAATCCGTGCCGAGTACGGCAGAAAGGCCTACATGTCCTCCTCAGCGACGGTCCACGACGTCATCATCATCGGTTCCGGCCCCGCCGGTTACACCGCAGCGATCTATGCTGCCCGCGCCCAGCTCAAGCCGCTGGTGTTCGAGGGCACGCAGTTCGGCGGCGCGCTGATGACCACCACCGAGGTGGAGAACTACCCCGGGTTCCGTGAAGGCATCACCGGCCCCGAACTGATGGACGAGATGCGCGAGCAGGCCCTGCGCTTCGGTGCGGATCTGCGCATGGAGGACGTCGACGCCGTCGACCTCACCGGCCCGGTGAAATCGGTCACCGTCGGTGACGAGACCCACCAGGCGCGGTCGGTGATCCTGGCCATGGGTGCCGCCGCGCGGCACCTCGGTGTGCCCGGCGAGGAAGCCCTGACCGGCATGGGTGTCAGCACCTGCGCCACCTGCGACGGCTTCTTCTTCCGCGACGAGGACATCATCGTGGTCGGCGGTGGCGACTCGGCGATGGAAGAAGCGACGTTCCTCACCCGGTTCGCACGTTCGGTGACCCTGATCCACCGTCGCGACGAGTTCCGCGCCTCCAAGATCATGCTGGAGCGGGCCCGGGCCAACGAGAAGATCACCTTCCTGACGAACACCGAGATCACCCAGATCGAGGGCGATCCCAAGGTGACCGGTGTGCGGCTGCGTGACACCGTCACGGGCGAGGAGTCCAAGCTCGAGGTGACCGGTGTGTTCGTGGCGATCGGCCACGACCCCCGCTCGGAACTCGTGCGCGGCCAGATCGACCTCGACGATGAGGGCTACGTGAACGTGGTCGGCCGTACCACCGCGACCACGCTCGACGGGGTGTTCGCCGCGGGCGACCTCGTCGACCACACCTACCGCCAGGCCATCACCGCTGCGGGCAGCGGCTGTTCGGCCGCCATCGACACCGAGCGCTGGCTCGCCGACAACGACTGACCCCCAATAGTTTTCGACCCGACAGGAGATCTCCATGAGTGCGGATAGCGCAACAGTAACGGTCACCGACGCTTCGTTCTCCGACGACGTCCTGACCAGCAGCACACCGGTACTGGTGGATTTCTGGGCCACCTGGTGCGGGCCGTGCAAGATGGTGGCCCCGGTACTCGAGGAGATCGCGGGCGAAAAGGCCGGCGAATTGCGGGTCGCCAAGATCGACGTGGACGCCAACCCGGCCACCGCGCGCGACTTCCAGGTGGTGTCCATCCCGACGCTGATCCTGTTCAAGGACGGCGCACCGGTGAAGCGCATCGTGGGCGCGAAGGGTAAGGCCGCCCTGCTGCGGGAACTTGCCGACGCACTCTGAGTTCACACACACCACACACACCCCGGATACGCCTGGCGTTTTCCGGATTGTGGCCGAAATCTGAGACAATGCTGGCTAGCTAGACCGGCAGATGGCCGGACACCAGCATGGAGGGGCCGAATGTCGAGTCTGCGTCGCGGTGACCGTGGCGGAGCAGTCACCGAGATCCGGGCAGCCTTGGCCGCGTTAGGTCTGATCGACAACCCTGACGCCGACCTGAGCACCGGCAGACATGTTGCGCTCGACGCATTCGATGACGAGCTCGACAGCGCCGTCCGGGCATTTCAGCAGCACCGGGGCTTGTTGGTGGACGGAATCGTCGGTGAGGCGACCTATCGCGCCCTGCGCGAGGCCTCCTACCGGCTCGGTGCCCGCACCCTGACCCACCAGTTCGGTGCGCCCATGTACGGCGACGACGTGGCGACCCTGCAGGCCCGCCTGCAGGACCTCGGTTTTTATACCGGCATGGTCGACGGGCATTTCGGCCTGCAGACCCACAACGGGTTGTCCTCCTACCAGCGTGAGTACGGGCTGTACCCCGACGGTATTTGTGGACCGGAAACATTGCGCTCGTTGTATTTCCTGGGTTCGCGGGTGACCGGTGGGTCGCCGCACGCGATCCGGGAAGAAGAGCTGGTGCGACGCTCCGGCCCCCAGCTGTCAGGTAAGCACGTCATCATCGATCCAGGCCGCGGCGGCTCCGATCACGGGATGATCATGAACGGGCCCGACGGCCCGATCAGCGAAGCAGACATCTTGTGGGACTTGGCAAGTCGGCTGGAAGGCCGGATGACCGCGATCGGCATGGAGACGTTCATCTCACGGCCGGCCAACCGCAGCCCACTGGACGCCGAACGTGCCGCCACCGCCAACCGGGTCGGTGCGGATCTGATGATCAGTCTGCGCTGTGAGAGTCAGCGCTCCCCCTCCGCAAATGGCGTGGCCTCGTTCCACTTCGGGAATTCCCATGGTTCGGTGTCGACCATTGGTCGCAACCTGGCCGACTTCATTCAGCGGGAAGTGGTGGCCCGCACCGGATTACGTGACTGCAGGTCCCACGGCCGAACCTGGGACCTGCTTCGCCTGACCCGGATGCCTACCGTCGAGGTGGACATCGGCTACATCACCAATCCCCACGATCGCGGGCTCCTGCTGTCCACCCACACTCGTGACGCGATCGCCGAGGGCATCCTGGCAGCGGTCAAGCGCCTGTATCTGTTGGGCAAGAATGACCGTCCGACTGGCACTTTCACCTTCGCCGAGCTGCTGGCTCACGAGCTGTCGGTCGAGCAGCAAGCGGGCCGCGGCGCGTGAGCGCCAATTCTGCTTGAGCGCGTGAGCGCTAGCTCAGTTTGAGCGTCTGGGCGGCCAATTCTGCCTCAGCTCGTGCGCGCTACCACCCAATGGTTGTTTCGTCATGTGACACGTCACATCTGGCGCCCCCACCGCTACAGAGGGTCGAAACGGCCGGGTATTCACCGCAAGTCAGCCAGCGGCCCGTTCGGATCCAGGCGGCCCTTGCCGACGGTCGTTGGGCAGTGAGCCGCGGAGATCCCCGGCTGGTACCGGGGCCGTGCCAGCCTCACGGGTGATCTGCGTGTAGGTCGCCACGGCGTCAATGGCCACCCGCTTCAATGCCGGGTCACCTAGTGCATCGACCGCGTACCGACCGAAACCTGCCCGGTAGCCTCCCCGGGATGCGACGGGTCGACCGCCGCTGCGGCCGCCAACGCCAACGGCACCGTCCCCGAACCCAAGTGTCCACCGCAGTCTGCGTCAGCGATTCACCGGGATCGACATCGACATCCGAATTCCGGTACCACTCTTCGAATTTCGCGTGATCGTCACGCTGGATCTCGGTGAGCAGGAGATCGCGCGTCGGGAAACAGTGCATCAAGCCGCATCGACGCCCCGGTCTCGCCGTCGCATTCCAGTATTCGTGAGTGCGTCCGCCTTGATCTCTACGCGCTTGGCCGCACCCGTGACGCGTACCTGCCCCACGGAAGGCATGATCACAAGCT
Source organism: Mycobacterium sp. NPDC050441 (assembly GCF_040655355.1). Taxonomy (NCBI): domain Bacteria; kingdom Bacillati; phylum Actinomycetota; class Actinomycetes; order Mycobacteriales; family Mycobacteriaceae; genus Mycobacterium; species Mycobacterium sp. NPDC050441. The sequence continues at coordinate 207,401 of NZ_JBFAJS010000004.1, read as the reverse complement.
GAGGCTCCATCGTGGGGCCTTCCAACCGCCCATCTCCGAAAGCGCCAGCAGCCGGCACGATCTCCAGATGACGGTCTACGTCAGACGATCCTGTGGGCCAACACTTTTGGCCCCGACACCGACACCGACGCCGGACATCCCGGCACCGATCGGCAGCTCGATCCGAGCATTCTCCAAGAGTCGCTCGAGCGCGGCTTCGACTTCCGCCTTCCAGCCGAGTCCCTTGTCGAGTTCCAGGCGCAGCCGCGGGAAGTACGGGTGCGGGGCCACCACCGTGAAGCCCACGTCTTCGAGAAAATCGGATGTCAGCATGCACTCATCGACCGAGCAGTCCCCCAGCACCGCCACCGCCGCGGACAACTCGTCGGGAAGCTTGTTGCAGTCGGTCATTTCAGTCAAGGCCGAGGTATAGCCGAACGCCTCCAGCGCCCGAACGCCTCGCCGTACCAGATCGTTGACCACGGCGGCCAGCAGACTCTGCGACAACAGGCCGCGGTCTTCGGCGCACTCGACACCGATCGCGGTCAACAGAATCGCGTCAGCGCTCACCGGAGCAGTCGGAAACAGTCGCGCCCGCGGTACCGCACCCGGGGGCGCATAGAACGCAAAGCCGAGGCATGGATCGTCCACCACGGCTGGAGCGGTCCAGTCATCCCCTCCGGCCGGCATCCCCAACCCAGCCACATCGGATGGAACGACCAGATCGATCTCCGCTTCGGAGCCGGTGCCTGACCCAGCACCTGGCTCCCCCTCCGGTATGTCCGCGCGAGCCGTGACCGCAAGCTGACCGCACGACCCCCACTCGAGCATCACCATCGAGAGCCAGGCTTCTTTTTCGAATTCGGGATCAGTCAGATGGTCATCACCGACGGTGGACGGATCGACTTCCCAGAACACACAGCGCCGCGCATGCTTGGGCAACTGCTCGAAGCCCTCGAGCCGAAGCGGTGTTATTCGTGCTGTCACTGAGGTCCCTGGCTTTCACACTTTGTGCGTGGCTGCCCTTCAAGGATAGGAGAGTTCGCGGGAGTCCGTCCATTGCGCCCTGAAAATCTCATCGAGTTCCGCCTCCGAAGTGAAATGCTATGCCGCACAGATGCTTTGCGCTATATGGCACTCGCAGCCGCGGGCTCTGATCACTGATGTGTCACAGTGACGGAACAACCTGGTGTCGTTGGTCGTGGGTCCTCAGTGGTCTTCGGCGCTCATAATTTCGACAATGCGCTGTAGGTCGTCGACCGACCCGAACTCGACCACGATCTTGCCTTTTCGTTTGCCGAGACTCACGGTGACCCGGGTATCGAAGGCCGACGAGAGCCGTTCAGCAACGTCCTGAAGACCCGGCATCTGGATCGGCTTACGCCGCGGGGTCGGCGGCGCGGTGTTGCCGTCGCGGTTGGCCAGTGTCACGGCCTCCTCAGTGGCGCGCACCGACATACCCTCGGCGATGATGCGAGCGGCCAACTCTTCCTGCTTCTCCGCTCCCCCCTCCAGGGCGAGCAGTGCGCGCGCGTGGCCGGCGGACAGCACTCCGGCTGCTACGCGCCGCTGCACGGCGATCGGAAGACGCAGCAGCCGGATCATGTTGGAGATCAGTGGCCGCGAGCGACCGATTCGGGCGGCGAGTTCATCGTGGGTGACTTCGAATTCGTCGAGCAGCTGTTGGTAGGCGGCGGCCTCTTCCAACGGGTTGAGCTGTACCCGGTGGATGTTCTCCAGCAGCGCATCGCGCAACATGTTGTCGTCACCGGTCTCGCGGACGATCGCCGGGATGGCCTCAAGACCAGCCTGCTGGGCGGCTCGCCAGCGCCGCTCCCCCATCACCAGCTGGTAGTGGGATTCACCGTTCTCCTCAACGGCGCGGACGACGATCGGCTGCATCAATCCGAACTCGCGGATGGAATGCACCAGCTCGCTCAGCGCCTCCTCGTCGAACACCTGGCGGGGCTGACGCGGATTCGGCTGGATCAGGCTGGGATCGATCTCGCGGTACGTCGCGCCCACGTCACTGACGAGGATCGGGTCGGACCCATCGGGCGCTAGGGACGTCGTGGGTGTCCCCATGCCGGACGGTGGGCCGAGCAGAACGTCGGCTGCAGTTGCGCCGATCTTGGGGCTCAGGACGTCGGTACCGTCCTCAGCGGGACCGGTCGGAATGAGGGCTGCTAGTCCCCTGCCCAAGCCACTCCGCTTCCGTGCCGGCTGATTCATGGTCGTCTCCTGCTCATCGCTGCCGTCCGCTGTCTGTCTACTGGCCGTTGATTACTGACGCCTACTGCGCGCGGGGCGGAGCCCCGCGCTCTGCGATCTCGCGGCTCGCGTCGAGATAGCTCAACGCACCGCGGGATCCCGGATCGTAATCGAGGATCGTCATCCCGTACCCGGGGGCTTCCGACACCTTCACGCTCCGCGGGATGACCGTGCGCAACACCTTGTCGCCGAAGTGCTCGCGCACATCCTCGGCGACCTGATCCGCCAGCTTGGTCCGCCCGTCGTACATCGTCAGTATCACGGTGGACACCGACAGCTCCGGGTTGAGATGCGCCTTCACCATCTCGATATTGCGGAGCAGCTGTCCCACACCTTCCAGCGCGTAGTACTCGCACTGAATCGGGATCAGCACCTCGGGCGCGGCCACCAGAGCGTTGATGGTCAGCAACCCGAGGGACGGCGGGCAGTCGATGAAGACGTAGTCGAAGTTGTGGTTCGCCAGGGCCGCGAGCGCCGACCGCAGCCGCCCCTCCCGAGCCACCATGCTGACCAACTCGATCTCGGCGCCAGCCAGATCGATCGTCGCGGGAATGCAGAACAACCGGTCGCTGTGCGGGCTCTGCTGAAGCGCTTCCTCCACCGGGATGTCTCCGATGAGCACTTCGTACGAGGACGGGGTGCCGGGACGATGCTCGATGCCCAACGCCGTGCTGGCGTTGCCCTGTGGGTCGAGATCGATCACCAACGTCCGCAACCCCTGTAGCGCGAGCGCTGCGGCGACGTTCACCGCAGTGGTCGTCTTACCGACGCCGCCCTTCTGGTTGGCGATCGTGAACACGCGTTGGCGCGCCGGCCGGGGAAGCTGCCCGTGCGAGGTATGCAGCACGCGAGTCGCCTGCTCTGCCTCAGCCGCAATCGGGGTGTCCATGCTGGCGTCCGTGGACCACGGCGTCCCGCTGTCGTTTTTCCATGTTTCACGTGAAACCGTTTCACGTGAAACGGCGGGCGTAGCACCCGCGCCAGCGGTTGCCTGCCGATCAGAACCCATTCTCATCTCTTGCCCGATCTCCCCCGCGACCCGGAGGCTCTGCCCGTTGACCGGCTGCCCGGTCTCACCGCTGCTCGCCGCACGGCGACGACGGTTACGGGCGGGTTCAAATAGTTCACGCCACATTTCACCACCCTGGCATCGACTGCACCCAGGGAAGCCATCACACGCCGATGCTCTTCGATCTCAGCCTCAGCGCGCTCGCCTTTGAGGGCGAGCATCCTTCCGTCGACGCGAAGTAGCGGCATGCTCCAACGCGTCAACTTATCCAGCGAGGCAACCGCGCGGGATGTCACCGCATCCAACTCGCCAACGGATTTACGAACCTCGGAGTCTTCCGCTCGACCGCGGACCACCGCCACGTCGAGTCCCAATTCGTCGACCACCTCACGGAGGAACTCGCTGCGACGCAGCAGCGGCTCGATCAACGTGACATGAACATCGGGGCGCGCCAGGGCCACCGGGATACCCGGGAGGCCGGCGCCGCTGCCGATGTCGGCGACGCGCTCATCGGGAGCGAGAAGCTCTCCGAGAGCCGAGCTGTTGAGAATGTGTCGATCCCAGAGCCGGTCCACTTCCCGCGGACCAATCAGACCCCAGTCGACACCGGCACCGGCCAGAATCGCCGCGTACCGTTCGGCGGTCTCCAGACGATCTCCGAAGACCCCCGCCGCGGCGTCCGGTGCCGCGGGGACCGGTCCATGTTTCACGTGAAACATCCTCCGAACTCCCTACGGCACCGTCGCCGCAATAGAACTACACCTGTGTAACTAAACCTCAGCCAAGAAGAACGACGACGCGTCGCGATGGCTCCACGCCCTCGCTCTCGCTGCGGACCCCGTCGACCGCGGCCACGGCGTCGTGAACAATCTTGCGCTCGAACGGAGTCATGGGCGCCAGTTCCTCGCGCTCGCCCGACTCCAGCACGCGATGGGCCACCTTGTCGCCCAGTGCCGCGAGCTCGTCGCGACGACGGCGCCGCCACCGCGCGATGTCCAGCATCAGTCGGCTGCGCTCACCGGTCTTCTGATGCACCGCCAGCCGGGTCAGCTCCTGGAGGGCATCCAGCACCTCGCCCTTGCGGCCGACCAGCTTGGTCAGATCGCCGCCGCCGTCGATGCTCACCACGGCCCGGTCGCCCTCGACATCCAGATCGATATCGCCATCGAAGTCCAGCAGGTCGAGTAGCTCCTCGAGGTAGTCGCCGGCGATCTCGCCTTCCGCGACCAGTCGCTCCTCCAGGTCGTCCCCGCTCTTCGGCGCGGACTGGGTGTCCTCCTCCAGCTCGGCGCTGGGCTCGGTCGTCTGTGCGTCCGTCATGTTCGTCTTCTCCCTACTTGTAGCCAGCGTGAGAACTGGTCACCGTTTCCGCTTCTTGGGGCGTGCACCGGGCCTGGGCGTGCGATTCACGCTCGGGGCCGCCGATTCACCTGCCGCGTCCTGCTCGTCCTTGGTCGCCGCCGCATCCGACTCCATCTCGGCGTCCTCCGTAGCGGCCGCCGCACTCGCGGGCTCGGCCTTACGTGCGCGATTGGGTTTCGCTCCGGGCGCCGGCGCGTTCGCCGAACGACGCTCGATCGCCTCGGCCTTCTTGGCTTCTTCTTCCTTCTCGATCATCCCGAAGACGTAGTGCTGCTGACCGTAGGTCCAGATGTTGTTGGACAGCCAGTAGATGATCACGGCCAGGGGCAGGAACGGTCCACCGACCACCACACCGAGCGGGAACACGTAGAGCGCGAGTTTGTTCATCATCGCGGTCTGCGGGTTGGCGGCGGCCTCCACGCTCTGGCGCGCGACCGAGGCCCGGCTGTTGAAGTGCGTGGCGATGCCGGCCAGGATCATGATCGGAACGCCGACAGCGACCACGGCCAGCCGGTTGAATTCCGTGAACGCCTCCAGGCCGTGCTGCTGGACCATCGTCGCGCCCAGTGGTGCACCGAAAAGGTTGGCGTCGAGGAAGTGACTCACGTCGGTCGCGCTGAAGACATAGTTCGCCAGGCTGCGGTTCTCCTCCACCGACAACCCCAGGCGACCGATGCCGGTCTGAGTCCGGTTGAAGGACATCAACACGTGGTACAGGCCCAGGAACACCGGCACCTGCGCCAGCATCGGCAGGCAGCCGAGGATCGGGTTGAAACCGTGCTCGCGTTGCAGCTTCTGCATCTCCAGCGCCATGCGCTGGCGGTCCTTGCCGTACTTCTTCTGCAGCGCCTTGATCTGTGGCTGCAGTTCCTGCATCTGCCGCGTGGTGCGGATCTGCTTGACGAACGGCTTGTAGAGGATCGCGCGCAGGGTGAAGACCAGGAACATCACCGACAGCGCCCAGGCGAAGAAGTTCTCGGGGCCGAGCAGGAAGGCGAATGCCTTGTACCAAACCCACATAATCGCCGACACCGGGTAATAGATGATGTCCAGGCTGAACCAATTAAACACGCGACTTGCTCTCCCCTCGCTTCGCTGGGGTATCCCAGACAAGGTTTTCGGCGGCGGCGATCCCGCCAGAAACGGTCTCATCAGAACTGACGGACTCGTGATCGTGAGGGCACCTGTCCGGGATGGGATCCCATCCCCCCGGGTGCCACGGTCCGCATTTGAGCAGTCGGATCAACGTCAGCCACCCACCGCGGAACAAGCCGTACTCGGTGAGGGCGTCGACCGCGTATTGACTGCAGGTCGGCATGAACCGGCACGACGGCAGTCGAAGCGGAGAGATGGTGTGGCGGTAGAGCTGAATCAGGAAGATCGCACCGCGGGCTGCACCAGCACCCGCCTTGCGGATCATGGTGAGGTCCTGCGCCGCGCCTCGAGGCGCTCGAGAGCGCGCTGCAACTGCTGCTCCAACCGCGGCGACGGCGCTTCACTGCTGCCGGCGCGAGCCCGGATCACCACGAGGTCCGTGGCATCCAGATGCGGTATGACGGTGCGGGCGGCATGACGCAGCCGCCGGGATACCCGATGACGCTCCACGGCATTCCCGACGGCTTTGGACACGATCAGACCGACCCGCGGGCCGGTTGCGTCCGTCCCCTCGTGTAGCGCGTGTACGACAACGTCAGGTTGAACCGCACGCACGCCACGACTGACGGTGGCACTGAACTCCGCGGACCGCCTCATCCGGTATCGAGCCGGAAGCACCGCGCTAGATCCTGCGTCGAATCACGCAGTAAGTGCGCGACGGCCCTTGCCACGACGGTTGGCGACGATGGCGCGGCCGGCGCGAGTGCGCATCCGCAGCCGGAACCCATGCACGCGCGCACGGCGGCGGTTGTTGGGCTGGTAGGTCCGCTTGCCCTTGGCCACGGCAATCTCTCCTTGTTCCGTTTGGTACCCGCCCACGCCGACACCGAAGTGCCGCCGAAAACGGTTACCGTGCAAGCTCTCTTTAAGCTCGTCCGTCGTGCTTTACTAACCGGCGCGTTCTCCGGAACCTCCCGGGCGCAGCCGTATCGCCACGTGCGGGCGACTGCTCGAGGGTACTGATGAGATTTCCCTTGGTCAAACCTGCGCCGACCCGCATACATGCTCAGTATCCGATGTTGCAGAACTGTTGGCACATCGAGAGAAAACTGTTAGCTTCTGGCAATGCCGTTCCGAGCCTGGAGCGGCCCCGGAAAATGAAACGAGAGATCGCGGCGCGGCGCACGCTCGTAGCATGCGACGAAGCCGGCCACGACGCTCTCATAACAGACAACAGAGCGACGACGACTGTCCTTTCTCCACAAGCTGTGGATAAATATGTGGACAGTTCGTCATCGTTCTTTTTGGTCGTCACCGGGTCGACCTCGAAGCACCTCTAAGGGGGAACAGTCGTTGCCAGCTGACCCCGATCCACCGTTCGTCGCAATCTGGAACAGCGTCGTCGCCGAACTCAACGGCGATCGTGATGCAGACGGTGATCCGGCTCTCCCGCCACTGACTCCCCAGCAAAGAGCCTGGCTCAAGCTGGTGAAACCCCTCGTCATCGCCGAGGGGTTTGCTCTGCTCTCGGTTCCCACGCCGTTTGTCCAGAACGAGATTGAACGGCACCTTCGCGAGCCGATCATCAATGCACTCAGCCGCAAGCTGGGTGAGCGGGTCGAGCTGGGCGTCCGCATCGCCACTCCCCCCGAGGAATCCGAGGACTCCGCCGCCGCGGCTGATTCCGGGTCCACCTCCGGCGAACAGCCTGACGCGACCGCTTCAGCGCAGGCCGCCGACATCGACGAGATCGATGACGACCGCGCCGCCAAGGCGAGCGCCGAAGAGACCTGGCCGACCTACTTCAGCAGTCCGCAGCGGGATTCCACGGTCAGTGACGACAACGCGGTCAATCTCAACCGGCGCTACACCTTCGACACCTTCGTCATCGGTGCGTCCAACCGCTTCGCCCATGCCGCGACCCTCGCCATCGCCGAGGCACCCGCGCGGGCCTACAACCCGTTGTTCATCTGGGGTGAATCCGGCCTCGGCAAGACACATCTGCTGCACGCCGCCGGAAACTATGCGCAACGTCTCTTCCCGGGCATGCGGGTGAAGTACGTCTCCACCGAGGAATTCACGAACGACTTCATCAACTCGCTGCGCGACGACCGCAAGGCCTCGTTCAAGCGCAGTTACCGGGACATAGACATCCTGCTGGTCGATGACATCCAGTTCATCGAGGGTAAGGAAGGTATCCAGGAAGAGTTCTTCCATACCTTCAACACCCTGCACAACGCCAACAAGCAGATCGTCATCTCCTCGGACCGCCCGCCCAAGCAGCTGGCCACCCTCGAGGACCGGCTGCGTACCCGCTTCGAGTGGGGCCTGATCACCGATGTGCAGCCGCCCGAGCTCGAGACGCGTATCGCGATCCTTCGTAAGAAGGCGCAGATGGATCGCCTCGACGTGCCCGATGACGTGCTCGAGCTGATCGCCAGCAGCATCGAACGGAATATCCGCGAGCTCGAGGGTGCGCTCATCCGCGTCACCGCCTTCGCCTCGCTCAACAAGACCCGGATCGACAAGTCGCTGGCCGAAGTCGTGCTGCGCGATCTGATCGCAGACGCCACGACCATGCAGATCAGCACCGCCGCGATCATGGCGGCCACGGCCGAGTACTTCGAGACCACGGTCGAGGAGCTGCGCGGGCCCGGCAAGACCCGGGCACTGGCGCAGTCCCGCCAGATCGCCATGTATCTGTGCCGTGAGCTCACCGATCTGTCCCTGCCCAAGATCGGCCAGGCATTCGGGCGTGATCACACCACGGTCATGTACGCGGAGAAGAAGATCCGCGGCGAGATGGCCGAGCGACGTGAGGTTTTCGACCACGTCAAGGAACTCACCACCCGGATTCGTCAGCGCGCCAAGCGCTGAATCACCCCGCAGTCCCGTCCGGATCGGTGCTCGAGCACCGGGTACCGGCGGTCGATCCTGCGCGCCCGGGGCCTCTCCGTGTCTCACATCGTGGTCTCTTCGGGCCTGTCCGGCGAAAAATCTTGTAACAACTTTCGCCCCAGAACACATCACAAGTCACAGCCGACCGCTGTGGATACTGCTGTGTACAACCTGCGGGCAAACCACGGGATGAATGACAAAATCATCCACACGATGTCATCTGTCCACACTCGGCGGCCGATCCGCGCACCGGTCTCCACAGCCCACTCACATTGCGACACACCTGGGGTACTGGGCAAACACCCGTTCATCCCCAGTTTTCACAGGACCTAATACTGTTACTCAAATATCTTCTAAGAGTTCTTTCTAGAAGAAGGGGCCTGAGGACACCGAACGAAACGGCCCGTCCGTCCGGGCTCGAGAAGCACATGCAAGTCCCATGTCACCCCGGTGGATTAGCTTTCAAGTTGATGCGGAAAGCTCTACGGTGGTTCATCGACAGCGGTTTCAGCTTTGTCATTCAGCGCGGTGCTGCGTGGCGGTGTTCTGGGAAGACGCTGGTAGAGCTCGTTATGGGGATCATCGAAGGGGCGCATAGCACGTGGCGACGACGACGGCTGGGCTGACCGACTTGAAGTTCCGCGTGGTGCGTGAGGACTTCGCGGACGCAGTGGCCTGGGTGGCCCGCAATCTGCCAACCCGGCCCACCATCCCGGTCTTGGCCGGGGTCCTGCTGACCGGCACCGATGATGGTCTGACCATCTCCGGCTTCGACTACGAGGTTTCCGCCGAGGTGCGTGTCAGTGCCGAAATCGCTTCTCCTGGAAGCGTTTTGGTATCCGGACGGTTGCTGTCCGACATCACCAAGGCATTGCCGGCCAAGCCGGTGGAGCTCAGCGTCGAAGGCACCCGGGTGGCTCTGACCTGCGGCAGCGCCCGGTTCTCACTGCCGACCCTGGCGGTCGAGGACTACCCGGCGTTGCCGACGCTGCCCGAGGAGACCGGGGTGGTGTCGTCCGAACTGTTCGCCGAGGCGATCGGCCAGGTGGCCGTCGCTGCCGGCCGGGATGACACCCTGCCGATGCTGACCGGCATCCGCGTCGAGATCTCCGGTGAATCAGTGGTTTTGGCGGCCACCGACCGGTTCCGGCTGGCCGTGCGTGAGCTGACCTGGGAAACCGGTGCCGCCGACATCGAGGCGGCCGTGCTGGTCCCGGCGAAGACGCTGGCCGAGGCGGCCAAGGCCGGCACCGACGGCAACCAGGTGCACCTGTCGCTGGGCTCCGGGGAGTCGGTCGGTAAGGAGGGCCTGCTCGGTATCCGCAGTAACGGCAAGCGCAGCACCACCCGACTGCTGGATGCCGAGTTCCCGAAGTTCCGTCAGCTGCTGCCGAGCGAGCACACCGCAGTCGCGACGATCGGAGTGGCCGAGCTCACCGAGGCGATCAAGCGTGTGGCGCTGGTGGCCGACCGGGGCGCCCAGATCCGGATGGAATTCGGCGAAGACGCGCTGCGTCTTTCGGCCGGCGCCGACGATGTGGGTCGCGCCGAAGAAGACCTGCCGGTGGAGTTCGCCGGTGACCCGCTGACCATCGCGTTCAACCCGACCTACCTCACCGACGGGTTGAGCTCCCTGCGCTCGGACCGGGTGACTTTCGGTTTCACCACGCCGAGTCGCCCTGCCGTGTTGCGTCCCACGGACGAGGATGGTGGTACCGGTGGTGGTTCGGGTCCGTTCCCGGCCGCCAAAACCGATTACGTCTATCTGTTGATGCCGGTTCGCCTTCCTGGCTGACCGGCGCGGTCGAGAAAGGGCGCACATGCAACTGGGGTTGGTCGGCCTGGGCAAGATGGGCTTCAACATGCGCGAGCGCCTGCGCGGGGGTGGCCACGAGGTCGTGGGCTACGACCCTCGTCCGGAAGTCAGCGATGTGGCCAGCCTGGCCGACCTGGCCGGGGCGCTCGAGGCGCCGCGGGTGGTCTGGGTGATGGTGCCGTCGGGCACGGTCACACACGAGACGATCGTCGCGCTCGCCGATGTGCTCGGTGCCGGCGACCTGGTGATCGACGGCGGCAACTCGCGGTACACCGAAGACGGTCCACACGCAAAGCTGTTGGGCGACAAGGGAATCAACTTCATCGACGCCGGGGTGTCGGGTGGTGTCTGGGGTCTGAAGGAAGGGTACGGGCTGATGGTCGGTGGCAGTGACACCGACGTGGCTCGAGCCATGCCGATCTTCGACACGCTCCGTCCCGAGGGTGATGTGGCCGACGGTTTCGTTCACGCCGGTCCCGTAGGCGCCGGTCACTACGCCAAGATGGTGCACAACGGCATCGAGTACGGCCTGATGCACGCCTACGCCGAGGGATACGAGCTGCTGTCGGCCGAGGAACTGATCACCGATCCCCAGGCGGTGATCCAGGCCTGGACCAACGGCACCGTGGTGCGGTCGTGGCTGCAGCAGCTGCTGGCCAGGGCGCTCAAGGAAGACCCCGGTTTCGCTGCGATCAGCGGGTACACCGAGGACTCCGGGGAAGGCCGCTGGACCGTGGAAGAGGCCATCAGCCACCGGGTTCCGATGCCGGTGATCGCCGCGTCGTTGTTCGCCCGGTTCGCCTCGAGACAAGAGGATTCCCCCACCATGAAAGCAGTGTCGGCGCTGCGCAACCAGTTCGGTGGCCACGCTGTGCACCGCATCAGTGAGTCCGGTTAGGTGCGATTCCCATGTATGTCCGCCGCCTGGGGCTGACCGATTACCGGTCCTGGGCACACGTCGAGCTCGAGCTGGAGCCCGGGCGGACCGTGTTTGTCGGTCCGAACGGCTTCGGTAAGACGAATCTCGTTGAGGCACTGTGGTATTGCGCCACGCTGGGGTCACATCGGGTGGCTTCCGACGCGCCGTTGATCCGGGCCGGCGAGCAGCGTGCGATCGTCTCGAGCATCGTGGTCAACGAAGGCCGCGAACTGGCGGTCGATCTCGAGATCACGAACGGCCGGGCCAACAAGGCCCGGCTGAACCGGTCCCCGGTGCGTTCGCCGCGCGAAATCCTCGGGGTCTTGCGCGCGGTGCTGTTCAGTCCGGAGGACCTCGCACTCGTGCGTGGTGATCCAGGTGAACGGCGCCGCTATCTCGACGAGTTGGCCACCACCCGCCGACCGGCCATCGCCGGTATCCGTGCCGACTACGACAAAGTGGTGCGTCAACGCACCGCACTGTTGAAAACCGCTGCGGGAGCGCGCTATCGGGGTGATCACAGTGTGCTGGACACCCTCGATGTGTGGGACGGGCACCTGGCTGCCCACGGTGCGGCCCTGATCGCCGCGCGCATCGCGCTTGTCGAGCAGCTGCATCCCGAGGTGCAGAAGGCCTATCAATTGTTGGCGCCCTCGAGCCGGCCCGCGGCGATCCGGTACCGCTCCGGCGTGGAGGCCATCGCCAACGCTCCCGGTCCCGAGTCCGTCGAGTTCTACGAGGCCGCGCTGCTGGACGCACTGAGCCGTCGTCGCGACGCGGAGTTGGACCGCGGGGTCTGTCTGGTGGGTCCGCACCGCGACGATCTCGAGCTGTGGCTGGGTGACCAACCGGCCAAAGGCTTTGCCAGCCATGGTGAATCGTGGTCGATGGCATTGGCGCTGCGGTTGGGTGCCTACGAGCTGCTGCGGTCGGACGGGGTCGATCCGGTGCTGCTCCTCGACGACGTCTTCGCGGAGTTGGACACCGCGCGTCGTCAGGCCCTGGCGGCGGTGGCCGGCGAAGCCGAACAGGTTCTGGTCACTGCGGCGGTCGGTGAGGACATCCCCCGGGACTGGGCGGTCAACCGCGTCGAGATCAGCATGACCGAAGGGGACCAGGGCCGGCTATCGGTGGTGGAATCATGACGGACAAACCCGAAGAATCTCCAGACCAGGTGTCTCGTGACCCGGCCCCCGCGGCGCCGCCCGAGGATCTCACCCGCATGCGCGGTATGGATCTGGTGCGGCGGACACTCGAAGAGGCTCGAGGCGCGGCGCGCAGCCAGGGTAAGGACGTCGGTCGGGGCCGCAGTGCCCCGGTGCGGCGGGTCGCCGGAAACGTCGGCCGGCGCCGCAGATGGTCGGGTCCGGGTCCCGATGGCCGCGATCCGCAGCTGCTCGGTTCTGCGACCCAGGATCTGGCCAAGGTGCGGGGTTGGTCCTCGAGAGTTGCCGAAGGCTCGGTATTCGGTCGGTGGCGGGCTGTGGTGGGTGACCAGATCGCCGACCATGCCGATCCCACCGGCCTGAACGAGGGGGTGCTGACCGTCTCGGCGGAGTCGACTGCGTGGGCCACCCAGCTTCGAATGGTGCAGTCCCAGGTGCTGGCCAAGATCGCGGCGGCCGTCGGCGACGGGGTGGTGACCTCGTTGAAGATTGTCGGTCCGGTCGGCCCGTCGTGGCGGAAGGGTAAGTATCACGTGTCTGGACGTGGTCCCCGAGACACCTACGGCTAGGTCCCGACGACATTGCGCTGAGAGCTTCGAGACGGCCGAAAGCGATCTCCTGAAGCGTCCGAAGGCACCGATACCCGAGAAATTCCGCGCACGGCGCAGTTAGGTAGGTGAAAACGCCGCTACAGAGTCGGCCCTGTACGTGTCGACCGGTAGACTATGGCGAGATCTGCAGGCGAGATCTGCAGGGCGGTGATGCAACCGCCTCCCGCGAACCCCAAGGAGACGCGTCCGACGTGGCTGCCCAGAATCAGTACGGTGCCGATTCGATCAAAGTGCTGGAAGGCCTCGAAGCCGTTCGCAAACGCCCTGGCATGTACATCGGGTCCACCGGTGAACGCGGCCTGCACCATCTGGTGTGGGAGGTCGTCGACAATGCGGTAGACGAGGCGATGGCCGGGTTCGCCACCAAGGTTGACGTGAGAATCCTCGAGGACGGCGGGGTCCAGGTCACTGACGACGGCCGCGGAATCCCGGTCGCGATGCACTCCACCGGTATCCCCACGATCGACGTTGTGATGACGGTCCTCCATGCCGGCGGCAAGTTCGAGGAGGGCGCCTACCAGGTGTCCGGCGGTCTGCACGGCGTGGGCGTCTCGGTCGTCAACGCGCTGTCCACCCGCTTGGAAGCCGATGTCCGCACCGACGGGTCCGAGTGGTTCCAGACCTATGACAATTCGGTGCCAGGAACCCTGCGAAAGGGTGACAGTACGAAGGAGACCGGTACCACCATCCGGTTCTGGGCGGATCCGAATGTCTTCGAGACCACGGTCTACGACTTCGAGACCATCGCCCGGCGTCTGCAGGAGATGGCGTTCCTCAACAAGGGCCTGACCATTGAGTTGACCGACGAACGGGTCGCCCGGGACGAGGTCGTCGACGAGGTGGTCGCCGATACCGCCGCCGCCCCCAAGACTGCGGAGGAGACGGCGGCCGAGGCCGCGGCACCGCACAAGGTGAAGCACCGGACCTTCCACTACCCGGGCGGTCTGGTCGATTTCGTCAAGCACATCAACCGCACCAAGACCGCGATCCAGCCCAGCGTGATCGATTTCGACGGCAAGGGCACCGGCCACGAGGTCGAGATCGCGATGCAGTGGAATGCCGGTTACTCCGAGTCCGTACACACCTTCGCCAACACCATCAACACCCACGAAGGCGGCACCCACGAAGAGGGTTTCCGCGCTGCGCTGACCACCGTGGTGAACAAGTACGCCAAGGACAAGAAGCTCCTCAAGGACAAGGATCCGAACCTCACCGGCGATGACATTCGTGAGGGGTTGGCGGCGGTCATCTCGGTGAAGGTGGCCCAACCGCAGTTCGAGGGCCAGACGAAGACCAAGCTCGGAAACACCGAGGTCAAGTCGTTTGTTCAGAAGATCTGCAACGAGCAGCTGACCCACTGGTTCGAGGCCAATCCGGCCGAGGCGAAAACTGTGGTGAACAAAGCGGTTTCGTCAGCACAGGCACGTATTGCCGCACGTAAGGCCCGCGAACTGGTCCGGCGCAAGAGCGCGACCGATATCGGCGGCCTGCCCGGCAAGCTGGCCGACTGCCGCTCTACTGATCCGACCAAGTCGGAACTGTATGTGGTGGAGGGTGATTCGGCCGGTGGTTCGGCCAAGAGCGGCCGCGACTCGATGTTCCAGGCCATCCTGCCGTTGCGCGGCAAGATCATCAATGTCGAAAAGGCCCGCATCGACCGGGTTTTGAAGAACACCGAAGTCCAGGCCATCATCACCGCGCTGGGTACCGGCATCCATGACGAGTTCGACATCTCCAAGCTGCGGTATCACAAGATCGTATTGATGGCCGACGCCGACGTCGATGGTCAGCACATCTCCACCCTGCTGTTGACCCTGCTGTTCCGTTTCATGAAACCGCTGGTCGAGCACGGCCACATCTTCCTGGCGCAGCCACCCCTGTACAAGCTGAAATGGCAGCGGCAGGAACCGGAGTTCGCTTACTCCGACCGCGAGCGGGATGGCCTGCTCGAGGCGGGTAAGGCGGCAGGCAAGCGGATCAACGTCGACGACGGCATCCAGCGTTACAAGGGTCTGGGCGAGATGGACGCAAAGGAACTGTGGGAGACGACCATGGACCCGTCGGTCCGGGTGTTACGTCAGGTGACGCTAGATGATGCCGCTGCGGCCGACGAGCTGTTCTCCATCCTGATGGGTGAGGACGTCGAAGCGCGGCGCAGTTTCATCACGCGTAATGCCAGAGACGTTCGCTTCCTGGACGTTTAGGCGGGACCGACGATGCACACAGCATTCATCCGGGTCAAGGTTGCCCCCGAGGCAGCCGAGCGCGCCGGGGAGGCCATGCGGAATCTGGTCGAACCCACCCTGGCCGAGCCGGGTTGCATCACCTATGAGTTCTATCGGGATCTCGAGGACCCGTCGCTGTTCCTTTGTTTCGAACATTGGGACTCGCGGGAGTCGATGGATGCGCACGGAACTACACCGCACGTTGCAACTTTCCTGACGGAGCTGGGCCCGCTGATCGAAAAGTGGGAGTACAACCACACGGCGGCGTTGTGAACCCGAGGACGCACCTGCCCTGCGCGCCACCGTGATTCACGCGGGTCCGCATGGCATTTGACCGCAACAAGCCGAGCCGACGAGCGAGGAACACATGACTGACACCACGTTGCCACCGGGCGACGGAACTTCTGACCGTATCGAACCGGTCGACATCCAGCACGAGATGCAGCGCAGTTACATCGATTACGCCATGAGCGTCATCGTCGGGCGCGCGCTACCCGAGGTGCGCGACGGCCTCAAGCCGGTGCACCGTCGCGTGCTGTACGCGATGTACGACTCCGGTTTCCGTCCGGACCGCAGCCACGCGAAGTCGGCACGCTCGGTGGCCGAGACGATGGGCAACTATCACCCGCACGGTGACTCCTCGATCTACGACACCCTGGTCCGGATGGCTCAGCCATGGTCGTTGCGTTACCCACTTGTCGACGGCCAGGGCAACTTCGGCTCGCCAGGTAACGATCCCGCGGCGGCAATGCGGTACACCGAGGCCCGGCTGACGCCGCTGGCCATGGAGATGTTGCGTGAAATCGACGAGGAGACAGTCGAATTCATCCCCAACTACGACGGCCGGGTGCAGGAGCCCACGGTGCTTCCGAGCCGGTTCCCCAACCTGCTGGCCAACGGTTCGGGCGGTATCGCCGTCGGCATGGCCACCAATATCCCGCCGCACAATCTGCGGGAGTTGGCCGAGGCGGTGTACTGGTGCTTGGAGAACCACGAGGCCGACGAAGAGGCCACCCTGGCCGCGGTGTGCGAGCGGGTCAAGGGTCCGGATTTCCCGACCCACGGCTTGATCGTCGGATCCCAGGGGATCCACGACGCCTACACCACCGGCCGCGGTTCGATCCGGATGCGTGGCGTGGTGGAGATCGAGGAAGACTCGCGCGGGCGCACCGGCATCGTCATCACCGAGTTGCCGTATCAGGTCAACCACGACAACTTCATCACCTCGATCGCCGAGCAGGTGCGTGACGGCAAGCTGGCCGGCATCTCCAACATCGAGGACCAGTCCAGCGACCGGGTCGGTCTGCGAATTGTGGTGGAGCTCAAGCGCGATGCCGTCGCCAAGGTGGTGCTGAACAACCTCTACAAGCACACCCAGCTGCAGACCAGCTTCGGTGCCAACATGCTCTCGATCGTCGACGGGGTGCCGCGCACCCTGCGGCTGGACCAGATGATCCGGCACTACGTCGCGCACCAACTCGATGTCATCGTGCGCCGTACCCGCTACCGGTTGCGCAAGGCCAACGAGCGGGCCCACATCCTGCGCGGTCTGGTCAAGGCGCTCGACGCGCTCGACGAAGTGATCGCCCTGATCCGGGCGTCGCAGACCGTTGAGATCGCCAGGGCCGGCTTGATCGAATTGCTCGACATCGACGAAATCCAGGCCCAGGCGATCCTGGACATGCAGCTGCGCCGGTTGGCTGCCCTGGAACGGCAGAAGATCGTCGACGATCTGGCCAAGATCGAAGCAGAGATCGCCGACCTCGAGGACATTCTGGCCAAACCGGAGCGGCAGCGGGCAATCGTGCACGATGAGCTCGCCGAGATCGTCGAAAAGCATGGTGATGATCGTCGGACCCGCATCATGCCTGCTGACGGTGAGGTCAGCGATGAGGACCTCATCGCCCGCGAGGACGTGGTCGTCACGATCACCGAGACCGGGTATGCCAAGCGCACCAAGACCGACCTCTACCGCAGCCAGAAGCGCGGCGGCAAGGGCGTGCAGGGCGCGGGGCTGAAGGCCGACGACATCGTCAACCACTTCTTCGTCTGCTCGACCCACGACTGGATCCTGTTCTTCACGACGCAGGGCAGGGTGTACCGGGCCAAGGCCTACGAGCTGCCGGAAACCTCGCGGACCGCGCGCGGTCAGCATGTGGCGAACCTGCTGGCCTTCCAGCCGGAGGAGCGCATCGCCCAGGTCATCCAGATCAAGAGCTACGAGGATGCGCCGTACCTGGTGCTGGCCACCCGCAACGGTCTGGTGAAGAAGTCCAGGTTGGTCGACTTCGACTCCAACCGCTCCGGCGGCATCGTCGCGGTCAACTTGCGCGACGGTGATGAGCTGGTCGGTGCGGTGCTGTGCTCGGCGGAGGACGACCTGCTGTTGGTGAGCGCCAACGGGCAGTCGATCCGCTTCTCCGCAACCGACGAGGCGCTGCGGCCGATGGGTCGTGCCACCTCGGGCGTGCAGGGCATGCGATTCAACGAGGACGACCGGCTGCTGTCGCTCAATGTGGTCCAACCGGACACGTATCTGCTGGTCGCGACCGCGGGCGGGTACGCCAAACGCACCGCGATCGACGAGTACACGGTCCAGGGTCGCGGCGGCAAGGGCATCCTGACGATCCAGTACGACCGCAAACGTGGCAGTCTGGTCGGAGCGCTGATCGTCGATGACGAGACGGAGCTGTACGCCATCACCTCCGGGGGCGGTGTCATCCGGACCGCCGCACGTCAGGTTCGTAAGGCTGGGCGTCAAACCAAGGGTGTCCGCTTGATGAACCTGGGCGAGGGCGACACACTGATTGCGATTGCGCGCAACGCCGAGGAGGACTCGGAAGCGGATGAGGCTGAGTCCGACGAGGAGTGACGCTGTCGCTGAGGCCCGACCCGGACCTCGGCCTGAGCTAAGGAGCTGTTAGGTGAGTTCACCGAACGAGCCGGGGTACCCGCGAGCGGGCGACCGGCCCGGCAGCTCCAATGGCTCAGCTACCGGGGCCGCAGGGGCCGAGGCGAATCAGGCTGCGAGCAAAGCGGCCGGGACGCAGGCTCGCGCCGCCGGCGGCCAGATCACCGAGACCGGTGAGGCGCCGCCGTGGCAGCGCGGTACCGCCCGCACCACGCCGCAGCCGGCGACCGAGACGCGCGAGGAAAGTGCCCGCACTCCGGGCTCCCACTCCCCCGGTGTGGAAGCCCGGCTGCAGCGTTTCGTGGCCGGCACGGAGGCGAAGGACACCGAGCAGCAGGCCCGGCCTGCCCGCCCGGCCACGCCTGCCCCGGCGGCCACGCGTAACGAGCCGGTGCGGGCCGAGGCCTATGCGAGTGAGATCCCGGACCTGTCCGGGCCCTCACCGCGTACCCCACAACGCAAGGCGGCCCCTGAAGCGCCGTCGGCCAGAAGCTCGAGCAACAGCCCGACCACCCGGATCCAGGTCGCCAACCGCGGCTCGCATCAGGGTCCGGTCCGGGCCAGCATGCAGATCCGGCGGGTCGACCCGTGGACTGTGCTCAAGGTCTCACTGGTGCTGTCGGTGGTGCTGTTCTTCGTGTGGATGATCGCGGTGGCATTCCTGTACCTGGTGCTCGGCGCCATGGGGGTGTGGAGCAAGCTCAACAGCAATGTCGGCGACCTCCTGACCAGTGCCAGCGGCGCGTCGGGAGGCGAATTGGTCTCCAGCGGAACGATCTTCGGCGGGGCGGCGCTGGTCGGCCTGGTGAATATCGTCGTGCTGTGTGCGATGGCGACCATCGGGGCCTTCATCTACAACCTCACCACCGATCTGGTCGGCGGGGTCGAGGTCACGCTGGCCGACAGGGATTGATTTGGGACTCTGCGCTCCGGTGCGGTAATCTCTGCGCTCGGTCGATCCCAATTTTCGGGCCTATAGCTCAGGTGGTTAGAGCGCTTCGCTGATAACGAAGAGGTCGGAGGTTCGAGTCCTCCTAGGCCCACGACACCCGGTGTAGCCGGTGATCACCGAGAGGTTGTGCCATGCGGTTCATGCTTCTGGCCGGCATCGCAGCCGTCGCGGTGATCGTATGGCGATCACGACACGGTGAAGAAGTTTGGCACGAGGCGGATACCCCGCAGTCGCGTCCGAGCGAGGGGCCTTAGCTCAGTTGGTAGAGCGCTGCCTTTGCAAGGCAGATGTCAGGAGTTCGAATCTCCTAGGCTCCACAATCAAAGATCAGGTCAAAGCGGTTCCGGTGACAGTTGTCCGGGGCCGCTTTTTTCGTCCGTGACCACAGACCGCCCGAGCTGTCTGAGGCACGGTTCTGACGCCGGATGCCGCCCGATCGGCGTGCTTGAATGTAGTCGGGAGCTTTCGGGCAATCGGGGGGCAAACTGTGGTCCGCAAGATGGTGAGCATGTTGCTCGCGCTGGCGCTCGCATCGGGGCTGCTCTGGGCGTCGGCGATCGACGGGTCCGTGCTCCCCGTGGCTCGCTCCAACACTTTTGACACGGTATGTCCCGATGTCGCCACCCAACTCGCGTCGTGGACCCAGCGCGCGGACGATCACAACAACCGGTCCGGCAGCATCAACACCTACGACCATGCCGCGGTCGACGCGTACAACGCCGAGAAGGCACAGCTCGAGGCCGAACGCAGCGCGCTCATGCCGCGCGTCGACGCTTGCGACGCCGCGGTCGCGGGGCTCACACCCAAGGACCCGGCAGGCCTACAGTTGGCCAATCCAACGGCCGCCCAACGGCTCGCGATCGACAATGCGAGGAAAGGGATCCCGGCGGGCTATCAGCCGCCGTCCGTACGCAAGGGAAATCGGGAAACCGTTCCCAAGAACGCGCCGGAACGGCCACTGTACGAGGCGCTGCGCGGCGACAACCCGGGGAACGTGCCGAAAGATGTCCGCCTGGCCGGTAAAGCCGCGCCGCGAGCAGGCGCTCCCGACCCGGTCTATCCGGGACAGAGAATCGGAGAGACAAAGGCCGGCGACGCGAAAGTTTCGCCGGACCATATCGTTCCGCTGGCCGAGCTGATCAAGCTGCCCGGTTTCCTGAAGTTGACCTCAGATCAGATGCTCATCCTGTCGCAGCTACCGCTGAACTACCAATGGCTGTCCTGGACCGCGAACACCGCCAAGAATTCCGGCAGTGCCGCACGCATGCTGCCGAAAGCCGACCCGAACTGGGCGGGAAAACAGATACAGCTACAGAACGAGACCCGTAATCAGCTGCAGGACATCATCAACAACCTCGTCAAGGCCAACGGAGGATGAGTGGCGTGGAGATCGACTTCGATCAAGTGGCCGCCGAATTGACCTCGAAAGGCAAGGCCGAGTTGATCATGCCGGATTCTGCGCGGGCTGCCGAGGTTCCGGAACGCTGGCGCGGGGTCCTGGGCGGCACCAGCGCGGAGGAGCGCCGCCGCGTGGCGGTGTCGCTCTGGGACGACGATTTTCTGGCGATGATCCCGGGGTTCGCGGAGGTGCTGCGCGATCAGCTCATCGACGTCCGCGTCTTCTGGGTCGACGCGGTCAAAAGCCGGTTCTTCGTATTGGTCTACGTCGTCGAGCACGGCGAGGAAGGGCACGTGTGCTGGATGGCTTGGGATCCGGCCACCTTCGGTGACACTCCCCGGTTCTGGGACACCTTCCCTGCGCCCATGCAGAACTTTCTGCGCGGCACCCACGCCGGATTCACCGCGACGGATTGGGAGTCCTACGGCGTGATGCGGCCGTCCGACTTCGAGACCTTCGCCGAATACGGAGAGTGGCCCGACGGGATCCCTGGCTGGATGGACGGCTACGAGGACGGGTACGACACCGGCTACGACGGGGAGCGGTACCGGCGGATCGAGTCCACCCGGCTGGTGGTGTTCACCAAGGACGCCGGCCACCTTTTCTACTGCACCTCACCGGATCTGCAAGTAGGCCAGGTAGCCCTGGTGTATGACGGTGACGTCGACCCGCCGAAAGATTTCGGTACCGAACTCGACCAGCTCATGACGCGCCGATTGGATGTGTGATGACCGGACCAGCGTCGCCGACACCACCACCGTTCGGCGGTGACCCGAACCCTCCGGGCCAGCCGGGCTGGGGGCTGCCGCAACAGCCTTATCCGCCAACGGGTTACGGGCATCAAGGGGGCTATCCCCCGCCCGGGTACCCGCCGCCCGGCAACATCCCGCCGGGCTACCCGTTTCCCGGCGCTGGTCAGTTCCCACCTCCGCTCCAGGGATATCCGCAACAGTGGCCCGGGTACCAGCAGCAGCCGCCGGACGGCGGTCCCCGCCGGTCCAAGTTGCTGATTGCGTCGGCGATCGCTGTACCAGTGGTACTGGTCCTGTGTGGTGTTGGCGGCTGGGTGTGGTTCTCGCGCAGCCGGGATGAGGGGGCGATCAAGGACGCCGCTGCGCAGTTCGCCAATGCGATAGACACCCAGGATCAGGACAAGTTCCTGGCGGCACTGTGCGAGGAAGAGCGCGACCTGGTCACCGACGGTGACGGATTCGATCCCGCCGACTCCGGACCGGGAACGAAGGACCCCAGCGAACCGTTCGAAGTCACCGACGTCACGGTCAAAGACGATGTGGCGCAGGTCGAATACCTGCGACCGACGTCCAACCTCTCCGGTTCCCTGTTCTTGCGCAAAGAATCAGGGGCGTGGAAGGTATGCGACCCAGCCGAAGAGCAGTTCAACAAATAGCCGGGAGCAGCGGCGTCAGGGCTTCGGGTTGACCTCGACGCTGGGCGGCAGCGATGAGGGCTCGGGGCGGCGGGTGGACCGCCGCACGATCGAGAACGCCACGGCCCCACCGGCCAGGACTGCTGCGGCAACCCCGGCGATCACCAGCCGGCGGTGACGCCGCTTGGGCTCCGGGGCTGCGGCCGCCTCTTGCAGCACCACGGGCAGCGCGGCCACGGCCTGTGCGGCCGCGGCGAGTTGACGGCGCAGCTTGCCCGACTCGTAGCGCTTGTGCAGACCAGCCGCCGCGGCGGACACGGTGTTGGCGCTCAGCCCCACCACGCCGCGGGTCACGTCGACCGGACCGACAGTGCTGTATTTCAAACCGCGGGCTAGGCGCTGACGGGGGGCCAATCGGGTATCGACGTTCGCGGTCATCTGGCACCTTTCTGGGCACTGGCGGGCGTTGGCGGCGGGCCTGAGTGGGCTGTTTGTCGGCTGAGATCCAGACTGCCATCTCTGCGCGAGTCTGGGGCGCTTGGTGGGGTATCTGACCGTTGCCGCGAGCAGGGATGGCAGACTGGGTAGCCGTGACGAGCCCCATTCAGACCGCGACGGCGACACTGCACACCAACCGCGGCGACATCAAGATCGCACTGTTCGGAAACCACGCTCCCAAGACCGTGGCCAACTTCGTCGGCTTGGCGCAGGGCACCAAGGACTACACAACCGAGAACGCCTCGGGCGGTACGTCCGGTCCGTTCTACGACGGCGTCATCTTCCACCGGGTCATCGACGGCTTCATGATCCAGGGCGGCGACCCGACCGGCACCGGCCGCGGCGACGCCGGCTACAAGTTCGCCGACGAGTTCCACCCCGAGCTCCAGTTCGACAAGCCCTACCTGCTGGCCATGGCCAACGCCGGGCCGGGCACCAACGGCTCCCAGTTCTTCATCACGGTCGGCCAGACGCCGCACCTGAACCGGCGCCACACCATCTTCGGTGAGGTTGTCGACCCCGAGTCGCAGAAGGTTGTCGACGCGATCGCGTCCACCCCCACCGATCGCTCTGACCGCCCGACCGATCCGGTCGTCGTCGAATCGATCACCGTGTCATAACGGGGTATCCCCCGCACATACCAATGCGCGACGCCCCCGGGAGCCGGGGGCGTCGCGTGTTGTGTGGGGTGCTTCCTTTTCCCGGGCCTACCGGGCCGAGAAACCGGCCTGGGTGAGCGCGTCGAGGACGTCGAGCGGGTCTGTTCCCAGATCCCACCGCGTGAGGACCACCAGCCGGTCATCGGCCGTGTCGATCTCCAGCAGCCGGACCTTGCGGGCGATGCGGCGGAACTCGGTGATGCGGATCGTTCGGATCTCATTACGACGATATGTCCGGGCGTGCCACCAACCGGCGACGGTGAGACTGTCTTGGTTGATTGCCAGTTTTGGCCGGGCTCGCCACGACAATGTTGCGAACGTGAGCAATCCCACGCCAGCTATGCCGGCAAGAACACGTCCGGGCGGGTCTGTGATCACGGTCACAGCTGCGATAGCCATCGCTATTCCGGCTATGGCGCAACCTGCGACTCCAGCGGTGGGTGGGCTCCATTGAGTTTGCTGCACGGCTTCTTCACACCCTCTTACCGCGACTAATGGAGTTATCCACAGGTGCTATCCCCAATGGGGATGAATCACAACGATGTGATTGAGCATCGTCGACGTTGCTGAGCTGGTAACGCTGAAAACGTAAGATGAATTCATTATCGTCTGGTCTCGGGTCAGCGCCAGCGCATCGTGAGCAACAGCCCACTGATCATGAAGGCAAATGCGATCGCGTAGTTCCACGGACCCAGGTCAGCCATCCACTGAAGGAAGGACGGGGTGTCCACGGGGTTGGTCGCGGCCAGCTGGAAAACCAGCAGCCACACCAGACCGAACAGCATGAGGCCGATGAACAGCGCGACGAACCACGCACTCGACGGCCCGGCTTTCACCTTGACCGGAGTCCGGCTCACCTGCTTGACGGTGAAATCGTTCTTCTTACGGACTTTGGACTTGGGCATGGGTACCTTCGCGGACAGTCGGCGTCGTTCGGTGCGACGATGAGGCAGGATGCCCCACGAGCCTAACGTAGCTGCACGTCCAGGAGAGACAGCGATGGACCAACCTGATCGGTCCCCTTGGCGCTTCGGCGTACCGGTGGTCTGCCTGGCCGCCGGACTGCTGCTGGCCGCTACCCACGGGGTCTCCGGTGGTGACGAGATTCGCCGCAGCGACGCACCCCGGCTCGTCGACCTGGTGCGTGAGGCCCAGCAGTCCGTCGACCGGCTGACGGCCCAGCGCGATTCCCTGGCCACCGAGATCGACAGTCATCACGGCGGTTCACCCAGCTCACACGCGGCGCTCGAGGCCATCACCCGGCGTTCGGCGCAGTTGGCCGTCGACGCAGGCACGGTGCCCATGCGCGGGCCGGGCCTGGTGGTCACGCTCAACGACGCCCAGCGCGACGCCCAGGGCCGCTTCCCGCGCGATGCCTCCCCCGACGACCTCGTGGTGCACCAACAGGACATCCAGGCCGTCCTGAATGCTCTCTGGAGTGCCGGTGCCGAGGGCATCCAGATGCAGGACCAACGCATCATCGCGACCTCGGCGCCCCGCTGCGTCGGCAACACCCTGCTGCTCAACGGCCGCACCTACAGCCCGCCGTACGTC
Organism: Mycobacterium sp. NPDC050441; assembly: GCF_040655355.1. Classification (NCBI taxonomy): domain Bacteria; kingdom Bacillati; phylum Actinomycetota; class Actinomycetes; order Mycobacteriales; family Mycobacteriaceae; genus Mycobacterium; species Mycobacterium sp. NPDC050441. Next base: position 182,690 of record NZ_JBFAJS010000004.1, on the reverse strand, counting down.
ATCACCGCGATCGGCGATGCCCCGGCCATGCAGGCCGCCCTGGCCGCCGCCCCGTACGTCACGCTCTACAAGCAGTACGTGGTGCGCTTCGGATTGGGCTATGTCGAGGAGCCTCGCGGCGAGGTCGAGCTGACGGGGCACACCGAGCCGGTGCGGATGCGCTACGCGAAACCCGCGGGCCCCGTCGGCTATTAATCTCGGTTTTCGGGGCCGGTAGCCTAAGTCAATGCAGGTTCTGGTCGTCGACAACTATGACAGCTTCGTGTTCAACCTGGTCCAGTACCTCGGTCAGCTCGGGGTGGACGCGCAGGTCTGGCGCAACGACGATCAGCGCCTGGCCACCGACGCCGACCTCGCCACGGTAGCCGCCGATTTCGACGGCGTGCTTTTGAGCCCGGGTCCCGGCACCCCCGAGCGAGCCGGTGCGACGATCCCGCTGGTCCACGCGTGCGCTGCGGCCCGCACTCCCCTACTGGGCGTCTGCCTCGGGCACCAGGCCATCGGGGTGGCGTTCGGCGGCACCGTCGACCGCGCACCCGAACTGCTGCACGGCAAGACCAGCGTCGTGCACCACTCCGGCGCCGGGGTGCTCAAAGGTCTCCCGGACCCGTTCACCGCAACCCGCTACCACTCGCTGACGATCCTGCCCGAGACCGTGCCCGATGAGCTCGAGGTGATCGGGCACACCGACAGCGACGTCATCATGGCCGTGCGCCACCGCGAGCTGCCGATCCACGGTGTGCAGTTCCACCCGGAGTCGATCCTGACCCAGGGCGGGCACCGCATGCTGGCCAACTGGCTGGACGTGTGCGGTGCCGCCCCGGAAGAGCACCTGGTGGCCGCCCTCGAGGCCGAGGTGGCCCGCGCCGTGGCGGCCGCTACGACGCGAAGCTCAGCGTGACCTTCGCCCCGAAGTTCACCGCGCTGCCCGCCGGCGGACTCTGGGTGACGACGGCGTTGGTGCGCTGACCGCTGTCGCGGATGTCAGGCCCCTTGTCCAGTACCCCGGTCCAGCCGAGAGAGGTCAGTCGCGGATAGACGTCGTCCCAGACCTGGCCGACCAGGTTGGGCATGATGAACTGGTTGCCCTTGGACACGTGGATCTGAATCGGGGTGTCCTTGGGCACCGACGTGCCGGCGGGCGGTTCGGTACCGACCACCTGGCCCGCGGGCGCGGTGTTGTCGACCTCGATGACCACCGTGTTGGTGAAGCCCGACGCGGTCAGAATCTGCTTGCACACATCGACGCTCTGGCCCTTGCAATCGGGAACCGCGGTGTCCTCCGGGCCCGAACCGACCACGAGCGTGATCTCGTAGATGATGCCCGCGGTCTGATTGGCCGGTGGGTTCGTGGCGAGCACGCGGCCCTTCTGATCCGGAGTCGACGGGCTCGCCGACTCCTTGACCTTCTCGAACCCGGCGTCCTTGAGCTTCTGCCTGGCCTGGCTCGGAGTCAGCCCGGCCACATCGGGCACCTGAGCCTGCTCGGGTCCGCGGGAGACGTTCACGGTGATCTCGTCCCCGGCGGCCGCCATGCTGTTGGCCCCCGGATCGGTGCTGATGACGTACCCCGGCCGAACCTGGTTGTCCGGCTTGTCTTCGGTGCGGGTCTTGAACCCGCGGTTCTGCAGCGTGGCGACGGCATCGGCCGAACGCTGACTGCTCACGTCGGGCACCTGCACATCGCGGGGCTTGCCGTCGAACATGTTGATCGCGACCGTCACGACCACGGTCAGCACCGCCAGCACCGCGACTGCGATCAGCCAACGGGCCACCGAGGCATTGCGATCGGCCGGACGGGGCACCACCAGGTTCTGGGTGGCCGCACCGCCGCCCTGGGTCAGCATCGGCCCGGAGTTCATCATCGACGTCCGCTCGGACTCGGTGAACACCTTCGGGGCCTCGGGGGCCTCGCCGCTGTGCACCCGGATCAGATCGGTGCGCATATCGGCCGCGGTCTGATAGCGGTTGTCCGGATTCTTGGCGAGGGCCTTGAGCACCACGGCGTCGAGTTCCGGTGAGATGCCGGTGTGGCGGCTCGACGGCGGGACGGGGTCCTCGCGGACATGCTGATAAGCCACCGCGACCGGCGAATCACCAATGAAAGGTGGTTCGCCCGTGAGGATTTCGTAGAGCACGCAGCCCAGCGAGTAGACGTCGGAGCGGGCGTCGACGGTTTCACCGCGGGCCTGCTCGGGCGAGAGGTACTGGGCGGTGCCGATCACCGCAGCGGTCTGCGTGACGCTGTTGCCGGTATCGGCCAGGGCTCGCGCGATGCCGAAGTCCATCACCTTCACAGCATTGGCCTTGCTGATCATGATGTTGGCCGGCTTGACGTCGCGGTGCACGATGCCGTGCTGGTGGCTGAAGTTCAGCGCCTGGCAGGCATCGGCGATGATCTCGATCGCCCGCCGCGGCGGGATCGGACCCTCGGTGTGCACGATGTCGCGCAGCGTCACACCGTCGACGTACTCCATGACGATGTAGGGCAGCGGTCCGTTGGGTGTCTCGGCCTCGCCGGTGTCGTACACCGCCACGATGGCGGGATGGTTCAGCGCGGCTGCGTTCTGCGCTTCACGGCGGAAGCGCAGGTAGAAGCTGGGGTCGCGGGCCAGATCGGCACGCAGGACCTTGACCGCGACATCGCGGTGCAACCGTGTATCGCGTGCGATGTGAACTTCGGACATGCCGCCGAAGCCGAGGATTTCACCGAGTTCATATCGGTCAGAGAGGTGCTGAGGCGTCGTCATCGCAGTATCTGTTCTGGTGCTTTCGGGACCACCTCAGCGGTGGCTCCCCTTGGCACGATCGCGTGGAATGCCAGGTCCGGCAACGCTGCCGGCGTTTGGAAGGGCGTTGTCTGGGTCACCGTGTCGGTGACCGTGGGCGGCGGTGACTGCTGCTGATCCTTGCGGTCCTGCGCGTTGAGCACGATCAGGATGGCAATCACGATAGCGAGCGCGCCGAGTACCCCGGCGGCCCACAGCAGTGCCCGTTGACCCGACGAGAACGTGCGCCGCGGAGCCGGCGCGGGCCGGTGCGCGGCCGTGGTCGGCCTGGCGCGGGTGGCGGTCACCGGGGTGCGGCCGGTGAGCTCGGCTGCGGCGCGGGCCTGTGCGGCCGAGGGAACCGCGGCCGGAGCGGCCCGACCGAGCGTCGGAGCCTGGTTCGGACGCGGAGGACGACGGCCGGAACGCACTGCGGCGACCGCGTCGGCGAACGGACCACCCGACTTGTAGCGCATCCCCGGGTTCTTCACCAGGGTGATCTCGATCAGCTCGCGCACGTTGGGCGGCAGATCGGCGGGCAGCGGCGGCGGAGTCTCCTTGATGTGCTTCATCGCGACCGTCAGCGCACCGTCACCGGTGAACGGGCGCTTACCCGAAACCGATTCGTAGCCAACGACTCCCAGCGCATACACGTCGCTGGCGGCGGTGGCATCGTGGCCAAGGGCCTGCTCCGGTGCGATGTACTGGGCGGTGCCCATCACCATGCCGGTCTGGGTGACCGGGGCGGCGTCGACGGCCTTGGCGATGCCGAAGTCGGTCAGCTTCACCTGGCCGGTCGGCGTGATCAGGATGTTGCCGGGCTTGACGTCGCGGTGCACGAGGCCGGCGGTGTGCGCCACCTGCAGGGCGCGTCCGGTCTGCTCGAGCATGTCCAGGGCGTGGCGTAGCGACAGCCGCCCGGTGCGCTTGATCACCGAGTTCAAGGGCTCGCCGTTGACGAGCTCCATCACCAGGTACGCGGTGCGGCCCTCGCCGTCGATATCGGTCTCGCCGTAGTCGTACACGCTGGCGATGCCCGGGTGGTTGAGCATGGCCACCGTGCGGGCCTCGGCCCGGAACCGCTCGACGAACTCCGCGTCCGTCGAGAACTCAGCCTTGAGTACCTTGACCGCGACACGTCGGCCGAGCCGGGAGTCGACAGCCTCCCAGACCTGACCCATGCCGCCCGTGGCGATCAGCCGCTGCAGCCGGTAGCGCCCGGACAGCGTGACTCCAACGCGAGGGCTCATGGCTCGACTCCCAGTCGTTCCGGTCCTCGCTCGTCCCTCGCTGCGATCCTCACTCCGGGTCGCCTTCGCGGACTCATGAACCCTCCCGCAGCGCCGCCGCTATCGTGGCGCGTCCGATCGGGGCGGCGAGTGCGCCGCCGGTGGCCGACAGCCGGTCCCCGCCGTCCTCGATCAACACCGAGACCGCGACCTTGGGGTCGCTGGCCGGTGCGAATGCGATGTACCAGGCATGCGGCGGAGTGTTACGGGGATCCGTCCCGTGCTCTGCCGTACCGGTCTTAGAAGCGATCTGCACGCCGGCGATGGCTCCCTTCTGCTGAGTCACCTGCTCGGCGGCGACCATCAAGTCCGTAAGTGTAGCTGCGACCTGGGGTGACACCGCCCGGCGCTCTTGGGCGGGCGCAGTGGTGGCGATCGTGGTCAGGTCGGGTCCTTTTAGGCTATCCACAAGATACGGGCGCATGGCGATGCCGTCATTGGCAATGGTGGCGGCCACCTGCGCGTTCTGCAGGGGCGTCAACGCGACATCACGCTGCCCGATACTGGACATACCCAGTGCAGCCGCGTCCGCAATCGGCCCGGTGGTCGATTCGGCCACCTGCAGCGGAATGGTCGGAGGTGGTTCGTCGAGGCCGAAGGCCTGGGCGGTGGACTTGAGTTTGTCGGCGCCGGTGTTGAGGCCCAGCTGAACGAAAGCGGTGTTGCACGATTTGGCGAACGCCTCGCGCAGTGACGCGGTGGGGCCGGGACCGCATGAGGACCCGCCGAAGTTCTCCAGCGTCGCGGTGCTGTCCGGCAGCGGGATCCGCGGTGCCGCCGTGAGCTGGGTATCGGGGGTGGCGCCGGCCTGCAGGGCCGCTGCCGTGGTGATCACCTTGAACGTCGAGCCCGGCGGGTAGGTCTCCGAGATGGCGCGGTTGAGCAGCGGGGACTGCTCGTTGTCGCGCAACTGCTGCCAGGTCTGGCTCTGGGCGTTGAGGTCGTGTGTGGCCAACTGGTTGGGGTCGTACGACGGAGACGACGCCATGGCAAGGATCTTGCCTGTCGACGGTTCCAGGGCCACCACAGAGCCCTTGCAGGGGCCACCGCTGCAGCCCTGCTGCAGCGCATCCCAGGCCGCCTGCTGCACCTGCGGATTGATCGTGGTGTCGACGTTGCCGCCGCGCGGGTCGCGGCCGGTGAAGAAATCGGCCAGCCGGCGGCCGAAGAGGCGTTCGTCGGAGCCGTTGAGAATGGTGTCCTCGGCCCGCTCCAGCCCGGTGCTGGAATAGCCCAGCGAGTAGAACCCGGTGATCGGGGCGTAGACCTCGGGATTGGGATAGGTGCGCAGAAAGCGGAACCGGCCGTCGGTGGCCACCGAATAGGCCAGCAGCTGGCCGCCCGCGGTGATCTGGCCCCGCTGGCGCGAATACTCGTCGAGCAGCACCCGCTGATTGCGCGGGTCCGCACGCAATCCGTCCGCGGTGAAGACCTGGGTGATCGTGGCGTTGGCCAACAGCAGCACGATCAGCACCATGATCGTGACTGCAACCCGGCGCAGGGAGGTGTTCATACCTTCTCGATCACCTCGGTGCTGGCCGCGGCGATGGGGGTGGGGTTCGGCGCCGGTGTCGTCGTGATCGGCCGGCGCGCGGAGTGGGAGATGCGTACCAGGATCGCCAGCAGGATGTAGTTGGCCAGCAGCGAGGATCCCCCGTAGGACATCCACGGGGTGGTCAGACCGGTCAAGGGGATCAACTTGGTGACGCCACCGACAACGATGAAGAGCTGGATGGCCAGGGTCGCGGCCAGCCCGGCGGCCAGCAGCTTGCCGAAGCTGTCGCGCACCGCGATCGCGGTCCGCATCCCGCGGATGATGAAGATCGTGTAGAGCATGAGAACGCCTGCGAGCCCGACCAATCCGAGCTCTTCGCCGATCGCGGCGATGATGAAGTCGGTGGCTGCGGCGGGCACCGTTCCGGGTTGTCCATTGCCCAGACCGGTGCCGAAGATACCGCCGGTGGCGAAGCTGAACAGGGACTGCACCATCTGGTAGCCGGCGCCGTCAGGATCGGCGAACGGGTCGAGCCAGGTCTCCACCCGCACCCGGACGTGGCCGAAAACTTGGTATGCCACAACGCTTCCCGCGGCGAACAGGGCAAGCCCGATCACCACCCAGCTCAGGCGCTCGGTAGCCACATAGACGAGCACCAGAAACGATGCGTACAGCAGAAGTGAAGTGCCCAAATCTTTTTCGAAAACCATCACGCCCACCGAGGCGGCCCAGGCCAGCAGCAGGGGAGCCAGGTCGCGGGGCCGCGGCAGGTCGAGTCCGAAGAAATGTTTCCCCGCACTGGTGAACAGATCGCGCTTGGCCACCAGCACCGCGGCGAAGAAGATCAGCAGCAGGATCTTGGAGAACTCGGCGGGCTGAATCGAGAAGCCGGGGAACTGGATCCAGATCTTGGCGCCGTACTGTTCGGAGTACCTCGCCGGCAGCAACGCCGGAATGACAAGCAGCACAAGGCCGGTCAGCGCACAGATGTACCCGTACCGGGCCAGCATGCGGTGATCGGTCAACAACGCGACCACGACGGAGAAGCCGATCACGCCGACCAGCAGCCACATCATCTGCTGGTTGGCGGTGCCGCCGAGCCCGTCGGTTGCCGTTTCACCCTTGGCCAGGTCCAGCCGGTGGATCATCACCAGGCCCAGCCCATTGAGCAACGCCACCACCGGGAGCAGCAGCGGGTCGGCGTAGGGCGCGAACCGCCGGACTGACAGGTGTGCGACGCCCATCAGGGCGATGAAGGCGACGACGTAGCCGACCAGGTCCCAGCTCAGACCCTGCTCCTGGTTGGCCTCGACGATCAGTAGCGCGATGGTGGTGATGAAGGCTGCGAACCCCAGAAGCAGAAGTTCCGCGTTGCGCCGATTGGGTAGCGGCGGCATGACGGTAACCGGCGACTGGGGCTGAGTCGTCATGACACGGCCCGGCAGTTCTTCCCCGGTTCTTGTGGTGGGGGCGGCAATGCGGTGACCGTCGGCGACGGTGTCGGTAGAACCGGGGCCGGGACAACGGCGGTCCCGGGAGCCCCGGGCGCCGGGGATTCAGGCGCGGGTGTCTCTGGCGCCGGCGTCTCCGCGCCGGGTGCGGGAGGCGGTGCCGGCGCAGCACCGGGCGACGGTGACGGTGACGGACTGGGCGGTGGGGTGGTCTTCGATGTCGTCGGCGCGGTGCGCGGTGCACACACCGGCAGGACGGAGCCGTGGGCCATGTCGTTGATCTGCTTGATGGCCTCGTCCTGCGTGCCACCGGGCAGGCCCGCGGTCACCGAGGTGCGCTCGGACGGACGCAGGTCGTTGACCGCCATCAACCGGCAGTCGAGACGGCTCCGGTCCTGATCGACGCTGATCAGCGACAGTTCGTTGCGGGCGTTGAGGCAGCCCAGGCGGTACGGCTCCTGTAAGGACATCCCCAGAAACGAGCCCTGTACCCCGCGCATGATCGACACCGTGCCGTCATGCTCGGCGACGTAGTAGTTGTTGCGGATGATCTCCCGGCCGATCGCCAGCCCGCCGATGAGCACCAGCACGAGCAGCACCGCGGCGATGAGCACCCGGCGTCGCGACCGCGGCTTGCGGTCGGGCTCGGCCGGCTGGGGAACCACTCGCTTGGGCTCGTTGCGACGCGGGTTGAACGCCGAAGCCCGTCCGGCAGCCGTGTCCGGCGGCGCGGTCTGGTCGTCGTCCCCGGACACCGCGCCGGCCAGGATCGGCTGGGTCTGCCCGTAGTCGTAGTCGACGACGTCGGCGACCACGACGGTCACGTTGTCCGGCCCGCCGCCGCGCAGCGCCAACTCGATCAATCGGTCGGCGCTCTCGGCGACGTCCTCGATCTGGAGGGCTTCGTGGATGGTCTCGTGGCTGACCGGATCGGACAGACCGTCCGAGCAGAGCATGTAGCGATCGCCGGCCTTGGCCTCGCGCACGATCAGCGTCGGCTCGACCTCGTGGCCGGTCAGGGCCCGCATGATCAGCGAGCGCTGCGGATGGCTGTGCGCCTCCTCGGCGGTGATCCGGCCTTCGTCGACCAGGGTCTGGACGAAGGTGTCGTCCTTGGTGATCTGGGTGAGCTCACCATCGCGGAGCAGGTAGCCCCGGGAATCGCCGATGTGGAGCAGGCCGAGCCGGTTGCCTGCGAACAGGATCGCGGTGAGCGTGGTGCCCATACCCTCGAGTTCGGGATCGGCCTCCACGTGGGCCGCGATCGCGGCATTGCCTTGGGCGACAGCCGTGTTGAGCTTGCCCAGCAGGTCGCCGCCGGGCTCGTCGTCGTCGAGGTGCGCGAGCGCCGCGATGACCAACTGTGAGGCCACTTCACCCGCGGCGTGGCCGCCCATGCCGTCGGCCAGCGCCAGCAACCGCGCCCCGGCGTACACCGAGTCCTCGTTGTTGGCGCGAACCAGCCCGCGATCACTGCGCGCGGCGTATCGGAGTACGAGGGTCATGGTGTTTCTCGTGCTCCTCGCATGCGCGCGGTCACGGGCGCAACTCGATTACCGTCTTACCGATTCGGACCGGCGTCCCGATCGAAACCCTTACCGCTGTTGTCACCTTCGCCCTGTCAAGGTATGTGCCGTTGGTCGATCCTAGGTCCTCGACGTACCACTCCGAACCTCGTGGCGAGAGCCGGGCGTGGCGCGTCGAAGCGTAATCATCGGTGAGCACCAGAGTGGAATCGTCGGCGCGGCCGATCAGCACCGGCTGGGCACCCAACGTGATGCGGGTACCGGCCAGCGCGCCCTCGGTGACCACCAATTGCCGCGCGATATGACGTCGGTCTCGACTCGGTAGCAGTGAGCCCCGGAGAGCCAACCCCCGGCGCACCATCACCGCGCCAGTGGGCGCATAGATATCGGTCCGCAGGATGCGCAGCACCGACCAGATGAACAGCCACAACAGCAGGAGGAATCCGACACGCGTCAGTTGCAGCACTAACCCCTGCATCTGACGTCCTCTCCGTATCCGCCCCACTGGTATCGCTCAGCTACCGTCGGCAACGTCACGATACTTGGGCGGCGTTCGCCGTGAGGGCGAAGCGGGGTGCTTGCCACTCAGGTGTGTCCGGTCTCGCCAGGCTCAGTGCACGCGCACGATGATCTCGGAATGGCCCAGCCGGATCACGTCGCCGTCGGCCAACTGCCACTCCTGCACCGGTGCGTTGTTCACCGTGGTGCCGTTGGTGGAGTTGAGGTCTGACAGCAACGCGACCTGACCGTCCCACCGGATCTCGAGATGCCGGCGTGACACCCCGGTATCGGGCAGACGGAACTGGGCGTCCTGACCGCGACCGATCACATTGGCGCCTTCGCGGAGCTGGTAGGTGCGGCCACTGCCGTCGTCGAGCTGCAGGGTTACCGCGGCGCCGCCTGCGGCATAGTCACCGCCGCCGTAGCCGCCCGGCTGCGCGCCGTAACCGGGCTGGGCACCTTGTGGTGCGCCGTAGTCGCCACCGCCGTAGCCGCCCGGCTCGCCGTAGCCCGGCTCCGCGTAACCGCCGCCCTGCGGGGGCTCGGCGTAGCCGCGACCGTAATCCGGCTGCTGGCCGTAGTCCTGGCGTCCGTAGGCCTGACCGCCGCCGCCGGCGGCGTAGCCACCCTGCTCGGGGTAACCGCCCTGCTCGGGGTAACCGCCACCTTGGCGGGGATCCTGACGTCCGTAGTCCTGGTCGCCGCCGCCGTAGCCGGGCTGACCACCCTGCGCGGGCGGGGGAGCCTGGGGCGGCTGGCCGTAGCCGCCACCCTGCTGGCCGCCGTAGCCGCGGTCATAACCGCCGCCCTGCTGACCGCCGTAGCCGGCGGGCGGGCGCTGCTGCTCGTAGGACTGCGGAGGGTAGCCACCCTGGTCCGGGTAGCCACCTTGATCGGGGTACCCACCTTGATCGGGGTAGCCGCCCTGCTCCGGGTACCCACCCTGGTCTGGGTAGGCACCCCGGTCGCCGTATCCGCCGCGCTGAGGCGGGTAGCCGGCCTGATCCTGAGGGGGGTAACCGCCCTGCTCCGGCGGGTACTGCCCGCCACGGGGATCATCCTGAGGGTGGCCGTAACGGTCGTCGTAATAGTCGTCGCCGGGCCGCCCTTGTCCCTGGCCGCCGCGGTAATTCGGGTTATCGGTCATAGGTGGTTCTCCTGATTCTGCGGTGAACGCATGGTCGCCTTGGGCTTGCGCGGATTCGCCAGCGGTCGAATCGGGGTTAACCGCGCCATGTGCGCGGAACTGTCCGGTGTGCAGGTTCGGTGATTGCTCGAATCTAACGACCACATCACCATACGTTTGCCACCCCTGATCACGAATGAATCCCCCCAGATGTTTGGCGAACGCGGTCGAGGTCAGGTCAGTATCGGCGCTTACCTTCTTATAGTCAGTGCCACTGAGCGTAATTACGTAGTCGTTCGGCGCCAAAACTTGTCCACCGGCCACGGTACGGGCTCGGGACTCGGCTTCCCGGTACAACGCCGTCTCTACTTCCTGGGGCACTATCGAGCCGCCGAAGACCCGGGCGAACGCATCGCCGACGGTCGACTCGAGTTTGCGTTCGATGCGGTCGACCAGACCCATGTCACCGCCCGCCTTTTCTCGTTGTCGTACGTCGCCTCGGCACGGCCACCCGTGCTACCGCGTGTCGCTCTGGCCACACTGCTCACAAGCATGGTATCGGCCTAGTGCCGTAATGCGGGACCAACAGAACTCTGAGAATCCGATCGATGCAGGTCAGTGACCTGATCTAGATGAGGTTAAGGATTCTCTGACAGCCTGATGGCCGCCCGATCGGCCCGCTGATCGGGCGGTTTGGGAACGGCGCGCTCGCAGTGTTACGCTGCCTCGGTCATTCGGGCGAGTGGCGGAATGGCAGACGCGCTGGCTTCAGGTGCCAGTGTCCTTCGGGACGTGGGGGTTCAAGTCCCCCTTCGCCCACAGAGAGCGGTTCTACGAACTGCCGACGCAAAGGTCACGAACCAGAAATGGTTCGTGACCTTTGTGTTTGGTGGGCAGTGCTGGAGTGAACCTCCCGGCGCCTGGGCTGCGGGATATCGAGTTCCAAGTCCCGTCTGGATGGTGCTTTTTACGGAGACGTCCCGATGCGCCAAGTCGATCCTCAGCGTTGTGCGCCACTTGTCGGCTCGGTCCTATATACAGTTCCGTTCAGTTCGGGACGATGAATTGAGGGGGCCTCCGCCGTGATCACCGGTGAGTTGAAGAGCAAGGTCGACCGGGTCTGGGACGCGTTCTGGTCCGGCGGCATCTCCAACCCACTGGAGGTCATTGAGCAGATCACCTACTTGTTGTTCATTCGACGCCTCGATGACCTAGAGACTCTGGAGGAGCGCAAAGCTCGACTCGGGGCAGCCGGTGAGCTCCGTTTCGGTTTAGACCAACAAGAGCTCCGGTGGTCGCGGTTCAAGAACCAGGAGCCGGCCGTCATGTTTGCGACGGTCGGGGAGAACGTGTTCCCGTTCCTGCGGACCCTTGGCGGCGACGGCTCAACCTATGGCGAGCACATGAAAGATGCCCGGTTCACCATCCCGACGCCGCAACTGCTTTCAAGGGTGGTTGATCTGCTCGACGAGATTCCGATGAACGACCGCGACACCAACGGCGATCTCTACGAGTACCTGTTGTCCAAGATCGCGAGCGCCGGCGTCAACGGTCAATTCCGCACGCCTCGCCACATCATCAAGTTGATGGTCGAAATCATGGCGCCACAACCAACAGACGAGATCTGCGACCCCGCTTCCGGCACCGCGGGCTTTCTCGTGGCGGCGTCCGAGTACATCCGCGAACAGCATCCTGGCGTGCTGACCGATGCCGTACAGCGAAAACACTTTCACTCCAGCATGTTCCACGGCTATGACTTCGACAACACCATGCTGCGGATAGCCAGCATGAATATGCTCATGCACGGCATCGAATCGCCGGACATCCGCTACCGGGACTCATTGTCTGAGGGCGCTTCCGAGGACGCGGAAAGGTACACGCTGATCCTCGCGAATCCACCCTTCGCGGGGTCGCTCGACCACGAGTCGACGTCGAAGGACTTGCAGCGGGTGGTCAAAACTAAGAAGACCGAACTGTTGTTCGTGGCGCTGTTCCTCAAGCTGTTAAAGCCGGGCGGTCGAGCTGCTGTGATCGTCCCCGACGGAGTTTTGTTCGGGTCCTCGAAGGCGCACAAGGATCTTCGGCGAATGCTGGTCGAGGACCAGAAGCTTGACGGAGTCGTGAAGCTACCGCCCGGCGTGTTCAAACCATACGCGGGCGTATCGACGGCGATCTTGCTGTTCACAAAGACCAACTCCGGCGGTACCGACCACGTGTGGTTTTACGACGTCGCCGCCGACGGGTTCTCGCTCGATGACAAGCGGAACCCGGTCGAAGCCAATGATCTCCCAGACGCGTTGTCTCGCTGGCGCGAGCGAACCGGCGCTGAGCTTGAGCGGGCACGCACCGACCAGTCCTTCTGCGTATCGAAGGACGATATCGTTGCGCAGGGGTACGACCTGTCGCTGAACCGGTTCAAGGAAGTCGTTCACGACGATCTCGAGCCCCGGCCGCCGCTGGAGATCATCGCCGAGATCGAAAAGCTCGAAGGTGAAATCACTTCGGGGCTTGCGGACTTGAAGGCGATGCTGTCGTGAAGTCGGTGGTATTAGGTGACGTGGTTGCGGTGCGCTCGTCACTGGTTGACCCGAGAGAGGACAAGTACTCAGTACTTCCGCATATTGCGCCAGACACGATTGAGCGCGGCACGGGCCGGTTGTTCCCCTACAAGACAATCGGGGAGTCCGGCGTCCAGAGTGGGAAGTATCGGTTCGAGGCGGGCGACGTTCTCTACTCGAAGATCCGCCCGAACCTGAACAAGGTGGCGCTTGTCAACTTCGAGGGACTTTGTAGCGCGGATATGTATGCGTTAGAAGTTGATTCAATGAAAACTAGCGCCGCGTTCCTTCAGCATCTCTTGCGAAGTCCTCTATTCGTTAATTATGCGACAAACCTGTCGAGTCGGGCAAACATACCCAAGCTGAATCGTGTCCAACTTCTGCGATTCCCGTTTGACCTTCCGCCGCTCGGTGAGCAGCGACGTATCGCCGAAATTCTTGATCGTGCAGATGCATTACGAGAAATGCGTAATGAAGTGGTAGCACAGTTCGAGAACCTAGCCGAAGCCGTTTTCAACTCGGCGTTTGGCACCGAACTTCGCAATCCAACGACGACGCTCGGCGAGGTCGCTGATATCGCATCTGGTATCACGAAGGGCCGCAAGACTGCCGAGCCGACAAGATTGACCCCGTATCTGGCAGTTGCGAATGTTCAGGCGGGACATCTCAATCTCGGACAGGTGAAGGAAATTGAGGCTACAGACCGGGAGATTGAACGGTATGCCCTCGCCGCGGGCGACATCGTACTTACCGAAGGTGGGGATCCCGATAAGCTCGGCCGTGGCACCGTATGGCGGGAGGAACTGCCTCTGTGCCTCCACCAGAATCACATCTTCCGAGTGCGTATGCGGGACGATCAGCTGCGTCCAGACTATCTGTCAGCATACTTGGCGAGTAACCCCGCCAAGAGCTATTTCTTGCGGTCCGCGAAGCAGACCACAGGCATAGCTTCCATCAACATGTCCCAGCTTCGGGGCACGCCGATATACGTTCCATCGCAGAGCGAGCAGGAACGCTACAGCACCGGTATCAATGAAATTCGTTCGCTGCAACGAACGGCAGTGTCTAAAGCAGCCTCTCTGGATGAACTCTTCGCCTCCCTCCAATCACGCGCGTTCGCCAGTCAGCTGTAGGTAGTTAGCGTGTCGAACTTCGCCTTCTTGCAAGCCGTCGCCTGGCCGGATATGCATGCCGACTGTGCACGCGCGGAGAGCTACGCCCTTAGCGATCCACGCTCAGCGTGTTTCTATAGCCGACGCACTGTTGAGATTCTGGTCGACTATCTGTACGACGTTCTGGCGCTGCACACTCCGTACAAGAATGATCTGGCCGCCAAGATCAACGACGCGCCTTTCAAATCGAAGGTTGGCGTCGGGATCGCGACCAAGCTGAATCTGATTCGCAAGCTTGGCAACACCGCTGTCCACGAGGCTCAGCCGATCCCGCCACGGGTGGCGTTGGATGCGCTTCGCGAACTACACCACGTCATGCTGTGGGCGGCATTCCGGTATTCGACTCAGCCGCAAGCAGTTCCGATGAAGGCCGCCTTCGACCCGAGGATCGCCGCCAAAGCCGCGCCGCTGACGCGGCAAGAAGTCGCCCAACTCGCCGCGAAGTTCGCCGCTCAGGACGAAGCCCATGCCAAGGCGCTGGCGGAGAAGGACGAGCTGGCCGCGCAGAAGGACGCCGAGATCGCGGCCTTGCGCGAGGCGGTCAAGCAGATCCAAGCCACCAACCAGCAGACCGACGACCGGGACTACAACGAGGCCGACACCCGAGACCGGTTCATCGACGTCATGCTCGCCGAAGCAGGCTGGCCCCTGACAGACACCAAGGACCGCGAGTACCCGGTCACCGGCATGCCCAATGACGACGGCAAGGGGTTCGTCGACTACGTCTTGTGGGGTGCAGACGGTCTCCCGTTGGGGATCGTGGAGGCAAAACGGACGACCAAAAGCCCGCAGGTCGGCCAGCAGCAGGCCAAGCTGTACGCGGACTGCCTGGAGAAGATGACAGGGCGTCGGCCGGTCATCTTCTACACCAACGGTTTCGAGCACTGGATCTGGGATGACACCGGCGGCTACCCTCCGCGGGAAATCCAGGGTTTCTACACCCGGGACGAGCTGGAGCTCCTAATCCAGCGCCGCGACACCCGCAAGCCGTTGACAGACATGCCCATCGACTCGGCCATCGTAGAACGGCACTATCAACACCGTGCGATCCGCGCGATCGACGACGCGTTCACCGCCAAGGAACGCGAAGCCCTACTAGTGATGGCCACCGGATCGGGGAAGACCCGCACCGTCATCGCGCTGGTGAAGCAGCTGATGGAAGCCAACTGGGTCAAACGGGTCCTCTTCCTCGCAGACCGCACCGCTCTGGTCACGCAAGCCGCCAACGCGTTCAAGGCACACCTGCCCGATGCCACCACCGTGAACCTGGTGACCGAGAAGATCACCGACGGCCGGGTCTACGTGAGCACATATCCGACGATGATGAACCTCATCAACGACACTGATTCGGGGATTAGGAAATTCGGGCCCGGCTACTTCGATCTCGTCATAATCGACGAAGCCCACCGGTCTATCTACCAGAAGTACCGGGCCATCTTCGAGTGGTTCGACTCGCTGCTGGTCGGGTTGACCGCCACGCCGAAGGACGAAGTTGACCACAACACTTACCGACTGTTCCACCTCGAAGACGGCGTACCCACGGATGCCTACAGCCTGGATGATGCCGTTAAAGAAGGCTTCCTGGTCCCCGCGGTCGGGATCTCCGTCGGCACCAAGTTCCTGCGCCAAGGGATCCGCTACACCGATCTGACCGACGAGGAGAAGGACGACTGGGATGCTCTCGATTGGGGCGAGGACGTTGATCCGCCCGATGAGGTAGGCGCTGACGAGATCAACCGGTTCCTGTTTAACGAGGATACCGTCGACAAGGTACTCGCCGAGCTGATGAGTAAGGGCCACCGTGTCGCCGAAGGTGATCGGCTCGGCAAGACCATCATCTTCGCCAAGAACCAGGCGCACGCCGAGTTCATTGCGCGACGCTTCGACATCCAGTATCCGCAGTACGCCGGAACATTCGCCCGCGTGATCACCCACAGCACTGCGTATGCCCAGTCGTTAATCGACGACTTCTCCGTGACCGATAAGGCTCCGCACATCGCTATCTCGGTCGACATGCTCGACACCGGTATCGACGTTCCCGACGTCGTCAACCTCGTCTTCTTCAAGCTAGTCCGGTCCAAGACGAAATTCTGGCAGATGATCGGCCGCGGTACCCGTCTGCGTCCCGACCTCTTCGGCCCCGGCAAGGACAAGCAGAACTTCTACGTCTTCGACTTCTGCGGCAACCTCGAGTTCTTCAGCCAGGACCTGCCCGGATCGGAAGGCTCGTTTCAGAAGTCATTGAACCAGCGGCTGTTCGAAACGCGCCTCGGGCTGATCACCGCGATCGACCACGCGTGGCCGCCCTCGGAGCCAGAACCCGAAGAGGGGCAGGGCACCGAAACCGAACGAGGATTGCGGGTCGATGTTGCATGGTCGCTCCATCGGGCCGTCACGGGAATGAACCTGGACAACTTTCTGGTGCGACCCCACCGCAGGTTAGTCGAGCAATACTCGCAATGGCCGGCGTGGACATCGTTGACGCTGGACATCGCCGGCGATGTAGCCGAACACCTCGCCGGACTGCCATCAGCCCACAAGGACGATGACGAGGACGCCAAGCGTTTCGACATGCTCGTTCTACGCCGACAACTAGCCCAACTTGAAGGCGACGCTGTCGCGGCTGAACGGCTACGCGAACAGATCCAGAACATCGCGACCGGCCTGCTGAGCCAGACAGCGATCCCGTCGGTGAAGGCACAAGAGGTGCTTCTCGAAGAGGTGGGGGGGGAGGAGTGGTGGGTCGACGTCACTCTGCCGATGCTCGAATCCGTGCGGCGCAAGTTACGCGGTTTGCTCCGGTTCCTGGAGAAGGTTAAGCGGAATCAGGTCTATACCGACTTCGCCGACGAACTCAGCGAAGCCACCCTCGTTGATCTCCCAGGGATCACGCCCGGCACCAATTGGGAACGCTTTCAGGCCAAGGCCCGCGCCTATCTCAGACAGCACCAGGATCACGTTGCGCTGCAGAGGTTACGACGAAATAAACCCTTGACCCCCGACGACCTCGCTTCGTTGGAGCAGATGCTCATCGAGAGCGGTACGGGAGAGCAAGCCGATATCGAGCTCGCCAAGGAGCAGTCGCATGGCCTGGGGTTGTTCGTGCGGTCGCTGGTCGGGCTGGACCGCGAGGCCGCCGCCGAAGCCTTCGGCGTGTACCTGGACGGCACTCGATTCAATGCCGACCAGATCCGCTTCGTGAACCTCATTGTCACCGAACTGACAGCCAACGGCTTCATGGAACCCGTGCGGCTCTACGAGTCGCCATACATCGACCACGCACCTACAGGTCCCGACGACGTGTTCGGCCAGGCGGATGTCGACAATATTGTGGCCATCCTGAATGCCGTGCGGGACAACGCAGCTCCTAAAGACGGCGCTGCGTAGGACTTAAACATGACTCTCAATTTTGGGATCATTCAGCCGGCATGGGAGTGGATGGTGCACGATGGCGAGACCTCAGCGGTGGGAACTCCTTCTGCGAGCGTCACAGCAGGAGGCGCTGCTGGCGGTCAGCCTGTTCAATGATCCTGGCCGTGAACGAGCGCTTGAGGGCTTCATCGTCCACATGCACATCGCCTGGACGTGCGGCAGACCCGGGCGTCAGATTGCACCAAGCGATTCAGATTGCACCAAGCGATACAGCTGACGTGTGGTCGGCGTTGTCGGCTCGGATGTGGCCGTGTCGGCGGGTGCGGTACGGCCCGGGCGAGGGTGTCGGTTACTCGTTGGGTATCGGCACGGCTGGTGTCGCGAGGTCGGTGACGTCGTCGGCGACCTGGACACGTGTGGCGCCGGTGTCAAGCCAAAGAGTGCCCCGCGGGGGTTTGGTGCTTGTGGGGGTGACGAGTGCTGTCTGACCGCCAGCAAGTGCGCGTGATGCGAGTACATCAGCTGGGTCGGCACGAATCCATTCGTCTTGGTCCAGCTTCCATGTTGTGACGGTGCTGCGGCTGCTGGCGTCCGAGCCACAGGGGCGTGTGGCAAGGGCGATATGGAGTGCGCGATCTGTATCCCACCACATGGTCGACGCGGTGGCGACGCTGTCGATCGAGCTTGGAAGCGCTGGAGATGAAAACTGGCCGGTCTGTGTATCAATCACGCCGACACCGCTTTTAGGGCATGCCGCCCGAATCGGACTCTGATAAGCAAATTCTCGTCCATCGGGGCTGGGCACAGTGATTTGAATGGGATGGGCGGTCTCTGGCGAGGGCCCTAGACTCTCGAACGTCTGGTTGCGATCCATCCGTATCAGTTCCTCGCTCCCGTCTGAACCGTCCGGTCGAGCGAAGACCGCGATCCCGTCGGCCATGCTGAGCAGCCGGGTGTTCTCGGGATTGCCTCCTGGCAGACCGATCACTGTGGAGGTCGGAGCCGATGACGGCTGCGAAAGGTCTAGCGAGATCAGTTGGTTGGGGCCTTGCCACCAGGCAATTGTGTCGCCACGATCTGCAAAAACCTGCGTTGCGTGGGCGGCGATGGTCCGCGACGATTCGGCGTCGCGCCCTGTGATCAGGATGGTCCCGTCGTCGGCAGTTGCGGCAACATACTCGCCAGTGGCGGTGAACACCGGATGCCGTGGCGGGCTGGATGTGGCGACTGTGGATATCACGGCACCGTCTCGGACGAGGCTGAGTCCGTTGTCGGTGGTGAATGCGAAAACCGATGGGGCGGCCGTGTTTGGGGCGCCTTTGGCCGCTGAGGTGTTCGGCTCGGCCGGGTGAGTATTTTGTCCGCAACTGGCCAACGATGCCGTGACAATCGCCAGCGCCGCGAGGCGAGCGATACGGGCTGGCCCGCTCAACGACTCAGCACCTTCACGGCGTGATTGAAGTACTCGAGACGATCCGGATATCCGGTAAGACCTCCATTGACCGCTCGTGTGACCGCCTTGAAATCTCCAGCCTCGGCCGCCTGGTTGAGGGGCACTGAGCTGCCGTCCGGAAGTATGGCTTGGTGGTTGTTCCAGTACCACGTGGCGACTTTGAAGCCGACGTCTGGGCTGGAAGCTAGGTCGGGGTTGTTCACAAGGTCGATCCCCAGCGCCTGTCCTGCAACCTCGTAATTGTGACGGCCGGTGAGTTGAATCGGTCCACGTCCACGAAAGCGGTTCCCATCGCCTGGTTGCGTATTGCCGAGCTGTCCAGAGGAGTTCGTGTACGGACCGTCGACGCCGTCTAATGTCTTCGGGGGAAAGGTGACGCCGGCGTACTCGGGGCCGTACATCTTGGTGCACTCTTCCTCGCTGCGGTTTTCTGTCCAGAACTTTAGTTCGCCGGATTCCACCGCGAAGGTTGCCAGAAATGCTGCGCGTGCCTCCGGTGACGTCATCCCAGCTGCCCTCATCGCGTCGCTAAGTGGCCCTGCATAGCGCGCCGTATCGGATGCCGGCAGTGTGGGGAAAATTTCGCTGAGTTGCTCGGCAGTGACAAGAGGTTGCTGCGAGGGCGCGGGTTGGGTATCGGGCAGTGGCCTGCCGTCTTCGTCGAGTTGTTCATCACCCACCGCGGCGCGCATCGCGGAGGCGAGTTCTTCATCGACCCGGTCGGCATCGGTCATGATCTCGGCAACTGTCAACCCGTTGCCCGTCTTCGCCTGTTGGGCAAGGGTCTTCTTCACGTCGGGATTGCTTTCCCAGCCGGGCTGGATCTTCAGAGTGCCGTCGTCGGCGACATCGATATGGCGCTGTTGTAAGTAGTTCACCACTGTCTTCATCCGATTTCGGACGTTCTCGACGTCGTGTTCGGCACGTGCGACGGCTTTTGCCACCTGTGCCGATTCGTGTCCGTCGGCGTCGATATCTGCCCGGCGCCGGCCCATCGCGTCGTGAAATGCTTCGCCGGCTTCGCCGCTCCAATCAGCGACCGTGTTTTGGGTCCGCTGCAGATTGGCACCGAAATTGGCGAACGTGTTCTCCCGGTCCTTGGCGATCCGGAATACGTCGTAGATCGCCGCCGGATCCCAATTCAAGATCGTCGAAACGGTCAGCGGAGCCACTCACAAACCCATCTGGTCCGGCGAGATGGAACAAGCCGTACGGGTGACAGCTTCGCTGGAATCATCGTCTGTCACAACATAGTTGAGGGCAGCATTGGACATGTTCTCACCCAATGAACGGGTCTGTTCCAAGTGTGTGACATGACGGGCCTGCCACCGTTCTGTCAGCTCCGACAGCGCGGACGCCGACGAACCCACCCAACGGGACCCAGCTTCAGCTAAGCCGTTGTCATGGGTATTGAGCGCCTGGTGGGCGTCGTGTGCATGATCGATCGTGTCCTTGGCTGACGCGGCCAGCACATGCGTGTCTACGCGCAATGACTCTGACATGGATGCTCCTCCCCCGAGCTTGCTGTCAGCGTAAGCCCTCCATTGCGAGCATTCCGCCGCCATTTGCTCACTACCCCATCGCCTCGGGTGTTCAGCAGCCCGCACATCGCTACTGGACTTTGTTGCCGCCAGCGTGGTCTCGACACCGCAGCATCAGAAATCGTGAGCGACCGAGAGTGTCCGGGCCCTGTCCTCTCCACCGGGCGCACGTCGGGTCGCTGTTCGGCAGGGCTTCTTAGCTCGCACGTTTGAGAGCGTTCAGTGCCACTTGCTTGGCGGTGTCGGCACAGTTCCCGCCGACGGGTCCGTTCAGTCGCACAGTGACTACGGGGGTGGACGGCACCAGACCGGGCGCCCCAGTTCCGATCTGGACCGGCTCGACATCAAGGTTGGCCTTGGCGATAACGAGACAGCCGGGAGCCAGGTACGAAGTGAAGTCAAACAATGCGACGCCGTCTTGCTCGTCGCGTCCGGGGTCTTCACCCCAGGGCATCTTGAGAATGTCGTCGGACCAGTTGACGAGGCCGTATTTGACCACGGCACTCGCGGGGCCGTTGTCGGTCTCGTTCAATTGGAGATTGCACACCCCGGGGTGCCGCCATGTTGTTGGCCACTGAGCGGTGGGGTTGGGTTCCTTCCAGATGAAGCCTGTCGCGGGTAGGTCCGCTGCAGCCGGACACGGATCGCCGGAGAGAAACCGTGCGACAGGCGCGGTCTGTGCAGAATGCACCGGGACACCGGTGTGCTCGATACGTGCAGCGATCGCCTCGGTGACCGATTCGGTCGCTGGGCACGCCGAGTTGTCCTCGGTGTTCGGCGTGTTGTCGGCAATGTTCACCGGCGCTATTTCGAGCATGGGGTCGCGCATCGACGGGGGTGCGCCTGCCAGGCTGGTCAGGGGAAGTGTGACGCGAAGCGTGCATGCGGCAGCGGCTTGTCTCGTGACGCCTGGGTGTTCGGGGTCGGGGCTGAACTGTGCGTCGTTCCACCGCGGCTGTCCCGGCAAAACCTGAAGCGCGAGAACAGCTTTCGCAGACGGTAAGGCGATGTTGCACCCGTAGCCACCGAGTGGGGCAATCGGCGAGTTCCCGCTGGATTCAATCGACGGGACGGCCGTATAGGTGTAGCTGAAATCTGGATGGCCGCTGGTGGCCAGGGTTTGTTGATCGACGAAACCACAGGGGTCGATCTGACGGAGGGCGTGCAGTTCGGCGAGGTGATCTCGGTCGACCTGTGCCGGATTGAGCCCATAGGTGTCCACCGTCGCGGGAAAGAAGACGCCTGACTGGTCGGGCCGTGTAGGGCCGGTTGAAGCATCGGTGGATGACGGCGTCTGGGACGTGAGGGTCTTTGTGTCGCAAGCCGCCAGCGATACGCCGATAACCACAACCGCCGACGCACATACGATGGCTCGCAACATCTGGTTTCCCGTCTCGTGGATGCCACTAGGTGGCAATGGCGGTGGCGGATTTCGGCAAGTCAGCAGCCAGGATAGCTAGGCGGAGACGAGCCGAGGAAGTCATCGGACCCGCTCACAACCCCCGAGAGCTACTCGACGGTGCTGTACCCGGGGGGCCCGGCTGACGCCCTGTTCTCAAGGAACGTCGTCAGTTGTTTGTCAGAGGGCGCGCAGCGATCCGACGGCCACGCCCGCGACTGCCAGCAGCACCAGGTAGATGGTTGTCTCCTTGGCGATCCCGTATCGAACCCGGCACATGATCGCCAAGACGACGCTGACGCCGATCCAGCCGAGCCCGACGTACCCGAAGCCTTGCCCGACATGCAGGGCGAATGGGTCTGCGATGGAGGGCATTTCGAGACGACCGTATTCGTCACGCACCCGCCGGTGGCTGTCGGCGAACCGTTGGCACAGGTGCGCCATGACCGAAAAGCTGATGCTGATCCACACGGCGATGTCAGCGACCCACCACGCCACACGTCGCACCGCCACGTGGTGATCGTCCCTCCCCGAATCCTCGCTATCACCCACGAGGTACGCGATCGGCAGTTCGCTGAAGCAGAACTACCCCCTTCGAGCTGCCTCCGAACTCACAGGTCAGCACATCGACCACCACTTCTGGCGGGCCGTGAGGGCACGCTGGCAACCCCAATCAGTCCGGTTCTCGTCGTGCATGGGAACAGTGAGCACCCCATCGGCCATGTTGGGCACCCCCGCCCGCCAGTACTCCAACGTCTCGGCCTGCAACGTGATCGTTGTACTCGCGCACGGACCCCACTTGTTGTTCAGATCCGCGACGAATTCTTTTGCAGCAGCTGAGCTTTTGAATGTCGACACTTGCTGCATCACGATGCTCTTGTCGTTCGAAAGCACCTCGTTGCGGGTCTGCAAGAACCCTGACCCGTCGTAGGTGTCACGCAGCCCCGGTGTGTTGATCCCGCCACAGATGGGTGGCCCACTGGAGCTGGAGCTGAGCACGGGGTAATCCCACGTGCTCCGCCGCTCACCCACACCCATCAGTGAAGAGATGTCCGCGGGACTGAGCAACGTCCGCCGCGCCGCTTCGAAACTGACCGGCTTGTCAGCCACCGGTGCCGATGTCTGCGGCGACGTCGAGGCAGGGTGCGCCGCCGACGAACTCGCCATACTCGACGCTGTCGGCTTCTTGGACTCAATCGCTGAGCTAGTGCTCCCACCGGAACGCAGCAACACCACCGCGACGGCTACGAGCACCACGGCCACGGCGCCGCCGGCCATCAACCACACGCCGACCCGAGCCCGACGCCGCGGCGGCAGCTGCGCTGCCCAGCCATAGCCCGCAACGTTGTCGTGCCCAACCCCCACCGGCGGCCAGCCAGAGGCGCCCGCCGGCCCGGAGAATCGGTCCGCTTGCCCACCGCCAGGCGGCAGCTGCGAACCGTGACCACCCCAACCCTGGCCCTGGCCCGGGCCCGTCATCGCCCTGCCTCACCCTGGTCGATCGGCGAACACAACACAGAAGTTCCCGTCGTCACAAACACCGACCTCCAACTGGCCCAATCCAGACCAACGCGACGCCGCCAACTAGTGCAACACCAACTCATTCCAGCGGCAGCGGCGCATCGGTTCAGCCCGCGGCCTTGCAGGCAAAGTTGACAGAACGCATCAGGCTCAGGCCAGCACCGACCAGACTGTCGTCGTTAGACGTGTAGGACGACATCGCATGTGCGTAGGCAGTGATGTACTGGGCACCCAATGCAGTGAAATCAGCCATCACCGGGTTACCGCTGTCGCCGCCCAGGCCGGCAAGCTTGTGGGCAAGCTCGACGAGGATGTCGGCCGCCTGATCACTGAGCTGACGTTGGTTCGAATCCCATCCGCTGGCATCAAGCTTGTAGTCGATCTTCTGCCAATCCTTGACCACCGGATCGTCGTAGTACGCGGCGAGGGCGGCGCTGTAGTCACTGCACTGATCGGATCCACTGCCCAGAAACGGTTGCGGTGCATTGGAAGTAACCGGAGCGAAGCCCTTGGGTGCGATAGCCGGATCGGCCAGAAACGATCGCGCCTGAGCCGACTTGTACTGAATCGCGTTGCACATCCTCACGAGTGCCTTTTGGCCCTCGGTGCCCGCTGCCCGATACGCATCGTCGGACCCGACATACGTCGGAATCTTGTCGATCCAGGCTTGCCAGTAGGCCATGGTCTGATCGTAAAGCTCACGCCGCACCCGGTGAGGCGTCAGCTTGGCCAACGGGCCCATCTGGGCGATTGCCGCCGCGGTAGCCCGTTTGGCCTCATCGTTAATGCGGCGCTCCTCCGGCGACCAGAGCGACGCCGGCACACTGTGATCCAAGTCCTCAAAGCCAGATGCCTTGACCGCATCGTAGAAATTCTTGAAGATCGGGGTCTGCGCGTCACAGCTGACGTCCTCGACCACGATCGTCGCCGGGTTCTTGTCCCCGGCACTAGCGACATCGCTGGGCGCCGCAGACACCGTATCGGAACCGCCAGGCGATGACCCCTTGCCCTTCAACACCGCGATGGCCACGATCGCCCCGGCCAGCACCACAACCACCACCACTGCGATCACAACCCACTTCACCCACGACTTCGGCGATGGCGCGGGAGGAAGGTTGAAGGGAGGCAACGACTGCGGCCCCGGCGGCATCGCCCACTGCTCCGGCGCCTGCGCCCCACCCCAAGGCTGTTGGGCTCCACCACCGGGACGTTGCGTGCCCTCGTGCCACTGCGGCGACCCACCAGCAGAACCCGAGGGCGGCGGCGGGTTCCACGGCGAACCGCCCGGTCCAGGCTGATAGCTCATGTCGGGCCTTCCTCCCACAACGGACCGCCACTGGGCATCCGCCCTCACAGCCTAAGTGGTTCCGACACACCCGAAACGCACCAGTTTTGGGGCTTATTCGACGAGGAAGCACATCGCACGACCCAGTCCGACACGAGGCCAGCCCCCCGGGGGGGGCAGCTCCCCCCATCGATCGACGCGACCAGCAATAGGCCTGCGCCCTATCCCTATCAGGAAAGACGACCGACAACCACAGCACGACGCGGGTTGCCGCCCGATCCCCACGGCGACACGTCAAACCACTAGATTTCCTTGGACAGTGCTCGTCGGCAGCAAGGAGAGCCCTCGGCTTCTGCGATTGTGTTATGTCCGTGTCCGTGTCCGAGTCGAAGGTGTGCCGATGAGTTTGCCCCCACCAGATCCATTCGGATCCGCGCCCGCCGGTGCCGGCGCGCCACAACCATGGCAGCAACCACCGACCGGCCCGGCGGGTCCACCGCCCAGTGGGTGGGGTCCTCAACAGCAGTGGGCCGGCGGCCCGCCACCGTCGAGCGGTGGCGGGAAAGCCAAGTGGCTCCTCGGCGGACTCGCCGCGGTGCTGGCGATCGTCGTGGCCGTCGTCATCACCGTGCTCATCGTCAAACCCGACAGCGGCAGCAACGGCCCGTCGAACGCTGGCGGAGCCGACTCACCATCGGAATTCGCCAGCGCCAACGACACTGGGCCCGTCAACATCATCACCGAGGACCCGACCTGTGCAGCCTGGGGCCGGGTGTATCAGGACTACGTCTCGGCGACCAGGACATCAGGCTGGGCCAAACGGGATAAGTCGGCACCAGCGACGGCGTGGACACCTGAGCAGCGCACGATGTATGAGACCGTGGGGAAGGCTCGTACGCGTACTGCGGATCAAGCCGCGTCCTTGACCAAGCAGACACCTCATAGGGTGATGCGTGAACTGTATTCGCAGTTTGTTGCCTACTCACGTCTTGCTGTGGCTTCGATCCCAACGTATGTCAGCGCCGACAACATCCTTTCGGGATCAACAGATTCGGCGGCATCTGCGCTGGCGAACATCTGCTCAGCAATTCACGTGAACGTAGCGCAGACACTCGCTCCGCTTGTTGCCGTTCCTGGCCCACCGTCGGAAGTACTGTCTCCCGACAACACCACAGCCGCAGAACCGTTCCTTGCAGCGGGCAATCCCAACTGTGCAGACTGGGGCCCCCTCCTGGCGATGTTTGACGATACGACAGCACCATGGCGGACCGTCGACGCAAAAATCCCCGCCAGCGACTGGACTCCTGAACAACGAGTCATCATTGATAGTTCAGCCACCGTGATGTCGACGAATGCAGAAGACATGGAGCGCCTGGGCAGAGCTAGCGGGAATCCGACATTCGAAGATATTGCCGTCTTGGCGACGCAATACCGTCGGGCATATGTCCTCGCGCTTCCCAACTATCGACCTGTAGACAACTATCTATCCCAGTCTGCTGTCTATCTATCAGCAACTATCACGTGGAGCTGCAAGGCCACGTCGTGATGACCGGTAGAGTCCGCCAGTTCCGCGATTTGCGCGACGAACTGGTCTTCGCGATCAAGGCTCCGAGGCTCGGGACCCACAGCAGACGAGCGCAGCCAAAGAAACCGCTGGAAGATCTGCAAGAAATCCCTGGAACCGATCAACTCCCGGTAGCCGTGATCCGCGGAAACGCACCACACACAGAGAGCGGTTCTACGAACTGCAACTCAAAGGCCGCGAACTCAACTGAGTTCGCGGCCTTTGTGTTTGGGAGCGTCTTGCGATTGGGCGCGCATGCGGAGGCCCGATAGGGACTCCTTGCCTCTGAATTCGAGCGGGTGCTCCGGGGGCATTGCTGAACGCCTTCCGCTGGTGTTCGCATGACTGGCGGCATGGGCGCTCGGTCGTAGCCCGCGCCGGGAGGCCGCCGATTCACACAGTCGAGTCGAGGGGCGTGAGTATCAACGTCAAAGGCCACAGGTTCACGGTTGAGCAGGCGGACAACCTCCAGGGGCCGACAATCAGACGTTGTCACCTTGGTCCCGGTCAAATTGCGACCAATGAGGTTGTGGTGCGCGGAATGGGTGTGGAGGGCAGGGCTGTGGTGCGGCATTTTGGCGTCCTCAGCTGGTGATCGGCAGGGTTAGGGTTGTGCGGGCTGTCGAGAGCACCAAAGAAGTCGAGAGCACCAAAGAACTGGAGGGGTCCTTTGCGCTGTCCGGTATGCGGCGGCGCAGCGGCCGACCCGATTACGGTGCGTCGCCGGCGTGATCAAGGGTGTGGCTGGCCAATGACGCGTGGAAGGCCAGCGGGAGACCCGATGCATCCGTTCGACATAGTCCCGTTTGCCGGGTGGGGTGATTTTCCGGGCCAGGTGGCAGTTCTGGCGATGCGTCGGCGTCATGCGGGCCGAGCGACACCTTCCCGCAGGGAAATTGGCCAGGAACCAGGAGAAGGCATCGAAGCGCCTGCCGCCGAAGCCCTTTCGCGAATACCGGGCGGGCGACGTGGGCACGCAGCTCGAGCTCGTTGACAACAAGATATGGAGGACGAATGAATCCTGGTGGAAACGACCCATTCCAGGGCGGCGGCTGGCCTGGCAATCAGCCGGCCCCGTCGCAGTCACCCTGGGTCCCTGCGGGCCCGCCGCAGGGATCGGCCCCGTCGCCATATCCGCCGCCTCAGATGCCCGGTGGGCAATGGCAGGCCGGGCAACCCGGTCCGTGGAACGCACCGCCGATGATGAACCCGCCGTACGGCCAGCCGCCCAATAACAACAAAGGGCCGTGGATCATCGGGGGCGTGGTTGCCGGCGCGGTCGTCTTGGTGCTGGCGATCGTCCTTGTCGCAGTCAATCTGGGTGGCAGCGATGAGTCGGGCGATGGTCCGGTCGCGACCGGCACCACTAGCGCACGTCCGTCGGGGTCTACCCAGACGACGTCGAAGAGTCCGGCGACCAGCTCGGCAACGGCAGCACTGCCCGGCGCTGACGGCACCGTGGAGGCGTCGGAGCTGGAGGGTGTGCTGTTGTCTGCCAGTGAGATCGAGAAGAAACTGTACATTTCGGGCGTGACGGCCGGGCCGGTCGAGACGTCACTGTCCACCGATCCCGTCACACCCCCGAACTGCGCGGGCGTGTGGGCTCCGGGTGCCCAATCGACCTATGCCGATTCCGGCTACACGGGCGTGGCAATCCAGACCGCGCAGGGCGGGAAGGGACTCCACTTGGTTCAGGCCGCGGTGTTGTTCCCTGACGAGGCGGCGGCAAAGGCGGCGTTCCAGAAGCAGGCCTCCGACTGGACGGCGTGTCGATTCAAGACACTCAACGCCACCTACAACGGCCTGGGCACCGACACGGTGAAAACCACCGGCAACGGTGAGGACAAGGCCAAAGAGTTCCTGAACATGTCGATTCTCACCGACACCAGCGGGGCCGCCAATGCGATCACCTGTAGTCGCGGGGTGTCCCGACGGGCCAACGTAGTTGTCGATGTGCGGGGATGCAGCAGTGACAACGTGACGGCCGGCCTTTCGGTCGCCCGTGAGATCGGCACGAAGATCAACGGTAAAAGCTGAGCGGCAGTCGCGACGCGGTGTTCTGATCAGCCGATCGACCAGGCCCGCCTCCGGTGGGTCGGTATGGCCCTGCTCCAGCGAGAACATGACGGTGGAGCAGGGCATCCGTCGGCCGTCACCACCACTGACTTGCCTTCAAGCGGTTCCGCGCACCTACTTGCGCGCCAACAGTTCCAGCAGATAGTCGCCGTACCCGGACTTGGGCAGTTCTTTGGCGCGCGCGGCGAGTTGGGCGTCGTCGATGTAGCCCTCCCGCCACGCGATCTCCTCGGGCACACCGATTTTGAGACCCTGGCGGCGTTCGATGGTGCGGACGTAATCACTGGCATCCAACAACGAGTCGAAGGTGCCGGTGTCCAGCCAGGCGGTGCCGCGGGCCAGTACCTCGACGGACAGCCGGCCCTGGCTCAGGTAGGTCTGATTGATCCCGGTGATCTCGTATTCGCCGCGGGCCGATTTGCGCAGCGACCGGGCGATCTCGATGACGTCGTTGTCGTAGAAGTACAGCCCGGGCACCGCGTATTGGGATTTGGGGACGACCGGCTTCTCCTCCAGCGACAACGCTGACCCGTCCGAGTCGAACTCGACGACGCCATAGGCGGTCGGGTTCGCCACCCAGTACGCGAATATCGCTCCGCCGCTGACATTTTGGAACCGTCGCAGGCTCGTTCCCAGACCGGGGCCGTAGAAGACGTTGTCGCCGAGCACAAGTGCCACGGAATCGGTGCCGATGTGCTCGGCACCGATGATGAATGCCTGAGCCAGGCCTTCGGGCTGTTGTTGGACTGCGTACGTCAGGTTCACCCCGAAGGCGGAGCCGTCACCCAGAAGCCGCTGGAATGCTGGGGCATCGACCGGTGTGGTGATCACCAGGATGTCGCGAATGCCGGCCATGATCAGCGTGGACAGCGGGTAGTAGATGAGCGGCTTGTCGTAAACCGGCAGCAGCTGCTTGCTGACGCCCGTCGTGATCGGATGAAGTCGTGTGCCGGAACCGCCGGCCAGGATGATTCCGCGCACGCTCGCCTACACCCCGACGGGGGTTACTCGCTCGTCATGGCCCAACACGCCCGTCACCATAGCGTGCCCGTCAGCGCGGGTTCGACGAATTGAGCTGCCTCACCGCAGGACATACGACGTCATCGACAACGACCCGTAGGTGTAGCCGGTGACCAGCGTGTCTACCGACCGGCCGGAATCTGCTGCGGCACCGGCAAGCCCGGCGAAGTACAGCATCGGGATGAAGTGGTCCGGGGTGGGAACGGCGGCCGCGTAGTCCGGATGGGCCTCGAGATTGAGGACGTCGGCGGGGGAGTGGGTGAGTTGTTCCCGTGCGGCGTCGTCGAACCGCCTGGCCCAGGCGAAGCCGTCCTCGGGTCGGGTGGGGTCCATGCCGGCGAGGTTGTGCACGATGTTGCCGCTGCCCACGATCAGCACGCCGCGCTCACGTAGCGGCGCCAGCTTCGCACCGAGCTGCAGGTGGTATTCGGCCGGCTCGTTGGCGTTGATCGCCAGTTGCACAACAGGTATGGACGCGTCGGGGAAGGCGTGTACCAGCACCGACCAGGTGCCGTGGTCGATGCCCCAGCTGTCCACATCGGCACCCACCCAGGTCGGCTTCACCACGTCGCTGACCTCCTCGGCCAGCTCCGGCAACCCCGGCGCCGGGTACTGGACCTCGAACAGCTCACGCGGGAATCCGTAGAAGTCGTGGATGGTGCGCGGACGCGCCATCGCTGTCACCGCGGTCGCGTTGATGTACCAGTGGGCACTGATCACCAGGATCGCCCGCGGCCTCGGCACGGTCTGCCCGAAACCGCGCCAGGCCGCCGTGAAGCCATTGGACTCGATCGCATTCATCGGGCTGCCATGGCCGATGAACGCCGCGGGCATCAGTCCGGTCACGCCAGTCATGTCAGGTTCTCCCAATGATCCACGCAGATCAGCTCCTCGACCGGGCGTCGTCGCACCGGCCCGTGGGAACCGCGCGGCCAGCCCACCACGACGTGGCCGGCCAGCATCCAGTCCTCGGGCACCCCGACCGCCTCGCGTAGCAGTTGTTCACCGCCGTAGGAGGCCCAACTGGTCAGGCACGCGCCCAGCCCCTGGGCCCGCGCCGCGAGCAGGAAGTTCTGCATGGCCGGAAAGATCGATCCGCCGAGCAGCAGTTCCGAGGCGGTGGGGAAGCGCTGCTGGGTGAACAGCACCGAGGTGAACTCGCCTGCCCGGTCGTGCAATTCGTAGGTGGCCCGATTGGTCCTGGCGCGCCGGCTGGTGTCGTCCCCGGCCGGTCGGGTCATGCCGTAGACGGGTTCGATGACGGCCAGGGCCTGCGCCGCCGCTTTGGCGACGACTGCTCGCTGCTCGGCCGAGCGCAGTACGACGAACCGCCAGGCCTGGGCGTTCGCTCCCGACGGCGCCCACACCGCGGCCTGCAGGCAGCGGGTCAGCGTCGCGTCGTCGACCGGTTCCCCGGTGAACCGTCGGATGGTCCGCGCTGTCGACATCACTTCCCACACGTCCGCGCTGGCCGACGAGCTGGCAGAAGACATGTGCCGAACCTATGCCTCGGAGCACAACCGCATCGCATCGGCCCGGCTCACCATGTGGCGGTGACCAGGCGGCTGCTGCGGTAGCGTTTCTGGGTGTGCAGGCCAGTGTGGGCCTGCACCTCAGGAGTTCGCGCTGTTCGAGCTGCCGGAGCACGTGACGCGTAGCGCTCATGTCCGGCGGGGATTTGGTGTTCTGATGCCCGATCTGTATCCCGTCGACGATCCCGACGACGCGGATCCCCGGCTGGCGCCGTTGCTGGCCTGGCGTCAGCAACTGGTCGATTCCGGCGCGGTCGCAGCTCGCAGTTTCAAGGAAGCCCATCTGCGGCTCGTGCTCCGGTCCGGTCGCACCGACGTTGAGCAGATCCGCGAGATGTTGCCCGGATCGGTCGCCGAGCACGCCGAAGAGATGGCCCGCTTGCTCGCCGAGCTCGAAACCCGGGCCCCGGACAGCCCGCCGCAGCAGGCGCCGACCGCAGCGGGCGACGTGCACCCGATTGCGTTCCGCCACGGCGAGTCCCGCCCCGGGGTCGTCGAATTGAGTTGGCCGGACTATCAGGCCAACGGGGGAGTGGTGCTGTACCGGGTGGTCAGCGCCGAGGACCGGGCGCCCCGATCATCGGAGAACGCCGACCTCGTCGCCGCGACTCCGTTGTCGGCAGCCAGCGACGACCGGCCGTTGACCGGGCCGGTGCGCTACTACCAGGTCTGGGTCATCACCGGGACGTCGCGCGCGGATGCCCTCAGCACCCGGCCGGTGCTGCATGCCGGCGGGGTGCTGGTCGCCCAGCCGGGTGATGTATCCATCCGCGAGGACGGCGGCCTGGTGATCGGGAAGTGGACGGCACCGCCCGGGGCGAGCTCCGTACACGTGTACCGCATCCCACACGATGAGGCCGACGTGCCCGCGATCGACGAGTCGCGCTACCGGATTCTGGCCGAAGGCGAGCACCGGACCGGGTTCGTCGATTCGGGTGCGGCCCGGGGTATGCGCTATCGCTACCGGGTGCGGAGCGCGGTCGACCTCGACGGGGCCGTGCAGCTGTCCGAGCCGGTTGACGCCGACATCGACGTGTCGGCGGTGCTTGCCGCGGTCACCGACATCTCGGTGGACACCGCATTCGACGGTGAGTCGTTCGACGTGTCCTGGGCGTCGCCTGGAGCAGAGGTGGCCATCTATCTCAGCCAGACCGGTCCGAGCGCCGGTGGTGTCTCCACCGAACTTCCCGAGAACGCCCTCGAGCAGGTGGGGCTGGCCGCGGACCTGAGGCTGCGGCAGCCGGTGGTCAATCAGGCGCAACCCGATGGCAGCAATCTCACGCTGATGACCGGGGTGCCCTGGCCGCAGGGGTGGAGCCGGGCCTATGTCACGCCGGTGACGATCCTGGCCGGGCGGGCCGTGCTGGGCCGCACTGTGTCGGCGGTGCACACCGGAACCATCCGTGATGTCGAACTCGTCGAGTACTGCAACAAGCAGGTGCTGACGTTCGAATGGCCGGCCGGCGCGGCCGGCGTGGTGGCGACCCTGGCACCCAAGGGACATGACGCCCGGGCCGGCCTGACCGGCAGGTCCTTCGAGATCTCACTGGAGGACTACGAAAAGTACGGCGGCATGCACCTGACCGGTGAGCTTCCGGTGGGCGGATGTTCACTGCACCTGGCGCCGGTGGCGTTCTCCGGCGGGCGACGGGTCACCGGACCGGTAGCCAGCATCGAGTACGCGGGCATGTTGAGGCTGCAGTACGCGGTGCGGATCGGGCGCGACGCAGGCGGCTATCCCACCACGGCGACCGTCGCGGTGCGTTCGGAATATGAAGTGCCGGGCTCGCCGGCCTTCGTTCTGGTCAACAATCCGCAGCGGATGCCGTTGAGCGTGCACGACGGTCAGCCCGTCGACGTCGCTCCCCTGGACGCGCAGGGACAGTTGGCGGATCACCCGTCCAAGCACCTGCGCTGGACGGCGGCAACGGCGTCGGGCGCCGGCGAACTGTGGGCCGCCAACGTCAGTGGCCTGCACGGCTGGATCCGGCTGTTTCTGAATATCACCGACCCGCTCCAGCTGCGCACCGTCGCACTGTTGGACCCGCCGGCGCAGACGTTGCAGCTCACCGCGACGGTGTTATGACGTCGCGCTACGGCCAGCTTGCCTACACATCGTTCGATGCCGTCGGGACTGTCGGTGGCTGGCAGCTCAAGGAAACCAGCGGTGGGCTCACGCCGGCGGAGACGCAGGCATTGATGGCCGGCGTACACACGGTCTTCCGACCGGTGGGGCAGACACCTGATTTCCCCACCCCCGAGCAGCTCGAGCAGGGTCCGCGCCGGCTGGCGTACCGGCATGTCCCTGACGGCGCCGGCTACTGGCACACCTTCCCGGCCGGGTCGGACAGCACGGGCCGGCCGGGCAACGTGTTCGCCCACGCGCTGTTGGATCGCGCGCCGGACACCCACCCGCGCTGCCGCGCCATCCAGCGGTGGCGGTCACCGCACTGGCTCCAGCCCTACGGCGCCGCCGCGGTGGCCCGTGCCGAACTCCCCGGGGACCTGCCGGAGCTGGGCGACGCGGTGACCAAGGACAGTGTGGTCGCGTTCGCGCTGGATACCACCACTTGGCGGCTGGCAACGCTGTTCGCGCTCCTGGATGCGGTGGCTGCCGCGCTGAGGGGTGGGCCGCCGGTGGTGCTGGGCGTGCAGTCGCCGGACGCGGCGGCACAGTGGATCGGTCTGGTGAGTTTCCTGATGTCGCCGGGAACCGCTGCGAGGCTGAGCTTTTCCACGTTCGATCGCGCCGAACAGGTTGCGCTGCACGGCGGTCAGGTGCTGAGTGCGGTGCCGATCGAGGACCTTCCCGCGGTCGAACCGGGCCTGGTGCTGATCAGCGAATCCGAGACTGTGTCGCTGGGTGAGCTCGGCGGCGATCCGCACCGCACTGCGGGCGGGCACCGGATCGAGGTGACCCGGTGGTCGGTGATGGCGCAGGTGGTGCTGCTCGACGTAGCCTCGGCTCGCGGGGTTCTCGATGACATCGACACGTTGTCCAGCCAGGTACGCGATGACGGGCTGCATCCGGCCTGGCCGATCGCGATGGCGGTGGCCGGACACCCGGAATTCGCCGACGCGCAGGCCGAGGCCCACGAGGTGATCGCCGCGTATTCTCCGGCGGGTGCCCTGGTCGGGTCCGAGGCGGCCCACGTCATCGCCGATGTGCTCTCGGCCGTGGTGGGTGTCACCACAGCCGACGCCTGGCGGGCCCGGCACGAGTTGCCGGACGGGGCCGGGGCGACGTACGCCGACGCCATTTTCTTCGCCCGGGCCATCGTCGACGATGCGTGGATGACCCAAGACGGACCAATCTCGTTGGGGCCGAGAACGTTTCACGGGAAACCAACACCTTCGTCGCTGCGGGTGGCCATCGGGCCGGCCCTGGACCGCGGCCGGCAGCAGGGCGCCCACCGGTTGCTGAGGATCGTTGACCTGCTGTTGAGGGCGGGGGTCGTCGATGACCGGCTGCAGGCGGCGTTGGCCGACGATGTGGTGCCCGGCCTGGCCGATCCGGGGGTGCGGGGGTTGATCGGGGCCGCCGATCGGCTGTCGTTGGGCGCGTGGTTGCTGCACGAGGGCGACACCGACGGCAGCGCCATCGGTGACGACCTCCTGGACTGGCTCGCCGAGGCCGGCCCGGTGCCCGAGGCCGCCGAACTCGCCCGCGCCCAGCCCTGGGATTCGGTGTGGATCCGCGCTGCGCTGCGGGGGCTGCGGTCGCGCCGTCGCGGGCCGCGGCACCCGGGTGATGCCGGTGCGCAGTTGTGGTGGCTGCGGACGACGGAGCCGGAGAATTTCGAGGCCGCCGCGACGGCCTCGGTCTGGAACCCGTCGGATCTGCTGCTGGCCGTCGGTCCCGAACCGCTGCCGGGCCGGGCTGCGGTGCGCACGCTCGTGGGTGCCGCGGATTCGGCCGCGCTGCGGCAGTTGGCCGGCAAGGTGATCGACGACAACGATGACGGCGACGGTGTGGTGGTCGCCTGTGCGGCGGTCCGCCACATCGAGCCGCGCGACTGGCTGCAGCAGCGCTACCTGCACACCCACCAGAGCTCCTATGCGCCGCTGTGGGATCAGGTGCTGGCCGATGTGGAACCGGAGTCGGTCCACCCGGATTTCTCGGTACGGCTACTGGCGTTCGCGCTGTTGGGCGTACTCGCCGGGCAGCCCTACCCGCCGGCCTGCAACGCGTTGGCAGCCGAAACCGGTTGCGGCACACAAGCGGTGGATCGGGTACTACCGTTGGTCGACGGCGGTCTGTTGGCGCCGGTGACGGTGGTGGCGATCAGTCTGTTGCGCACCGCGGCAGCCGAGTCCGCTGCCTACGTCCTCGATCCGGTGGATCAGCTCGCGGGCATGCTGGCCGGGAAGCTGGCTGCCACCATGGGGGGCGCGGACGCCGAGTCCGTGGTGGTGTTGATGGCGCAGTTGTCGGGTGATTCTTCTGAGGGGACGATGCGCGGGTACCGAAAGATGGTGAACAGGCTGCTGACGCGGCGCAGTGAGAATCCGTCGCTGGCGGAGCGACTGAGGGGGAGCCGGGGCTGACATGAGTAAGTGCCCGCGTTGCTTCACCCCGTTGAGTCCCAACAACCATCTGTGGACGCTGCCTCCCCAGGCCGGCGGTACCCGGTACCGCGACGACGTCGCCTCGGCCTATGTGGGTGCACCTGCCGATTGCGGTCCGCTGTACACCTGGACCCGAAGCCCGGGCTACAACGGTCCGCCGCCGCCCACGTCGGAGGCCAACCGGGCGTTGCAGGGCGCCGCGGTGGAGATCTGTCCGGTCTGCCACTTCACCCTCCCCGAGGGTTTTCGGGAGGGCCACGCCATCTGCATCGCGCTGGCCGGCGCGCGGGCGACGGGCAAGAGCCTCTACATCGCCGTGCTGATCAAGCAGTTGGAATTGCTCTGCGAGCGGTTCGGTGTGGTGTTGGAAGCGGTAACCCGGGCCACCGCTCAGAACTACGCCACCAACTACGAGGGGCCGCTGTATGTGCAGCGGGGCCTGTTGCCTCCCACCCCGACGGTGCACACCCAGGCCCCGAATCAGCGTGAGCCCCTGGTGTTCTCGATCGGTGTCTGGCACGGGGTGCGCCGGTTCCTGGTACTGCGCGATGTGGCGGGAGAGGACCTGGAGAACGGTGACCTGCGCGCGCCGCCCTTCCAGTTCTTCGGCCACGCCGATGCGGTGTTCTTCATGTTCGACCCGCTGCGGGTGAAGGCCATCCGCGATCAGTTGCAGGATCTGCTGCCGCCCCAGCCGTTCAGCGGTGGGGAGCCGCGTTCGGTCCTGGGAAATCTGCTGTTGGCGGTCAACCCGGGTCAGCCCAAGCTGGCGGTGATCCTGTCCAAGTTCGACGTGCTGCGGGCGCTGCGCGACGTGCAGGGTTCGGAATGGGCGCTGGTCATGTCCAACGGGGGAGCGGCCTTCCTGCGGGACACCTCCGACGGGAAGCAGTACGACGACGTCGACGGTCATCTGCTCGACCAGGAGGTGCGCAGCCTGCTGGTCCGCCTCCACGGCGGCTCGATCGTGGCGGCCGTGGAGAACCCGTCCGCGGGTGCACGGCTGGCCAGCCGGTACTTCGCGGTATCGGCGCTCGGGCATCCGCCGACTGGAAACCGGTTGCACGCCAGGGGTATTGCCCCGTTCCGCTGCGTGGATCCGGTGCGCTGGGTGACCTCACAGTTCGGCGTGCTGTAGCCGGCCGGCTCCGTTACCGACCGCGTTCGCGGGTGGCTGTGCGGCCGTGGCTATGGTGGGCTGACCGATCAGAGAGGTGACAGGTGGGCAAGAACGAGCGCACGAAGATCGTCATGAGTGACGACGAGATCGCCGAATTCATCGAACGCAGCCGGACTGCGACGATGGCCACGGTGCTGCCCAGCGGCCGACCTCACCTGGTCGCCATGTGGTACGCGGTGCTCGACGGCGAGATCTGGTTCGAGACAAAAGCCAAGTCGCAGAAGGCGGTCAACCTGCGTCGCGACCCCACGATCACGGTGATGATCGAGGACGGCGACACCTACAACACCCTGCGCGGAGTGTCGATCGACGGCACCGCCGAGATCGTCGACGATCCGGAAACCATTCTGCGCGTGGGCATCAGCGTGTGGGAGCGCTACACCGGCCCCTACACGGAGGAGATGCGCCCGTTCGTGGACCAGATGATGAACAACCGCATCGCGGTGCGCGTGGTGCCCAGCCGGCTGCGCAGCTGGGACCACCGCAAGCTCGGGCTACCCGAGATGCCGGTGGGCGGCAGCACTTCGGAGTATTTGAACGCGAGTACCTGAATTCCTAGCCTGCCGGGCGCTGCCGGGGCTTGAGTCGTCCATTCGGCAAGGGCGGTGCGGGTAGCCGAGCGACGTTGCCGCTGTAGCCCTCCACATCGCCGAAGCGTGCATCGTTGGCCTGCCAGAGTTCGCGGTAGGTCGCGATGTCGTCGTGGCTGCGGCCGACGAAGTTCCACCACATCACCAGGTCCTCGGTGAACGGTGGCCCGCCGAGCAGGAGCGCCCGGGCCGGGCCGACGCCGCGGTTGACCAACTGCAGCTGCGTGCGCCCCGGGGCCTGATAGCCCAGATCGGCGACCGCCAACGTGGTGCCGCACACCTCGACCGCACCTTGATCGAGCAGCACGCCGTGTTCGAAGGCCGGATCGACGTCGAGCGTCAACTCCGCACCCGGCTCGAGGTCGACCTGCGCGCCGAGCAACGGCGTGAAGGTGTGCACCGGCGATTGCGACTGGGCCAGCTCGCCGAGGAACACCCGGATGGTGGCGCTGTCGACGGTCCGCGGCGGCGGTGCGTAGTGCGCGAAGTCGCGGCCGGAGTCGCGGGCGGCATCGGGCAGGGCCACCCACAGCTGCACGCCGTGCAGGATCGGGGCCTCGGGCATCGAGACCTCCGAGTGGCAGATCCCGGCGCCGGCCGTCATCAGGTTGAGCTCGCCCGGCCGGACCATGGCGTGGACCCCGGCGCTGTCACGGTGTTCGATGAGGCCTTCGAAAAGCCAACTCACCGTTTGCAATCCAGTATGGGGATGGGGCGGCACGTCCATGCCTCTGCTGGTTCGGACGTCGTGCGGACCGTAGTGGTCGGCGAAACACCAGGCACCGATCATGGACCGGTCCCGTTGCGGCAGGGTGCGCCGGACCAGGATCGCGCGTGGTCCGCCCAGCGGCACCTCGCGCGGGTGCAGCACCCCGGTGAACTCCGAGTTGGCGCACGTGACTTCGGCAGGCGCCGTATCGGTATTGCTCATGAACCTCACGGTAACCGCGTTCGGCTGAACCGGTGCGCGGTTAGCATGACCGGCATGACCGGGGGAATGACTGCCGAAGACCTTCGCAGCACCGAATTTTCGAAGCCGCCGCTGGGCAAGCGGGGTTACGACAAGAAGTCGGTCGACGATTTTCTGGCGTTGGTCGCCCGCAGGCTAGACGGGCGCGGGCACCTGGGACCCGATGATGTCCGCAACATCGTGTTCCCGAAGCCGCCGATGTTTCAGCGCGGCTACGACGAAGACGAAGTGGACAGCCTGCTCGACGCGGTAGTCGTCACGCTCGAGCGGTAGTCGAAGAAGAAGTTGGGGACGGTGCCGTCACTGCGCCTCGCGGCGAGTGGTCGCTCGAAGCGACTTTTCTGGTGTGGGGCCCGGGGCAATGCCCGGCACCGTCCGCGGGTGTAACGACACACCCCGGGCCCCTATTCCTCCCCCAGTGGAAACTCGCCCTTGCCCTGCCGTCCCCTCGAATCGGCAGGGAGAGAGCCAGATAAAAGATCTGGTGAAAACCGTGTTGCGTGAGCCGGATCAGGCGGCTTCGGGGAAGACCAGGCCGAGCTTGCGCACCGGGTAGCCGTTGCGTTCGGCCAGCGATCGCAGCTGCTTGAGCGCGAAGCTGCGGCCGCGGCCCGCCTCGGGAACCATGATTCCGGCCCAAACTCCTTCGGCGCGGGGCAGTTCGCAGGCCTCGCGGGCGCACAGCCAGCGCCGCGGGCATTCCCGGCAGATGGCCTTGGCCTGGTCGTCAGGGGTGGAGGTCCACCGCTCCGGGTTGCTGGTGCAGACGCCGAGCGGGATGCCGTTGGCCATGAGTGCGTTCATGCTGCTGCTCCTGTTAGGGCTCCTGTTGCGGTGTGTACCGCGTTGAGGGGAACGCTATAGGAACAACCGTAGCGATGCAACAGTTTGGTTCAAACCGCAGCGGTGCAACGCTACGGAAATTTGCATTGGTAACGATGCGGGACCACCAGGGGAAAGTCGTTATGGATCTAAACACGCACGTCAGACCGCACGTAGGTACTTCGATGTACCCGTAGCAGGGCTGCGGTTTGTCCGGACGAGAAGCCGTAGCGTCGGGGTTGTTTGCTACGGATGAGAAAAACCCAAGGTGTAGCGGTGCTGCAGTCTGGGGTTAGGATTGAGAGGTCCCGGCAACCGCTTCGGCACTCGCGCTGAAGCTGAGCACATCGGCGAGGAAACAGCCCCGTATGACCGACGCTGAGTACGATCTCGCCACTGGTGAGTTCGATGTCGGACTTATCCGCGCTGGTGCCGCAGCCGCAGCCAGGCGCCGCGAACTGGACATCAGCCAGCGCAGCCTTGCCGCCGACGGAATCATCAACGCCGGAGCGCTCATCGCGTTCGAGAAGGGCCGCAGCTGGCCCCGCGAGCGCACCCGCCTCAAGCTCGAAGAGGTGCTGCGCTGGCCGCCGGGCACGATCGCCCGGTTGCGACAGGGCGGGCCGGCACCCGATCCGACCATGCCCGCTCCGGCACACATAGAGCCGCCCACCGTGGTCACCGCGATACCGTCCGCCGTGCCATTGACGACGACACCGCCGGCCAGCGACGAGGTACCGCTGATCGCCCAGGCGGTCCTCACCGCGGTGAACACCCTCGAGTCGACGATCGCCACCTTGCCCGCCGTCGGGGAACCGGAGTTCACGCCGCGGGTCACGTCGGTCCTGGCTGACCTACGTCAGCTCGAGGCGGTGGCTGCCCGCGCGGCGCGGCTCAGCATGGTGACCCCGGCGCTGATCAAGGCGCTCAGTGCGGTGCGTCGCCAGATCGATGAGCTGACCACCCTCGCCGCCACCGCGCCCGGCGCCACGCTCGGGCAGCGCCTGTATGCCGCCCGTCGGCAGGCGAATCTGACGATCAGTGAAACCGCAACGGCCGCCGGTGTTTCCGAGGACATCGTGGCGCGCGCCGAGGCGGAATACCCCGTCGACGCACCCGCCGTCCACGCCCTCGAGGCGCTGATCGGCGCGATGCGCTGATCAGGCCCGGCTAGCGGTCCCGGCGCTCGTCATGCGTCGGGAAGTGCTCGGCCAGTGCCGCGGCGATCTCCAGGAACCGGCGCCGGGTCGGGGTCGACATCTCCCGCGGGTCGACGACGCCACCGGGCCGCAGATGCCCGTCGAACGGCACCTCGATCACCCGCTGGCCCTGACCCGAGAACTGTCCGGCCAGAATCGTCCGGGTGCGTTTGTCGGCGTGGCCGTCGGAGTCGTTGAGCACCACGACGGTCCGCTGCAGCAGGTCCGTCATCTCGTGGGCGGCCAGCCAGTCCAGCGTCTGCCCGGCGGTGGCGGCCCCGTCGACCCACGGCGAGGACACCACGATCAAGCCGTCGAGATCCCGCAGGACCTCCTGGGTCACCGGCGAATCCATGGTTGAGCTGCAGTCCACCACCGAGATGGAGAAGTGCCGGTCGAGCCGGGTGGTGGCCTCGCGGTAGATGGCCGCGTCGAGCACCCGGCGGCGGGCCGGGGTGCCCTCGCCCGCGAGGACGAACAGCCCTGCGGCGTTGGTGCCGACCCGGCTGCGCACGTCGGCGAACGAGTCCAGGTGTTTGTCGTTGGCCAGCTCCCAGTACGAGCTCTGGGCCTGGGGGTCGACGCGGCTGCCGAGCTTGCCGAATGACGTGTCGGCATCGATGGCCACCACGCGATCGTCCTGACGCAACTGGGCGAAGATCGATCCGACGCTGGCCGAGACGGTGGTCTTACCGACCCCGCCCTTGCCCATCACCCCGACCTTGTAGTGGCCGCGCAGGAGGCCCTTGATCTTGGTCTCCAACTCGGTCATCCGAAGGTCTTCCGGCGACGGGCCGGGATTGATCAGCCCGAAACTGGCCCGGTACACGAACAATCGCCAACCGCTGCCCGGTGGCTGACGCTTCGGCGGAACCAGGTCATTGACCCGGATGCGGTCGGCGTATGAGCCGGTCGGCAGGGGCGGTACGCCGGGTGCGGCCGCACCCGGATCCGGTGCGAATCCGCCTTCGGCGGGCCAGGGCTGACCGGGTGGTGGTCCGTACGGCCGCTGCGGCGGACCTCCCGGGCCGGGCGGACGCTGCGACGGAAGCTGCCAGCCGGGCGGGCCCTGCTCCCATGCATCCGGCCGGTGTTCGGGATGGCCCATGTTCGGTGGTGCCTGGTTGGGCGGCGCCTGATGGGAATCGTGCGGAGGTTGCGGTGGTGCGGGCGGGGGAGGCGGCGGAGGTGGCGGCGCCTGTTGCTGCGGCGGGGCCGACGGTGCGGGAGGCGACTCCCGGAACGTGTTGCGGGCGCGCTCGGCGTCGCGGTCGACGGGTACGACTTGCGATGGGCCGGAATCGTCGGAGTCGGAACTGGCCGGTGGCTTCGACGGCATGAAATCCACCGGGGGCCGCCCAGGTATCGATGGCGGCGGTTCTGGTGGCTTGCGACGGGTCGGCCTGGTGTCGGGTTCGAAGTGTGATTCCTCCGGCCCCGTCCAGCCGAGCTCTCTACGCAAGGTGTCGTCGGGGTCGGGCACGCCTGAATCTCCTCCGGAACTCACAAAAGGGAACTTTGACCGTGCTCAAGTATCGACTACAACTCGTCCGGCTTGCAGGATCCGCCCGTAATCCGGCGGAACTGACGTCGCAGCAAATTTGGATGGCAAATCCCGAAGCGGGTCGCGGAAGCGGTGGGCGGTGCCCC
Organism: Mycobacterium sp. NPDC050441; assembly: GCF_040655355.1. Lineage (NCBI taxonomy): Bacteria > Bacillati > Actinomycetota > Actinomycetes > Mycobacteriales > Mycobacteriaceae > Mycobacterium > Mycobacterium sp. NPDC050441. Next base: position 141,061 of record NZ_JBFAJS010000004.1, on the reverse strand, counting down.
CGGCGGCACCCCGGAGTGCCCTTGCGCCGGCGCCCCGGGGTGGCCGCACGGGCGTGAGGCCCACCCTCTCGGATGCTCCCGGAAAAACGACCGTTCAACTGCAATAGGTGGTGGTCGAGGCGAGTTTTGGGACTGCCTTCTCGATGCCGTTGCAAGCGCGAAATTGGTGCGCTGACCGGGTCGAATGCGCTGGTAATCTCTGTTCCGGCGAAGGGGATTCGGGGTATGGGACTGCTGGGGGATATTGCCGATTTCGGCAAAGGCGTGATCGAGAACAATCGGAAGTGGACCGAGCGTGCCGCCAAGGTCGGAGAGTTCATCGTCCGCAACACCGTCGGCGCCGAACTCGAGCAGGTTGCCAAGTTCGGCGGCCAGATGACCGACCTCAGCCAGAAGGCCGCCAACTTCCTCGCATCGCAGATCGGCCGGCGTCTGATCAGAGCCGCCCGGTCGCCGATCCTCGTCGCCGGTCAGCAGACCATCGAGTCGATGAAGCACAGCACCGGTGTCGGCGATCCGGAGAACGGGCAACGTTTCGGGGAGGGGGCCGACAAGATGGGCGCGGTCGGGCAGGTGCTCGTGTCGGCCTTCCCCGATGACAGCTGGGACAGCGGCGGGGCCAGTGCCTACGCGGGCCGCAACACCGAACAGGTCGGCCGGGTCCAGACGATGCTCGGATTGGACCACATGGTGGCCGGGGTGCTGTCGACCGAAGCCGGCCAGATAGCGGCCACCCGCGACCGTCTCGACGGACACTCCGACTGGCTGGGCGCGATGAGCCTGCTCACCACGAGCGCGGGAATTGTTCCGGGTTTCGGGACGGCGGCCCAGATGGCGGCCGAGTTCGCGATGGTGGCCAAAGCCGTCGGCGACTCCAACAACGATCTCAGAACTCTGCGTGGCCACATCGATGAGAACGCCGCCGTATTGCAGACCGCGGCGGTGCAGTACGAGAGCCTGGCCGGCGGCGCCACTCCCACCGGCGCGGAGTTCGAGCCGCCGGTCGCCGACCCCCAGGTGCCCACCGCACCGGAAGATCCCGGGGCCACGGACCCGGGCCGTCCCACGGGCGCCGACGATGCTCCGTCGGGCAGCGATGTTCCGTCGGGAGGTGGTGTTCCCTCGGGCGGCGGTGGCAGTGTCCCGTCGACCAGCGGTTCGGGAGGTACTCCGTCGGGCTCCTCGTCGGCACCTGCGATGCCCACTGGCATGTCAGGTACGGGTACCCCGTCGTCCGATGCGGCCACAAATGCGGCCGGCGCCCTCGGCGGGATCCTGGGTTCACTGGTGAGCCCGCTCAGCGGAATGCTCGGCGGGATCACCCAGGCTGCCGGACAGGCCGCGCAGGCGGCCACCCAGGCCGGGACCCAGGCTGCGCAGATGGCGAGCCAGGCGGCCGGGCAGGCGGGCGGCCCCGCTGCCGACGCCGCCCAGCTCGACAAGGCGTCGGGCAGCGCCGGGGTCGACGCCGACAACCGAGACGGTGAGGACGACGAGGACCGGGACGGCCGCGACGACGACGCCGAGGACGACAAGGCCGAGGACGACGAGAAGGACGAGCACGACAAGGACGGCGAGGACGGCGAGGACCAGGTGGGCGAGCCCGAAGCGGGCGAGGCCGATGGACTGCCTGCCACGGATTCTGCGGGTGCGCCGGCTGATCCGTTGGGCGCCGGCACGGATGACGAGGCCGCCAAGACACTGCCTCCAGACCTGGAAGCCACGGCCGCCGGTGGCGCCGCGGCGGGTCCGGCTCCGGTGCATGTCGGGGCGGATTTCGAGCAGGGCCAGCTGCATGTGGCAGCGGCGGCTACATTAGATCGCGGTGTACCCGGATCTGCGGCCGTGATCGACAGGTAAGAATTCGGGGACAGGGATCGAGGGGAATTTTCATGGCGGGTGATTTGCGGGTTGCCACCGCGCATTTGCATGAGTTATCGGCCAAACAGGGCCAGGCTGCGACCAACCTGACCGTGGCTACCGGCGTGGTCGAAGGTGTCGACACCGCGGTGCGCCTGACGCATGGGCCGATTTCGTCGTCGACGGCCTCAGCCGTCGCGGCCGCGCTCAACGCGCGTCGAGCTGCGGGAACGTGTATGGCCAGTGTGTCGCGGGACCTCGGGGCGAAGCTCTCCCGTGCGGCCAGCGGGTACGACCGGACGGATTCGACGATGTCCGGCGCCGTCCGTGGAACCGTTCGGTAGAGGCGGAGCGGACTGATGAGTACTCCGTATGGCGCCGACGCGAATGCTCAGGCGATCGACGATGTCGTCGGGGCCGAGCTGACCATCGACGGGATCCTGGTGGTCGCCGACAAGCTGGGGCTGACCGATTTCCCGCCCTCGATGGGAATCCGGTTGAACATTCCACAGCCCGATCTGCGCAACATCGTGTGGGAACAGGTGACCCGTGATCTCACGGCCCAGGGCGTGCTGGATGTCTTCGGCAACCCCCACCCCGAGGTGGCGGCGATGCTCGACACCCTGAGCCGGCCCGAGCGCACGCTGGAGGGGCGTTGGTGGCGTCGCGACGTGGGCGGCAAGATGATCCGGTTCGTGGTGTGCCGCAAGGGCGGTCGGCATGTGGTCGCGGCCCGCGACAACGACATGCTGGTGCTGCAGCGGGTGGCCGCACAGGTGGGTCTGGCCGGCATGGTGATGACCGTGCTCGGCGAGGGCCAGCCGGCCAGCGTCGAGCCGTTGACCGGGGTCGCGGCGACACTCGCCAATTGCCGGACCGCCGACGAGCTGACCGGCTATGGGATCCCGCCGACCTCGGCCCGGGTCTACGCGAACATCATCTCCGAGCCCGAGAGCTGGGTGGAACTGGTGGTGTCCGAGCGCAATCCGGGCGGCACCGTCGCTCAGGTCGACGTGGCCGCGGGCGTGCTCGACTCGAAGCAGGGACGCATCGTGTCCATCCCACGCCGGGTGAACGGGGAGCTCTACGGCAGCTTCCTGACCGGGACCAAGGACAACCTGCAGCGGGCTCTGGACGGTTTGATCGAATTCCTGCCGTCGGGTTCGTGGTTCGACAAGTCTGATCCGGACAGTTCCTACGCGTACTGAAAGAGGCCTCCACGGTGGGTGAATTTCCGCCACATTCTCCGGACGACGATGACGACCATGACGACCTCTCGGCGTTGGATTTCTCGTACTCGGACGACGTTTCGAACGCAGCGGGCCTCGATGCGCTCGGGACCTACGACGACTTCGTGCCGGTCGACGATGCGGAATCCGGCGACGGGTTCTCGGAAGTGTCCGGTGTTGAGGACGACGAACTCACGGTGCCGCTGTTCACTGTCACCAATCCGCCCGAAACCGTCACGGTGACGGCATTCATGGATGGCCGGGTGCATCAGATCGAGCTGGCGCCGAAAGCCACCAACCTGACCGAACGGGATCTCGCCGAGGAGATCCTGGTGATCGCGGGCCTGGCTGCTCAACAGGCCAAGTCCGCCCAGTACTCGTTCATGCTCGCGGGAATGCGTGAGCATGGACACGACGACGCGGCGACCCGCGACTTCCTGACCCGTGACCTGGATCTACTCAGCCCGGAGCAAGCTGATGATGCTCGGGCCCAGGTCTTTTCGACCCGCTATGGAGGCGACGATGGCTGACCACCTTGCTGGAATGTTCGGTAGCGCGGTCGGCATGCTGTCCGGCTCGCCGGCCCGCTCACTCGAGATATTCACCGAGATAACCAATTACGACGAAACCGCCTGTGACGCGTGGGTCGGGCGGATCCGGTGCGGTGACGCCGACCGGGTGACGTTGTTCCGGGCCTGGTATTCGCGCTCGAACTTCGGTCAGTTGGCCGGCTCGGCCGAGATCTCGATGAACGGTGTCGGTGCGCGGGTGCCGATCGGCGGAATCTACGGGAAGGATATTTCCTACCCGATCAACTCGCCGCTGGCGATCACCATGGGCTTCGCCGTGCAGGAGGCGGCCGAGGGCAACTACGCCGACGCGATGGAGGCCTTGGAAGACGCCCCCGCCGGCGGGTCCGACCATCTGGTGTCCTGGGTCAAGGCGGTGATTTACGCTGCGGCGCAACGCTGGACCGATGTGATCGACCAGGTGCGGGGCGCCGACCAGTGGCCGGACAAATTCCTCGCCGCGGCGGCCGGCGTGGCGCACGGTGTGGCGGCGGCCAACCTCGGACTGTTCACCGAGGCCGACCGCAGGCTCACCGAGGCCAATGACACACCAGCCGGTCAGGCATGCGCACCGGCCATCGCCTGGTACCTGGCGATGGCCCGGCGTTACCAGGGCAACGAGGAATCCGCCCAGGTTCTCCTGGAATGGTTGCAGGCGAACTTCCCTGAGCCCAAAGTCACTGCGGCACTGCGTGATCCGGCTTACCGGCTGGAGACCACGACCGCTGAGAAGATCGCTGCCCGCACCGATCCGTGGGATCCGTCCAGCGTGGTGGCCGATACCTCGGGGCGGGAGAAGCTGCTGGCCGAGGCTCAGGCCGAACTGGACAAGCAGATCGGCCTGAGCCGGGTCAAGGAGCAGATCGAGGCCTACCGGGCGGCGACGCAGATGGCGCGGATCCGTGCTGCGCGCGGCATGAAGGTGGCCCAGACCTCCAAGCACATGATCTTCGCGGGTCCGCCTGGTACGGGTAAGACGACGATCGCGCGTGTGGTGGCCAACATCCTGGCCGGCCTCGGGGTGATCGCCGAGCCGAAGCTGATCGAAACCTCGCGTAAGGATTTCGTCGCGGAGTACGAAGGCCAGTCGGCGGTGAAGACGGCCAAGGCGATCGATCGCGCCCTGGGTGGCGTGCTCTTCATCGACGAGGCTTACACCCTGGTGCAGGAGCGTGACGGCCGTGCCGACCCGTTCGGTACCGAGGCGCTGGACACCCTGCTGGCCCGGATGGAGAACGACCGCGACCGTCTGGTGGTCATCATCGCCGGTTACAGCAATGACATCGACCGTTTGTTGGAGGCCAACGACGGTCTGCGTTCCCGGTTCGCCACCCGCATCGAGTTCGACTCGTACTCGCCCGACGACATCGTCGAGATCGCCAAAGTTATTGCCAAGGCCAACGATTCGTGGCTCGACGACGACGCCTGCAAGCGCGTCAACGAGGCGGCCTTGTTGTTGAGCCAGCGCACGCTCAACAACAAGCCCGCACTGGACATCGCCGGTAACGGTCGGTACGCGCGGCAGCTGGTGGAAGCCGGTGAGCAGAACCGCGACATGCGGCTGTCCCGGTCGTTGGACTTCGAGAGTCTGGGTGTCGAGCAGCTCAGTGAGGTCAACGGAGACGACATGTCGGCGGCGATCGCGGCGGTCCACAGCCGCCTGAATATCGGCGAATAGGCGATGGCAGGCTTCCGGCTCACCACCAAGGTCCAGGTCAGCGGCTGGCGTTTTCTGCTGCGTCGCGTCGAGCACGCGATCGTGCGCCGCGACACCCGGATGTTCGACGATCCGCTGCAGTTCTACAGCCGCGCGGTGTTCGCCGGTGTCGTGGTCTCGGTGCTGATCTGCCTGGGCGCGGGGCTGATGGCGTACTTCAAGCCGCTGGGCAAGCAGGGCAGCGATCAGTTGTTGGTGGACCGCACCACCAATCAGCTCTACGTGATGCTGCCCGGAAGCAATCTGCTGCGCCCGGTGTACAACCTGACCTCGGCCCGGTTGGCGCTCGGTAACTCCGGTACCCCGTCCGCGGTGAAGTCCGAGGAGCTGAACCGGTTGCCCAAGGGCCAGCCGATCGGTATTCCCGGTGCGCCGTATGCCACGCCGACAGGGGCGCCCGCCTCGCGGTGGACGTTGTGCGACACCGTGGCCAAGCCCGACAGCTCGGCGCCCAAGGTGGAGTCCTCGGTTCTGATCAGGTCGCTGGCAACGGATACCGCGGTCGGCCCGATGCGCCCGAACCAGGGCATGCTGGTGACCTTCGAGGGTGGCAACTGGCTGGTCACCGAAGACGGCAGGCACAGCATCGACCTGTCGGACCGGGCGATCAGCTCGGCCGTGGGCATCCCGGTCACCGCGAAGGCCACGCCGGTCTCCGAAGGGCTGTTCAACTCACTGGCCAACCGGGGCCCCTGGCAGCTGCCGGGGATTCCGGCCGCTGGTGCACCGAATACCGTTGGGCTGCAGGAAAATCTGGTGATCGGTTCGGTGTTCCGGACCGCCACCGAATCTGATCCGCAGCACTACGTGGTGTTGCCGGACGGGGTGGCCCGGGTCAACGAGACCACCGCTGCGGCCTTGCGCGCCACCAACTCCTACGGCCTGCTGCAGCCGCCGTCGGTGGAGGCCAGCGTGGTAGCCAAGATCGCCGAGCAGGTCTACGGCTCGCCGTTGCCGGACAAGCCGCTCGAGGTGCTGCTGCGTCAGGACTCGCCGGTGCTGTGTTGGGCCTGGCAGCGGGAACCGGGCGATCAGGCGCCCAAGACCACCGTGATCGCCGGCCGTCGGCTGCCGATCCCGTCGTCGGCCGTCGGCACCGGGATCGACCAGATCGGCGGTGACGCAACGGTGTACATCGAAGGCGGCCAGTTCGTGCGGCTTCAGTCGCCGGATCCCCGGGTGGGCGAGAGCCTGTACTACATCGACCCGCAAGGAGTGCGGTACGGCATCGCCAATGACGATGCCGCGAAGAATCTGGGCTTGTCCGGTGCGGTGAACGCACCGTGGCAGGTCGTAGGGCTGCTGGTCGAGGGCCCGGTGTTGTCGAAGGACGCGGCTCTGCTTGAGCACGACACGCTGCCTGCCGACCCCCATCCGCGCAAAGTGGAAAGCAAGCAAGGCTCATGACAACCAAGAAGTTCACCCCGACCATCAAGCGGGGGCCGCGGCTGACACCGGGCGAGATCAACGTCGCCGCACCGGATGACCTCGGTATCGAGATCCCGCCGTCGGGCATGCAGAAGGCCATGCCATGGGTCATGGGCGGCTGCATGATCGGCATGATCGCGATCATGATCTTCACCGGGGTGCGTCAGCTGTCTCCGTACATGCTGATGATGCCGTTGATGATGATCATGGGCACCGTCGGCATGATGGGCGGTGGCGGCGGCGGTGGCAAGAAGGTCCCGGAGATCAATGCGGACCGCAAGGAATACCTGCGGTACCTGGCGGGCCTGCGCACGCGGGTGACGTCGTCGGCGTCGGCTCAGGTCTCGTTCTTCGGTTACCACGCACCGCATCCCGACGATCTGTTGTCGATCATCGGCACCCACCGGCAGTGGTCCCGTCAGGCCAACTCCGACTTCTACGCCGCCACCCGGATCGGCATCGGCGCCGAGATCGCGGTGGACCGGCTGCTCAAGCCGAACACCAGCGGCGAGCTGGCCGGTCCGCAGGGCGCGCCGCAGCCGCACCTGGAGCCGGTCAGCCACATGTGGGTGACCAAGTTCCTGCGCACCCACGGCCTGATTCACGATTGCCCGAAACTTGTTCAGCTGCGGACATTTCCGACGATCGCCGTGGGTGGCGACCTCGACGGTGCCTCGGCGATGCTGACCGCGATGATCTGTCATCTGGCGGTGTTCCATCCGCCGGACCTGTTGCAGATCCGGGTGCTCACCGACAACCCGGAAGACCCGAAGTGGTCGTGGCTCAAGTGGCTGCCGCACGTGCAACACCAGACCGATACCGATGCGGCCGGCCCCACCCGCCTGGTCTACACCCGTCCCGATGGTCTGAGCGATCTGACCGCGCGCGGCCCGCACAGCGCCGACGCCGCGCCCGGCGGCCCGTACGTGATCGTGGTGGACCTGACCGGCGGCAAGGCCGGCTTCCCGGTCGACGGCCGGGCCGGGGTCACTGTGCTCACCCTCGGCAATCACCGGGGTTCGGCATACCGGTTGCGGGTCGACGCGGACGGGACGGCCGACGACAAGTTGCCCAACCAGAACTACCGCGAGGTCACCCGGGTCGTGGACCGGATGACCCCGGCGCAGGCCGGCCGGGTCGCCCGCAAGCTGGCCGGCTGGTCGATCACCGGCACGATCATCGACAAGAACGTCCGGGTTCAGAAGAAGGTCTCCAAGGAATGGCACCACCTGGTGGGCGCCAAGTCGGTCGAGGAGGTGACGCCGGCGCGCTGGCGGATGTTCACCGACACCGACCGCGACCGGCTCAAGATCCCGTTCGGACACGAGCTCAAGTCCGGCGAGGTGATGAAGCTGGACATCAAGGAGGGCGCGGAGTTCGGTGCCGGCCCGCACGGCATGCTCATCGGAACCACCGGCTCGGGTAAGTCGGAGTTCCTGCGCACCATGATCCTGTCGCTGGTGGCCACCCACCACCCCGACCAGATCAACCTGCTGCTCACCGACTTCAAGGGCGGTTCGACCTTCCTCGGTATGGAGAAGCTGCCGCACACCGCGGCCGTCGTCACCAACATGGAAGAGGAAGCCGAGCTGGTCGGCCGTATGGGTGAGGTGCTCACCGGTGAACTCGACCGGCGCCAGCAGATCCTGCGTCAGGCCGGTATGCAGGTGGGTGCCGCGGGTGCGCTGTCCGGTGTGGCCGAGTACGAGAAGCATCGCGAGCGCGGTGCGGACCTTCCTCCGTTGCCGACGCTGTTCGTGGTGGTCGACGAGTTCGCCGAGTTGCTGCAGAACCACCCCGACTTCATCCAGCTGTTCGACCGCATCTGCCGCGTGGGCCGGTCGCTGCGCGTGCACCTGCTGCTGGCCACCCAGTCGCTGAACACCGGCGGCGTGCGGATCGACAAGCTCGAGCCCAACCTGACCTACCGAATTGCGTTGCGTACCACCAGCTCATCCGAGTCGAAGGCGGTGATCGGTACGCCTGAGGCGCAGTACATCACCAACAAGGAGAGCGGCGTGGGCTTCCTGCGGGTGGGTATGGAGGATCCGGTGAAGTTCAGCACGCTCTACACCGGAGCCAACTACGTGCCCGAGGTCGAGGAGTCTGCCGACGGCGAGGCCAGGCCACGCTCGCAGCGTCAGTCCCGGCTGCGGATTCATCAGTTCACGACGACACCGATTTTTGATACGGCGGTGAGCTCATGAGTACAGATGCTGAACCGAGGGTCCTGCGCGAGGTCGTCCTCGGGCAGTTGGGCACCGGTGAGAGCCGCGCCTACAAGATGTGGCTGCCGCCGCTGACCGATCCGACTCCGGTCAACGAGTTGATCGAGCGCGACCACCAGCGTCAGCCCCTGCGCTTCCCGCTGGGAATCATGGACGAGCCGCGCAGGCACCGACAGGACATCTGGGGCGTCGACGTGTCGGCGGCCGGCGGCAACATCGCGATCGGCGGTGCCCCGCAGACCGGCAAGTCGACCTTCCTCCAGACCCTGATGCTGTCGGCAGCGGCGACCCATACGCCGCGGCAGGTGCAGTTCTACTGCATCGACCTCGGTGGCGGTGGCCTGATGTACATGGAAGACCTGCCGCACGTCGGCGGCGTCGCCACCCGCGCCGAACCGGACCGGGTCAACCGGGTGGTGGCCGAGGTCAAGGCGGTTCTCAGAGCCCGCGAGCAGGTGTTCAAGCAGTACCGTGTGGGCTCGGTCTCGGCCTACCGCGAGATGCGGGAGGACCCGAACAACCCGGCCGCGCAGGATCCCTTCGGCGACGTCTTCCTCGTGATCGACGGTTGGCCGGCGTTCGTAGCGGATTTCCCCGATCTCGAGCCTGCCGTGCAGGACCTGGCCGGCCAGGGGCTGGCGTACGGCGTGCACGTCATCATCTCCACGCCGCGCTGGACCGAGCTCAAATCACGTGTGCGTGACTACCTCGGAACCAAGGTCGAATTCCGCCTCGGCGACGTCAACGAGACCCAGATCGACCGGATCACCCGCGACATCCCGGCCAACCGGCCGGGCCGCGCCGTTTCGCTCGAGAAACATCACCTGATGATCGGGGTACCGCGACTGGACGGTGTTCACAGCTCCGCCAACATCGTCGACGCGATCACGGCGGGTGTGCGGGAAGTGTCCTCCCGCTACACCGACCAGGCACCGCAGGTGCGGGTGCTCCCGGAAAAGATCTACCTCCATCAACTCGACCCGAATCCGCCCGGAGCCGATTCCGATTACCGGACTCGCTGGCAGGTGCCGCTGGGGGTGCGCGAGTCCGACCTCGCTGTCGCCTACAACCAGATGAACATGACGCCGCATCTCCTGATCTTCGGCGCTCCGAAGTCGGGGAAGACCACCATCGCGCAGGCGGTGGCCAAGGCGATCTGCAATCGCAACAGTCCCGACCAGGTGCGGTTCATGCTGGCCGACTACCGGTCGGGCCTGCTCGACGCGGTGCCCGAGTCGCATCTGCTGGCGGCGGGCGCGATCAACCGAAACAGTGCGTCGCTGGAAGAGGCCATCAAGGCGCTGGCGACCAACCTGAAGAAGCGGTTGCCGCCGGCGGACCTCACCACCGCGCAGCTGAGAGCGAGGTCGTGGTGGAGTGGTCCGGACATCGTGCTGCTGGTCGACGACTGGCACATGATCACCGCGGCCGCGGGCATGCTGTCGCCGATGGCGCCGCTGGGTCCGCTGCTGCCCGCAGCGGCCGATATCGGCCTGCACGTCATCGTGACGTGCCAGATGAGCCTGGCGCACCGGGCCACGATGGATAAGTTCGTGGGCGCCGCCTATGGCGCCGGTTCGCCGACTTTGTTCCTTTCCGGGGAGAAGAACGACTTCCCGTCGCGGGAGATCATCGTCAAGAAGAGGCCGCCTGGCCAGGCATTTATGGTCGCGCCGGAAGGCAAGGAAGTCATTCAGGCGGCCTATGTCGATCCACCCGAAGAAGAAGTGTTCGCAGCACCCCAATAGGGCAGTTAGTATTTGACCAACGCACTCAGCAACGCTGGCGGCGGCCCGCCAGCAAAGAGATCGGGGGACAGATCTCTTGACGGCATGGCAAACTTTCTGCCACGTCGCCTTTGGGTGCTTGTCCCTGGTTATTTGTAATCGAGACAGGGGAGCAAGCAAATGGAACCATTGATGCACAACCCGGGTGCCGAAGGTGTTGCGGCACAGGTGATCGCAAACGCGGCCCGCGGTCTGGCCGGCGGCACCACCGCTACTGCGGCCGTTACCGCGCTGGTTCCGGCTGGCGCTGACGAGGTCTCGGTAATCGCTGCGATGGCCTTCGCCAGCGAGGGAGTCGAGGCTCTTGCCGCGAATTCGTTCGCCCAGGAGGAACTCACCCGGGCGGGTGCGGCGTACCAGGAGATCGCGGGTATCTACAACGCGGTCGACGCAGCTCAGGCCACCACGCTCTAACCGCCCGTCGGCAAAATCGTCTTCAGATAGGGTCGTCCAGCAATGGTCATGGCACCACCGGTTCCGCCGACCTGGTTTGCAATGCCGCCAGAGGTCAACACCGCGCGCTTGATGTTGGGTGCCGGCCCGGCGCCGATGCTCCAGGCGACAGCGGGCTGGGAGGGTCTGGCCATCCTGCTGGAGACGCAGGCCGACGAGCTGGCCGGGGCGCTGAGCACTCTGACCTCGGTGTGGAGCGGCGCGGCAAGTGAACGCGCGGTCTCGGCAACCATGCCGATGATCATGTGGCTGCGGACCATGGTGCTGCAGGCGCAGAAGCGGGCGTTGCAGGCAAGCGCCCAGGCGAGCTCGTACACCCTGGCTCTGACGACCACTCCGCCGATTCCGGAGATCGAGCAGAACCACGTCACGAACGCAGTCCTGAACGCCACCAACTTCCTCGGTATCAACGCGATGCCGATCGGGTTGAACGAGATGGACTACTTCGTCCGGATGTGGAACCAGGCTGCCGGTGCGATGGAGGCGTATCACGCGGAAACCACCGCCAACCTGCTGTTCGAGCCGTTCGTACCGATGCAGCCGATCGTGATGCCCGGGATCGGTGAGACGACCGCGGCAGCGGCGATCGCGTCGACGGCGCCACGAACGGCCGTAGGTCTGGCCCGCAACGCGACGGTCGAAGCGATCAGCGCGGTATCCACGCTGTCGTCGATGAAATTGGCTGTCGGCAATGCCGCTGCGCAGGCCAACCATGCCGAGCAGCGGGCGGTCGGTGCGGCGGGCAAGGGTGAGAACGCGGGGCAGCAGCAGAAGGATCCGACCGAGAAGAACCCCATGCAGCAGGGCATGCAGATGGTCATGCAGATGGCGCAGCAGGGTGGTCAGCTCGCAGGGCAGATCCCGTCGATGCTCCAGAGCCCGATGCAGGCGATGACGCAGCCGTTGCAGCAGGTGACGCAAATGGTCAGCCAGTTCTCCAGCATGGGGGGCAGTGACAAGGGCATGCAGATGGGGCTGATGGGGGCGTCGCCCTTCTCGAGCCATCCGCTGGCCGGGGGTACGGGCCCGAGTTCGGGTGCCGGCCTGGTGCGCGCGGCGTCGCTGCCGGGCGCACTCGGATCTCCTCCGCGCACGGCGCTGTTGTCCAGCATGTTGGGCATCAGCGGCGAGGCCAAGCCGGCCGCGTCGGCCTTCGCGGCGGGGCCCGCAGGTCCGGCTGCGCCGGCAGGTGGCGGTAGCGGCGGTGGCAGCGGGGCACCGGTGCACGCCGCCAATAAGAAGGAAGAGCAGAGCGCCGAAACCAAGGACGGATTGGTGTCACCGACGGCGCTCACATACGACCAAATCGACGATGGAGACGACGACTGGTAAGTCGTTCCACCACACAGACTTTCCGGCCACCCGGCCGGAGGACTCGCCAAAATCTTCTCTGGTGAGGACAAAGGAAAAATAAGGGGAATCCAACATGGCACAGATGAATACAGATGCCGCCGTCCTCGCCAAGGAGGCTGCGAATTTCGAGCGTATCTCGGGTGAGCTCAAGAGCGTGATGGCTCAGGTCGAGTCGACCGGCGGGACCTTGGCGGCCCAGATGCAGGGCCAGGCCGGCACCGCTGCTCAGTCGGCGCTGATGCGGTTCCACGAGGCTGCTGACAAGCAGATGCAGGAACTGAACGAGATCTCGACCAACATCCACACCTCGGGAACCCAGTACTCCAGCACCGACGACGATCAGGCCGGCACCCTGGCCTCGTCGATGAACATCTGACCTAACTGACCACAAGAAACGGAGACAAGACATGACAGAACAGGTTTGGAACTTCGCAGGCATCGAAGGCGGAGCCGGAGAAATCCAGGGCGCCGTCGGCACCACCGCCGGCCTGCTGGACGAGGGCAAGGGTTCGCTGGCCACGCTCGCCTCGGCGTGGGGCGGCTCGGGTTCGGAGGCCTACCAGGCCGTTCAGACCCGTTGGGACAGCACCGCCAACGAGCTGAACCAGGCGCTGCAGAACCTCGCGCAGACCATCAGCGAAGCCGGGCAGACCATGGCCCAGACCGAGGCCGGCGTCTCGGGGATGTTTGCCTAGCACTACGCGGCAACAAGCATGCTTTGGTGGGCGGGTGTTCGGACTATCTGTTGATGGCCCGAACCCGCCCACCAATTGTGCTTGGGTGTAAAGATCTAACCATCTGTTTTTGACTATCTGAGGGGTCCCCATGTCGGCCGACTATGACCGGCTCTTTCACTCGTCGGAACCGGGTAAACCGGTCGACGACGCCACGGCCATCGTGGACAGAGATGCCATCCTGAAGGCCGCCGCGGCAGCGGCGCCACCGCCGGTCCCGGTTGGGGAAACCAGTTCCACGGATGTGCCTGTGGCCCCCACGGCCTCCACCCAGACTCAAGCGGCAGCGCAGCCGCGGCACGCGGAGACCGCGCAGCAGATGCCTGCGCCCATGCCACCGCCGCCGGCGAGTGCACCGCAGTGGCCGCAGAACACCATGCTGCGGGCCCCGCAGCAGCAGCAGTTCGGCCAGGGCGCGCGGCACGAGCAGGCCCGCGCCATGCCCGGTCCGGCCCCGCGCGTCGCGCCCGGCCCAGCGCCGTCGCAGTTCGCCGATCTCGATCCCGAGGTCAGTGGGCAGTGGCGAGCGGGGCAGGCCATCCCGAGCCCGGCCGCGCCCGGCCCCACCTCGGCCGCCACGATGGGCAACCACCGCGCGATCGACGCGTTGTCGCACGTCGGGGTGAAGACCGGAGTGAAGATGCCGTCCCAGCGCGGATGGCGGCACTGGCTGTATCTCACGACGCGGATCAACCTCGGTCTGTCGCCCGATGAGGTCTACGAACTTGAACTGCATGGCCGGATTCGGCGTAATGCCCGCGACTCCTACCAGATCGGCGTATTCGGACTGAAGGGCGGCGTCGGCAAGACCGCCGTCACCGTCGCGCTTGGGTCGGCGATGGCCAAGGTCCGCGGCGACCGCATCCTGGCGATCGACGCCGATCCGGACGGCGGCAACCTGGCCGACCGGGCCGGGCGTCAGTCCGCGGCGACGATCTCCGATCTGCTCGCCGACCAGGAACTGTCGCGCTACAACGACATTCGTGCCTACACCAGCATGAACGGGGCGAACCTCGAGGTGCTGTCGTCCGAGGACTACAGCGGCGCGCAGCGCGAGTTCAACGACGATGACTGGAAGGGCGCCACCGCCGTGGTGTCGCGCTACTACAACCTCGTCCTCGCCGACTGTGGTGCGGGTCTGTTCCAGAAGGCCTCCCGCGGCGTGCTGTCCACCGTGTCGGGCATGGTCATCGTGGCCAGTGCCTCGATCGACGGGGCCCGGCAGGCCGCCATCACGATGGACTGGTTGCGCCAGAACGGATACCAGGATCTGCTCGGGCGGTCCTGTGTTGTCATCAACCACGTCACGCCGGGTAAGCCGAACGTCGACGTCGAGGATCTGGTGCAGCAGTTCGAACGCCACGTACCTCCGGGCCGTGTCGTCGTGCTGCCGTGGGACAAGCACGTCGCCGCGGGCACCGAGATTCAGCTCGAGCTGCTCAGCGACACGTTCCAGCGCCGCATCACCGAACTGGCCGCTGCGCTGTCCGACGATTTCGACAGGCTTGAACGGCGTTGACCGCGACCGCAGCTGCCGCTGACACATCGAGCGCGACGCCCGGCAGGCCGTCCACCACCAGGGTCACCATCCTCACCGGTAAGCGGATGACGGATCTGGTGTTGCCGGCCACGGCGGCGATTGAGACCTACATCGACGAAACCGTGAGTGTGCTGGGCGAATTGCTCGAGGACACTCCGAAGGACACCCTCGCCGGGTTCGATTTCTCCGAGCAGGGCATGTGGGCATTCGCCCGCCCGGGTGCGCCGCCGTTGAAGGCCGACGAATCCCTGGACGATGCCGGGGTGGTCGACGGCTCGTTGTTGACCTTGGTTTCGGTCAGCCGCACCGAGCGGTACCGCCCGCTGGTCGAGGACGTGATCGACGCGATCGCCGTGCTCGACGAATCACCGATCTTCGACCGCACGGCACTGAGTCGCTTTGTCGGCATTGCTATTCCGGTAGTAGCCACGGCCATCACCGTCATGTCGCTGGTGTCCTGGAGCGGGGCCGGCCAGGGCTGGTGGTGGGCGCTGGCGCTGGGGTTGTTCGGTCTGGGCCTGCTCGGCGGGAGCTTTGCCGCGCAGAGCCGGTATGAGAATCTGGATCTGGCCGAGAGCCTGCTGTTGGCCGCGACGATCGTGCTGGGCGGCGCCGCGGCGCTGGCCGTGCCATTGCCCTATGACGCCGATTCGCTTGGCGCGCCGCAGCTCGCGGGTGCGGGTGCGGTGGTGCTGTTGTTGACGTTGGCGACTCGTGGCGGGCCGCGCGGCCGCGCTGATGTGGCCTCATTTGTCGCGGTGCTGGCCATCGCGATCACCGGCGCATCGATCGCCGTCGGCTACGGCGGAGCCGCGTGGGTGCCGGCCGGAGCCATCGCGTTCGGGTTGATCGTGGTCACCAACGCAGCCAAACTCACTGTCGCCGTTGCCCGTATCGCCCTGCCGCCGATCCCGGCGCCCGGTGAGTCGGTGTCCAACGACGAGCTGCTCGACCCGGTCATCACCCCTGACGAGGTCGACGAGGCCTCGCCCACGTGGAAGGCGATCATCGCCTCGGTGCCGGAATCGGCTGCACGGCTGCAGGAACGCAGCCTCCTCACCCGCCAACTGTTGATCGGGTTCCTCTCGGCCGGTGCGCTGGTGCTGTCGGTCGGCGCGATTGCCGTTGTGGTGCAAGGACATTTCTTCGTACACAGCATGATCGTGGCCGTCCTGGTGGCCGTGATCTGTGGCTTCCGGTCGCGGCTGTATGCCGAGCGGTGGTGCTCCTGGGCGCTGCTCGCGGCGGCGGTCGCCGTGCCCACCGGCGTGATGGTGCGCCTGTGCCTGTGGAATCCGGGCAGTGCCTGGCTGGTGCTCGCGATCTACACGGCACTCGGACTGGTCGCGGTGATCACCATCGGTGCCACCGACGGCGTGCGTCGCGTGTCACCGGTGACCAAGCGAATCCTGGAACTGGGCGACGGTGCGGCCATTGCCGCGGTGATCCCGCTGCTGCTGTGGATCGCCGGCGTCTACGACCTGCTGCGGAACCTGCGTTTGCACTGAGGTTTACGGGCGGCAGGGTATGGGTGGCGTCAGACCATGACGAGCCGGTGCCGGCGACTTTTGTTTGCCATGCAAGTGGGCTTGGTGGCCGTGTTTGTGGCGATGGCGGCAGCGGGGTGTGCGCCGGCCGAGCCGTCGACGTCGGAAGCAGCGCAACTGCATGACGTAGATCAGAATTCGCCTGAGGGAGAGGCCATTCTGAACGCCGCGGCCACCGACGTAGATGGCCAACTGGGTAAGCCCGCGCAGTTCTCAGTACAGACCTTCAAGGCGGCGAACGGGTGGGCGTTCCTATCCGCCCAGCTCAAGAATTCCGACGGCAACCCGTTCGACTATGCCGGGACTCCGCTCGCCGAAGCGGCGGCAAACGGCGGCGCATCGAAGCGGTACGTCGGATTGTTCCGGTCAAATCAAAGCGGCGGTTGGGATTTGGTGACCAGCGCCGTGGGGCCCACAGCGCCCGTGTGGACCGAGTGGGCACAGGAATACTCTGCACCGGCGGAGCTGTTCGGCAACTGAGGACCCCGCACGGCTGGTTGCGGTCCGTGGGCCCAAACTTCTGCATCTGAGGTCTGTGAGCGCGGGTTAGGCTAGCTACTCGTGAGAGGCCGCGCCTGGCGGACTGTTTGAGCATTGGTAGAGGGGGGCCGATGAGCCAACTACGTGTGGACGCGGCGGCTGTGCATGAGTCGGGCAAGCAGGTAGGCGAGCTTGCTGAAACGTTGCGGGGTGAATTTGCCTCCTCGAGCCAGCAGCTCGCGGCAGCGCAGTCCGGGTGGATCGGTAAGTCGGCTGCAGCCTTGGCGGCGAAGTTAGCCGAATGGGACGAGGACGCCGAGATTCATCACCACAATATTTCTGGGCACGGGGAACGCTTCGTTGCTGCTGCGGCGATGTACGGCCACACCGATGAATCCGAGGCGGAGACGGTGAAGTCTGCAGGCGACGCATTCGATTCCAGCGCAGTCTGATCCGTGGGCTTGAACGTAGCCGATATCGATCGGTGGGATTCTGCTGCAATCAATGCGGTCAGTCAGTCAAGCGCAGTCCGAGCTGAATCTGCCTCTCGGGTCAGTGGCTCGCTCGGAGGCCTGACGGCGTTCCAAAGTTGGTCGGGCCAGGGGTCGGCGGCGGCGCTGCAACAGACACAGGCCCGCGCGAGCGATCTGCTCAGCCATGTCCAGGATTCAACGGGAGTCTCCACCGCCGCGAGGACCGCGGCGAACGAGGTGAGTCAGGTTAAATCCCAACTGGCGACACTTCGTTCAACGGCGGGCGCCTACGGGATTGTGATCGACGCGGCCACCAGTCGGGTGATAGCACCGTCGGTCGAATCGCTTCAGTCGGCGAGCAAACAGCTCGTAGAGACGATGGTGAAGAACACCCAGTCAGCCGTCGACAAGCTGCTGCAAGCGGCGGACAAGGCAGACGACCTCCTGGCGAAGGCCTTCGAGCCGGGCGAGAAGAAAAAGATCCTGGAGAAGTCGAAGGAATTCGATCCGAAGAACAAGAAAGAGCGTGACTTCGGATCTCGAAAAGACGAGCAAAAAGACGGCAAAGACAAAGACGGCAAGGATAAGGACGGCAAAGACGGCAAGAACGGCGACGATAAGTCCAAAAAGGGCCCCGGCGTAAAGCTGTACGAAAAAGAAGTAACCAGCGGAAAAGCGTCGGTCTACTCAAAAGAGACTCCCGAGGGCAAGCACACATTCGACAACGGAGCTGAGGTCAAGGGCACTGCTGGCGTAGATGTCCTCAGCGCGGAGGCGAAGGCCAACGTTGAAGTCACCTCAGACGGCATCTCCGCCGGTGCCAACGCCAATGCGACCTTGGTTGGTGCTGAGGCGAAGGGTTCGGCAACCTACGGCATCGCCGAGGCCGACGGCGAGGTTCGCGCCGCCGTCGAAGCCGACGCGACCGCCAATGCATCCATAGGCGCCGACGGCGTGAATCTGGAGGCCGAAGCGTTTGCCGGCGCACGTCTGACCGGGGACGCCAGCGTGGATGTGGGTGGCGTGGGCGTCGGAGCCCACGGCGAATTGCAGGCTGGGATCGGAATCTCGGGAGATGTGGACGCCGGGTTCCACGACGGCAAGCTCAAGATCGGTGGATCGTTCGGTGCTGCACTAGGTATCGGCGGCAAGGTGGGCTTCGACGTCGAGATTGACCCCGGTAAGGTCACCGACACCATCAAGGACGGGGCCAAGAAGGTCGGCAAGTGGTTCGGATTCTAAGGGGGACATGTGGCTACGCAGGGTATTGAGCTGACAGGCGACGTACCCGACGGTTGGGTCTCTGTCGAGCCCCAGGTTGTGAACGAGGACGCCGCATCAATCGTCTTACTGCGCAGAGCTGATCTTGATGCGCCCTTCACGACGAACATCACGGTCACCGAACAGCTCATGGGGCCCACTGGAGACCTAGCCGAGCGCGCTGCTGCGTACCGCCAGAGACTGGCCGGCCGGACCACGGATTTGACGTTGGTGCGGGAAGGGATGATCTCGGAGTCCCCGCCCGACCAGTACGCCCAGGAACTTCAATTCACCGTCAATCTCGACGGACGATCCATAGATATCAAGCAGTCCCAGTTTCTTTTCGAAATACCGACTGAAGAACCGTCTAAATTGGTTCTGCTGCAGCTGCTGTACAGCGCGCCGGCAGCGGACTATGAGTCCGGGCAATCCGCGGTTGTGCAGTTCATGGAATCTATCCAAGCGCGACGAGAAACCAGCGAAACGGGTGATGCACCTCCCGGTCGTGCGGGGCGTCCCGGCCTGGGTAAAGCGCATCTGGAATCGCGGGTTAAGGAACTTCTGGAGCGCTCGGCCGGGAAGAAGGCTGACGCCGTGATCTGCAACGGCGACCTTCCTGCAGAGATTGGCGCCGTCCAGCGATGTGCGTTAGTGGTTGGTGAAACGAAACTGGGCGTCACAGTTACCGTGACCGGCGTCGAAAATGCCGACGTCAAGTTCGATATACAGGTTGATCGCAAACCAATGGTGTAGTTGAGAAATATCTCAGAGGGGAATTGAAATGCTAAGTGCGAAGGTTGATACGCGCCGAATGCTGGCCGCTTCAATGCTCGTGGCGGCTGGACTCCTTGGCGCGTGCTCGGCCAACGTACATGTCGGCAAGACCGGAACGCCAAAAGATCAGTTGGCCAAAACGGTCAAGGAGAAGCTGGAGGCGCAAGCGGGTAAGAAGGCGGATTCGGTGACGTGCGACGGTGACCTTGAGGCCAAGGTGGGGGCGACGCAGCGATGTGTGTTGACCGTTAAGGGCGCGAAATTGGGTGTGACTGTCACCGCGACATCGGTGAGTGACGGCAACATCAAGTTCGATGCCAAGGTCGACGACAAGCCGATGTCCTGAGCGGCAACCATGGGTTTCTCTGACTTCTTCGGCAGTGGCAGTCGCAAGCCGCAACCCGACGTCATCGCGGTGTCTCCCCAAGAACTATGGCAACGGTTGATGCGGTTGAACAACGCTGCAGCGCCGTGGCGGGTGCGGCAGGGCACATCCGAAGAACGGGTTGACCTTGTCGCGGAGTGGAGGACGGGCGATCCGCGGTGGCAGCCGATCTTCGATGAGATCAACATCAACGAGAGCTTCATGATCCTCATGCGGTTGGATCCGGAGAAGTCTGAACTGCGAGCCAAAGACCAGATGTGGGAGTGGCGCCGCGACGACAACAATCGGTTCCGCCAGATCCGGGTCGATTCCAGCGGCAACCTTCAGGTGACTGCGTCGGGCACCGTCAATGGATACGACTACCGATTCGACACGAACGACATGAAGAATCCGTTGCGAGATACTGCGACCGCTTCTGGCTGGATGTACAAAGGACTGCTGTACCGGAGCGTGTGAGACTTGAGTTGGCCCCAGCCTGAGGTCATCCCAGCGCAGGCAAGGCGTTGTGTGCCAGTTCGACCAGCCCGTAGACACCGAATCCGATCGGTACTGCCGACACCATGGCCCACGTCATCTTCACGGTCAACGGTTGGCGCTCTTTGAGCCCACTTTGCTTGGCAACCATTCGGATCAGGTCCCGGCCCTCGCGTGCGTTGAACTTGTAATCGACCACCCGCTCGATGCGGCCTCGATCAGACATCGCCCAGATGTTTTGGCGGGACCATCCGATGATGCGTCCAGTTCTGATCTTCCACGATCCGTTCCAGGACAACGTGGATAAGTCGACACCGTCCCAAAACGACTGCGAGCCGTTGCTTATCGAGGGTGTCCCGGCGCGCCAGTCCACACTGACTTCGCGGTCGGTGATGGTGAACGTATTGCCACCGCGCTTCTCGGCAACGCGCCAACGGAACGACTTGCGCATCTTGATACGAGCGAAAAGCTCCCACCATTGCCCATTTGCGGTGTCTAACTGCACATCGAAACCACGCTTGGTGGGCACGACGGTATAGGGCGTGTCGGCCGCCGCCACGGCGACAGCGTTCATGAACTCGCTCATTCTCCCCAATCTCGTCTCGCCGACCTGGCAACGCGCTCAGGTGAGCCTGCCCGTCCGACGCGCCGGCGCATTGGTCACAGGGAGCGGGGTCGACCAGGATCGGAACGTGCAGGACTACTGGCCGAAGTGTCGCGTTATGAGCGCGCGTTCGGCGTCGTCGGCTTGCTCCGGGGTTGCGTAGGGCATGTTTGTCTCGACGAAGTACTGAGCTTCACGGAAGTCCATTCCGTGCTCGACGAGCATCCCCACGGCTTCGCCGTGTAGCACCGCGGTCGCGCGTTTGTTGGCCACCCCGGCCACGAACAAGATTTCGTCGGCCAGTTGGGCTTCGGTGAGTACGGCGACTTTCGGCGCGAGGTCCACCTTCGCAATCGAGCCATTGAGATACGCGCTGACGGTGACGGTGCCAGGCGGGTTCGTGGCGTGAACCACTGGGACCTGCTCTATTTCATTGGGCTCAGCTTGGTCCACGTTGGCTCCGAAGCTGTTGACCTCGGGTTCCTCGAACGCGTGGTCCAGGTAGTCAGTTGCTGCGTCGAGGCCCCCACCGTGTTCACTGTCTTGGCCGCTGTGGAGGTCTGGCAGGGCGTCAAGGCCGGAATCATCGTCGAACACCGGGGTGCCGAAGTCGAGCGCGTCGAGGACGTTGTCGTCGGCGGTGTCGTCCCAGTCGTTCGAACCGTAAGGTGCCATGCCAGTAATCCCCCTTGGCAGTCAGCCGGCCGGCAGGCCACTAGTCACGTTCACCGCAGATCATCTCCGGACTGAGGTCTGCTCCGGCCTGAATATTCTTCTAAGTCGTCCTGCGATGCAAGCGATGTTTGGCTCGTGCCGTGTTGTTCCCGCCAGTCGGCGATGCGATCCGACGCCAGCGCGCCGGCGGGGTGTGTCAGTTTGCCGGGCTGGGTGACGAGTCGTCGGTACCCGATGAGTCGCCTGACGTCCCCTGACCGGGTGGGATCGAAATGTTGAAATCGACGTTGGTGCCGTTGACCTCGGTTGCCGTTACCGTCGCGTGATAGGTGTCTTCGCCCACGGTCACTGTGCACGTTTGGGTCGCGCTCACCTTGGCGGGCAGATTACCGTCGCAATCAACCGAGTCGATCGGTACGTCGATTTGGGGCTGAAGCTGCTTCATTGCGGCGGATTCCAAAGCCTTCTTGCTCACCTCGGGCACGGCTGGTGCGCTTGAAGTGGCAGACGACGAAGGTGCAGGCGACGAGGATGACGACGACATCGTGCCGACCTCGAAGCTGCCGGAGCATCCGGCCAAAACCCCGATCACTGGCAATGTCGCAACCGCCATCCATCGCGTCATCGATTGCACAGCCACATCTGCCCCCTGAATCCTCGCAGCCCCCGGCGATCTCCGCGGGCGTCCGAAGAGTATGGCAGGCTGCAGATTCGGGCCTGGGATCACCCGCTTTGCCCACGATTGCGTGGAACGCGTTCGACAGCTGCCCCGCGCGCCTGTTCGCGCAATCCAGTTCAAGCCCCGAGCCGGAAGCCGCGCCGACGTTGTTGTTCCATCGCCTCCGTCCGACCCCGCCGGGCAGCCAACCTGAAATTGGTGCCTGAACAGTGCCGATGACGACCTTACGATTGAAAGATGGCACCTACCCTGCGCGTGTATCCGACGGTGCTGCGACATGTTTCTGCCGACGAGAAGTCGGTGGCTGCGGCCGCGTCGAACACCGGAGCTGCTGCGGCGCTGGCTGATGCGGCGACCGGCATGGCGGGATTGCACAGTGCAGACGGTTGCCGATTAGCCCAGACAATGCTCGATGCGGCCAACCAGGCCGTCAGCGCCGCACTAAACGATCACTCAGAGAAGCTTGAGGCGGCAGCTCAGCGGTACGAGGCGACCGACGTCGCGTTCGGTCGTCGATTTCAGCAGTTGAGCCGATGACTGTCACCATCGCGCAAGTGCAGGCCTCACAGCCGGAGGCGCTGACCCGGGCCGCCGGCCAGATGGGCGTGGCTGCGGCAACCTACCAAGCCCAGATCGAGAAGCAACAAGCGAATCTGGCCAAGCTGGCGTCGGGATGGCAGGGCACGGCTTCGGATGCGGCAATTGCCGACGGCCTGAAGACCTTTACGCAGATGCAGCGCGTGCACGACGCCATGGTGAAAGTGCAGGACCCCCTCCAGGCTGGCGGAGCGCAGTTGACCCAGCAACGCACGTCGGTGCTGCAGACCACCGCGCAATTGGAAGGCCAGGGTTGGCAGGTCGCCCCAGACGGTACCGTCACGGTCCGTCCGGGCAGTGCGCTGGATCGCTACGCGCAGCTCAGTACCGTCAACGTGTTGATGGTGCGCGCGCTGGCGGCGCGCAACACCGCCGCTTTGAAGAAGTTGCTGGCTGAATTCGACGCGACCGACCAGGAAACCGACCAAGCAGTGCAGCAGGCAGTGGCCGGTCTGGACAGCACCCAGGGTACCCAGGGCGGTTGCGCGGTGCCGTTGATCGGGGACAAGGCCGGAGACCGGATTCCCCGAACCCCGAGCCAGAAGCAGAGCGATGCCAATCTCAAGGTTCACGAACAGGACCTGGCGCGGGTCACTTCGGTGGCCGAGGCGCATCATGTCAGCGCCGATGAGGTGCAGGCGCACCCGGAGCAGTACGGCTTGACCGCCAGGGACATGATGCGTTACCACAATGCGGTCGAGGTGCAGAAGGCCATGGACCGCTACGCCAACGACGCCGTCGATAGCACCGGCGGGCAGCCGCCGATCCTTTTGACGAAGTACGACCCGGAGGCGTTCGGCGGCAAGGGCGCCGCCGCGATCGCCATCGGCAACCCCGACACTGCCGACAACACCACCGTGAAAGTCTCCGGCTTCACTACGTCGGTGAAGGCCGGGTCGTTGGACAACCCGGATCCGGTCAACCTCTACAACGAGACCAGCATGGCGGCCGGCAAGGACACGTCGAACGCCGTGGTCATGTGGATGGGTTATGACGCGCCGGACGACCAGGCTGTCGCAGTGCCCAACATGGCTCGCCATGGTGCTGAACTTTTGGCCGCCGACGTCAACGCCCTGGAGGCAGCCCATCAAAGGGGGCCGTCGCATCTGACGGTAATTGGCCATTCCTACGGTTCCACCACGGTGGCCGATGCGGCGGCCGGATATGGCATGCGTGCCGACGACATTGTGCTGATTGGCAGCCCCGGCACCGACCTGGCGAAATCCGCAGCCGATTTCCACCTGCCCCCAGACGGGCACCTGTACGTCGGGGCGGCCAGCACCGACCCGGTCACCTACTTCGGTCGTGAACACGTCAGTGGCCCCGGTCTGGGCCTGGGTACCGACCCGTCAATCGACGGGTACGGATCGACTCGGTTCCACGCCGAATCGTCGCTGGGCGACTTCACCACTGATCACAGCAGATACTTCGAAAAAGGCTCGGAGTCGCTGTATAGCATGGCCGACATCGCCTCTGGTCATGGTGATCAACTGCAACAGCATGGGATGACAGCCGAGCACCGCTCCGATCACTGGTATGCCAAGGTGCCAGTGGGACTACCGGGCACACCGTTCGTCCTTCCCGCCTGGATCACTCCGCCGGGGCTGGATCAAGCCCTGGACCCGGAGGTCGGCCGGCAAGCTCAAGACAACCACAAGCATTAGCGATCGAGGGAGGAGTATGACGATTGGGTACGTGCTGGAGACGCGTGGTTGGGGCGATCGGACTGTTGATGCTGGCCGCTGTGATGGTCGGGTGCGGTAATGGTGACGTGGTGACAGATCCGATGACGCCGCAGCAGGCCCGCGCGCAGGTGATGGATGTCGGCAAGGGGTTGGTACAGGACCTGAGGTTGCAGGGCAACCTGGTGCGGACGAGGTTCACCTACGAATCCTGCACCGACAACAACAAGGGCCCGTTTAGGGGCAAGGTGCTGGTGGTGTTCTGGATGCCGGGAGCCGACCGGTCCGCTCCGGTGGATCCGACGACGGTAATTTCCGCGCTACAGCAGCACGGGTGGCAGGGCGACCCGGACTTTCATTCGCACGCAAAGACTCTGACGAAAAACAACGTAGACGCGGAAGTGAATGTGGTCGACGCCGATCCGCCCCCCGTAGGACATGTCGTCGTCACCCTGTATGGACAATGCCGCGACTCCTACGATCACTCGAAAGACCCGTTCGACCGAGGCGACGTCACGGCTGAGCTGGAATCGCGATAGCGTTCGTCTCAACCGATTCGGCCAGGGACCTATCGAAGTAGGGGCACTTAGCCCGCTGCGGTCGTTAGTCGCTTTGGTGGATGAACGAGGTGATTGCGTTGCCGCGCAAGGTGAATCTGCTCATGACACCGTGTTGGCGGGTGGCACAAACGGGATGAAAGCCCACGGTAGTCGTGGTCCGCGCTAATCGTTGCGGCTTGGGACCGTCGTGGATCGCAGACTGGTTAAGGTCTCATTGGATGACGACCACGAGGGCCTGAATCGTCGGTGGGAATTCCGCCAAGCCGTCGACGCCGAGTCGTCAGCAATCGCACGACGCAGACCCGAATTGGGCTGAGGGAAAGGCCTTTTTGAAAGATGGCCGATGTCGATGGATAACTGGGTAAGGTCGGCAACTTCTCGAGCGGGCTTCAGAGCCTCAAACGGATGGGCGTTCCTATCCGCACACCTTCAGGGAACTGACGGGGAAGCCGTTCGACTAGTCCGGAACCCCGCCTGGCCGAGGTGGCGGCAATCGGTGCCTCGAAGCGCTACGCGGGACTGTTCCGGGCAGGTCGGGGCAGCGGTTGGGATTCGGTCACCTATGTAGTGGGGGGCTACGTCAGCAGTGTGGACCGGAGTGGGCGCAGAAGTACTCGGGTCCGCCGGAGTTGTTTGGCAGCTGAGGCCTCTGGCGGGCGGCTCGCTGCTTCAAGCCCGGGAGCGCTGATCGGGGTGTGTGCACCCTCGAAAGCCTTGCCTGGGTAGGAACCTTGCTTGCAGCTGGGCGGGCCGGGGTGGACGCTGACGAATTGGCGCATATGGCAGGAACGAAGGGCCGTTAAGCTGACAGGTGCTGTGCCAGCGTTGGTGGGTGTGCCGTGGGGTGTGCGAGGGGAATTGCTGATGGGGTATCCCGGTATTCGGGTCGATGAGGCGAAGCTTGCCTGGGATCCGGCTGAGGTGACGGTGCCGCCAGCCCCTGCAGTTACAGCTGGCAGTGACCCTCTCAGCGTTCTCGTGGCAGCGGTGGTCCCGGACTATGAAGCCGACGTGAAACAGCAAGTTGCCGCCACTCGTGCGCGGGAGGAGCGGTTTGCCGGAAACTTGCAGGCTGCGCGAGGTGTGTATCACGGTACCGATGGGGCGGGAGGGGATCAGATCGGTGCGGCCGGACGCAAGTTGGCTGACCCTGCCGATGCGTTCGGGGCCGGTTCCCCAGCGAGCGCCGCGCCTGCCGCTGCCTCGTCGGCAGGCGATGGCGGTATGAATCTGTTGAGCCAGTTGATGGGGGTGGCGATGCAGGTGGGGCAGCAGGCTGTGCAGGTGCCGATGCAAGCGGCGGGGGCAGCGGGCCAGATGGTGCAGCCGGTGATGCAAGGGGTGCAGGGCATCGTGCAACAGGCGTCTCAGGGTTCAGAGAAACCGGGTGAGGGCGCCAAGGCGGATGGGGCTGCCAACGGGGGTGCTGATGGCGCCCAGCAGCCCGGCTCCCCGGCAGGCAAGGACGAGGAAAAGAAGGACGAGGAGAAGTCCACCGCCGATAGGTCTTCGGATGAGCACGAGAAGAAGGATGCGGACCGGGCTGGTGGTGGCTCTGGACCGCAGGCACCCGTGGGTGCACCGCAGGCAAAACCGTCGATTCCGGGTGACGGGAATCGACGGATGACCGAGACGTCACCGGAGGTTGCGCTGTGAAGCACGGCAATGTTGTTGGGATGAATGTCGTGAATGCTTGTGTGGGGGTGCATCGGTGACGCTCCCACCGCCTCCCTCTGGTTCGGTGCCCCCCGCGGGGGGTTCTCAGCCGCCGCATGGCGGTCCCCTACCGCCGTACAGCGGTTCTCAGCCGCCGTATGGTGCGTCGGGCGGGTACCCAGGCGCCGGCGTCGGGCCGGGTAGCCAGCCCGCGGCATGGCAGCAGCCGCTGCCGGTGCAGGCCCCCAAGCGCGGCAACGGCTGGAAGTGGGCGCTGGGTGGGGTGGCGTTGGTGGCGGTGGTCGGAGTGACCGCCGCGGTCACGTTGTCGGTGGCGAACAAGGGCGACGGCGGCGGGCCCGGTTCGCCGACGGCCGCTCCGCCCACCGCATCCGTCAGCGGTGCGGCGCACCCGGACATTGCCAGCGCGAATGACACAGGCCCGGTTTCGGTGATTACCGAGGACCCGTCGTGTGCAACGCAGTATCCCGTAATCAGTGCTCTCCAGAGTCGGAGCAAGAATGGCTGGGAAAAACGCGATCTGGACCTGCCAGCGGCAGAGTGGACGCCCGAGGTTCGTGGCCAATATGAGGCCGTTGGGCAGGCGTTGAGGGATGCAGCCAATCAACTCATCCCCTCGGCGAAACTGACCCCGCATCGGGTTATGCGGGAACTGTATGAACAGCTAATCGCATACGCACGCGCCTACGCCGACAGTATCCCCACTTATACCGCAATCGACAACAACTTGGCCGCGGTCGTAGCCAGCGCATCCGATGCTATTGACAGAATATGCGCGGCGATCAATTACGGTTCGGCGACCGCACGGGGGCCGCTTGTTCCGCCCCTACCCACACCGTCCGAGGTTGCGCCGGTGCGTGATCCCGCCGATGCGCAAAAACTGCTGTCCGAGCCAAATCCAGTCTGCCCGGAATGGAACTCCGCGATGGAGCAGTACTTCGCCAATAGTGACGCCTGGAACGCGACAAGTCCGGATACCCCCGGCGTCGAATGGTCACCGGAACAGCGAAAGATCAACGACGACGTGGTTCCGGTCATGAGGCTTTTGAACACTCAACTGTCCGCGTTTGGTCGGCAAAGTGGGAATCCGACTCTGCGGGATCTTGCAGACCTGTCAGTTCAGTATCGTCAGGCCTATTTGGAGGCGCTGCCTACCTATACCCCGGCCGACAAGTATCTCGTGGCCGCTGCGAGTCGCACTGCGAATGTGGTTGCTGCCGCTTGCAAGGCTTTGGGGTGACGGGGCGCAAATGAGGAGTCGCGCCAGGAAGCCGAGCAGGGAGTAGTCGCCGTGGGGACAAAACAGCCCGATACCAGTGAATACGGCGGCCAAACCGTAGTTGGTGCCGGGTGGCCAGACGCTGATGAAGAGGCCATCGGCGCGGCAGCGGATGCGTTCGGCACGTTGGCAACGAACCTACGCGATCAAGTGGTGCCGGAGGCCGGCCGGCAGAGAATGAAGCTTTCCGATCACTGGGAAGGCACGGGAGCCCATGCCGCTTACGACGAGGCTTCCGGGATCATCCACGATCACGAACTCAGTCAGGCCGCCGCGGAGCGGGTCAAAGGCAAACTGCAACTCATCGAAAAGAAGATCGCCGACACCAAAGATCTGGTTAATTCGACCGCGCAACGGGTGCAGAAGGCGTGCGAAGATATTCACAACGAGGGCTTTCCTCAGATTCCCTTAAAAGACACTCGGTCCGATCGGATCGAGGACGAGATACTTAAGGGCTACGACGAAAACGTCGGGCATGTCTCCGATGCGGCGAAGTCTCTAGCGCACCATTTGCATGTGCCGGCGCATACCCCGGGCGCGGACGGGAAGGTGCCCGGACCAGCGCCGACGAAGCCGCCTGATTTGCCAGGGGGTCAGGGTGATCCGGTGCCCGCTATTGATCTCGGCAATCAGACGCCCGCCCCGTTGCCGGGTCCAGCTTCGCCTGGGGGGCAGGGTGATCCGTTGCCCGCTATTGATCTCGGCAATCAGACGCCCGCCCCGTTGCCGGGTCCAGCTTCGCCTGGGAGCCAGGGTGATCCGGCGCCCGCGACTGATCTCGGAAATCAGACGCCAGGTACGCGGCCCGCGCCAATCAATCCAGATCCGCAACCATCAGTACCCAGTGCGCCGCCTCCCCCGGCAGCGGTATCCGGCACGCTCGCGCCACCGTCGACCGGTGGCGGTTCGCAGGGACCAAGCGTGTCCCCGATGTCGGCGGGTGGGCCGAAGTCCGACGCTGCGTCCGCAGCGGGGGCCACTGGCGCTCCGACCAGTGCCGCCGGCACGGGTGCTCAGCCGACGAATCCGCTGGATCAGTTCCAGAAGGGCATGGCAGACGCTGCCAAGGCCAGTGGGCCCCCGCAGCAGATGTCGTCAGCGCCGTCGCAGCCACTTGGCGGACAGCCCACCACGCAGCCGCTCAACACCGCGCCGGCCGGGACGGGAGCGCCGCCGGCACCGGGAACCATGGCGCAGTCAGCAGGTGGCGTCGCCGGCGCCGGTTCTGCTCCGGTGAGTTCGGGTGCGGCCACCGGTGCCGCACCGAGCACTCCGATGCCGTTGGGCCCGCCACCGACCGCGCCTCCCGCCGCGCCTGTTTCGCCCGGCGGGCCGGCTCCGGGCGCAGTCGGTCCGGCGATGAACCCGGCAGCTACTGCGACCGCCGGTGGCGGGGCGCAGGTGGCGCCTATTCCGGTGTCAGCCGCACGTGCCGAGCGCGACGCAGCTGCGAAAGCGTCGCGGCGGTCCAGTACTGATCCGTTGGAGCTCGCTCGGCGGATAGCGGCGGCGCTGAACGTGGGTACCACTGCTCCGCGGTTCATGTGGCTGACCGCATTGACCAACGACGGCACGATCGTGGTGGCCAATAACTATGGGTTGGGATTTGTGCCGGACGGGGTGAATTTGCCGGATCAGGTGAAGTTCGCCAGCCTGGATGAGTCGGTTGCGGCTAAGGAGCGGGGGCGGTCGGCGACGTATCCGATGTTGGCGCTGGAGAGTTGGGCTCAGGCCCACGACACGCAACTACGGGCCGTGATTGCGCTCGAGGAGCAACTCAAGGGGTTCGATTCGGGGGCAGCGACCGTTATATTGCACCCCGACGACTTGCCGACCAATGGCCAGATGCAGGGGCGGTCGCGGTTGATGTTGATTGCGCCAGAGGTGGCCGAGCGTTTGTCGAAGGTCAGCGATGCGGGGTTGACGGAGTTGTTGCCGCCGGCGCCCGTGGATCCACAACCGCCGGAAGATCGTCGGGTGAAGCTGCTGATGGCGGTGTTCCGTCCGTTGCTCAACAGTGACCCGGGTCGGGTGGCGGTGCAGTTGCAGGCGATGGTGGCCTACGGCCAGCACATGTATGAGGTGGCGATGCATGCCGCGTACACGGCCACCGATGGACCCAGTCAGCGGGAGGCGATCGCCGACGCACTGTATTGGCAGCACGTGAGTGTGCTGAACTCCGATGCACTCGGAGAGTCGAAGTGACTGTCGGCAAGGTCGCCGCACATCCGAGGATCTGCCAATTACCTTCTACCCGTGGACAGTTGATCGAACACTGCGCCTCGGACTTCGTTGTGCGGCTGACCGCGGTCATTCCGCCGCTCAACGACTCAGGCCTGGAAATTGCTGATACCAAATGGGTCGGGCCGACCGTTAGTGGCGCGAACGTGAATGTATCTTGTTGTGGCTCAAGGGTCTTCGTTGAAGGCCGTGGCATGAGGAGTACGGGTGGGGTATAAGATCAAGGTCGCTGCCGAAAAGCTGCACCAGCGGGCCAACGACATCAAAGCCAACGTCGAGGACTGGCCCACTGAGGCTCCGAAAGTTACGCCTCCAGACGGGCTGAAGTCGACCGCGTCGGCAGTCGACAACCTGAACGCCTACGGCGAATCGCTGCAGCAATACACCGATGCCACCAAGCAGGAAAGCCTGCGCATGGCGGCCATGTTGCGCGATACTGCTACCGCTTACGACAACGTCGACAAATCCGGCAAGACTGCGATCGAGCAGACGGCGGCCGTCGAGGCTATCCCGATCCCGCAAACAGCGGGCGCCGAAGTTCAGCTGCCCCCCGCGCCGCCGCCGCCGACGATGGTCACCTCGGATGGATACGCCACCGTGCCCGACACCGAGGAGTTGCTCAACAACCCGGGCGCCTCACCTTCGCTCATCGAAGCCATGGCCAAGGCGAGCACGACACAAGCCTGTCTCGTCAACCAAGTGCCAGAGTCGAATGTCGAGGATTGGGAAGGTGACGCGGCCGATGCGGCGTTCGCAAAATTCAATCTCCTCCGTGATTGGATCGGAAACCTGTCAATCGCGTGGGGCCATTACGGCACGGCGGCGCTCGCGATCCTCAATGGGCATACCAAGGCAATGGCCGAACACAAACCGATTGCAGCGGCCTACAAGGACCTGGAAAACGCCATGGACGACCTGTTGAACGGGACCAACCCGAGCCAGGCCGACATCGACGCTGTCGCCAACCGCATGGAGGAAGAGGAACGCAAATCTCTGGGGGTTCGTGATTCTTACGCGCAGTCGGCGCGGCCGGAGATGCCAACGCCGCCGAGTCCGCCATTCGGGAAAGCTGGTGGAAATGGCACCAGTCCCGGCAACCCCAGTGGCAACGACCGAACCGGCGGCGGGAACACGAGCGGCAGCGGTGAGAGCGAGGGTAAGAGTAGCGGTCAGTCGCCCGCCGGCGAACCGTCCATGTCGCCTGCCAGCGCCAGTCAAACCGGGCAGCAATCCGGGGCTCAGTCTGGTGAAGGGAAAGGCGCCGGTGGTGGCTCCGGTTCGGGCGGCGGTTCGCCATCTGGCGGTGGCTCTCCGTCCGGTGGAGGGTCTCCGGCCGGCGGCATGCCCGGTGGCTTGCCGGGCGACAAGCTTGGTGACCTTCCCGGATCGGGCGAGCCTGGCCTGAAGCCGGCGAGCGCCGGTGGCGGCGGAGGTGGTCTCGGCGGTGGCGGCGGTGGCGGCGGAGTGCCGTCCTCCCCGTTGGGACCGGCGGTCGGCGCGGAAACCGTCGCTGCGAACCCAGCTGCGGCACGCGGTGGCGCCGGCCCCGCCGGCGCGGCGCCGGGCGGTGCCGGCATGGGCGGCGGTATGGGTGGCGGTATGGGCGGTGGCCACGGTGCCGGTCAGGGCGGCCAGGGCAAAGAGAAACGCCGCGATCCCAACCTGACTCCCGACGACGACCTCTACGTCGAAGACCGTGCCCACACCGAAGCCATCATCGGGCACCGGCCGCGCAGAGAAGGTAAGGAAAGCAACAAGTAGCCCGGTTGGGCGTGCCACAGCTAGCGCGGTGAACGGTGACAGCGTTACAGGTTCACCGCGCTAGCTGAGGACCCAATCATGTTGCATTGGAGGCGCGTTGGGGTGCTTGGGGCCGACCGCCGTGGTCGGCTATTCCGGTCATCCAGGATCGGCGGGCGACGGTGCGAAATCTGCCGCGGTGAGTGGGCCGCGTGCTAGCTGATTGCGCCGTTCGAGCGGCGTCGGGCGCCGTCGCGAAGCAGTTGGCGAGTACTTGATCTTCGGTGGGCCACTCGAGCTCCGCAGCACCGGAGGTCGTTCGGACGCCAACAATCTGTCAGCCACCGGACACACATTCCCTGTCGGGCAGCAGCCCGCCCAAGCGCTGCGGAGGCATTGTTGTTGCCGTCGGGGCGTCGGGTAGGGCGGCGAAGTCGAGGCGAACCCGAAGGTGCGACGTTCGACAGATGGGCGGCCCGACACGACTGGGTCGTAGGATGCGTCGAAACGTCTTTCACATAGCGCATACCGGGACTCGCATACAGTCACGGTCGCACCCCTGTCGGTGTGCTGATCAGGTCGGTCCGGGTACTGTCAGCTGAAATCCCGGCGACGCAGCGGCTTTTCGTCCGCTCTAGACGCCTTCGCCCGTGATCCGGGCAGCTACCTCGTCGAGGCGTTCGCGGTCGGCCTCGATCGAAGCCGACGCGAGTGCAGTGGCCTTTTGCAGCGCCTCGTTGAGGCGTTGCTGAACCACCTGGGCACCAAGCCGCAGTAGGCCATCCTCGATGAAGATCGACTTCAGGTTGTGGTGACCGTCGAGGGTTACGTCAACTGTGTCGGTTTCGTCGCTGGCAGTGAAGGTTTCATTAGCCATCTTGTGCAGCTGATCGTCCATCAGCGACTGCAGGCGCTGCGCCTGACGTAGAACCGCGGCGACTTCCGGGTGCATATCGTCGTTCACTTCGGATCCTGCCCCGCGTGGCCAGACACGGCCACCGATGTCCTCGTCATGACTTGTCCTCCCGACCCTTCTGGGACCCCTCTCCCAGGAAGCTTGATGTCACTGCTCCAGCGCCATCTGGTAGCGGCTCTCTTCACGTGGATTGATCAACGTGATGGGCAGCTGACGGTGCCGTGGCGTGTCAATGAAGTTGGGCCGCATGATTACTCGGCCGACGCCTTGATGCGGGCCGAGGTACGTCGTCGAGTGCGGCCAGGCGACGCGCGGCACGCGCCCGACGCGGCCGTTGATCATCGTGGCGAATTCGCGGAACTGCGGCCCGAGGGTCACCACGGCGCCGGATGCGGCGGAACGGATGACGAATTGGGTGAACAGGCGCGCGTCGCCGAGGTTGATGCTGACGTCGACGTTGTCGAACGGCATGTACACCGGATAGCGGTCTGAGGTCTCACCGACAAGCACCCCGGCCGAACCGATCGGCAGCTCATGGTGCTTGTCGGTCACCGGGGTGAGGCCCTGAAGCGCTGCCCGCTGCCCGCCGTACAGGCAGGAAAACCCGCGCGGCGTAGTCGGATTGGACAACGTGGTCAACAGCACCGTCGTCGTCGGCGCCGCCCCGGGCCGGACCCGTACGCAGGTGGTGGTGTGGTCGGCCCGCGCCGACCACCAGACGTCGGGGCCGCCGGGAGCGTTGTAGGCCGCGGTAAAGGTGCTGCGGCCCTTGATCACCGACCAGGTCTCCTTCTCGAAGGAGATCTCGGTGGCCTTGTCGAAATCGTCGAAGCTGCGCGAGCACTGCGCGTCAACCCCGTTGCTGGCCAACTGGTCTGCGATACGGGTGGCCGATGCCACCAGGTACCGGGCCAGCCCGGACACCCCGCTGTCGCGTCGCTGGGCCGAGCGCCGGGTCTCTTCCGGGTTGGCTCGGAGCACAATCCAGGTCCGCCGGTTGGCCGGCGCCGGGTACGGGCCAACCACCTGCTCGTAGAGGGCGACCAGGCTCGCGGGAGCGGTTTTGCCGACGCGATAGCCGGCCGAGACGATGTCGGCTTCCAGGTCGGGGCAGTACGCCGCCAGCAGTTTCTCGACCAGCTTGGTGCTGACGGTGTCGTCGGAGACGGCACCGCCGTTGACGATCACCGTCGGGGTGAAAGGTCTTGGCACTAGCTCGATCACCGCGACCAGGTAGTCACCCTGCCAGCGCACCGCGACGTGATCGCCGGGCATCACAGTGGCGCCGACCGCAGGCTCCGACGGCGCATCGGGGGTACTGCGGTGGCGGCGCCGCCAGGAGAAGATCGCTCGGACCCAACCGGTGAGCCGGTATCCGCGGATGGTGAGCACCGAGAAGATCGCGATCAGCACCGACAGCGTGATCCCCAGCCACAGCAGGTTGAAGTGCAGGCATATCGCGATGCACGCCGGGATCAGCGTGGCCACCCAAATCGCGTGCCCCGTGGTGAAACGGAAGCCGAAATGCCGCCGCAGGAAGCTCATTGGCGCCGTCGCAATGCGCGTCGGGTCATCGCCGCGATCCCGAGAATCAGGGCCAGTGCGGCACCGGCAACCACCACACCGGTGATCGGGCCGCGGTCTGGCGGCGGGATGTACACCGGCGGCGGAACTTCCTTGACGCGGAACGGCGCCTTGGCCGGCCCCTCAGGGACCTCCCACGTCAGCGCGGCCACCGGATCGACCACGCCGGCACCGACATAGTTGTCGACGCCGCCGCCGGGATGGCGTGCAGTGGCGGTGATCCGGTTGATGACCTGGGCCGGGGTCAGATCCGGGAAACGCTGCTTGACCAGCGCCGCCAGACCGGAGACGAACGCGGCCGAGAACGACGTGCCATTCAGCGGCACCGGGCCGTCCTCGCCGGGGGTGGCATTGATGGGTTGTCCCTCATAGCCGAGTGCAGTGAGGTTCTCGCCGGGAGCCGCCGCGCCCAACCACGGGCCCGACATCGAGAAGTTGCTCGGCTGACCGTTCTGGCCGACGCTGCCGACGGTGAGCACCAGCGGGTCGTACCAGGCCGGGCTGACGATCGTCTGCACGCCCTTCCAGCCGCGGGCATCGGCCGGAAGCGACTGATCCGGCGGCGGGTTCTGGGTGCAGTCCTGACCGGTGTTGCCGGCGGCCACCACGATCACCGCACCCTTGACGTTTACCGCGTAGTTGATCGCAGCGCCCAGACTGGTCTCGTCGATCCGGCGGGTCACCTTGTAGCAGGCGGCCTCACTGATGTTGATCACCTGCGCGCCCAGGTTCGCGGCATGCACCACCGAGCGGGCCAAACTGCGGATCGAGCCCGCGGTCTGGGTGGAGTTGGGGTCGTTGGGATCCTGGCGCGAACCCTTGGGCTGGAACGCCACCGACGTCTGACGCAGCGAAATCAGTCGCGCATCGGGGGCCACACCGACGAATCCGTCAGTGGGGGACGGGCGTCCGGCGATGATCGACGCGGTCAGCGTCCCGTGGGCGTCACAGTCGGACATTCCGTTGCCGCCCGCGTCGACGAAGTCACCGCCCGGCTCGGCCGGAACCCGGGGTGAGCCGTTCACACCGGTGTCGATCACGGCGACAGTTACGCCGGCGCCGGTTGCGAACTTCTGCGCCTCGGCCAGCTTCAGGTAGTCGGCTGCCCAGGGCTTGTCGGCGAAGTTCGAGTTCGGCATGACCGTCGGCGCTGCGCAAATCTTGCGCTGCTCGGTCGGCTGATCGGGGCCGGTCTCATCAGGAGGAACGGCCGCGGCATCGATCGCCGGGGGATCGATCGCGAACGCCGGAGGCGCACTGAATAGGGCCAGCAAAACTGCCAGCAGCATCACGGCTAAGCGCTGCACGCCTCACACTCCCCCAATGACATCGGACGCGTCTGCAGTGTGCTGATGCACTTTCAGCAAACAAAGTCCGGTCCGCTCAACAATGCATCTTCTCACTTCAAGCCGTCCGGCTCTTTGCACGCAGGCAATCATAAGGGTGCCCAGGTGAGGCTGATAACGCTTTGTGCCCGCAGTGAGTGTTGCACCCGGCAAGGCGGGGGTGTGAGCGGGCTCGCGCGGAGGCGGTCCAGCCGATGCCGTGTAGTCGACGCAGTTCGGCGAGGAGCAGCGCGATGGGGGCCAGGCTTTCGAGGCAGCAACGAGCGGCTTCAGCCAATAGGCCCTGATCGACGTCAGTTCTGCGGGCAGAAAATGTTCTGTCACTGACGCTACGAGGCCCTGCCTAGAATTAATGCAAAGAAGAACGCCCTTAAGGGAGGACGGCGATGACGGAACTGAGAGCCTCCACCGGCGCAGTCACGGCTTTGGGAGGGCAGCTCGATAACGTTGCCGCGGACGTGGGCGCAGTCATCGATGGTGCGCCAGCGCTGTCCAGCTTGATTGATAGTCACGGAACCATCGGCTTCCCGGCTGATTTTGCGGGTGCGTCTGAAGCGCGTAGCGCGGCAGTAGGCGCTACGAAGGTGGTATCCGAGAAGATGGCTGAAACCCTCCGTCAAGCAGCGAAAGCGTACGAGCGTGGTGACGTGGAGGCCGCAGAGAAGCTGAAGGCACAAGCTGATCGGTTAGGTGGTGGGCGCAGTTCCGGCTCATCGAATACTGCAGGTGGTCCCAGCGGCGGCCAGGACGGCGGGATGCAGGCCGGGGGCCAGATGATGGGCCAGTTCTCTCAGATGGCCGGACAAATGATGCAGGGAATCACGCAACCGGTTCAAGGCATCGTGCAAGGGTTGACGCAGATGCCGCAACAAGTCATGCAGGGAGTGCAGGGCATCGTCCAAGCGGCGACCCAGGGTGCTGCCGGGGGCGGAGCGACCGGCCCGGAAGCGCCACCGGCAGGAGCCGCCGAATCCGATGGCGCAGGAGCGCCTGACAAGGGTGAGAAGGCGCCAGCTCAAGCGGGCATCATGAGCGAGGAGCGGATGCGAGAGCTGCAGGGCCTGCCACCGCTACAACGCGAAGAGGCTCCGCATGGCACCGGGCCAGCGCCATTGCCTCGGGTTCATCCTCGAACCGCTCGAGATCTGTAATTCCCGGCGGTTCAACCAGTTTCGCCAAGCAGGGCATGGCCGAGAACATTGATGGATCGCCGCTGCGACATTCCTGCACCGAGCACCGGCCTGGTTTGCCGGCCACGCAGTGCGCGTGCAGCGTGTGCTCACCGACAATGCTCGGGTCTACCGCCGCCGCACTGACTGGGGCTGGGTGTGTTCGGCCTGGGGAATCAAACGCCGATTCGTCAAACCTGCCTGTCCATGGGCCAACGGCAAAGCCCGACTCTGCAACCGGACCATGTAATCGGTTGGGGGACTAGGGAGGTTCAGCCACCGAGAGAGATGCTGACCGACGGTGCGGCGGTGTTGGCGTGTGCACGGAGATCGATCGCCCGGTTCCGGGTAGACAGGCAGACTCCGGGTTGAGCCCACGGGCACCCGCACTGCGGGTAAGTCGGTCCCCCCAGGCCCATCGGATTCCTGACACCTAGGTAGCTCAAGTACTGAGATACTGACGGTTGACTGTCGAGATCCTTGCGAGGGGGCTTTTTGTGAGTGCGCTTGATGGTTTCTATTCGACGTGGAATAGAGCCAAGGCCACATTCGGCGTAGGCACCCCCACCGACGGCAGCCATTTCGACGGCAGCAGCTCCACGCTGATGAAGATGAAGTCCGCCGTCGAATCGGCTGTGCCGGACGACCGCTGGCAAGGCACGGCGTCACAGGCCTACGCTGCTGCCAACAAAGAGCACGCCGGCGTCTACCAGAAGCTGGCAGATCTCGATAAGAAGATGGCTGCCGAGGTCACCAACGCGGCGAACATCGTCACCACTGGTCGTACCCAATTGGACACCACGAAGTCATGGGTGGACAGCATGGTGAGCTCGCTACCTACATCCCTCAATGCGCAGGCCCGGGAGAAGAGCCTGATCCCGATCGCCAACCAAGGCATCACGCAGGTCTCTGAAACAGTCAAGAACGCCAACGGGGAAATGCTCCAAGTCGGTTTCCGCGTCACTGATATCAAGAACCAGTACGACGAGCTGAGTACAAATCAGAAGCGTGGGTCCGGTTCGGAGAAAAATGATGCCGAGGGCCTCAGGGATACGGACGGTGACGGCAAACCCGACGAGGATGATGTCCACAAGCGGGCAGAACAAGATGTGCAGGACGCCCTCAGCGGTGACAAGGAGGCTGCAGCTCGTGTTGACGATGCGCTCAGTGGCATAACGCCCGGGCAAAAACTCTCTGAGACGCAAGGCGCGTATCTGAGCCAGATGCAAGCTCAACAGCATGGAATGTCCGTGGAGCGGCTCAAAGAAGTCCGTGACCAACTAGGCGAGCACGGTGACATCATCCCGAACTCTTGGCAGCTGATGAGCAACAAAGACGTAGAGTTCCCGACCACCAAGACCGACCAGGACGCCCTGGACGATCCCGGAAATATGACGCATGGCGGATCGGACAAGCTACCGAAGAGCGTGACGGAAGCGCTGAATTCGTCGGGCGCCCTGTACACCGATCAGACTCGCGACATCGCAAACATCGTTAAGAGCGGTGACCACTCTCTGCAGAAGGGTACCGAACTTGACCGAGCGCTGATCGGCAAGGCTGACAAAATAATGGACGTGCCAATCTGGGAGAAGGACCCCGCGAGCAATGGCAAAGATGTCGGGCGTGATCCTTACCTT
The DNA here is from genome assembly GCF_040655355.1 of Mycobacterium sp. NPDC050441. Lineage (NCBI taxonomy): Bacteria > Bacillati > Actinomycetota > Actinomycetes > Mycobacteriales > Mycobacteriaceae > Mycobacterium > Mycobacterium sp. NPDC050441. The sequence continues at coordinate 102,384 of NZ_JBFAJS010000004.1, read as the reverse complement.
GACCCCGCGGTTTCGGACGTATTCTCCGCTGTAAGCGCAGATCATGAAGTTATCTACGACCACTTAAATAGCGACAAAGGTCAAGACTTTTTGCACGATGTCAATCAACACGCATGGGGCGACAAGGGGGAGTCCGCGGGATCCTTATTCGAGTGGACGAAGGACGCTCCCGCCGGAGAATCTGAAATTGCTGCAGACACGGCAAATATCTACGCCGACTACCTCGGGAAGCACGGGGACGGTCTGCTCGATCTTCCCGGGGACAAGACGATCGGCAAAGTCAATCCTGAACTGGTCCAAGCGTACGGCGCCGGGCTGGAGCCCTACCAACTGCAGATGGTCGGCGAGCATTACGATTCAGGGCACGGGTTTCAGCCCATTGACAACCTCGAGGGCAATATGGAGAACACAAAGCGCCTCTTCGCGGTTATCGATTCCGACGACGTCGCCGCAAAAGCATTCAACCAGGCCGCATTCAAACACGCTATGGATTTGCAGGACTCTTTCGCCGATCTCGCCAAGTCGAATCCAGACCTTGTTACAACGGATAAGCGTCTCGATGATCTGCAATCTTCAGCAAGATTACTCGGCTCCATCAATGGCGGGGCGCACCTTGAGAGTAGCGCGCATATTGACAATACGCGCGACGCAGCACTAAAAGCAGCTCAAGAGTCATATGACAACCGCAAACTCTGGCTCGATACAGCCCTCGGGAATGTTCCTCAGGGCGGACGTATTACCCCTATAGCGGACGCGCTTCTGGGCCCAACACCCACAATGGATGACATCAAGATTGATCCAGATACAGGAAAGGTAAACACCGGTGTCAGCGCAACCGACTCCCAAGTCCAGCGCATGGTTGCCAATGCGCAGTACGAAATTGCAACACGCATGGCGCCACCATTTGACCCCCATTTCAGTACGGACTTTCTAAATGAATCTGGTCAATTGAAGTCCCCCGTGGACATTCCAGCCGATCAAAGAACTCTGTACAACGCGCAACTTCTGAGTTATACGTCTAAATTCGGCAGCATCGACTCCTTCATAGGAACGTTCCGCGACGACCTCAACCGAATCAATGGCCTTCCCCCCAAGTCTTGATACAAGCGAGAGCTGAAGTATGAAACTCAAAAATAGACTCCTCGCCATAATGTTGACGGCGGTATTTGGTGCAGGCTGCTCACCGAATACACCAACGCTGCCATCCGATACCAGTCCAGCCGCAGTGGCAGCCCTGCTTGCCGGCACAGGCGGTACAGAGTTCCTCGATCGCATCACGAGCTACGACTGGCCCGACGAGGGCCGCAAGCCCAGTGAGTTGTTTGATTGGATTTCCAGTGCCGCAAAATCCCCCGATCAGACAACATCCGGGCAGGCTGGCGTTGCCGCTCATGCGCTTGCCGGATTTTTAGCCGACCAATCAGGCAAACTAAGGGTTGCCGCCGCCGAAAATCCGGAACTATTAACTGCATACGCAGAAGCGTTGGTCCCATACCAAGGTGCTATGGTCGGCGATCCCCGAGGAACGTCAAGATTTGAACCCCTCGACAAATTGGACAGCATCCTCCAAAGAACTGCGTCGGTATTCGCCGTTATGCAAAACGCACCCGCTCAAGAGAAGTTTGTCTCTGAAGCAAAGGCGCGCGCGGAAATATACCAAACGCAATTCGCAGAATTTGCTGCCGCTAATCCAACCCTTCCCGATGACCACCCTGAGTGGAACTATGCTCAATGGTCTGCGCGTTTACTTGGACTGTTGGCTCGTAGCGAGCCGATAGCGACCCCGAGCGATAGGACCTCAATCCCAGGCGCCGCGACGTCGGAACTGCGTTTCGCGATCGTCTCACGGATGATCCACGGCCACGATCCACGAATCAGCGCTGAATACTTCGACAAAGACGGCGGTCTCATCTCTCCGACAAGTTTGAAGGGTGGTCCACTCAGCCTTTATAACGCTCAACTCATCAACTATCTTTCTGCATACAGAGAGCTGGCGTCCGCCGTGACCAAATATGAGGCCACGCTTCGTGCGATTGCGGGCGCCTAGCTAATAACCAATTGTTGCGTGTTGCGCAAAGTATCTCATCCACATCACCCTCTGACCCTCTGACAGCGCATCGATCTGTGCCGATGAGATGTGGCCGCGCACTGTTGTGGGAGAGTCCGGTCGGCGTGTGGCCTCACGAACCCGGATCGATGACGCGCACCCACCCCACTTACGCGTCCAAATCCTGCTCGACCAACCCGGCGACAGTCGCCAATGCATCGGCGTCGTCGGAGTCCACGGTCACCTGAGCCCCGTTGCCGGCACCGAGCGTCATGATCATCAGGGCTGACCCGGCGTCGACGGGCTCGCCGCTGTCCATGGACAGGGTGACGGGCACTCCGGCGTTGACCACGGCTTCGGCGATGATCGCGGCGGGGTGGGCGTGCAGGCCGATGGCGGAGCCGACGGTGACAGTCTTGCTGGGCATTGTTTCTCCTTTGGGTTGTGATTTAGGTGGTGGTCAGCGCCGGAGCTTCCGGCGTGGTGACGGTGCGAGCGCTGGCCTCCGGAAAAAATTGAGCAGCACCGAATAGTCGTCGATCAGGACGGTCTCTTGCGCCATATTGATGGCCGCCTTTTCGATACTCGAGAGGCAATACTGTGGAATGCGGAGGGGGGTAAAGCGATATTTACGATGGATTCCAATGGGAATATTTACGCGTCACTAGAACAAGACCGTGGTCGAATTCACCACTCTACACTCTCAAGTGGGCGACCGGTCGCCGGTGCCGGAGAGCTAGAAGTAATAAACGGCCGACTGATGGGGATAACAGGAAATAGCGGGCACTACAAGCCGCTTCGCTCTAATACGCAAAGCGTTCTCGATGAATTCGATAGTCGAGGGGTCGACCTCAGCTCCGTTTCGATCGACTGGATAGCACCGGAAGGAACATGAATTGACTATAAAGGCGTGGCGCGGTGGCGTAAATATGATCGTATATCACATGCAATTTATAGAGGATCTAGGTGCGGTTAATGCTGAAATGCTAGCCGACGCTTTCATCATGTATCGGACCTTTGGTCAGGGGCCTCAATATTTTCTCGACGCCATTGAAGGTGCACTGGCCAGCGATGCGGTAATCATGACCGAGGACTGGGCGGAGCCACCATACGGGCGCGAAGAGCTCCGGCACACGGAGTCTGATATGCGCGGATTCTTGGCGATGGTCGGTGATGAACTCCGTCGACGACAACCGTGGCCGCCTCAGCCTGAGCGGGACCGGTCAGGTACACGTGATTAGCTACGCCTGAGTTGGTGTGAGCTCAATTTTTGACCTCGGACTAGTTCTCCCTGATGGAAAGAGGAATCAGCGGCCATGTGGTGGCGGGGTGCAATTACCCAGATACTCTATTGTATAGAATATATTGCCTTGAATGGGCGGGTAGCGTTTGAGTTATCTCACGCAATGATCGCCCGTCGATGTGTAGTAGATGGGCCGCAAGTCTATCTTGAGGCCATCGAGGCCGCTCTCGCTCAGGGCGGATCGGTTCGTGTGACACAGACGCCACATTCTGAAGGCGATCTTCGGCGGTTTCTACAGGCATTGGCCACGGAGCTGCGACGAACCTACCCTTGGCCGTTGCCTCCGGTTCTGGAATTGCAGCTGGAGAACTGGGATCACCTATTAGGAGGAGTCCAGCCCGTCGCAAGAATCGAACTGCGCCAACTCGAAGTGAGCCAACGTCTGGGATTCGAATTCGGCGATATCGCAGGCAAGCAAGAGCCTGGATTGTTGCTTCGGTTGGAGTCGGGTGCCGTCGTGGGATTCTTGGCTCCAACGAAGCTGAGCGATCCAGGTGTTGTGCTCTTTGTGAGCGGCGGACTCGAAGCCCGACAGATTATCGATCAGTTCAGTCGGGCGTTGACGCTGCGACCCTCAGAACTGACGGTATTTGAGCAGGCGGGGAACCAGAGTGCAGCCGGAATGCAACAGGCCCCATCGGCACAAAGGAGCCTCCTGCCAGATCTCGAACCTCAGCGCTCGGGGGTGGAGCGGTGGTCATCCGAGCGGATCGAACGGCATCGAGTTGTCATCGACAAAGAGAGCCGATTCAGAACCATCGACGGAGGCGTCTTGGACACGCGGATGGCCTCGGCGTCGTGGCGTGCGAATGCCGAACTTGCGCTGTTCATCATGGATCCGCACGGCAACTTGTATGTCTCGCTGTGGCGGGTTGTTTCACGTATCCATCACTCCACGCTGTCCGGGGGAGGCCCCGTCGCAGCTGCAGGTGAGCTTCGTGTTCGCGAAGGACGACTGCTCGTGCTGACTGACCACAGCGGCCACTATCCACCGACGCGATTCGGCAACCAGATCGTCGTGAGCGAGCTGCAACAGCGAGGCGTGAGCACCGCGGACGTCCTATTCGATTTCGCGGCAACAGAATAGGCGCCACCTTGGTCGCCCGCCTACGCGTCCAGATCCTGCTCGACCAACCCGGCCACAGTGGCCAACGCATCGGCATCATCCGAATCCACCGTCACCTGAGCCCCGTTGCCGGCACCGAGCGTCATGATCATCAGGGCTGACCCGGCGTCGACGGGCTCGCCGCTGTCCATGGACAGGGTGACGGGCACTCCGGCGTTGACCACGGCTTCGGCGATGATCGCGGCAGGGCGGGCGTGCAGGCCGATGGCCGAACCGACGGTGACAGTCTTGCTGGGCATTGTTTCTCCTTTGGGTTGTGATTTAGGTGGTGGCCAGCGCCGGAGCTTCCGGCGTGGTGACGGTGGGTTTGGCGAATTGTTTGGCTGCGATGACGGCCAGGGCGCTGACGACGGTGCCGACAGCCAGGGCGACCAGGAACCACAGCAGGTTGCCGATCGCGAAGAACACGAAGATGCCACCGTGCGGGGCCTTTAGCGTGACGTCGAAGGCCATGATCAGCCCGCCGGTGACGGCGCCGCCGAGCATCATCGACGGGATCACCCGCAGCGGGTCTGCCGCGGCGAACGGGATGGCACCTTCGGAGATGAAGGACGCACCGAGAAGCCATGCGGCGCGGCCATTCTCGCGCTCAGGCTCGGTGAACAGCCCCGGCCGCAGCGTCGACGCCAGCGCCATCGCAAGCGGCGGCACCATGCCTGCGGCCATCACCGCGGCCATGATGCGCAGGGTCGCGGGGTCGGCGACGTTGAGGCCCGCGGTCGCAAACGCATAGGCAGCCTTGTTGACCGGGCCGCCGAGGTCGAAGCACATCATCAGGCCGAGGATGACTCCGAGGATCACGACCGAGGTTCCCGTCATGCCGCTGAGCCAGTTGGTCAGCCCGGTGGTCAACGCGGCCAGCGGCCGGCCGAGCAACAGGAACATCAGCAGGCCGACGATCAGTGACGCGCCGAGCGGGATCACCACCACCGGCATCAGTCCCCGGAACCACTGCGGCACCTTGAAAGAACTGATCCAGTGCGCGGCGAATCCGGCGATCAGACCGCCGACGATGCCGCCGATGAACCCGCCGCCGACGAACACCGCGACCGCGCCTGCGGTGAAACCCGGTGCGATACCGGGCCGGTCGGCGATCGCGAACGAGATGTAGCCGGCCAGGGCGGGCACCAGGAACATGAAAGCCAGCCCGCCGAGCGTGAACAGCACCGCCCCGAGATACTGCGTCAGCCCACCAGGTGGCAGGTCGGCCAAGGTGTTGGTGACGGCGATGTGGTGGCCCAGCGAGTTCATCCCGTAGGCCAGCGGGCTCGACTGCCCCTCCGGGGTATTACCGATGTCGTAGCCGGCGAACAGGAAACCCAGCGCGATGAGCAGACCGCCCGCCGCGACGAACGGGATCATGTAGCTCACGCCGGTGAGCAGGATCTGCCGGATGCGCGTGCCCCAGCCCACGTCGCCCGACGCGGCCGGAGCAGCCTCGTCAACAGAGCCGGCCACCCGCGCTGCATTGGGATTGCTTGCCGCACTGACGGCTTCGGAGATCATGACTCCGGGCTCGTTGATGGCGCGTTTGACGCCGGAGGCGACGACGGGCTTGCCGGCGAAGCGCTGCTTGTCCTTGACCCCGACGTCGGTGGCGAAGATGACGGCATCCGCCGCAGCGATCGTCGCCGCGGACAGCGGCGTGCTCCCGGACGAGCCCTGGGTTTCGACGGTCAATTCAACCCCGGCATCTTCGGCGGCCTGTTTGAGCGCGTCGGCCGCCATGTAGGTGTGGGCAATGCCGGTGGGGCAGGCCGTGATCGCGACGACCGACACCGCCTTGGGCGCTTCAGCAGCCGGAGCAGGAGCAGGCTCAGGAACAGGAGCAGGCGCCGGATTCACGACACCGTCGACGAGCGACACCACCTCATCGACGCTTGCGGCCTCCCGCAGCGATGCCACGAAGTCCTTGCGGACCAGTGCGCGGGCCAGGCTGGACAGCAGCTTCATATGTTCGGCGCCACCCGATTCCGGTGCGGCGATCAGAAATACCAGATCAGCCGGCCCGTCGGGAGCCCCGAAGTCGATCTTGGGCGACAGCCGGGCGAAGCCGATGGTCGGGGTGTCGACGTAGGGCGAGCGGCAGTGCGGAATCGCGATCCCGCCGGGCAGACCCGTGGCGGACTGTGCCTCGCGGGCCATCGCGGCGCCCACCAGACCGTCGGTGTCGCTGGTGCGGCCCGCCTCGGCGAGTGCGCCGACCAGACGAGTGATGACGGCTTCCTTGTCACCGCCCGCGTCGACGTCGAGCAGGACCAGATCGGGGGTGATGATTGGTTGAGTCATAGCGACACCTTCATGGGGTGGGTACGGACTGCATCGAGGTCGAGCTGGGCGGGTGTGGGCAGGGCCGACCCTGGAAGTGCCGCGGCGGCACTGCCGTAGGCGACGGCCATCTGCAGTCGTTGCGGGGCTTCGGCGCCGGAGACGGCAGCGCGCAGGTAACCCGCCAGTGAGGCGTCACCCGCGCCGACTGTGCTGCGCGGAACGATCGGCGGCGGCGTGGCCAGCCAGGCGCCGGTTCCGTCGACCAGCACGGCGCCGGCAGCGCCCAGTGTCGCCAGCACCGCACCGACGCCCCGCGCGACGAGACCAAGAGCGGCAGTCACCACGGGCGACATATCGCCTTGGGCGGCAGCGTCTTCCAGAACGGCAGCGGACACCCCGGCGAGGTCGGCCAGCTCCTCGGCGTTGGGCTTGATCAGGTCGGGCGCGGCCACCTCGAACCCGGCGGCCAGCGCGGCCAACGGTGCCTCGGAGGTGTCGACGGCGACGCGGCAATCCAACGGAGCCAGCAAGGCTACGACGTCGGCGTACCAGCTGACCGGCATCCCAGGCGGCAGCGATCCGGACAGCACCACCCAGGACGCATCCTGTGCCTTCGCCAACACGCAGCGGGTCAGTGCCTCCAGTGCGTCAGCGTCCACAAGAGCGCCGCGCTCGTTGAGTTTGGTTGTGGTGCCGTCAGATTCGGTGATGGCCACGTTGGTGCGCACGGATTCCGCAATGGGAACGCCGGTGAACGGGACGCCCAGACCACGCAACGCACCGAGCAGGGGATCCGTGTCGGCCGCGGGCAACACCGCCTCGGCGGCGACGTCGGCCAAGGTCAAAGCTCGGGCCACGTTGATGCCCTTGCCGCCGGGCTCAACGGTGACCGAGTCGACGCGCTGGACCGCACCGCGCGTCAACGGCGATCCCAACGTGACGGTGCGGTCCAGGCTGGGGTTCGGGGTGACGGTGATGATCATGCGATCACCACCTCGACGCCATGCTCGGTGAGCAGTGCCCGGTCGGCATCGGAGACCTCATTGTCGGTGATCAGGGTGTCCACGCTGTCGATCGGGGCGAAGCTCACGAAGTCTTCTTCACCGACTTTCGACGAGTCGGCGACCACCACGACGTAGTTCGCGGCCTGCACCATGGCGCGCTTGACGGCCGCTTCCTCGGTGTCCGGGGTCGAGAGTCCGTGCCGCACGCTGATGGCGTTGGTGCCGATGAACGCGATGTCCACCCGCAGGGTTTCGAGTACGCGCAGCACCTGCTCGCCCACCGCGGCCTGGGTGAGGCCGCGGACCCGTCCGCCGAGCAATTGCAGGGTGACGGTGGGCGTCGCGGCGAGGAGGCCGGCGATCGGCACCGAGTTCGTCACCACGGTGAGTTCCCGATCCGTCGGCAATTGCGAGGCGACGCGGGCGGTGGTCGTCCCCGCGTCCAGCAGCACGCTGGCACCGCTGAGGGGGAAGAAGTCGACGGCGGCCGCGGCGATGGCATCCTTCTGCGCGGCGCGGGTGGTGTCGCGTTCGCCGACGCCGGCTTCCACGAGGTGCAGCGTCCGGGCCGGCACGGCCCCGCCGTGCACGCGGCGCACGACGCCCGCCTTGTCGAGCACCGCGAGATCGCGGCGGACGGTCTCGGTGGTGACGTCGTAGGCCTGCGCCAGTTCCGCGACGGATGCGCGGCCCCTGCTCATGACCAGCGCGGCGATGGCCTGCTGGCGCTCCTCGGCGTACATGAGCCTCCGTTTGTGTGGGTTAGAGCCCGATCAAATGTTGATATATGTTGTTTTACGCTTGACTGTGTTGACTTGTCAACGGTTTCTAGTAATCTAGGTCACATGAGCACTACGTCCTCGGTTGCGTCACCCACGGTCTTGCGCGGGGTTCCGGTGGTTCCTGGTGTGCGGTACGCACCTGTGATCCGGGTCAGCAGGCTTCCGGAAATTCAGGTACCTCCCGGCGACATCGCCGAGACGGATCGGCCGGCTGAGGCGGGGCGTTTCGCCGCGGCGGCGACGGAAGTCGCCACCCGACTGCGTGACCGGGCCGCGCACGCCACGGGTGCCGCCTCGGAGGTTCTCGCCGCCACCGCGACGCTGGCCCAGGACCGGGCCTGGCTCGGCGCTGCCGACAAGAAGATCGCCGCAGGGGCTCCCGCGGTCCGCGCCGTGACCGAGGCCGTCGACCAGTTCGTGGAGCTGTTCACGCAGCTCGGCGGGCTGATGGCCGAACGCGTCACCGACCTGAGGGATATCCGCGATCGCGTCATCGCAGAGCTGTCCGGATTGCCGGAACCCGGTGTGCCGCTGCCGGATATCCCGTCGATCCTGTGCGCCGAGGATCTGGCGCCCGCCGACACCGCGGGCCTGGACCCGCAGCTGGTGGTCGGGCTGGCCACCACGCTGGGCGGGCCCACCAGCCACACCGCGATCATCGCCCGTCAGCTCGGGATTCCGTGCGTCGTCGCAATCGGCGGGCTCGACACCGTCGCCGCCGGCGTGATGGTTCTGCTCGACGGCACCGCGGGCACGCTGACCGCCGACCCCGACGCCTCGCAGGCCGCTTCCGCGGTGGCCGCCGCGCAACGGGCCGCCCTGGCGGCCCGGCAATGGGCCGGACCGGGCGCGACGGCGGACGGTCACGCCGTCGCGATCCTGGCCAACGTGCAGGACGGTGCCGCCGCCCGCGCGGCCCGCGGAACTCCTGCCGAGGGCGTCGGGCTGTTCCGCACCGAGCTGTGCTTCCTCAACCGCGACACCGAGCCGACCGTCGACGAGCAGGCCAAGATCTACGGCGAGGTACTCGAGGCGTTCGCCGGGCACAAGGTGGTGGTCCGCACCCTCGATGCAGGCTCGGACAAGCCGTTGAAGTTCGCGGGCCATCCGGACGAGGCCAACCCGGCATTGGGCGTGCGCGGTATCCGGATCGCCGAGCGGAATCCCGGGCTGCTGGATCGTCAGCTCGCAGCGGTGGCCACCGCGGCCAAGCAAGCCGAAAGCAAGCCGTGGGTGATGGCACCCATGATCGCCACCGCGGCGGAAGCGAAAAGCTTTGCCGCCAAGGCGCGCTCGCATGGGCTCACGCCCGGCGTGATGATCGAGGTGCCTGCCGCGGCGCTCTTGGCCGACAAGATTCTGGAGCACGTCGAATTCCTGTCGATCGGCACCAACGACCTCGCCCAGTACACGATGGCTGCGGATCGGATGTCGGCCGACCTGGCCACCCTCACCGATCCGTGGCAGCCCGCGGTGCTGGCACTGGTGGCGATGGCCGCGCGGGCCGGGGCTGCGGCGGGCAAGCCGGTCGGGGTGTGCGGTGAGGCTGCGGCCGATCCGCTGCTGGCCGCCGTCTTGGTGGGCCTGGGAGTGACGTCGTTGTCGATGGCGCCGGCCGCGATCTCCGCGGTGGGCGCGAAGCTCGCCCAGGTGACGCTGCAGCAGTGCCGCGCTGCCGCAGAGGCGGTGCTCGACACCGCGACGGCTGCTGAGGCCCGCGAGGCCGCGCTGGCTGCGCTGTCCTGACCTGGGGAAACCCAAGCGGGGAATAATCGGACCGCAGTCCGGTTATAGCTGTCATCAGACTTCACAAATTGGAGGTACGAGATGCCAGCCATCACCGCAGACACCTTGACCCTGCCCCGTATCGCGGCGGCCCAGGCGTCGGACACCGAACGCCCGGTCCGCTCGATCACCACCGGCCCGCGTGGATTCGAGGGCGAGGGATTCCCCGTCGTCCGAGCCTTCGCCGGGGTGAGCGACGCCGACCTCGACCCGTTCGTCCACATGGACCAGATGGGTGAGGTGGAGTACCAGCCCGGAGAACCGCGGGGCACCGATTGGCACCCGCACCGCGGCTTCGAAACCGTCACCTACATGATCGACGGCCGGTTCGCCCACCAGGATTCACATGGCGGCGGCGGCCTGATCACCGACGGTGCCACCCAGTGGATGACCGCCGGATCGGGCATCCTGCACATCGAAACCCCGCCGGCCGAACTGGTCGAGAGCGGCGGCACCTTCCACGGCATCCAGCTGTGGGTGAACCTGCCCAAGAAGGACAAGTTCGCGACGCCGCGTTACCAGGCCATCGAGGGTCCCGACGCCAAGCTGCTGTCGTCCCAGGACGGCGGGTCATTGGTCCGCATCATTGCGGGCGAGATCGACGGCGCGCAGGGCCCTGGTTCTACGCACACCCCGATCACCTTGGCGCACGCCACGATTGAACCGGGTGCCCAGCTCAACCTGCCGTGGAACCGCGATTTCAACGCGCTGGTGTACGTACTGAGCGGACGCGGCAGCGTCGGCCCCGTCGGCCACCCGATCCATCAGGGCCAGCTGGCTGTGCTCGGCCCGGGCGACCGGATCACGGTGTCGGCCGAGGGAACTCAGGATTCGCACCGGCCCGCCATGGAGGTCCTGCTGCTGGGCGGCCGCCCGATCCGGGAACCGGTCTTCCACTACGGCCCGTTCGTGATGAACTCGAAGTCCGAGCTCATCCAGGCGTTGGAGGATTACCAGGCGGGCAAGTTCGGCCAGATTCCGCCGAATGCGCTGATGCCGCACCGGCCCCTGAACTGACCGATCAACCCACCGACTCGGCGGGCTGCGGGTACAGCAACTCCAGCTCGCCGAGATGCGCTGCAGCCGCCACCAGCGGCAGGGCCGCCGAAACCGCCAGATCGGTTCCGGCGGCTTCGGCGCGCAACGACACCACGAAGCTCTCTCCGATCGGCACCAGCACCGCGGCGGCGTCGACGCCGGTGAGCCGGGCGCAGATGGCAGCGGCATGTTCCTCGATCACTGCGCGGGTGCTGGGATAGATGCCCAGCGGTGGGGGCACGACGTCGGCGATCAGCTCGGCCGCGGCTCTCACCCGGTTGGCTCGGTTGGCTGCGCGCACCACCGGAGCGCGCTGGTCGGTGGGCCCGCCGTTCTCCGAAAGATAATGACGGACAGCATCATCAAGAGTCCGGGAGGCCGAAAGCGCGTCGTGGCCCAGTGCGACGACGCGGTCGGTGGCCTGCTCGGAAGCACCCCGGGTCACCCGAAGCACGGCCGCATTGAGGAACCGCGCACCCACTCCGCGGGCTTGGTCGATCGCCTTCGACACTGACGCAGTGGCACCGCGCGGCCACAACAGCAGCGACACCACGATTCCGACCAGCGCGCCGACCACGACGTCCTCGACCCGCACCAGCCCCACCCGCCAGCCCGTCGGCACGATCAGGTTGAAGTTGATCAGCACCATCATCGTGAACGCTGCCTGCCCGGCGATGAATGATCCCACCTCGGGCACATAGGCCGACCCGAATGCCACGAGCGGCAACAGGATCCACAACACCACGGGGTCCACCCCGACGAACTCGATGAGCACTGCGCCGAGTACGAAACCGATAGCGGTGCCGGCCACCGCCCGCAGCACCCGCGTCCCGGTGGTCAGCGCGCTGCTGCGCAGCACTGACATGGCGCCCAACACCACCCAGAATCCGTGCTGCACCGGAAACAGGTGCGTGACCGCCACCGCGAGGGCCAGCCCCAACCCGGTGCGCAGGCTGTTGCGCAGCGCCACCGCCCGGGTGGCCACCAGGCCTCTGGCAATAGCGGCGACCGCCATCGTCTCGGGCATCACCCAATCGGCCGCACCGGTTTCGGGCAGCCGCCGGCCCAACACCCGGGCCCACACCGGGCGGGCGTCGGCCAGCGCGGCATTGCCGATCACCCGTCCGGTGACGGCGATGGTGGCCGAGATGGTGCGCCGGATCAGCAGGCCGCGGCCGATCTCGACGGCGGCCGCGTCGCCGGCGGTGCCGAGGATCAGGGTGATGTCATCGCGGTAACTGCCCTGGGCCACGGTGCGCTGCTCGGCCAGTGCCGCACGTAGATCGGCTCCGCGAGCCGCACGCTCGGCCTTGTCGTTGATTCGCAGCAGCGCGGCGCTGTCGCGCAGTACCCGCACCGCTGGGTCGCGCATCGCGCCGAGCAGTTCCCCGGTGTCGTCGGTGACCTGGTCGCAGATCCAGCCCAGGTCGTCGACGACGCGTACCAGCGCGCGGCTGCCCGCGGTGAGGGCGACGGGCCGGTAGTCGGCACCGAGGAAGCTTTCGTAGAGCGCGTTCATCGCGCGGGTGACATCGCGGGCCGAGGCCTGCCCTTCCAGCCGGTCGGCCAGCAGCCGGCACACCCTGGCCGAATAGCGGCGCAGCTCGTCGTGGTGGCGCGGCCGGAACAGGAACAGTGCGGCGGGCACACAGATCACCAGCGAGATCAGCCAGCCCAGCAGCCGGTCGGGAATGGGACCGACGGGCGTACACAGCGGCAGCACGAACAGCAGCAGGGTGGCGCGCTGCCCGGCGGCGACAATCTCGCTGAGTACCCCGGAGAACGACACCACCATGCCGACGACGAACATCGCGGCCACGCTCAGCCAGGGGTACGGGGCCAGCACGGTGCCCAGCACGATCAATACGACGCCGTTGACGGCCAGACCGCCGTAGGCCAGCGCGCGGGCGGGCCGGTTGCCGGGGAAGTCGGCGGTGATGAGCAGGGACACCGCGCCGAAGATCGCGAACAGCGGCGTCTGGGAGTCGCCGCCGACGGCGAAGCCGACCGCGGCCGCGATGGGCAGGACGATGGCGGCCCGCAGGGCACGGCGTAGCGCGTCGAATTCGGGGTCCCTGGCGCGTAGCGCGTCGCGCAGGCGGTCAGCTGCCCGGTGCCAGATCTCGGCCGGGGTCAGCATGATCGCCGATGTTAGACCGGTTGGTCCGATCCGGCGGCCGGAGTGAACCGGCCCGATTCCAGCGCGTCGCGCATCTGGCCGGTGATCCACTGCAGGGCGTCGGTGTCGCGCGGCAGGGTGCTCTGTTCGAAGCCGACGACCAGATACAGGCTCCACGCCGCGAAGTAACGGGCGTTGCGCTCATCGCCGATGATCTCGAGCGCCGACTCGTAGATGATGTCGAAGCGCAACTGGTCCACCACGGCCTGCACGGTGTAGACCTCGGGGTCCAGCGAGCTCCACACCCGGATGGCGGCCTCGGCGCCGTGGGGCAGGGCCAGTGCCTCGCCGATCATCGTCTCGATGCGGTGGTGCGGATCGTGGTCGGCGCGCAGCGCCTCGACCACCCGCAGGGTCCGGGCCTGACGCCAGTGCGCGATCAGTTCCCGCGTGTAGGACGCCCAGTTGGGGAAGTAGTGATAGAACGATCCGGTTGTGACGCCCAATCGGTTGCACACCTCGGCAAGTTTGAGCCCGCCGTACCCGAGATCGGACAACACATCCAGACCGGTTTCGAAGTACGCCTCCCGCGACACCACCCCCGCCATGCGGCCCACGCTAGTTCGTCGTCAGCATTTTGGGCGCGGCGGGGCTTTGCTGGTCAGCCGCATATAACGCACACAAACATGACGGCATCGGGACTCTCAGGTGACGTGTGGCACAATTTGACTGTGGCCCACATGGCGAGCCGAGGACCGGGACGTCCTCCCGCAGCAAAGGCAGCGGAGACGCGTGAGCGCATCGTGCGTGCTGCCCGTGAAGTTTTCAGCGAACTTGGCTACGACGCAGCTACATTCCAGGCAATCGCGATTCGCGCCGATCTCACCCGCCCGGCAATCAACCACTACTTCAGTAGCAAACGCGTTCTGTACCGCGACGTGGTCGAGCAGACCAATGCGAAGGTGATCGCCGCAGGCATTGCCAAAGCGCGGGAGGCCACCAGCCTGCTGAACCGGATTTCGGCGTTCTTCGCAGCGGCGATGGATGCCGAGTCCACCGATCGGTCGGCGGCGGCGTTTCTGGTGACCTCGGTGCTGGAAGCGCAGCGCCATCCCGAGCTCGTCGCCGAGGAGCACGACGCCTTGCGCAGCTCGCGCGAGTTCGTCAAGTGGGCGGTCGACGAGGCGATCGAGGGCGGCGAGTTGACCACCGACACCGACATCCCTGCCATCGTGGAGATGCTGGTGGCCGTGATGTGGGGCATGGGCTTTTACGCCGGTTACGTGGGGCATCGTGACGAGGTGGCCGTCATCGTCGACAAGTTCGAATTACTGATGGCGAACAAGCTCTGGCAACTGCGCGACTGACGCGTCGGCACCGTGAGGTGCCCCACATCACCGCATAGCCTGACTAAGTTATTCGGTAGCATTGTTTGGCAAATGACTGATCTGAGCGAGGTACGGCCGGGTCGGGCCGCAGGCGACAGTTGGGACATCACCGAGAGCGTCGGGGCGACCGCGCTGGGGGTGGCCGCCTCCCGTGCTGCCGAGACGGCGCAACCGGAACCCCTGATTCGCGACGAGTTCGCCTTCCTGCTGGTGGCGGCCGCCGGTCCGGCCTGGGCCCAGTTGGCCGGTAGCGAACCGCACTGGATCGGTGACGATCCGGAGGCCCACCGCATCCACGACATGGCCCGCAACTACCAGGCCGTGCGCACCCACTACTTCGATGACTACTTCACCGAGGTCACCCACGACGGCATCCGCCAGGTCGTGATCCTGGCCGCGGGCCTGGACTCGCGGGCATTCCGGCTGGACTGGCCGACCGGTACCACCGTCTACGAGATCGATCAGCCCAAGGTGCTGCACTACAAGACCGAGACGCTGCGGGCGCACGAGGCCGTCGCCCACGCCGAGCACGTCCCGGTGCCGATCGACCTGCGTGAAGACTGGCCCGCCGCCCTGATCGAGGCAGGCTTCGACCCTGAGCAGCCCACCGCGTGGCTGGCCGAGGGGCTGCTGCCGTACCTGCCTGCCGAGGCCCAGGACCGGCTGTTCGAACTCGTCTGCGCCCACAGCGCACCCGGCAGTCGCGTCGCGGTCGAGGACTTCGCGATGGACCCGGCCCGCTACACCCCGGAGAAGCGCGCCGCCCGACGGGCCCGCGGCGAGCACATGCGTACCTCGTTGGGATTGGACATCGATGCCGACGCGCTGATGTACACCGGTGACGACCGGGCCGACGCCGCCGAATGGCTCGCCGCACACGGCTGGGAGGTCGACGCGGTGGCCAGCGCCGACGAGATGGCCCGGTTGGGTCGCGCGGCCGACGCCGGCGAACTGGCTGAACTCGGTTTGGACAGCGTGCTGTTGCGCGCCCGATTGGACGGAGAAACCCGATGAGCTCACTGCGCAGCCACGACGACACCTGGGACATCGCCACCAGCGTGGGGTCGACGGCCGTGATGGTCGCCGCCGCCCGGGCCGGGGAGACCGGACGCGAGAACCCGTTGATCCGTGATCCGTACGCGGCGATCCTGGTGGCCGGTGCCGGAACCGGCTTCTGGGAAACCCTGCTGGACCACGATGTCGCCGCCAAGATCGAAGCGGTCGACGCCGAGGCGGCCAAGATCTTCGAGCACATGGGCAGCTATCAGGCGGTGCGCACCCACTTCTTCGACGAGTACTTCACCGATGCCGCCAAGGCCGGCATCCGCCAGATCGTCATCCTGGCCTCGGGCCTGGACTCCCGGGCGTACCGGCTGGACTGGCCGGCGGGCACCACGGTGTTCGAGATCGACCAGCCCAAGGTGCTGGAGTACAAGGCCGAAACCCTGGCCGCCCATGGTGCTCAACCGTCCGCGCAGCGCCGCGAGGTGGCCATCGACCTGCGCCAGGATTGGCCTGAGGCGTTGCGGGAAGCGGGCTTTGACGATGGGCAGCCGACCGCGTGGCTGGCCGAGGGCCTGCTGATGTACCTGCCTGCCGACGCCCAGGATCGGCTGTTCGAGTTGGTCACGGAACTGTCGGCACCGGGAAGCCGGATCGCCGCCGAGACCGCCGGCGTCTCCGCGAGCGAGCGCCGCGAGGAGATGCGCGAGCGTTTCGAACGCTTCGCCGCGCAGTTCAACATGGAGCAGGCGCTCAACATCCAGGACCTGATCTACGAGGATCCCGACCGTGCCGATGTCGCCGAGTGGCTGGGTGCCCACGGTTGGCGGGCCAACGGTGTGCACTCGCTCGACGAAATGCGCCGTCTGGGCCGCTACGTCGAGATCGAGCACAACGACACCCGGGCGTTTTCCACGTTCGTCACTGCCGAAAAGCTCTGACTCGCAATCTGACTCACAACAAGAATGGGGGCGCTCCTCTAGGGAGCGCCCCCATTCTCGTCTCGGTCAGTGGCTCTGGTGCACGGTGGTGTCGACGTGCGGCACGGTCACGTGCGGGCCGATCTGATCCAGCCAGCCGTGGTGGGACACATCGGCGGAAGCCGGGCCGGCCAGGCCCAGAACTGCGGCGGCGAGGCCGCTGGCGACAACTGCGGTGAATCCGAACTTCTTCATTATCAGTACCTCTTTCCCAACGTCTTTCTTGACTGGTTCAACTAAACGCGGCAACGGTTAATTCCTGATCGGCGCCGTTGGCGGCAATTGACCGCTCGCTGGCAGAAACGCGTCAGCCAGCCCTGATGAGCGCTAGCCGACCCGGTTAACCGGGAGTTATCCGCCCGCCGTATACAGGAGGGGAGCTGAGCCGTTTTCCGGCCCGTTATCGAGGAGGAATCCCCATGCCAGGAGTGCAGGACCGCGTCGTCGTCGTCACCGGAGCCGGTGGAGGTCTGGGCCGTGAATATGCCCTGACGCTCGCACGCGAGGGCGCCAGCGTCGTTGTCAACGACCTCGGCGGCGCCCGTGACGGGTCCGGCGCCGGACACAACATGGCCGACGAGGTGGTGGCCGAGATCAAGGCCGCCGGTGGCCGGGCAGTCGCCAACTACGACAGCGTCGCCGAGCAGGCGGGCGCCGAGAACATCATCAAGACCGCGATCGACGAGTTCGGCAAGGTCGACGGCGTGGTGAGCAACGCGGGCATCCTGCGTGACGGCACCTTCCACAAGATGACGTTCGAGCAGTGGGACGCCGTGCTCAAGGTTCACCTCTACGGTGGCTACAACGTCATCCGCGCCGCCTGGCCGCACTTCCGGGAGCAGAGCTTCGGCCGCGTCGTCGTCGCCACCTCCACCAGCGGCCTGTTCGGCAACTTCGGTCAGGCCAACTACGGTGCCGCCAAGCTCGGTCTGGTCGGCCTGATCAACACGCTGGCCCAGGAAGGCGCCAAGTACAACATCAAGACCAACGCGGTCGCGCCGATCGCCGCCACCCGCATGACGCAGGACATCCTGCCGCCCGAGGTGTTCGAGAAGCTCACCCCCGAGTATGTCGCCCCGGTCGTGGCTTACCTGATGACCGAGGAACTGCCCGACACCGACTCGGTGTTCATCGTCGGCGGCGGCAAGGTGCAGCGCACCGCGCTGTTCCAGAACGACGGCATCACCTTCTCCGAGGTGCCATCGGTCGATGACATCGCCGCCAAGTGGGGCGAGATCACCGATCTGTCTGCGGCTCAGCAGGCCAGCTTCAAGCTGGGCTGAAATACGTGAAGGCGCTTGTAGCGCAGGCACTTACCGGTACATCCGGGCTGGCGTACGTCGACGTCGATGCCCCCGTGTCTCCGGACATGGTTGTCATCGACGTCGGCGCCGCCGGCGTCTGCTTCCCCGATCTGCTGTTGCTGCGCGGTGAGTACCAGCTGCGGCTGGAACCGCCGTTCACCCCCGGCATGGAGGTGGCCGGAACGGTGCGCTCGGCACCCGAAGGCTCGGGATTCACTCCGGGCCAGCGGGTGTCGGCGATGACGATGCTGGGCGGCTACGCCGAGCAGGTGGCGGCGGTGCCGGCCAACGTGATCCCCACCGCCGACGGGCTCGACGACGGCCAGGCGGCATCGCTGCTGGGCAACTACTACACGATGCAGTTCGCGTTGGCCCGTCGCGGCGGGCTGGTGGCGGGGGAGACCGTCCTGGTGCTCGGCTCGGCCGGCGGGATCGGCGTTGCCTCGATCCAGCTGGCCAAAGCCATGGGCGCCAAGGTGATTGCGATGGTGCACCGGTCCGGGGCCGAGGAATTCGTCTCGTCCCTCGGTGCCGATGTGGTGCTGCCGCTGACAGACGGCTGGCGTCAGGCGGTAATGGACGCCACCGGAGGACAAGGTGTCGACTTGGTTGTTGACCCGATCGGCGGAGAGCCCTTCGACGACGCCATCCGGGTGCTGGCACCCGAAGGTCGGCTGCTGGTCATCGGATTCGCCGCAGGCGGAGGGATCCCGACGGTCAAGGTCAACCGGCTGCTGCTGCGCAACGTCAGTGTGGTCGGAGTCGGCTGGGGCGAGTTCGTGCGCCGCAGTCCGGCCGCGCAGGCCCAGGTCGGCGCCGAGCTGAACAAGTTGGTGGCCGCCGGGCTGCGTCCGCCGCCACCGGTGCGGTTCCCGCTGTCCGAGGGTGCGGCCGCGCTCGATGCGTTGGCCAACGGCTCGGTGCGGGGCAAGCTGGTCTTGGAGCCCTAACCATGAAAGCTCTGGCCTTCGATGTATTCGGCACCGCCGTCGACTGGCGGTCCAGCATCATCGGCGAGCTGGAAGAGTTCGGTAAAAGCCGTGGGCTGCACCGGGATTGGTCGGCATTCGCTGACAGATGGCGGGCCGGCTATGCCCCGGCGATGGACCGGGTGCGCCGTGGTGAGCTGCCGTGGACCAGGATCGACGATCTGCACCGCGCGATCCTGGTCTCGCTGCTCGAGCAGGCCGGCATCGAGGCCGGCCCTGCCGAGATCGACCACCTCAACCGGGCCTGGCACCGGCTGGACCCGTGGCCGGACTCGGTCGCCGGGCTGACCCGGCTCAAGCAGCGCTACCTCATCACGACGTTGTCGAACGGCAACGTCTCGCTGCTGACCAACATGGCCAAACATGCCGGGCTGCCGTGGGATTGCGTGATCTCGGCAGAGCTGTTCCGGCATTACAAGCCCGACCCCGAGGCCTATCAGGGCTGCGCCGAACTACTCGATATCGCGCCCGAGGAGCTGACGCTGGTCGCGGCCCATCCTTCCGACCTGCGGGCTGCCCGCGCCGCCGGGCTCGGGACCGCGTACGTGGCCCGGCCCCGGGAGTACGGCCCGGAGGGGACTCCGTACGACGTCACAGCCGATGGCTTCGACATCATCGCGACGGATTTTGTCGACCTTGCCGACCAACTTGGTGCGTAGCGTAGAGGTGTGGACACCGCATCTAGTGGGGCATTGCGCAAGGCACTGGAACTCCTGATCGATCCGCCTGCCGAGCCAGACGTCAGCAAGGGGTATCTCGATCTGCTGGGTGATGGCAGTGACGCCCCGAAGAACGCGGGATTCATCCAGAAGGTGTGGGCGTCTCCGGTCGGGTCGATGCTCTACGACAACGCCCAGGCCCTCGGCCGCAAGCTGATGACGGCGTGGCAGGAGCCCACCGAATGGCTGAGCATCCCGCCGGGCGGCCTCGCACTCGATGTCGGCAGCGGTCCGGGCAATGTGACGGCCGCGCTGGCGCGGTCGGCCGGGCTGGACGGGTTCGCGTTCGGTGTGGACATCTCCGAGCCGATGTTGACCCGCGCGGTCGAGGCTGAAGGGGGTCGCCAGGTCGGTTTCCTGCGCGCCGACGCCCAGAAGCTCCCGTTCCGGGACGACGTCTTCGATGCGGTGACCTCGATCGCGGTGTTGCAGTTGATCCCCGACGCGGAGGCGGCACTGGCCGAGATGGTGCGGGTGCTGCGTCCCGGCGGGCGGATGGCGATCATGGTGCCCACGGCGACGAACCGGGGGCCGGCGCGGCTGCTGTCGAAGGGCGGTGCGCGCGCCTTCGCCGAAGACGAGCTCGCCGATCGGTTCGAAGGCCTCGGTCTGGAACGGGTGCGGTCGAAGACCATGGGCACCATGCAGTGGGTGCGCGGGCAGAAACCGTGAGCACTCTCGGCGTTGTTCTTGTCGCATTGGTGATCGCCATCGGACTTCTCGGCATCGTGCTGCCCGTCCTGCCCGGTGGGGGATTTCTGGTCTTCGCCGCGATCGCGGTGTGGGCGATCGTCGAACGGACCACCGTGTCGTGGGTGACGCTCGGGGTCGCGGCGGTGTTCTTCGTGACCGCGGAGGTGATCAAGTACGTCTGGCCGGTACGGCGGATGCGGGCGGCCGAAGTGGGGATCTGGAGCCTGGCGGCCGGAGGGATACTCGGCCTGATCGGCTTCTTCGTCATCCCGGTGATCGGGTTGGTGATCGGATTCGTCGCGGGTGTGTACCTGGCCGAGTTGGCCTCGCGTCGTGACTACCGGCGGGCCTGGACGTCAACTGTGCACGCGCTCAAGGGCGTTGCGCTGTCAGTCGGCGTCGAGCTGACCGGAGCGTTACTCGCGACCGTCACCTGGGTGACAGGCCTGGTGATCGCCTCGTGACGCGGTGGACCCTGGGCCCCGACTCGGGCGAGCTGTTGTTGCGTACCGGTGTGACGGGCAGCGCGTCCCGCATGGGGCACCGGTTGACCATCGCGATGCGCTCGTGGCACGCAACCGTGGAGTGGGATGGCGAGGTGCCGTCGGGGATCGAGGTGACGGTGGACCTCGACTCCCTCGACGTGTTGCGGGGCGAGGGCGGTATGACTCCGTTGTCGGGGGCCGAGAAGATTCTGATCCGTTCCAATGCGTTGAAGACGTTGCGCGCGAAGCGCTTCCCCCAGGCGGTCTTTCGATCGACGGAGATCGGTCACGAAGGCGCGGCATATCGGATCGGCGGGACGCTCGAGATCGCCGGCCACAGCGGTGTCCAGAGCGTCGAGGTCCGGGTTGAGGCGGACGGCGACGTATGGCGTATCGCGGGCGAGGCGGCGGTGTGCCACACCGACTTCGGCATCAAGCAGTACTCGATGCTGATGGGCGCGATGAAGGTGGCCGATGAGGTCGGGGTGAGTCTGGCGGTGACCCACCCGGCGTGAGGACGGCGAGTCTGCTGTCACGGATTTCGAAGTCATAGTCGGGCAGCGCGGCATCGTGTTCCAGCGCCGTGACTGTTGTGACTCGTTGACCGAGTCGACCGAGTCAGCCGGCCAGCCTGGCCCGCAGTGCGGCGAGTTCCTCGGCGGACACCCCCGACGCCTCGAGGAAACCCTGCACCGACCCGTAGGCCTCGTCGAGCTTCCGCCACGCCGCGTCGAGGTACTCCTCACGCACGCCCAGCACGTCGTCGGACAACCGGGCCTCGGCGTAGGTGATGGCCTCGGCCGAATCCGCGCGGGCCCGTACCGATTCCATGATGCGTTCCCGCAGGGCGACGGTCGCGTCGTTGCTGCGGAGGAAATCGGTGATGACCGCGTCGCGCTTCACGCCGACCGCAGTGAGCACGGTCGCCACGGTGAACCCGGTTCGGTCCTTGCCTGCGAAGCAGTGCGCGATCACCGGGCGGTTCGCGCCGAGCAGTGAAATCACCTGCCGTACAGCGGTATGCGCGCCGGGCAGGCCGGGAAATTCTTCGTAGACCTCGGTCATGTAGCGGCGCGCGGATGCGGAGACGTCTTCGCCGTCGGGTGACTCAGCCATTACCCGCTGAAACGTCGACTCGTGTGGTGCGTCCTGGTTGGAGTCGTCGTCCTGGTGGAACGGCAGCATGTGCACCGTCACGCCGTCGGGAACCTGTCCCGGCCCGCGCCGCGCGACCTCCTGATGCGAGCGCAGGTCGGCGACGTCGGTGATGCCCAGCCCGCTGAACGCCACGCGGCCGTCATCGGTGAGCCGGCTCAACTCACTGGAGCGGTACAGCAGGCCCGGCCGGATTCCGGCGATCTCGGCGACGTCCCGAAAGTTCCATGCCCCCGACAGTTCGCCGAGATCGGTGCCGTTGCTGGTCATTTCGCCGTCACCGCCGTGCCGGATGGGCGGCACGCCGCCGCTGCGAGCGGGGACTTCTCCCGGCCCAGTTCGGCGCGGGCGATGGTGCGCATGTGCACCTCGTCGGGACCGTCGAACAACCGCATCGCGCGGTGCCAGCTGTAGAGCCGGGCCAGCGGGACATCGTCGCTGACCCCGGCCGCACCGTGCACCTGGATGGCCCGGTCGATGACATTGCAGGCGATCTGCGGGGCCACCGACTTGATCTGGGACACCAGCACGTGGGCGGCCTTGTTTCCCTCCTGGTCGATCATCCACGCAGCCTTCTCACACAGCAGCCGGGCCTGATCGATCTCGTTGCGGGACTTGGCAATCGACTCACGCACCACACCCTGCTCGGCCAGCGGCTTACCGAACGCGACGCGTGTCTGCACCCGGTCGACCATCAACGCCAACGCCCGCTCGGCCGCACCGAGGGCGCGCATGCAGTGGTGGATACGGCCCGGGCCCAGCCGGGCCTGGGCGATCGCGAAACCGCTGCCCTCTTCGTGCAGCAGGTTCTCCGCCGGCACCCGCACGTTGTCGAACACGATCTCGCAGTGCCCGTGCTGGTCCTGCCAACCGAACACCGGAAGGGAGCGCTGAATGTCCACCCCGGGGGTGTCGACCGGCACCAGGATCATCGACTGCTGGGCGTGCGATGCCGCGTCGGGATTGGTGCGGCCCATCACGATCAGGAGCTTGCAGCGCGGATCGGCTGCACCGGTGATCCACCACTTGCGGCCGTTGATCACATAGTCGGCGCCATCGCGCAGCATCGTGGTCTCGATGTTGCGGGCATCCGAGGACGCCACGGCAGGCTCGGTCATCGCGAACGCACTGCGGATCTCCCCGGCCAACAGCGGCTCCAGCCACTGCTTGCGCTGGGCCTCGTCGGCGAACAGGTGCAGGGTCTCCATGTTCCCGGTGTCGGGCGCCGCACAGTTGAGAACCTCCGGGGCGATCTCCATGCTCCACCCGGACAGTTCGGCCAGCGGCGCGTACTCCAGATTAGTCAGGCCGGACTCCGACGGCAGAAACAGGTTCCACAGGCCGAGCTCGCGGGCCTTGACCTTGAGCTCCTCGACCACCGGGGGCACCGTGTGGTCCTTGGGGCCCTTCTCCTCGCGATAGGCGTGGTAGGAGGCTTCGGCCGGCAGCACGTGCCCGGTCATGAAGTCGGTGAGCCGGGAGTGGTAATCAGCCGCTTTGGCCGACAGCGCGAAGTCCATGCCAGCCACGATAGCCACATGGTTAGACAGGTAGAAAGGTGGCATGACTGAGAGCCGCCCGCCGTTCCCGCCCTTCACTCTCGAAACAGCCCTGCAGAAGGTCCAAGCCGCCGAGGACGCGTGGAACACGCGTGACCCGGAGAAGGTCAGCCTGGCGTATACACCCGATTCGCAGTGGCGTAATCGCGACCTGCACATCGTCGGACGCGAGCAGATCGTGGAGTTCCTGACCGCGAAATGGGAGCGCGAACTGGACTATGTGCTGCGCAAGAGCCTGTGGGGTTTCCGGGAGAACCGGATGGCCGTGCGGTTCCAGTACGAATGGCATGACGCTCAGGGCCAGTGGTATCGCAGCTACGGAAACGAATTGTGGCAGTTCACCCCCGAGGGTCTGATGGCCCGGAGGGAGGCCAGCATCAACGACGTCGCGATCGAGGAACCGCAGCGGCGTTACTTCGGTCCGCGACCCGAAGAGGAGTACGGCCGGGACATCGAGCTCTGGTAGTTGCGCGGCTCGCCGCGGTGGTAATTGCGCGGCTCGCCGCGGTGGTACTCGCGCGTGGTGAGCGTCAGGGCCAACACCCCGGCGAGCACGGCCAGGCCGATCACGGTGCCGGCGACGGCCGGCCATCCCGCGCCGTCGAACGCCAGCCCGCCGACCCAGCCGATGACGCTGGATCCCGCGTAGTAGAAGAGGTTGTACAGCGAGGACGCCTGGGCCTTGCCGTCGCCGGCGGCGGCGCCGACCCAGCCTGAGGCGATGGCATGCGCGCCGAAGAATCCGGCGGTGGCGATCAGGAGCCCGATCAGCACGGCGACGATATTGCCGGCCAGGGTGATCGCGACGCCGGCGATCATCGTGGCGATAGAGCCGAGCAGCACGGTCTTGCGGCCGAACCGGGTTGCCTCGGCGCCCGCCCGGGCCGAGGCCCAGGTGCCGGCGAGATAGGCCAGGAACACCAGGCTGACCACGGTCTGCGGCAGGTTGAACGGAGCGGCCATCAACCGGAAACCGAGGAAGTTGTACATCGCCACGAACCCGCCCATCAGCAGGAAACCCTGGCTGTAGAGCACGAGCTGACGCGGGGAGCGCAGGTTCTGGGCCAGCCGACTGCCCAGATTGCGGCTGCGGGACGGGGTGAAGCCCCGAGCCGGTGGGGCGAGCTTGACGAACGCGAACGCCGACAGGCCGCACAGCACTGCGACCACGAGCACGCCGACGCGCCAGCCGGCGAACTCGGCGATCGGCCCGGTCACGAGGCGCCCGGCCAGCCCGCCGATGGTGGTGCCTGCGACGTAGGTGCCTGCCGCGCGGGCGGCGTGCCCGGCGTCGATCTCCTCGGTGAGGTACGCGATGGCCACCGCGGGCACCCCGCCCAGCATCAGCCCTTCGAGGAGCCGGCCGGACAGAAGGAGGGGGGTGCCCGGCGCCAGGGGCACGATCAAGCCGAGAATCGTTGCGGCGGTGATGGATATCGTCATGGCCTGGACGCGGCCGATGCGGTCGGCCAGCGCTGACCACGGGATGACGCCGAGGGCCAGGCCGACGGTGGCCGCCGAGATCGTCAGTGCGGCATGGGCGGCACCGGTGCCCATGTCCTTGGCGATCAGCGGGAGTACGGCCTGGGGGGAGTACAACTGCGCGAAGGTCGCGACGCCGGCGCAGAACAACGCGGCCAGCAGCCGCCGGTACTCGCTCGAGCCACGGGAATGCCCCTGCCATTCAACGGAGGTCAGGGAGGTGGACACTCAGTCGACGGTAGGACGCCGGCAAAGATGTGTCCAATGCATGACTTTAGTCAAGGTCATGAACGTTTTGCATGATGAATTCGGCCAGACGCGCGGCGGCGGGCGGCAGCGGGCGGTCGGCGTTCCACGTCAGTCCGATCTGACGTTTGGCCGAACTTTCCGACAGCGGCACGTACGCGGCGCCCGGTTCGGCGCGTTCGGGCCGGGGCACTGGGACGACGGCGACCCCGAAACCCGCGGCCACCAGCCCTTCCATGGTCGGGATCTCCATGGCCTCGAACACCACAGGTGGCGAGATACCGGCCTCGGTGCACAGTTCGTCGGTGAGCTGGCGCAACCCGAAGTCGGGTGCCAGCGCAACGAAGGGTTCGGCTCCGGCGTCGGCCAGCCGGATCCTGGATCGGCGGGCGAACCGGTGCTCGCGCGGCACTGCCAGGCACAACCGTTCCATGTACAGCCCGCGCCAGCGGTATCCGTCCGGCCGCGGCGAGGTGATCGCCAGGTCGGCCTCACCGCCGGCCAGGCGTTCGACGATTTCGTGGGCCGCGCCCTGGAACAGCTCGAAGCGCACCAGCGGAGCCTCGGTCCGGAACCGGCGCAACAGATCCGGCACGTACCAGCCGGCCTGCGAGTGCAGGAAGGCCAGCCGCACCGTCCCGGTATCGGGATCACGCAACTCGGCGATTCTCTCGGTGGCCGAACGGATTTCGCCGATACTACGGCGGGCGTGCTCCAACAGGATGTGCCCGTAGGCGTTGAGCCGTAGCCGCCGGTTCACCCGATCGAACAGGGGTACCCCCACCTGTTCCTCGAGCCGGGCCAGTGCGCGCGACAGGGTGGGCTGGCTGATGCCGAGTTCGGCTGCGGCATCGGTGACGTGCTCGGTTTCGGCGAGCACCACGAACCACTGCAGCTCGTCCAGATGCATACCGCCGACTCTAAACGCGCTGATCACCGGTCAGCCTGTGCCATGCTGTGTCGCATGGTCGCCAAGGTGCGGGTGGTCGTGGGTGATGACCACCCGATGTTCCGCGAAGGTGTGGTGCGCGCCTTGATGTCCAGCGGCGAGATCGACGTGGTGGCCGAGGCCGACAACGGCGCCGACGCACTGGAATTGATCCGGACCCACCAGCCGCAGGTCGCCCTGCTGGATTACCGGATGCCACAACTCGACGGGGCCCAGGTGGCCGCAGCGGTGAGCCGCGACGAGTTGCCCACCCGGGTGTTGCTGGTCTCCGCGCACGACGAGTCGGCGATCGTGTACACCGCGCTGCAGCAAGGCGCGGCCGGGTTCCTGTCCAAGGAGTCCACCCGCAGTGAGCTGGTGAACGCCGTGCTGTCCTGTGCCAAGGGCCGCGACGTACTCGACCCGAACCTGGCGGCTGGGCTGGCCGGCGAGATCCGTCGTCGCAACGAACCCGACGTCCCCGTGCTCAGCCCGCGCGAACGCGAGGTGCTCGACCTGATCGCCAAGGGTCTTTCCATCCCGGCGATGGCCAAGGAGCTGTTCCTGGCCCCGTCGACCGTGAAGACCCATGTGCAACGCCTCTACGAGAAGCTTGGCGTCAGCGACCGGGGCGCGGCGGTCGCGGAGGCGATGCGCCGCCGGCTGCTGGACTGACATGGCAGGCGGGCGCGTCGTCGAATTCTTCACCACCCAACCGGTCCGGGTTTCGGCGCTGCTGCGGCTTCCGCTGATCGGCCTGATCGTGGTGCTCGTCTCGGTGTGGGATGTCGACCACTGGTTGCCCGTCCTGTACGCGGTGATCCTGAGTGTGTACGCCGCCGTCGCGGTGCTGTGGCTGGTGGTGGTGTTCCGCGGACCCATGCCGCCGTGGGCCGAGTGGGCCTCCACTGCAGTCGATGTGCTGGTGCTGGTCGCCCTGTGCGCGGTGTCGGGCGGGGCCACCGCGGCGCTGCTGCC
This sequence comes from Mycobacterium sp. NPDC050441, assembly GCF_040655355.1. NCBI lineage: Bacteria > Bacillati > Actinomycetota > Actinomycetes > Mycobacteriales > Mycobacteriaceae > Mycobacterium > Mycobacterium sp. NPDC050441. Next base: position 75,001 of record NZ_JBFAJS010000004.1, on the reverse strand, counting down.
GGTGTTCTTCCTGTTGCCCATCTCCGTTGCGTTCCAGGACCGTCCGTGGCTGACCGCGCTGCTCGGTGGCAGCACCGCACTGGGGTACCTGGCGGTGTGGATCCTGTATTCCGAGCGCGACGACAACGTCGGTCTGCCCAACATCGTCTACATGCACGTGGGCTTTCTGGCCTGGCTGGCGGTCGCGTCAGCCGCGCTGTCGTTTGTGCTGGCGCGCCGATCGGCACGGGTACGGACGTTGATGGAGGTGCGTCGCCAGTTGGTGTCGGAGTCAACCCGGGCCGACGACCTGCGCAATGCCGAACTGGCCGAACACCTTCACGACGGGCCGCTGCAGACCCTGCTGGCCGCGCGCCTGGACCTCGACGAGATCCGCGAACGCATACCGGATCCCGGCCTGGATCGGGTGCACGCTGCGCTGCAGGAGACCGCGGTCGGATTACGCTCCACCGTCACCGCGCTGCATCCGCAGGTGCTGGCTCAGCTGGGGCTCACCCCGGCGGTGCGGGAACTGTTGCGCCAGTATGAAACTCGACCCGAAATCGCGGTACGGGCGGATCTCGAGGACGTCGGGCGCCCCGTTGGACAGGCGCTGCTGTACCGCGCCGCTCGCGAACTGCTGGCCAACATCAACAAACATGCCGGGGCGACCATGATCTCCGTCGGCCTCTACCGGTCGGGGGAGCGCATCGTGCTGACCGTGGCCGACAACGGTAAGGGGTTCGACCCGTCGATGTTGGCCCAGTCCGTCGCCGAGGGGCACATCGGGCTGGCCTCACTGCAGGTTCGCATCGACGCCATGGGCGGCTCGATGGCGATCAGCTCGGAGGACGGGTTCGGCACCCAGGTCCGGGTCACGCTGTAGCCGAGGCTATTTCACGCAGGGAATGCCGGAGACCTTCATCTGGCTCAGGTCGGTGGGTGCCGGGGTGTAGGTGCCGGTCGCGGTGGCGGCCACCGTGGTCACCGGGGTACTGGGCGTCGTCTCCTTCGTCGTCTCGCTGCTCGAGTCCCAGGCGGAGTCCGACCCAGAATCCGATCCGGACTCCGACGACGATGACGTGTCGCCGGACAGGTAATCGTCGCCGGGGAAATCGGTCCCCACGGTCAACTGCACCGTGCCGGGCACCACCTCGGAGGACGGGTTCGCGATCACGCCGAGCTCATCGGCCAGCGACTGGGCGGCGACTTCGGCACCGGTGCCGAAGTCGATCGTGGTGGTGGCCGCCAGCGATTCGCCGTCGCCGATCTGCCCCTCGGTGAATCCGTGTGCGGCGAACGTGGTTTCGAGCTGCGCGGCCAGTCCGCTATAGGTGGACGCATTGATCACGTCGAGCACCGCGCCGTGACCGTTGAGCGTTTGAGCCTTGCTGGTGGGCACCGACGACGATGCGGTGTCGTCCTTGGAGACGAGGTCGTGCACGATCTTGCGGATCGTCGGCACATCCACGATGTTGATGTCCTCGCCGTACGAGTTCTGGCTGAACTCCTTGATCGGCAGGGTGTAGAGCGTCGGCGGCTTGTCGGTCAGCGCGGAGGCACGTCGGGCAAAACTGGGCAGGTCGAACCCGGCGTCCAGCGCGACATTCTGCTTGACCACGCCCAGCAGGCTGCGCAGCCCGGCCGGGCTGTTCAGCGTTCCACTCTTGCCGAGCGCCGATACCAGTGCGGCGATGAACGCCTGTTGGCGGCGGGTGCGGTCGAGGTCGGTGAAGTTCTCGTCGTTGACGTCGCGACGCTGACGCACGAAGGCCATCGCCTGGGCCGCGTTGATCTCCTGGACACCCTGGTGAAAATCGGCTCCGGAGTACGGGTCAGAGGTGTCGGCGTTGAGGCAGACGGTGATCGGTGACACGGCCTTGGCGATTTCGAAGAACGCGCCGAGGGTGACCTCGACGAAATGGTCGATCGGAATGCCGAGCAGGTTTCGGACCGTCGCAATCTCTGCCTTGCGCCCCGCCTCACGGGCCTGCTGCTCGTTCGCCGACGGATTCTCGGAGTCGGCCTCCAGCGATTCCATCTCGCGCTGATAGGCCCAACCGTAGGCCTGTTTGACCTTTCCCTTGCACGGCGAGATGTCACATCCGGCCAGGTCCACATAGTCGTCGCGGGGGATGGAGAATGCGGTGGCCGGGCCGCCGTCACCGGGCAGATGCACCACGATCAGCACGTTGGCGTTGTAGCCGCCGACGGTCTCGTCACCGGCGTGCAGGGCCTGGTAGACATCCTCGGGCAGCGGGTTGCCGTGCTGATCGAGCCGGCTGTCGAGCCCCATGATCAGGATGTTCTCGGTGTCACCCGCGGACATCGGGCCGCCGTCGAGCGCATTGGACGTGGTGATGCCGTCCAGGGCGCCGTGGTAGGTCACCCAGCCTGCACCGGTACCGGCCAGCACCGACGCCGCAACCAGGCCGACTGCGGCACGGCGGGCGGCCCGCACGCCCCGGCGCGGCATACGGTGCCGGGGGACGCTCGCGGCGTGGGCAGGTGTGTTCATTGCACCTGCCATTATGAGGCCGTTCGCTGAGCCACCTTCCACCGGGGAAAATTGCTGGTCAACACCGGCGTCTCGGCATTAGCGTGCACTGGGTGAAATTGCGCATCGCCGTGGGCGTACTGGTGTTGGCGGTGGTGGCGTTGCTACTGAACGAATTGGTGGCGAACAAGGAGCACCGCCAAGCTGAGCCGTTCGCAGGCGGGCACGTGCTGGAGCTGGACGGTCCCGACCTCAACGTGCGCGAATACGGGCCGCCGTCCGAGCGCGCGGTGGTGTTGCTGCACGGGTACTCGGCCTCGATCGAGTGGTGGGATCAGGTGGCCCCGCAGCTGGCCCGTGATCAGCGGGTGATCGCGATCGATCTGGTCGGTCACGGCGGCTCGGAGGCACCCGCCGACGGCGCTGCGTACCGCTCGGATGCGCAGGCCGAGGCGGTGCGCAACGCCCTGGTGCAGCTCGGTGTGCGGCATGCGGTGTTGGTCGGTCATTCCATGGGTGGAGCGGTCGCCACCGAACTGGCCCGGCAGGATCCGGACCTGGTGGAGCGGGTCGTGGTGTCCGATACCCCGGGGGCCGATGATCTGGTCAGCATGCCGCTGCTCGGAAAGATGGTGTGCTGGCCGGTGATCGGGCCCGCGTTGGATCTGTTCCGTGGCGTCGACGCGATCAGCGAGGGCTCATTGCAGACCGGGTTCGCCGCGGACTACCCGGTGCCGGGCTACGCGCACCGGTCGTTGGAGCGGCTCACCTACACCGGGCTGTGCGACTCGAAAGATGGTCCACACCCGACCGCGGAAACGCTTGCTGCACTGCACAAGCCGGTGCTGGTGCTGTGGGGTGACGAGGACGTGCTGACCCCGACCGCCCCCAATGTCGAGCGGTACACCGCGGCCGGGCTGGCACCCGTGGTGATCAAAGGGTCCGGACATTCTCCGATGGTCGAGCAGCCCGATCAGTTCCTGGCAGCAGTGGCGCCGTTCATCAAGAACCCAGCCCCCGCGAGATGACCAGGCGCTGAATCTGATTGGTGCCCTCGAAGATCTGGGTGATCTTGGCTTCCCGCATGTACCGCTCGACCCGGAAGTCACGGGTGTAGCCGACACCGCCGAACACCTGCACGGCATCGGTGGTGACTTTCATGGCGGCGTCCGTGGCGATCAGTTTCGCGACGCTGGCTTGTGTCGAGTAGGGCAGTCCGAGGTCACGACGCCGCGCGGCATCCAGGTAGGTGGCGCGTGCGCTGACCACCGCGGCGGCCATGTCGGCCAGCAGGAACCCGAGGCCTTGGTGGTCGATGATCTTGCGGCCGAACGTGGTGCGCTCGTTGGCGTACCGGATGGCTTCGTCCAGGGCGGCCTGTGCGATACCCACGGCGACCGCGGCGATGCCGAGCCGGCCGGAGTCCAACGCGGAGAACGCGATTGACAGGCCCTGACCTTCGGTGCCGATCAGGCGGTCAGCGGGCAGCCGCGCATTGTCGTAGAACGCCGAGGTGGTGGGCACCGCGTGCAGGCCCATCTTCTCCTCGGGTTTCCCGAAGCTCAGGCCCTCGAGATCGGCGGGGACCAGGAAGCACGAGATGCCCTTGGAACCCTCGCCGGTGCGGGCGAACAGCGTGTAGAAATCGGCCTTCCCGCCGTGGGTGATCCACGCCTTGGACCCGTTGAGGACGTAGCTGTCGCCGTCGCGAGTCGCCTTGCAGTTCAGTGCCGCGGCATCTGATCCGGCCTGCGGTTCGGACAGGCTGTAGGCGCCGATCTGGTCACCGGCGAGCATGCCCGGCAGCCAGCGCATTTTCTGCTCCTCGGTGCCGTAGGCCAGCAGCGGGTGCGACGAGAGACTGTGCACGCTGACTGCGACGCCGATCGCGGCCCACCGCGCGGCGATCTCCTCGAGGACCTGCAGGTAGACCTCGTAGGGCTGGCCACCGCCACCCCACTCCTCGGGCTGGGGCAGGCTCAGCAGCCCGGCCGCGCCGAGCTGCGCCATGACGCCCTCGGGGTACTTCTCGTCGCGCTCGTACTCGTCGACGATCGGGTCGAGGACCTTGTCGGCGACATCGCGGGTCAGCGCGATCAGGTCGCGAGCGTCGTCAGAGGGAAGGAGGCGATCAACCGGCATACTTGCACATCCTAGTTTTCACGGATTTGGGGTGCGCAGCAGTCCGGCGATGTCGGGATCCAGTTGCTGCAGGGCCACGATGACCGCCACCCGGTAGTCGCGGCCGATGTGTGAGCGCACGGTGGTGGTGCGGCCACGCCTTTCGGGCGGTCTGATCTCGTCGATACGCGCTTCGAGGGCAACGATGAGTTCCTCGAACTCGGTGATGAGCCCGGAGAGGATCAGGACCTCCGGATCAAAGAGTGCTTCGGTGAGGATCGCAGTGTGAGCGATCCGGTCGATCACATCGCGGATGATCTTCTGGGCATCCGGGTTTCGGCTCGTTTCCTGCGCTACCGCGTCGAGGTCGATGTCCTTCAGCGGTACACCTTCCGTGTGCGGGGCGACGGGTTGCATGGCGTGCAGGGACACTGTGGCGTTGACGCAGCCCGTTCTGCCGCAAAGGCATTGCGCATCGCTGCCAGCGACCGGCATGTGCGCGATAGCTCCGGCGACGCCGGTCGCGCCGGAATACGGTCGTCCGCCGATGATCAACCCGACGTTCACATGGCCTCCGCAGTCGAGCAGCAGCGCGGAGCGCACTTCTCGGGCCTCGCCGGCAATCGTTTCGGCGAGAGTCATGGCCTGTGTCGAATCCAGGACGGCGGTCGGTATTCCGAGGGCGCGCGAGATCGGTTGGCCCAGCTCTACCTCGGACCACCCGAGCGCTTTAGATTCCACGACGAATCCGGTTGTGCTGTCGATGAATCCGGGTATGCAGATGCCCACGGCCGCGACGGAGCCGACAGTGGGGTCGTCGATCAGCTGTTTCGCGATCCGGATGATCGAGCGGATCACCGACGCGGCCGTTCTGTCTGCCGTGGGTGTCTCATCTTCGTGGGTGATGTTGCCCGTTGCGTCGGCGACGGCGACACGTGCGCGACGTTCGTCTATCCAGATACCGAGGACCCGACGTGCCTGCGGGTTGCAGCCGAGAAGTTTGCGGGGACGGCCGCGGTAACCGGGGCCCTCGACGCGGGAATCCAGTTCGACCAGGGTCCCGTCCTCGATCAGTTCACCGACGAGGGTGGTGATGGAGGGACGGCTCAGGCCGAGTCGATCAGCCAGATCGGCTCGGGCTAGCGGACCCTCGGTCCGCAACAGGTGGACGACGCGCTGGCGGTGCAGCAGGTGCAGCACCTGCTTTTCCTGGCGCACTGATTCTGACCGCTTCAGCGGAACCTCCTTGACGGCGTCGTAAGGTGGCTGCTATTAAGTTCGTCACAGAAATTAAATAGGTACCTAGGGCATCGGAGCCACGCCATGACCGCTAGTAATCCCCTCACCAACCCCCTGCTCGCCTCGTCGTCGTCGAGTACGTCGGCACGGCCGACGGTGTCTCGGAGAACAACTCAAACTACCGCGAAGATCGGCGCATACAGCGGCGTCGTGGTGGCGGGATGGCTGGTCGCCGCGGTAGCCAGCGGCTATGGCGTCGCCGCGGCCGACACCACCGGGTCGTCGTCGGATTCCTCCACGCCCAGCTCGACCGACTCTGCATCGTCGAGTGGGGCGTCCACCGGGACGGCAACGCCGACCGGGGCTGGCTCGAGTGGTGCGGGCAAGACTGGACCCGCCTTTGGGAAGGGCTGGACCAAGAAACCCGCCAAGCCGAAGCGGGCGGGCAAGACGTCGTCGGCCAGGGAGGTGGCGCCAGGTGTCACCGTTGGCAGCACTGGTGGATCGCCGAACGGTGATGATCAAAACGTTGGGACGCAGGAGGAATCGACCAAGCCCGTCAGAGTTGCCGAGGCGATTGAAGCGCCCTTGAAGGCTCTGTCGTCGATACCTGACAGGGTTCGGTCGACGGTGCTGGACCTGGCCGATGGCAAGGGCGAGCCGGAACTGGTGTTGCCGGACCTGCCCGCGCCGGCTGTTGCGTCGCCGCGGGCCTCGGAGACCGCGCAAGCCGTGCCGTCACTGAGTCAGGTGAAACTCAGTGACAGGGTGAAGCAGTCGCTTGAGCGGGTGGAGCAGGTCACCGGCACGATCACCGAGAAGGTGTCGGAGGAGATCGCCGACAAGCTCGCCGAGCCGAAGTTGGCTTCTACAGTGCACGAAGCCAAGACGCTCGCCGTTTCTACGGCAAGTGATGTTCAGATCGCCACCGCTGCGGTGGTCGCTCCGAAGAATCCGGTGATCAACCCTGCCGATGATGCGGCGGGGGTGCTCAACGGGATCGTCACGAATCTGTTGAATCCGTTCCTTGCACCGTCTCCCGATTCTCCGGAGCCGTTCACCCCGATGGCGTGGGCGGTCTTGGGCTGGGTGCGGCGCAATCTGTTCAATCAGGCGCCGGTGGTGAGTAATCCGACGACAACAGTGCAGACCGGTCAGACCGTGACCGGCAATATCGGGGTGACCGATGCCGAGGGTGATGCGTTGACATACACGGTCACGAAGGCTCCTGAGCACGGCACGTTGACGATCGATCAGAAGACGGGCGAGTTCACCTACACGCCGGATGACATCAACTACGAAGCAGCACAGACCGATTCGTTCACCGTGTCAGTCACCGACGGCGACAAGGTGAATCTGCTGGCGCTGTTCAAACCGCGTACTGCCCAGAAGGACGTCGACCTCACGGTGCTCAACCCCACAGTCGAGCGGGTCATCCTGGACCTGCCCGACGGCATCAAGAACCCGAACACCCCGCGGTTCTCCGAAGACGGTCAGTCCATCTACTTCGGGGCCACACCGGCTGAGGGGGGTCGCCAGGAGATCTACCGCATCGGCGTCGACGGCTCCAACGTCGAGTGCATCACCTGCGGCGTGTCCCCGGAAGTCACCGCAGGACTGTCGAGAGTCGTTCCGTTCCAGGATGGTTCGGGCCGCATCATGATCCAGGTCACGACGAGCCCCAACTCCTACGTCGTCTACGAAGAGACTGCCGACGGCAAACAGTTGGTTCCCGTCATCACGCCGCCGGCAGGGGCACGCGTGCTCGACCCGCAACGCGAGATGCGGATCTCTCCCGATGGGACGCACGTGTTGTTCAGTCAGATCCAGATGACCCCGCAGGGCCTCATCACGGCCGTGCCGGTGGTGGGCAGGCTCGAGCGGACGGATGCCGGCTATGAAATCGCCGATGCTCGCGTCGTTTACCCGGTCGGTGAGGGAAAGCAATGGACGCCTGACGGCAAGGGGGTGATCATTCTCGGCGGGCGCTATGAGGCCGGAAACGTCGACGACATCGTCGTCGACCTCGAGACCGGAGAGGTGACTCGCCTGACCGGCAACCTCGACTACGACGAGGACATCGACCTCTCACCCAACGAACAGTGGATCGCGGTCGGCAGCACCCGCGGGTACGACGCGCTGACACCGATGTCGCGGATTGTGCGGCCGGCATTCCTGCCGGCGGACATCCAAGGCGCGGTATACGAGGCTTACCGTGGAACCGGCGATGGAACGAACATCTCGAACCAGGAGTGGGCGTTGGCCGCCGAGGATGATCTTGACGGCGAGAACGGGGTTCCCTTGTTCGTCGACGGCGATGGATACACCGCCCGCAGCATGGCGAGCTGGAACAACACCGGCGATGCGGTCACTTTCTGGGAGGCCAGCCCGACCGGTGAATCCCGGCTGGTGATCGCCAATCTGAAGTACACGACAAGCGTCGGCCCGGTGGAAGGCGACAGGACTACGCCGGACCCGACATGGGCGCCTGAACTAAAGACCTATGTGCCCAGCGCGGCGCCGCTGCCTCCCACCGGAACGTATGCCGGCGCCGGTGGCGGCGCCGCGGTGGTCACCGAGGTCACCGATTCGACGACCGGTCACATCGTCCGCACCGTCACCTACACCGATTACGTCAACGAAGAGGGGATGATCCTCAACGGCACGGAATCAACGGACACCACCGCCAGCCAATCATCCATCCGCTACCTCGCCGATATCACCGTGACAGGCGAGCACACCGGATACCTCAAGGCGGACGCCACCATCAACAAGCTGCAGCGAACGATGACCGGCCACATCACCTCTGACCTCGACGGTGACGTAAAGAGTGTCAACGATCAGGACAGGATCGACGACGACAGGGCAAACATGTAGTCCTCGAACAGTTCGGCAACCCAACGGCTCCGACCCGCTCACTTCACGGCGAGTGTGTCGGAGCGGTTGGCGTTCAAGGGAACCGGGCGACGATCTGGATCTCGACCAGCGCACCGGGCATCGCAAGCTCGGTGACGCCGACGGCCGTCCACGCCGGATACGGCGCGGCCACGAATTCGTCCTTGACCTCACCGAACGTCTGCACGTGTTGCTGCAGGCCGACGTGATAGCTGGTGATGTCGACGACATCGGCGAACGTCAGCCCAACCTCGGCCAAAAGCCCCCGCAGGTTCGAGAAGGCCTGAGTGAACTGCGCCCGTGGATCCTCCGGAACCGACATGTCGGGACGCATCCCGATCATCCCCGAACAGCGCAGGTGATCGCCGTCGATCACCGCGGGAGAGAAGTGGTGGGCGTCGTACATCGGCTGCATCCATTCCGGCACAACGATTCTCATGGAGACCTTCCCGTGAAGAGACGCGAAAGCCCCCTATTTCCAAGGAAATAGGGGGCCGCCACGTCTGCTCGGCAGAGGAATTTAGACGCGCTCCACAGCGGGCAGCGCCGCCAGGATGTCGTTGACGCGGTCGCGGGCGTCGCCGAAGAGCATCTGCGTGTTCTCCCGGAAGAACAGCGGGTTCTGCACGCCGGCGTAACCCGAGGCCATGGAGCGCTTGAACACGATGACGTGGTCGGCGTTCCACACCGTCAGCACCGGCATGCCGGCGATCGGGCTGGTCGGATCCTCGGCGGCGGCCGGGTTCACGGTGTCGTTGGCGCCGATCACGAGCACGACCGAAGTGCCTTCGAAGTCGTCGTTGATCTCGTCCATTTCGAGCACGATGTCGTAGGGCACCTTGGCCTCGGCCAGCAGCACGTTCATGTGGCCGGGCAGGCGGCCGGCGACCGGGTGGATGCCGAAGCGGACGTTGACTCCGCGCTCACGCAGCTTGCGGGTCAGATCGGCCACACCGTACTGGGCCTGCGCCACGGCCATGCCATAGCCGGGCGTGATGATCACCGAGTCGGCCGTGCTGAGCAGATCGGCGGCGCCCTCGGCGTTGATCTCGCGGTGCTCGCCGTAGTCCTTGTCCTCGGCCGGCCCGGCCTCGATGCCGAACCCGCCGGCGATCACCGAGATGAACGACCGGTTCATGGCCTTGCACATGATGTAGGACAGGTACGCACCGGAGGAGCCGACGAGCGCGCCGGTGATGATCAGCAGGTCGTTGCCGAGCAGGAAGCCGGATGCGGCCGCGGCCCAACCCGAGTAGCTGTTGAGCATCGACACCACGACGGGCATGTCGCCGCCGCCGATGGAGGCGACCAGGTGCCAACCCAGCAGCAGGGCGAGCACGGTGACGACGATGAGCAGCCACAGGTGCGGCTCGATGACGAACCAGACGGTCAGTGCGGCGAAGACGACCAACGCGCCGACGTTGAGGAAGTTCTTGCCGGGCAGCATCAGCGGCGCGGACTTCATGCGGGCCGACAGCTTGAGGTTGGCCACGATCGAACCGGTGAAGGTGACGGCACCGATGAAGACGCCGATGAACACCTCGGCCGAGTGGATGCCGAGCATCTTCTCGCCGACGAGCTTCACGGCTTCCTCGCCGCCGAGGCTGTTCTCGACGTGCAGGTAGCCGTTCCAGCCGACCAGCACGGCGGCCAGACCGACGAAGCTGTGCAGCAGCGCGATCAGTTCGGGCATGCCGGTCATCTCGACGACCTTGGCGCGCCACAGGCCGATCGTGGCGCCGACGATCATGGCGCCGACCAGCAGGGCCAGGCCCAGCGGCTCGATCTTGCGGTCGAAGGCCAGAGCGATGGTGGCGATCAGGGCTACCGCCATGCCGGTCATGCCGAAGGTGTTTCCGGCCCTTGACGTCTCGTGTTTCGAGAGGCCGGCCAGCGCGAGGATGAACAGCAGGGCCGCGACGACGTAGGCGGCCGAGGCAACGTTTTCTAGGGTGAACATGGAGTCCGTTCCAAAGTCTCTATGGGTAGGGAGCGTCAGCTGCGGGAGAACATCGCGAGCATGCGACGCGTCACCGCGAAGCCGCCGAAGACGTTGATACTGGCCAGCAGGATGGCTACGAAGGCCAACGAGGTGATGGCGATGTCGCCGTGGCCGATCTGCAGCAGGGCACCCACCACGATGATTCCCGAGATCGCGTTGGTCACCGACATCAGCGGGGTGTGCAGCGCGTGGTGAACGTTGCCGATCACGTAGTAGCCGATCACGATCGCGAGCGCGAACACGGTCAGGTGAACCTGCAGTGCTGCGGGTGAGAGTGCGATCAGAGCGAACACGGCGGCCGCGGCGGCGAACGTGATGCCGAGCCGGCGCCCGGTCGACATTGGCTGCTTCGCTTCCTTGACCACCGGGGCGGCCGCAGCCTGCTGCGCGGCAGGCGCGGCGGAGACCTGCACCGGTGGCGGGGGCCAGGTGGTCTCGCCGTCGCGCACCACGGTCATCGAGCGCTGCACGACATCGTCCCAGTCGAGGACGACCTTGCCGTCCTTCTCCGGGGTGAGCAGCTTGAGCAGGTTCACCAGGTTGGTGCCGTACAGCTGGGAGGCCTGGGCGGGCAGACGGCCGGCCAGGTCGGTGTAGCCGATGATCGTCACACCGTTGTCGGTGACGATCGCCTGGTCCTTGACCGTGCCCTCGACGTTGCCGCCGTTGGCCGCGGCCATGTCGACGATCACGCTGCCGGACTTCATCGAGGCGACCATCTCGGCGGTGATGATGCGCGGTGCGGGCCTACCGGGGATCAGTGCGGTCGTGACGATGATGTCGACGTCCTTGCACTGCTCGGCGTACAGCTGCGCCTCGCGGGCCTTGTAGTCGTCGTCCATTTCCTTGGCGTAGCCGGTCGCGGACACCTCAGCGGCCTCGTTCGCCACGGACAGGTACTCCCCGCCGAGCGAGGCGACCTGGTCGGCGACCTCGGGCCGCGGGTCGGTGGCGCGCACGATCGCGCCCAGGCTGCCTGCCGCGCCGATGGCGGCCAGGCCGGCAACTCCGGCGCCCACGACGAGCACCTTGGCCGGCGGCACCTTGCCCGCAGCGGTTACCTGGCCGGTGAAGAATCGGCCGAAGGCGTGGGCGGCCTCGACGACGGCGCGGTAGCCGGCGATGTTGGCCATCGACGACAGCACGTCCAGCGACTGGGCGCGCGAGATACGCGGCACCGCGTCCATGGCCAGCACCGTGATCGGGCGGGTGGACAGCTTCTCGACGAGCTCGGGCTTGAGCCCGGGTGAGATCAAGCTCACGAGCGTCGCACCGTCGCGCAGCTTGCCGATCTCGGCATCATCGGGGGCGTTGACCTTCAGCACGACGTCGGCGTCCCACACGTCGCCGATATCGGCGCCGGCCTCTACGTAGGCAGCGTCGGAGAAGCTCGAGGCAGCACCGGCGCCGGTTTCTACGACTACCGCATAGCCGAGCTTGATGATCTGCCCGACTGTCTGCGGTGTGGCGGCGACGCGCGTTTCCCCAGGTAGGGACTCGCGCGGGATCCCGATGAGCATCGAATCCGCTCCGTTCTATGTGTTCAGGCCTCTTAGTTCAGCCTGGAAGAGTGTCGCATTTGTGTTCAGATAACGCCCATGCCCCTTTTGGGGGATGTGACCAAAGGCCCAGGTGGGGCTACAGCCAGTCACGACGTTTGAACATCACATACAACAGGATCACCAGCACAACAATCAAAGTGGTGCTGGCGACGAACCCGACGACGGTGTTGATCCCGGGGTAGATGACGTTCTGACCGTAGAAACCCGTGATGGCTGTGGGTACCGCGATGATGGCGGCCCAGCCGCTGAGTTTCTTCATCACGGTGTTGAGTCGCGCGTCCTGCAACGACAGGTTGGTCTCGAACACCGTGGTGACCATGTCGCGCAGAGATTCGGTCCACTCCGAGGCCCGCAGCACGTGGTCGTACAGGTCGGCGTAGAGCGGGTCGAGGTCGGGCGAGGTGGACGAATCGAGCCTGCGGTGCTGAATGGTGCTGACCACCTCGCGCATGGGTAGCACCACGCGGCGCAGCTCGACCAGGTCCTTGCGCAACTGGAAGGTGCGCCGTTGCAGGCCGTGCCGTGGACCGCCGTCGGCGAACAACTCGTCCTCGAGTCCCTCCATGGCGTCGTCGAGCGCCTCGACAGCCTCGAAGTGCCCGTCCACCACGACATCGAGCAGACCGTGCACCAGGGAGCCCACGCCGCACCGCTGACCGCCGAGGTCGTCGAAGCGCCGTGACACCTCACTCACGTCGAACTCGGTGCCCGCTCCGTTGGCATTGGGGATCCGGACGGTGATCAGGCCTCGCGGCAGGACGAATGCCGAGATGCGGTGTTTGACCAACAGCGACGTGTCGGGCGCCGCGTCCGGCGCCGGCTCCCGGGTGTCGACCGCATAGACCGTGAAGAACGTATGTGTGTGGTACACCGAGGCTTTGGTGCGTTCCTTGGGTGCGACGGCATCCTCGACGGCCCACATGTTGAGCCCGAGTTCCTTGGCCAGTGCACGTAGGGCGTCGTGATCGGGGTCGTAGATGTCGGCCCACACCAGGGTGTCCTGGTCGGCCAGATACTCCGAGATGTCCGAGAACGCGAAGCCGTCGACCGGCTTTCCGGAGCGCCAAACCCGCCCCTGCACCGTCTTCACGCGGCGGCCACCATCGGGAGCAGATACCGGCGCACATACTCGCGGGTGTCTTCCAGGCTGGTGAGTTTGATGCCGGTATGCGGAGTGACGATGAACGACAGCGTGAGTCGGGTGTGTAGCTCGGCGACGGTGCGGAGGTGGCGCTCCTGCGCCGGAGTGGTTTCGGTGGTCCCGTAGAGGTCGGTCCGCAATTGCGCGGCCGAGTGATCCGTCGCGAAATCGATGATGGCCCCGGCGTCGACGGTGAGGCTGGGCAGGATCGTCTCGGGTTCGGTGCGCAGGAGTTTCTTGAGCAGGGCGTGGTCCCGAAGGAAGGTCACCGTGAAGACGGTGCCGTAGACGAGCCGGTCTTCCAGGGTGTCGGCGTGCGCCCGGGCCTGGGCGCTGCCGTCGAGGTAGCGCCGCGCCTCGGACAGCACCAGTGCGTCGATGAGGGCGTCTTTGGTGGGAAAACGCCGGTAGAGCGTGGCGCGGCCGACGCCGCTACGGCGGGCCACGTCTTCCATCGTGGTGCGCCGGATGCCGACGAGTTCGGCCTGTTCGAGCGTGGCGGACAGGATTCGGCTGCTGATCGGGTCGGGATCGCGCACCCGGGCCAGCGCAGCGGGATCCGGTTCGGCGAGTCGCCGCACGAAGTCCGCTGTTCGTGTGGATGTCACCGAGGTTCTCCTTGCCCGCGTGTCCCGATCGTCGTAGCCTAACCATCGAGACGAGAGAGACGATGAGTGTCTAATTGTCTCGCACGTCTCATTCTAATGATCGGGTCAGGCGAGGGGGCGCATTTATGGACATCAAGTTGTGGACGCGATGGGTGGCACTGCACGCGGTGCCGAAGGCTTTCATGAGGATCCAGGGCCGCCTGGGCAACCCGCTGGCCGGACTGATCGCCAACCATGGTCGGGAAAACGACCCCTATCCGCTGATCGAGGAGGTCAGGCGGCGGGGCCCGCTGATCCGGACTCCATTCGCCTGGGTCAGTGCTGATCATGCAGTGTGCCGGGAAGTGCTGCGTGACAAGCGATTCGGTGTCACGCCGCCCACCGGCATGGAAATGCCGCGACCGCTGACGCGTTTACTGGAGTGGACCGATCCGTTGGTGGCCAACCCGGTCGAACCGCCGGCCATGGTCATCGTCGACCCGCCCGATCACACCCGGTACCGGCAGCTGGTGGCCCAGAGTTTCACTCCGCGGGCCATCGACAAGCTCGACAGTCGGGTGGCCGGGGTGACCGCCGAGCTCATCGAAAGTCTTTCCGCAACGCCACAACCCGATCTGATCGCCGATTTCGCGGCCACCCTGCCGCTGGTCATGATCGGCGAGATCCTGGGCTTGCCCGCCGACCGTCATGCGCAACTACTCGAGTGGGGGCACCACGGATCGCCGCTGCTCGACATCGGTATTCCGTGGCGGACCTACCGGCGTGCGGTCGACGGACTGCGCGGCATCGACACGTATCTCACGGACCACTTCGACCAGGTTCGTGCCGGGTACACGAGCGTCACGCCGTTCAGCCGGATGGCGGCGGCCCATGATCTCACCGATCACGAACTCGCGGCCAACGCAGCGCTTCTCATCGGAGCCGGCTTCGAAACCACCGTCAACCTCATCGGCAACGGAATCGTCCTGCTGCTCCGGCATCCGGAGCAGTTGGCCCTGCTGCGCGACAACCCTGACCTGTGGCCCGCCGCGGTGGAGGAGATCCTGCGCATGGAAAGCCCGGTGCAGATGACTGCGCGTACCGCGCGGTCCGACCTGGAGATCGCCGGACGACGCATTCGTGCCGGGGACATGGTCGTCGTGCTTCTCGGTGGCGCCAATCGTGATCCCCAGGTGTTCGCCGAACCCGACCGCTTCGACATCACCCGTGCCAACTCCCGCGAACATCTGGCCTTCGCGTCAGGTATCCACGCCTGCCTCGGCGCGGCGCTGGCCCGCATCGAGGGGGTGACCGCGCTGCGGTCACTGTTCGAGACCTATCCGGACGTGCGGCTCACGCAGGACCCGCAGCCACGTGGACTGGTCAATCTGCACGGCTACCGAGAGTTGCCTGCCGCCCTCGGCAACCGGCTTGTGCGGCCTCGCTCGTGACCTCGGCGCTGGTCAGGATAGTTGTGCAGGGGAGCTAGGTACTGTCGCTGGAATGACGAGCAGTCCGGTCGAGAGCCTGCTGGCGCGGGTCGGCGGCATCCAAGGCCTGGTGTACCCGGCTCTGCCCGTGACGACCTTCGCGGTGATCTCGGCAGCATTCGATCGCATCCCCGCAATCGCCGCGGCCCTCGGTGTGGCTGCGGCGATTCTGGTCTGGCAGTTGGTGCGCCGGGAATCGGCCCGGCCGGCGTTGTGGGGGTTCGCCGGCGTCGCGCTGTGTGCCGGCCTGGCCCTGGTCACCGGCCAGGCCAAGGACTTCTACCTGCCGGGTATCTGGATGGCATTGTTCTCGGCGCTGCTGCTCACCCTGTCGATCCTGATCAGACGCCCGCTCGTCGGCGTCGTCTGGGCCTGGATGACCGGCCGTGGCGGCGCTTGGCGCGAGGTCCCACGGGTGCGCCTGGCCTTTTACCTCGTTACCGCCGTGCTGGCTGCCGTGTCCTGGTCGCGCTTCCTGGTCCAGAACTACCTGTACGTCACCGATCAGGCCGGGCTGCTCGCCGTCGCGCGTATTGCCATGGGCTGGCCGCTGTTCGTCGTCACCACGTCACTGATCCTGGTGACCGTCCGCTACGCGATACGGGAGATGCCGCAACCCGCGGCCTGATCGGTGCCGATCGTCAGCTGTTGCCGGGGATCAACCCGTATTCGGCCAGCAGTTCACCGATCTCGTTGTCGGTGACCTTGCCGATCACGCGCTTGCGAATGATCTCCGGAACGGGCAGGTCGACCTCCTTGCCGTCGCGCAGATGTACCGTTCCGGCGATCAGTTTGCGGACGTCGTAAGTGGAGTTGAACACCTCCGGCACCCCGCGCTCGATCCCCAGCAGCTGATAGGCCGCCTCCATCCCGGTACGCACCGAGTACTCGGTGGTGAAGATGCAGTCGCGGGTGGTCTCGGCGAACTGACCGATGAACGCGAAGTTCACCGCACCGTCCGGGACGACGGCGGGACGGTCGCCCGCTTGTCGCGGCATGAAGAATGCCGTCACGTAGGGCATCATCACCGGCACGGTCTTGGCGGCATTGGCGGCCAGTTCGGGGATGTCGGCTTCCGGCACACCCAGGTGGTACAGCCACTCCTGAGTGATCTCCTCGCCGGTGCACTCGCTGAGCGACTTCTTCACGTAATCGCCTGGGGTGTCGACGAACAACCCGTACACCCACACCACGATCTGGTCGGCGGGCTGCTGCTTGAAGTGCGGCTGCCGGTTGACGGTCCAGCTCATGAGCCACTTGGAGTCGCGCGCCGTCACGATGCCACCGGTAACCACCTTGCCGGCGAACGGATCTCGCTTGCAGATCTTCTGGATATACTCGGGGATACGGTGATCCAGGGTGGTGACGGTGGCAGACTCCCACTTGGTCTCGGGGATGTGGCTGCCGAACACGTCGGGATGCCCGAACGACGAATCCTTGGCCGCGATGCGACGCCACAGGTCCCAGGCCGGGGCGGGCCCGGTGTTGAGCTTGGCGGGAGTCTTGTGGTCGCCGTCGTCGGAGTTCTCGGTCAGCGAGCCGATGGTGGTGATTACCAGGTCGTTCGGGCTGAGGTCGACGCCGCCCGGCCGGCCGTCCTTGATCCAATGGATCCTGGTGGCCTGCTTGCGGTTCGGCGTGATGTCGAAGTCGATGTCGGTGACCTCGGTGTCGAATTGGAAGGTCACCCCCTGATCCAGGAGCCACCGGTACATCGGCAGCACGAGCGACTCGTACTGGTTGTACTTCGTGAACTTCAGCGCCGAGAGATCCGGCAGGCCCTTGATGTGGTGGATGAAGCGGTGGATGTAGAGCTTCATCTCCAGCGCGCTGTGCCACTCTTCGAAGGCGAACATGGTGCGCCAGTACATCCAGAAGTTGCTCTCCAGGAAGTCTTTTCCGAACACCTCGTTGATGCGCTTGTTCTCCATCTCTTCGCGGGTCGCGAGGAACACCTTGACGATGTCCTTCTGCGCCTTGGCGTTGAGGGCGAACTTGTTGTCGGTGTGGGCATCCTCGCCGCGGTTCACGGTGGCCCGGCACAGGCTGTAGTTGGGATCGTCCTTGTTGAGCCAGTAGAACTCGTCGAGCACACTGGCGCCCTCGGTCTCGATCGAGGGAATGGTCCGAAACAAGTCCCACAGACATTCCATGTGGTCTTCCATCTCGCGGCCGCCGCGAACCACGAAGCCCTTCTCGGGTTCCTTGATGCCGTCAAGAGCGCCGCCCGGCAGCTGGAGCCGCTCCAGGATGGTGATCTTGTTACCCGGAAGCTGTCCGTCGCGGATCATGAATACCGCCGACGACATCGACGCCAGGCCGGCTCCGACGAACCATGCGGTCTTGTCTTCTACACCCTCTGGTTTGCGAGGGCGCGCGAATGCTTCGTAATTTCCACTGCTGTAATACATTTCACTCACTTCTCCTTGTCAGCTGTACTTGTAGAAGCCCTCGCCGGCGGCGAGTCCCAACTTTCCTTTGTCGATGTAGTTCTCTTTGAGCCATGCGGCGAGCTTCTGGGCCTCGGCATCTCCGTTGGCCATGATGTTGTAAGGCGTTGTCAGGCCGATGATGTCGTAGATCTGGAAAGGGCCGACGGGTGCGCCGGTGGCGATCCGCCAGGTGTCGTCGACGGCGCTGGGGTCGGCGTAGCCGCCCGCGGCGAGTTCGGCGGCCGCGTTGAGGAACGGCACCAGAAGTGAGTCGAGGACGTAGCCGGCCTTCTCCTTGTGCAGTTCGATCGGCACCATGCCGATGGCCTTGGCGAACTCGACCACTGCGGCGAAAACGGCCGGGTCGGTGTCGGCGGTTCCCATGATCTCGGCGGTGTTGAACTGCCACACGCGGTTTGCGAAGTGCAGGGCCAGAAACTTGTCGGGCCGGCCGGTGGAATCCTTGAGGTCGCTGGGCAGCAGCGTCGAAGAATTGGTGGCGAAGATCGTCTTGGCCGGCGCGAGTTCACCGAGCTTCTGGTAGGTCTCCCGCTTGAGATCGAGGATCTCGGGGATCGCCTCGATGACCAGGTCGGCGTCGGCCACCGCCGCGGCGAGATCGGAGGTCAGCGTGAGTCGGGTCAGTGCTTCCTGGGCCTTGCCGTCACGGGCGTCGGGTACCTCGTTGGCGTAGGTCTCGGCGAGCTTCCCGAACCGGCCCTTGGCCGCTTCGAGGACCTTGTCGTTGATGTCGTACGCCGTGACAGTGAAGCCCTTGAACGCGGATTGGAACGCGATCTGGGAACCGAGCACTCCGGTCCCGAGAACGGTCACCGTCTTGATCGAGTTCGTCACGATGTTTCTCCTTCTCGTGGTGTTGTGGTTGCCAGGAACCCCAGCACGATCTGGTTGATCTGCTGGAGCAGTTCGTGAGCGCCGTCGGCGCCCCACTTCATGCCGGTCGAGGGCTGGACCACCAACAGGTGCAGCGCCGCGAAGACGCTTCTGGCGGCGCGGTCGGCCTCGGCCTGCAGTTCGGTGTCGGTGTCCGGATCAGCCGGATGGTCGCGCGTCAGGCGCGCGGCGATTGCATCCTCGAGCCGTCTGACGTTGTCGAGGCCTTCGGCGCGGAAACGCTCGGTGGGAGCGCCGAACAGCAATTCGCGTTGGTATGCCGTCGCGTTGCCCGGCCGGCGTGCGGCCTCGGTGATGACGGGGGCCACCATCGCGAAGACGGCTGCGCTCGGATCGTCGATATCGGCGGCGTTGTGCATGCCCAGCTCGATGGCCTGCCGGAACTGGTCGTTGTAAACCATCAGCAGCAGTTCGGCTTTTGATGACGCGTACCGGAACAGGGTGCCGCCGGCGATGTCGGCCGCCTCGGCGATCTGGGCCACGGTGACGGACTCGAATCCGTGCGCGTCGAACAGTGAACTCGCCGCGGCGAAGATCCGCTGCTGCTTGTCCTGCATGTTCCGCGTCCGCCGGCCGGTCATGATCACCTCGCTAATGAGTGCGCTCATTAATGAACGTACTCACTATTTGCGAGCGATGTCAACCGGGGTGAATAAACTCAGCTCGATTTCAGACCTTCACCCGGCCGGCGCTCGCCGGTAGCAATACCCGAGTGAACGGAACGCTGCCTGGCTGCTGTCGTCGCTGAAGCCCATCGCCACCTCCTGCCTTCAGCAACAGAAAGCTGCCCACAGTGTCTGTGTTCGTCGACATCGTTCCCAGCGAGGCCGAAACCGGTCCGCCACGTACTGCCGCACCGTCCAATCGATGGCGTGCCCTGCTGATCAGGTCCGCACTGCCGCTGCTGTCGGTCGTGGTGTTCTTCGTGGTCTGGCAGGCCGTCGCCTGGGCCGGTATCTGGAACCAGACCTTCGTGCCCTACCCGTCGGCGGTCTGGCGTGCCTTCGTCGACGTTTCGACAACCCATGACGGTGCCCGCGGCTACGCCGGGTACCTGCTCTACGAGCACCTCTATATGACGTTGCGCCGCGTCCTGGCCGGTGTCGTCATCGGCGTGGTCGTCGGTGTCCTTCTGGGGCTTCTGATGGGCTCCGTCGGTTGGTTGCGCAGTGTGCTCGAACCGTGGCTGACGTTCCTGCGTGCTCTGCCGCCGCTGGCCTACTTCTTCCTGCTGGTGATCTGGCTGGGCATCGACGAGGCGCCCAAGATCACGCTGCTGGCCCTGGCCGCACTGCCGCCCGCCGCGGTGGCCACCACCGCGGCCGTAGTCGCCGCACCGGTCGGACTGCAGGAGGCGGCCCGGGCCCTGGGCGCCACCCGGACACAGGTCATCCGCGACGTCGTGGTGCCCTCGGCGCTGCCGGAAACCTTCACCGGAATCCGGCTCGCGGTGGGCATGGCGTACTCGTCGGTGGTGGCCGCCGAACTGTTCAACGGCATCCCCGGCATCGGCGGATTGGTCAAGGACGCAAGCAATTACAACAACACACCGGTCGTGCTGGTCGGGATCTTCGCGATCGGGATCTCGGGTCTGGTGATCGACGGAGGATTGCGGGCCGTCGAGCGGCGGGCTGTTCCATGGAGAGGGAAGATATGAAATTCAAGTCATTGCTGGCCGCTGCCGCGCTGTCGATGGTCGCGCTGGCCGGCTGCGCGGTGGACCACTCCGGGCAGAGCTCCGATAAGCCCACCATTCGCCTTGGTTACCAGTCCTTTCCGAGTGGGGACCTGATCGTCAAGAACAACAAGTGGCTCGAAGAGGCGCTGCCCGACTACAACATCAAGTGGACCAAGTTCGACTCCGGGGCGGACGTGAACACCGCGTTCATCGCCAAGGAGCTGGACTTCGGCGCCCTGGGCTCGAGCCCGGTGGCCCGCGGATTGTCGGCCCCGCTGAACATTCCGTACAAGGTGGCGTTCGTGCTCGACGTCGCCGGTGACAACGAGGCTTTGGTGGCCCGTGACGGCGCCGGCGTCAATTCGATCGCCGACCTGCGGGGCAAACGTGTCGCCACGCCGTTCGCGTCCACCGCGCACTACAGCCTGCTGGCGGCGCTGGCACAGAACGGTTTGTCGTCCGGTGATGTTCAGTTGATCGACCTGCAGCCGCAGGCCATCCTGGCGGCCTGGGAGCGCGGCGACATCGCCGCGGCGTACAGCTGGCTGCCCACGCTGGACCAGCTGCGCAAGACCGGCAGGGATCTGATCACCAGCCGGCAGCTGGCTAAGGACGGCAAGCCGACGCTGGATCTGGCCGCCGTGTCCGACGAGTTCTCCAACGCCCACCCCGAGGTCGTCGACATCTGGCGCCAGCAGCAGGCCCGCGCATTGAACGTCATCAAGAACGACCCGCAGGCCGCAGCCAAGGCGATCGCCGCCGAGGTCGGCCTGAGCCCCGAAGATGTTGCGGGACAACTGAAGCAGGGCGTCTACCTGACGCCGGCCGAAGTGGCGTCACCTGAATGGCTGGGTACCGAAGGGGCACCGGGGAACATCGCCGCCAACCTGCAGAGTGCGTCGCAGTTCCTGGCCGAGCAGAAGCAGATCCCCGAGGCCGCGCCGCTGCAGGCCTTCCAGGGCGCCATCTACACGAAGGGGTTGCCGGATGTCATCGCCAAGCAGTGACACGTCCGGCGGTCTGAAGATCAAGAACGTCGCCCACCGCTACGGGCGTGGCTCGGACGAGGTGACCGCCCTTGGCCCGGTGGATCTCGACGTCGAGCCCGGCTCGTTCCTGGTCCTGGTCGGGGCGTCGGGGTGCGGCAAGAGCACGCTGCTGCGCCTGATCGCCGGTTTCGAGACCCCGTCGGAGGGTGAGGTCGAGGTGTCCGGTTCCCGCCCGACGCCCGGTGTCACCTCCGGCGTGGTGTTCCAGCAGCCGCGGTTGTTTCCGTGGCGGACGGTCGGCGGCAATGTGGATCTGGCGCTCAAGTACGCCGGCGTGCCGCGCGAGCGACGGGTCGAACGGCGCGAGGAACTGCTGGAGCGCGTCGGGCTGGAAGGCACTGCCAAGCGCAAGATCTGGGAGATCAGCGGCGGCCAACAGCAGCGCGTCGCGATCGCGCGGGCGCTGGCCGCAGAGACCCCGCTGTTCCTGTTGGACGAGCCGTTCGCGGCGCTGGATGCGCTTACCCGCGAGCGGTTGCAGGAGGATGTCCGTCAGGTGAGCGCGGAGTCCGGTCGCACAACGGTTTTCGTGACGCACAGTGCCGATGAGGCTGCGTTCCTCGGTTCTCGGATCGTGGTGCTGACGCGCCGGCCCGGGAAGATCGCCGTGGACCTGCCGGTGGAACTGCCGCGCACCGGCGTCGACGCGCACGAACTGCGTCGCTCGCCGGAATACCTCAAGTTGCGGACGGATGTGAGTGAGGCCGTGAAGCAAGCCGCGGCATAACCTTCTGCGCCGAAAGTGACGCCATGGTCGTAGATCCTCTCGGGCAACGACCATGGCGTCACTTTCGCGGCTGGATCAGCTGACGCGTCGCTGCAGGAATCCGTCGATCAGGCCCGCGACCTCGTCGACGTGCGTCTCCAGCAGGAAGTGTCCGCCGGCGAGTAGGTGGATCTCGGCGTCGACGGCGTCTTTGGCGAAGGCGCGTGCCCCGTCGGGACCGAAGATGGGATCGCCTTCGCCCCACACGGCCAGCACGGGAACCGCGCTGGTGCGCAGGTATTCGTGCAGTGTCGGGTACAGCGGGGCGTTGGTCGCGTAGTCCCGGAACAGCTTGAGCTGCACCAGATCATTGCCCGGCCGGGCCACCATTGCCGCGTCGTGGACCCAGGTGTCGGGGTTGACCAGACTTTCGTCGGAAACCCCGGTCAGGTACTGCCATTTGATGCCCTCGATGCTCAAGGCGGTCCGTACGCCGGCCTCGGTCTCGGGGTTCTGCTCGCGCTGGTAGGCCCATACCCCGGTCCAGAAACTCTCGACGAAACCTTCGTCGTATCCGTTGCCGTTCTGGCTGATGATCGCGGTGATGGCGTCCGGGTGCCGCAGCGCCAGGCGCCAGCCGATCGGGGCGCCGTAGTCCTGGACGTAGATCGCGTAGCGGGACACCCCGAGTTGGTTGAGCAGGCCTTCGGTGAGATCGGCCAGGGCGTCGAAGGTGTAGTCGAAGTCGGTGACAGCCGGTGCATCGGAGTGGCCGTAGCCCAGGTGATCGGGGGCGATCACGTGGTAGCGCTCGGCCAGCCGGGGGATGAGGTCGCGGAACATGTACGAGCTCGTCGGGAAACCGTGCAGCAGAACGACTGTCGGGGAGTCGGGCGAGCCCGCCTCGCGGTAGAACAGCCGCTGCCCGTCGACGGTGGCGTAGCGATGATGAACGGTCATGTCTAACTCCTATAACTAGTTTTAGTGGTTAGTGACATCTAACGCCGGGAGGCATAACCTGTCAATAGTTCTTTGGAGGTTAGATATGGAGCTGACGGAGGTAGGGCTGAACGACGAGACCTTGCTGCTCGATCTGCTCAACACCACGCCGGTGGTGGAGGGAAAGCAATGCGACGTGCTTGCGCAACGGACGGAGGCGCACGCCTGGTTGCGCCGGCATGGGGCGACCGAAGCCGAGCTGACCGATCTGGTCGCGGCGCGGAATGTGCTTCAGGCGTTGGTGCGCGGGGCCGAGACGGCGGTCGCTTTGGAGCCCCTTCTCAGCGAAGCGGCACTGCGGGCACACGCGACCACCGACGGCGTGAGATGGGAACTTGATACCGACGATGCGATGCGCGGCGCCCAGCGGGCGATCCTGGCATGGGATGCGCTGCGAACTGGGAGTCCGGGGCGGCTACGTGCGTGCGCGAACCCGGATTGCCGGCTCTTCCTGATAGATCGGACCAAGCCCAACACAAAACGGTGGTGTTCGATGGCTACCTGCGGAAATCGCATGAAGGCGCGCCGGCATCACCAGCGCGCGAGGACTGCGAAGACTGACGAACAGTCCTGATTACACCGGGGGGTAGGCCGGCGGCGGATAGACGCCACGCAGACCCCAGGCCAGCCACGGAAAGAAGAAGTCGCTCTCGTCGCTGACGTCGTAGTCAGGATTGGGATCCATTCCCGCAGTCTAGACGTAGGACGGCGGGCCGGAACAGGGTCGGGAAGGGAATTGCCTACACTGATCAACCATCTAGTTGATTGATTTCCTGGGCAAGGTCCGGGCGATGCTGATAGTGAGTGTGCTATGTCATCCGATGCAGAGGGCGGCCGGGGCCGCGGGGGTGCGACTGGCAACGGGACATCCCGCCGCGATGAACTGTTGACCGTTGCCGCCAAACTGTTCGCCGCTCGCGGGTATCACGGCACCCGGATGGACGACGTCGCCGAGGCCGTCGGACTGAACAAGGCCACGGTCTATCACTACTACTCGAGTAAGTCGCTGATCCTTTATGACATCTACAAGGGCACCGCGGACTTCACCGTCGAGGCGCTCCACGATGACCCGACTGCCACGGCCCGGGAGACCATCTACAACTTCACCCGGCGACTGATGGTCGGCATCGCCAACGATCTCGAGCGCGCCGCGGTGTACTTCCAGGAAGGCCCGTACATCGCGGAGTGGTTCACCGAGGAGCAGGTGGCCTACATCCGGCGCGCCGAGACCCAGGTGTACGAGCATGTCCGCGACGTGATCGATCGCGGTATCGCGAGCGGCGAGTTCTACGACTGCGACTCCCACGTGTTGGCCCTCGGCTACATCGGCATGACGCTCGGTTCCTACCGCTGGCTGCGACCGCACGGACGAAGGTCGGCCCAGGAGATCGCCGTCGAGTTCAGCACGGCGCTGCTGCGCGGGCTGATCCGCGACGAGGGGATCCGCAACGAATCCCCGCTCGGTGTCGACGTCGAGGAAAGGGCTTAGAAGGTGACTGATCTGTTCCGATTGGACGGCAAGGTCGCCGTCGTCACCGGCGGCGGCCGTGGCATCGGCCTCATGATGGCCCGCGGCCTGTTGCAGGCAGGGGCGTCCGTGTACCTCTCGAGCCGCAAGGAGGCGGAGCTGGACTCGGCGGTGGAGGCGTTGTCCCCGCTCGGCCGGGTCTCCGCGGTGCCTGCCGACCTGGGAACCGTCGAGGGCGTTGCGACGCTGGCGACGGCGGTCGCCGAGCGAGAGGATGCGGTCCACGCGTTGTTCAACAACGCGGGCGCGGCTTGGGGCGCACCGTACGAGGAGTTCCCGGAGTCCGGGTTCGACAAGGTCTACGACGTCAACGTCAAAGGCGTGTTCCTGCTGACCAGGGCGCTCACGCCGCTGCTGAATTCCGCTGCCACCGAGGATGATCCCGCACGCGTCATCAACACCGGCAGCATCGACGGCATCGTCGCGCCCGGCAAGGGCCGCGACAACTTCTCCTACAGCGCCAGCAAGGCCGCTGTCCATATGCTGACCCGCCACCTTGCCGGCGAACTCGCCCCGAGGATCCTGGTCAACGCGATCGCACCGGGCCTGTTCGAATCCCGGATGACCAAGGAGATGCTGCGTGGCGGATCCGAGGCGGTGGGATCGGCCCTGCCGCTCGGCCGCATCGGGCAGCCCGACGACATTGCCGGGATCTCGGTGTTCTTGGCCAGCCGCGCCAGCGCGTACATCACGGGCGCGGTGATCCCGGTCGACGGCGGGGTCAGCACCATCAGGTGACGGGCAAGGTGAACCAGCCCCAGGCCAAGAAGGCGAACACACCGAGATAGATCACGTCGCCGGCCATGTAGAGCCACTCGCTGCGACGGAATCTGGTCGTGGCCGCACCGGCCATGAACAGTGCCAGGCCGCAGGCGGCCACGGGGGTGAGCACAGGCGCGATGCCTACCGCGGCGGGTAGCACCAGGCCGACCGCACCGACCAGTTTGATGGTCGCGATCACCTTGAGGTGACCGTCACCGAACTCATCGATCCAATGCTGGGTGGTGCCCATCGACCGGTACCTTTCCCGCGACATCAAGAGCAGGCTGGTCCCGCCTGCCGCGTAGGCCGCCGCGGCGATGATGGTGATGATCCAGAGGGTGGTGTTCATTGCGCGCTCCGTTTCGTGGTTACGTCGGGCCTCGTAGTTACGTCGGGCTCTGCCGACTCGTCACTCTTCTGACGGATCCGCGCGAGGAGAGGTAACTCATGACGCCCGAGGCATCACTGGCGGAGACATTCGAGCAACAGCGCCCGCGGCTGCTCGCGGTTGCCCACCGCGTCCTCGGGTCACGGGCAGACGCCGAGGACGCCGTCCAGGAAGCATGGCTACGCCTGTCCCGCCAGGACGCGGACTCGGTGGAGAACGTCGCCGGATGGCTGACGACCGTGGTGGGCCGTATCTGTATCGACACGCTGCGGGCGCGCAGCAGCCGCGCCGAAGTGTCCCCGGCCGCCGCCGATATTCCTGAACTCGTCGTCACCGAGGACGTCGACACCCCGGAGGACGCTGCGGTGCTCGCGGACTCGGTCGGGCTGGCGATGCTCGTTGTGCTGGGGTCGCTGCGACCGGACGAACGCCTCGCGTTCGTCCTGCACGACATGTTCGCCGTGCCGTTCGCCGAGATCGGGCAGATCCTCGACAGGTCGAGCGACGCCGCGAAGATGCTGGCCAGCCGCGCGCGCCGCAAGGTGCAGGACGTGCCGCCGCCCAGCCGGGGCCGCCGCCGGAAGCAGGAGCAGCGCGAGGTCGTCGACGCCTTCCTGGCCGCCGCCCGCGACGGTGACTTCGACGCGTTGCTGCGCGTGCTGGATCCCGACGTCAGCTGGCAGCGGTTCACGGCCGCCGGCGTGACCGTCGGAACCGGATCGGACGCTGTCATCGCTGCGGTTAGGCGCGGGCAGGGGACCCGCGTCGTCGCCCGGCGCGTGTCGGTGAACGGCGAGCCGGGGATCCTCGCGTGGGGGCCGACCGGTCGTCCGCTCAGCGTGATGGCCTGCACCGTTGACGGGGGCCGACTGGTCGGGATCGTGTCGATCCTCGACCCACGACGGCTGGCCCGGATGTCGCTGCCCGAGCCGCCTGCCGACGATTAACCTGGCGGCATGAAGTCGACGATCCTCTCGCGCCGAGACCTGGATTTCCTGCTCTACGAGTGGCTGGACGTCGAAAAGCTCACGGCGCTCGACCGATTCACCGAGCACTCCCGCGAAACCTTCGACGGGGTGCTGGATCTGTGCGAGCAACTTGCGACCCGCTACTTCGCGCCGCACAACAAGCTCAGCGATGCCAACGAGCCGACGTTTGACGGGCAGACCGTCACCTTGATTCCGGACGTCAAAGAGGCGTGGGACGCGTTCGCGGCGGCCGATCTGATCGCCATGGGGATGGATGCCGAGATCGGCGGAGCGCAACTGCCGGCCACCGTCGCGCAGGCCGCGTTCGCCTGGATCGCCGCGGCCAACGTGTCGACCTCGGGCTATCTGATGCTGACCATCGCCAACGCCAATCTGGTGGCGCATTTCGGCACTCCGGAGCAGATCGAGACCTTCGTCAAACCGATGCTGGCCGGCCGGTTCTCCGGCACCATGGCGCTGTCGGAGACCCAGGCCGGATCCTCGCTGGCCGACATCACCACCCGCGCCGAGCCGCAGCTCGACGGCACTTACCGGCTGTTCGGTTCCAAGATGTGGATCTCCGGGGCCGAGCATGAGATGACCGAGAACATCGTCAACCTCGTGCTGGCCAAGATTCCCGGCGGTCCGGCAGGCACCAAGGGCATCTCGCTGTTCATCGTTCCCAAGTTCCTGGACGACGGCACCCGCAACGGCGTGGCCATCTCCGGGCTCAATCACAAGATGGGGCAACGGGGTATCACCAACACCGTGCTCAACTTCGACGGCGCTGTCGGCTACCTCGTCGGGGAGCCGCACCGCGGCATCGTCTACATGTTCCGCATGATGAACGAGGCCCGCCTGGGCGTCGGGATGGGTGCGGTCGCGCTCGGCTACACCGGCTACCTCAAGTCGCTGGAGTATGCGCGAGAGCGCCCGCAGGGCAGGCCGATGGGCGTCAAGGACCCGTCGACCCCCCAGGTGCCGATCATCGAGCATGCCGACGTCAAGCGAATGCTGTTGGCGCAGAAGGCCTATGTCGAAGGCGGGCTGGCGTTGGCGCTCTACTGCGCCAGGCTCATCGACAGGGATGCCACCGGGGACAGTTCTGTCCTGGACATCCTCACGCCGGTCGCCAAGAGCTGGCCGTCGCAGTGGTGCGTGGAGGCCAACAACCTGGCGATCCAGGTGCACGGCGGTTACGGCTACACCCGGGAGTACGACGTCGAGCAGCATTACCGGGACAATCGGCTCAATCCGATCCACGAAGGCACCCACGGCATCCAGAGCCTGGATCTGCTGGGTCGCAAGGTAACCCAGAACGGCGGGGCCAATTTGGCAGCGCTGGGGGAGCGGATCGCGGCGACGGTCACGGCGGCTTCGGGTGCGGCACCTGAGTTGGCCGCCCAGCTGGACGCGAGCTGGCAGCGCCTGGTCACGGTCACGGCAGGGATGTTCGCCTCGGGCGATGTCGAGGCCGCGATGGCCAACAGTGCGGTGTACCTGGAGGCGTTCGGGCACATCGTGGTGGCGTGGATCTGGCTCGAGCAGTTTCTGGCCGCCGAAGGGCGCGACGGCGATTTCTATCGAGGCAAGCAGCAGGCCGCCCGGTACTTCTTCCGCTACGAACTGCCCAGGACCGCACCGCAATTGGACCTGCTCGAGAGCCTGGATCGCACCACGCTGGAGATGCGCGACGACTGGTTCTAGCCTGGTTTCAGCCGAACTCGATGATCTGGCGCACGGCCCGTCCGTCGGCCAGTTCGTCCATGCCGGTGTTGATCTGATCGAGGGTGATGGTGGAGGACACCAGTTGCTCGACGGGCAGCCGTCCGGCCCGCCAGAGTTCGACGAAGCGCGGGATGTCGCGGGCCGGCACCGCCGAGCCCAGGTAGCTGCCGATCAGTGACCGGCCTTCGGCCACGAAACCCAACGGCGACACAGAGATTCGGGCGTCAGGACGGGGCAGGCCGACGGTGATGGTGCGCCCGCCCGGCCCGGTGAGCGCGATCGAGGTTTCCAGCGCGGCCGGGTGGCCGGCGGCTTCGATCACCACGTCGGCCTTGAGGTCGGCAGCCTGCTCGGGTGTGTAGGTCTCGTGTACGCCGAGTTCACGGGCCCGGGCGAGTTTGTCGGGCAGCTGGTCCACGCCGATGACGCGGACGCCGTCGTGGGCCAGGGCGGTCAGGGCCGCGGCCATGCCGACGCCGCCGAGACCGACGACGGCCACGGTCTGGCCGGGGCGCGGGGTGCCCACGTTGAGCACCGCGCCGCCGCCGGTGAGCACCGCACAGCCCAGTAGCGAGGCCACCGTGGCGGGTACGTCACCGGGGACGGGCACCACCGAGCGGCGGTCGACGACCGCATGGGTTGCGAACCCGGACACCCCGAGGTGATGGAACACCGGTTGGCCGTCGCGGGTCAGCCGGATGTCGCCGTTCATCAAGGTGCCCGCGCCGTTGGCGGCGGATCCGGGGCCGCATGGGGTGAGCCCGTCGGTGGCGCACGCCGGGCACGCCCCGCAGCGCGGCAGGAATGTCATCACCACGCGTTGGCCCACCGGCAGATCGCTGTCACCGGCCTCGACGATCCCGGCGGCTTCGTGACCCAACAGCATCGGGACCGGGCGTACCCGGTTGCCGTCGACGACCGACAGATCGGAGTGGCACAGCCCCGCCGCCTCGATGCGCACCAGCAGTTCGCCCGGACCGGGTTCGGCGAGTTCGACGTCGCTCACCCGGATCGGTCGGGACTCGGCGTACGGGCGGGGGAGACCGATGTGCTCGAGGACGGCGCCGCGGATCAACATGTCACCAGCCTGTCACCTGCTGTCAGACTTCAGCCATGACCGACGCTGCCGACCTGACCCGCGATGACTTTCCGTTGCACTGGCCGGTGCTGACCCGATGGACCGACAACGACATGTTCGGCCACCTCAACAACGCGGTGTACTACGAACTGTTCGACACCGCGATCAACGCCTGGATCAACACCAACTGCGACGTCGATCCGGTCACCGCGCCCTGGCTCGGCGTGGTCGCCGAGTCCGGCTGCCGCTACTTCGCCGAGTTGAAGTTCCCCGACCCGTTGGTGGTCGGTCTGGCGGTGGCCCGGTTGGGGAACAGCAGCGTCACCTACCGGCTCGGACTGTTCGAGCCGGATGGCCCGGTCGCGGCGGTCGGCCATTGGGTGCATGTCTACGTCGATCGGACCTCGCGACGTCCGGTACCGATTCCCGGCGCGATCCGCGATCTGCTGCAGTCGATATGCTCGCCGGATGCCGCTCGTGAGCAAGACCGTCGAGGTTGAAGCCCCTGCCGAGAAGATCCTGGCGATCGTCGCCGATTTCGAGGCCTACCCGCAGTGGAACCCCGAGATCAAGGGCTGCTGGATCCTGGCCCGCTACGACGACGGCCGGCCCAGCCAGTTGCGTATGGACGTCGAGATCCAGGGTCAGTCCGGCACCTTCATCAACGCGGTCTACTACCCCGCCGAGAGCCAGATCTACACCGTGCTGCAGCAGGGCGAGCACTTCACCAAGCAGGAGCAGCGGTTCTCGGTCGTGCCTCTCGGGCCGGACAGCACGCTGCTTCAGGTCGACCTCGAGGTCGAGGTCAAGCTGCCGATCCCGGCCATGATGGTCAAGAAGCTGATCGGCGACACCCTGGACCACCTGGCCAACGCTCTCGTCACCCGGGTGCAGCAGCTGTCCGCTTAGGCCGCGCGGTCGGCCGCTGCCGCGCGCAGTTCCCGCCCGTCGACACGCGGCGCAGGACACTCGGGCGGATCCAGCGTCAGCGTGTCAGTCCCACATCCCGATGTCGTTGAGTCGTGCGATGAGCCGTTGGGCGGCGTCGGTGAACTGGTTCGAGTTGAGCTCGACCGCGGCCGCCGCATCGCGCCGGCGCAGCGCGTCGATCAGCAGCCGGTGATTCTCCACGGCTTCGGTGCCCCACTTCGGATCCGTCGAATAGATCAGGGACGGCAGGTACCGCGCGACGTGCAGCAGGAACCAGGCCAGCTTGATCCGGCCGCTGGCGTGGTTGAAGGCCCGGTGAAAGGCGAATTCGGCTGACGAGATCGCCCCGGGATCCTGAGCACTGACGGCGGTCGCGAGGTCGGCGTTGAGCTGCTCCAGCTCGTCGATCTGGGCCGGGGTGATGCGGGTCGTGACGGTAGTGGCCAGCTCCCGCGCGATGGTGGCCTGCAGCCAGAAGATGTCTTCGACATCGGCGCGGGTCAGGGGCACAACGACGTGTCCGCGGTTGGGCTCCAACTGCACCATGCCCTCGCCGCGCAGCGTGCGCAGTGCCTCCCGCACCGGAGTGATGCTGACCCCGAGCGCCGCGGCGGTGTCGTCGAGGCGGATGAACGTCCCGGGCCGCAGGACGCCGGTCATGATCTCGGCCCGCAGTTGGGCGGCGACCTCGTCGGAGAGTTGCTCGCGCCGTCCTCCGCGACGACGTTGCACGGCCGCTCTGGCAGGTGCATTCACGCGAATCCGGTCGCCTTTCTGGTGGGCTTGTCGCCGAGGCGCCGAGGCCATAGTGTGACCGGGGCAACCCCATGTTTGATCAAATATAAAATTCATGCAACTCGATACCGATGGAGTACAGATCCGTTGACTGCCGAGCCGTTCCCCACCGAGCAGCCATACCTGGCCCGTCGTCAGAACTGGGCCAACCAACTGACCCGGCATGCCCTGATGCAGCCCGACAAGACCGCCCTGCGGTTCCTGGGGCACACCACCACGTGGCGCGAGCTCGACCACCGGGTGACCAAGCTGGCCGGCGCCCTGAGCCGACGCGGGATCGGAAGCGGCGACCGCGTGCTGATCCTGATGCTGAACCGGCCCGAGTTCATCGAGGCGATGCTGGCGGCCAACAAGCTCGGCGCCATCGCGGTGCCGGTGAACTTCCGCATGACCCCGCCTGAGGTGGCCTTCCTGGTCAGCGACTGCGAGGCCCGCGTCATCGTCACCGAGCCCGTGCTCGCCGGAGTCGCCACGGCGGTACGCGATCTCGATGCCACGCTGTCGACGGTCATCGTGGCCGACGCCGCCACCGAAGAAGGCGTCCTGGGGTACGAGGACCTGATCGCCGAAGAAGGCGAACCCGCGCAACCTGTCGACATCCCCGGCGATGACCCCGCGCTGATCATGTACACCTCGGGCACCACGGGCCGGCCCAAGGGCGCCGTGCTGACGCATAACAACCTGGTCGGACAGAGCATGACCAATCTGTTCACCACCGGTGTCGACATCAACAACGATGTCGGTTTCATCGGCGTCCCGCTGTTCCACATCGCCGGTGTCGCCGGAAACGTGAACACGGGTCTGACGCTCGGCCTGCCGACTGTCATCTATCCGCTCGGCGCGTTCGATCCGGGTGCGTTGCTCGACGTCCTGGCGGCCGAGAAGGTGACCGCGATCTTCCTGGTGCCCGCGCAGTGGCAGGCGGTTTGCGCGGAGCAGAAAGCCAATCCGCGCGACCTTTGCCTGCGCGCCCTGTCGTGGGGTGCCGCACCGGCCTCGGACACGTTGCTGCGTGCGATGGCCGAAACCTTCCCCGGCAGCCAGATCCTCGCCGCGTTCGGCCAGACCGAGATGTCCCCGGTCACCTGCATGTTGTTGGCGGACGACGCAATTCGCAAACTCGGTTCGGTCGGGCAGGTCATCCCCACGGTCTCCGCGCGCGTCGTCGACGAGAACATGAACGATGTCCCGGTCGGCGACGTCGGCGAGATCGTCTACCGCGCCCCAACTTTGATGGCGGGCTACTGGAACAACCCCAGAGCCACCGCCGAGGCGTTCGCCGGCGGCTGGTTCCACTCCGGGGATCTGGTTCGCCAGGACGAGGAAGGCTACATCTGGGTCGTCGACCGCAAGAAGGACATGATCATCTCCGGCGGCGAGAACATCTACTGCGCCGAGGTGGAGAACGTCCTCGCCGGGCATCCCGCCATCACCGAGGTCGCCGTGATCGGCCGGCATGACGAGAAGTGGGGCGAGGTTCCGGTCGCCGTAATAGCTCTCGCAGCCCTGTCGGACTCCCTGAACCTCGGGGATCTCGACGGCTTCCTCACCGAACGCCTGGCGCGCTACAAGCACCCGAAGGCGCTCGAAATCGTTGATGCTCTGCCCCGCAACCCCTCGGGCAAGGTGCTCAAGACTGAACTCAGGGAACGCTTCGGCTCACCCATCAACGCCCAATAGGGTTGACGGGTTCGAAAGTAACTCAGTGTCAACGGTTTCTGCAGGTCGCGCCGAAAGTTTGCTGTCTTTGCACGCCCTCGCTAACGGTTGATGGCACAATCCTCCCGATGCAGTGCACGGCCCGGTTTTTATCGGGTACAGTCCGGTGGTCTCAATTACTACTGGTGAGTAGGGAGAGACGGATCACACAAGCTGACAGGCGACGAGGAGGGGGCGTGCGACACGTCCAGGGGGCGCACCGGTGACGGCGCCTGCCGACGGTCTCGTCGGCTACGTACGTGGTCAATTGGAGAAGCCGCTGGCTATGGTCGGTGGCTTCTTCAAGATGACTGTGCTCACTGGAAAGGCCTTTCTCACACGGCCTTTCCAGTGGAAAGAGTTCGTGCTGCAGAGTTGGTTCTTGATCCGCGTGGCATTCCTGCCCACGCTCGCGGTATCGATCCCACTGACCGTGCTCATCATCTTCACGCTCAACATCCTGTTGGCGGAGTTCGGTGCGGCTGACGTCTCGGGCGCTGGTGCCGCACTGGGCGCGGTAACGCAGCTCGGTCCGCTGGTGACGGTGCTCGTGGTGGCCGGTGCCGGATCGACCGCGATTTGCGCCGACCTCGGTGCCCGCACCGTGCGTGAGGAGATCGACGCACTTGAGGTGCTCGGCATCGACCCGATCGAGCGGTTGGTCGTTCCCCGCGTGGTCGCCTCTACGTTCGTGGCCTTCATGCTCAACGGCGCCGTGATCACCATCGGGCTGATCGGCGGCTTCTTCTTCGGCGTCTACGTCCAGAACGTGTCCGCCGGTGCCTACGTGTCCACGCTGACCCTGCTCACCGGATTCCCCGAGGTGATGATCTCGGTCATCAAAGCCACACTGTTCGGCCTGATCGCCGGACTCGTCGGCTGCTATCGGGGCCTGACGGTGGCCGGTGGGTCCAAGGGCGTCGGTACCGCGGTGAACGAGACCCTGGTGCTGTGCGTGGTGGCATTGTTCGCAGTCAACGTCGTGCTCACCACCATCGGTGTGCGGTTCGGAACAGGGCACTGACATGAGTACCGCAACAGTCCTTCGCTCCCGGTTCCCCCGGGCGTTCTCGCGCACCTCAGACATCGCGGGCACGCCGGGCCGGTTCCTCGACAGCATGGGCCACGTCGCGTGGTTCATCGTCCAATCCATCGGCTCCGTCCCGCACGCGTTCCGGCACTATCGGCGCGAGGCGCTGCGGCTGGTCGCCGAGATCGGTATGGGTACGGGTGCCATGGCCGTCATCGGCGGCACCGTGGCGATCATCGGTTTCGTCACGCTCTCGGCAGGCTCCCTGATCGCCATCCAGGGCTTCGCCTCCCTGGGCAACATCGGTGTCGAGGCCTTTACCGGCTTCTTCGCCGCCCTGGCAAACATCCGCGTCGTTGCCCCGGTCGTCACCGGTCAGGCCCTGGCTTCCACCGTCGGTGCCGGCGCGACCGCCGAACTCGGCGCCATGCGCATCAGCGAAGAGATCGACGCGCTGGAAGTCATGGGCATCAGGTCGATTTCGTATCTGGTGTCCACCCGCCTGATCGCCGGCTCGATCGTGATCATCCCGCTTTACGCCGGGGCGGTCCTACTGTCCTTCCTGTCTGCGCAGTTCGTCACGACGGTCTTCTACTCGCAGTCAGTCGGTACGTATGAGCACTACTTCCATACGTTCCTGCGCGTCGACGACGTGATGTGGTCCTTCCTCCAGGTCATCGTCATGTCCGTCGTAGTCATGTTGAACCACTGCTACTTCGGCTATTACGCCAGTGGCGGTGCCGTCGGTGTGGGTGAGGCAGTAGGGAGGTCGATGCGAACCTCGTTGATCGCAATCGTGTTGGTGGTCCTGTTGGCATCGTTGGCGCTCTACGGCACCGACCCCAACTTCAACCTCACGGTGTAGCGGCATGACAGCACCTCAAGCACCTCTGAACAAGCCAAAGATCCCGCCGTACAAGTTGGCCGGCCTGATCCTCGCCCTCATCACCTCGGTGATCGTGGCGTTGACGTGGATGCAGTTCCGCGGATCGTTCGAGAAGAAGACACAGCTGACCGTGTTGTCGGGTCGGGCCGGTCTGTCGATGGACCCGGGCTCGAAGGTCACCTTCAACGGGGTGCCCATCGGGCGGCTGTCCTCGGTCGACGTCGTCACTGTCGACGACAACCCCGAGGCCAAGCTGACCCTGGACGTCAAGCCCCAGTATCTGAAGCTGATCCCGGAGAACGTGAGTGCGGAACTGCGGGCCACCACGGTGTTCGGCAACAAGTACATCTCGTTCCTGTCGCCGCCGAACCCGTCGAAGGAGCGGTTGTCCCCGTCGACGCCGATCCGTGCGCAGGGTGTGACGACGGAGTTCAACACGCTGTTCGAGACGATCACCGCGATCTCCGAGCAGATCGACCCGATCAAGCTGAACCAGACGCTGACCGCGACCGCGCAGGCGCTCGACGGTCTGGGTGACAAGTTCGGCCAGTCGATCGTCAACGGCAACGACATCCTGAGCGACCTCAACCCGCGGATGCCCCAGATCCGCCGCGACATCGCCGGTTTGGCCGATCTGGGCGAGGTCTACGCCAACGCCGGCCCGGACCTGTTCGACGGCCTGACGAACGCCGTCACCACTGCCCGCACGCTCAACGAGCAGCGCGGCAACCTCGACCAGGCCCTGGTGGCCGCGGTCGGCTTCGGCAACACCGGCGGCGACATCTTCGAGCGGGGTGGCCCGTACCTGGTCCGCGGCGCGCAGGACCTGCTGCCGACTTCGGCACTGCTCGACAAGTACAGCCCGGCGCTGTTCTGCACGATCCGCAACTACCACGACGCCGGCCCGAAACTTGCAGGCGCACTTGGTGGTAACGGCTACTCGCTGCAGACCCAGTCGTTGGTGATGGGTGTAGGCAACCCGTACGTTTATCCCGACAACCTGCCGCGGGTCAACGCAAAGGGTGGGCCCGAGGGCCGGCCCGGTTGCTGGCAGCCGATTACCAAGGACCTGTGGCCCATGCCGTACCTGGTGATGGATACCGGGGCATCGATCGCGCCATACAACCACCTCGAGCTGGGGCAACCTCTCGTGGCCGAGTACGTGTGGGGACGCCAAGTGGGGGAGAACACGATCAACCCATGAGCATCAAGGGCACGCTTATCAAGCTCGGCATCTTCTCACTGGTGCTGCTCACCTTCACTGCGATCATCTTCGTGGTCTTCGGTCAGATCCGGTTCAACCGGACCGCCGAGTACTCGGCGGTCTTCAAGAACGTCAGCGGTTTGCGCACCGGGCAGTTCGTCCGGGCGTCCGGTGTCGAGGTCGGCAAAGTCTCGGGCGTCAAGCTGGTCAACGGTGGCCAGCAGGCCGAGGTCACGTTCAACGTCGAGAAGTCGCTGCCGTTGTTCGACCAGACCACGGCCGCGATTCGCTACCAGGACCTGATCGGCAACCGCTACCTGGAACTCAAGCGCGGCGAGAGCAATACGAAGATCGCGCCCGGCAGCACCATTCCGCTGGAACGCACCGAGCCGGCGCTGGACCTCGACGCACTCGTCGGCGGCTTCCGTCCGCTGTTCCAGTCGCTGAGCCCGGAGAAGGTCAACACCATCTCCCAGTCGATCATCACGATCTTCCAGGGCCAGGGCGGCACCATCAACGACATCCTGGACCAGACGGCGCAGCTCACCCAGAGCATCGCCGACCGGGATCAGGCGATCGGTGAGGTGGTCCGGAATCTGAACATCGTCCTGGACACCACCGTTGCGCATCAGCAGCAGTTCAACGACACCCTGAAGAACTTCGAGACGCTGATCACCGGGCTGAAGAACCGTGCCGATCCGATCGGAGCCTCGGTGGCCAACATCAGCAATGCGGCCGGTTCGCTGGCGGATCTGCTGTCCGACAACCGTCCGCTGCTCAAGGACACCATCGGTCAACTCGAGGTCATCCAGCAGCCGCTGATCGACCAGAAGCAGCAATTGAACGACATCCTGGTGCAGTTCCCACAAGCGTTGAAGATCATCGGCCGTGCCGGTGGCATCTATGGTGACTTCTTCAACTTCTATGCCTGTGACCTTTCGTTGAAGCTCAACGGGTTGCAGCCGGGCGGGCCCGTCCGAACCGTCAGACTCGCTTCACAGCCGTCGGGGAGGTGCACGCCGCGATGAGGACACTGCAAGGTTCCGACCGCTTCCGCAAAGGCCTGATGGGCGTCGCGGTCGTGGCACTGGTAATCGGCGTCGGCTCGACGCTGACGAGTGTGCCGATGCTGTTCGCGGTCCCCACGTACTACGGCCAGTTCTCCGATACCGGTGGCCTGAGCGTGGGCGACAAGGTCCGCATCGCGGGTATGGATGTCGGCACGGTCAAGAGCATGGACATCAACGGCGACAAGGTCGAGATCGGCTACACCCTGGGTGGGAAGACGATCGGTACCGAGAGCCGCGCGGCGATCCGTACCGACACGATCCTGGGTCGTAAGAACATCGAGATCCAGCCGCGAGGCAGCCAGACGCTGCAACCCCGCGGGATGTTGCCGCTGGGCCAGACGACCACGCCGTACCAGATCTACGACGCGTTCCTCGACGTCACGCGCAACGCGTCGGGCTGGGACACCAAGTCGGTCAAGGAATCGCTGAATGTCCTGTCGGAGACGGTCGATCAGACCTCGCCGCACCTGAGCGCCGCGCTGGACGGGGTGGCCAGGTTCTCCGAGACCATCGGCAAGCGCGACGAGGACGTCAAGAAGCTGCTGGCCAACGCCAACAAGGTGGCCACGATCCTGGGGGACCGCAGCACGCAGGTCAACCAGCTGCTGGTGAACGCCCAGACCCTGTTGGCCGCGGTCAACGAGCGCGGCCAGGCCGTGAGCATGCTGCTGGAGCGGGTGTCGTCGGTGTCGCGTCAGGTCGAGGGCCTGATCAACGACAACCCGAACCTCAACCACGTGCTGGAGCAGCTGCGTACGGTCAGCGACCTGTTGGTCGAGCGCAAGCAGGATCTGGCCGACACGCTGACCGTGGCGGGGAAGTTCATCACCTCCCTGGCCGAGGCGCTGGCCTCTGGCCCGTACTTCAAGGTGATGCTGGTCAACCTGATCCCGCCGCAGATCCTGCAGCCCTTCGTCGATTCCGCGTTCAAGAAGCGCGGCATCGACCCCGAGGAGTTCTGGCGTAACGCCGGCCTGCCCTCGTCCCGTTTCCCCGATCCCAATGGCAAGCGGTTCGAGAACGGCGCTCCGCCGCCGGCCCCGACACCGCTGGAAGGCACCCCGGAGCATCCGGGACCTGCCGTCCCGCCTGGATCGCCGTGCTCGTACACGCCGACCGCGGCCGGAATCCCGTCCCCGGGCAACCCGATGCCGTGCGCAGCGGCCACCCAGGGTCCGTTCGGCGGCCCGGAGTACGGTCCGCCGGACCTCGCGACCTCGGCGCCGAATCCTGACGGCATCGCGCATTCGCCGGGTGTGCCCAGTGGGGCCATCCCCGGCCAGATGCCTCCGGATCAGCCCGGCGCCCCTGTCGAGTTGGCGCCCGGCCCGCCCGGCGCCCGCACCGTTCCGATTGCCCCATTGCCGGTGGCGCCGGGAGACATCCCGGGTTACGCACCGCACCCGCCGCCGCTGAACGCTCCCCCGGCACCGCCGGGACCGGGGCCGGATGCGGGGCCGGTGGGTACGCCGCCGCTGCCGGGTAATCCGCCGTTCCTTCCGCCCGGGTCGCAGGGATAGACAGGGGTATAGGGAGCTATGTCTACCGTTTTCAATGTGCGAAACATCAAGTTGCCCAAGGCTTCACGGGCAGCGATCATCGTCGGTGCGCTGGCGGTGGTGGCGGCCCTGGTGCTGGGCTACTTCGGCCTGAACCTGTACAAGAAGATGACCAACACCACGGTCACCGCGTACTTCCCCGAGGTCCTTGCGCTGTACCCCGGCGACAAGGTCCTCATCATGGGCGTCAAGGTCGGCGCGATCGACAGCATCGAGACCGACGGCGACAAGATGAAGGTCGTCTTCCACGTCAACAACAAGTACAAGATGCCCGAGAACGCCACGGCATCCGTGCTGAACCCGAGCCTGGTGGCCTCGCGCGTCATCCAGCTGTCCCCGCCCTACACCGGCGGGCCGCAGATGAAGAACAACGCAGTCATCCCGATCGAGAACACCCAGATCCCGGTCGAATACGACGAGCTGCGCAACCAGATCACCCGTCTGCTCGACGATCTGGGCCCGACCGCCGAACAGCCCAAGGGTCCGTTCGGCGACATCATCGAGTCCTTCGCCGACGGCTTCCAGGGCAAGGGTGAACAGCTCAACCGCACCCTCAACGGGTTGTCGGAGGCGCTGACGACGCTGAACCAGGGTCGTGGCGACTTCTTCCAGGTGGTCAAGAGCCTGGCGTTGTTCGTCAACGCCCTGCACAAGAGCGATCAGCAGTTCGTGGCGCTCAACCACGATCTGGCGCAGTTCACCAACTCGTTCACCAACACCGATCAGGAGTTGGCAACGGCCCTGCAGGATCTCAACCGGGTGCTCAAGACCACCCGTGAGTTCCTCGACAAGAACGGCGGGGTGCTCGCCCACGACGTGAACAACTTGTCGGAGGCGACGACGGCGATCCTGCAGCCCGAGCCGCGCAACGGTCTGGAGACGGGTCTGCACGCCTACCCGAACCTGGCCGCCAACGTGCTCAACATCGTCTCGCCCAACCAGGGTGGCATCGTGGGTCTGCCGGTTCTGCCGGGCCTGACCAACTTCTCCAACCCGTTGCAGTTCATCTGCAGTTCGATCCAGGCGGGTAGCCGGTTGGGGTACCAGGATTCGGCCGAGTTGTGCGCGCAGTACCTCGCGCCGATCCTCGACGCGATCAAGTTCAACTTCCTGCCGTTCGGCCAGAACCTGGCCAACACCGCGATGACGCTGCCGAAGCAGATCTCCTACTCGGATCCGCGCCTGCAGCCGCCGGGGGGCTACAAGGACACCACCGTCCCGGGCATCTGGTCGCGCGACACCTTGTTCTCGCACGGCAACCATGAGCCGGGCTGGACCGTCGCGCCGGGCATGCAGGGTGTGCAGGTGCAGCCGGCCACGCAGCAGATGCTGACCCCGGAGTCGTTGTCCGAGTTGATGGGTGGCCCGGACATCGTGGCCCCGCCGGCCCCGCCGGCGTTCGGGGCTCCGCCCGGAGGCAACCTGCCCGGACCGCCGAACTCGTACAACGAAACCAATCCGTTGCCGCCGCCGTGGTATCCGCAGCCCGGACCGCCGCCGGCGCCCGCGCCGGGTGTGATCCCGGGTGACCCGATGTCGGGTCCCGCACCGGCAGCTGCTCCTGCACCCGGCCCGGCGCCCGCCGGACCGGCGCTGCCCGCCGAGGCCGGAGGGCAGCCGTGATGATGAGCGAACAGACAGGCCGGATGAAGACACGCAAATGGGGTCGCGTCGGTAGACGTGTCGCGGTGTTGTCGGCGTCCACGCTGATCCTCACCTCGTGTGGGCAGTGGCGCGGCGTGGCCAACGTGCCACTGCCGGGCGGGCCGGGCACCGAGTCCGGTCACACCACGGTGTACGTGCAGATGCCGGAGACGTTGGCGCTCAACGCCAACAGCCGGGTGCGGGTGCGCGACGTGTTCGTCGGCCGGGTCCGCAAGATCGAGCTGATCAACTGGGTTCCGACGTTGACCCTCGACCTGGAGCCGGGCATCGAGCTGCCCAAGAACACCGAAGCCAAGATCGGCCAGACCAGCTTGCTGGGGTCGCAGCACATCGAGCTCAACCCGCCGGCGAAGCCGTCCGAGGAGAAGTTGCGCGACGGGGACACCATCCCGCTGGCACAGTCGTCGGCCTACCCGACGATCGAGCGGACGCTGGCCGGTATCTCCGGCATCCTGACCGGCGGTGGCATCCCGAACGTCGAGACCATCCAGACCGAGGTGTTCAACATCCTCAACGGTCGCGCCGATCAGATCCGCGACTTCCTGGGCCGGCTCGACACGTTCACCGACGAGCTCAACCAGCAGCGCAACGACATCACCCGGGCGATCGATTCGACCAACCGGCTGTTGAACATCGTCGCGGCGCGCAACGACACGTTGGATCGGGTGCTGACCGAGTTCCCGCCGCTGATCCAGCACTTCGCCGACACGCGCGAATTGTTCGCCGACGCGGTGACCTCGCTGGGCCGGTTGTCGAAGGCCGCTGACGACACGTTGTCGAACAGCAACGCCAACCTGCACACGAACCTGCAAAACCTGCAGCGGCCGCTCAAGCAGTTGGCGCGCTCGGCTCCGTACCTGGTTGAGGCGCTCAAGCTGATCCTCACGGTGCCGTTCAACATCGAGAACATCCCGAAGGCGGTGCGCGGCGACTACATCAACGTGTCGCTGACGATCGACCTGACGTTGAGCTCGGTGGACAACGCGTTCCTGTCCGGTACCGGTGTCTCGGGCATGCTCCGCGCGCTGGAGCAGGCGTGGGGCCGCGATCCGGCGACGATGATCCCGGATGTCCGGTTCACGCCGAACCCGCACGACGCACCTGGTGGCCCGCTTGTGGAAAGGGGGGAGTGAGACATGTTGCTGACCCGCTTCATCAAGATGCAGCTCGTTCTGTTCACGGTGCTGACGTTGATCGCCCTG
This sequence comes from Mycobacterium sp. NPDC050441, assembly GCF_040655355.1. NCBI lineage: Bacteria > Bacillati > Actinomycetota > Actinomycetes > Mycobacteriales > Mycobacteriaceae > Mycobacterium > Mycobacterium sp. NPDC050441. The sequence goes on along the minus strand of NZ_JBFAJS010000004.1, from coordinate 33,218 downwards.
GTTGTGCTGGCGCTGGTTTACCTGCGGTTGCCGACCTGGGCCGGTGTCGGGATGTACAACCTGAACGCCAACCTCCCGAATTCGGGCGGTTTGTACGCCACGGCCAACGTCACCTATCGCGGAACGACGATCGGCAAGGTCACCTCGGTGGAGCCCACCGAGCAGGGCGCTCACGTCAAGATGAACATCTACAACCAGTTCCGGGTGCCGATCGACGCCAGCGCCAACGTGCACTCGGTGTCGGCGGTGGGTGAGCAGTTCATCGACCTGGTCTCGAAGGGCGGCGCGAAGGAGTACTTCCGCGACGGCGACACGATCCAGATCGGCACCGTTCCCGCCGAGGTGGGTCCGTCGCTGGACGCCGCGCAGAGGGGCCTGGCGGCGCTGCCGAAGGAGAAGATCGCGACGCTGCTCGACGAGACGGCCACAGCGGTAGGTGGGCTCGGGCCGTCACTGCAGCATCTGGTCGATTCCACCCAGGCGATCGCCAGTGACTTCAAGGACAACATCGGGTCGGTCAACGACATTGTCGAGAACTCCGGGCCGATCATCGACAGTCAGGTGAATTCGGGCGACGCGATCTCGCGGTGGGCGAAGAACCTGAACACGCTGGCCGCGCAGAGTGCTCAGAACGACGCTGCGTTGCGGGGCGGTATCCAGCAGGCGGCACCGACAGCTGATCAGCTGAACTCGGTGTTCGGTGATGTCCAGGAGTCGTTGCCGCAGACGCTGGCGAACCTGGAAATCGTCATCGACATGCTCAAGCGGTACAACAAGAACGTCGAGCAGGTGTTGGTGGCACTGCCCCAGGGTGGTGCCGTCGCCCAGACTGCGACGATCTTCGCGCCCAAGGGCCTGCTGCACTTTGGCCTCGGTATCAACATGCCGCCGCCGTGCCTGACCGGGTTCCTGCCCGCGTCGCAGTGGCGCTCGCCTGCGGACACGTCCACGGCACCGCTGCCGTCGGGTCTGTACTGCAAGATCCCCAAGGATGCGCCGAACGCGGTGCGTGGGGCGCGTAACTACCCGTGTGCCGACGTGCCCGGTAAGCGGGCCGCCTCGCCCATGGAGTGCCGTAGCAATGAGCCCTACCAGCCACTGGGCACCAACCCGTGGTATGGCGATCCGAACCAGATCCGCAACTGCCCGGCCCCGGCCGCGCGCTGCGATCAGCCGGTTGATCCGGGCCGGGTGATTCCCGCGCCTTCGGTGAATAATGGGTTGAACCCGTTGCCGGCAAGTCAGCTTCCACCACCGGAATCAACGGCGATGCGCAGCGATCCGCTGACGGCGCCGCGGGGTGGCAATGTGAGTTGTAGTGGACAGCAGCCGAACCCCTGCATCTACACTCCGGCAGCAGGTTCGACCGCTACCTATAGCCCGTCAAGCGGCGAGGTGGTCGGTCCCGGCGGTGTGAAGTACTCCGTCACCAACTCGAATAAACCAGGAGATGACGGATGGAAGGAGATGCTGGCGCCAGCCAGCTGAACCTCGCCGACCAGCAGGACACTCACACCATCGAACCGCAAGCGGAGGAAGTCACCGAGATCGCTGATCCGATCTCGGCCACGGACGCCGAGGAGGCCGGCTCGCGGCCGACGCGTCTGGGTCGGGGCTGGATGGCGGCGATCCTCGCCGGGCTGCTGGTCTTGGCGGCTGCCGTCGGTGTCGGCGGCTACCTGGCCCTGCGCGCTCATCAGGACAGTGAACGGATCGCCAGCGACGAGGCCGAGGCCTTGCAGGCGGCCAAGGAGTGTGTGACGGCGACCCAGGCGCCCAACACCCAGGCGATGATCGAGGCCCAGACCAAGATCATCGAATGCGCGACGGGTGACTTCGGCGCACAGGCCGGTCTCTACAGCGGCATGCTGCTCGATGCGTACCAGGCCGCCAATGTGCAGGTGAAGGTTTCGGATCTGCGGGCCGCGGTGGAGAAGCACAACGACGACGGGTCGATGGACCTGCTGGTCGCGGTGCGGGTGCTGGTCACCAACAGCGAGAAGTCCGATGAAGAGCAGGGTTATCGGTTGCGGGTGAAGATGGCCCGCGCCGAGGACGGCAACTACAAGGTCGCACGGCTCGACCAGGTCACGTCGTCGTGACCGCTGTGCTGGACAACGCCGGTCCGGCGGCCACCGAGGTCACCGGAGCGGACCAGGCGCGGTTGGCGTCGTGGGCGGCTCGTGCCGGGGCGTTGGCCATCGACGTGTTGGCGCCCGCCGGGTTGATCGTGACGCTGATGCTGGTCATCCAGGGAACGGCGTTGGGCGAGTGGTCGTGGTGGGCGGTGTACGCGGGGGCGTTGGTCCTGCTGGTCGCCGTTGCCGGTGTGAATCGCGTTCTGCTGCCGGCGGTGACGGGCTGGAGCCCGGGTCGGTCGGTGTTCGGCATCCGGGTGGTCTCACGGGCCGGCGATGCCGGTCTCGGGCGGCTGCTGCTGCGTGATCTCGCGCATCTGCTGGACACCGCGGCGGTGTTCGTGGGCTGGCTGTGGCCGTTGTGGGATTCGCGCAACCGGACGTTCGCCGATCTGTTGACCCGCACCGAGGTGCGCCGCGTCGAGCGGCCTGAACGCAACGTGCGGCGTGGTGTCGGCGCGATGCTGCTGGCTCTCGCGCTGCTCAGCGGAATCGCGTGCGGTGTGGGATACCTGGCCGTGTACCGCCAGGATCGGGCAGTGGATCAGGCGCGCGCACAGATCGCCGAGCAGGGCCCGCGCATCGTCGAGCAGCTGCTCAGCTACGGGGTGGATTCCGTCGACGCGGATTTCACCAAGGCGCAGGCGCTGGCCACCGAAAACTATCGGCAGCAGTTGGTCACTCAGCAGGACGCCGTGCGTAAGGCCGGGCCGACCACCAACGACTACTGGGCGGTGAGCAGCGCGGTGCTGCCGGGCGTGACCTCGGATACGGCGAACATGCTGGTGGCGCTGCAGGGCCAACGCGGCACCAATCCACAGGAACTGAAGTTCATCACCGCGACGGTGCGGGTGGAGTTCAAGAAGTCGGATGATCACTGGCTCGTCGACAACCTCACGGTGCTCAAGCGGCCGGTACTGAACGGGGGCGGACAGTGAGCCCGCGTCGCCGGATCGAGCCCGATGAGCGCGACTACTTCGCGGTCGAGCCCAAGGAGCCCAAGGAACCCATCCGTTGGGGCCTGCCGATCGTCGGAATGTTGTCCGCCCTGCTCATCGCGGCCGCCATTGCGGGCAGCAGCCTGATCTTGGTGCGTCACGAATCCGATCGGCGTGCCGAGATCAAGAGTGCCGGCGCGCTCGACTACGTGCGCGAGTTCATGACGGTCTATACGACGCTGGATCCGTTCCACGCCAACGACTACGCGGATCGCATCAAGGAACAGGCGACCGGTGATTTCCGAAAGATGTTCTCCGAGAAGCAGAACGAGATCGTCGTTCAGGTAGCGCGTGCCGAGCCGACGGAGGGTGCTGTGCTCGATGCCGGCATCCAGCGATGGAACGACAACGGCAGTGCCGACGTGCTGGTCGCCACCAAGATCAGCACACGAACCGCGGACGGCAAGTCCGTGATCGAAAGCGGCAGCCGCTGGGTTGCGACGACGATTTGGGAAGGACAGCAGTGGAAGATCAGCCAGCTGATTCAGGTGATCTGACCACCGGCGAGCCTGACAAGCCGCGCCGCAGACTGCGTTTCGGGCGGCGTGGCCGTGCCGAGGCGGTGGTAGAGGAATCGGTTTCGGAGTCTGTCTCTGAATCCGACGACGCCGGGGATGCGGAGTCCGCTCCGGAGCGTCGGACCCCGACGGGCAAGTCGCGCCGCAAGGCCGTGACCGAGCCCGAAGGTGACGCCGAGTCCGCAGGTGCCGGCGAAACTGAGTCGGACGCGGAACCTGACGCGTCCGTCGAGTCCGAAGCTGAGCCTGAAGCCGACGCTGAGGCGACGGAGGAGCCGGACAGTGAAGCCGACGTCGAGGCGACGGACACTGAACCGGCCGAGGACGAGGTTCTGGTTCCGCACCGTGAGGCCGGCAAGCGCCTGACGTATTTCGCGGCGGGTGCTGCGGTGGTATTCGTGGCGGCCGGGGCTTTCGGCGGTGCGATGCTGCAGCCGTATCTGGCCGACCGGGCATTGGTGGCGACCAAGCTTCAAGTGGCGAAGACCTCGGCCGATGCCATCACCACGTTGTGGACCTACAACCCGGACAACATCGAAAGCCTGCCGGACCGGGCCGCAAAGTATCTGTCGACCGATTTCGCCAACCAGTACCGGCAGCTGATCGATTCGATCGTGCCCACCAACAAGCAGGCCAAGGTCACCAACAACACCGAGGTGATGGGCACCGCGGTGGAGACCATCGGCGGCGATGAGGCCACCGCGATCGTCTACACCAACACGGTGTCGACGAGTCCGGTCACCAAGAACGTTCCGTCGCTGCGGTATTCGTCCTATCGGCTGACATTGCAGCGCACGGATGGGGATTGGCGCATCACCCAGATGCCCGCGTTGACCCAATTGGACCTGTCTCCGCAGCTGTAGCGGTGAGGATGTAGGCATGGCCATCGCCTCCCCGGTGACGCAGCGGTCGACCGTTGTGGCACTGCTGTTGCTGACGTGTGCGACCGGAATCGTCGACGCGGTCAGTGTGCTGGTGCTGGGTCATGTGTTCGTCGCCAACATGACCGGGAATGTGATCTTCCTGGGCTTCTGGTTCGTGCCGCACTCGGGTGTGGATGTGACGGGGGCCCTGGTCGCGTTCGCGGGGTTCGTGCTGGGGACTGTGGTGGGTGGGCGGCTGCGGCGCCATCTCGACAGTCACGTCCGGAACTGGCTGACCACCGCGTTGGGGGTGGAAGTCGTTCTGCTGACCGTGCTTTCGATTCTCTGCGGAACGGGAGTGCTGGCCTATGACGACAACCGGAAATTCATCCTCATCGTTCTCGCGATGACGTTCGGGATCCAGAATGCGACGGCGCGTCAGTTCGGCATCCAGGAACTGAGCACCACGGTGCTGACGCAGACGATCGTCGGCATCGGCTTCGACAGCAGGCTGGCCGGCGGCACCGGGGACCGCGAGAAGTTGCGTTACGGCGTGGTGTTGACGATGTGTGGCGGTGCGGTGCTCGGAGGGACGGTGTCGCAGTTCACCGTTGCGCCCGTGATCGGAGCGGCGGCCGTGGTGGTGGCGATCAGCGCGTTGATCTTCAAGTTCGGGCCGGCTCCTGTGGAGGATGCTCGCTGATCCACGCCGCACCTGCATCAGCCGCGTGCCGCAGGGCGGTGAATTCGCCGACGTAGTCGGCCACTGCGCCGATCCCGGGCAGCATGCCGAGGTAACGGTAAAGCTTTTGCGGGTGCGGCCTTTTCGTGAACTCGTCACCCACCGCGCGGAGCGTCCCGGCGAACTCCCACAGCTTTCCGGGTAGCGACTGCGGGGGCGCTGTGGTGGGATCATCGGGCGGTGCGTCGGACTCGGTGTCGGCGAGCTGGCGGTCGCACAACACCGCACCCAGTAGCTGCACCTGATCACCGTGATCGGTGACGCCGTCCTCGCGGGCCACCGCGCACAACACGATGGCCTGGTTGGAGAAGCCCAGGACGTCCTGAATGGGAAGCCGATCGGCGATTGCCCCGAGCGCGCCGGGGAAGGCGACGAGGATGGTGGTCACCGCGCCCGCACGATGCACCCACCACTTCACGTGGCCGTCCTGATCCATGTCGGCCCAGGCCTTGGTGCCCGGCAGTTCGGCGAAGTTGAGCACAGCGGCCGCGATGTCGAGGGACTTGCCGACAGCCCCGTCTGAGGGGCCCTCGCGATGGGTACGCCGCCTCAGGCCGAGTGGGTCGAATCGGGTGAAGATGTCGAGTACGGGGTTGATCACGGCCACCGCATTGTCGAGCGCACCGGCGACGTCAGCATCTGAGAGATGCGCAGAAGGCAACAGGTTTATCCCCACCGCAGCTATCTTGCCGGATGGTCGCGGTTGTCACCGCTCCGGTCGATCTAACTTGTCGGACCCGGTTGCCACAATTGAGTCATGTCCTCGACCGCCGCTTCCGTGGTCGCTGAGGCGCGTCCGGATGAACGTCTCGCGGTGCTGTTCGAGGAGTTGTCGGAGCTGTGCGGTCAACGCAACGCGATCGATGGTCGCATCGTGGAGATCGTCGCCGAACTGGACCGCGATGAGCTGTGCGGCGCGACCGGTGCTCGGTCTATCCAGGCGCTGGTCGCGTGGAAGACCGGTGTCACACGACGCAACGCCGAGATGGTGGTGGCCGTCGCGCGTCGGCTCGAGGAGTTTCCCCGGTGTGCCGCCGGTTTGCGCGAAGGCCAGCTGTCGCTGGACCAGGTCGGGGTCATCGCTGAGAAGGCCGCCGACGGATCCGATGAGCATTACGCGGAGCTGGCTGCGGTGGCTACGGTTGATCAGCTGCGCACTGCGGTCAAGCTGGAACCACAAACCGACCCACCGCCCAAGCCCAGGTCCGAGCCCGAGCGTTCGATCACCAAAATCGTTGAGGCGGAGTACACCACCTGGCGGATTCGGCTGCCGCGGATGGAAGCCGCGAAATTCGGCGCGGCGCTTCAGTCGCACCACGACGCGGTGATCGCCGACTGGAAACGCGATCACGACACTGATGATGTGCCGGCGCCGCCGTTCCCCGACACCGTGTATGCGTTCATGAGCCTGGTCGAAGCCGGCTGGGACACCGAGGCGGCGCGCCGCCCACATGGGCAGCACACCACCGTGGTGGTGCATGTAGACCTCGACCACGACGGCGACAAACCCGCCGCCGCACTGCATCTGGGCCCACTACTCATCGACGACGAACGCGCATACCTGCTGTGTGACGCCACCTGGGAAGCCTGGTTCCACCGCCACGGTCAGGTGATCGGCTCGAGCCGCGCCACCCGACAGATCAGCCGCCGGCTACGCCGGGCACTGGAGCACCGCGACCGGTGCTGCGTGGTTCCCGGCTGCGGGGCCACCCGTGGTTTGCACGCCCATCACATCGTGCATTGGGAAGACGGCGGACCCACCGAACTCCACAACCTTGTACTCGTATGCCCCTACCACCACCGGCTGCATCATCGGGGCGGCATCACTATCACCGGCCCCGCCCACCAACTCGGTGTCACCGACAGTGCCGGCAGACCACTCGCTAAGGGATCGCTGGCCCGGCCACCCACCACACCTCCACCCGATGTTCCACCGTGCCCCGGGCCTACCGGCGAGCGCGCCGACTGGTGGTGGTACCAACCCTTCCAACCCCAACCACCGCCCAAAGTCGCATAGCGCGGGGAAACGTCGCGGATCAGGCGTAGCCGTCGACCCATGTGCCGGTGTCGTCGGTGCGCACGGTAAGGGTGGCTCCCGGGACTGCCATGAGCGCCGCCGCGCGCACCGTGGTCGGGATGATTGCCACTGGCGCACAGGTATTTCGGTCGAAGCTCGCGAGTGCGTCGCGGGTGCCGAACACGACCTGCTTGCCCAAGATCACTGCCATGCCGTCCGGGGACATGCGTCCCGTGGCATCCGTGGGACGGTCGTTGAACGTGCATCGCTCACGTCCGTCCGGGTTGCGCAGGGTGGTCCGGTCATTGTCGTAAGTGAGAAAGTCGTCGGAGCCGTCGGTGGTGAGGACCGGATAGGCGACCGGGCCGACGCCTTCGCCAAACGCGATGCGTCCACGCCGGCCGGGTTCTTCGTGGCGGAGGTTGCCGGACTGGACTGGCCGGCGGTGGAGGGCGGCGTGCCCTGTGTTCCGGTAATCGACTACGACGCAACATCATTGATGCTGCAGCGATAGCACCCGATCCGGACCGATGTCGCAGCCGTTGCCAATGTCGTTGGCCGGCAATGATTCTTGGGGCGTGTTCTACGCGACGAGCGGCTGAACTCGCTGGCGCACGCCAGCAAACTACGGATCCAGTAGTTCGACCCGCTCAGGTGGTGTATCCGGCGACGACTGACGCAGGTTGAGATGGTTGCGACGGCGATCGGAATCGGTTGACACATGAGCCGCGTTCTGACAACGGCAAGCCGAGTACCCGGCGGCCCGTAGCAACATCGCGCTGATCGCCTCGCCGCCGAGCGGGCCATTGCCTGACGCAAGCGTTAATAGTTCTAAGTCCAGCGCAAGGCCGATCGGGTCGCTTGCAACTAGTTTGCGACAGATTGCGAAGGCGAATAGTGAATTCTTTTCAGCAATGTAGTGACAAAGGTCACAGGGGTGTTAAGTTGCCTGAGATCAACCTGAGAAGACGGCCGAAAGGACTGGTCAGATGGCAGTCAAACACCGTAGGCAGCGGCGGCGCGTCAAGAGGGTTGCGACCTTCGGGGCGGCAACCGCAACAGTCACCGCGCTTACGGTGGGCGTTGCTCCTCCTCCGGCTCAGGCCGCGGCGGTCCAGCGCGACTTTCGGCTGCAGTCCGGGGTCCAGATCTTCCCGCCGCCGGACCAGATTCCGGACCTCACCGGCGGCTTCGGCACCCAGGTCTACAACCAGTTCCAGACCGTCGGCGCGCAGCTCGAAACAGCGTTCGTCAACAACTTCAACCTGCTCGCCCTCCTGCAGGCGGCAGGAATCGATCCGACCTCCGCAATCGAGGGCCCGCTCAATGATGCGCTGGGTGGGGCGCTCGGCGGCGCGCTGGGAGGATTGCCAGTTGATGTAGGTGACCTTCTCGGCCTCGACCTCGCGGACCCACTCTCCTCGGCCGGGGTCAACCTGATCACGACAGGCGGGCTCTTCACTCTCATCCGTCTGCTCGGCGTAGACCTCGGCTGGGTGCCGTCGTTCCCGAATTCGGTGGCCGACGAGATCAACAACACCCCGTACCTTCAGGTCAGCCTCGAGTCGATCTTCGACGCGCTTGGTCTCCCCACGAGCGGCGCCGGGCTCCTGGCAATCCGCGTGGCGCTCGCAGCGATCGGCATACATCTGCCGGACCTCAGCACGAATGCCGCCGATGTGCGCATCCCGATCGTGGCGGGCTGGGGCTTCGGCGCGTTCGCCGCGGGCGCGGCGTACCAACAGGTGGTCGACGATCTGCCGAATCAGCCTGGCGGTGCCAACTACACCGGAACCAACCCCCTGCTCGGCAGCTTCACGATCCTGCCGATGATCCTGATCGACAACCCGGGCCGGGCCAACGGCGGCATCCTGGCGCGAGCGTATCCGCTCTTCGGACTGCTCGGGATCGACACGGTGACACCCGATACGCAGGTGCAGAGCAGCGGGACCAGCATTGTCTCCGGCATCCCCGTGGTCGGTGACATCCCGTTGTTCGGGCTGACCCCGGGCGGTGCCAACCTGATCCCCATCAAGATCGACGCCACCGCCGAGTACCTGCCGCTCTCGGACTTCGCCGCCTGGCCCAACCCGTTCACGATGGCGAACAATGTTGCGGCAGGACTGTTCCCGACCTACATCCTGCGAAACCAGTCGCTCGACACGCTCACTACGGTCCTGATCGACCAAGTCGTATCGCAACTCGGCGCAGACATCGCCGACTACGTGGCCGATCCCGGGGACAACCCCCAACTAGGCCCCAAGCTCAACATCTACATCACGATCCCGGCCAACAGCCTGCCCCTGCTGGAGCCGACGTATCTGGCGTATGACGTCGTCAACTTGCTGACCGGGGCGAACCTCAACAACCCGATCGGCACGGCGCTGAGCCCGGTGCTGACCAGCCTGGTCAACCTCGGCTACACCGACGTGTATTACGACCCGACGACGGGCATCTATGAGCGCTCACTCGACGAAGCCGATGTCCCAACGGCTTTCGGCACCCTTCCCGCGGATGTCGATTGGGGACAGGTGCCCGGGCACCTGGTCAACAACCTCGTTACCGGCATCCAGAAGGCCATCGACGATGGCCTGGTGAGCCAGACCCCGGTCTCCAACCCCATCAAGACCCTGCTGGGCCTGCTGGGCGTCGGCGGCTCGCCGAACCTGTCCCGGCTGGATCTCTCTGCCCTCACCGACGCGCTGAACAACCTCACTCCGGACGCACTCGACAGCGTTGGGAATAACGTTGGGACACAGAGCCTTGCGAAGACAACCTTCGAGCCGAAGGGTATCGCGCAGACCGATGTCGGCACGGACACGGTGCATCTGAAATCTGTTGCGGACGAATCGGTTGTCAACGACTCGAAGGTGAACGTCCAGGACAGCGCGAAGAAGCTGACCACCGCGGCCGACGACGCGCGCGAACAGGTGGACAAGACCGTCAAGGAAGCCGGCGAGCGTGCGAAAGCGTCCGCCGAGAAGGCGCGAGAGCGGACGGCCAAGGCGGTCCAGGACGCTCAGGATCGCGTGAACAAGCTCGCCGACGATGGGCGCAAGCAGATCAAGTCGGCCGCCGACGGCATCCAGAAGGGCGCGGAGAAGGCGGTCAACGACGTGAAGGACAACGTCAAGAAGGCCGGCGATTCGGTGAAGCCCGCCAAGAAGACCGAGAAGAAGGACGCCGCCTGACGGCCGACCCGTCTCGCGGCTAGCCCGCCTGGTGCACCGATTCCACGGTGTAGATGTGAGGGTCGAAACTGGTCGCGATGTCAGCGCACCGGCCCATGTGCTCCCGTGCGGTGGGGTCGGTGAGCATGGCTTGGAAGTCCTCGGCGCTGCGCCACTGCGCGTAGTTGATGACGCGAGTGCCGTCCGTACTCAGATGGATGTTGGCGGTGATGAATCCGGGGACGTGGCGCATCACGTCCTCGGTTGCCCGTTGGAGCAGCTCGACGAGTTCGGTCGCCCGCTGCGGCTCCACGGTGAACACGTTGATGAGAGTGGCGTGGGGGCTGTGTTCCTGGATGGTCGTCACGATTTCTCCAATGTCAGGTTCCTTACATATTCGACGATAACACTAATGTAAGGTTCCTGTCATGCGTCCGAACGTGGAAGTCGGTGCCGGCTATCTCGTCAAGCGGGTACAGCAGAGCCTGCGCCGCAATTGCGATGCGGCACTGCGGTCTACCGGGTTGTCGATGGCGCAGTACACAGCCTTGCGCGCGCTGGCCGACCACCCGCAAGCGTCGGCGGCGGAACTGGCGCGGCTGTGCTTCGTCACGCGTCAGTCGCTGCAGGACGTGTTGAGCGGTCTGCGCGCCGATGCCCTGGTCGAGGAATCGTCCGGACCGCAACGGGGCCGTGCCCGAGCATTGCAGCTGACGCCCGCAGGTAAGCGTCGGCTGACCGAGGCGCACGCGACGGTGATCCTTGTCGAGCAGGGCATGCTGAACGGAATTCCTCACCGGGCCCAGAAGGAACTCGCGGCGCTGCTGCTGCGCTGCGCGGAGAACCTTGAGGCAGCCCAGGCAGAAACTACGATTGAGCGGTGACTTCGGCAAGGCGTAGGCGCGGTAGGCCCGCCGGACCTGGCGTCGACGTCGAGCAGCGGCGCTCGGATCTGCTCGACGCCGCCGAACGCGCGATCCGCACCCACGGACCCGACGTGGGGATCGCCGAGCTGGCCAAGGAGGCCGGCTTCGTACGCTCGGCCGTCTATGCGGTCTTCCCGAACCGGGCGGCCATCCTGTCGGCACTCGGCGAGCGTCAGGCTCATCGCCTGCTGATCGAGATCACCAGGCGCGCCGCCGGTTCGGCCGACCTGCGCCAACGCATGTCGTTGTTCTTCGATGTCATCTGCGCCTGGATGCAGGACGATCCGAACCTGTACCGGGCGTTGAGCATGCATGCCGCCGGTGGTCACGAGATGCCGGGAATCTTCGATGAACTCGCCACCGCGGTCGAGGCCATGCTGGCGGCATCCATGGCGGCGGGTGGCGCCGATACCGCGGCGGCGGCGCCGTGGGCGCGGGCCATCGTCGGCTCGGTCATGGTGAGTGCCCAATGGTGGATCCGGGACTCCTCGATGCCCCGTGCCGAACTCGTCGAGCACCTCACGAAACTGTGTTGGGACGGTGGCTCGGCCCTGCCGTTCAGCCCATTCGATGTTTCGGCTATTGACAGCGGTACGCCATAAAAGACACGATGTCTTTTATGGCTGCTCCCGTCTCGCCCCAGATCGACGGTTCCTCGCGGTACTGGGAGGACGTCCCCGGCGAATATGACCTGACCCTCACCGAGGTCACCGGCGGGATCCCGCAGGGATTGACCGGCACGCTCTACCGCAACGGATCGGGCCGCTGGAACATCGGCGCGTCGCGGGTGGACAGCCTGTTCGACGCCGACGGCATGGTGTCGGCCTTCGCGATCGACGGTAACGGGGTCCGGTTCAAGAACCGCTTCGTCCGCACCGAGCACTATCTGACGACCACCGCGGCGGGCCGGATGGTGAAACGCGGATTCGCCTATCAGCGCCCAGGGGGCATGCGGGCCAATGTGTTTCGGCTACCTGCCAACACCGCCAACACCAACGTGATGATCGGCCGGGACCAACTGCTCGCACTCTGGGAGGGCGGGCGTCCGCACGGCATGGACCTCGACACCCTCAACACCATCGGGATGTGCACCCTCGACGGGGTGCTCAAGGGCCCGGTCGGCGCGTACTCCGCGCACTACACCTACGACGCGACGACGGACTCCCGGGTCAACTTCGGTTTCGAGCCCTACTTCCCCCGCATCGATCTGCGACACATCCGCAGCGCCCCGAACCGGGCCGAAAAGATCAGGCGGCTGCGGGAACTCGCGGGCGAGGCGATTCCCCGCATGCGGCTGCGCCTCTACGAGACCGACAACCGTGGCGTCACCCGGTACCTGCGTGCGGTGCCGCTGCCCGGCGTGGGACTCATCCACGACATGGCGCTGACCCCGCGCTACGCGGTCTTCATGCTGTCCCCGTTGCGGATCGATCCGTGGGCCCTGATGGGACGGCAATCCTATTGGGATGCCATGAAGTTCAAACAGAACGAACCGTCCTACTTCATCCTTGCCCCGCGTGATGGCGGAAAGGTTCGGGTCATCGAGACCGATCCGTTCTACATGTGGCACTACGCCAACGCCTACGAGGACGGAGCCGACGTGGTGGTGGAGCTGCCGCGGTTCGCTCCCGAAACCTTCGGCGGCATGCAGGCCTGGGGATCTGACAGCCGCAGCGACACGTCCCGGTTGTATGCCGACGTTGCCACCGAGGACAGACCGGATACGGTGCGGCTCACCCGGTTCCGCATCACCCCCGACGACCGTGTCCTGGCTGAACCGCTGGCCCAGATGGGCTGCGAATTCCCGCAGATCGATCAGCGCCGCTCAACTCAACCGCACTCGGTGACGTATGTGACCGTTCCCAGTGATGGGGAGGGCGGAGGGGAGGGGATCGGCCGCTTCAACCACGCCGACGGCAGCGTGCAGACCTACTGCCCGCCAGGCCACAAACTCGTCGAGCCGATCTTCGTACCCCGCCCGGGCAGTACCGCCGAAGGGGATGGATGGGTGCTGACGGTGGGCTACGACGAAACCCAGCACCGTAGCCGGCTCATGGTGTTCGACGCCCCGCGGGTGGAAGCCGGCCCCATCGCCGAGGCCTGGCTCCCGTTCCACCTGCCGATGAGTTACCACGGTGCGTTCACTGAGCGGGTGGCCCGGTTCTGATCGGAACTAGTTGGGTGCCAAGGCACTGACGGCCAGGCGGTCCAACACCGGGGACAGTAACTGTGCGTACTCGGCGGTGATGTGGTTGTCGTCGCGGAAGACCAGGGTGTTGCCGATGATCACGGGGCAGCGTTGGTCGGTGCAGAAGAACTGGTCCAGCCGTGCGTACTGCCCGCCGCCGGCCTGCACCGCCGCCGTCTCGGCGGCAATGCCGTTGTCGTTCACCGCGATCGAGCGGCCAGGTGCGCAGGCCGAGGCGTCGTCCATGTGCGCCGAGAGGCAGGTCGGCACCGTGGTGTGAGGGTCGGGCACGGGGCCGAGCACCAGGACGCGCGCGCCGGTTCCGCGCAACTGCGCCACGAGCCGCGTCAATCCGTCCAGCCAGGTCGGGTCGTAGCTGACGAACCCGAAGTCGGCGCCGTAGCGGCGCACCATGTCCAGCACGATCAGCGCCGGGCGTTCCTTGGCGATCCTGGTCAGCACGTCAGCTCGCCACTGCTGGCATTCGGTGAACGCGCGGTCGAGGTAGGGGCTGAGGATCGGGAGCTTCATCGGTGGGCAGGTGACTTTCGCAAAGGTCTCCAACCGCCAATGGCGCTGCTGTGCGGCGGCTTCCAGGGCCGGTTGCCACATCCCGGCGTGGGAATCGCCGATCAACGCGACTTTGGTGGCCGAGGCGGTGTCCCCGGACGCGCAGTCCGGAACCGCGACGTCCATCCAGGACAGGACACAACCGTTGACGAACGCCTCGGGTTTGGTGATATTGCCCAGCTGCGGTGACAGATTCGACGGCACCGCGCCGAGCTCGGCAGAGGCGGCCACGGCCGCTTGGACCTGCTGCTCGGGCGTCAGCGTCGGGGCAGCGGAACGAGGCGGAACCGCCCCGCTCACCGGCAGGGCGACCGGAACTGCCGCGGGACCGGATCCCGTCGGCACCGGGCGCACCGCCAACAGCACCAGGCCCGCGCACACTGCGACCCCCGTCGCTGTCGCGCCGACGGCCAGGCTGCGCCACGACGAGCCCCGCAGCGCCGCGGCGAACCGAGCCGGGTTCTCGACCAGGTGCAAGGTCAGGACGGCCAGGCCGAGCGACATCAGCACCATGGCCAGTCGGCCGGCCAGGCCCAGGCCGTGGCCGAACAGTGCAGGCGCCAACAGCAATACCGGCCAGTGCCACAGGTACCACGAGTACGACACCCGGCCGAGGCTGCGCATCGCCGGCTTCGACAGCAGCCGTCCCACCCCGAGATCGGGTATGGCGCAACCCGCCCCGATCACCAGGGCGGTTCCCATCACCGGCAGCAGAGCCGCCGTGCCCGGATAGGGCGTCGCGGTGCCGAATTGTGTACAGGTGGCCAGGATCAGCGCCAGGCCGCCCCAGCCGACCAACGCCGCACAGACCGGCGGCAGGGTGCGCCAGTGTGCCGCGGTCAACGCGATCAGACCGCCGGCGGCCAACTCCCAGGCGCGGGTGGGCAGGGAGAAGAACGCCCACGGCGGCATGGTCTGGGTCCACGACAGCGACAGGGCGAGCGACGCGCCTGCCACCACTGCCAGTACGCACGTGTACGGGACGGCGGAACGGGTGCCCCGGCCACTGCGTGCCAGCAGCCAGGCGGTGCCCAGGATCAGCGCCGGCCACAGCAGATAGAACTGTTCCTCCACGCCCAGTGACCAGTAGTGCTGCAGCGGGGACGCCGCCGTCTCCGCCGCCCGATGGCCGGTGCCCCCTCCACCCAGATAGTCGGTGCCCTCCGCCGCGAAGCGGTAGTTGCCGGCGTAGAGCGCACTCGCGATCGCGTCGGCCAGCACCGAACGGGCCCGCAGCGGCGGGAGTAGGAGGGTGGCCGCCATCGACGTCGTGACCAGGACCAGTGCGGCGGCGGGGAGCAGACGACGGGCGCGTCCGGCATAGAACTGCGCCATCTGCACCGTCCCGGTGCCCGAGGCCTCGCGCCACAACAGTCCGGTGATCAGGAATCCCGACACGACGAAGAACACGTCGACGCCGATGAACCCGCCGCCGAACCCGGGCACCCCGGCATGAAACAGCACCACGGCCAGTACCGCGACCGCCCGCAGGCCCTCGATGTCGGGGCGAAACTGTTTGTTCGACAGGGGCTTTCGCCCACTCGCGGTGCTGTCGCGGCGGGCGGCGGGCCTCGCGGGGGTAATCACTCTGTTCACTCGAGTAACGATCGTCGCACGCCGACCGGCAATGGCCCTGGATTTACCGGGCCTGTTGTGAGCCTGTTGCTAGCCTCATCCCGATGGGACGATCACGCATTGCGGCGCTGGCAGTGCTGTGCGGCCTGCTTTCGGGGTGCTGCGCGCCGACTCAGCCCACGTCATCTCCGGCCGCGCCGCCGGTATCGGCGTCGGCATCACCGACGAAGTCGGCGGCAGCGGACGGTACGTGCGACCTGGGCGGGCTTCCGCCGGAGGTGGACAAGACCGTGGAGCTCATCCAATCCGATGGGCCGTTTCCCTACCCGCGCAATGACGGCGTCGTCTTCGGAAACTACGAAGGCCGGCTGCCCAAACATGAGCGCGGCTACTACCACGAGTACACGGTTCCGACGCCCGGCAACAAACACCGCGGCAAGCGGCGCATCGTCACCGGCGGAGCGCCGCAGAACGACCCGCCCGAGTACTACTACACCGGCGACCACTACGAATCCTTCTGCCTGATCGGAGGCATGTGAAGACGTATCGGATCGATGGGACCAAGGTGGCCTCCAAGGCGGACTTCTTCACCGAGATGGGCCGTGCGGTCAACGGCGACGACGGCTACTTCGGGTCGAATCTGGATGCGCTGGCCGACTGCCTCCGCGGCGGTTTCGGCACCCCGGACAACCGTAGGTTCCGGTTCGTCATGACGTCGTACCGCAACATCAAAGAAGCGCTCGGACAAGACACCTGGAGCACCGTGCTGTCGATCTTCGCCAACGAAGGCGTTGACCTGTGGCTGGAGAACTGACGCTCAGTTGAGGGCCAGCAAATCGCGCCTGTGACGGCTTACGCGCGTCCCACGTGGGCAACGGCGCCGCGGCCGCGGGTTGGCAACGAGGTTCTGCGGCAACGGCGTTGATCGTCGCCGCGGGTACTGCCGAAAGTGGCTACGCTGGCATTCTGCGTGCCTCTTGGTGCGAGGTGACTGGCGACGAACAGGCGGGAGCAACGGGCGCGTGACGGAGAAGTTGTCCACCGACACCACGTGGCTGATGGCCCGCACCGAGGGATCCGCAGGCTTGCGGCAAATGCGGCCGGGGGAGACGGCGGCCGCGTTCCCGTACTTTCGCGCGACGGTCACCCACTTCGTGGCACTCCATGGCGGC
Source organism: Mycobacterium sp. NPDC050441 (assembly GCF_040655355.1). Taxonomy (NCBI): domain Bacteria; kingdom Bacillati; phylum Actinomycetota; class Actinomycetes; order Mycobacteriales; family Mycobacteriaceae; genus Mycobacterium; species Mycobacterium sp. NPDC050441. The sequence continues at coordinate 16,341 of NZ_JBFAJS010000004.1, read as the reverse complement.
ATCCTGTCGGGAAGGCAGCCCGCCTGTCACGGCTTCACTGCCAGCTTCGAGCGCGCATCCGACGCGGTGTCCTGCGCGCTGTATCTGCAACTGACGCCGTTGGATCCGTTCGAATTGTGTATCGGAGTGCACACTGCTCGCACCGGCACGGAGCGCTTGCGCGATGTCGCGCATGTTGGGCAGACGTTGATATCGGGCACGACTGCGTCATCGGTTGCCGGCGATCTTCCCTCCGGCGCGACACTGAAATACCTTGGCGACCAACGTATGGGAGAGACCGAGCCTCAGGAACGGCTGCTGCAGCTGTGCCACCCGGGATTACGAAAGTACCTGCTGCCCTTACACATGCCGAATGCGGTTCTCACCGAAATCCTGGTGAACTAGCCGGCTGGTCAGTTGAAGGCCAGCCAGCTCGGCAGGGCCCGCTCGCGCGAATCGCACAGCACCTGACGGGTATCGCAGTTCCCGCGCGGTGATCCGGCGCCGCTCCACATGCCGCCGGTGTCGCGACGCAACACGATCGCCGACGAGCCGCCGCCGTCGAGCAGCAGCGCGTTGTCGGCGCCCAGTCCGCGGAACAGGTCCTGGATGTTGTCCGGGGTGTAGCTGCCGCCCTGGAAGACGTAGAGCTGATCGGCGGCCCGGTTGTAGCCGACCGCGGTGCGCGCCGCGCTCGGGCCGTTGTCGTTGAGCTGGCCGGTGTCGCCTGGCGCGAGCAGCCCGATGCCGGCCACCGCGACGAACCGGGCGTTCTGATCCATTAGCCGCTGGATCACCGGGGTGGCCGAGTCATAGTCGTCGGGCCCCTTGGGCATCACCACATATGGGGCGCCGCCCATCGGAAGGATCATCGTGGCCAGTGCGGCCCAACGTTCGTCACCGCCGGACAGGCCCTGCTTGCCGGCATAGGCCAGAGTGCCGGTGACCGCGGCGTTGGCCCGGCCCTGCCCGCGCGTGTTGTCCACGTAGGCGCCCAGCGGGGACGAGCACTTGGTATCGCGCCACGAGCCGCCCTGCTGCCCGCGCACGTCGAAGAAGTTTGCGTTGACCGCGATGGTCGGCTGACCCAAAACCTGCCAGGCGGCGAGGGGGGCATAGGTTTCCGACGCCTGCCACAGTCCTTCCCCGGTGCGGGCACCGGGGGTGCGCTCGCAGCGGGACTGATAACCCTGATGACTGTCGACGAGCAGACGCGGGTTGAGCCGTCCGGAGGCGTTCTTCATGGCCATCAGGTGACCGCCGTTGTTGAGCGTGTAGGCGCGGCCGTCGGCAGACAGGAACGGTGCGGCGAACTGGCCGCCGAAGTTGTAGACGAGGTAAGCGCCCTTGGTGTTGGCGATCGCCCCGAGCAACAGCGTCCTGGCGTCCTCGGCTCGTGCGACGGGGGAGCCCGTGGTGGCTAGCGCCGCGCAGACGGCAACGGCGGCCGCAGTAGCGACCGCACGCCGGAAGAGTTTTGCCAGGCCTGGCACGAAGTACACAATAACCACACAGGAAACTCTGTCAACATGCGTAACAGCCTGGTCACGGTTGGATCAAGACGGGATCGCACCTGGTTGATCGGTGTTAGCTGGCTCTGCGGCAGCGGGCTTGCGCAGCACTGCCGGCCGCAAATGTGCGGGCAGCGCGCGTAGGCCTGCTGCGCCTAGGGCGGTCACCGCAATCGCACCCGCGGTGGTCAGCAGCACCGGGGCCGCCGGGAAGGCGCCCTCCAGCAGCATTGCGACACCGAAGATGACGAACAGGGCTGCCGCGCCCAACTGGATCATCCGCTCGGGCAGGTGCTTGCCCGCGATCGCCCCGACCACGATGGCCAGGGCATCGGCGGCCACCATGCCGATGGTCGAGCCGATCCACACCCCCACCCAGTCGTTGTCGGCGGCCAGCGTGATCGTCGCGAGCATCGTCTTGTCGCCGAGTTCGGCGAGCAGGAAGGCCGAGGTGACCGTGAAGAACGCCGGAGCGGTCGAACGCTGGGCGCGTGTCGCCTCGTCATCGGAGAGCTTGTCGCCGCGCAGGGTCCACAGCCCGAAGAACACGAACGCCACGCCGGCCAGGATGCCGAGCAGGTGCGTCGGCAGTGCCGCGCCGAGGTAGTGACCGACTGCGACGGAGATCAGGTGTACTGCGGTGGTGGCCGCGGTGATGCCGATGAGCACTACCCACCAGCGGTAGCGCAGCGCGAAGGTCATGGCCATCAACTGGGACTTGTCGCCGAGTTCGGCGACGAAGATGACAGCGAAACTCAAGAGCAGAGCAGCAAGCACTCAACAACTCCTCGGTCGTTGGCTGCCGTTGGGGGCTGAATAGATGCCTCCGGCCGGCAAACCAATGGTCTACGGCCGAAGGTCTCGCCCACCGGCCACTGGCCGGTTCGGATATCCGGGCCGTCAACACGTCGCTGTGCGGCCAGTATGTCGAGTATCCGATTGGGGGCTACTCCCCTTCGCTGTCATCCACCATACGCACGCCGGCGGGGACGGCGCAAACCGTCCCCGCCGAAAGTGCTTATTCGACAATAAGTTTGGGAGTTGACACGCGAAAGTTCGGGTTCCCTGACAATGCTGGTTCAGTTACCCACATAATCGGCGAGGTGCTGCCCGGTCAGGGTGGCGCGCTGAGCGGTCAGATCGGCCGGGGTGCCCTCGAAGACGACGCGACCGCCGTCGTGCCCGGCGCCCGGACCCAGGTCGATGATCCAGTCGGCATGTGCCATGACCGCCTGATGATGCTCGATCACGATCACCGACTTCCCCGAATCCACGAGGCGGTCCAACAGTCCGAGCAGTTGCTCGACATCGGCGAGGTGCAGGCCCGTCGTCGGCTCATCGAGGATGTAGGTGTCGGCCTTCTCTGCTCCGGTATCGCCGAGCCGGGCAGCCAGCTTGAGCCGCTGCCGCTCCCCGCCCGACAACGTGGTCAGCGGCTGGCCGAGAGTCAGATAGCCCAGGCCCACATCGGCCATGCGCGACAAGATCTTCTGCGCCGCAGGAACTTTGGCCTCACCGTCGGCGAAGAATTGCTCTGCCTCGCTGACCGGCATCGCCAGTACCTCGGCGATGTCGCGCCCGCCCAGGGTGTACTGCAACACCGAGGCTCCGAACCGCCTGCCCTCACATTCCTCGCAGGTGGTCTCGACGGTGGCCATCACCCCGAGGTCGGTGTAGATCACCCCGGCACCGTTGCACGTCGGGCAGGCGCCCTCGGAGTTCGAGCTGAACAGGGCCGGTTTGACGTCGTTGGCCTTGGCGAAGGCCTTGCGGATCGGCTCCAGCAGCCCGGTGTAGGTGGCCGGATTGCTGCGGCGCGACCCGCGGATCGGGCTCTGATCGACCACCACCACTCCGTCGCGGCCGGCCACCGAGCCGCCGATCAACGAACTCTTGCCCGAGCCCGCGACCCCGGTGATCACCACCAGTGCGCCCAGTGGAATGTCGACGTCCACGTCGCGCAGATTGTGGGTGTCGGCACCGCGGATCGCCAAGGTGCCGTTGGTTTTCCGCACCTCGTCCTTCAGCGTGGCGCGGTAACCCAGGTGCCGGCCGGTGACGGTGTCGCTGCCCCGCAGGCCCGCCACGCTGCCCTCGAAGACCACCTCGCCGCCGGCCGATCCGGCGCCGGGCCCCAGGTCGACGATATGGTCGGCGATCGAGATCGTCTCGGGCTTGTGCTCGACGACCAGCACGGTGTTGCCCTTGTCCCGCAGGGCCAGCAGCAGGTTGTTCATCCTGGCGATGTCGTGCGGGTGCAGGCCGATGGTCGGTTCGTCGAAGACGTAGGTGACGTCGGTCAGGGAGGAGCCCAGGTGGCGGATCATCTTGACGCGCTGGGCTTCTCCACCGGACAGGGTGCCCGCGGGGCGGTCCAGTGACAGATAGCCCAACCCGATCTCGACGAACGAATCCAGCGTGTGCTGCAGCGCGGTCAGCAGGGGCGCCACTGATTTCGCTTTGGCAGTGTCCTTGACCGTGCCGAGCCATTCGGCCAGGTCGGTGATCTGCATCGCGCAGGCCTCGGCGATGTTGACCCCGGCGATCTTCGACGACCGCGCGGTCTCCGACAGCCGGGTGCCGTCGCACTCCGGGCAGGTGGTGAACGTGACCGCGCGCTCGACGAACGTCCGGATGTGTGGCTGCATGGCCTCGACGTCCTTGGACAGGAACGACTTCTGGATCTGCGGGATCAGCCCCAGATAGGTCAGGTTGACCCCGTCGACCTTGAGCTTGGTCGCCTCCTTGTGCAGCAGCGCGTCGAGTTCCTTCTTGGTGAACTTGTTGATCGGCTTGTCCGGATCGAAGAATCCACAGCCCCGGAAGATCCGGCCGTACCAGCCGTCCATGCTGTATCCGGGGATGCTCAGCGCGCCTCCGTTCAGCGATTTGGTGTCGTCATACAGTGCGGTCAGGTCGATGTCGTTGACCGCGCCGCGGCCCTCACACCGCGGACACATACCGCCGACGATCTTGAAGTCACGTCGTTCCTTGACGGTGCGGCCGCCCTTCTCGAGCGTCACCGCCCCCGCCCCGCTGATGGAGGCCACGTTGAACGAAAATGCTTGCGGTGAACCGATATGCGGGCTGCCCAGCCGGCTGAACAGGATGCGCAGCATCGCCCCGGTGTCGGTGGCTGTGCCGACGGTGGAGCGCGGGTCGGCGCCCATCCGCTGCTGGTCGACGATGATCGCTGTGGTCAGCCCATCGAGAACGTCGACCTCGGGGCGGGCCAGGTTCGGCATGAAGCCCTGCACGAAGGCGCTGTAGGTCTCGTTGATCAACCGCTGGGATTCGGCGGCGATGGTGTCGAACACCAGTGAGCTCTTGCCCGACCCCGAGACGCCGGTGAACACCGTCAACCGTCGCTTGGGCAACTCGATGTCGACGTCCTTGAGGTTGTTCTCCCGGGCACCGGTGACCCGGATCAGATCGTGACTGTCGGCGGGATGGGTCTTGGCGCTCATCGGCTAGGGCAACTCCTGGATACGGACCATGTTTCCGGCGGGATCGCGAAGGGCGCAGTCACGCACACCGTACGGCTGCTCGGTGGGTTCCTGGACCACCTCGACCTCTCCGGCCTGCACTTTTTCGAAAGTACCGTCGAGATCTTTGGTGGCGAGCAGCAGCGTGCCGAAGGTGCCCTTGGCCATCATCTCGGAGATCATGCGGCGCTCGTCGTCGGTGAGGCCGGGAGTGGCGGATGGCGGGTACAGGACGATGGATGTGTCGGGCTGGTTCGGTGGTCCGACCGTGATCCAACGCATCCTGTCCTTGCCGACGTCGAGACGGACCTCGAAGCCGAGGATGTCGCGATAGAACGCGAGGGACTCGTCCGGATCGTCGAGTGGCAACATGCTGGAGTGAATGGTGAGTTCCATGCCTCTCACGCTAAGTGGAGGCGGGTGGCGGGCGCTTCTCGATTCCTGATCGGTTTGGTGACCTGTTTCTCCATGCACGACGGCAGGCCGTCGGTAACCGCGGCTGTCTGTTCGCGGTACCGGCTGGGCGGGATGCCGACGAGTTCGGTGAACCGGGTGCTGAACGTGCCGAGAGAGGAACAGCCGACGGCGAAGCAGACCTCGGTGACGGACAGGTCGCCGCGGCGCAGCAGCGCCATCGCACGTTCGATACGGCGGGTCATCAGATACGAATACGGTGACTCGCCGTAGGCGATCTTGAACTGGCGGGAGAGGTGCCCGGCGGACATATTGACCCCGCGGGCAAGCGCTTCGACGTTCAGCGGCTGCGCGTACTCGCGGTCGATACGGTCCCGGACCCGGCGTAGCAGCTTGAGATCGCCCAGCTGTTGGTCGGCCACATCGCGATCGTACGTCTAGGGCCCAGTGCTGACCGGATGCCCGGCAAGCCGCCATTCGACCATTCCGTCGTTGAGGCGGATGGCGCGACGGCCGTCGGCGATCAGGGTTCGCGCGGCGTCGTGCGCGTACACGCAGTACTCACCGCGGCAGTAGACGACGATGTCGGCGTCGGTGGGCAGTTCGGTGATGCGCGCGGCGAGTTGGTCCACCGGGATCGAGACCGCGCCCGGGATGTGCCCGGCGAGAAACTCCTCGTCGGGGCGGACATCGAGCACCACCACCCGCGCATCGCCGGTGTCGTCGTTGAGTCGTGACCACAAAGCGTCGCGGTCGATACCCGTACCCACGGGCTCACCGAGATAAGCGTCGCGGGCGGCGCCGACCTCGGACCGGCGACGGTCGGCGACCGTCCGCAACAAGACCAGGAGTTGGGCGACATCGTCGCCGGCCAGGCGGTAGTAGACCTTGACACCTTCGCGTCGGGTCTCGACGAGGCCGGTCTGTTTGAGCACCTGCAGGTGTGACGAGGCGGTGGTCAGGTTCAGGCCAGCCGCACGGGCGAGCGCCTCGACGCTGCGTTCGCCCTGGCTCAGCAGGTCGAGGAGTTCCAGCCGGCTGGCGTGGGACAGTGCCTTCCCGCTGGCGGCGAACTCCTCGTACAGACGCGTCTTCGCTGGTGAGCGATCCATGACTGCATTATTCCATAATTTCATGGAATAACGTACAGTCGGGTTTATGCGATCCACGGGCGTCGACGGGAACCGGCCATCCCTTCGGGTCGAACTCGGCCTGCGGGAGAACTGGCTGCAGTTCACCCTGCTGGTGATCGTCAACATCTGCGTCGGCGCCCTGGTGGGTCTGGAACGCACCACCGTTCCGCTGATCGGATCCGAAACATTCGGACTGACAAACGATTTGGCGGTCTTCTCGTTCATCATCGCGTTCGGGGTGACCAAGGCACTGACCAACCTGGCGGCGGGAGCGCTCACCGCACGGTTCCGGCGCAAGCACCTGCTGCTGGCGGGTTGGGCGGTCGGTGTCCCGGTCCCGTTCATGCTGGCCTGGGGTCCGTCCTGGAGCTGGATCGTGGCCGCCAACGTGCTGCTCGGCCTCAATCAGGGCCTGGCCTGGTCCATGACGGTCAACATGAAGATCGATCTGGTGGGCCCGGAGCGGCGGGGCCTGGCCACCGGCCTGAACGAGGCCGCCGGTTATGTGGCGGTCGGTGCCACCGCCCTGCTGACCGGATACCTCGCCACTACCTATGGGCTGCGCCCGGCCCCCGAGCTCATCGGCGTGGTGTTCGTCGTCGCCGGACTCGCGCTGTCGCTGGTGGTACGGGATACCGCGGCGCACGTCGCCCTGGAACTGGAGCGCCACCCGCATCCGGCGCCCGCTGCAGACGGCGGGTTGCGCACCGTCTTCGCGCGCACCAGCTGGGGTGACCGCAGCCTGCGGGGCGCCAGCCAGGCCGGTCTGATCAACAACCTCAACGATGGCCTCACTTGGGGCGTGTTCCCGCTGTTGTTCACCGATCACGGGCTCGGTCTGGCCGCGATCGGGCTGATCAAGGGCCTCTACCCGCTGTTGTGGGGTCTCGGGCAGATTCCCACCGGGCATCTCGCCGACCGGATTGGCCGCAAACCTCTTGTGGTGGCCGGAATGCTGGTCCAGGCGGGCGGATTCGGGTTGGCCCTGGCGCTGCTGAACTGGCCGCTGTTGGCCGGTGTCACCTCGGCGATCGCCCTCGGGCTGGGCACCGCCATGGTCTACCCGGCACTGATCGCCGTGGTCTCCGATCACGCCCACCCGAGCTGGCGGCCCAATGCGCTTGGCACCTACCGGTTCTGGCGCGATGCGGGTTATGCCGTCGGCGCGCTGGTCGCCGGTGTGATGGGCAACTGGCTGGGGCTGGAGTCCGCCGTCGTCGCGGCGGGGGTGCTGACGGCGGTCTCGGGCATCCTGGCGGCGCGGTGGATCACCGATCGCCCGCGAGCCGGCGGTGACGACTAGGCCGGTGGTGCCAGCCGATACACGGCGCCGGCGTAGTCGTCGGTGATGTAGACCGCGCCGTCGGGGCCCGCGACCGCGGCCACCGGGCGTCCCCAGCGGGCGCCGTCATCGGTCTGGAAACCGCCGACCAGGGTCTGCTGCGGGCCCAATGTGCCGTTGGACCAACCGAAGAACGACACCTCGGGTGCCTGCGGGGATCGCCGGTTCCATGAGCCGTGCACCCCGATCAACGCGCCGGGGCCGTAACCGGGGAGCTCGGTGAAACTCATGCCCAGCGGGGCCGAATGCGCGGCCAGCGTCTGCTCGACCGGTGCCAGCGCGGCACAGTCCAGCCGGTTGCCGTCGGCGTTGGTCTGCATGTCCCGGATGAATCCGGCCGGTGGTGCCCCGTCGGGATTGCAGTACGGCCAACCCAATTCGCGTCCCGGCGTGAGCTTGGCGACCGACTCGGGCGGATGGTCGTCCACATAGTCCTGCCGCACCTGACCCTGCGGGTCTGCCACGTCGTCGCGATTGTTCACCGCGGTCCACAGTGACCCGTCATCGGCGAACGCCAGGCCGGTGCCGTTGCGCACTCCGGTGGCGAACGGTGCTGCCGGTCCACCGCCGGGCGGCACCCGCATGACGGTGGCCCGCGGCGGGGTGGCGGTCCGGTCGTCGGCCGAGACATTGCCCGTCGAACCGATCGAAAAGTACACCGCGCCATCGGTTCCGACGGCCACGCTCTTGAGTGCGTGGGCATAGGCGCCGTGCAGGTCGGGACTCTTGGCGTCGGGCAGATCGTCGGCGATGGTGCGACGATTGACTGCCCGGCCGTCGACATAGTCGTAGGCGTCGATGCGGTTGCTCTCGGCCACATAGAGAGTCGTACCGGCGAAGGCGAGACCGTGCGGCTGCTCCAGCCCGTCGAGCAGGGTCCGCCGGTCGGGGCGCACCATCAGCACCTGACCGGTGGCCGGCACCGACACCAGCAACGCGCCGTCCGGCGCGAACGCGGCCATCCGGGCCGTCGGCACCCGGGCGATCACCTCGATGGTCCAGCCCTTTGGGATCAGGGCCCGGCGAGGTTCGTCGAGTGGGGCTTGGGCAAGATCCTTCGGCACCTGGAGGGGCGCAGCTGCCAGCCCGGCGGGCGGAGTGCCCGACGACGGCGGTGGTGCGGTGTCCGAGTCGGTCCCACACGCGGCCAGGGCGACCGCGGTGACGAGTGCGATCGCGCTACGCGCCGCCCAGACCCGCATTCATCTCCCAGACCAGGATCTCCGCTGCGGTGTCCGCGGTGACGCGTTGCCCGCCCGAATCGGTGAGCCGGACGGCGTCGCCCTCGGCGAGCGGCCCGGATCCCTCCAGAGTGACCGTGCCGCGCGCGACGAACAGATGGACGTAGCGGGCCTGCGGAAGGTTGACCGAATCACCGGGCTGCAGACGCGCGCCGTACAGCGTGGCATCGCGGTTGTGCAGGGTGACCGCCGCGTCGATGGCCCCAGAGGCGATCGGGGTCATCGTGGCGGCCAGCTCGATCTCCTGCTGCTGATAGCTCGGCGTCACTCCGGCCGTATCGGGCAACACCCACATCTGCACGAAATGTACGGGCTCACTGGCAGATCCGTTCTTCTCGGAATGCTGCACGCCGGTGCCCGCCGACATCCGCTGGGCCAGACCCGGGTAGATCACCCCGGAGTTGCCCATCGAATCCTTGTGCGCCAACTGGCCCGACAACACCCAGGTGACGATTTCCATGTCCCGGTGCGGATGGGTATCAAATCCAGCGGCCGGCGCCACGATGTCGTCGTTGTTCACCAGCAACAAGCCGTGGTGGGTGTTGGCCGGGTCGTAGTAGTCGGCGAAGGAGAACGAATGCCGTGATTGCAGCCAGCCGGTCGTGCTTGCGCCGCGGTCCGCGGAGCGTCGGATATCGACCTTGGACGTCCCCGGAGCCATGGCGTCAGCCTACCGACGGGCCTGACTGACCAACCGGTCGATCGGGAGGCAAAATCGGGGCCTTACTCTGTTGGGCGTGGAACTCAACGGAGCAAGCGCCATCGTCACCGGTGGCGCATCAGGTATCGGCGCGGCGACTGCCCGCCAGTTGGCTGCCAAGGGAGCCCGCGTTGTCGTGGCTGACCTGCAGGCGGACAAGGGCGAGGCCCTCGCCCAAGAGATCGGCGGCATCTTCGTCACCGTCGACGTCACCAACACCGATCAGATCATCGACGCGGTCAAGACCGCCGCGGACCTCGGCCCGCTGCGCGCCCTGGTGAACTCGGCCGGCGTCGGCTGGGCCCAGCGCACCATCGGCAAGGACGGCGAGTTCTCCTCGGCTCACGACCTCGGCCTGTACAAGAAGGTGCTCGACATCAACCTCGTCGGCACCTTCGACTGCATCCGCATCGCAGCCACCCAGATGAGCAAGAACGAGCTCACCGACACCGGTGAGCGCGGCGCGATCGTCAACATGACCAGCGTCGCGGCCTTCGATGGCCAGATCGGCCAGGCGGCCTACTCGTCGTCCAAGGGCGGTGTGGTCGGCCTGACCCTGCCGGTGGCCCGCGACCTGTCCGCTGTGGGCATCCGTGTCAACACCGTGGCTCCCGGCCTGATCGACACCCCGATCTACGGCGAGGGCGAGGCCTCGGAGGCATTCAAGGCCAAGCTGGGCGAGTCGGTGCTGTTCCCGCACCGCCTCGGCAAGCCCGACGAGCTGGCCTCCATGGTCGTCGAGCTGCTGACCAACTCGTACATGAACGCCGAGGTCGTCCGCGTCGACGGCGGCATCCGGATGCCACCCAAGTAACTCTCGCGAACACACAAAATCGCACTCTTCTCCCTGGGGAGGAGTGCGATTTTGTGTCTGCTGGGCAGAATCGTCGGATGACCGATACCTGGTGGGGCAACGCGCTGATCGGCCTCGGCGCCGCGCTGCTGCTGAGCTGGCTCGTCCTCGTCATCGCGCTGCTCATCGTGCGGCCGCGCGGAAACCTGCTCGGTGAGGCGCTGCGCATACTTCCGGACCTGCTGCGCCTCATCCCGCGGCTGGCCGGGGACAAGTCGTTGCCCCGCGGCGTGCGCGTCCGGTTGGCGCTGCTGGTCGTCTACCTGGCGCTGCCCATCGATCTGATCCCCGATTTCATCCCTGTGCTCGGCTACGCCGACGACGCCATCATCGTCGCCGTGGTGCTGCGCAGTGTCGTGCGCCACGCCGGGCTGGACGCCGTGCGGGCGCACTGGCCCGGTACCGACGACGGGTTCGATGCCCTGGTGCGCCTGACCGGGCTGGCCCGTTGAGAAGACGCAAAAGCCCCCTTTTCCACGCTGAAAAGGGGGCTTCCGCGTCCGCTTGCGCAGAAGTCGTTACCAGTCCGACTCGTCGAACTTGATGACGCCGCGAATGTTGTTGCCGTCCAACATGTCCTGGTAGCCCTGGTTGATATCTTCGAGCTTGTAGGTCCGCGTGACCATGTCGTCGATGTTCAGCAGGCCCGACTTGTACAGCGCGGTGAGCCGGGGCGTCTCGACGTGCGAGTTGCCGCCGCCGAAGATGTTGCCCTTCAACGTCTTCTGCAACATGGTGAACAGGAACAGGTTGAGCTTGACGTCGGCATCCATCATCGAACCCATGCCGGTCACCACGCAGGTGCCGGTCTTGGCGGTGAGGATCATCGCCTCTTCGATGTACTCGCCCTTCATGTCGCCGACGGCGATGATGACCTTGTCCGCCATCAGGCCCCAGGTGGTATCGATGACCGGCGCGATGGCCTCGGCCATCGAGGGGTAGACGTGGGTGGCGCCGAACTTGATCGCCTGCTCACGCTTCCACTCGTTCGGGTCGATCGCGATGACGTGCTTGGCGCCGGAGATCACCGCGCCCTGCAGCGCGCTCATGCCGATGCCGCCGACACCGACGATGATGACGGTCTCGCCGGGCTTGACGTCGGCGACGTTGGTGGCCGAGCCGAAGCCGGTGGGCACCGCGCAGCCCATGATGGCCGCCGTCTCGAACGGGATGTCTTTGTCGATCTTGACGACCGAATCCTTGTGCACGGTCATGTACGGGGCGAAGGTGCCGAGCAGGTTCATCGGCGACACGTCACGACCGCCGGCGGTGATGCGGCTGGTGCTGTCGGCGATGGCCTTGCCGCCGAGCAGCACGGCGCCGCGGTCGCAGAGCGAGCGGAAGCCCTTCAAACACGGCGGGCATTCACCACAGGCCGGGATGAAGGCGAGGATGACGTGGTCGCCCTCCTCGATGCCGGTGACGTTCTTGCCGACCTTGGTGACGACGCCGGCGCCCTCATGGCCGCCGAGCGCGGGCAGCGCCATCGGGGTGGCACCGGTGGTCAGGTGATAGTCGGAATGGCACATGCCCGCGGCGTGCATCCGGATCTGTACTTCGTCGGCGACAGGGTCACCGAGGTCGATCTCATCGACCTTGAATGGCGAGTTGAGTTCCCACAGCAGGGCGCCTTTGGTCTTCATGGAAGGCGATAATAGAACAGGTTGCAGTACTGTCGAGTAACTGCCCTCTGAGCTGCAGATATTCATGCTTGATTTCGTTGTAAGGCTGCGTGCCGATGAGCTCGCGGTCTGTCGCGGGTCTACATGCCATGACCGAAATCAAAGCCAGCATCGTCCCCAACCTCTGGTTCGACCGGGAGGCCGAACAGGCCGCGCAGCACTACATCGACGCGTTCGGCGGCAACGGCCGCATCGTCACCACCATCGCCTCGCACCCGGATTCGCCGTCTCCGCAGGATGTGCCGGTGGTGGTCGAGTTCGAGCTCGCCGGGCAGCGTTTCGTCGGCATCAACGGTGGCCCGCACTTCCACTTCACCGAGGCCGTCTCCCTGGAAGTCCGCGTCAACGGCCAGGAGCAGCTCGATCAGATCTGGGCGGCACTGGTCGAGGGCGGCGAGGAACTGCCCTGCGGCTGGCTCAAGGACAAGTACGGGCTGGCCTGGCAGATCACCCCGAACGAGTACTACGACCTGCTAGCCAAGGGCGATGACGCCGCCGACGGCCGGTTGATGTCAGCGGTGCTGAAGACGGTCGGCAAGTTCGACGTCGCCGAATTGCAGGCGGCGTACGGCGGGGCGTAGGCAAGGCCGTCGGATCAGTAGAGGCCGAGCGGTCCGGCCAGTTCGGCTAGCGCGGGAACCAGGTTGTCAGGTCCCGTCAGGACCTGCACGGGTACGTGATTCGCACCGGCGGCCAGATGTTCCTTGAGCCTGCTTGCGATGGCGTCGGTGCTGCCATACCCGACGAGGGCGTCGATCAGGGCGTCGCTTCCCGGCGGGGCGACGTCGGCGTCGGTGAACCCCAGTCGCTTCCAGCTGTTCACGTAATTGGTGCCGATGAGGTAGGTGTCGAGAGCCTTGCGCCCGACGGTCCTTGCCTGCGCAACGTCGGTGGTCAACACGACCTTGTGTTCCGGAGCGAGGAAGGCATCCGGTCCGACCAGAGCCCGCGCCTGGGCGGTGTGCTCCGGCGTGGTCAGGTAGGGATGGGCTCCCGCACTCCGGCGCGCCGACAGTTTGAGCACCTGTGGGCCGAGCGCCGCGACAACGCGCCGGTCCTTGGGCACCCCGTACTCGTCGAGCTTGTCCAGGTACTCGGTCAGCGCGGCGTAGGGCTTCTTGTACTCGGTGATCAACTCCGGGTGTCCCGCCCCGATCCCGAGCAGGAACCGCCCGGGATGGTCTGCCTCGATGCGGTGGAACGACTCGGCAACCGGACCGGCGGCGGACGACCAGATGTTGACGATGCCTGTTGCCACCTTCAGCTTCTCGGTGGACTCCAGGATGGACTCGACCCAGTCGAGTTCGGCCGGCGGTGAGCCGCCTGCCCAGATGGCGCCATAGCCGAGCGCCTCGATGTCCCTCAGTTGCGCGGCGGTCAGTTGTTTCCACTGCCCGTAAAGGCCGAAAACGCCGAAGGTGCCCAGAGTCGGATGGGTCATTGCTCTATCAACTCGCCTTGCGCTCAAGAGTATTCCGACATGACGTCAACGCAGTTGGGCGTGGTGGGCGCGCCGTTGAACCGGTCGGCCAGCCAAGCCATGCTCCGCTCGCCATCGACGAAGGCGGTCAACAGTGCATTGGCATCCGTCTTGTTCAGGAAAGGCGGTTGCTCGTTGGTCCACAACGTGACGTCGGCTCCCAGTGCGCACCAATCTCGCGCGGTGGCCACAACCGACTCATATGGCGCGAAGGAATCCCACCGATTGTGCGAAAGGTACACCGGGCCGGTGGGTTTGACTTTCCCGATCCGCTGCATCGCCAGGATCGAATGGAGGGGCTCCTCCTGCACCGATTGATAGAGGTCCTTCTTGAACCATGGCTGCAGATGTCGGAACGCGTAGTTGATGCCGGTTTGGATCATGCACTGCCGACTGGTGTTGGCGAGCATCTCCGCACCACGTGGGGTGAGGGAGTCCGCAATCGGTTGTGTCATATCGGGATACGCTTCTTGAATACCTCGTAGCACCCACCCAATTGATCCGGCGAGCTGGTTCCCGTCAAGGGGCGGCAACATGCTGGGCAGATCGGTCGTCGCGCCGTTGGCATAGGTTCCGACAACGTTGAGTTCGGGTGCATACGCGCCGGCCAGCTCGGCCGCCGCCAACGCGGAATGTCCGCCGCCGGCCAGCCAGCCCCAGAAGGCCACGGGCCCATGCGGATCCAACGTGGTACCGGGAAGCTTCATCGCCGCACGTGCGGCGTCGTTGAGTGCCGTCCCGCCTGCCACCCGGTTGAGGAACTGCGGCGCCATCTGACCGTGCACTCCCAGTCCGACCCCGTCGGTGACGACGATGGCGTAGCCCCGCGCCAGCAGCGTCGCGATGAATCCCTCCTCGAGATTGAACATCAGGTCGAATCCCGTGTCCAAAGAGGCATGGATGCCTTGGTTGAACAGGCGAGAGGGAGCGCACTGCTCTCCCATCCCGTACGGGGCGGTGGCGTAGGCCAGCAGCGGGCGGGGTCCACTGCCAGGCCAGGGGACTTCAGGTTCGATGTAGGTGCCCGTGACCGCCACGGGGTGACCTTGTGCATCGGCGCTGCGATACATGATTCGAGTCCCGGTCCCCACGAATGAGCCCAGTTGTCCGGAAGGCTCCAGAACCAGCCTGGAAGGCTCCGTTCGGATGAGGTCACCCGGGGCCCCCGCGGGCAGGGGATCCGGCGGAGTGTAGAACGCCAGATACTGTGCTTCGTCAGCCTGGGCAGCCGGTACATTCGTCGAAATCGTCGCTGACGCAACGATATACAGGACGATTATCAGTGCCCTGACCCGGCTTCGCGCGCGATATTTCGGGACGTGCGCATGTTCGTCATCCGAAAAGGGAATCATCGTTGGTTTCCTCTGGTTGGACTGGTTGGACCGGGGTTGTGCCGACATCTGGAGAGAGCACAGGGTCAGCACAGCCCACGCCGTAATGGCGTGTGCTGGTGCGTGTTTAGATCAGGGGTGAACGCCGGTAGGGCGTATCAGAAATCTAGCTGAGCAGCGCGGCGAGTTCCCTTGCGAAGACAGTGATGGCGTGATCGCCATCGTCGAGTACGCCCGCCAGCAACGGGAAGCTGTGCGGCATGCCCTCGTATTCGTGAGCCTGGACCTTGACTCCTGTGGCCGCGAGCCTTTCGCCGTAGCGGTGGGCATCGTCGGAGACGGGATCCACCTGAGCACTGACGATCACGGCAGGCGGGGCACCCAGGAGATTCTGTGTCAGCAACGGTGAGGCGAGGCTCGAACGGCGGTCGTCGATCTCGGGTAAGTACATGTCGTAAGCCCATTCGAGTGCGGCTCGGGTGAGGAATGGGCCGTCCATGTACCGTTCGACCGAGTCACTGCTCATGGTGGCATCGAGTGCGGGGCACACCAGACCTTGGGCCTTGACCGGGGGGCCTTGTTCACGCGAGGCGAGTGCGATGCTGGCCGCCAGCGCGCCCCCGGAGGAATCACCGGCGATCGCCAGAGCTTCGGCATCGATGCCCAGTACATCGGCATGCTCACCGACCCAGGCAAACGTATCGGCGCTGTCATGGTGAGCACGGGGAAACCGCTCTTCTGGTGCAAGGCGGTAGGCAACCGAAATCACGATGAGTTCGCCCCGTACACAGAGTTTTCGGCAGAGCCGGTCGTGGGTGTCTAGGCTTCCGCGTACGAATGCCCCGCCGTGCAGATAGACAACGCCCGGCAGCACCGGTGTGGCCACGTTTGGCCGGTAGCGCCGCGCGGTGACTGCGCCCTGGCGCACGGGTATCGTGAAATCGGCTACTTCGCAGCGTGTTTCAACATCGCCTGCCAATGCGATCAACTTCTCGCCGGCCTCTCGGTAGGCCGCGATCGACATCTCCCACGGCTGTGCGGCAGGGCGTCCGGAGAGGGAGTGCAACAACTGCCGGACCTGCGTATGCAGCCCACTCATGCGGTGACTCGGAAGACTTGGAATTCGACGACGGGTCCGGGTTGGACGCGTCCTTGTCCGACGAAGATGGTCTGGTTGACCCAGGAGTATT
>NZ_JBFAJS010000003.1:0-772794 GCF_040655355.1 Mycobacterium sp. NPDC050441 | reverse complement strand
AACGGCCGAAGTGACTACCGTCCAACCGATTCACCGCGCGCGGATCACCGGTGGCTCGTGTGCCCGCACCGGGGGCAGGGAGCGCCGCTGAACGCACCCAAATCGCTCTAGAACTGGCCGAGGTAGAACCGGCTGCCCTGGTTGTCGGTGCACTCGGCCATCAATCCGTAGGGCTGTCGTGACGGCTGCTGCAGCACGGTGCCGCCGGCCTCGGCGACCCGAACCACTGCGGCGTCGATATCGGCGACCGTCCACATCGGCACGGCCGTGGCCCGCGCGGCACCGCCGGCCATCCCCGACATCGGTTGGCTGCCCTGCACACCCCAACCGTCGTCGACCCGGCCGGGTTCGAAGGACCAGAAGAGCACTCGGCTGTAGAACTCCTTGAACGCCGTCGAGTCGGGCACCTCGTAGGTGAGATACGAAAGTTCGCCTGGCCCTGCGCCGTTCAGGTCCGGCCTCGGTGTTCCCGGTGCGGGCAGGAACACTGCGAACGGTGTGCCGGCCGGGTCGGTGGCATCCAGCACAGTGCCGAAGTCGAATTCCTGGGTCTGGCCGGGGCGACCGCCGCCGGCCAGGATCGCCTGGTGGGCCCCGTCCAGATCGGTCACCGCGTAGCAGCAGAACAGGTTCCCGGCACCCGCGATGCTGAAGATGCCGATGGGCTGTCGGGTGTTGGTGACCTGGCCGGTGGCGGGGTCGTAGGTCCAGCCGAGCACGTGGCGGTAGAAGGCCGCGGCGCGCTCGGCGTCGGGGACCCAGACCGAGACGTATCCGACATCGCCGTGCTGGATGGGGACGGCTGCCCCGGTGGCCGGTCCGGACAGCATCCAGCGGTGGCCGGACGGGTCGATGATCGCCGCGTTGCGGGTTCCGTAGTTCTCGTACGGTTCTCTCTGCACCTGCGCACCCAGCGTGCGGGCCCGCTCCAGTGCGGCATCGGTGTCGGGGACGTCCAGCATGAGGCTCACCGAATTCGCATGTGGTGCAGGCGCTGTCAAGCCGATCTCGGGATACTCGTCAGCCAGGTAGAACACGCCGCCGGCGAGTGCGAGCTCGGCATGGCCGATGCGGCCGTCGTCCATCACGATGGGCTCGCCGACCTGTTGGGCGCCCAGCGCGTCGATGTACCAGGCGATCGCGGCTCGTGCATCGGGCACGGCCAGGTAGGCCACGACGGCGGATCGTGGGGGAGCTGGAACAGCCGTGGGTTGATTCAGTTCGGCGATGGCAGTTTCGGTTCCACTCATGTCAACTCCTTGGGTGCGGTCGGGAAGGGTGAGGGCCGATTCCAGCCGCGCGCGCAGCCGGGCTGCGAACGCCGGATCGGGGGAAACCGGTTGGTCGTCGCCGCTCAGCACGGTCAACGGATCGTGGCTGTTGATCACAACATCCCTCCCTCCGGTGTCGGGTACTGGGCTCTGAAGGCCCGGCGGGCCCTGACCAGCAGGGCCTCGGTGGCATGCACCGTGCGCCCGATCAGTTCGGCGCATTCACCTACCGAGCAGTCGTCGAGGTAGCGCAGGGCGAGCACGGTGCGGTGGTGTTCGGGCAGGCGGGCCAAAACCGCTTCGGCGACAATGCGATCCAGCTCGGCGTCCCAGTCATCGGCCGGGTCCACCGGTTCTGGAAGCTCGGCCACCGGCACGGTGAACCGGTCATGTCGCCGGCGGTAGTGGTCGGCAAGTTTGTGCCTGGCCACCCCGATCAACCAGGGCACCGTGATCGACGGCGGCGACGGTCTGCGGGCCGCGTCCATGGCGGCCAGGAACGTCTCCGACGTCAGGTCCTCGGCGGTTCCGCGGTCACCGCAGCGTCGTACGAAGTAGCCGTACACCGCCGGCAGGGCCTCGTCGTAGCACCTCAGCAGCGCCCGCGGAGCGTCTGTTTCGGCGCTCACACCCTTATCGTCGCCGCCGGGCACCGAACTCCGACGGGGTTGTGTGAAGAATTTTCGCCGGAAAATGGTTGGCGCTGGTCAGGCGAGGTGCGTCAGGGTGGTCGGTGTGGTGGACGTCGACGCATTCACGAGGGACGGGTTCGTCAAGGTCGAACAGGCCGCGCCGGCCGAAATCGCCGATGCGGCGAGGGATCTGCTGTGGACGCAGATAGGGCTCTCGCCTGATGATCCGGAGTCCTGGTGGGGTCCGGTGGTGTGGACCGCTGACCTGACCGGTACCGGCCCGTTCCGGCGACTGGTGGGCAACGCAGCGCTCACCGACGCCCTCGACGTGATCTGCGGCGAGGGAGGTTGGCTACCGCGCGGTGCCCTGGGCAACATCCCGGTCCGGTTTCCGGTGGATCCGCCAGCAGAGGACCGGGGCTGGCACGTGGACGCCAACACCCCGCTGCCGGGTGGCGAGTGGGCGGTCAGCGGTCGCCCACACACTGTCCTCGTGTTGACCCTGCTGTCAGAGGTCGGGCCCGCCGATGCACCGACGCGGATCCGGGTGGGTTCGCATCGTGACACAGCCCGGGTGCTGGGTCCCGATCCGATCGACTTCGTCGAAGCCGGTGCGCTGGTCGACGAGGCCAGCCGCACCCGCCCGGTGGCATATGCGACGGGCCGGCCCGGCGACATGTACGTGCTACATCCATTCACGGCGCATGCCGCCGATGTACATCGGGGCAGTGCACCGCGTTTCATGTCGCAGGCGCCGACAATGCTCACCGAGAGGCTGAGTCCGCAGGGGCCGGAGGCGCTGGCGGCGGCGTGGGACGGGCTACTGCGGGGCTAGGGCCTCCACGCCGGGGCGTGCCACTTCGAAGGCTTGGGCGATGGCGTCTGCCAGTGCGACCGACTCATCGGCAAGCCAGTGCTCATAGGCCGACAGCGCGACTCCGAGCATCAGCCATCCCACGGTCTGCGGCATCAGGTCCCCAGGTGTCGCGCCGATCCGCTGTGCCACGTAGGTGGCGATGACCTCGCGCCAGCCGGCATACATCGTCATCGAATATGCCTGCAGCCCTGCAGTTTCCAGGATGACGCGCATGCGCCGGCGGTGTTGGGCCATCTCCTGGGCGTCGTAGGTGTTGAACGACAGCAGCGCTTGGCGCAGTGCTTCGGCCAGCGGGATCTCGGTGCTCAGTGCGGCGAGCAGGTCACGCAGGTGTTGCAGGTGGGCGTCGAAGTCTCCCCAGGGGATGGCGTTCTTGGAGGCGTAGTAGCGGAACAGGGTGCGTCGCGCGATGCCGGCGGCTTTGGCCACGTCGTCGACACTGACCTCGTCGAAGCCGCGGGTGGCGAACAGCGCGAGCGCGACGTCGGTGATGTGGTCCTGCGTGGTGGACGGGCGCCGACCGACACGGGGCCCGGATGCCTGTCGCATGAAACCCGCCCTTCCATTTGTGCACTCGATGCCATATTCTTGCGACTCAGGTCACAATTGTCGAGACCCACAGTGACAGGAACAGTTGGAAGAAAGGTGCGATTCATGGATCAGAACCCGCAGGCGGAGACCGAAACCCAGCTCGTCGCCGAGACGCTCGTCGAAGAGGTCTCGATCGACGGTATGTGCGGGGTTTACTGACGGTGTCCACACAGGCTGCCGATACGGCCGGGCACACCGGCGTCCTATTCGACCCGAATGTCAGCTGGCGGTTGCACCACCAGGTGGCGGTGCGGCCGGAGCCGTTCGGTGCCCTGCTGTATCACTTCGGAACCCGCAAGCTGTCGTTTCTGAAGAACCGGACGGTCGTCGAGGTGGTCAACTCACTGGCTGATCACCCCGACGCCCGGTCCGCGTGTCGCGCGGTCGGCATCGCCGACTCCGACCAAGGCCCTTACCTGCACGCGCTGAGCGTGCTGGTGTCCTCGAAGATGCTCATCCCTGGGAATCCACAATGACTTCTGTTGCGCCCGTGCCGCGGCTCGTCGAGCAGTTCGAACACGGACTAGATGCTCCGATCTGCCTGACCTGGGAGCTCACCTACGCCTGCAACCTGGCGTGTGTGCACTGCCTGTCCTCTTCGGGTAAGCGCGATCCGCGCGAACTGTCCACACAGCAGTGCAAGGACATCATCGACGAGTTGGAACGCATGCAGGTGTTCTACGTGAACATCGGCGGCGGGGAACCCACTGTGCGCCCGGACTTCTGGGAACTGGTCGACTACGCGACCGAACACCATGTCGGCGTCAAGTTCTCCACCAACGGGGTGCGCATCACACCCGAGGTGGCCGCCAAGCTCGCCGCCAGCGACTACGTCGACGTGCAGATCTCCCTTGACGGCGCCAACGCCGAGGTCAACGACGCGGTCCGCGGCAAGGGCTCATTCGACATGGCCGTGCGCGCGCTGGAAAACCTTGCCGCCGCGGGCTTTTCCGATGCCAAGATCTCTGTCGTGGTGACCCGCCACAACGTCGACCAGCTCGACGAGTTCAAGGCGCTGGCCGACCGCTACGGCGCCACGCTGCGGATCACCCGGCTGCGCCCGTCGGGCCGGGGCGCCGATGTCTGGGACGAGCTGCACCCCACCCCGGACCAGCAGCGCCAGCTGTACAACTGGTTGGTCGCCCGCGGTGAGCGCGTGCTGACCGGTGACTCGTTCTTCCACCTGTCGGGGCTGGGTGAGCCCGGCGCTCTGGCCGGGCTGAACCTGTGCGGCGCCGGCCGGGTGGTGTGCCTGATCGATCCGGTGGGCGATGTCTACGCCTGCCCGTTCGCCATCCACGACAAGTTCCTGGCCGGAAACATTCTGGAAGACACCGGTTTTGGAACCGGTTTTCAGAATGTCTGGCAGAACTCCCCGCTCTTCCGTGAGCTTCGCGAGCCGCAGTCGGCCGGCGCCTGCAGTGGCTGCGGGCACTACGACGCCTGCCGCGGCGGCTGCATGGCAGCCAAGTTCTTCACCGGTCTGCCGATGGACGGGCCGGATCCCGAGTGCGTCGAAGGCTGGGGCGAACCGGCCCTGGCAGCGGAACGCATCAAACCCAAGCCCAGCGGTGATCACTCCCGCGGTACCAAGCAGGGCCCGGTGGCGCTGAAGTTGCTGAGCATGCCGCCCGCCCGAATCTGTAACGAAAGTCCGGTGTAAATCCATGGCTCGTGATACCTGGTTCGAGACCGTCGCCATCGCCCAGCAGCGGGCGAAGAAGCGGCTGCCCAAGTCCGCCTACTCGTCGCTGATCTCCGCCAGCGAAAAGGGCGTGACGGTCTCCGACAACGTGGAGTCGTTCGCCGAGCTCGGTTTCGCGCCGCACGTCGTCGGTGCCACCGAGAAGCGTGAGATGTCGACAACCGTGATGGGTCAAGACATTTCGATGCCGGTCATCATCTCGCCTACGGGCGTGCAGGCAGTCGACCCCGATGGCGAGGTGGCGGTGGCCCGGGCTGCGGCGGCGCGCGGTACGGCCATGGGGCTGTCCTCGTTTGCCAGCAAGCCGATGGAGGAAGTCACCGCCGTCAACGACAAGATCTTCTTCCAGATCTACTGGCTGGGGTCCCGCGACGAGATCGCCGAGCGGGTGCAGCGGGCCAAGGACGCGGGTGCCGTCGGCCTCATCGCCACGACCGACTGGAGCTTCAGCCACGGTCGCGACTGGGGTAGCCCGAAGATCCCGGAGCGAATGGATCTGCGCACGATGCTGCGGATGTCCCCGGAGGTGCTCACCAAGCCGCGCTGGCTGTGGAGCTTCGGTAAGCACCTGCGTCCACCTGACCTGCGGGTGCCCAACCAGGGCCGGGCCGGCGAGCCGGGGCCGACGTTCTTCGAGGCCTACGGGCAGTGGATGGGCACCCCGCCCCCGACCTGGGAGGACATCGCCTGGCTGCGTGAGCAGTGGGGCGGGCCGTTCCTGCTCAAGGGCATGGTGCGGGTCGATGACGCCAAACGTGCCGTGGACGCGGGTGTTTCGGCGATCACCGTGTCCAACCACGGCGGTAACAACCTGGACGGCACCCCGGCGGCGATCCGTTGCCTGCCTGCCATCGCCGACGCGGTGGGGGACCAGGTCGAGGTTTTGCTGGACGGCGGGATCCGCCGCGGCAGCGACGTCGTCAAGGCCGTGGCGCTCGGCGCCCGGGCGGTCATGATCGGACGTGCCTACCTGTGGGGCCTCGCCGCCAACGGCCAGGCGGGTGTCGAGAACGTGCTGGACATCCTCAGCGGTGGCATCGACTCCGCGCTGCGTGGGCTGGGCAAGTCCTCGATCCACGACCTGACGCCGGACGACATCCTGGTTCCCGAGGGCTTCACCCGAACCCTCGGCGTCCCGCGCGCCGACTCCTGACTGCTGCCCCGGCGCGTCGCGCTGCGGCGTGACAGGGGTGGCAGGAGAGACGTACGTGATGCTCATGGCCGGTGTCGGGAAAGCAAAGGCAAATCAATTGCTGCCTGTGCTCCAACAATTGGCGCACAGTAGGTGAATACGGCCTACGATCGGCACGTGGCGTTCCCCAGCGGGCTCGGGAACTCAACGTCGAGACAGCTACGCAGCGTGTCGCCAATGTTGATCATCCCCGTGGGCTCTACCGAGCAACATGGTCCGCACCTGCCCCTGGACACCGACACGCGGATCGCCTCCGCCGTCGCCCACGCGGTTCTCGAGCACGTCGACGGCGCGCCGGCCGGCGAATGGATGGTCGCGCCGCCCGTCCACTACGGCGCCAGCGGCGAGCACGAGGGGTTCCCCGGCACGGTGTCGATCGGCACCGCCGCACTACGGTCGTTGCTGGTGGAGTACGGGCGGTCGGCGTCGAGCTGGGCCTCGCGATTCGTCTTCGTCAATGGTCACGGGGGCAATGTGGAGGCGCTGGCCGCCGCGGTGGCCCTGTTGCGCCAGGAGGGCCGCGATGCCGGCTGGGTTCCGTGCATCGCCACGGGCGCCGACGCGCACGCGGGCCATACCGAAACATCTGTATTGCTACATATTTCGCCCGGCGATGTCTGGGTGGATGAGCTGACTCCCGGCAATACTGCCCCGCTGGCCGAGCTGATGCCGGCGATGCGCGGTGGGGGGATCGCAGCAGTCAGCGAAGTCGGGGTGCTCGGTGACCCGACAACCGCGACGGCCGTCGAGGGGGAGCGTATCTTTGCTGAGATGGTCAACGGCTGCGCCGGCCGGATGCGGCGCTGGCAGCCGGACCGGAACGGATTGCTGACATGACCGGACCGAGGCTGCCCGACGGTTTTGCCGTGCAGGTGGATCGCCGTGTCAAGGTGCTCGGGGCGGGCGCGGCCCTACTCGGCGGGTCGCCGACCCGGTTGCTGCAGCTGGCTCCGACCGCGCAGACCATGCTCAACGGCGGCCGTCTGGAAGTGCACGACGCGCAGAGCGCGCAACTTGCCCGGACTTTGCTCGACGCCACGGTCGCGCATCCGCGTCCGCCCTGCGGGCCGTCGCACCGTGACGTCACGGTCATTATTCCGGTGCGCGACAACGTATCCGGTCTGCATCGGCTGATCGCGGCGTTGCGGGGCCTGCGGGTGATCGTGGTCGACGACGGCTCTGCGGTTCCGGTCGCGCAATCAGAGTTCGCCGGGATGCACTGCGATGTGCAGGTGCTCCGGCACTTCCGTAGCAACGGTCCGGCGGCCGCCCGCAACACCGGCCTGGCCGCGACGGAGACCGATTTCGTGGCGTTCCTCGACTCCGATGTGGTGCCGCGGCGTGGGTGGCTCGAGGCATTGCTCGGACACTTCTGCGACCCTGCGGTGGCGCTGGTGGCGCCGCGCATCGTCGGGCTGCACACCGCCGACAACGTCGTCGCCCGGTACGAGGCGGTGCGTTCGTCGTTGGATCTCGGGGTGCGGGAGGCGCCGGTGGTGCCCTACGGCCCGGTGTCCTACGTACCGAGTGCGGCCATCATCTGCCGGCGCTCGGCGCTGGTCGCGGTGGGCGGGTTCGACGAGACCATGCACTCCGGCGAAGATGTTGACCTGTGCTGGCGCCTGGTCGAAACCGGGGCCCGCCTGCGGTACGAGCCGATCGCGCTGGTTGCTCATGACCACCGGACAGATCTGCGAGAGTGGTTCAACCGCAAGGCTTTCTACGGCACATCGGCGGCACCGTTGACCGTCCGGCATCCGGGTAAGACCGCCCCTGTGGTGATCTCCGGGTGGACGCTGATGGTGTGGCTGCTCCTGGCCATGGGGTCGTGTTTCGGGTATCTCGGCTCGGTGGTGATCGCGATCTTCACCGGCCGGCGCATCGCAAGGTCTCTCAGCACGGTCGATACCGAACCGACCGAGGTCGCGGCGGTGACCGCGCGCGGGCTGTGGTCGGCGGCTCTCCAGCTGTGTTCGGCGATCTGTCGGCACTACTGGCCGGTGGCCCTGGTCGCCGCCCTGATGTTCCGGCGGGCCAGGCACGCGGTGCTGGTGGCCGCGGTGCTCGACGGTGTGGTCGACTGGGCGACCCGGCGCGGCAATGCCGACGACGACACCAAACCCGTCGGCCTGCTGACCCACATCCTGCTCAAGCGTCTGGACGATCTCGCCTACGGGATCGGCTTGTGGACCGGTGTGGTGCGGGAACGTCAGCTGGGCGCGCTCAAACCGCAGCTGCGGAGCTAAAGCCAGTTGACAGATGTCCTGATCGTCGGCGCCGGAAGCGCCGGATCAATTCTGGCTGAACGGCTTTCCGTCGATCCCAGCCGCCGGGTCACGGTCGTGGAGGCCGGCCCGGCGCCCAGTGACCCGCGGGTGGCGGCGCAGATCACGGATGCCCTGCGGCTGCCGATCGGGGCGGCCAGTTCGGTGGTCCGTCACTATGCGTCGGTGTTGACCGACAATCCGCCCCGGTACACCGAGATCATCCGCGGATCGGTGGTGGGTGGCTCCGGGGCGGTCAACGGCGGCTACTTCTGCCGGGGGTTGCCCACCGACTTCGACCGGTGGGGCGTGCCCGGGTGGAGCTGGGATGATGTGCTGCCGCACTTCCGCACGATCGAGACCGACCTGGATTTCGACACCGTCCTGCACGGGGACGGCGGCCCGATAACCGTCCGTCGGGTACGTGAGTTCGACGGTTGCACAGCATCATTCGTGGATGCGGCGACGAGTGCCGGATTCGGCTGGATCGATGATCTCAACGGCTCGGACGCTGGGGCGGCACTGCCGCCCGGGGTGGGTGCCGTTCCGCTGAACATCAACGGAGGCAACAGGGTTGGGCCAGGTGGCGCCTACCTGCAACCCGCCCTGGACCGGCCGAATCTCCGGCTGGTCACCGACACCCGGGTCGGCCGCGTGCTGTTCCGCGCGAATCGGGCTGTCGGAGTGCGGTGCGACGACGGTTCTGTTCTCAGCGCTGATCGAATTATCCTGTGTTCCGGGGCAATTGGATCGGCACACCTATTGCTGCTGTCCGGTATCGGGCCGTCGGCCGAGCTTGAGGCACTCGGCATCGAGGTGGTCTCCGGCCTGCCGGTCGGCATGCACACCGTGGACCATCCGGAATGGGTGCTACCCGTCTCGTGGACGCCGACTCACGACCTGCCGCCGCTGGAGGCCGTGCTCACCACTGCCGATGGCATCGAGGTGCGCCCGTACACCGCCGGTTTCGCGGCCATGGTGCACGGGCCCGGGCACGACCCCGCCGAGCTTCCGCACCTCGGGGTGGCGCTGATGAGTCCGCACTCGCGGGGCCGGGTTCGGTTGGTGTCGGCCGACCCCAAGGTGGCGCCGGTGATCGAGCACCGCTATGACACCGTGGCCGAGGATGTGGAGGCACTGCGTCGAGGCGCCGAGCTGGCTCGCGAATTGGTCAGTCACACAGCTGAAGTCGGTGACGCGTCGTGGTCGACATCGCAGCATCTGGCCGGCACCGCGCCGATGGGGGCGGGAGCTGAGGCGGTACTCGATCCGACCTGTCGGGTGCTGGGGATCGAGGGTCTGTGGGTGGTGGACGGGTCGATCATGCCGGCCATCACCAGCCGCGGCCCGCACGCGACCATTGCCATGATCGGTCATCGGGCTGCGGAGTTTCTCGCGACCTGAGTCGCCGGACGACCCGGAGTTGCTCACCGTCGCGGCCCGGCGCCCAGATCCCGACGAACACCGCGGCCACCGCCAGCACCACCGCCATCACCTGCAGGGCGGAGTTCGTCGCGTCGAGGAATGCCTGCTTGGCGAGCTCGGTTACGGCCGTGCCCTGCGGACCCAGTTGCCCGGCCACGGCGAGTGCCTCGGCCAGTGAGCTGAGGATCGGCTCGCGTACCTCGGCGGGTAGTCCGGTCAGCTTGGGCCCCAGGTGATTCTGGTATTGGGCTGCCAGGATCGATCCGGCCACCGCGATGCCCAGGGCGGCACCGACTTCCCGGGTGGTGTCGTTGACCGCGGAGGCCACGCCCTGTTTCTCGTCGGGGACCGCACCCATGATGGCCGATGTGGTTGGCGCGGTGCACAATCCCATGCCAGTGCTCATGATGAACAATGGCCAGGCGTAGTCGAAATAGCTGGAATCCACTTCGAGCAGCAGCATGCACATCAGGCCCGCGGCGATCACCAGAAGCCCGATCGAGACGCACAGCCGCAAACCCAGCCGCGGCAGATAGAGGTGCGTGGTGGCGCCGAGCAGAAGCACGGGAATCATCAATGGACACAGGGCGATTGCCGTCTGAATCGGGCTGTACCCCATGACCAGCTGGATGTACTGCATGCTGACGAAGAAGTAGCCGAAGTTCGCGAAGAACAGGAACGTCACGCCCACTGCGCCGGTGGCGAAGTCGGGTTTTCTGAACAGCCGCACATCGAGCAGTGGGTGCGGGCGGTTGAGTTGCACAAAGGCGAACGCCACCGCGAGGCCGATTCCGCCGGTCATGCAACCCCACACCATCGGATGTGTCCAGCCCCGCACCGGCGCTTCCATCACCCCGAGCACGAAGATCGCCACTGCCGCGCCGATCAGCACCGCGCCGATCCAGTCCAGCGGTGCGGCGTCGTCATCCCGGGAGGAGGGCACGGTGCAGGTCAGGAGGAACAACCCGATGCCGGCGATCGCGAAGGTCGCGAAGATGGATTGCCAGGACCAGAAGTGCAGCAACCCGCCGGTGATCAGGAATCCGAAGACGGCTCCCGATCCGACGACGCCCGCCCAGATCCCAACGGCCTTGTTGCGCTCGGACTTTGGAAACGCGGCGGTCAGCAGCGACAGAGTGGCCGGCATGATGAAGGCAGCGCCGGCCCCGGCCACGGCACGGGAGGCGATCAATTGGACGGGGTCGTCGAACAGTATCGGTGCCGCCGAGGCGAGGATGAAGACCGCGAGGCCGGTCAGCAGGGCGCCGCGCCTGCCGTAGCGGTCGCCGATCGCACCCGCGGGCAACAGCAGGCAGGCCAGCACCAGGGTGTACCCGTCGATGACCCAGGTGAGTTGGGCCTGGGTGGCGGCGGTCTCGCGGGCGATGTCGGGAAGGGCGGCGTTCAGGGCCACCATCGATGCGATCACGATGGAGACGTCCATGCAGGCGACGGCGAGCAGCCAGTACCGCTGCCGGATCGACAGATATGCCAGGCCCGCATCTATATCCTGGCCAGAATCGACGAGGGTGTCAGACATGCCGGGCACCTCCTGCGTCGATGAAGTTTCGAGACTAACAGTCTTGGAGCGAGACGGTAAGTCTGTTTTTTTGGAGGTGTTGGCGGATGGCTGCCGAAAGCGCTGACCCGCGTCCGGCCCGGTCCCGGGCCCGGTTGCTCGAGGCGGCGACGACGCTGTTGCGGTCAGGTGGTCCGAGTGCGGTGACGGTCGATGCGGTCACCAGGGCTGCGAATGTGGCCAGGGCGACGTTGTACCGGCACTTCCCGAGCGGAAATGACTTGCTGGCCGCCGCATTTCGGGCTCTCATCCCGGCTGCGCCGATGCCGCCGGAGGACGGCCCGCTGCGTGACCGGCTGATCGCCCTGGTTCAGGCGCAGGCCGACTCGATCGCCGAGGCGCCGATCAGCATCACCGCGATGTCATGGTTGGCGCTCGGCGGCGACATGGAACAGCTGCCGTGGCGGACGGACGACAGCGCCGAGGTGCGGACCCTGCGTGAGCGGGTGGCCGAGCAGTACGCGCTGCCGTTCGAGGCGATCTTCGACAGCCCCGAGGCCGTCGCCGAGCTCGGCGAGGTCGATCGCACGCAGGCCGCCGCGCTGCTGCTGGGTCCGATCGTGTTGGGCAAGCTCAGCACCCTGTCGGAATTCGACTACACCACCTGCGTGCGGGCCGCGGTGGATGGCTTTCTCGCCACCCACCGGCGGTCCACCTCTGAGGCTCAGCGCAGCGAGTAACGAATCGGCAGGTGCTTGAGTCCGCCGACGAACGTGGTCGCGGAAAGCTCTGGTGTCCCGGCCAATTCGATGGAGTCGAGTCGGCTCAGCAGCTCGGTGAACAAGCTGTTCATCTCCATCCGCGCCAGTGCCGCGCCCAGACAGAAGTGCACGCCGTATCCGAATGCCAGGTGCTTGTTCGGGTCCCGCCCGACGTCGAAGCGGTGCGGGTCGTCGAAGACCTCCTCGTCGCGGTTGCCCGAAACGTACGCCAGGTAGACGGAGTCGCCCTTCGCGATCGGCACGCCGCGCACGGTGGTGTCGGCGGTGGCGGTCCGCATGAATTCCTTGACCGGGGTGGACCACCGGATCATCTCTTCGACCGCGGTACCCATCAGATCGGGTTGCGCTTTCAGCCTGGCCAACTGGTCGGGATTCTCGATGAGCGCATGGAGTCCGCCGGAGATCGCGTCCTTGGTGGTGTCGTGGCCGGCGCTGGCGACGATGACGTAGTACGACGCGGTGTCGACCTCGGACAGCGGTTCCCCGTCGATGGTGCCGTTGGCGATGGCCGACGCCAGGTCCTCGGTCGGGTTGGCGCGACGCGACGCGGTGAGCTTGGAGAAGTAGGTGAAGAAGTCCATCAATACGGCGAGTTGGTCTTCCAAGGACCCGCCCTCGCGCTTGTACTCGTCGTCGTCGCCGCCGAACATCTCCTGGGTCAGCATGTGCATGCGCGCGAAGTCGTCTTCGGGCAGCCCGAGCAGCGACATGATCACGTACAGCGGGAAGTCGACGGCGATGGCGGTGACGAAATCGCATTCGGGCCCGATATCCCGCATCTTGTCGACGTAACGCTTGGCGAGTTCGTCGACGCGAACCTTGAGATCACGCATTGCCTTGGGGCGGAACCAATCTGCACCGATGGACCGCACCTTGCGGTGATGGGGGTCGTCCATGTGGATCAGCGTGCGCAGGCCCATGCCGGCCTCGAGCTGTTGTCTGGCCAGGTCGTCGGCGGCGGCGGTGGCCAGCAGCGGCCGGGGCTCGCTGATGAAGAGCTCGTTGTCCCGCTCGATGGCCATGATGTCGGCGTGCTTGGTGATCGCCCAGAACGGTCGGTAGGGCTTGTTGTCCACCCAGGCCACCGGATTGTTGGCGCGCAGATGGGTCAGCGCGGTGTGCAGGCGTGCATCGTCGGCGTAAGCCGTCGGATCGGCGAGCACCTTCGCGGCGTCATCCATCGTCGGCGCGCTCATTCGGACTCCTCACTACCAGGGACTTGACGGGTGTCAATTACCACCATATGTGATCGGCGCCACGTAAGGGAGCCGATTTTGTCGATCGGCCCCGTACGCTCGCAGCCATGCGGACCGGGCGTCGCGTCGTCGCGTTGCTGGCAGTGCTGGCGATGCTGGTGGGAGGCTGTGCGCGGGGTGGCGGCCAGGCAGTGACGTCCGGTCATCCGGCCGTTGATCCGCCGCGGCACGTACAAGGGCTGGACCCGGCGCTCGTCCAGACCACAGCCGGAACCCTGCGCGGCACAGTGGCATCCGACCACCGCCTGTTCGCCGGGGTGCCGTATGCCGCTGCCCCGGTAGGGCCCATGCGGTTCTCCGCACCGGCGCCCGCGCCGGGATGGCCGGGGGAGCGCGACGCCACCCGGCCCGGCCCGCGGTGCATCCAGGACCCCGATTCAGATCCCGAACGCGGGGCCAACTCTGCCGAGGACTGCCTGAGTCTGAACGTCTGGACACCGCCGGTCTCGGATGGGTTGCGCCCCGTGATGGTGTGGATCCACGGCGGCGCGTTCGTGGGTGGCAGCGGCGATATCTACGACGCGGGGCGGCTGGCCGCGCGCGGGGACGTCGTGGTGGTGACGATCAACTACCGTCTCGGCACGCTGGGGTTCCTGGCTCACCCCGCGCTGGGGGCCGGCGGTGACATCGGCAACTACGGCCTGGCCGACCAGCAGGCGGCGCTGCGGTGGGTGCGGGACAACATCGCCGACTTCGGCGGCGATCCGGAAAAGGTCACCGTCGCCGGTGAATCCGCGGGTGGCATGTCGGTGTGCGACCACCTGGTGTCGCCCGGTTCAGCGGGATTGTTCCGAGCTGCGATCCTGATGAGTGCGCCGTGCCATGCGCAGGCCGACCTTGCCACGGCAAGCCGCCGCTCGCTCGATTACGCAGCCGCTGTCGGATGCCCCGATCCCGTGACGGCCGCGAACTGCCTGCGTACACTGCCGGTGGACGGTCTGCGAAAACCGGTGTGGTACTTCAATATCGGCAGTGACGAGCTGACCGGCCCGGTGACCGGGTCGGCATTGATTCCGCAGGCCCCGTTGGCGGAATTCGGAGCAGGCCGCGCCGATCCGGTGCCGGTGCTCATCGGCACCACCCGTGATGAGTTCACGCTCTTCGTGGCGTTGCGCTATCTCCGTCAAGGACAGCGCTACGCCGCGGGGGATTATCCACGGCTCTTGTCGGAGACCTTCGGCGCCGATGCTGCGGCGGTCGGCGCCCATTACCCGATCGATCGGTACGGCGGTGTGGCGCAGGCATATTCGGCTGCCGTCACCGACGGTGACTTTGCGTGTGTCTCGGAGCGGATGGCCGGTGAGCTGTCCCGCACCGGGCCGGTCTACGCCTACGAGTTCAACGATCGCTCCGCCCCGGCGCCGGAGGTCATGCGAACGCTGCCCTTCCCCGTCGGGGCCAGTCACTCGCTGGAGCTTCGCTATCTGTTCGACGTCGGCGGGGCGCCTCCGTTGGACCCGGCGCAGCAACGCCTTTCGGAGCAGATGATGGACTACTGGAGCGCCTTCGTGCGCACCGGTGATCCCGCAGTCGATGGTCAACCGGGCTGGCCTGGGTTCGATTCGGCGGGCGACGGTGCCCGAATGTCGTTGCAGGCCGACGGCAGTCGCGTCGACAATGGCTTCGCACATGAGCATCAATGCCCGCTCTGGGCCGGGCTGAGGGAGAAGTGAACTCGATGGCGACACCGGATCCGCACGCATTCGCCGAGGAATGGGTGAAGGCGTGGAACGCGCACGACGTGGAGGCGGTGTTGGCGCATTTCCACGACGACGTGATGTTCAGTTCGCCGGTCGCGGCGCGCATCTTCCCGGAGACCAAAGGTGTGGTTCGGGGTAAGGATGCGTTGCGGCACTACTGGACCACGGCGCTGGCCGGCATGCCGGATCTGCATTTCGAGGTGCTGGCGACATACCGCGGCGAGTCGGCCCTGGTGATCCACTACCGCAATCAGAACGGCGGGCTGGTCAACGAGGTGCTGCTGTTCGACGGCGCGCTGGTGCGCGAGGGTCACGGCACCTATCTCGACTAGCGCACACTCGATGGCTCAGGCCGGCGTGACCCAGGTGGTGATGTCGGCGTGCACCACTTCGACGCCGTGTCGGTCGGTGATGCTGACCGGCACCACGATGTCGGTGCCTTCGGTGATGGTGCTGAAATCCGGCGGGGTGAGCTCGGCCCTGGCCCGCAGCGACGTGGTGGCCTTGGCGAGGTACTGCACATTCATCGCCTTGGGAATCCAGCGGTGCGTCGTCGGCACGGTGGCCTCCATCAGGATGCCCATCGCCATCTCGGCGGCATTGCACGACGCGATCGCGTGCACGGTGTGCAGGTGGTTGTAGACGTAGAACCACTTCGGCACCGTCACCTCGGCCAGGCCGGGCTCCATGCGGACGACGTGGGGGAGGATCGACGCGAAATAGGGCACCCGGGCCATGGCCGCTGCGGAGAACGCCCAGCTGCCGCCGGGCAGCGGTGACAACTTCTTCCATGCTCTATAGGTAGCGCTGGGTGTCCTCACGGGCGACTGCGTCATGCGCCATACCTTACTCAAAAGTAAGTTCGACGGGCGCCGCGGTCGTAACCTGGTGGCGCTCCGCGGCGGTTTTCTCCGCCCTCACGTTACGAACGTGACCCGTGCGCGAAAATCGCCTGGAAACCCGGAACTTGGACGCTGTTTTTCCTGGCCGCGCCGACGGCCTCCGACCTGCTCGATCGTGGATTTGGAGCACGCCCGGATCTAAGGCATACTGTTCGGGTTGCCTTGAGCCGGGTATTCCTGGCCGGGCATCCGACCCGCGCCCCCACGGGCGCATCCGGTCCCAACACTAGATCGCGACTGATTTCCAGGGCGAGAAAGTGTGCGAGAAGGCGACACGCCCGACCGCGGGGGCCGGTGGACCACAGACAGGTAAACAGCGGCGGCAATACTCGGCGCACCCGCGCCGGGGACCAGGCCCGACGGGTTTCGGTGGGTTTTCCCATCGAGGCTTCGATACGGCCGGCCGATGTACGAAGTAGAGGTAGGAGAAGCGTGGCGGGACAGAAGATCCGCATCAGGCTCAAGGCCTACGACCATGAGGCCATTGATGCCTCGGCGCGCAAGATCGTCGAGACGGTCACCCGTACCGGTGCCAGTGTCGTGGGCCCCGTGCCGTTGCCGACCGAGAAGAACATTTACTGCGTCATCCGGTCGCCGCATAAGTACAAGGACTCGCGGGAGCATTTCGAAATGCGCACCCACAAGCGCCTGATCGACATCCTCGACCCGACGCCGAAGACGGTTGACGCTCTCATGCGCATCGACCTGCCGGCCAGTGTCGACGTCAATATCCAGTAGGAGACCCGAGAAAAATGGCTAGAAAAGGCATTTTGGGCACCAAGCTGGGCATGACGCAGGTGTTCGATGAGAACAACAAAGTCGTCCCGGTGACGGTCGTCAAGGCCGGCCCCAACGTGGTGACCCTTATCCGTACCCCCGAGCGCGACGGCTACAGCGCCGTGCAGCTCGCCTATGGCGAGATCAGCCCGCGCAAGGTCAACAAGCCCGTCACCGGTCAGTACGCCGCCGCGGGTGTCAACCCGCGCCGCCACCTGGCTGAGCTTCGGGTCGACGAGGCTGCTGCCGCCGAGTACGAGGTGGGCCAGGAGCTGACCGCCGAGATCTTCGCCGACGGTGCTTTCGTCGACGTGACCGGCACCAGCAAGGGCAAGGGCTTCGCCGGCACCATGAAGCGTCACGGCTTCGCCGGCCAGGGCGCCTCGCACGGCGCCCAGGCAGTGCACCGTCGCCCCGGCTCCATCGGTGGCTGTGCCACCCCGGGCCGCGTGTTCAAGGGCACCCGGATGTCGGGCCGCATGGGCCACGACCGGGTGACCACGCAGAACCTCAAGGTTCACAAGGTCGATGCCGAGAACGGCGTGCTGTTGATCAAGGGCGCGATCCCCGGACGCAACGGTGGTCTGGTGGTTGTCCGCAGCGCAATCAAGCGAGGCGAGAAGTAATGACTCTCAAAATTGATGTTAAGACGCCGGCAGGCAAGACGGACGGTTCTGTCGAGCTGCCCGCCGCGCTGTTCGACGTCGAGCCCAACATCGCTCTGATGCACCAGGTGGTCAACGCTCAGTTGGCGGCCAAGCGTCAGGGCACGCATGCGACGAAGACCCGCGCCCAGGTCTCCGGTGGCGGTAAGAAGCCGTACCGGCAGAAGGGCACCGGTCGGGCGCGTCAGGGCTCCACCCGCGCACCGCAGTTCACCGGTGGTGGCGTTGTGCACGGCCCGCAGCCGCGCGACTACAGCCAGCGGACCCCGAAGAAGATGATCGCCGCCGCACTGCGCGGTGCGCTCTCGGACCGGGCCCGCAACGAGCGGATCCACGCGATCACCGAGCTGGTTGAGGGTCAGAACCCGTCGACCAAGAGCGCCAAGGCGTTCCTGGGCGCGATCACCGACCGCCGCAAGGTGCTCGTCATCATCGGTCGCACCGATGAGGTCG
Organism: Mycobacterium sp. NPDC050441; assembly: GCF_040655355.1. NCBI lineage: Bacteria > Bacillati > Actinomycetota > Actinomycetes > Mycobacteriales > Mycobacteriaceae > Mycobacterium > Mycobacterium sp. NPDC050441. The sequence goes on along the minus strand of NZ_JBFAJS010000003.1, from coordinate 754,783 downwards.
GCGCCCGCAGCGTTCGGAACCTGCCTGGTGTGCACGTGATCTCGCCGGATCAGCTCAACACCTACGACGTGCTCAATGCCGACGACCTGGTGTTCAGCGTCGAGGCGCTGAACGCGTACATCTCTGCGAGCACCAAGGACCAAAAAGAAGGAGCGTCGGTCTGATGGCAACGATTACAGACCCCCGCGACATCATCCTGGCCCCGGTCATCTCGGAGAAGTCGTACGGGCTGATCGAGGACAACGTGTACACGTTCGTCGTGCACCCGGATTCGAACAAGACGCAGATCAAGATCGCTATCGAGAAGATCTTCGACGTCAAGGTCAGTTCGGTGAACACCGCCAACCGGCAGGGTAAGCGCAAGCGCACCCGTTCGGGCTTCGGTAAGCGCAAGGACACCAAGCGTGCCATCGTCACCCTGGCCGCCGGCAGCAAGCCGATCGAACTGTTCGGAGCCCCGGCGTAAGCCGGGAACTAAGAGGATTTAACTGATATGGGAATTCGCAAGTACAAGCCGACGACCCCGGGTCGTCGCGGTGCCAGCGTCTCCGATTTCGCCGAGATCACTCGTTCGACTCCGGAGAAATCGCTGATTCGCCCGCTGCACGGCAAGGGTGGTCGTAACGCCCACGGCCGCATCACCACCCGGCACAAGGGTGGCGGCCACAAGCGTGCCTACCGCGTCATCGACTTCCGTCGCCATGACAAGGACGGCGTCAACGCCAAGGTCGCGCACATCGAGTACGACCCCAACCGCACCGCGAACATCGCGCTGCTGCACTTCCTGGACGGCGAGAAGCGCTACATCATCGCGCCCCAGGGTCTGAAGCAGGGCGACGTGATCGAGCAGGGGCCGAACGCCGACATCAAGCCGGGCAACAACCTGCCGCTGCGCAACATCCCCGCCGGTACCGTGATCCACGCTGTGGAGCTGCGGCCCGGTGGCGGTGCGAAGATGGGCCGCTCTGCCGGTGTCAGCATCCAGTTGCTGGGTAAGGAAGGCACCTACGCCTCGCTGCGTATGCCGTCCGGTGAAATCCGCCGCGTCGATGTGCGCTGCCGCGCCACCGTCGGCGAGGTCGGCAACAAGGAGCAGGCCAACATCAACTGGGGTAAGGCCGGCCGTATGCGGTGGAAGGGCAAGCGCCCGACCGTCCGTGGTGTCGTGATGAACCCGGTCGACCACCCGCATGGTGGTGGTGAGGGTAAGACCTCTGGTGGCCGCCATCCGGTCAGCCCGTGGGGTAAGCCTGAGGGCCGCACCCGCAAGCCCAACAAGCCCAGCGACAAGCTCATCGTCCGTCGCCGGCGCACCGGCAAGAACAAGCGCTAGGCAGCGGAAGGAGTAGCAGCGATGCCTCGTAGTCTCAAAAAGGGTCCGTTCGTCGACGACCATCTTCTCAAGAAGGTCGACGTTCAGAACGACAAGAACACCAAGCAGGTCATCAAGACCTGGTCGCGTCGGTCGACCATCCTCCCCGACTTCATCGGGCATACCTTTGCGGTGCATGACGGCCGCAAGCATGTCCCGGTGTTCGTCACCGAGGCGATGGTCGGGCACAAGTTGGGCGAATTCGCCCCGACGCGCACCTTCAAGGGTCACATCAAGGACGACCGGAAGAGCAAGCGGCGATGAGTACCACAGTCACTGAATACCCATCCGCGATGGCGCAGGCACGTTTCGTGCGTGTCTCGGCCAGCAAGGCCCGTCGTGTCATCGACCTGGTCCGCGGCAAGAGCGTCGAGCAAGCCCTCGACATCTTGCGGTGGGCGCCGCAGGGTGCCAGCGAGACGGTCGCCAAGGTGATCGCGAGCGCTGCCGCCAACGCGCAGAACAACGAGGGCTTGGACCCGACGACGCTGGTGGTTGCGACCATCCACGCCGATGAGGGTCCGACCGCCAAGCGCATCCGTCCGCGTGCCCAGGGGCGTGCGTTCCGGATCCGTAAGCGCACCAGCCACATCACCGTGATCGTGGAGAGCCGTCCGCCCAAGCAGAAGGGTGCGTCCGCCGCGTCGGCACGTAGCCGTCGTGCGCAGGGCAGCAAGGCCGCCGCCGTGAAGGGCACGGCCGAGACGAAGGGAGGCTCGGAGTAGTGGGCCAGAAGATCAATCCCCACGGTTTCCGGCTCGGTATCACGACCGAGTGGAAGTCCCGGTGGTACGCCGACAAGCAGTACAAGGACTATGTGAAGGAAGACGTCGCCATCCGGCGTCTGCTGGCCACTGGTCTTGAGCGCGCCGGCATCGCCGACGTGGAGATCGAGCGCACCCGTGACCGGGTCCGCGTCGACATCCACACCGCGCGTCCCGGCATCGTCATCGGTCGCCGCGGCACCGAGGCCGACCGCATCCGTGCCGACCTGGAGAAGCTGACCAAGAAGCAGGTTCAGCTGAACATCCTCGAGGTGAAGAACCCTGAGTCGACGGCTCAGCTCGTCGCCCAGGGTGTCGCCGAGCAGCTGAGCAACCGCGTGGCGTTCCGTCGCGCGATGCGCAAGGCGATCCAGTCGGCGATGCGTCAGCCCAACGTCAAGGGCATCCGGGTGCAGTGCTCGGGCCGCCTCGGCGGTGCTGAGATGAGCCGCTCGGAGTTCTACCGCGAGGGTCGGGTTCCGCTGCACACGCTGCGCGCGGACATCGACTACGGCCTGTACGAGGCCAAGACCACCTTCGGCCGGATCGGCGTGAAGGTGTGGATCTACAAGGGCGACATCGTCGGTGGAAAGCGTGAGCTGACTGCCGCCGCGCCGGCCGCTGACCGGCCGCGTCGTGAGCGTCCGTCGGGCACCCGGCCGCGTCGTAGCGGTTCCTCGGGCACCACGGCGACGAGCACTGAGGCCGGCCGCGCTGCGACCGGAGATGCGCCCGCCGCTACTGAGGCCGCTGCTGTCGAGGCTGCGCCGGCCGCTGAGAGCACGGAGAGCTAAACCATGCTGATTCCCCGTAAGGTCAAGCACCGCAAGCAGCATCACCCGCGCCAGCGTGGCATCGCCAGCGGTGGCACGTCGGTGAGCTTCGGTGATTATGGCATCCAGGCCCTCGGCCACGCCTACATCACCAACCGGCAGATCGAGTCCGCTCGTATCGCCATCAACCGGCACATCAAGCGTGGCGGCAAGGTGTGGATCAACATCTTCCCGGACCGCCCGCTGACCAAGAAGCCCGCCGAGACCCGCATGGGTTCCGGTAAGGGTTCGCCGGAGTGGTGGATCGCCAACGTCAAGCCGGGACGCATTTTGTTCGAGATCAGCTACCCCGACGAGAAGATCGCCAAGGAAGCACTGACTCGCGCAATCCACAAGCTGCCGATCAAGGCACGCATCGTGAGTCGAGAGGAGCAGTTCTGATGGCAGTGGGAACTACGCCTGGTGAGCTGCGTGAACTGTCCGACACCGAGTTGACGGCAAAGCTGCGCGAGTCGAAGGAAGAGCTGTTCAACCTGCGCTTCCAGATGGCGACCGGTCAGCTGGCCAACAACCGTCGGCTGCGCATTGTGCGCCAGGAGATTGCACGGGTTTACACCGTGCTGCGTGAACGTGAGTTGGGTCTGGCTTCCGGACCCGTTGGTGAGGATTCGTAATGGCAGAAACCAAGGGCCCCAAGCACACCCCGGCCACCGAGAAGCCGCGCGGCCGTCGTAAGACCGCCATCGGCTACGTGGTGAGCGACAAGATGCAGAAGACCATCGTGGTCGAGCTGGAATCCCGCAAGAGCCACCCGCTCTACGGCAAGATCATCCGGACCACCACGAAGGTCAAGGCGCACGACGAGAACGGCGACGCCGGCATCGGCGACCGCGTCTCGCTGATGGAGACCCGGCCGACGTCGGCCACCAAGCGGTGGCGGCTGGTCGAGGTTCTCGAGAAGGCGAAGTAGCGAAAGCTCAACTCGCCGCGCGAGCAGACTGAAAAGTGCCCCAAACCTTCGGGTTTGGGGCACTTCTGCGTCTGGTGGGTTCGTCGGGTCGACGGATGAGCTGTGTAGTTCTGAAGCTACCGTTTGCTTTTCGATAATCGCGTCAATCTGCGTATCGAACCACATTGAGTCAGTTCGACCCTTGACGTGATTGCTTTGCCAGAATCACCCAAAAGGGGTGAGCCACCGCTGCTGTCGTGGATGTCGTGCGACCACCAGAGTATTCACCTGAAACGAAAATCTCTTTAACGGCGGAGCGCGCAGCTATGGTCGAGGTGGACTGCTCACCAAGATCCGAACAGGACCGGGAAGGAACTGTTGAAGGCATGGATGCGCAATTGACCCGACGCGGTGTGTTTCGCACTGCGGGTTTGGCGGCCGCAACCGTCGGGGTCGCTACAGCAATGACCGCGTGCTCGAACGACGAAGACTCGAGCCGCAAAGACTTGGCGCCGCCAGACGAGACTGCACCAGCTGCGCCCAACGAACCTGCTCAGGCAGAGAAACTCACCCAACCTGCCTCTGGTGTCGGGATGTTCCCCGGCTATGCGCAGACGATCGCTCAGTTCGCGTATGTCTGGGGCTGGCCCATGGTCAACATGCTCAACCGGCTGACCCAGATCACGCAGGCTCCGCAACCCGGTTTGCTCAACGGCGTCCTGCCGGTTGCCCCGCAGGGCCGGCTCGGCATGCTGTCCAACTACATCGATCCTGCCGAAACATTTGTCACCTGCCCCAACCAGGACGTGGTGTATGGGCTGGCGTATTTCTCGCTCGACGACCAACCGGTGATCGCTCAGGTTCCCGAATTCGGCGACCGGTTCTGGGTGTATGCCCTGTACGACGCCCGCACCGACCAGTTCGGTGAACTTGGTAAGCCATACGCAACCAAGCCGGGCTTCTATTTGTTGGCAGGACCGAACTGGCAGGGCGAGACTCCCGACGGTGTGCAGGCTGTGGTCAGGAGCTCGACGTCGTTGGCCAACGCTGTGCCACGGGTTTTCATGGACGACACCCCCGAGGATCATGCGGCAATCCAGTCGGTCATCAACCAGATCGACTTCTATCCGCTCAGCGATTTCGACGGCAAGATGAAGACCACCGAGTGGGCCAAGGCCCCCGCGATCCCCGGGCCGCCGGCTGAGCCCCGCGGTGGTGAAACGAAATGGGTTGTGCCGGAGAAGTTCTTCGACGAACTGGGGACCGTCTTGGATCAGGTGGCCCCGCTGCCCGGCGAAGAAGCCCTGTACGCGCAAATGCGGGGCTTGCTGGACTCGGCGAACCAGAATCCCGACATCAAGAAAGTTCTCGTCGACACCGCGGTGGCCACCGAACGCGATGTCATCGGGCCGTTCTTCCAATGGGCACATAACGGGCGGCCCGCGGGCAATGGGTGGAACCGCTCCACCAACAACGCCCAGTTCGGCCTCGATTACTTCGACCGAACCGGCACGGCGCGATCGAACATGTTCGACAACCGGCCCACCGAAACGCAGTACTTCTACACCGACAACGACGCCACCGGCGCCCCGATGGTCGGTGACAAGTCGTACAAGGTCACTTTCCCGGCGGGACAGGAACCGCCGGTGAAGGGGTTCTGGTCGCTCACGCTGTACAACGACAAGCACCTGTTCCACCCCAACGACCTCAAGCGGTACTCGCTGGGGACCAAGAACAAGAACCTCAAGCGCAATCCGGACGGGTCGCTGACGCTGTATGCCGGTGCGAAATCGCCTGGGCCGGAGAATGAGTCGAACTGGCTACCCGCTGCTGACGGACCGTTCTCCCTCTACATCCGTGCCTACTGGGGAGAACCTGGAATCACTGAGGAGACCTGGAAGCCGCCGGCCATAGAGGTGGTCTGATCCGGCGGCCCGCCTGCTCGACACCTTCCCGTTCCGGTTCAACATCGTCACCCCGTAGGGGCACAATGTGTGCTGCCCCTGTGCACGCAGGGGCGGCACACCATCGTCGGGGCATGACGGATAGGAATCGCCGTGCAGCCTTCTGGAACTGCGGGGATGTACCCGGTGCCGTGGTTTCTGGCCACCACACCGTCGTTAAATCCGGAGATGCTCCAACGTCAGAGGATCGCCCGTGCGGTCAACGAGCAGTTGGGCAGCAAGCGCGCGCTTCTTGTCGCCGCGCCCTCGGGGTTCGGTAAGACGGTTTCGGTGTCGCAGTGGGCGGCCGAGCGACTCCGTGCGCAACCGGGTTCGGTGGCCTGGCTGACGCTGACCGACCGGGTCAACGATCGAACCGATGTGCTGCGCGGCGTGCTGACCGCACTGCTCAATACCGCACGTGACGCTGGAGACCGATCGCTCGATCAGTCCTTGTCCGCGGTGTTCGACCTGGCGTCATACGATGCGGCCGTCGCTGCCCTGATGGCCGTCGACCCCGGCCGGTCCCTGGTGATCGTGATCGATGACTTCCAGCTGGCCCGTGCGGCGTGGAGCGATAGCGATGTGGCGGAGCTGGTCGAAAACGGGCCGCAGTGGCTGCAGTACGTCCTGATCACGGCCGATCCGGTGAGCCCGTCGTGGGCGCGGCTACGAGCGCACGACAAGATGGTGGTGACCGGCGCGGCCGAACTGAGCTTTACCCGTACCGAGGTGCATTCGCTGCTTGAGTCGCACCGAATGTCACCTGAGACGGCCGAGATCGACCGCGTCATGACCGTGACCGAAGGATGGCCCGTTGCGGTCCGAATGATTCTGGTGAGTGGCGCCGGTGCGCCGGAGTTCAGCGTCGAAGTCGATCTGACCGACTACATCGGCACCGCGGTGCTGGCCCGGATGCGGCCGGATCTGGCCGATTTCGCGCTCAAAGCCACCGTGTGCCCTCGGGTCGACGAACAGCTGGCCCGCATTCTCTCGGGTCGTCCCGACAGCGGCGACCTGCTCGACGACTGCGTCGCCGCCGGATTGTTCATCGAACGAATCGGATCGGGAGAAAGCGCTGTCTTTCAATGGCATTCGATCTTTGTCAAGCATTGCCAAGAGATCCTGAGACGGCGCGAGCCCGAGGAGTGGATCCGGCTCAACCGGCTGGCGGCGGCAGAGTTGGCGCCGCGCTACCCGTTGGAGGCGGTCGAGCACGCCATCCGTGGTAACGACCGCTCCGGGTACGACATCGTCGCTGAGCATTGGCTCGAGCTACTCCTTCAATCACGTTCCGCTGCACTCGATCTGGCTTGTCTTAGGCTGACCGAAGCCTTCGGTGAGAACGCCGAGACCCTGATGATCCGGTCGAGCTGCCGAGCCATAGCCGGCGACGACGTCATGGCGCCTCTGCTGTACGAACGGGGTGCGGTGAACGCAGTCTCGGCGGTGAACCAGGGACGGCTGGACTTCATCGCGGATATGACCACGCTGCTGATCGCCGACGATCGTGAGGAGATGTCCCGTGCAGCGGCACGGACAGAAGCCGCGCTCACCAACCGCGAGGCGGTGGCCCCGCGCGTCTACGCGTGCGCGTTGTTCGTGCTCGGCTGGGCGGACTCCCGGTTGCGACGTGGTCCGGCCCGAGGCTCGGCGCTACTGGAGGCCGCGATCCATGAGTGCACCGCGTTGGGGTTGCCGGAGGTGGCGCACCGGGCACGGCAGAATCTGGCCTTCGCGTTGGCTCACGCCGGTGAATTCGATCGGGCGCAGCAGGCCCTGCAGTTCGCCGTTCGGTCCGAGGAATCCACCCCGGAGCTGTGGCTGTCGCACGACGGTGACGGCATCGACCGGTTCACGGCCGGCTATATCCGCTTCTGGCGTGGCGAAATCGATATGGCCAAGGACGATTTCATCGCTGCGGATGCGGCAGCGGGAATTGGCTATCCGGATACGGCACGAATGTTCCTGGCTTTCAGCGCCTCGACGCTTCGCAACGCTGAGGTGCTGAACATCGCCGAGGCAGCATTGGCCCGGATGCCCGCTGTCGATTCGCACGGCGTGCCGTGGATCAGCTACCAGGCGGCCGCCCGGGCTCGGCTGGCCGAAGCGCGCGGGGACCACCCGCGTGCACTCGAACTTGCGGCGAGCTTCGTCGATTCTCAGCATCTGCCGCTGATGTCGGCAGTACTTTCCGGGATGTGCCGAAGGCTCGGTGCGACGGAACTGGCCGGTCGTCTCGCCAGTCAGGCGATGGAGCCACCGGGGCCGTCGTACATCGCGGCGTATGCGCGGTACACCCTGGCGTTGCTGGCTTGGCAGCGGGGTGAGGCGGAAGAAGCCCACAAGCAGCTGGAGGAAATGCTCGTCGGCGCTCATCCGGAGCGGGTGCGTTACCAGTTCGTCGACAATCCCGACCCGGCCGGCAGGGAGCTACTCGCTGCGCACCTGTCCTACACCGCGTATCCGGACTTCGTCGAGGAAACGCTGCTGGCGAGCGAACACTCTGCTCCTGACACCAAGGCGGCCAGCCTGACCCCGCGCGAGCGGGAGATTCTCACCTTCCTACGTACACCGATGACGATGCAGGACATCGCCGACAAGATGTCGATCTCGGTGAACACCCTCAAGACACACCAGAGGGCGATCTATCGCAAGCTCGGTGCCGGTAACCGCAGGGAAGCCATCAAACTCGCCGGCCGTTAGTGTCGACTCGTGGTTGATGAACAGGTGGCGGTGTACGACGCTGAAGGCAACGTCACCGGAACCGCCGCCCGGTCCCGGGTCTACGCCGAGGGGCTGTGGCACGCCAGCTCCGGCGTGCTGCTGCGCACCACCGACGGCGACCGCATCTACGTGCACCGCCGCACCACAACCAAAGCGGTGTTCGCCGGCATGCACGATTGCTTGGCCGGCGGCGTCGTCGACCCGGGGGAGACGTCGCTGCAGACCGCAACCCGGGAACTGGCCGAGGAACTCGGCGTCACCGATGTGCCGTTGACGCCGTTGGCCGCCGCGGCATGGGACGGACAGTGGGCCGGACGGCCGATGCGGTGTCACCTGTTCGCGTTCGAGGCACGGTGGGATGGACCCATCCGTCACCAACCCGAGGAGGTTGCCGACGGGTGGTGGTGGACCGACGACGAACTCGCGCGGCACCTGGCCGATCCGGACTGGCCCTTCGCACCCGATACCCGGGTGTTGATCCCGCAGCTCCTTACGTCAACACCCTTGAGCTAGTACTGCTGATCCGTCTTACTGGGTGGTACACAGCCATCGAGGAAGAAACCCGTGCAAACTGTTTTCGAACGAACCATTCCCGCTAGCGGCCTCATCGAGCGGTCGTTGGCGACCACCGTCCTGCAGCCGTTCTGGCTCGACGATGTGCCGGCTCAGCCCGGCTATCCGGTGCTCACACGGGCCTCGTCGCAGTACGACCTCGTGGTGGTCGGCGGCGGGTACACCGGCCTCTGGTCGGCCCTGCTGGCCAAGCAGCGTGACCCGGGCCTGCGGGTGGCACTGCTCGAGGGGCAGACGCTCGGATGGGCCGCCTCGGGGCGCAACGGCGGGTTCGTCGAAGCCTCGCTCACCCACGGGGAGGAGAACGGGCGCAGCCGCTGGCCCGATGAGATCGACGTCCTCGACCGGTTGGGGATGGAGAACCTCGACGCGATCGAGAAGACGGTCGGCTCACTGGGTCTTGATTGTGATTTCGAACGGACCGGCTCCATCGCGGTCGCGCTCGAGCCCTATCAGGCCGACGAACTGGCTGCGGCCCCGCAGCGGCCGGGATACCTGTACCTCGACCGGCAGGCCGTGCGGGCGGAGGTCGATTCGCCCACCTATCTGGCCGGCATATGGGCGAAGGACAGTACCGCGCTCGTACATCCCGCCAAGCTCGTCAATGAACTCGCCCGCGCGGCAGTTGAACTCGGCGTGGACATCTACGAACACAGCAAGGTGCTCGGGGTCGCGCCAGACCGCCGCGGCGGGCCGCTGACCGTGCGCACCGAACGCGCGTCACTGCGGGCCGGACGAGTAATACTGGCCACCAACGGTTTTCCGTCGCTGTTGAAGCGCTACCGGTACCACACGGTTCCCGTCTATGACTACGCGTTGATGACCGAACCGCTCGCCGATGCCCAGTTGGCCGACATCGGCTGGGGTAATCGGCAGGGCATCAGTGACATGTCGAATCAGTTCCACTACTACCGGTTGTCCAAGGACAACCGCATCCTGTGGGGTGGGTACGACGCCGTCTACCACTTCGGTGGCCAGATCCGGCCTCAGTACGAAGACCGCGATGTCACCTATCGCCGGCTGGCCAGCCATTTCTTCACGACGTTCCCGCAACTGGAGGAGGTCAGGTTCACCCATCGCTGGGCGGGCATGATCGACACCTCCACGCGATTCTGCGCCTTCTTCGGGTCGGCGTGTGGCGACCGCGTCGGATACGCCGCGGGGTTCACCGGGCTGGGCGTCGCGGCCACCCGTTTCGCCGCGGAGGTCATGCTCGACCGATTCTCGGGCACGCCGACGGCGCGGACCGAACTTGAGATGGTCAAGTCGATGCCGCTGCCGTTCCCGCCGGAGCCGTTGGCCTCGGCCGGAATTCAGGCGACCCGCTGGTCGCTCGACCGGGCCGACCATCACGAGGGACGTCGCAACGTCCTGCTCAAGGCGCTCGACTCAGTCGGACTGGGGTTCGATTCGTGAGCGATCACGAAGCGCTGTCGGTCGATGCCGCGGCCCTGGTGCTCGACCACACCCCACTGCCGGAGGAGTTGGTGCTACAAGGCGCGCCGGCGACCGGACATTGCGACGTGACCTCGTTGTCGGACGTGACCGTGGGCGTCTGGGAACACACCCCCGGCGTCTCGTGTGATGTGGAGTCGGACGAGGTCTTCGTCGTACTCAGCGGTGACGCGACCGTCGCGTTCGACGATGGTTCCCCGGCAATCGAGCTCGCCCCCGGCAGCCTCGTCCGCCTGCGCGCCGGACAACGCACGACCTGGACGGTCCGGGAGATCCTGAGAAAGGTGTACATCGCCTAGGGCTGCACCTAGTGTCGCCATTGTGAGCAACACTGGCGATCCGATGGCGGCGGTACGGGCGTACGTCGATGCGTTCAACGCGGGTGACGTGAAGGCCATGGCCGCGGTTTGTGCCGACCCGATGCAGATTCTGGACGGAATGGCACCGCACGTGTGGCAGGGGCAGACGGCTGCCGAGGACTGGTACGCCGATGCACTGGCCGAGGGAGAACACCTCGGGGTCACCGATTACCGCATCGCACTGGGCGAGCCGAAGCATCTCGATGTCAGCGGCGAGTACGCCTACGTGGTCGTTCCCGCCACGTTCGATTACAACGTCCAGGGCACACCGGTCAATCAAACCGGCGCGGTCTTCACGGTGGCACTTCGCACGGTCGCGGGGGTCTGGCGACTCACGGCCTGGGCGTGGTCGAAGGGTGATATGTGAGGTCGCGCAACTGTCAGCGCTTGACCGGCGCCGGTGAGCCGTCGGCGTAGACGAGTGCGCCGTCGACGTAGGTCCGCTCGGCCCGGGTCAATGTGATCTCCTCGGCCGGCAGGGCGAACGGATCCCGGTCGAGCACAACCAGATCGGCCAGATAGCCGGGTTGGATCACCCCGGTGTCGTCGAGGTGGTTCACGTAGGCCGAGCCCGCGGTGTACGCCGCCAAGGCGGCAGTGAGGTCGATGCGCTGCTCGGGCAGGAAGATTCGGCTGTCGGACGTTCCCGGCGCGCGTCGGTTGACCGCCACGTGGATGCCCTGGATCGGGTCGGGGCTGCTGACCGGCCAGTCGCTGCCGGCCGCCAGCACGGCGCCCGCCCGCAGCAGGTCGCCGAACGGGTACTGCCGGCGGGCACGCTGGTCGCCGAGGAACGGGATGGTGAGCTCATCCATCTGGGGCTCGTAGCAGGCCCACAGCGGCTGCATGTTCGCCGTGGCGCCCAGGGTGCGGAACCGGGGGATATCGTCGGAATCCACCACCTGCAGGTGTGCCAGGTGGTGTCGGGTGTCACGAAAACCGTTGGTACGCCGGGCGGTTTCGATCGCATCGAGGGCCTCTCGGACGGCGCGATCGCCGAGCGCGTGGAAGTGGACCTGAAATCCGAGTGAATCCAGTTCGACGACATACTGCCGCAGCTGCTCTGAGGCGACGAAGCTGGTCCCGGCGTTGGCTGTGCGGCAGCCGCAGCGGTCCAGGTAGGGCGCCAGCATGGCGGCCGTCTGGTTTTCGGCGATCCCGTCGACCATGATCTTCACCGTGTTGGCGCGGAATCGTCCGTGGTGCAAAGCGGATCGGCGCTCTACCATCTCGGGGATCTGCTCGGCGCCCCGGTCGCGCTCCCACCACTGCGCTGCCGCAACCCGAACCGTCAGAGTTCCCTCGGAAATGGCTCTCCGATAAGCGTGTTCGGCATCAGGTATGGCCGCGTACGTCCCCAGGATGGCGTCCTGCCATGCAGTGATGCCCAGGGAATGCAGATGGCTCTGCGCATCCAGCAGTCCCGCGTACAGCTCGTCGGGTGTGGGCCGCGGGACATGCGCTGCCACCAGGTCCATCGCCGACTCCTGCAGCATTCCGGTCGCGATGCCGTCGGCGTCACGTTCGATACGGCCGCCCGGCGGATCCGGTGTGTCGTCCGTGATCCCGGCGATCTCCAGGGCGCGGGTGTTCACCCAGGCCCCGTGATGGTCGCGGTTGGGCAGGTATGCGGGTCGGTCGGCGACCACCGAATCGAGCATCCGGGCCGTCGGGATGCCGCCGTCGAAGGCGTCCAGGGACCAGCCGCCACCGGTGATCCACGGCCGGTCAGGATGCGCGACGGCGTAGCGGCCGATGGCGGCCAGGGTGGTGTCGGCGTGGTGGACATCGAGTAGGTCACACGTCATGCGCTCCACACCGGCTCCCACCGGGTGGACATGGGCGTCCTGGAAGCCGGGGATCAGCAGCTTGCCGCTCAGATCGACGACCTCGGTATCGGGTCCGATCAGGTCGCGCGCCGCGGAACCGATCGCGGTGATCCGGTTGCCGGTCACCGCCACCGCGCCCACGCGTGAGCGGGCAGCGTTCATCGTCAGGACCGGGCCCCCGGTGAATACGATGGTGGCCGGTGCGGTGGGCATTGCGCGGTCTCCTTGCAGTTCTGGATCGCGAGTCGTCGTGCGTCATGACACCGCAGGCCCCCACAATGAGGCAAGGGCGTTGACATAAGTGCCGGAGGCAAGTGCGGATGGGCCGAACACTGAAGTCCGAGTCGCCGCGGCGGCGCCGGCGGCAGACCAAACAGGGCGTGGTCCTGTCCGAGCAGCTCATCGTCGAGGCTGCGCTGCGCGTGCTCCAGTATCACGGTGCCACCGGCCTGACAGTCCGGCGCCTCGGAACGGCTCTCGGCGCCGATCCGACCGCGCTGTACCGCTACTTCCACGGCATCGAGGACGTGGTGCTGGCCATCACCGATGAGCTGCTGCGACGGGTGGTCGAGGGCTGGGAACCGACGGGCCGCTGGCGGGACGACATGCGGGAACTCGGGCTGCGTCTGCACCGCGTCTACGTCGAACACCCGCAGGCAGGGGTGCTGGCTGCGAGCCGGGTGACCGGGAGCAGCCACGAGATCCAGGTCATCGAGACCGTTCTGGGGCTGCTGCGGTCAGCCGGATTTCCCGACCTGGAAGCCGTCGAGGTGTACCACGCCTTCATCGATCAGATGCTGGGGTTCGCAGCGCTCGACGCCGCCTTCGAAGCCCTGCCCGCCGAGCATCAGCAGCGCGACGAAGACAAGTGGCGCGACACCTACGCACAGTTGCCTGCCGAGACGCACCCGAACATTGCGGCCACGAGCCGGCTGCTGGATCAGTCGATGCGGCGCAGTGGGTGTGAACCCGCCTTGGATCTCCTGCTGGATGGCATTGCCGCGCGGCTGAATTCGCGCGGAACCGAATCAGTCGAGCCGTAGCCGGGACCTGGTCGGGCGTCAGCGCACCTTGGTGGCGATGCCGCCGATCAGTTGATCCAGGCCGGAACGGAATTCGGTCAACGGGTCTTCGTCGGCCTGGTCGAATGCCCCGGCATTGACAGCTGCCGCGAGTGCCGGGAACCGGGACGGCTCCACCAGGCGGCGCAGCAGTCCGGGGTACTCACTGTCGCTCACGCCGCGGGCTTCGATGGACAACGCCGCCGAACCCCGCGTGAAAATCAGCACGGCGACAACGGCAGCGACCTTCTCACGCTCGGTCAGCCCGGTGCCGGCGAGGGTGGCCAGGCCGGCGTCGAGCCAGGCGAGCTGACCGGGATCCGCGGGCAGCCCGGCGGATGCGGTCTGCAGGATCCATGGGTGGCGGTGGTAGACACTCCACAGCTCTTGCGCCCAATTGGCCAGTGCGCCCGCCCAATCCGTCCCTTCGGGCGCTGACGGAGCCGGGCCGGGCGCGGCGGCGAGCATGAACGTGACCAGCTCGTCCTTGTTGGTCACGTGCCGGTACAGGGACATGGTGCCGCACCCGAGCCGCTCGGCCAGCCGTGCCATCGACAGGGCGGCGAGCCCGTCGGCGTCGGCGAGTTCGACCGCTTTCTCGACGATCGCCTCCCTGGTCAGTCCACGCGGCCGACGGGGCGTCGGGTCTTGCTGCCAGAGCAGACGCAAGGCGCGGGGGAGGGGGGTGTCGGGGCTGGTCATCAGTGCTCAGAGTAGTCAGTGGCATCCCGATGCGTATGCGATACCCTTATGCGTATGGCATACGCATCCAGATGGTCGACTCGATTCGTCCCAGCGCTCGCGGTGGTCGTCGTGGCGTTTCTGGCCTATTCGCTCCCGCCGTACCTGACCGGCGGCACCCGGGTGCCGTCCACGTTCGGGCTGCATTACCCGCTGCTGGTCGCGCACGTCCTTCTGGCGAGCGCGGCGATGGCGTGTGCCGTCGCGCAGATCTGGCCGGGCCTTCGGCGTCGTCACCCCGTACTGCACCGGCGTACCGGGCGGGTCTACGTCGCGACGGCGATCCCGGCGGCAGTCTGCGCGACGGTGATCGGGGCGGCGACGCCGTTCGGCCCGATCCTGGCGGTCAGCAACGTGACTCTCGGCGCGCTGTGGCTCTGGTTCACCGTCGACGGATTCGTCGCGGCGCGGCAACGCCGGCTCGGCCGGCATCGACGCCAGATGCTGCGCAGTGCGACGCTGGCACTGTCGATCATCACCAACCGGATCTGGGTGCCCGTGCTGTACCTGAGCTTCGAGCCGTTGCGGGACAGTGTCTTTGGCGGCAACGAGGAGGGGTACGTGTGGCTGGTCGCGGGTGTGGGCGGATGGCTGGGCTGGACGATTCCACTTCTGCTTGTGCAGACGTGGCTGCGGCGGCAATCCGCTCAGGCCGCCGCCCGGTCATTGAGTGGCGTCTGAGTTGGCCGTGATCCGATCGATTATCGCCAGCAATCCGTCGTCCGGCTCGGCCTCGGTCACCTGGCCGCCGAGTGCACGGTGCAGCGCGCTGTAGTAAAGACCGTCACCGATCAGCTTCACGGCGCGGGCCACATCGAGGTCGCCGAGCACGTCGTGGAGGAGGTTCAACCAGTCCGCCGAAACCGTCTCGATGACCGAGCGTGCGTGGTTGTCGCCGGCCTGCTGCAACCGGGACACCGCCACCAGGGTGCGATCGAGCGGCGTGCCGGCGTAATGGGATGACCGGATGTAATACCGGGCCGGCCCGTCGGGAGCCGTCCGCATCTCTTCCACGTCGTCGGCCGCCAGCGCCAGCAGTCGATCACACAGCGCGTCGGCGAGTCGGTCCTTCGACGGAAAGTGGTAGAGCAGACCGCCTTTCGACACACCCGCTTTTGCGGCCACCGCGTCGAGGGTGGCGTAACGCTCACCCTCGACGGCAAGCACATCCTCGTAGGCGTCCAGGATGCGGTCCCGCGACGAAGCCATCCCCAGAGCCTACGACAATGTCGTTGGAACTGTACCGTCTGGACGGTATAGTTGGCTTTCGTCACGTCGCCGAATGATCTGGAGAGCTGGTAATGCGCGCGTATCGCGACGTGCTCCGAGCCCCGGGCGTATTGAACGTGACCGCTTCCCAGCTGTTCGCTCGTCTGCCGCTGGGCATGCTCAACCTCGCGATCCTGCTGCACGTGCAGTCCAAGACCGGGTCCTACGCCTTGGCCGGTGCTGCGGTGGCATGTCTCAGCGTCGGAGAAGCGATCGCGATGCCGGTCAGCGCCCGGCTCGCCGGGCGGGCCATGACGACAACACTGGTCGTCGCGGCCCTGGCCAACGGCGCCGCCATGCTGGCTATGGCATTCGCCCCCTCCTCGGCGTTGCTGCTGATATTGGGTGTGGTGATCGGTGCGTCCGTGCCGCCGCTGATGCCCGTGGTCCGGGCGCTCTACCCGCAGCTGGTTCCCCGTGACGGGGTTCGCGCATTGTTCGCGTTCGACACCACTGCGCAGGAACTGATCTGGGTGGTCGGCCCGGTGGCCACGACCTTCCTTGCTTCGGCGTTGTCGACTGCGATCCCGTTGATCGCATCCGCGCTCGTCACCGTCGCCGGGACCGGGTGGTTCCTGCTGAGTGCCAGGCGTCTGCGACCGGCCGCCCCCAAGGGAGCTTCGGCTTTCGGCCGGGTGATGGCCAATCGTGCCGTCATTCTCGCCATGGTCGCCAGCCTCGCGCTGGTCGCAGCCTTCATGGCCCTGGAAGTCGGCATCGTCGCGGCGCTCGGCGGCACCGGCCTCACCGCCGGTCTCGCCATCGCGGTGGCGAGCGTGGGATCCCTCGTCGGTGGACTGGTATTCGGGCACAGACGTTTTGGGCTCGCTGGTCTCGTGGTGGCACTGGCAACCGTGGCCATCGGGACGGGCGTGTTCGGAATCGTCGACAACCTCGCGTGGGAATTCGTTGCCTTGTTCGTCTCGGGGTCGGGCTTCGCGCCGGCAATGTCCGCGTTGTATCTGATGGTGTCCCGGGAAATTGCCGACCACTCCGCAACGGAGGCGTTCGGCTGGCTCAACAGCGCCGCACTGGCGGGTGGGGCGATGGGTACTGCCATCGCCGGTGTGGCGGCCGACGCACACGGAGCAGCGGGTGCGGTCGTGGTCTCGACAGTCCTTGCCGTCCTCGCCGCATGCAGCCCCGTCGTTGCCCGGATGAGTGGTCCGCTAAAAGGTCTCACCGATCACCCGCACAACGGATCCGATACCGGCGTGGCCGTCGAGGCGCCGTCGACCACTTCCGAGCCCGGATTGAAGGCAACGTCAGTTCCCCGGTAAACCCCAGCATGCAGGAGTAATCTCCACCGCGATCAGTCTTACCGGTGCCGAATCGCCAACCGGAGTGAGGTCGCCATGCCTACCGAGTTCAACGGCAAGATCGAATTGGATGTCCGGGATTCCGAACCGGACTGGGGGCCTTACGCGGCACCGACCGCGGTCGAGAATGCCCCGAACGTGCTGTACCTGGTGTGGGATGACACCGGCATCGCCACGTGGGACTGTTTCGGCGGTCTGGTGGACATGCCCGCGATGAGCCGCATCGCCGAACGCGGAGTTCGGTTGTCGCAGTTCCATACCACCGCGCTGTGCTCGCCCACCCGAGCCTCACTTCTCACCGGCCGCAACGCCACCACGGTCGGCATGGCCACCATCGAGGAGTTCACCGACGGATTCCCCAACTGCAACGGGCGAATTCCGTTCGAGACCGCCCTGCTGCCCGAGGTGCTCGCCGAGAACGGGTACAACACCTACTGCGTCGGCAAGTGGCATCTGACGCCGTTGGAGGAGTCGAACCTCGCTGCCACCAAACGGCATTGGCCGTGTTCGCGGGGGTTCGAGCGGTTCTACGGATTCATGGGCGGCGAGACCGATCAGTGGTACCCGGACCTGGTGTACGACAACCATCCGGTCGATCCGCCGGCCACCCCCGAGGAGGGCTACCACCTGTCGCAGGACCTGGCCGACAAGACCATCGAGTTCATCCGGGACGCCAAGGTGATCGCCCCGGACAAACCCTGGTTCACCTATCTGTGCCCAGGGGCCGGCCACGCCCCGCACCACGTGTTCAAAGAGTGGGCCGACCGGTATGCCGGGCGATTCGACATGGGGTATGAGGCCTACCGCGACATCGTGCTGGTGAACCAGAAACGGCTGGGCATCGTGCCGCCGGACACCGAGCTGTCACCGGTCAACCCCTATGCGGATGTCAAGGGACCCAACGGCGAACCGTGGCCCGCGCAGGACACGGTCCGGCCGTGGGACACGTTGAGCGACGATGAGAAGCGGCTGTTCGCCCGGATGGCCGAGGTGTTCGCCGGGTTCCTGTCCTACACCGACGCCCAGATCGGCCGGGTGCTGGACTTCCTCGAGGAGACGGGGCAACTCGACAACACGATCATCGTGGTGATCTCCGACAACGGGGCCAGCGGCGAGGGCGGCCCGAACGGCTCGGTCAACGAGACCAAGTTCTTCAACGGCTACATCGACACCGCCGAGGAGGGGCTCAGGTTCATCGACCGGCTGGGCTCGCCCGAGACCTACAACCACTACCCGATCGGCTGGGCGATGGCGTTCAACACGCCATACAAGCTGTTCAAACGCTACGCCTCGCATGAGGGTGGAATCGCCGACACCGCAATCATCTCCTGGCCCAACGGCATTGGCGCCCACGGGGCAGTACGAGACAACTACATCAACGTCTGTGACATCACCCCGACCGTCTACGACCTGCTTGACATCACGCCGCCGGCGAGTGTGCGCGGGGTGCCGCAGAAGCCGCTTGACGGCATGAGTTTCAAAGTGGCGCTGGACAACCCGGACGCGCCAACGGGTAAGGAGACCCAGTTCTACACCATGCTCGGTACCCGCGGCATCTGGCACCGAGGCTGGTTCGCCAACACCGTGCACGCCGCCACCCCGTCTGGCTGGTCCCACTTCGACGCCGACCGCTGGGAGCTGTTCCACATCGAAGCCGACCGCAGTCAGTGCCACGACCTGGCCGACGAACAGCCGGAAAAACTCGCCGAACTCACTGCGCTCTGGTTCAGCGAGGCCGACAAGTACAACGGGCTGCCCCTGGCCGATCTCAACATCCTCGAGACCATGACCCGATGGCGGCCGTACCTGGCCGGTGAGCGGTCCAGCTACACCTACTATCCCAACACCGCCGAGGTCGGTCTCGGCGCGGCCGCCGAACTACGCGGGCAGTCGTTCATGGTGCTCGCCGACGTCGCCGTGGACGGTGCCGACACGCAAGGCGTGTTGTTCAAGCAGGGCGGCGCGCACGGCGGTCACGTGCTGTTCATCGCCGACGGGAGGCTGCACTACGTCTACAACTTCCTCGGCGAGCAGGAGCAGTCGCTGGTCTCATCCGATCCGATCCCGTTGGGACGGCACATCTTCGGTGTGCAGTACCAGCGGACCGGCACCGTCGAGGGCAGCCACACCCCACTGGGGGACACCACCCTGTACGTCGACGGCGACGCGGTCGCCGAGCTGGCGGGGATGCAGACCCACCCCGGCATGTTCGCGCTCGCCGGGGGTGGCATCTGCATCGGCCGCAACACCGGATCGGCGGTGTCACAGCAATACCGGGCACCGTTCGCCTTCACCGGCGGCACCATCGGGCACGTCACCGTCGACCTGTCCGGGGAGCCGTATCGGGACCTCGAGCGCAGACTCGCGGCCGCGTTCGCCAAGGACTGATCGGTGAACCCGATGGCGATGGGGGTCGGTGCGCTGGCCGTCGCCGCGATGGCGGGCTGCGGCAGTGGTGGCCCCATCGGCCACCCGGCGCCCCCCGCCACCACCGTGGCGGCACCGGTCACGACGGTTCCGGCGGCGACCACCTCTTCGAGCCGGCCCGCACCCGAATTCGCCCTGCCCGCCTATGGCGTCGAACCGACGACCACGCGGGTACTGGCCGCCGGTGAGGTCACCTGCCCACCTCCGGACGGACGGACCGTCACGGTGCACAGTCCGGCGCCGGGCTCACCGACGCTCACCGTCGGGATACCCGAAGGGTTCACCGAGGTGGTGCCGCATACGGAGGCGGTGCGACTGACCGGACCGGCCGGGATGACCGCCGAGATCACGCTCGGCCGGACCACCCGGGACGTCCAGGATGCGTTCGATCGGTACAGCGACGACCGCGTCGCGAAGTTCTCGATCAACAGCGTCAGCGTGTTGCCCGGTGACCTGTGCGGCTACAGCGGGCAGAAGCTGATGGGCATCCTGGCCGACCAGCCGGGCAAGGGCACCCAATATGCCGACCGGATCGTCCACATATGGACCAACAGCGGCGATTTCCTGGCCGCCGTTCGCGTCGAGGCGCCCAACGGAACTCCGGGATTCGACCAGGCCAGTTCGGCGATGCTCGCCGACTTCGGAATCGCCATGCCGGGCTGAGCCGACCCGAGGATCCGCCGCGACTAGCCTCGGTGCCGTGGCCACCGAACTCATCGAGCTTCCCGGCGGGACCTTCCGGATGGGATCGACGGCCTTCTACCCCGAAGAGGCCCCGGTACACACCGTGACCGTCGGCGCGTTCGCCATCGAGCAGCATCCGGTCACCACCGCCCAGTTCGGCGCATTCGTCGAGGCCACCGGGTACGTCACGATCGCCGAGCGGCCGATGGACCCCGCGCTGTATCCCGGCGTCGACGAAGCTGACCTGGTGCCCGGCGCCCTGGTGTTCGCCGCCACCGACGGCCCCGTCGACCTGCGGGACTGGCGTCAGTGGTGGGACTGGGCACCCGGCGCCAACTGGCGTCGCCCGTTCGGACCCGACCGCGACCCCGCCGCACCCGACCATCCAGTCGTGCAGGTCGCCTACCCGGACGCGGCGGCCTACGCGGCCTGGGCCGGACGGCGGCTGCCCACCGAAGCCGAGTGGGAGTACGCCGGGCGCGGGGGAGTCGACGGCGCCTATGCCTGGGGCGACGAGGTCACCCCGGGCGGAGCGCTCATGGCCAACACCTGGCAGGGCCGGTTCCCGTACCGCAACGACGGTGCACTCGGCTGGCGCGGTACCTCGCCGGTCGGAAGCTTCCCGGCCAACGCGTTCGGCCTGGCCGACATGATCGGCAACGTGTGGGAGTGGACCACCACGCGGTTCTCCGGGCAGCACCGGTCGGGCGCCGACGCGCCGGCGTGCTGCCCGCCGCCCGCCGACCCCGATCCGATGGTGAACCAGGTGCTCAAGGGCGGTTCGCACCTGTGCGCGCCGGAGTACTGTCACCGCTACCGCCCGGCCGCGAGGTCACCGCAGTCGCAGGACAGCTCGACCACGCACATCGGGTTTCGCTGCGTGCTCGACCTCAGGTGAATGTCGGTGCAGCCGTAGGTGACCGGCGATCACCACAACGCAGGTGAGCACGGCCGCCAGGCCAAGGGGAACCGCGATGTGCAGCCGCAACAGCACTGCGCCCGCCACCGCGCCGAGGAAGATGACCAGGATGGCGGCGAGGCGGCGGTTGGCGACGCCGGCGAGCCGGCCACCCTGCCCACCGCCCGGCCAGGTCTCCCCGGCCAGGCTGGCCAGCGTTGAGGTCACCACCACGGTGGTCATGTCCTTGATGGCCAGGGCACGGGCCACCATTGCCTGCTGTCCCATCACCGCGGCGATCGCCGTCGCGATGGCCACCTGACCGGTGATACCGGGATTGTCGCCGGTGATGACGACGGTTCCGGTCAGCACCAGCAGGATCAGCGCTCCGGTACCGAGCAGGGCGGTGATCCGGGTATCCCAACCCGCCGATGGCCGGCCCCGCAATGCCAGACCCGCGGCGAAGGCGCCCGCGGTGAAACCGGCCAGCGCGATCGCCGGGCCGAGTACCGGCAGGTCGTCGGCGCCGGCCACACCCATGCCGAGGATCACGATGTTGCCGGTCATGTTGCCGGTGAATACCCGGTCCAGTCCGAGGTAACCAACCGCGTCGACGATGCCGGTGACGAAGGTCAGCGTGATGGTCGCGAGGAGCCCGAGTCGGGCCCGGTCCAGTTGCCGCATAGCTCAGAAGATGACGACCGCGACCGCGGTGGCCAGGATCAAACCGGCCATCACGGGTAGGAAGCACTTGCGGGCCAGACGCAACACCGGCACCCGGGCGAACCCCGCCACCGCGACCAGTGACGACCAGGCGACCAGCGTTCCACCGCCGGACCAGATGTTGCCCATCTGTCCGATGGCAGCCAGCGTCGAGGGATCCATGTCGACCACCGGCGCCAGCGCGCCCGATAGCGATCCGGTCAGCGGCAACCCGCTGAAGCCCGAACCTTCCAGACCCGCGATGAGGCCGACGAGCAGAACCGAGAATGCGGTAATCACCGGGTTCGGGGACAGATGCGACTGGGCGGCGGTAATCAGGTCGAACAGAAAAGCCGGTCCCTGGGTGTCGGCGGGCAGCCCCAGGATCGCGGCCGAGAAGTCACCGTTGCCGATGAAGAAGAACCCGGCGATCGGCAAGACGATCCCCATCGCCTTGAAAGCGAACACCAGTCCGTCGACGACATGCTCCGAAGAGGTTTCCAGGAAGTTGCGCTTGTCATTGGTGGCCGCTGCGGCGAACAGCAGGAGCGCAGCCAGACCGCCGACGATTGCCGCGGCATCCCCTCCCTTGAGCGGGGGCACGATGTCAGTGAATTTGCCCAGCATCAGGTACACGATGAAGCCCAGATAGACCAGCGGTACCAACAACGCGAAAAGCTTGGCCGAGAACAGCTTCCGTTCCGGCGCGGATTCATCGACCGGTTCCGGCAGCACCGCGGTGGTGGTTGCCACGACGGTCGCGGTGGCGGAGCCGCCGCCGTCGGCCGGGGGTACGGGAAGGGGCTTGGGTGTCACGCCACCGGGGGCGGTCCCACCCGAACTCGAATCGGAGCTTGGCTTGGACCCCGAGCGAGACTCCGAGTCGGTGAGACGGCGGTCGGCCTCGTTCTCCCACTCCTGCAACAGTTCCGGGGACGGAGTCCGCCACGTGTGTCGCTGCGTGAAGTAGGCGATGGCCAGGGCTGTGAGCCCGACGATCAGCGAGAGCACCATCGCCTTGTCGGCGACCGCATCGGCATCCACTCCGGCGGCTTTCGCCGAGATGCCCGGGGCGACTTTGATGATGTAGTCAGAGGACAGGGCCATGCCCTGTCCACAGATCGCCACCACCATGCCGACCGACAGCGGAGCCAGGCCGGCCCGAATAGCGACCGGGATGAGCACCGCGCCCACCAGTGGGACTGCCGGGGTCGGCCAGAAGAACAGTGAGATCACGTAGGTGACGATCGCGAGCACGATGAAGCTGCTGCTGCCGGAGCGCATCACCCGGCGGAACGGGGCGACCATCATCCGATCGGCGCCCATCTGGCGTAGCGCGCCCAGCATGGCCGTCACGATCGCGATGATCAGGAAGATGTTGAACAGTTCCTTGGCTGCGGTGAGGCTGGCGTTGAAGATCGACGACAGCCCGGTGATGAGGCTGCCGGAGAATGCCCAGGCGGTCAGCAGCGTTGCGGTGACCGCAGGGACGACGATGTTCTTGCGGATCGCCATCGTGACCAAGATGACGACGATCCCGGCCAGATAGATCCAGTGCGCCGCGGTCAGTGGGGTGTCCAAAGTGGGACCTCTCGTTGAACTGCTGGGGGCTGTGCAGTCTGATGCTGGAATGTTCGGCGCGGTCGCGACCGGGGTCAACAACAACAGTGCACAGCAGCGACGGCCTCTCCATGTGCAATATGCTCGAGATTTGTCGCCGGCATGGCCCACGGTTTCCGCGACGTAACATTTTGCTGTGAGGCCGAACTCATTGTGCCGGTGAGCAGTGGCTTTGTGCACCTTGCCCATTCGTCGCGCTCGGGTGCTGTGCACTGTAACCCGTTGTGACCGGCCAACTCCGAGCATGGCAGTGAGACAGTGCTTGAGGAACGTGCGCTCGCTTGTGCATGACGGAATCGTGTCCCGAACAAGTGCGTCGCCGAGAGGTTTCAGCAAACAGCTGAATCCGCAACAGGATTCGCCTGACGATAAGGATGGTTGAGCGCAGCATGACCGACGTTCGTGGCACCACTCAGCAGCTTGCCGTGCTGTCGGTCGGCAATGAAAACGCCCACGGCACCGGCACGCCGCTCGGGCTTGCGGCGCTGCTGGCGGGCACGTTGGTGGGAACCATCAGCAACAACGTCGTGAATGTGCCACTCGGCGACATCATCGACGAGTTCGACGCCCCACTGGGCAACGGAGTGTTCGTCGTAGTCGGGTTTCTGGTCTGCTTCGCCGCGACGATACCGCTGGCCGGCTGGTTAGGTGACCGGTTTGGTCGCAGGCGGGTCTACTGCGCGGCGCTGCTGGCGACGGCGGTCTGTGCGGTGGGTGCCGCGACTGCCCCGACGCTACCGCTGCTGATCGCTTGGCGCTCGCTGGGCGGGGTGGCCGCTGCCGCATTCGCCCCGGCCGTCATGGGGTTGATCGCCTGGATGTTCTCCGGGCCGCGGCGGGGCCGGGCGATGGGGGCCTGGGCCTCGGTCAACGGGATCGGGCAGGCCGTCGGTCCCAGCCTCGGCGGCCTGGTCGCCGACAGCTGGGGGTGGCGCTGGGTGTTCGTCCCGCTGGTGCCGGTAGCCCTCGCCGGTTTCGTCGGGACGCTGCGATACGTTCCGCGCTTCCCGGGGGTGCGGATGCCGTTCGACATCACCGGTGCGGCCGCGCTGACGATCGGCTCGGCGTTGCTGATGCTGGGGCTGGCCCTGGTGCCCCAACCCGATATGCCCGGCTGGCTGGTGGCCGCCGCGGTGGTGGCCGCGGTGATCGCGCTGGCCTGGTTCGCCCGGCACTGTGCCAGGACCGCGGCCCCGTTCGTCGATGTCCGGTTGGTCACCGAATCGCGGTTCGTCCGTAGCTGCCTGGCGGCGTTCGCCCAGATGTTCTGTCTGGGCGCCACGCTGCTGGCGATACCGCTGTACCTGGTGGGCCAGTCAGTGTCGATCTCGGCCGCCGGGCTGATGCTGTTCGCGGTGCCGGCGACGATGGCAGTGCTCGGTCCGCTGGTAGGACGCTGGCAGGACCGGTTGGGGCCGCGGCGGGTGCTGCGCAGCGGTCTGGTGTTGTTGCTGATCGCCCAGGCCGGCATGGTCGTCACGGTGGGCCAGGACCGGTTGGTGCTGGGCGCGCTGATCGCCGTGTTGGTGGTCTGCGGGGTGGGCATCGCCCTGGTGCAGACCCCGGCGGCCACCGGTGCCACCCGCTCGCCGGCCGGTGAACAGGGGACCGGGCTGGGGTTGTTCAACCTGCTGCGTTTCGGCGGGTCGGCATGCGGTGCCGCCTGGGTCGCGGTGGCCTTGAGCTCGGTGCAAAGCCTGGCCGGCTACCCGACCGTCTTCACCGCCTGCGCGGTGATCGTGGCGCTGGGGCTGGCTGGATCGTTCGTCGGCCCCGACCCGCAGCCGGTGTGATCAGCGGAAGCTGGCCTCCCGGTCGATGGCCGAGTGGACCTCGTCGAGCAGGTCGAGCCGGATCGCCAGCCACACCGTGAATTGGTTCTCCGGAACCCGGATGTCCATCCCGAGCAACCGCGAGATCCGGTCCAGCTTGGCCAGCATGGTGTTGCGGTGCACGTTGAGCACCCGCGCGGTGGCATTCACATTGCCGCCCTCGGCCAGGTAGGCGCCGAGGGTCTCCAGCAGGTCGGTGCCGGAGCGCAACGGCCCCAGCACCTCTCGCACCAGCTGGCGGCTCTGTTCGGTCTCGGTGACCTGCGCCAGCACGGTGAAACCGCGTAGTTCCTGGTAGCTGGTCGCCCCGGTGCGGTGCAGCCGGCGGGCGATGCCGAGGGCGACCCGGGCCTCCCGGTAGCTCTCCCTGACCTCGCCGGCGCCGCGCGCGGGCCGGCCGTAGGCCACCGGGGCGGGCAGGCCCCGGCGCCGTTCCAGCTCGACTGACACGGCCTTGGCGTATTCGGCCATCTCCCGGCGCATCTCGGCCGGTTCCTCGGCGCGCAGCGTGCGCACCACCACCAGGACATCGCCGATCACGGTGACGTACGCGTGCACCGACGGGTGTGGGGCCAGACCGGCCGCATAGCGGGCCAGCCGCACCATGTTCGCCGCGGGATTGTCCGCCCGCCGCGGCAGCACGCCCGGGGCGACGAACACCGCGAACCGGGCGTCGAGCTCGATGTCGTGGTGCTCGGCGCGGGCGCGCATATCGTGTTCACTGGAGAAGCTGCCGTGCACCAGGGCCTGGACGAAGTCGCCGCGGGCCCGTTCCTCGGCCTCGTCGACGCTGCGTTGGCGCAGCATCTCGGACCCGACGATGGCAGTGGCCTGATCGGTCAGCACCTGGTACCGGGCCAGATCATGGGTTCCCGGCGCCGAGTCGGGGATCACGACGGCCACCCAACCTTCGAAAGACTTACCCAACCGGATGGCGCTGGCCACACAGGTCCAGGTGCTCTCGTGTGGCCCGGCGATCGGCTGAATCCGGGTGTCGTGCCCGTCGGGCCGACGTTCGGCGGCGGGGACGTCGGCGGTCACCATCTCGATGATCGAATCGGACAGCGGGGCAAGCATTTCCGGGGCAAGGCCGTTGTGGGCCACCACGTGCCCGCGGGCATCGATGGCGACCGCCGGGTTGCGCGCCAGATTGGAGACCTCTCGGACCAGGATCTGCAGGCCGGCGCCGCGGTGGAACAACCCGGCCAGGGAGGCGTGCACCTGCGTCGAATACCGCATCACGTGCACTTCCTGGCTGAGTGCGCGCTCGGCCAGCAAGCGGTTCAGGGCGGCGAAACCGACCGGTATGCCCAGTTCGATGATCACCAGCCGATCCGGCACCGGACTCAGATCCGGTGGCAGCACACCATCCACCAACAGCGTGGTGGCGCCCCGGGCGGCCAGGGCCGAGAGCGCGGGCGCGCTGCCGGCCAGTGACTCCGGGCGGGCGTAGACGGCGACCGCGTCCAGCGGATCATGCTGGGAGAGAACTTCGTTCAGTGGCAGGACCCAGCTCAGCTCCAGATCGAGGCGGTCGGCGCCCGCCACGATCCTGGCACCGGACATCAGGGCCTCGTCGAGAAGCCCCTGGATGGTCATCCGCCCGGTCTCGGCGAGTGGTGCGGTCATGTGAAACCCCGTGCTCTGTGGATGCTCCTGTATCGATTACCGGATCGGGCCGCCCAGCAGTTATGTGCAACTTAACCGGTAGCTGCCGAACTTTCAGGTCATATTGACCATCCCGCCTGTGTGCGCACGTTGATAGACATTCCAGCGTCAGCCGTTACCGACTGCCGCAAGAGAGCGAGCTATCAATGCACCGAATTCACCGCATCACCCTCGACGACGCGTTGCCGCTGCTGGCCGCGGGCCGGGCCAAGGCCGAGGAGATCGGCGTCAAGCAAACGCTGTGTGTTTGCGACGACGGCGGCAACGTCCTTGCGCTGCACCGACTGCCGGGCGCCCGACTCACCGGGGTGGACATCGCGATCGCCAAGGCGTTCACCGCGGCCGGCCACGAACGCGCCACCCACCTGTTCAACGAGCCGCCCAACGGACCCGCCCTGCCCGGCAACGAGGCCTTCGGCATCAGTCACATGCTGCCCGGCAAGTTCGCCATCTTCGTCGGCGGATTCCCCCTGCTCTTCGACGGTCAGATCGTCGGCGGCGTGGGGATCAGCGGGGGCAACGGTGAACAGGACAAGGCCGTGGGTGCGGCGATCCTGGCCGAGTTCGAGGCGCTGACCTCCTCGGTGGCCCGGGCCTGACGGTCTCACCCGGTGTGCACCCTGACCCGTCCGGGTGGCGATCACCGGTGATTGTGACCATGGCCTGCGCCGATTGCCCTAGCTAATCTCCTTGGCACCCAAGCTAATTCAAGAAAGGACAATCATGACCCAACTCCTCGGACGTGACGAGTTCCGCGCCGAACTCGAGAATGCGATCAAAGGCCGGGAAGCCAAGAACGCCTCGTTCTCCAAGGCCTGGGCCGACGGCAAGCTCAGCAAGGAGCACTTCGCCCGGTGGGCCGAGAACCACTACCACTATGTCGGTCCGTTCGCCGACTACCTGGCCAACATCTACTCCAACACCCCCGATCAGTTCACCGGCGCAAAGGATTTCACGCTGCAGAACATGTACGAGGAGGAGCTGGCCGATATCCGGCACACCGATCTGCTGATCAAGTTCGGTGAGGCGTGCGGGACCACGAAGGAACGCATCGAGGATCCGGCGAACATGAACGCCATCACCCGCGGGCTGCAGGCCTGGTGCTACGCGGTGTCGCAGCGCGAGCACTTCGTGGTGGCCACCGCAGCCCTGGTGGTCGGCCTGGAATCTCAGGTGCCCAGCATCTACACCAAGCAGATCGTGCCGCTGCGCGAGGTGTATGGGTTCAGCGAGGACGAGATCGAATTCTTCGATCTGCACATCACCTCGGACGTGGTGCACGGTGAGCGCGGCTACCAGATCGTGCTCGACCACGCCGACACCCCGCAGTTGCAGCAGCGCTGCCTGCAGCTGGTGCGGTGGGGCGCCGAGATGCGCTTCTCCTACACCAAGGGCCTGTACGACTACTACGTCGCGCCCGATCTCGAACCGGTTTCCGCCTGATCCCCGATCCGCCGCCTCGGCAGAAAGGTAACGCCATGACCACGCAGTGGATCGCGGTGGCGAGCACCAAGGACCTCACCCGCCGCCGCAAGCTCCGGATCGAGGTCGACGGCTTCGACGGCCTGGCCATCGCACTGTTCGAGGCGGCGGGACGGGTATATGCGTTCGCCGACAGCTGTATTCATCAAGACCGATCCCTGGCCAAGGGCACCCTGCTGCACGGCAAGGTGATCTGCCCGGGCCATCAATGGCAGTTCGACCTGGAGACCGGGTACGAGGAGAGTCAGGACCTCTGCCAGCCCACCTATCCGGTCCGGGTCGAGGGAGAAACCATCTACGTCAAACCCACCGCCCCGCTGGGGGCCGTGGCCGCGGGAAGGGAAGCACAGGCATGACCGGCCGGACTTTCGTGACCGTCGGGGCGGGGCAGGCGGCCGCGGTGGCCGCGCGCACCCTGCGCCGGCGCGGCTTCGACGGACGGATCGTCCTGGTGGGCGAAGAGCCGCACACGCCGTATCAGCGACCCCCGCTGTCCAAGGAATTCCTTTCCGGCACCGACACATTGGATTCGCTGCAGATCCTGCCCGAGAAGTGGCTGGCCGACAACGATGTGGAGATCCGTACCGGCGCCGAGGTGACCCGGGTCGATCCGGCCGGCCGGCGGGTGGAACTGGCCGCGGGTGCGCCGATCGACGCCGACGCGGTGCTGTTCGCCACCGGCGGCCGGCCCCGCCGGATGCCGGTGCCCGGCCCGCGCCCGGACCTGGTGCACTACCTGCGCACCGTCGACGACGCGATCGCGCTGCAATGCTCACTCACCCCCGGCTCCCGGTTGGCGATCATCGGCGCCGGCTTCATCGGGCTGGAAATCGCTGCCACCGCACGCGGTCTGGATTCCGAGGTGACCGTTCTGGAGGCGGCGCCGGTGCCGCTGGCCAACATCGTCGGGTCCCGGCTGGGTGCCGAACTGGTGCGGATCCACCGCGACCACGGAGTCGCCGTGCGCACCGGCGTCGCGGTCGACAACGTGCGGACCACTGCCGACGGCGTCGTCCTGGACTGCGGAGATGCCGGGCGGCTGGAGGCCGATGCGGTGCTGATCGGCATCGGCATCATGCCCAACACCGCGGTGGCCGCGGCCTCTGGCCTGCACGTCGAGGACGGCATCGTGGTCGATGCGCAGGGCCGGACCTCGATTCCGCACATCTACGCCGCAGGCGACGTCGCGCGGCGCTTCTCGGCGCGTGCCGGACGTCATGTGCGATACGAGCACTTCGACAACGCCAACAAGCAGGGTGCCGCTGCGGCCAACACAATGCTTGGCCGTGATGCGGTCAATGACGACGCTCCGTGGTTCTGGTCGGATCAGTACGACCACAACCTCCAACTGCTCGGCGAGGCCACCACCGATCTGGTGTTCCGTGGCAATCCCGACGCGAACGACTTCACCGCCTTCTATCTCGACGGCGACCGGCTTCGTGGCGTGTTCACCGCGGATCGGGGAGAGGACGTGATGGTGGGCCGGGAACTGCTCGGACGTCGTATCGAACGCGCGGTGCTCGAAGACGAGGGCACTGATCTATGGGAACTGGTGGAAACCGAGGAGGCGATGTCGTGATGAACCAGGCAATCATCGGATCCAATTTCGTTGACGGCCAATGGGTGCCCGCGGTGTCCGGCAGCACCTTCCAGCGCTGCAATCCGGCCGACCGCGACGATGTGATCGGTGTCTTCCCCGCATCGGCGGCCGCCGATGTGAGTGCCGCGGTCGACGCACTGGAGAAGTTCGCCCCGGAATGGGCGGCCACTGCGCCCGAACGCCGGGCGGCGATCCTGGAATCGGCTGCCGCGCAGTTGGAGTCGCGGGCACCGGAGCTGATCGCCGAGCTGATCCGGGAGGAGGGCAAGACCGCTGCCGAAGCCACCATGGAGGTCAGCCGGACACCGGCCAACCTGCGCTTCTATGCCGGGGAGGCCACCCGGGCCACCGGCACCACCTATCCCGTTGCCGGCGACGGCCTGGTCTACACCCTGCGTGAACCGGTCGGCATCGTCGGCGCGATCACCCCGTGGAATTTCCCGTTCAACATCCCGTCACGCAAGATCGGCCCCGCGCTGGCCGCCGGTAACCCAGTGCTGTTCAAGCCCTCGGAGATCACCCCGTTGATGGGGCAGCGCCTCGTCGAGGCGCTACTGGACGGCGGCCTTCCGTCGGGTGCCATCGCACTGGTGCAGGGCGACGGAGCTGCCGGGGCCGCCGTCGCCGCCGAATCCCGGGTTCCGGCAATCACATTCACCGGGTCCACTCAGGTCGGCCGGTCGATTCACCGCGTGGTCGGTCCCCAGCGTCGCGTACAGCTGGAGATGGGCGGAAAGAACCCGGTCGTGGTGGCCGAGGACGCGGATATCGACGGTGCCGCGGCACTGATCGTCAAGGGTGCTTTCGGGCTCAGCGGGCAGGCCTGCACCGGCACCAGCCGCGTCATCGCGGTGGATGCCGTTCACGATGAGCTGCTGGAGCGGGTGGTCGCCAAGACCGAGAGGCTGGAGGTCGGTCCAGGGGACCATCCCGGGGTGAACATGGGCCCACTGGCCAGCGCGGCCCAACTCGACAAGTTCCTTCATTACGTGCAGACCGGAGTCGCCGAGGGAGCCAGCCTGCGCTGCGGCGGCACCACCGTCGGTGATCACGGATTCTTCGTCCGCCCCACGGTTTTCGCCGATGCGCTGCCCACCATGCGGATCGTCACCGAGGAGGTGTTCGGACCCTTGATCGCCTTCCAGCGGGCTGGCTCGCTGGACGAGGCGGTGGACCTGGCCAATGCCACCGAGTTCGGGCTCAGCGCGGCGATCGTCACCGGTGACCTGGCCACCGCCACCCGGTTCGCGCACCGCTCCAAGACCGGTCTGGTCAAGGTCAACCAGCCGACCACCGGTATGGCGATGAACGCGCCGTTCGGCGGTTACAAGGCCTCGAGCACACAGACCTACAAGGAACAGGCCGGAGCGACGCTCATGGAGTTCTACACGCTGGAGAAGACCGTCTACCTCACCCCGTCCGTTTGAACAGGAGCTGCAATGGAATTCACCCGCGTCGCCCGATCCGGGCAGGTGCCAGAGGGCATTGTGCGGCGTTTCTTCGCCGGCGAGCACGAGTTCGCGGTGGCTCGTCTCAACGGCAAGGCCTACGCCACCTCCAACTACTGCACACACCTGGACTGCATGTTGTCCTCCGGCAAGCTCGTCGACGACGGCATCGGATGCTCCTGCCACGGAAGCGCATTCGACCTGGAGACCGGTGAACCGATCTGCCCGCCCGCCACTGTCGCGATCAAGACCTACCCGGTCCAGGAACACGACGGGGAGATCTACGTCGGCGTGGAACCGGGGGAGATCCCGGTCGGCCCGCGCCGGCGCAAGGGTGCGTGATGGGCCCTGAGACACATCCCGCCCAACGCCCGTCGGCGCTGTCGCTGGGCGGCATGGTCAGTTCCAGCCATCCCGCCGCCAGCTTCGCCGGTGCCCAGGTGCTGGCCCGGGGCGGCAATGCCGTCGACGCCACCCTGGCCATGGCCGCGCTCACCTGGCTCGTGCTGCCCGGCCAATGCGGAATCGGCGGTGACGCATTCGCGGTCATACGTGAACCCGACGGCCGGGTGTGGACCATCGGCGGGTCAGGATTCGGCCCCGACGGCGGAACGACACCGTTCTACCGCGACCAGGGCCTGTCCACCATCCCGCTGTACGGTGCGCTGGGTGTCACCGTTCCCGGGGCGCCCGCGGCGTTGGCCGCCCTGCATACCCACGGCGCCAGCAGGGGGTTGCCCGAACTGTGGGAGCCCGCGGCCCGGATCGCCGAAACCGGCTTGGCCTGCTCGGCCAAGACCGCGGCCGACGTAGGTGAGGCGCTCACCGCGATCCGCAACGACCCCGGCCTGGCAGCCGTCTATGCACCCGACGGGGATGCACCGCGGGTGGGCGACCGGATAGCCCAACCCGATCTGGCCCGCACCATCCGCCGACTGGCCCATGACCCGGCCGACTTCTATTCCGGCGAATTCGCCGAGCGTGCCGTCGCGATGCTGGCCGCGGCCGGTGCACCGTTCAGCGGCGACGAATGGGCGGCCGGCGTGCTGGCCGAACCCGAGGCCGCGATCACCGGCCGCTACGCCGGCGCCACCATCCACCAGACCCCGCTGCCCACCCCCGGATGGATGGTGCTGCACCAGGCCGCACTGTGCGACGGCGTCCTGGGTGCCGAACCGTGGTTGGATGCCGTCGCGATCGACCTGATGGCCCGCGCCGCCCGGCTGGCCTTCGTCGACCGCCTGGCGTTGTGCGGCAGCGAAAACACCGGATGGCGTGATGTGCTGGACCCCAGGCGAATTGCCCAACAGCGCCGGGACCTGTCGAGCGCGGCCGAGGACCGGCTGACGTTCTCGGTGCGTGGCGGTGACACCACGTGCACCGTCGCCGTCGACACAGACGGGCGCGCGGTGTCCTTCATCCACTCACTGGGGTTCACGTTCGGTGCGACCCTCACCGTGCCCGGCACCGGGGTGGTGCTCAACAACCGGCTGGGTCGCGGGGCCTACCTGATCCCGGGTCACCCCAACGAGGTCGCGCCGCGACGCAAACCGCTGAATACCCTCAATGCCTGGATCGCCACCGGAGCCCGCGACGAGCTGCTGGCCCTGGGCGGCATTCCCGGCGGCGACGGGCAGGTGCAGTGGAACATGCAGCTGCTGTCGCATCTGCTCGACCACGGGCTGGAGCCGGCTGCGGCGGTGGCCGCGCCCCGGTTCACCGTATTCCCCGGATCGGACGCCGAGGTGATCGATCAACCCGTCGAGCTGCGTGTCGAGGACCGGATCGGGAAGACGACCCGGGAACGGTTGCGCGCGAACGGGCATCGGGTTGTCGTGCAGTCGGCCTACAGTGCCGGCGGTAGCGCCCAGGTGATCTGCCGTGACGAACGCGGGGTACTGCGCGGTGCCGCCGACCCGCGGCAGGAAGGTGTGGCGATCGGTGTCGACTGAACGTGCGGGCACGCCCGCCCCACAGGGGGACTACCGGCCCGCGGTGCTGCACGACGGCGTCGTCTTCACCGCAGGCATGACCCCCCGGGTGGACGGTGAGCTGAGCGTTCGCGGTGTGGTCGGCGCGACGATGTCTGCCCAGCAGGCGCACACCGCAGCCGGGATCGCTGCGGGCAACGCGCTGGCGGCGGTGCGCTCGGTGCTGCCGGCCGGCATCGCATCGGACCGGATCCGCTGTCTGCGGATGACGGTCTACATTGCTTGCGCACCAACATTTCACGAGCTGTCAGCGGTCGCCGACGGAGCGTCGATGCGGATCCGGGCCGAACTAGGGGACGAGGCGCTACCGGTACGGGCCGCAATCGGCGTGCAGTCCCTGCCGTCGGGGGCGCCGGTCGAAATCGATTTGACCGCAGCGGTTTCCTGATGTCGAGGCGGCGTCAGTCGAAGGAAGTTTGCGAACCGACTGAACACCAGAGTGTTACGGAAAGACAGCCCGAGCAGAACTCCCGGATTGGATGGTGACGCCCTTGTCTGCGGCGCATTGGGTCTACTTGATCGGCCTCGCTGTACTGATAGCGACCGTGGTGGCCAAGAAGAACGTGATCGCCCCCGCCCTCATCGCCACCTTCCTCACTGGTCTGGTCTACCAGGGCAGCTTCACCATGGGTCTGGGGTCGATCTTCAACGCCGCCATCGCCGGAACGCGGGAATTGCTACCGGTTTTCATCATCATCGCGCTGGTCACCGCGATGCTCGGGGCGATGCGCGCGATCGGTGCGGACACCTTGATGATCCGCCCGTTGAGCGGGTTCTTCCGTAACGGCCAGGTCTCCTATGTTCTGCTCGCGGTGGTGACCTTTCTACTATCGCTGGCGTTCTGGCCGACTCCGGTGCTGCCGCTCATCGCCGCGATCCTGCTGCCCGCCGCACTCCGGGCCGGACTGTCACCGTTGGGTGCAGCACTGGCGATCGCCATCGCCGGACAGGGCATGGCGTTGAGCTCGGACTACATCATGGGGGTGGCTCCGGCGCTGTCCGCCGAGGGCGCGCATGTCTCGGCCCGGATGATCGCTGACCGGGCCACCGCCATCGCCCTGGTCGCCGGGGTCGTGGCGTTGGCCTTGGCTTACTTTCGTGACGTACGGACCAAGATTTCCGACCCGGCCGCGGCCGCCGAAATCGGCCGGTCCGGCCGCCGCCCCACGCCTGCCCCGAACGGCGCGGACACTGAAATCGCACCGGCCGGGACCGGCGGGGTCGTTCACGGCGGCGCCGGCGCGACCCTGACCGCCGCCCCGACAGCGGCCACGGCCGGGGCCATCGTCGCAGCGGGCCGGCCGTCGCCGAAGGCACTGATCGTCGCCGTGGCCGTCCCGGTGTTGTTCGCCGCGCTGCTGGTTTTCATGCTGCTCGGCCGGTTCACCTCGGTGATCCCCGATATCGACGAAGGAATGGGTGCGCCCCTTGTGGGCGGTACCGCGGCACTCGCTCTGGTGGCAATCGCGTTGATCGCCAAGCGAAAAGACTGGCTGGGTGAGGTCGGCGCGCAATTCACCGAGGGCATCACCTTCTCGTTCCGCACGATGGGGATGGTGATTCCGGTCGCCGGGTTCGTCTACATCGGGCTGGCCGATTACTCCGGGGGCATTCTGGGCCTGCCCGAAGGCGCCGATCCGCCGGCCTTCCTGTTCGACGCCGTAGAACTGGTGCAGCCGCACATCCCACAGGTTCCGGTGTTCGCGGCCTTCGCGATGTTGCTGATCGGGATGCTGATCGGGCTGGACGGAAACGGCTGGCCGGGCTTGCCGTTCACCGGTTCGATGGCCGGAGCGCTGGGCGACGGCCCCACCGATGTGGCCACGCTGGCGGCTATCGCGCAGAACGGCGCGAGCTGGACCGGCGGCGGCACGCTGGTGATCTGGTCCTCGCTGATCGTGGTCGCCGGACTGACCGGTGTCTCGGTGGTCGACCTGGCCCGGCGGTTGTTCATCCCGGTGGTGACCGGTTTGGTGGTGGCCACCGCCATCGCGGCGGCGGTCATGCTGTGAGCGCCCCGCTGACAGTTCAGGGCCGCACCGCCGTCGACATCGCTGCCGCGGTCAGATCGGGGGAGACCTCGGCCGTCGACACGGTCGGCGCTGCGCTGGGCCGGATCGAATCCCACAACGGCGCGATCGGCGCATTCGTCCACGTCGACGCCGAGGGCGCGCTGGCCCGGGCCGAGGAGCTGGACCGGCTGGTGTCCCGCGGCGTCGACCCCGGTCCACTGGCCGGGGTTCCCTTGGGCGTCAAGGAACTTCACCCGGTGACCGGCTGGCCATTTGCCATGGGCAGCGCGTTGTACGCCGACCGGGTCGCCGACCACACCTGCACACTGGTGGCCCGGGCCGTGGTGGCCGGGGCCGTGCCGATCGGCTTGACCGCATCCCCGGAATTCGGCCGCGCCTCCTACACCGCATCGGAACTGCACGGCGTGACCCGAAACCCGTGGAACCCGCGGCTCACCCCGGGTGGTTCCAGCGGAGGATCGGCCGCCGCCGTGGCCGCGGGCATGGTGCCGATCGCCACCGGCACCGACGGGGCGGGCTCGCTGCGCATCCCGGCCTCCTACTGCGCGCTGGTGGGATTCAAGACCACCTATGGCCTGGTACCACGCGGCCCCCGGCACCGCGGCGCCGCCGACAACGACCACTACGGCGCACTGACCCGCACAGTGCGCGACACCGCCCGTTTCCTCGACTGCGTCTGCGGCCTTGACCCCTATGACCGGGCTTCGCTGCCGGCACCCGGACGCTTCGAAGACGGCCTGAACGCCGATCTTCGTGGGCTGCGCGTCGCCTTCGCCCCGGACCTCGGCAACGCACCGTGCGACCCGACGGTGGCCGAGGTCGCCAGCGAGGCGGCCCAGCGATTCATCGCCGCGGCCGGGGTCATGCAGGTGACCGCCGGGCTGCACCTGGACCCAGCCTGCGGTACCGCCTACCGGACACTGTCGTCGTCCGACGTGTATTCCCAGGTGCGTGACGCCCCGCCGGGCCGCGCAGTCCACTCCACCCTGCGCGGATACCTCGATGCCGCCGCGCGGGTGGATGCCGACGCCCTGGCCGATGCCCACGAGGTACGAGCCCGCCTGGTTGCTGCCACGGCCGAGGCCTTCGAGGACTTCGACCTGCTGCTCACGCCGGCCACTCAGGTCCCGGCGTTCCCCGCCGCCGGGCCGATGCCCACCGAGATCGCCGGGCGGTCGGTGGACCACTGGGGTGCGCTGGCCGTCACCTTCCCGTTCAACTTGACGGGGCAGCCGGCGATATCCGTGCCTGCCGGTACCGTGGGCGGTGCACCGATCGGGCTGCAGATCGTCGGGCGACGTCACGCCGATGCCCTGGTCCTGGCAGCCGCGGCGCTGGTCGAGGGCATCTGACCTCGAAGTCGCGTCGCAGATCGACGGCGATTTGGTGCATTCGCGGTGCTCACCTAGTATGTAGGGGTTGCCTTGGGCAGACCTCGGCTGACTGCTGTTCTGAGTCAGCCCTGCGTGCCCTTCGGTGACAAAGACCGCGCACGTCCAGGTCGGTATCTGGCGTGCATACAAATCCAGGTCAGGAGATCGAGTGATTCAGCAGGAATCGCGGTTGAAGGTCGCCGACAACACGGGCGCCAAGGAGATCTTGTGCATCCGTGTGCTCGGTGGCTCATCGCGACGCTACGCAGGCATCGGTGATGTCATCGTCGCGACCGTCAAGGACGCCATCCCGGGCGGCAACGTCAAGCGCGGCGATGTCGTCAAGGCCGTCGTGGTGCGCACCGTCAAGGAGCGCCGCCGCGCCGACGGCAGCTACATCAAGTTCGACGAGAACGCCGCCGTCATCATCAAGGCCGACAACGACCCGCGCGGTACCCGCATCTTCGGGCCCGTCGGCCGGGAACTGCGCGAGAAGCGCTTCATGAAGATCGTCTCGCTGGCGCCGGAGGTTTTGTAAATGAAGGTCCACAAGGGCGACACCGTTCTGGTCGTCTCGGGCAAGGACAAGGGCGCGAAGGGCAAGGTCATCGAGGCCTACCCGACCCGCGACAAGGTCCTCGTCGAGGGCGTCAACCGGATCAAGAAGCACACTGCCCAGTCGCAGAACGAGCGTGGCGCATCGTCGGGTGGCATCGTCACCCAGGAAGCCGCCATCCACGTGTCCAACGTGATGGTGGTCGATTCCGACGGCAAGCCGACTCGTGTGGGTTACCGCGTCGATGAAGAGACCGGCAAGAAGGTCCGCATCGCCAAGACCAATGGCAAGGACATCTGATGACCGCACCAGAAAAGGTTCAGCCCCGCCTCAAGCAGCGCTACCGCGAAGAGATCCGCGAGACGCTGAACAAGCAGTTCGAGTTCGACAACGTCATGCAGATTCCGGGCGTGGTGAAGGTTGTCGTCAACATGGGTGTCGGCGACGCCGCCCGTGACGCCAAGCTGATCAACGGCGCGGTCGCCGACCTGGCCCTCATCACCGGCCAGAAGCCGGAGATCCGCAAGGCCCGCAAGTCCATCGCACAGTTCAAGCTGCGCGAGGGCATGCCCATCGGCGCGCGCGTCACCCTGCGCGGCGACCGGATGTGGGAGTTCCTCGACCGGCTGATCTCCATCGCCCTGCCCCGTATCCGCGACTTCCGCGGCCTCAACGGCAAGCAGTTCGACGGCACCGGCAACTACACCTTCGGGCTCAACGAGCAGTCGATGTTCCACGAGATCGACGTGGATTCCATCGACCGTCCCCGCGGTATGGACATCACCGTGGTCACCTCGGCTACCAACGACGACGAAGGCCGTGCGCTGCTGAAGGCGCTGGGCTTCCCCTTCAAGGAGAACTGAGCACATGGCAAAGAAGGCGCTGGTCTACAAGGCCAACAAGAAGCCCAAGTTCGCGGTTCGCGCGTACACGCGGTGCAACAAGTGCGGTCGCCCGCACTCGGTCTACCGCAAGTTCGGGCTGTGCCGCATCTGCCTGCGCGAGATGGCGCACGCGGGTGAACTGCCCGGTGTGCAGAAGTCCAGCTGGTAACAGCCGCGACCCGCGCACCGCGCGCAGCAGACCACAGACCAATCCAACAGGTTGCGGCAGGCCCTGAACAGGGAACCGCCGCGAGAAAGGTGAGCCGGTTGTCATGACGATGACTGACCCGATCGCAGACTTCTTGACACGTCTGCGCAACGCCAATTCGGCGTATCACGACGAAGTGACTCTGCCCCACTCGAAGATCAAGGCGAACATCGCCGAGATCCTCAAGAAAGAGGGCTACATCAACGACTACCGCACCGAGGATGCTCGGGTCGGCAAGTCGCTGGTTGTTTCGCTCAAGTACGGCCCCAGCCGTGAGCGCAGCATCGCCGGCCTGCGACGGGTGTCCAAGCCCGGCCTGCGGGTCTACGCGAAATCCACCAATCTGCCGCGCGTGCTCGGCGGCCTGGGTGTGGCGATCATCTCCACGTCCTCGGGCCTGCTGACCGACCGTCAGGCAGCACGATCCGGCGTGGGCGGCGAAGTCCTCGCCTACGTGTGGTGAGGGGGAAGTAGAACATGTCGCGTATTGGTAAGCAGCCGGTCCTGGTTCCCGCCGGGGTCGATGTGACGATCGACGGCCGCAACGTCTCGGTCAAGGGCCCCAAGGGCACCCTGACCCTGGACGTCGCCGAGCCGATCACCGTCGAGCGCAACGAAGACGGCGCCATCGTGGTCAGCCGTCCCGATGACGAGCGGCGCAGCCGCTCCCTGCATGGGCTCTCCCGCACCCTGGTGGCCAACCTGGTCACCGGCGTCACCGAGGGCTACATCCGCAAGATGGAGATCTTCGGCGTCGGCTACCGCGTCCAGCTCAAGGGTTCCAACCTGGAGTTCGCACTCGGTTACAGCCACCCCGTGGTGATCGAGGCGCCCGAGGGCATCACGTTCGCCGTCGAGACGCCCACGAAGTTCTCCATCTCAGGCATCGACAAGCAGAAGGTCGGTCAGATCTCCGCGGTCATCCGCCGCCTGCGCCGCCCCGACCCGTACAAGGGCAAGGGCGTGCGTTACGAGGGTGAGCAGATCCGCCGCAAGGTCGGAAAGACAGGTAAGTAATCATGGCTGCAAAGACTGAAGCTGCCGCCGTGCGCAAGCCGGTGGGGCAGAACATCTCTGAGACCCGCCGTAACTCCCGGCTGCGTCGGCACGCCCGGTTGCGCAAGAAGGTCTCCGGCACCGCGCAGACCCCGCGTCTGGTGGTCAACCGCTCGGCTCGGCACATCCACGTCCAGCTCATCGATGACCTGGAAGGCGTCACTCTGGCGGCTGCCTCGTCGATCGAGGCCGACGTCCGCGCCGTCGAGGGTGACAAGAAGGCGCACAGCGTTCGGGTCGGTCAGCTGATCGCCGAGCGCGCCAAGGCTGCCGGCGTCGACACCGTGGTGTTCGACCGTGGTGGCTACACCTATGGCGGCCGGATCGCCGCGCTGGCGGATGCCGCGCGCGAGGGCGGGCTGAAATTCTGATGACTGTCAACGAGAGGACTGCATGATGGCCGAGCAGGCAACTGGTGCCGGCGGCCCAGGCGCTTCCGACAACCGCGGTGGCCGTGGCCGCCGCGACGACCGCGGTGGCCGTGGTGGCCGCGACAGCGGCGAGAAGAGCAACTACATCGAGCGCGTGGTAACGATCAACCGCGTCTCCAAGGTGGTCAAGGGTGGTCGGCGCTTCAGCTTCACCGCGC
Source organism: Mycobacterium sp. NPDC050441 (assembly GCF_040655355.1). NCBI lineage: Bacteria > Bacillati > Actinomycetota > Actinomycetes > Mycobacteriales > Mycobacteriaceae > Mycobacterium > Mycobacterium sp. NPDC050441. The sequence goes on along the minus strand of NZ_JBFAJS010000003.1, from coordinate 714,598 downwards.
TGGTCATCGTCGGTGACGGCAAGGGCATGGTCGGCGTCGGCTACGGCAAGGCCAAGGAAGTTCCGGCCGCTATCGCCAAGGGCGTCGAGGAGGCTCGCAAGAACTTCTTCCGCGTCCCGCTGATCGGTGGCACCATCGTCCACCCGGTCCAGGGTGAGGCGGCCGCCGGTGTGGTCATGCTGCGTCCGGCGAGCCCCGGTACCGGTGTGATCGCCGGTGGTGCGTGCCGCGCGGTGCTGGAATGCGCCGGGGTGCACGACATCCTGGCCAAGTCGCTGGGCAGCGACAACGCGATCAACGTGGTGCACGCCACCGTTGCCGCGCTGAAGATGATCCAGCGTCCCGAAGAGGTTGCGGCCCGTCGCGGTCTGCCCCTCGAGGATGTTGCGCCGGCCGGCATGCTGAAGGCCCGGCGCGAGAGCGAAGCGCTGGCTGCCGCAGCAGCGCGTGAGGGATCGGCATAACAATGGCAGAGCTGAAGATCACCCAGGTGCGCGGAACCATCGGCGCACGCTGGAAGCAGCGTGAAAGCCTGCGGACCCTGGGACTGAAGAAGATTCGTCAGTCCGTGGTTCGTGAGGACAACGCGCAGACCCGCGGTCTGATCAAGGCCGTTCATCACCTCATCGAGGTGGAGGAAGTCAAATGAGCGTTATCAAACTGCACGACCTGAAGCCCGCCCCCGGGGAGAAGAAGGCCAAGACCCGCGTTGGTCGTGGTGAGGGCTCCAAGGGTAAGACCGCCGGTCGTGGTACCAAGGGCACCAAGGCTCGCAAGAACGTCCCCGCGACGTTCGAGGGTGGCCAGATGCCGATCCACATGCGGCTGCCGAAGCTCAAGGGCTTCAAGAACCGCTTCCGGACCGAGTACGAGGTCGTCAACGTCGGCGACATCACCAAGGTATTCCCGAAGGGCGGCACCATCGGTGTCGACGAGCTGGTGGCCAAGGGCTTGGTTCGCAAGAACAAGCTGGTGAAGGTGCTCGGCGACGGCAAGCTGGCCGTCAAGGTCGACGTCACCGCCAACAAGTTCAGCGGTAGCGCCCGTGAGGCGATCACCGCTGCCGGCGGTTCGGCCACCGAACTGTAATTTTTCTGCGCAAGCAGACACAAAAGCCCCCGCTTCGGCGGGGGCTTTTTGCGTTGGCGGTCAGGTCAGCTGCGGGATCACGTCGGCGGCCAGTCGCTCCAGCTGATCGCGGTCCTCGGCGACGGTCGCGCCGGTGGGGTTGAGCAGGATGGTCTGCGCGCCCGCATCGAGCACTTCGCGCAGGCCCCGCACCACCTCGTCCGCGGTGCCGGCCACGGCCACGTCTCCCAGCCCGGGGCGGTCCCCGTAGATCCGCGCCAACCCCGCGTCCACCCGCTGCCGCGCACGGGCGCTGTCGTCGTCCACGATCAGATAGACCCGCTTGCCGATCCGGAAGATGTCCGGGTCCTTACCCTGCTCGTCGAGCTCCCGGCGAACTGTGCGCACCGCCTCGGCGAAGGCCGCGGTGGTCGAGGAGCCGGCCCCGAGAAACGCGTCGCCATGACACACCGCCCGCGCCAGTGCCGCAGGCGCATTGGCCCCGAACCAGATCGGCGGGTGCGGACGCTGAACGGGTTTGGGGCTGATCGCGAGGTCATCGACATCGCGGAAGCGGCCATGGAAGGTGATCCGCGGTTCGTCGGACCAGGCGGCTTTCATCAACTCCAGACCCTCGGTGAAGCTGGAGATGAACGTCGAGGAGTCCACCCCGAAGGCCGGGAACTGCCGGAAACCCCCGCCGGGTGCCACCCCGACGTCGAGGCGGCCGTGGCTGAGCCGGTCCACCGCGGTGATCGCCGAAGCCAGCTGCAGTGGGTCGTGCAGCGAGGTGACCAGGACCGCCACCCCCAGCCGCAGCCTCGTGGTGACCGCCGCGGCGTACGACAGCAGCTCCAGCGGGGCGATCGTCGGTGCCGGGCCCACGGTCTGTTCGATCGTCCAGCCGCCCTCGAATCCCAGTTCCTCGGCGCGAGCCAGATACGCCTTGAAGCCCGAGTCGTCGAAGCCGTCATGGTCTAGCTGCGGGAGCGAGATGGAGAACGTCACCCGTCTCACGGTACGACGGTGGGTCCGACGGGCGGCGACTTCTCGTCGACGCGCGCGGAATGCGCGGATCGGTAGGCTCGGTTCATGTTCGCCTTTCTCCCAGGGATTCCCGGCCAGGACGATCTCAAGACGTTGGCCCGGCGCTTTGACACCGCCCGGCACAATGGAGTGCCCAGCGGGTGTGTGCTGGAGTTGGACCTGACAGCGCTACCGCCGGAGACCACCGGATTCGACCCGCTGGCCGTGATCGCGGGCGGCGGCCGGCCGCTGGTGTTGCGCCAGGCTGTCGCAGCGATCCACCGTGCTGCCGAGGACGATCGGGTTGCCGGGCTGATCGCGCGCGTGCAACTGCCCGCGGCCGCGCCCGGCCCGGTACAAGAACTGCGTGACGCCATCGCGGCATTCAGCGACGTCAAGCCCACGCTGGCCTGGGCGGAGACCTACCCCGGCACACTGTCGTACTACCTGGCGTCGGCCTTCCGCGAGGTGTGGATGCAGCCGTCGGGCACGGTCGGTCTGGTCGGTTTCGCCACCAACGCGATGTTCCTGCGCGATGCACTCGACAAGGTGGGCATCGAGGCACAGTTCGTCGCGCGCGGCGAATACAAGTCCGCGGCAAACGTTTTCACCGAGGACCGCTACACCGACGCGCAACGCGAAGCCGACGGCCGGATGATCGAGAGCCTGCAATCGCAGGTGTGGGAGGCCATCGCCGCATCGCGGCAACTGACAACGGACGCGCTCGACGCGCTGGCCGACAAGGCGCCGGTGCTGCGCGATGACGCGATCACCGCCGGTCTGGTCGACCGGATCGGGTTCCGTGACGAGGCCTATTCGCGGATCGGTGAACTGTCCGGCGGTCCGACCGAGGCTGGTGCGGATGCCGACAACCATCCGGATGCCCTACCGCGACTTTACCTTTCGCGTTATGCGCGGACGTCCCCGAAGGTCCCTGCACCACAGATACCCGGCCGTAAGTCCAAGCCGGCGATTGCGGTGGTGACCCTGCACGGCCCGATCGTCAGCGGCCGCGGCGGGCCTCAGGTACTGCCACTGGGCAATTCGAGTGCCGGCGGCGACACCATCGCCGCGGCCCTGCGCGAGGCCGCCGCCGACGACGAGGTGTCGGCGATCGTGCTGCGTGTGGACAGCCCGGGCGGCTCGGTCAGCGGGTCGGAAACCATTTGGCGAGAGGTGATCCGGGCCCGTGAGCGCGGCAAGCCCGTCGTCGCCTCGATGGGTGCGGTCGCCGCGTCGGGCGGCTACTACGTATCGATGTCGGCCGACGAGATCGTGGCCAACGCCGGGACCATCACCGGATCCATCGGTGTGATCACCGGCAAGCTGGTCTCGCGCGAACTCAAGGACAAGCTCGGGGTCGGATCAGATTCCTTGCGTACCAACCCCAATGCCGATGCCTGGTCATCGAACGCGCCGTTCACCGACGATCAGCACACCCAGATCGAAGCCGAGACCGACCTGCTCTACACCGATTTCATCTCGCGGGTGGCCGACGGGCGCAAGCTGTCGGTCGAGCAGGTCGACGAGGTGGCGCGCGGACGGATCTGGACCGGTGCCGACGCCAAAGAGCGTGGACTCGTCGACGAACTCGGAGGGTTGCGTACCGCGATCACCCGCGCGAAGGTCCTGGCCGGGTTGGATCCCGACACCAAAGTGCGGGTGCTGAACTATCCCGGTTCGTCCTGGCTGGACATGTTGCGGCCCAAGCCTTCCTCGCAACCGGCGGCCGCGTCGTTGCCGCAGGCCATGGGCGCGCTCCTGGGTCAGTCGGTCATCGGCGCGCTCGAAGGGGCTGAGCGATCCCTGACCGGGATCAGCGCGGTGTGGCTGGGCGGATACCGGTTTTGACGCTGTCGATAGTTACGACGCGATAGCGGGCGGCGCTTTGTCGGGAGCGGGGCTGTAACGTCAGATCTTGGCAACTAATGAATTGTCGACGAAACGACGGCCTGGCCCTGCGGTGTTCAACCCAGTCAGAGCAGCCGTAACAGATTGCGCGGCGGGGAACGGTGTCGTCAGACACATGGAGGACTCGTGCCCGCGCATAAAAGCCCGATGAGGGGCTTTGGAGACAAACCGGAGATTGACTATCGCGAACCCGTCGAGAATCCGCCGGACCCCGGCGTATTGAAGCGGGCGATCGCCGCATCGGCGATCGGTAACGCCACCGAATGGTTCGACTACGGCATCTATGCCTACGGCGTGGGCTACATATCCGCCGCCATCTTCCCTGGAGACGCCCAACAGGCGACCCTGCTGGCCCTCGCGACGTTCGCAGTGTCGTTCCTGGTCCGCCCGCTCGGCGGATTCGTCTGGGGGCCACTCGGCGACCGGCTCGGCCGCAAACACGTGCTCGCGATCACCATCGTGCTGATGGCGGGCGCGACCTTCTGCGCCGGTCTGATTCCGTCCTATGCCGCGATCGGGATATGGGCCCCGGTGCTCATGGTCGGGCTGCGCATGATCCAGGGCTTCTCCACCGGAGGAGAGTACGGCGGAGCCGCGACATTCATGGCCGAGTATGCGCCATCGCGTCGGCGCGGATTCCTCGGCAGTTTCCTGGAATTCGGTACCCTCGCGGGCTTTTCGATGGGTGCGCTGTTGATGCTCGGCTTCTCGGCACTGCTCTCCGATGAGCAGATGGGGCAATGGGGTTGGCGGCTGCCATTCCTCGTGGCCGCCCCGCTCGGCCTGGTCGGTGTCTACCTACGTTCGAAGCTGGAGGACACCCCGATCTTCCGCGAACTCGAAACGAAGGGGGAGCGGGAAGGTGGGCCCGCGTCTGAGCTCAAGGATCTGGTGGTCGAGTACTGGGGCCCCATACTGCGATTGGGCGGTTTGGTCGTCGCCCTCAACGTCGTCAACTACACGCTGCTCACCTACATGCCGACGTACCTGGAACAGACGATCGGCTTGTCGAGCAGCCACGCCTTGGTGGTACCCATCATCGGCATGCTGTCGATGATGGTGTTCCTGCCGTTCGCCGGCCACATCTCCGACCGGGTGGGCCGCAAACCGATGTGGTGGTTCTCGCTGACCGGCCTCTTCGTCGCCGGTATCCCGATGTTCCTGCTGATGTCGACGAACATGGTCGGTGCAATCATCGCGTTCGCGGTGCTGGGCCTGCTCTATGTGCCCCAGCTGTCGACGATCTCCGCGACTTTCCCGGCGATGTTCCCCACCCAGGTGCGTTACGCCGGCTTCGCCATCGCCTACAACGTGTCGACATCGCTGTTCGGCGGTACGGCTCCGGCGGTCAATGACTGGGTGGTGTCAAAGACCGGGGACCAGCTGGTGCCTGCCTATTACATGATGATTGCCTGCGTGATCGGGATGATCGCGCTGATCAAGGTGCCCGAGACCGCCCGGTGCCCGATCAACGGCACCGAGATACCCGGAACGCCGGAAGCGCCGGCGCAGTTGGACTACGAGGCCGAGGTCGAGGCCGAGGCTGGCACGTCGTCAGCGTCAGCCGGCCGGTAGCCGAGCGATCAACCGGTCGACGGCATCCTCCATGTGAGCCAGCATCAGCTTGTCGGTGAGTGCGACGTCGCCGGATCGGATGGCGCCGGCCAACGCCTGATGCTCATTGACCCGGTCGGTGGAGCTGTCGTAGGTGTCGGCCAGCGCATGCACGCACATCCTGGTCTCGACCAGGAAGGTCTGGTGTAGACGTGAGAGCCGTGGGCTGCCTGCGAGTTCGACGAGCACCTCGTGGAAACGCATGTCGGCTTCGCTGACTTCGTCCAGGTCCTTGGCCGCTGCCATCTCGTCGACCACGGCGAGTAACGCGTCCCCGGCGCTCGCATAGTCGCCCCGCAGGATCTGGCGGCTCGCGGTCCGCTCGATCGCCTCGCGGGCCAGGTACATGTCGCGGATCTCGCCGGAGTCCATGGTGTTGACGAACACGCCGCGGTTGCGGATCGCGATGAGCAGACCTTCCTGGGTGAGGCGCTGCATGCCTTCCCGCAGGGGACCGCGGCTGACTCCGAATCTACGTGCCAACTCGGCCTCGCCGAGCTGCGTGCCGGCTACGAGTTCGCCGTATGCGATTGCCTGCCGGAGTTTTTCGGCGACGATGCTGGGCGTCGACTCCTGTTCGACAGGGGCGATGAAGTCGGTCACGGCCTCGCTCCGAACAGGCGGCCCAGCCCGGGTAGCGGCGGCACCGAGCCGATCAGCTGCAACCCCTTCCAGACCGTGACCTGGTTCGCGGTGAGCACCGGCTTGCCGACGGCGGATTCCAGCTGGTCGATGAAAGCCATTGTGTGCATGGCAGTGTCGGGCACCAGCACGGCCTCGGCGTCGGGATGGTCGGCTGCCCGGACCATCGCGAGCACCTGCGCCTGCTGCAACCGGCCTACCTCGGCCGCGGTGACGATGCCGTGGCTGCCCATCGACACCACGTCCACTCCGCCGCCCGCCAGGAATGCGACGAAGTGCGCCGCCACGTCCTCGGGATAGGACGCGGCCACCGCAACCCGGTGTATATGCAAGTGCTGCAAGGCATCTACGAAGGCGATCGACGTGGACGACGCTGGGACACCGGACGCGGTGGCCACGTCGTCGGCCTGCTGTCGGGCACCGTCGCGGCCGAAGACGAAACTGCCGGAGGTGCACGCCCACATCATCGAATCCGGACGTGCCGCGCCCAGGCGTGCGACACCGTCGGCAAGGCGTTCGGTCCGGCCGAGATCCAGGAGGGCATCGACGCGGTGCGCATCCTCGCCGACCGAGGTGATCGCGACCGGCAGTCTGACCGTCGCCCGCAGGCGTGCCTCCAGCGCACCGAAGTCGTCTTCGGCGCTGTGGCCGGGGTAGAGGATGCCCACCGTGGCCATGCAATCTCCGTTCACCGGCACGCGTTCAGGTTTCCAGCAGCCGCTGACCGGCGCCGACGGCCTTGCGGCCCGCGACGGCCAGGGCCGCCCACATCGTGACCTGGTTGGCGGTGACGACGGGCTTGTCGAGTTCGCGCTCCAGGCGGGCGATCAGATCGTAGGTCGGCAGATTCGTACAACTGATGACGATGGCCTGCGCGTCGGAGCAGTCTGTGGCACACACCAACTCGGCCGTCGTTTCGTAGGGCACCGCCCAGATCCGCGATGTCATACCCAGGCCCGCCGTCGCGGCCACCTCGATCCCGGCCTCCATGAGGTAGCTGGTCAGCCCGCTCGTGAGGTCGGTGGTGTAGGGAGTGACGGTGGCGACCGTCCGCACCCCGAGGTGTCGGAGTGCGGCGAGCATGGAGCCGCTGGTGGTCACCGCAGCCGGGGCTCCGGCCGCACGCATCGCCGCTACCAGAGCGGCCTCACCGGCCATTCCCTTGACGAAGCTTCCCGCGGTACACGCATACGCCGTGACCAGTGGCGACACTGCGAGCACGTTCGCGGCGCCCGCCTCGACCTGCTCGGGTTCGGAGACATGCACCGCCATATCGACGGTCACCGGCAGCGGGGCGTACCGCAATCGGGTGACGTAGAGGCTGACGTCATTGGGCACCCAGCGCCACAGTTCGCGGTCGAGCGCGAAGTCGTACGGCGTCACGACACCTATCCCCACCTGCTGCAACGGTGGGGGAGGAACGACTTCCTCGAGCGTCATGTCCATAGTGTGAGGCCGAGCGGGCCAACCGGCAACAGATTGTTGACAATCCTACGAGAACGTTCCTAGCCTCGGAACCGTGCCGCCCAAAGCTGCCCGACCGGTGATCGCGGTGCTGTGTGAGCGCGAAACCGACCGGGTGCCGGGGTTGGCCTGCGTGGACGCGGAGTTCCGCTACTGCGACGCCGCCGGGCTGGGGCAGGCTGTCGAGGGTGCACAGGCGTTGCTGCTGTGGGACTACTTCTCCACCGCACTCCGTGAGGTCTGGACGCATGCGGATGCGCTGCAGTGGATTCACGTCGCCGCCGCCGGTGTCGACACATTGCTGTTCGACGAGCTGCGGGAATCCGACGTCGTGGTCACCAACGCCCGCGGCGTATTCGACCGTCCCATAGCCGAATACGTGCTCGGTGCGGTGCTGGCCCATGCCAAGGGGAGCCTGGCCAGCCTGGACTTCCAGCGCCGGCATGAGTGGCGCTACCGCGAGACCCGCAGCATCGCAGGCGCGCACGCACTCGTGGTCGGGACGGGCGGCATCGGCCGCGAGATCGCGCGACTGCTGCGCGTGGCCGGGCTGTCCGTGCGCGGCGCCGGGCGCGTGGCCGCCGACGATGATCCGGATTTCGGGACGATCGTTGCCGCCACCGACCTGGCTGCGGAGGTCGGCTGGTGCGATCACCTGGTGCTTGCCGCGCCGCTCACGGACGCCACTCGGGGGCTGGTCGACGTGGCCGTGCTCAAGGCGATGAAACCCGATGCGCACCTTGTCAATATCGCGCGCGGACCGATCGTCGACGAGGACGCGCTGCTCGCCGCGCTGACCGAACGCCGCATCGGCGGAGCCACCCTCGACGTGCTCAGCGTCGAGCCGTTGCCCGCCGAACACCCGTTGTGGGACGCGCCGGGCGCCGTCATCACCGCGCACATGTCCGGCGACGTCGTCGGGTTCCGCGACACCCTGGCCGCTCAGTTCGCCGACAACGCGCGACGCTGGCTGGCCGGGGAGCCGCTACTCAACGTGGTCGACAAGTTGCTCGGTTACGTACCGGGGGACCCGAGGTGACGATCCTGCAGGCGGTGGAGCTCCAAGAGGCCTACCGCGCCAAGACGCTCTCCCCGGTGGAGGCGACCGAGGCGGCCCTGTCGGCCATCGACCGTCACAACGACGCGGTCAACGCGTTCGTGCTCGTGGACTCCGATGGGGCGGTTGCCGCCGCACGCGAGTCCGAAAAGCGATGGTATGACGGATGTCCGCTCGGCCCCGCCGATGGCATCCCGACATCGATCAAGGATGCGCTGTGGACGCGGGGTTGGCCGACGCTGCGTGGCAGCTGGCTCATCGACGAGGCGGGTCCCTGGACCGAGGATGCGCCCAGCGTGGCACGGCTGCGGGAATCCGGCGCGGTGCTCCTCGGCAAGACCACCACCCCGGAGTACTCGTGGAAAGGCGTGACGGATTCGCCGCGCTACGGAGTGACGGGAAACCCGTGGGACCCCGCTCTGACGGCGGGCGGGTCGAGCGGTGGCAGTGCCGCGGCAGTGGCCCTCGGCATGGGTGCGTGGTCGGTCGGCACCGACGGCGGTGGTTCGGTGCGCATCCCCGCGGCGTTCACCGGCACCGTCGCACTCAAACCGACCTACGGTCGCATCCCGCTGTATCCGCCGAGCCCGTTCGGCACGCTCTCGCACGCCGGCCCGATGGCCCGGACGGTGGCCGACGTTGCCGCGCTGCTGGACGTGGTCACCGGGTTCGACGCGCGTGACTGGTCGGCAATGCCTTCTCCGCGTTCGTCTTTCCGGGCTGCCCTGGGGCAACCGGTGGCGGGGTTGCGGGTCGCCTACTCACCGAACCTCGGCTTCGGCGCCAATGACCCTGAGGTGGACATCGCGGTGCGGGCAGCGGTGGAGGTGCTCGCGGCGGCAGGGGCGCACGTCGAGGAGGTCGACCCGGGCTTCGCCGACCCGGTGCACGCCTTCCACGTGCTGTGGTTCTCCGGCGAGGCAAAGGTGTTGGAAGGCAAGCTGAGTGGTTCGGACGCCGGACGTGTCGATCCCGGCCTGCGACGCACGGCCGAAACCGGGGCGGCGTTCTCCGCGTCGGACTATCTGGACGCGACCGCCGTCCGGATGAAGCTCGGCGAACTGATGGGCAGGTTCCACCAGACTTACGACGTCCTGGTCACCCCGACCCTGCCGCTGGCCGCCTTCGAAGTCGGCCGGGACGTGCCCGATGGCTCGTCATCGCCGGACTGGACGAGTTGGACGCCCTACACCTATCCGTTCAATCTGACCCAGCAGCCCGCACTTTCGGTGCCGTGCGGGTTCAGCTCAGGCGGCCTGCCCATCGGACTGCAGATCGTCGGTCCCCGGCATGCGGATGCCTTGGTGCTGCGGGTGGGGGATGCTTACCAGGGCGCCACGGACTGGCACCGCAGAGGGCCGGGGATGCTCACCGAGGAGGTTGCATGAGCCGCTTGATCACCGTGTCGCTGGACAAGCGTGGAGTCAGCTGCGTTGCCCGGTTGCTCGATGAGGCAGCACCGCGAACGTGTGCCGCCGTCTGGGATGCCCTACCGCTGGCGGCGCAGGTGTTTCACGGCAAGTACGCCCGTAACGAGATCTACACTCTGCTCCCGGCGTTCGGTGCCGACCCTGGTAAAGAGAACACCACGGTCACCCCGATACCGGGTGATCTGTGTTGGTTCTCCTTCGACTCCGACGATCTGGGCAATCCCGCGTACGGATACGAGAACAGCACAGGCACCGGAACCACCGGTGCGATCGTCGACCTGGCGTTGTTCTACGGTCGCAACAATCTGCTGATCAACGGAGACCAGGGTTGGGTGCCCGGCAACGTGTTCGGCGAGATCGTGGACGGACTCGCCGACATGGCCGCCGCCTGCCAGGACTTGTGGATGGGCGGAGCCAGAGGTGAGACGTTGCGCTTTGCCAGGGCCGACTGAGTTTCAGCCCAAAGTGCCGCTGATGTAGACGATTTCACCCATCGGATCGTTCTCGTCACGCTCGGGGACGGGCAGTCCGTGGCGGACGAACAGCTCCGATCGAACCGCTCCGGACATCTTCCAGCCCTTGGGGCCCAGATAGTCGGCAGCCGAATGTCTTTCACCGTGATAGATCAGCGACGGCATGTCCATGTTCAAACCCATCTGGCTGAACACCGCGGTGGCGGCCTGGGCCTTTTCCGGGTCGAAATCCTTGAGCCCGGGCACGAACTCGGTGGCCACCATGCTGCCGGGCGCGCTGAGCGCGGCAATGTTGTCGAACAGCCGGTCCTGCGCTTCGGGCGGCAGATAGATCAGCAGACCCTCGGCGCACCACGCGGTCGGGGCGGACGGATCGAATCCCGCCGCCTTCAGCGCGGCCGGCCAGTCGTTGCGCAGGTCGATCGATACGGTGCGTCGTTCCGCCGTCGGCTCAGCGCCCAGGTCCGCCAGCGTGCGAGTCTTGAACTCGATCACCTCGGGCTGATCGATCTCGTAGACCACGGTGCCCTCGGGCCAGGGCAGTCGGTAGGCGCGCGAGTCCAGACCGGAGGCCAGGATCACCGCCTGCCGGATTCCCGCCTTGCCTGCATCGAGAAAGAAGTCGTCGAAGAACCGTGTGCGCACGGCCATCTCGTCGATATTGGAGCGAGCCCGCTCGGCCGCATCCGGCGCCAGCTGCGCCAGCACATCCAGACTCAGTTCACCGTCGACCATCTTGGTGAACCCGTCGATACCCACCGCGCGGACCAACGGCGCAGCGAACGGGTCGTCGATCAGGCCGTGGGAATCCTGGCTGGCGATCGCCCGCCCGGTCGCCACCAGCGTTGCGGTGGCGCCGACGCTGGAGGCCAGATCCCAACTGTCGTCATCGGTACGTGCCATCGTGCGGCCTTCCTGGTCGTCTAGTTCGATGTCTTCAGGATCGCAGACAGATAACCAGAATCACCTGCGACGTCGGCAAGCTCCTCGGGGAAGACGAATCCGTGCGCTTCATAAGCCGCCCGGGTGGACCGCACCGTCGCATCCCACCCCTGCGTGGTGAGGTAGTCGCGTGCCGAGGCGCGATCACCCGAATAGAAGAGGCTCATCAGGTCCACATCGGAGCCGACCTTCTTGGACCATTCGCTGACCCGCGCGGACCAGTCCTTCGAGAGCGCGGCGGTGTCCATGTGTTCGGTGGCCAGTCGGCTGCCCGGGGCACTGAGTGCGGTGATGTTGTCGAACAACCGGTCCTGGGCTTCCGGCGGGAGATAGATCAGCAGCCCCTCGGCGATCCACGCAGTGGGCGTCTTCGGGTCGAAGCCGTTGGCGCGCAAGGCCGCCGGCCAGTCGTCACGCAGATCGATGGGCACCGTGTGAAGCTCGGCGGCCGGCTCGGCGCCGAGGTCGGTCAAGGTGCGGCTTTTGAACTCCAACACCGCGGGTTGGTCAACTTCGAACACCACGCTGCCCGTGGGCCATGGCAGGCGGTAGCCGCGGGTGTCCAGACCGGAGGCCAGGATGACCGCCTGCCGGATGCCGGCTGCCGCGGCGTCGGTGAAGAAGTCGTCGAAAAACCGGGTCCGCACGGCGATCTGTTCGCACATCCGTTGCCGGTCGAGCATCGGGTCACCGTCCACGCACACCTCACCGTCGGCGAGCCGGATGCTGTGCTCCAGTCCGACTGCGCGCACCAGTGCGTCGGCGAACGGGTCGTTGATGAGTGGGTCGGGCTGCTTGGTGGCCAAGGCGCGCGACGCCGCGACTCCGGTCGCGGTCGCCCCGACACTGCTGGCCAGATCCCAGCTGTCGCCGTCGGTGCGTGTCATGGGTGCTCCTAGTCTCGTATCGCGATGACAGCCTGCGAGTTACGTTGCGGCGCAGCGGCTTCTCCGGCGGGGAAGGCGCGGCCGTATTCGGCGAACAACTCGGGCCGCCGCCGGGCGGTCACCGACCATCCGCTGTCGGTGAGGTAGTCGACGACCGAATTGCGCTCGCCGTCGTACCAGAGGTTGGCCAGGTCGAGGTCAAGGCCGTGCTGACGCCACTGTTCGCTCATCTCGTCACCGCGCTCGCGCAGGTTTTCGGCGATGTCGGGATGGAACTCGGTGGCCAATCTGCTGCCCGGGGCGCTGAGCGCGGTGATGTTGTCGAACAACCGGTCCTGGGCGTCAGGCGGCAGATAGGCCAGCAGTCCCTCGGCGCTCCACGCGCTCGGCGCCGTCGGATCGAAGCCGGCCGCCCGCAGCGCTGCAGGCCAGTCTTCGCGCAGATCGACGGCGACGGTGCGGCGTTCGGCGGTGGGCGTGGCCCCGATCTGCGTCATGGTGGCCGTCTTGGCGCCGATCACCTCGGGCTGGTCGATCTCGTAGACCACGGTGCCCTCGGGCCAGGGCAGTCGGTACGCGCGGGAATCCAGGCCGGAGGCCAGGATCACGGCCTGCCGGATGCCGGCGTCACCCGACGAGGTGAAGAAGTCGTCGAAGAACTTCGTCCGCACCGCCATGATCCCGATCATCAACTCGGCGCCGGCCGCCAACTCACCGTCGAGGGCGATCTCGCCGTCGACGAGCTTGGTGAAGAACTCCACCCCGACCGCGCGCACCAGATTCGCGGCATACGGGTCGTTGATCAGCGGCTCGGGTTCGGCGCTGGCGATCGCGCGGGCCGCGGCGACCATCGTCGCCGTCGCGCCCACGCTGGAGGCCAGATCCCAGCTGTCGGTGTCAGATCGTGCCATCGCTCGCCTACCTCACTTCTCAGCGCTGATGTAGAGCACCGATGCCGCGTGGGCCTCATCCTCGACCGGAGGCAGGCCCGTACGGATGAGCAGATCGTTGGACGAGATGCCGGTCGTCTTCCAGGCATGCCCTTCCAGATACGTTGTCACGTCGGCGCGGTCGCCGAGGAAGATCAGCTCGTTGAGGTCCATGTCCAGGCCGTGTGCGCGCCAGCGGTCGGTGAACTCCTGCATCTTGGCCCGGATCGTCTCCTCGTCGTTGGACTCGGTGGCGGGCACGCCCTCGACACCGAGGCGGCTGCCGGGCGCGCTCAGCGCTGTCACCTGGTCGAGCAAACGGTCCTGGGCATCGCCGGGCAGGTAACCCAGCAACCCCTCGGCGATCCACGCCGTCGGCACCGACGGGTCGAAGCCGGCCTCGGCCAGTGCCGAGGGCCAGTCGAAACGCAGGTCGATCGCCACGGTGCGGCGGTCGGTCGTCGGCTCGGCGCCAAGGCCGGCCAGGGTGGCGCTCTTGAACTCGATCACCTCGGGCTGGTCGACCTCGTAGACGACAGTGCCGGCCGGCCACGGCAGCCGGTAGGCGCGCGAGTCAAGGCCGGCCGCCAGGATGACCGCCTGCCGGATACCGGTGCGGCACGCGCTCAGGAAGAAGTCGTCGAAGAAGCGGGTGCGGGCGGCCATGCCGTTGGCGAATCGGATCAGGCCGGTGGCCGCCTCTTCGTCGAGGCCTTCGGTGGTGAAGTTCTCGTCGGCGAGCTTGCTGAAGAAGTCCATCCCGACGGCGCGAACCAGGGGAGAAGCGAAGGGGTCGTCGATCACCGGATCATCGGAGTTGGTGGCCATCGCGCGCGCTGCCGCGACCATCGTCGCCGTGGCACCCACGCTGGATGCGAGATCCCACGAGTCGTCAGCAGTCCGAGCCATGAATTCCCCTTTGTTCAGTGAAAATCAACGTGTTAGTTAGGTGATGTAATGAGCTGTGGCCGACTGTACGCTCCGATTCTGAAGAGAAGCTCTGCTCCGCAGCTGGGCCGTATCTCGGACGGATCGGGGAGGGCGAGCGCGGGTGCACGCAGGGGTCCTATCCGACGCAACTGTTACTCTCGTAGTCTGATTTGACGACTGAGTCCGCAGGCTGCGCGCCTGCAGGGCGGTCGTACACGACTTGACCATTGACGCTGGCTCCACCAGCCCCATTTGGCACGCCGCGCTTAAAGGTCGGCTGCGCAGGAGGAAGAGTGCTTTCGGCTTTCATCTCATCGCTGCGGACGGCCGACCTCAGACGCAAGATCCTGTTCACGTTGGGCCTGGTGATCCTGTACCGGGCCGGCGCGTCGATCCCGTCTCCGGGGGTTAACTACCCGAACGTCCAGAAGTGCATCGAGCAGGTCAGCGGCGGAGATTCGGCGCAGATCTACTCGTTGATCAACCTGTTCTCAGGTGGCGCGCTGCTGCAGCTGACGGTCTTCGCAGTGGGCGTCATGCCCTACATCACCGCCAGCATCATCGTGCAGCTGTTGGTCGTGGTGATCCCGCGATTCGAGCAGCTGCAGAAGGAGGGCCAGGCCGGTCAGGCCAAGATGACGCAGTACACGCGTTATCTGTCGATCGCGCTGGCCATCCTGCAGGCCACCAGCATCGTGGCGCTCGCCGCCAACGGCGGGCTGCTGCAGGGCTGCAGCCTCGACATCATCCAGGACACCTCCATCTTCGGTCTGATCGTCATCGTGCTCGTGCTGACGGCAGGCGCGGCGCTGGTGATGTGGATGGGCGAGCTGATCACCGAACGCGGCATCGGCAACGGCATGTCCCTGCTGATCTTCGCCGGCATCGCAGCCCGGATCCCGTCCGAAGGCCAGACCATCCTGGAGGGCCGCGGCGGCCTGGTGTTCACCGCCGTGGTTGCCGCGACCCTGGCCATCATCGTGGGCGTGGTGTTCGTCGAGCAGGGCCAGCGCCGCATCCCGGTCCAGTACGCCAAGCGCATGGTGGGCCGCAAGATGTACGGCGGCACCTCCACCTATCTGCCGCTCAAGGTCAACCAGGCCGGTGTCATCCCGGTGATCTTCGCGTCATCGCTGATCTACATCCCGCACCTGATCACGCAGCTGATCCAGAGCGGCAGCTCCAACCCGGGCACCGGATGGTGGGACAAGTTCGTCGCCGACTATCTGACCAACCCGGCGGATCCGGTGTACATCGCCCTCTACTTCGGCCTGATCATCTTCTTCACGTACTTCTACGTGTCGATCACCTTCAACCCCGACGAGCGCGCCGATGAGATGAAGAAGTTCGGCGGATTCATCCCGGGCATCCGGCCAGGCAAGCCGACCGCGGACTACCTGAGGTACGTGCTCAGCCGGATCACCCTGCCCGGCTCGATCTACCTCGGTGTGATTGCCGTTCTGCCCAACTTGTTCCTGCAGATCGGAAACACGGGCTCGGTACAGAATCTGCCGTTCGGCGGTACCGCGGTTCTGATCATGATCGGTGTCGGTTTGGATACCGTCAAACAGATCGAGAGCCAGCTCATGCAACGCAACTACGAAGGGTTCCTGAAGTGAGAGTCGTTCTACTCGGACCGCCCGGCGCGGGCAAAGGCACGCAGGCAGAGAAGCTGTCCGAGAAGCTCGGCATCCCGCAAATCTCCACCGGGGACCTTTTCCGCAAGAACATCGGTGATGGCACTCCGCTCGGGCTGGAGGCCAAGCGCTACCTGGACGCCGGCGATCTGGTGCCGGCCGAGCTGACGAACCGCCTCGTCGAGGACCGTATCGATCAGGCAGACGCTGCCGACGGATTTATCCTCGACGGGTATCCGCGCTCGGTCGAGCAGGCCGGTGCGCTCAAGGACATGCTCGCCGCACGTAACCACAAGCTCGACGCGGTGGTGGAGTTCCAGGTGTCCGAGGACGAGCTGCTGACCCGGCTCAAGGGCCGTGGCCGCGCCGACGACACCGACGAGGTCATCCGCAATCGCATGAAGGTCTACCGCGACGAGACCGAGCCGCTGCTGGAGTACTACCGCGACGACCTGAAGACCGTGGATGCGGTGGGCGCCCTCGACGAGGTGTTCGCCCGCGCATTGCACGCACTGGGTAAGTGATCAGGTTGCCGGGGTTGCGCAAGCGCAAGGTCGTTGCGCAGCGCAGCGCCGGAGAGTTGGACGCGATGGCCGTGGCCGGGGCGCTCGTTGCCTCGGCGCTGCGGGCCGTACGGGCAGCTGCCGCCCCGGGGGTGTCCACGCTCGAACTGGATCAGATCGCCGAATCCGTCATCCGTGACGGTGGCGGTACTCCGTCGTTCCTCGGCTACCACGGATTCCCGGCGAGCATCTGCGCGTCGGTCAATGACCGTGTGGTGCACGGCATTCCGACCGCAGACGAAGTGTTGGCCGCCGGCGATCTGGTGTCCATCGACTGCGGCGCGATCGTCGACGGCTGGCACGGCGACTCGGCCGTCACCTTCGGCGTCGGCGCGCTCATCGCCGCCGACGAAGCCCTTTCTGCGGCAACCAAATCCGCCATGGAGGCCGGGATCGCAGCGATGCTGCCCGGAAACCGCCTCACCGACGTCTCGCACGCGATCGAGGTCGAGACCCATGCCGCCGAGGCGCGCCACGACCGCAAGTACGGGATCGTCGACGGCTACGGCGGCCACGGCATCGGCCGCCAGATGCACATGGACCCGTTCCTGCCCAACGAGGGCTCGCCCGGGCGCGGTCCGTACCTGGAGCCGGGCTCGGTACTGGCAATCGAACCCATGCTGACCCTGGGCACCACCGAGACCGTGATCCTCGACGACGAGTGGACCGTCGTCACCGCCGACGGGACCCGCGCGGCGCATTGGGAACACACCGTCGCCGTCACCGAAGACGGGCCCCGAATCCTCACTCAGTAATTAACGCCAGCAATCACTACTCGAATCGCGCGCCATCGCTGGTGCCAGCCCGCGCGCAAAGGTAGTAATTGAACCGGATCGCCTCCAACGTCGTATCACAGACGGAGGTATGGAAGTGGATGATCCGGAGGCCGCCATGATGCGGGTGCTCTACGACGAGCATGCTGCCGCGCTCTGGCGCTATGCCCTGCGACTCACGGGTGACCGTGCCCGGGCCGAGGACGTGGTGCAGGAAACGCTGCTGCGCGCATGGCGTCACCCTGACGTCACCGCCGACACGGACCGTTCGGCGCGGGCGTGGTTGTTTACGGTGGCGAGAAACATGATCATTGATGAACGTCGGAGTGCCCGTTTTCGGAACGAGACCGGGGTATCCGACCCCGAACAGGTGGCAGATCATTCCAAGGCTGCCGCCGCCACCCCCGACCAAGTGGACAACGCGTTGGACCGAATCCTGCTGAGCACGGCACTGAGCCAACTTTCCGACGAACACCGGGCAGTGGTCCGCCGGGCGTACTACCAGGGCTGGACCACCGGGCAGATTGCCAACGATCTGCAGATACCCGAGGGCACCGTGAAGTCGCGGTTGCACTACGCGGTACGCGCGCTGAGATTGAATTTGCAGGAGATGGGGGTGACACGATGACACAGTTCGGTGTTCCCCACATTCCTGATCCGGTGGAGCTCGACAAGTACCGGACCTGGGATGCGGCCTATGTGCTGGGCTCGCTGGAAAGCAGCGAGCGACGCGAGTACGAGGCTCATCTGGAGGGCTGCGTGCGGTGCCGTTCCGCGGTGTCCGAGCTGACCGGCATGCCCGCTCTGCTCGCCATGCTGGAGCTCGACGATGTACTTGCCCTCGAATCCGAACAGCCCGATCCGCCGCTGCGGCCCGAGGTGCTGCAGTCCGTGCTGGCCAAGGTCAGCTGGGGTCGGCGCCGTTCGCGCTGGGTGACCACGGCCGCCGTGGGCGTGGCCGCTGCCCTGCTGGCTCTGGGTGTGGTGGTCGGCGTTCGTCCCGAGGTGTTCGGCCTGCACAGCGGCTCCGAGCAGCAGACCGCGGAGATGCTGGCGATGAGCAAGGTCTCCGATACCCCCATCAACGCCAGCATCGCGATGACCGGTTACTCCTGGGGTACCCGCATCGACATGGCCTGCAGTTACGGGAGCTGGGGCAAGCAGGACGCGCCCCCGCAGAACCTCGGCATGGTGGTGATCGGCCGCGACGGCAGCCGCAACGAGGTCGCGACGTGGCTCGGGTTGTCCGGCGCCACCGCGCTGCCCAGCGGCAACACCCAGATGCCGAAGGAGGATATCGCTGCGGTGCAACTGGTTACGTCCCCCGAAGGCAAGGTGCTGCTCGAGAAGCAGCTCTGAGCACCGCCGCGTCAGCCGCCCTTGTGGGCGCTGAGCAGGAAGCCGGCCATCGTGATGTGGCCGGCACCGTCGCGCTCGACACCGGGCGCTGATGCCGGCCCGCCCGCGGGACCGTCGTTGCCGTAGAGCTTGGCCGGGCGCACCTCGTCCACGGTCCAATGGGTGGCGACGGTGTCACGCAGCTCCTCGGCGGTGAAGCCGTTGGGGCCGGGCGCGTCATTGCCGAATGGCCTGGTCGCAAAGGCCAGGATGTACAGCCGTGCCTCCGGGGCCGAGGCCCGGTGGATGGCCTGTATGTAGGCCTGGCGGCCGTCGATCGGTAACGCGTGCAGCAGACCGCTGTCGAGCACGGTGTTGAACCTGCCGTCGTAACCGGTGAAGGCGGTCATGTCGGCCTGCGCGAAACTGACTGTGGTCAAACCACGTTCGGCTGCGCTGGCGGCCGCCGCTGCGACTGCCGTCGGGCTGGCATCCAGCCCGACAACGGTGTAGCCCTGCTCCGCCAGTGCCAGCGAGAGTGCTGCATGCCCGCACCCGGAGTCGAGAACCTCGCCGTGCACCTTGCCCTGCTCGATGAGTCGGGCAAGCTCGGGCTGCGGGGCGCCGATGCTCCACGGCGGCGGGGCTTCCTGCCGATACGCGTCGTCCCAGTCGATACCCGGCTGTGTCATCTGATGCCTCCGATCACAGAGTCCTGAGGTCACTGGTGACAACGACCTCTTCCTCCACTATGCCGAGTTCGGGTTGATCTTGATCGTGCCTGGGCATTTCCTGCGGTATGGCAGTGAGGTTGCACCAATCCGTTCCCACGGTGAACCGCTGCCGCCCACGGGTCGTGTCACTTGGCAGAGCACGGAAGTAGGTGACACATGGTCGAGGCACACAGGGTGGTGGACCACATCGTCGGTTATCTGGCCGCGAACGGGGTCTCGCACATCTTCGGTGTGGACGGCGCCAACATCGAGGATCTCTACGATGCGGCGTACTTTCGTGACGACATCACCGCGGTGCTGGCCAAGCACGAATTCTCCGCTGCGACAATGGCGGACGGGTACAGCCGCAGTGGCGCCGGGATCGGCGTGGTGGCGGCGACCTCCGGCGGCGGCTGCCTGAACACCGTGCCCGGCCTGGCTGAATCGCTGGCCAGTCGCGTTCCGGTGCTGGCCCTGATCGGGCAGGCACCGACAACGCTCGACGGCCGGGGCGCCTTCCAGGACACCAGCGGGGACAACGGGAGCCTGGACGCACATGCCCTTTTCTCGGCGGTCGCGGTGTACTGCCGCAGGGTGCTCACGCCCGCCGACATCCTCACCGCTCTGCCCGAAGCGCTGGCGGCCGCGCACCGCGGCGGGCCAGCGGTCCTGTTGCTGCCCAAGGATATCCAGCAGGCCGACGTGGGGGAGCCCGCCGCGACCGGTGGCAGGGGCAACGGGCGCGCCAACGGGACCGTCGACAGGACCGGGGCGGGCACGCGCTATTCCGATCCACGGGTGCTCGAGCAGGCGTTGCGCCTCGCCGATGGCCCGATCACGATCATCGCCGGTGAGCAGGTGGCCCGCGACGACGCCCGCGCTGAACTGGAAAGACTTCGGGCCACGCTGCGTGCGCGAGTGGCCACGGTGCCCGATGCCAAAGACGTGGCCGGCACCCCGGGATTAGGCTCATCCTCCGCACTGGGGGTGGCCGGTGTGATGGGGCATCCCGGGGTGTCTGCCGCCGCAAGTCAGAGCGCGTTGTGCCTGCTGGTCGGAACCCGCATGACGGTGACCGCCCGGGCCGGCCTCGACGGGGTGCTGGGCAAGGTGGCGACCTATTCGATCGGCGCCCAGGTGCCCTATCCGTCGTGCACCCACATCCACTCCGAGAACCTACGGGAATCGTTGACGCATCTGGCTCGCGCATTGTCCGGGGCAGGCCGGCCGACCCAGGTTCGGGTGCCGGACCACCTGCCGCGCACTGAGCTGCGGCCGCCGGCACATCACGGTCCGGGTATCCGGTATCGCGATGCGATGGCGGCGCTCGACGCGGTCATGACCGACGGCACCGACATCGTCGTCGACGCCGGCAACGTGGGGGCCTCGGCGATCCACTACCTGCCCGCTCGGCGTGACGGGCGCTTCATGGTGGCGCTCGGAATGGGTGGCATGGGCTACAGCTTCGGCGCCGGGATCGGGATGACATTTCACCGGGCCGCGGCCGGCGCCGCCCGGCGCACCGTGGTGATCGCCGGTGACGGCTCATTCTTCATGCACGGCATGGAGATTCATACCGCGGTGCAGTACCGGCTGCCGATCACCTTCGTACTTTTCGACAATCACGCGCACGCCATGTGCGTCACCCGCGAGCAGCTGTTCTACGAGGATCGATACTCATACAACAGGTTCGGCCCGAGCCGGCTGGGTGCCGGGCTGGCCGCGATGTTCCCCGGCCTACCCGCCTACGACGTCGCCGACGTCCGTCAACTGCCCCAAGCGCTGGGCATGGCCCTGGACAACGACGGGCCTTCGGTCCTCAGCATCGAATGTTCAGCCGACGAAATCCCGCCCTTCGCAGCATTTCTCGCCACCGATGGTGCCACTTCCAATACAGAGGAGAACAGGTCTCATGTCACTACCCGCGCTTGAAGACATCACGGTCCATCGGGGTACCCGTGCCCCGATGGACGGCCTCATCCGGATCGAGACCTCGCCCAAGGAGCAGGCCACTCCGATCATCATGGACATGATGCGGTCGGTCTACCCGCACGACCAGGTGTTCGGTCAGTACTGCACGGTCAACGACTACATCGAGTGTCCACCCGACGAGTTGTTCGACTACCTGTCGGACACCCGTTGCCTGGAGGAGTGGACCTACAGCCTGCGTGGTTTCACCCCGACGGAGGAGCCCGGGCTGTGGCTGGCCCATGACCGGCTGGGTGCCGGGCCGTCGGGGCCGGGAAGCGCGATCTACACCCGCACCGTGGCGAACCGCGACGCGCTGACCGTCGACTACCACTGCGCGTGGGACCAGGGCAAGCACCTGTGGATGATCTATCTGATGCGCATCGTCGACGCACAGGTGGTATTCGACAAGCCGGGTTCGGTTGTGCTTTGGACGAATTGCCATCATCCGTTCTACGACGAGAACCCCTACCCGGAGACCGCGCCCCCGGCGCGACCGGTCTGGGTGGGGGACTTCTGGGACATGTTCGGTCCCGGCCACCTGTTGGAATTGCGAAACCTCAAGGCAATCGCCGAATACCGGCACCGCAACGGCCTGCCGGTCACCCCGGCCTGGATGAAGTGAGGTCCGGTCATGACTGAGAAGACACCTATCAGCCTCATCGATGTGTCGACGTACCTGCCCGGTGACCCGATCAGTGCGGACTACTACGCCGGGTTCGCCGAAACCGACGAGCTGGCCGAGAATGTGATGTTCCGGGCGCCGCGGTTCCGTCATCACGTCGGGCCCGACGAAACGGCGATCGACATGGTCGAGCGGGCCGCCGCCGGGTTGATCGAGCGGCACGGTGCCGACGTCATCACCGGTGCCGATGTGTTGATCACCCACACCCAAATGCCCGACATGCCGTTCTACGGTGGCGGTGGCGGCATGGCGCACCGGCTGGGCATGAAGCCCAACTGGGTGATCGACCTGCACAACGGCGGCTGTGCCGCGTTCGTGCTGGCGCTCAAAGTGGCCCGCACTCTGTTGAGTTCGGGGGAGGGCCGGACCGCGGTGATCGCGATCGCCCAGAACTCGGCAGGCCAGGTGTTCGATCAGAAGACCATCCGGCGCAAGGCGCAGGCGGCGGTTCCCGGCGACGGGGCCGCGGTCGGGCTGGTGACGCTGTCCGACCAGTCACCGATCCTCGACATCGAATGCCGCACCTACGGGGAGTACGCCGGGGATATGACAGTCGTCATGGACCCGCCGCGCAAATGGTGGCAGGCCGGCCCGGGGGAGGCCAGCATCGGCTTCACCGAGAGCAAGATCACCAAGGTGCTGGCCCGGGGCAACCGGCAGGTTCCCGAGGTGTCCTATTCCGTTTGCGACCGAATCGGCGTGCAGCCCAAGGACATCGATCTGTTCGTGACCAATCAGCCCAACCGCGTGTTTCTGCGCAACTGGCGCGAGGCCCTGGAGTTGCCGCCCGAACGCCACGTCGACACGTTTGAAGAATGTGGAAACCTGTTCGCCGCAGGCATACCCGTCAACTTCGACCGGGCCGTCACCGACGGGCGGGTGAAGGCCGGCGACACCGTGCTGATGGCCGCCTTCGCCCACGCCGGTGACTTCGCCGGGGCCGCCGCAGTGCGGTGGGGCGGCCGCGACGACTCGAGGAACGTCTGATGGTGGCTCCCCGCACGGCCCTGAGCGACGCTGTCGGCGCGCTGCCCCAGGCGGTCAACCCGTTGGCACTGTCGCTCAATGAATGCCCTTTTCCACCATTGCCCGCAGTGCGTTCGGCATTGCGGGCGTGCGATGAGGCCGCCAACCGGTATCCGGAATTCCTGCCGCAGCGGTTGCGTTCGCTGATCGCCGATCACGACGGGATAGCCGAGCAACAGGTGATCGTCGGTGCCGGTGCGACCGGGGTCATCATGCAGGTGCTGCATGCGGTGACCAGTCCCGGCGACACCATGGTGATGGCGACGCCCACCTTCGACGGCTATCCGATCTTTGCGCAGATGGCGCGGTTGCGGACGGTCACCGTTCCGCTCGACGAACACGGCCGGCACAACCTCGACGCGATGGCCGAGGCCGCGAGCCAGGCCAGGGTGGTGGCGGTCTGCCGGCCGCACAACCCGACGGGCACCATCGAACCGGCCGCCGAGATCGAGCGATTCCTGACCCGGTTACCTGCGGACACCGTCGTCCTGCTGGACGAGGCGTACGTGGAGTTCCTGGCCGCCGAGCAACGCATCGACGGGCCGAGCCTGGTCGCCCGGTTCGGCAATGTCGTGGTGGTGCGCACGTTTTCGAAGGCCTACGGTCTGGCCGGGCTGCGGATCGGCTACGGGTTCTGCGCGCCCGATCTCGCTCGCGAGCTGTGGCGGATGCAGTTGCCGTTCGGGATCGGGCTCAGCGCCCGGGTGGCGGTCGCGGCTTCCTATTCCGCGGAAAACCAACTGCGCCAGCGTATCCGGATGATCGCCGCGGAACGGCGCTATCTGCAGATGCGGTTGCGCGCGCTCGGCGTCTACAGCACCGACGGGCAGGCCAACTTCCTGTTCCTGCCGGGCCGGCCCACGCCGTGGCCGGAGGTGTTCGACGGCACCGGACTGCAATTGCGTCACTACAACGACGGCGGAGTGCGGATCACCGTCGGATCGCGGCAATCCACCCGGGCCGTGCTGAGCGCGGTGACCGCCGCCGGTTGAGGCTCGGCCGGCTGAACCCGGTGCACGCATCGCTGCCCGGCGCCGCGGGGCGATGCGGTAAGAAGAGGCGTGACCTCGCCACCAGACAAGCGTGACCCGATTGCGCAGGCCCGGGCGAACTGGGAGGCCGCAGGGTGGGGTGAGGTGGCCGGCGGCATGGTCGCGGTGACGTCGGTGATGCGGGCCCACCAGATCCTGCTGGCCCGGGTGGAGACCGCGCTGCGGCCATACGATCTGAGCTTCTCGCGGTTCGAACTGCTGCGCCTGCTGGCCTTCAGCCGTGCCGGTGCACTGCCGATCACCAAGGCTTCGGATCGCCTTCAGGTACACGTCACCAGCGTCACGCACGCGATCCGGCGTCTGGAAGCCAACGGCCTGGTGGAACGCGTCCCGCACCCCACCGATGGGCGCACCACGCTGGTACGCATCACCGAACTCGGGCGGTCCACGGTCGAGGACGCCACGGTGACCTTGAACGAGCAGGTTTTCGCCGACGTCGGGATGTCGGAGGAGCAGTCACGCGCGCTGGTCGCGTCGATCGAGACCCTGCGCCGACACTCCGGTGATTTCTGAGGCCGGTTTCTGGTCCACCCGCCCGACCCCCACTACCGTTGAACGCAGTTGAGGGGAGTGCGGATGAACGCCAAGCGGGTGGGTGCGGCGCTCGGCGCCGTCGCTGTCGTGTTGATGGCAGCGTGCAGTACCACGACCACCGGGGTGGCCACCGCCACCGATGACGTCACGCCGTTCACGGCGACATCCAAGGCGCCCAAGCGAACTCCCACAAAGAGCCCCAAACCGACCACCGGGTCACCGCGCGGTTCGGCGGGATTGCCGCCGGAAGCGTTCGCCGAGGTCCGCGCCGCGGGCATCCAGGGTTCCGACAATGCCATCGGGGATCAGCTGATGATGGCCTGCATCATGGCCGGCGGCAGCTTCAACAAGACCAAGCAGGATGTCGTCAACGTGCTGGTCCAGATGGGCAGCAAGCTCCCACCCGACGCGCTCGTGACGATCGTGAATGTGGCCCTCAAGTACGAGTGCCCCGAACTCGCCGGGAAGCTCGGCGGCTAGTCCGCGAATTGCAGGCTGAGGAACTCGGGGGCCTTGATCACCCGGCGCAGCATGAAGCGGATGAACGCGGGCATGTCCGTGGCGTGGTCGTCGCGGTACACCTCGGGTGCGGTCAGCCGGTACGTACGACGCCGCGCCTCCAGTTCGCACCCGCCGGCGGCCAGGACATTGCGCACCCAGTCGGCCTGTGAACCGTAGGTCAGGGCGATGACGTAGCCGTGCTGTCGTCGGAACGCCCACAGCGGCGTGCGGAAGGTGCGGCCGGACTTACGTCCACGGTGGATGACGACCGCCCACCCCGGGGCCCACGGGGCGATGAACCGGGTGAGCTTGTTCAAGCCGACCTTGTTGGCGTGTGCGACCCATCGCGGTGCGGGCATCAGATAACTCCTCATTTGTGGAATTAATGACTCCGAGCGTAATCCTGGCCCTGGTAAGAAGTCAACGACTGTAGAATTTCGGAACTATGCCGCCACGTGGACGACGACCGGGACACCCCGGGACCCGCGACGAGCTGGTGGCCACCGCCCGGCGGATGTTCGCCGAAGGTGGCTACGACAAGACCTCACTGCGCGACATCGCGACGGCAGCGCGGGTGGACCCGGCCCTGATCCGGCACTACTTCGGCAGTAAGGCCGACCTGTTCCGGGCCACCGTCGGCTGGCCGTTCGACCCCGAACAATTCAGCGGACGGATCCTCGACGACGGACCCGCCGGCCTGGCCGAACGCCTGACCGAGGCCTTCTTCGAGCTCTGGGAGCATCCCGACACCCGCGCGCCCCTGTTGGCGATCCTGCGCGGCGCGGCCACCCACGAGGAATCGGCGGCCCTGGTCCGTCAGTTCATCGAGCAACGGCTCTACCCGCAGATCGCCACGGCCCTGCCCGGTGCCGACGCCGAACTACGGGTGGACCTGGCCATGGGGCAACTGCTGGGTATCGCCTATCTACGCCACATCCTGCGGATCGAGCCGATCGCATCGCAATCGACCGAGGAGCTGATCGCCCGCGCGGTGCCCGCGGTTCGGGCACATCTCCAGGACGGGTGAGGGCTCGATCTCCTACGTGATCGCGGAAGGCAGCGGGATGGATGCCGTCACCGTGGTGCCGGCGCCCGGCCTCGACCGGATGTGCAGCCGGCCGCCGACGATCTCGGCCCGTTCGGCCATCGACAACAACCCGTAGCCGCCCATCTCGTCACTGCCCAACGGATGCTCGAAGGTGTCGAATCCCTTTCCGTCATCGACGATTTCGAGCCGGGCGACACCGTCGTCGACCGAGAAGGTGAGCCGGGCCCGCTCCGCCTCGGCGTGTTTGACCACGTTCTGCAGGCATTCCTGCGCGATGCGGTACAGCGCCAGCTCGATATGGTCGGGCACCCGGGTCTCGGCCAGGTCGACGTCGATCGGGATCCGTGGGATCGAGCGGGCCAGGCTGGCCAGCCCGCCCGACAGGCCGAGATCGTCGAGCACCGGCGGGCGCAACCCGCTGATCGCGGCCCTGGCCTCCTGCAGCGTCAGCGCGACCAGTTCGCGTGCGGCCACCAGCTGTTCGGCCACCGCCTCCGGGTCGACCGCGCGGGCCGCGGCGTCGAGCCGGTACGACAGCGTCACCAACCGCTGGGAGATGCCGTCGTGAATGTCGCCGGCCAACCGGCGCCGCTCGATCTCCTGTGCCTGGATCACCTGCTCGACGAAATTCTCGTGCGCCCGCTCGCGCGCCACCAGCTGGCGGTGCAGGCGGGCCTGGTGCAACGCCCCGGCGATGAGCCGGCCGATCACCAACAGCAACTCCACGTCACGCGGTGTGAACTCACGGCGGTCGACGGTATGCACGTTGAGCACCCCGACCAGCCCGCCCGGCCCGGTCTCCATCGGGACCGACACCATCGAGGTGAAGTCACGCCCGCGCAGAGACTCGAAGGGCATGTAGCGGGGATCGGATTCCTTGTTGTGGCTGATCACCACGGGCTGACGGTGGCTGGCCACCCAACCCGAGATGCCCTGCCCGAGCGGGAGCCGGATCTTGCCGATCTCGGCGTCGAAAGGTGGCGTGGCCCCGGCCAGCGTCAGGGCACGCTCAGAATCGTCGAGCACGTGCACGAAGCACACGTCGGTGGCGGTCGATGCCGTGATCATCCGGGCCGCCGCAGCGGCCAACGGCTCCACTCCCGGGCCACTCGACGCGGCACGGATGAGCTCGCGCAGCAGCGCCAGCTCCCCCTCGGCGGTCAGCTCGATGGGGCCCGGTTCGGAGGTCAAGTCGCGTCCCGGCTTCTCTGGCTTGGCACTCACTGGTAGATGCCTTCCCGCAGTGCGGTGGCCACCGCGCCCGCCCGGTCGCTGACCCCGAGCTTGCGGTAGATGGAACGCAGGTGGGTCTTCACGGTTTCCTCGCCGATCACCAGCTTGTTGGCGACCCCGCGGTTGGACAGACCCGCGACCACGAAGGACAAGATCTCGCTCTCGCGTTGGGTCAGGCCCTGCCGGACACCGGGCCAGAACTCGTCGCGTTGCAGGCGGGCCGCGGTACCGGCCGCCCGTGCCGCCATCCCGGGATCGATCGCCGTCTGGCCGCTGTGGGCGAATTCGAGCTGACGTACCAGCTCGTCGCTGCTGATGCTCTTGAGCAGATACCCGGACGCACCCACCCGCAGCGCCTGGAACAGGTACTGCTCATCGTCGTAGACCGACAACATGACCACCTTGCGGTTCGGATCGCGTTCGCGCAGCACCCGGCACAGATCCAGCCCGCTGGAGCCCTCCATGCGCACGTCGCACAGCACGATGTCGGGGTCCAATGTCTCGATGACGCTCAGCGCCCGCTCGGCGCCGACGGCCTGGCCGACCACCTCGACCCGGTCGTTGAACGCAGCAAGCATGGCCTTGAGACCCTCGATGACCATCTCGTGGTCGTCGACCAGCACAAGGCGCACTGGATTGGAGGGCGCCATGGCATCACCCTAAGGGTGGTACCGGCGTCGGTAGATGAACTTGACCGGCCCAATCCCCCATACGGGGGACGCGCGACATCTGTGACGTGGGCCACTCTCATGGGGTGTCGTCAACACAAGAGAAGTCATGGCGGGCCGGGCGGTTCTGGTGGGACTGTTCGCAGCCTGAAACGAGCGCCCATCCGCTGCGTGCGGTGATCCTGGACCTCGATGCGCTGTCGGATCTCGATGTCGACGGGCATCGCGTCGTCTTCAACGCCGCCTTCGCCGCGCACGGTCTGCCCATCGAATGGGGCGTTGCGCGCTATCAGCAGCTGCTCGCGCTGCCCGACGAGCATCAGCGGGTCACCGCGGAGCTGCGCAAGCGGTGCGTCGGGCCCGACTGCGATGTGCTCACCGAAGTGCTCGCCGATGAGATCTGCATGACCAAGGACATGATGTTCGACGAGATGATCCTCGACGCCGGCCTGACGCCGCGGCCGGGCCTGGAGGATCTCATGAACGACGCGTTCCTGGCCGGGTTGCCGGTCGGGGTGGTCGCGGCCGGCCGTCGGCGCTGGGCCGAACCCCTGGTGCGCCAACTGGTCGGGGAAGGCCTGGTGGAGACCGTCGTCACCACCGATGACGTGAGCGCACCCGGCGCCGAGCTGTACCGGCACGCCTTGGCCGAACTGGGCGTGGCAGGCCACGACGCATTGGCCATGGTGGGCTCGGCAATGGGCCTGCGCGCCGCCAACACAGCCGGGATGGCCGGAGTGTTGATCGATCCCGACGCCGGTGTGGTTTCACCCGGTGCGGTCGCGGTGCGGCCCGACTTCGCCGGCGCCGATGCACTGCGTCTGCCGGCATGCCAGCGCCTGCACACTCAGTGGTGGGCGCAGCGCAGCCCGTCGGCCGCGTAGGTCAGGTGGTCATGCCGCGTTTGTGACACCGCGGCGGGCCGCGTTTGTAGCCAGGCGGCGGGCCGCGTTTGTAGCCAGGTGGCGGCGAAACTCGAATTTCTCCGCCACCACGTTACGAACGTGAGGGTGTCGGTGGGCGCGGGCACACTTCTCCCGCATGGTGGAGCCGTTCATCGGCAGTGAGGCCGTTGCGGCCGGCAGGTTGACACGCCACGATCTGCGCGCCCGGTTCGTCGCGGTACACAAGGACATCTATGTCCCGCGTGGAACCCGACCCACCGCCGTGCTGCGCGCCAAAGCCTGTTGGCTGCGGTCACGGCGGCGGGGCGTGCTGGCCGGATACTCCGCGGCGGCGCTGCACGGGGCCCGCTGGATCGATCCGGCGTTACCCGCCAACATCCTCAACATCAACCGGCGACCGGCCCCGGGCATCGTTACGTGGGCTGACGTGGTCGACGACGACGAAATCTGTCAGATCGGCGAAGTCCGGCTGACCACCCCGGCCCGTACCGCAGTGGATCTGGCCCGCCGACTGCCTGAGGACACCGCGGTGGCGGCAATCGATGCACTGGCCCGCGCCGCACGCCTGAAAGTCGCCGACATCGAACTTGCCGCGCAACGGCACGCTGGCCGCAAGGGCATGAAACAGGCGCGGGCGAGCGTCGCCCTGGTCGATCCCGGAGCCGAGTCGCCGCGGGAAACCTGGTTGCGACTGCTGGTTGTCCGCGCGGGCTATCCGCCACCACAGACACAGCACCCGGTATCCAACGAGTACGGCGTGTTGATCGGGCACGTCGACATTGCCTGGCCTGAGCTGAAGATCGCGATGGAGTACGAAGGGCAGCACCACACCGATCCCGATGTCCTCCGAAACGACATCGCCCGTATCGACGAAATGATCGAAATGGGCTGGACCATCATTCGGGTCACCTGTCGCGACGGGGAGGCCAACGTTCTCGGCAGGCTCGCCAAGGCGTGGGCTTCACGTTTGTAACCGGGTGGCGGTGAAACTCGACTTTGCCCGCCACCACGTTACGAACGTGAGGACGAATCAGCTGCGCAGCGTCTCGATGACCGCGCTGAAATCCTTGTCGGCGTGGTCGGCAGCGAATTTGGCATAGATCTCGGCCGCATGGCTGCCCAGCGGGGCCGATGACCCGGTGGACTCCACCGCGGCCATCGCCAGGCCGAGGTCCTTGTTCATCAGCGCCGTGGCGAATCCCGGCTTGAAATCGTTGTTGGCCGGGGAGGTCGGAACCGGCCCGGGCACCGGGCAATTCGTGTGAACGGCCCAGCAGTTGCCGGTCGCGCCGGTGATCACGTCGAACAGTGCCTGCTTGTCCAGGCCGAGATGCTCGGCCAGCACGAACGCCTCACCGACGGCGATCTGTTGCACGGCCAGCACCATGTTGTTGCACACCTTGGCGGCCTGGCCGGCGCCGGTGGCGCCGCAGTGAATGATCTTGCCCGCCATGGGTTCCAGCACGGCACGGCCACGCTCGACCGCGTCATCCTCGCCGCCGACCATGAAGGCCAACGTGCCGGCCACCGCGCCCTTGACCCCGCCCGACACCGGGGCGTCGAGCTGGGCGAAGCCGTGCCCGAGCGCGACCTTGTGCACCTCACGGGCGTCGTCGACCGAGATCGTCGAGCTGTCGATGAACAGGGCTCCCTCGGCGGCCGCGGGCAGCACCTCGGCGTAGCAGCTCTTCACCAACGCGCCGTTGGGCAGCATGGTGATCACCACGTCCGCGCCGGTGACCGCCTCGGCGCCGGTATCGAACACGTTGACGGCGTTGGCCTTTGCCGCCTCCTGCGCAGCGGGCACCGGGTCGAAGCCACGCACGGTGTGCCCGGCCGTGACCAGGTTGGCGGCCATCGGCCCGCCCATGTGGCCCAGCCCCAAGAACGCGATCGTGCTCACGTACGTCTCCTATGCAGAGTTGCGGGCGCGCGACGATTCGGAACGTCCGATCACCACGCGCATGATTTCGTTGGTTCCCTCAAGGATGCGGTGCACCCGCAGATCCCGGACGATTTTCTCCAGACCGTACTCGCGCAGATAGCCGTAGCCGCCGTGCAACTGCAGCGCCTGATCGGCCACCTCGTAGCAGGTGTCGGTGATATACCGCTTGGCCATCGCGCACAACATCACCTTGTCGGGGTGGTCGGCATCCAGCGCAGACGCCGCCCGCCACAACATGTTTCGGGAGGTCTCCAGGCCCGTGGCCATGTCGGCGAGAGTGAACCGGATGGTCGGCTCATCGAGCAGGGCGCCGCCGAACGCTTTGCGGTCGGCCAGGTAGCTCAGCGTCTTGTCGTAGGCGGCCTGCGCGCCACCCAACGAGCAGGCGGCGATATTGATCCGCCCGCCGTTCAGACCGTTCATCGCGATCCCGAACCCGGTGCCCTCGGTGCCACCGAGCAGGGCCTCGGCCGGAACCCGAACCCCCTCGAAGACCACCTGGGCGGTGGGCTGGGCGTTCCAGCCCATCTTCTGCTCCTGCGCACCGAAACTCAGCCCAGGTGCATCCTTTTCGACGACGAACGCGGAAATTCCTCGGTGGCCCGGCTCGCCTTCTTGGGACCCGGTCCGGGCCATCACCACATACACATCGGAGCTGCCCGCCCCGGAGATGAATTGCTTGACCCCGTCGAGCACGTAATCACTACCGTCCCGAACGGCTCTGGTCCGCAGCGCCGCCGCGTCCGAACCGGCACCCGGTTCGGTAAGGCAGTAGCTGGCGATGGCGTCCATCGAGGCCAGCCTGGGCACCCAGGCCTTGCGCTGCTCCTCGGTGCCGAAGCTGTCCACCATCCACGCACACATGTTGTGGATGGACAGGAACGCCGCCAGGGTGGGGTCGGCGGCCGCGAGCTGCTCGAAGATGCGCACCGCATCCAGGCGGCGCAGCCCGCTGCCACCGGCGTCCTCGCCGCAGTAGATGGCGCCCATGCCGAGTTCGGCCGCCTCACGCAACACGTCGGTGGGGAAGTGATGGGACTCATCCCATTCCAACGCGTATGGCGCGATGCGCTTTTCGGCGAACGCGGCCGCCGTGTCGGTGATGACACGGTCGTCCTCGCTCAGGCTGTACGGGTCGTTCAGATTCACCGGTTGCTACTTCATCGTGGGGATGACGAACTCGGCGCCATCCTTGATGCCTGACGGCCAGCGCTCGGTGACGGTCTTGGTCTTGGTGTAGAACAGGATCGAATGCGGCCCGTGCTGGTTGAGATCGCCGAAACCGGAACGCTTCCAGCCGCCGAAGGTGTGGTAGGCCACCGGAACCGGGATCGGCACGTTGACGCCGACCATGCCGACTTGCACGCGCGAGACGAAGTCGCGCGCGGCATCGCCGTCGCGGGTGAAGATCGCCACGCCGTTGCCGTACTCGTGCTCCGAGGGAAGCTTCAACGCCTCCTCGTAGTCGTGGGCACGGACGATGCACAGCACCGGACCGAAGATCTCGTCGGTGTAGATCGACATGTCGGTGGTGACGTTGTCGAACAGGGTGGGGCCGATGAAGTAGCCGCTCTCGAGGCTCGCGTCGCCGAAAGTCAGCTCGTTGCTTGCCCGTTCGCGACCGTCGACCACGAGTTCGGCTCCGGCCTCGACGCCCTGCCCGATGTAGTCGCGCACCCGCTCCAGGGCCGCGCCCGTCACCAGAGGCCCGTAATCGGCCTTGGGATCGAGGCTGTGTCCGACCCGCAGCTGATTGATCCGCTCGACGAGCCGGTTGCGGAGGCGATCCGCAGTGTCCTTACCGACCGGGACCGCGACGCTGATGGCCATGCAACGCTCGCCCGCGCTGCCGTAGCCGGCGCCGATCAACGCGTCGACGGCCTGGTCCAGGTCGGCGTCGGGCATCACGATCATGTGGTTCTTGGCGCCGCCGAAGCACTGCGCGCGCTTACCGTGCGCGGCTGCGCCCGAGTAGATGTACTGCGCGATATCGGAGCTGCCGACGAAGCCGACGGCCTTGATCTCGGGGTGCGCGAGGATCGCGTCGACGGCTTCCTTGTCGCCCTGCACCACCTGGAACACGCCGGCGGGCAGACCGGCCTCGATGAACAGCTCGGCCAGCCGCAGCGGAACCGAGGGGTCACGCTCGGAAGGTTTGAGCACGAACGCATTTCCGCACGCCAGCGCGGGGCCCGCCTTCCACAGCGGGATCATTGCCGGGAAGTTGAACGGGGTGATGCCCGCGACCACGCCCAGTGGCTGGCGGATCGAGTACACGTCGATGCCGGTGCCTGCGCCCTCGGTGTACTCGCCCTTGAGCAGGTGGGGGATGCCGACCGAGAACTCGATGACCTCCAGGCCGCGCTGGATGTCACCCAAGGAGTCGGGGACGGTCTTGCCGTGCTCGATGGAGAGGAGTTCGGCCAGTTCGTCTGCGTTCTGGTTCACCAGTTCGATGAACTTCATCAGCACCCGGGCGCGGCGCTGCGGGTTGTAGGCGGCCCATTCCTTCTGGGCCTCGGCGGCACCGGCGACGGCGGCGTCGACATCGGCGGCTGACGCCAGGACCACCTGCGCCTGCACCTCGCCGGTGCTGGGATTGAGCACATCGGCGGTACGGGTCGACCCGGCGGTGGTGCGCTGGCCGTTGATGAAGTGGGGAATCTGTGTAGTCATGGCGTTCCGTCCAGGATTGTGCGCAGTGGTGGCAACTCGGGGCTTACCCGAGATACTTGCATATCCTAGTAATTGGTCGGAGCCTTTGGCAAGGGGTTCGGTGGTGGCGTTTTTTTCGATGAGCCTTTTCTTTACGGCACCGTATCGTTAATGTATTCGGCATGACCGCTACCGATCCGGAAGTCGTCGTGGTGGGAGCCGGGCCGACCGGCCTGACCTTGGCCTGTTCACTACGCCTGCACGGCCTTTCGGTGCGCGTACTCGACCGCGCGCCAGGGCCGGCGACGACGTCACGCGCCAACTTCCTGCACGCCCGAGGCTCGGAAGTGCTGGGCCGGATCGGTGCACTGGGGCGCCTGCCGGATGAGTCGTTGCGGGCCATGCGCATCACGAACTACCTGGGTGACCGGCCGGTGATGACGCTGGAATTCGGTGATCCCGGCATGCGGACGGCCGCGCCGCCCATGGTGGTGTCGCAAGCCAAGGTCGAAGCCGCGCTGCGGGATCGGCTGGCGCAACTCGGGGTGGAGCCGGAATGGGCCGGGCGGTCGTCGGCGTGCGCCAGGAGGGCGACACTGTGGTGGCCGAACTCGGAGATGGTGAGGAGATCCGCGCGCAATGGATCGTTGGATGTGACGGCACCTCCAGCGTGACCAGGCAACAGGCGGGCATCGCGTTCCCCGGCGTCAAGCTTTCCGAGCGCTTCCTGCTGGCCGATGTGCACCTGGACTGGGATGTGGACCGCGGCGGCACGAGTGGCTGGATCCACCCCGACGGAATCCTCGGCGCGATGCCGATGCCGGATTCCAGTGGACGTGACGATCTGTGGCGCTTGTTCGTCTACGACCCCACCCCGGGCCGGAAGCCAAGCGACAGCGAGATCCGCGAACGCATCAGGTACGTCGTGCCGCTGCGGACCGGGCGCAGCGTCACCGTCGGTGACGCCGAGTGGCTGTCGATGTTCACCGTGCACCGTCGGTTGGCGGACAAATACCGCAACGGACGCATACTCATCGCCGGTGACGCCTCGCACGCCCACGCCCCGTTCGGCGGGCAGGGCATGTTGACCGGTATCGGCGACGCCGAGAACCTGGCCTTCAAAATCGCCCTGGTGATGCGAAAGCTGGCGTCCGACAAGCTGATCGACACGTATGAAGCCGAGCGCAGGCCTCTGGCGACCGACGTGCTCCGCGGCACCAGCACGGTGACGCGGGTCAACGTGGCCAGTAATCCCGTCGGCCGCTTTCTGCGCGACCACGTGGCGACACGGCTCTTCGGTCTGCCGTTCGTTCAGCGATGGACGACGTACACCGCCTCACAGCTGTGGGTGAGCTATCGCAAAGGTCCACTCGGTGGGCGTGGCGGTAAGCCGCGGCCAGGAGATCGGATTGCCGACCGGCACTGCACACATCCGGACGGCACCGCCACGCGGCTGCACAGTGAGCTCGGCGGGCGGTGGGTGTTGCTGCTTCCCGACGGTGCACCCGTCGGCATCGAATCTGTAAGGCGGCTCGGCGATTTCGTCGTGGCCCTTGGTCATGACGGACCGGAAGTCATGTTGATCCGGCCCGACGCCCACCTCGCGTGGCGGGGGAGACCCGGCGACATCGAGGGCCTCGACCGTTGGCTGGCCGCAGCTCTGGGCTCGGGAGTCGTTCGATGACTACCCCGGCGGGCCGGGGCCGGCCACGCGACCTGGGAGCTGATCGCGCAATCTTGCAGGCCGCGTTGGATCTGTTCATCGAGCGCGGGGTCGAAGGTTCCAGCATCGAGCAGATCGCCAAGCGCGCCGGCGTCGGCAAGCCGACCATTTATCGGCGGTGGTCGGCGAAGGAGGATCTGATCGCCGCGGCCATGGAGACGTTGATCGCCGAGGAGGTCGGCTGGGCTTCACCGGAGGCGATCGACCTCGCGTCGCCGTACGAGCTCGTGGAAGCGGCGATCGAGAGTGCGGCCGTCACCACTACCACACCGCACTATCGCGCGCTGGTGGCACGAATCTATGGATCAGCGGTCAGCCATCCAGCGTTGATGGGACTGTACTGGGATCGCTACATCCTGCCCCGCCGGAAGCTCGCCGCCCGACTACTCGAGCGCGCGCAGGAGTGCGGAACTGTCGCTGCCGACGCCGATTTCGACGTGGCCATCGACATGATGGTCGGTGCGATCATCTACCGCGTGCTGCAACCCGACCCTCCCGACACAGACGAGATGCGGCGGTATCTGCGGGCGGTCTACCGTCAGGTCGGTTTGCTTCCCTGACCCTTCTGCTGCTGCCAGCGATCCAGCAGGGTGGGGATCTCGGCCATCAGAAACGCGTAGAAGTCGCGCATCTGAGTCAGTCGGTGGTGAGCCGGGCTGTTGCGGTCGGTGGCCGTTATCCCGGCGTCGGCGGCGGCTTGCATGGCCGCGATCGTCTCGTTCTGGCTGGTGAACAGAACCGCCCACGCGTCGTCACGTAACCGGAAGTGATCGCGCCGGCTGGCCGGGGCGGGAACCCGCTCGGCCAGTCCCACCGACGTCAGCATCTTGAGCGAACCCGAAATCGACCCGGCGCTGGCCTGCAGAGTGTCGGCCAACTCGGCCATCGTGACGCTGGGTTGTTCGGTGAACAGCAGGGTGGCGAGCACGCGTGCGGGCATCCGCTGCATGCCGTGACTGCTGAGTACCAAGGCCAGCTGCTCGGCCCCATGCTGTAGGTCGGTTGACTTCGGCACCGCGAATCCTCCTTGCCAAGAACAGCCTTCAATAATTTCTGAAAGTTTAGTACAGTCGTGAACACTCTGGAAAGCCTGGAGCGCAAATGCTTACTCTCCTGCATGAAGGGCACTGATGCGTACTACCGATGTCATCGACGTCCGAGGACTGACGTTCACCTATCCCAAGGCCACTGAACCGGCCGTGCGCGGGATGGATTTCAGCGTCGCGCCCGGGGAGATCTTCGGTTTCCTCGGGCCCAGCGGTGCTGGGAAATCCACCACGCAGAAACTGCTCATCGGACTGCTGCGCGGGCACGGCGGCCAGGCCACGGTGTGGGGCCGCGACCCCGTGGACTGGGGGCCGGACTACTACCAGCGCGTCGGCGTGTCCTTCGAACTTCCCAACCACTATCACAAGCTCACCGGCCTGGAGAACCTCCGATTTTTCGGCGCCCTGTACGACGGCCCGACGGCCGACCCGATGGAGCTACTGGAGGCGGTTGGTCTGGGTGACGCCGCCAACACCCGAGTTGCCAATTACTCCAAGGGAATGCAGATGCGGCTGACGTTCGCACGGTCGCTGATCAACAACCCTGAGCTGTTGTTCCTCGACGAGCCCACCTCGGGGCTCGATCCCGTCACCGCCCGCAAGGTCAAGGACATCATCCTCGATCTGAAGGCGCGGGGCCGCACGATCTTCCTCACGACTCACGACATGTCCACCGCCGACGAACTGTGCGACCGGGTGGCCTTCGTTGTCGACGGCGCTATCGTCGCGCTGGATACCCCGGCTGAACTGAAAATCGCCCGCAGTCAACGCCGCGTCCGGTTGCAGTACCGCACCCTCGGCGGGCTCGCCACCGCCGAGTGCGGGATGGACGGTCTGGCCGACGATCCGGAATTCCATGCGATTCTGCGCAATCACCACGTCGAGACGATCCACAGTCGCGAAGCCAGTCTCAACGACGTCTTCGTCGAGGTCACCGGGCGGCGGCTGTCATGACCCGGTTGCTCATCGCGGTCCGGTTGGAACTGGCCATCGCCACCCGGCAGAAGTTCCTTCACGCGGGTGTGTTCTCCGGTCTCATCTGGTTGGCGGTGCTGCTGCCGATGCCGCGTGACCTGCGCCCGGTCGCCGAACCGTACGTGCTCGTCGGTGACATCGCGATCATCGGGTTCTTCTTCATCGGCGGCTCGGTGTTCTTCGAGAAGCAGGAGCGCACGCTCGGCGCCATCATCTCCACCCCGTTGCGGTTCTGGGAGTACCTGACAGCCAAACTCTGTGTGTTGTTGGCTATTTCGTTGTTCGTGGCGATCGTGATATCAACCATCGCCGACGGTTTCACCTATCATCCGGTGCCGCTGATTCTCGGGGTTCTGCTCGGCACACTGCTGATGCTGCTGGTCGGGTTCATCACGTCGCTACCGTTCGCCTCGGTGACCGACTGGTTTCTGGCCGCCACCATCCCGCTCGCGGTCATGCTGGTGCCGCCGTTGATCTACTACTCGGGGCTCTGGCCGAACCCGGTGTTGTACGTCGTGCCCACCCAGGGTCCGCTGCTGCTCTTGGGTGTGGCGTTCGACCAGGTGGCACTGACGAACTGGCAGCTGCTCTATTCGGTGCTCTATCCCGTGCTGTCGCTGGTCGTTCTGTGGCGGGCCGCCGAAATGCTGTTCGGACGTTACGTCGTCGAAAGGTCGGGTGTGCTGTGACTGCAATACTGAGTTCCGGCACGGGCCGGGCCCTGGCGGCATTCGGCCGCAACGATATTCGTGGCACCTACCGTGACCCGCTGCTGGTGATGGTGGTGTTCGCACCGGTGATCTGGACCAGCGGCGTGGCTCTTATGACGCCCAAGGTCACCGAGATGCTTGCGCGGCGTTACGACTTCGACCTCGTGCCGTATTACCCACTGGTGCTCACCGCGTTTCTTCTGTTGACCAGCATCATCATCGCAGGGGGACTGGGCGCGTTCCTGATGCTCGACGAGGTCGATGCCGGCACCATGGCGGCACTGCGCGTGACGCCGGTCCCGATGTCGACCTTCTTCGGCTATCGCGCGGGCACGGTCATGGTGGTCACCACGGTCTATGTGATCGCGACACTGTCGTTCAGTGGCATCCTGGAACCGGGGTTGACGGGGGCACTCATCCCGATCGGGCTGGTCGCCGGACTGTCGGCTGTGGTGACGCTGCTACTCATTGTCACCCTGGCGAGCAACAAGATTCAGGGCATCGCGATGCTGCGCGCATTGGGCATGCTGATTGCGGGGCTGCCGTGCCTGCCCTGGTTCATCGACTCGCCGTGGAACCTGGCCTTCGGTGTGCTGCCGCCGTATTGGGCGGCCAAGGCGTTCTGGGTCGCCAGCGCGCACGGCACCTGGTGGCCGTATCTGGTTGGCGGAGTGGCATACAACCTCGCGATCGCCTGGCCGTTGTTCCGTCGCTTCGTCGCCAGGTCTGCGCTGTAGGCGGCGGTCGGTCAAGAATTCGAACCTCGCACAGAACTCGAATGTTTCACAGCGAATTCTCAGCTACGGTCGCCCGGCCAGCGGTTGCTGGCGCCTCGTAGAAGAGAAGGAGAACGAGTGAGACTCGCTCTACGGCCCTATTTGACCGCCGGCGTCGCCCTGGTTGGCGCCGGTGTCATCGCGATCACCCCGGTGGCTGCGCCGCCGCCCGAAATCCAGACCCATGCGGTGCAACTCAGCGCCACCGCCATCGACAATCCCATCGAGGTGTTCAGCCCGGTCTTCGAGCGGGTGGACACCCTTGTTCAGCAGGCCATTCAGGCGCAGATCGACAACCCGTTCCCGATTGTCAACGGGCTGATCGCGAAGGGGTTGGCGGACGGTCAACACCTGGGCGCGATCGCGGCCGTGGTCGGTGAGCAGGTTGTCAGTGTGGCAGCCAATTTTCCGGTCGCCATGGGCAAAGCGGCCCAAAGGGCTGCCGGGGGTGACTTCACCGGCGCGGTCGGCGAGTTCACCCCCGTCTTCACGGGGCCGTTCTTCCAGGTGCTCGCGCAGTGGCCGCTTGTCCCGGCCTATGTGCGGGAACAGTTCGTCCTCGCGGGCCAATTGGCGAGCGAGGTCATGGGGGTGACTTGGTCAGTCACCATGGGGCAGGCATTGAGACTGTTCACCGTGGTGAACGCCGTAGCGGGAGCCCTCGATGAGCTCGCAGTCGCGATTCCTGCAGGCGATCCCGGTCGGGCGGTCAACGCTGTCCAGCACGGCGTCGCCAATGTCGCCGACGCAGCGCTCTCCATTGCCGGCGGGATAAGGGTGCACATCGACCGCAGCCGAGTCAGGGTCCGTAACATCCTCAACCCGCCACCGCCCGCGCCCGCGGCGCCGGCCATCGAAACGCCGGCCGCGACGGACACCGACGCAACCCCGGTATCGGCGGTTGACGCGCCAGAGTCCAGGGTGGCCACGACGGAACCGGCGGGCGAGACGGCCAAGGAAACCGTGAAACCCCTTGTCCGGCATAGTCTTGTCGCGGTTCCGGGCAAGAGCGGGATCGACCGGGCCGGGTCTGATCGGTCTGCCAAGGTGGCTTCCGATGTGAGAGACAAGATCTCGTCGACCGTCAAGAAGGTCGATGAGGGGATCAAGAAGGCGTTCGCCAAGCCTGAGAAGAAGGCGACGTCGGGATCTCACGGCAGCGGCACCGGTTCGTCCGGCGCGGCGGGGGACGCCGACTAAACCGGCGATCAGACGTGCGGGTACCTCAAGTGTTCACTGCGCGGGTACCTGCGCGTCTGTTCGTGCCGTCAGCCGAGGGGCTCGGCCGGGCCCGCATGCGTCGAACGCACCGCGCCGATACTGGCGACCGTCACCAGGGCGACACCGAGGTAGCCGAGAACTCCGATCTGCTGACCGAGCACCACGAGCCCGGCGAGTGCCGCGGTGACCGGTGACAGGCAGGTCAGCACGGCAAACGTGGCGGGCGGCAGCCGGCGCAGGGAGATCAACTCGAGCGAGTACGGGATTACCGACGACAACACGCCCACCGCGGCGCCTACCCCGAGTACGCGCCAGTCCAGTGCGTCCAGGTGCACCGAGGCGACCGCGAACGGGGCGAGGACGAGTGCGCCCATGGCGGTGGCCAGTGCCAGGCCGTCGACGCGACGGAACTCCGCGGCGGTACGTGCCGACGCCAGGATGTAGCCGGCCCAGGCCACCCCCGCGGCGGCCGCGAAGGCGAATCCCGTGGCTTCGAAATGCCCGCCACCTCCGTGCGGCAGGCCCAGTGATGCGACGCCGGCGAACGCCAGCACCGCCCATAGCCAGGCGGCCCGGCTCCTACCGGTCACCACCGAGAGAATCAGTGGGCCCAGGGCTTCGATGGTCACCGCGACACCGAGTGGGATCCGCGCGATCGCCAGGTAGAAGCAGAAGTTCATCGTGGCCAGCGTCGCCGCCAGGGCGATCGCCGCGCCCCAGGCCTGCCGCGTCAGGCCCCGAACGGTCGGGCGCACCGCCGCGCACAGGATGGCCCCGGCCACCGCGAACCGGGCGAACAACGCTCCCACTGTGCCGACCGCCGCGAAGAGGCCGACCGCGAACGCCGCGCCCACCTCCTGGCTGACCGCGGCGATCACCACCAGCAGCGCTGCGCCGAGCGGGGCGCGGGTGGTCACGCCATCACCGGTAGCCGAGCCCCCGTCGCCAGTTCGGCATAGCCGCGCATCAGTCGTAGGGCGGTGCTGCGGTCGAGGTCCGGATCTCGTGCCACGATGCGGTACCCGAGGTAGTCCTCCATCGCCATGAGTGTCATGGCTATGTCGCGCGCGGGTGATTTCAGCGTGAAAGCGCCTGCATCGGAACCAGTTTCGAGGATCTGAGCGTAAAGACTCACCTGTCGGTGATAGATGTGCTGGATGTCGTGGCGCTGATCGAGCACGAATCCGGCAGCCAGCACGGCCCGCCAGATCGCCCGCCACTCGACGTCCTCCGGTCCGGACGGCAACCCGGCCGCGATCATGAACGCGATCTGGTCCCGCGCGTCTTCGGTGCGTTCCACCACCGCGAGCCGATCGTCGTAGAACTTGCTGTCGGAGCGCTGCGCGAGTGCCGAGAGCAGTTGGTCCACTTCCCGGAAGTAATAGCGCACGGCGTTCGGGGTCAGCTTGAGCTCAGCAGCCACATCGGCGATGCGGAAGCTGGTCAGATCATTGCGCTCGATCAGCGCGATCGCGGCGTCGAGAATCTCCTCGCGGCGCTGAGCTTGTCGATTCGGCCGTCCCACGGGCCCCATCCTTCACGAATCCGCTACTTCGGTTGACGCCGGTGGTTACCCGCAGCCATTATTTTCCAATCTTGAAAAGAATTTCGCCACCAACTTCCGGGGGATGCATGCCTGATTGCTCCTCGCGTCCACGCGCCCGCGACATCGGCGTCGTCATCGGGGAACACCCGACCGGTCCGAACAACGCCATCACCGACGTGGCCGGAGTGTCCGTCGGGCACCACACCATCCAGCGCTCCGGGCACAACCCGGTGAACACCGGCGTCACCGTCGTGGTCCCGCACCCGGGGATCTTCACCGAGCCGGTATTCGCCGGTGCCCACCGGCTCAACGGCAACGGTGAGCTCACCGGACTGGAATGGATCCGCGAATCCGGCGAGCTCACCACGCCCATCGCGCTGACCAACACCCACAGCGTCGGTGTCGTTCGCGACGCACTGGTCAGGGCGCAGGTGCAGGCCCGCGGCGATGGGTTGTACTGGTCCCTGCCGGTGGTCGGGGAGACCTACGACGGGCTGCTCAACGACTGCAACGGCCACCACGTCCAGGCCGAGCACGTGTTCGCCGCACTCGCCGATGCCACGGACGGGCCGGTCGGTGAAGGCAATGTCGGTGGCGGGACCGGAATGATCTGCCACGGCTTCAAAGGCGGCATCGGCACCGCGTCGCGGGTCACCGACACCGTGGGCGGGCAGTACACCGTCGGCGTGCTGGTGCAGGCGAATCACGGTCGGCGGGAACGGCTTCGGGTCAACGGCGTGCCGGTCGGGGAGATGGTGGGCCCCGAACTGGTGCCGACGCCGGACCTGCCGATACCCTATCCGGCCGGGTCCGGCTCGATCATCGTCGTCGTCGCCACCGATGCGCCGATGTTGCCGCATCAATGCACCAGGCTCGCTCAACGCTCAGCCCTGGCCATCGGCCGGGTGGGCGGAACAGGTGAGCAGTACAGCGGCGACATGATGCTGGCCTTCTCCACCGGGAACCGGGGAATTCCGCCGTACGGATGGGACGAGAATCCCGACGCCAACCGGCCCGAAATCGGGGTGCGCATGGTGGCGCCGCAGCTGATGACCCGACTGTTCGACCTGGCGATCGAAGCCACCGAGGAGGCCATCGTCAACGCGTTGGTGGCCGCCGAGACCATGACCGGCCGGGGCGGATTGACCGCCCATGCCCTCGACCACAACCTGCTGCACTCGGCGCTGGTGCTGGAAGGTCACTGAACCTTCAGCCGGGAAATTCAGCCAAGGACGCGGGCACGCAGCTCGTCGACGAAGGCGCGGGTTTCGTCCCACGCCGGCAAGAGCCCGGCGGCGCGCACCTGCTCCAGCGTCGGGGCGGCCGCGTCACGCTCGGACAGCACCGGTTCGCTCACCGGCCAGTCGATCCCCAGATCGGTGGCCAGGACGGTGTGCTCCCGCTCCGGGCTGTACGGCGCCGAACACAGGTACATCACCGTCGAGTCGTCCTCCATCGACAGGAAAGCGTGGCCGAGGCCCTCCGACAGGTAGACCGAACGCCGACTGTGTTCATCGAGCAGCACCGAATCCCACTGCCCGAATGTCGGGGAACCCACCCTGACATCGACCACCACGTCGAGCACGGCGCCGCGCACACACGTCACATACTTGGCCTGGCTGGGCGGCAGCTGGGCGAAATGCACACCGCGCAGCACCCCGGCCGCCGACACCGAGCAGTTGGCCTGCCGTAGGTCGAAGTGGTGCCCGGTCATCTCGGCGAACCCGGCATCGGTGAACCACTCGAAGAACAGCCCGCGCGCGTCGCCGTGCAGTTTGGGTGTGATCTCCCAGGCGCCGGGGATCGTGAGTTCGCGCGCGGTCACTGGCCGCGCTCCGAGTACGCCTCTTCCACTGCCTTTTTCAAAGGACCCCACCAGGATTCGTTGTTGCGATACCAGTCGATGGTGGCCGCAAGGCCCTCGTCGAAATCAGTGTGTTTGGGTGCCCAGCCCAGTTCGTCGTGCAGGGTCGACGGGTCGATGGCGTAGCGCAGGTCGTGGCCCTCCCGATCGGTGACGTGGTCGAAATCGTCGGGGTCGCGGCCCATCAAGCGCAGCAGGGTGCGCATGACCGTGAGGTTGTTGCGCTCGCATTCCGCGCC
Source organism: Mycobacterium sp. NPDC050441 (assembly GCF_040655355.1). NCBI lineage: Bacteria > Bacillati > Actinomycetota > Actinomycetes > Mycobacteriales > Mycobacteriaceae > Mycobacterium > Mycobacterium sp. NPDC050441. Next base: position 670,881 of record NZ_JBFAJS010000003.1, on the reverse strand, counting down.
GATCAGATAGGTGCGGCCGGCCTGGCCATTCATGAGGATCTGCCAGACCGCGCGGTTGTGATCGCTGACGTGGATCCAGTCGCGCACATTGGCGCCGGTGCCGTAGAGCTTGGGGCGCCTGCCGGTGAGCACATTGGTGATCTGGCGCGGGATGAACTTCTCCACGTGTTGGTAGGGGCCGTAATTGTTGGAGCAGTTCGAGATCGTCGCGCCCACGCGATACGACCGCACCCAGGCACGCACCAGCAGATCGGCGGCGGCCTTGGTGGACGAGTACGGGCTCGACGGGTTGTACGGCGTGGCCTCGGTGAACCGCGCCGGATCGTCGAGCTCGAGATCGCCGTACACCTCGTCGGTGGAGATGTGGTGCAGCCGGACTCCGTGCGCACGGACGGCCTCCAACACGGTGAACGTGCCGACGACGTTGCTGTGCAGGAACGGTTGCGGGTTCGCCAGGGCATTGTCGACATGCGTTTCCGCGGCGAAATGCACGACGGCGTCGGCCTCGGCGACCAACTGGTTCACCAGACCGGCGTCGGCGATATCGCCCTGCACCAACCGAACCTGGTCAGCCACCGGCGCGAGGGACTCCTCGCTGCCCGCGTAGGTCATCGCGTCGAGCACGGTCACCGATGTGGTCAGTGCCTCGCGGACAGCGAGGTGCACGAAGTTCGCCCCGATGAATCCGGCGCCGCCGGTGACCAGTAGCCGCATGCGCCAACCCTAACCGGCCGCAGCGTCAGCCTTTCAGGCCCAGCGGCCCAGCCAATTCGGACAGCGCCGGGATCAGTTTGTCCGGACCGCCGAGAACCTGGATCGCAACGTGGTCCGCGCCGTTGGCCACGTGTTGTTGCAGGCGCGCGGCGATGGCGTCGGCGGTTCCGTGCGCGACGACCGCGTCGATCAACTTGTCGCTACCCGGCTTGGCGATGTCGTCTTCGGTGAAACCCAGCCGGCGCCAGTTGTTGAGGTAGTTGCTCAGGTTCAGATAGAAGTCGACGGTGTCGCGTCCGATCGCGCGGGCCGCCGCACTGTCAGTGCTCAGCACCACCTTGTGCTCAGGGGCCAGGTACACCGATTCGCCCAGCACCTCACGGGCGTGCGCGGTGTGTTCGGGCGTCGTGAGGTACGGGTGTGCGCCGGCGCTGCGCCGCGCCGAGAGCTTCAGCACCTTGTCACCCAGCGCGGCGATCACCAGACGACTGGTCGGCACCTTGGCCGCGTCCAGCGCATCGACGTACTCCACCAGTGCGTCATAGGGCTTGCGGTATTCGTCGGTGTGCTCGGGATGCCCCACCCCGATGCCGAGCAGGAACCGGCCCGGATGCGCGGCCTCGATGCGGTGAAACGATTCGGCGACCGTGTCGGCGTCGGCCGTCCAGATGTTGACGATGCCGGTGGCCAGTTGAAGCGTCTGCGTGCGCTCCAGGATGGGTTCGGCGAACGACAGGTCGGCGGCGGGGGAACCGCCCACCCACAACGCGCCGTAACCCAGCTTCTCGATCTCGACGGCCTGCTCGGGCTGCACCGCCCCGAACGTCCACACCCCGTAGCGGCCCAGATCCGGCTTGAGAGACAGCGATTCGGTCATCTGAGCGTCCTTGTCTGTTGGTGCTCTAAGCCAGGCCGAGCGGCCCGGCGAGTTCGGCCAGTGCGGGTACCAGTTTGTCCGGTGAGGTCAACACTTGCACAGGCACATGGTCGGCGCCGGCGTCGCGGTGCTGCCGCAGCCGGGCGACCACGTCATCCACCGTGCCATGCGCGACGACGGCGTCGATGAACCGGTCACTGCCCGGCTTGGCCAGATCCTCGTCGGTGAAGCCGAGCCGCTTGAAGTTGTTGAGGTAGTTGGACAGACCGAGGTAGACGTCGAGTGCCTTGCGGCCGATGGCGCGTGCCTTGTCCTGGTCGGTGGTCAGGACCACCTTGTGCTCGGGGGCCAGAAACGCTGCGGGCCCGATCAACTCGCGGGCCGTCGCGGTGTGTTCCGGCGTGGTCAGGTACGGGTGCGCACCCGCTGACCGGGCCGCAGACAGTTGCAGCACCTTGGGTCCGAGTGCGGCGACCACGCGGCGGTGCTGCGGCACGCCGTACTCATCGAGCTTGTCGAGATAATCGGTGAGCGCGTCGAGCGGTTTGCGGTATTCGCCGATCGCCTCACGGTGCCCGACGCCGATGCCGAGCAGGAACCGGCCCGGGTAGGCCGCCTCGATGCGGTGGAAGGACTCGGCGACCGGGCCCGCCGCTGCACTCCAGATGTTCACGATGCCGGTGGCCAGCTGCAACGTGTCGGTGGCGGCCAGGATCGGATCGATCCACTCCAGCTCGGCGGGCGGGGATCCGCCGGCCCAGATCGCGCCGTAGCCCAGCGCCTCGATGTCCCGCAATTGCTGCGGCGACAGTTGTTGGAACTGCGAGTAGTGGCCGAACGCGCCGAAGGTGCCGAGATCGGGCTTGGTGCCGCTGATGTCCGTCATGGTTGCCTCAACCCGCCCTCACGTGATGGCTATTCCGAAAAACTCACGACGATTCAGACGATTCGGACGATTCAAACGCCAGCATGGACTCCGGCGCGGGCGCGACCAGCGGCAGCAGCACGATGAACCGGGTATCACCCGGCCGCGACTGCACTCGCAGGTCGCCGCCGTGCTTTTCCACCACGATCCGCCAGGCCAGGTCGAGGCCAAGCCCGGTGCCCTCGCCGAACGGCTTGGTGGTGAAGAACGGCGTGAAGATGCGCTCGATGTCTTCCTCGGGAATTCCGGGCCCGTCGTCGCAGATCTCCACCCGGATCATGTCGTCGGTCTCCCGGCTGGTGCGCAGCGTCAGCGTGCCGCGACCGCCCATCGCCTGGATTGCGTTGTCGATGATGTTGGTCCACACCTGATTGAGATCGCCTGGGTAGCAATGCAATTCGGGTAGCGACTTGTCCAGTTCCTTGCACAGGCTGACCGGTTTGTCCTTGCCGACCTTGTCGCCGAACATCATCATCGTGCTGCGCAGCCCTTCGTGGACGTCGGCACTCTGATACGAGCCGCGATCCATCTGTGAGTACTGCTTGGCGCCGGCCAGCAGCGCCGAGATCCGCTTGCTCGCCTCGGCCACCTCGTTCATTCGCAGCTCGGTGTCGATGGTGTACTTCAGCCACCCGAGTGCCCCCGGCAACGTCGCGGAGCAGTCGACGCTGCTGATCGTCCCCTCGACACGTTCCAACCAGTCGATGTCGAGACCCGCTTCGACGAATGTCGGGGCGTAGTCCCACGCGCTCGCGATGCCGTGGTCTTCGAGCCAGTCTCCGATCGCGTCCTCGCGGTCCGAGGTCTCCAGTGCGGTGAGCTCCAGCCCCTTGTTCTTGGCGACCTGCTCGGCGACCTCGTCCTGGATGGTCACCAGTACCCCCAGCGCCTCGGGGGTGAACTTGCCGTCGGCCAGCATGGCCAGCTTGTGGCGCATCTTGCCGACGCCCTCGCGCAGGTCCGCGACCGCGCGGGCGGTGGCCGCCGCCGGATTGTTGAGCTGATGGGTCAGCCCCGCGGTGATGGTGCCCAATGCCAGCAGCTTCTCCCGCTGGCCGATGATCTGCCGCTGGCGCCGCCCGCCGACCATGTGACCTTCGAGCAGGTGCACCGCCATCGGGAACTCGTCGCGCATGAACTTCGCGAACGCACTCGCGTCGAGGACGAAGAACCGCGACGGCCGGGTCACCCGTACCGACGCCTGATAAATCTGTTCCTCACCGGGGATGTAGGCGGACCACGCACCGCAGTACACACCGCGCTGCGACGTGCGACTGGTCTCGATGTCCGTGCCGGCCGAGCGCTTGGACATCACCAACTCGCCGTCGATCAGCACGTAGAAGCAGGTTGCGGGGTCGCCCTCGGTGATGATGGGGCCGGGCTCGAACACCGCGATGTGCCCGTTGTCGCACAGCGTCTGCAACTGTTCGTCGGTCAACGCCTCGAACAGGAACAGCGTCCGCAGTTCGGACGGCAGGCAGGTCTCGCCCATCGTTAATTCCTCTCAGCCTCGCCGACGGTGCCGGCCATCACGCTTCTGCCAGGTAGCGGTGCACCAGCATCACCGCCATCGACCCTTCGCCGACGGCGGCCGCCACCCGCTTGGCGGATTCGGCGCGCACATCTCCTGCAACAAAGACACCGGGCACACTTGTTTCCAGATGATGCGGCGGACGTTCCAGCGTCCAGCCGCACACGTCGCGCAGGTCGGGTCCGGCCAGGATGAACCCGTGGTCATCGCGGGCCACCACGCCGTCGAGCCATTCGGTGCGCGGGGTGGCACCGATGAAGCAGCACAGGCGCGTCGCCGGCACCTCCTCGTGCTCGCCGGACTGCCTGTTCACCAACTCCAGTCGCACCAGATGATCGTCCTCACCGATGGCACTGACCACCTCGGTGCAGGTGCGTACGTGGATGTTCGGCGTCTGCTCGATCTGCTGGATCAGGTAGTACGACATCGACGCTTCCAGCGACGGTCCGCGTACCAGCAGCGTGACCGACTTGGCCTCGCGGGACATGAACATCGCGGCCTGCCCGGCCGAGTTGGCGCCGCCGACGATGTACACGTCCTCGCCGCGACACTCGGAGGCGTCCGACACCGAGGCGCCGTAGTACACGCCGCGGCCGACGAAGTTGTTCGGATTGGCGGGGTCCGCCCAGCAGCCCGGCACCGGGAGCTGGCGGTACTCGACGCCGGTGGCCAGGATCACCGCGCGGGCCCCGATGGTCTCGCCGTCGGCGAACGTGACGGTGCGGGCCGCGCCCGCGATGTCGAGCGCGACGGCTTCGCGGGTGGTGATCACCTCGGCGCCGAACCGCTCGGCCTGCCTGCGCGCCGAGGTGGCCAGTTCGGCCCCCGACACCCCGGTCGGGAAGCCCAGGTAGTTCTCGATCCGCGAACTGCGGCCGGCCTGCCCGCCGGTCGTGGTGCCCTCGATCAGCACCGTCCCCAGCCCCTCGGAGGCGCCGTACACCGCGGCGGCCAAGCCTGCCGGGCCGCCGCCGATGACCACGAGGTCGTACATGGTCAGCGACGGGGTCGTCGACAACCCCAGCATGTCGGCGAGCTCGCCGTCACTGGGTTCGACCAGCGTCTCGCCACCCTCGGTGATGACCACCGGTAGCTGCAGACCGTCCAGCCCCGCGGCCTCGAGGAGTTGACGGCCCATGGGCTCATCGGTGGTGAACGCCCGGAAGGTGTGCTGGTTGCGAGCCAGGAACTGGCGCACCTCCCAGGACCGCGAGCTCCACTGGTGCCCGATCACCTTGGTGTGGGGGATGGCCCGATCGCCGACGGTGTGCCACGTCTCCAACAGGCCGTCGATCACCGGGTACAACTTCTCCTCCGGTGGATCCCACGGCTTGAGCAGGTAGTGGTCGAGGTCGACGACGTTGATGGCGTCGATCGCGGCGGTGGTGTCGGCGTACGCCGTCAACAGCACGCGCCGGGCCATCGGGTAGAGGTCCATCGCGGATTCGAGGAAATCGATGCCGCTCATCTGCGGCATCCGGTAATCGGCGACGAACACCGCGACGGTGTCGCCGCGCAACTTCAGCTCGTTGAGGGTTTCCAGGGCGTCCGGGCCGGATTCGGCCCGGACGATCCGGTACCGCTCGCCGTAGTGGCGTCGCAAGTCGCGGGCGACCGCACGCGACACCGCGGGGTCGTCGTCAACGGTGAGGATTACGGGTTTACGGGGCTGGGACGCGGGGCCGGTCATCGCCACCAATTATGCGCCCAGCCGCCAGCGGTTTTCTCACCCCGGTTCGCATTCAGAACGCCATCGGTTCCCAGTTCACGGCCTCGTCCCAGCCGGGTTGTCCGAGAGCCCATTGCCACAGCACCCGGCGAGCCAGTTCGGCGTCGTCGACATCAGCGACATAGTGCTGGTCCGGGCCGCCGGCCCGGTGCTCGATCGTGACGGCGCGGCCCTTGGGGAAGAGCGACTGGATGAACACCTGGTCTCGGCGTGAGATCACCAGCCACGGCTCTTGTGGCGAGGGGTGTGCGAAGACCTCGCGCAGCAGACTTTCGCTGAGGTAGGGCACTTGCACCCCGCCACCGAGCCGTACGTCGATCTCGATACTGCCGCGCGGGTCGTAGAGCCGGTCGTGCTGTGGGTCATAGAGCAGCAACCCGCGCTCGTAGGTCATCTGCAACAGCGTGCCGGCGTTCTGGGTCACGGTCTGCCACGACGTGGCGATCGTGCTGCCTCTGGCGTCGCAACTGGGATCAACCATGAGAAAACGCTCATCGTCGTCGTTGAAGTACCTCGACGTGAGCTCCTCGGTGAAATCGACGATGACCGCCGGGGCGGGTCCGAGGATCTCCTCACACATCGCCCTGTCGAGCGCTGCCAGCTGTGCCCGGTCGGTCACGAACTCCGGAACCAGCACAGTGAAGTCGTAGCTCACTCCTCGGTCGTGGCCGGCCTGGCCGCCACCGGCTTGCCGTTGGTCGCGGGATCGCTGGTCCCCTGCAGCATGGCGGCCACGTCGATGCCCGAGGACTTGAGGGCTTCCAGGATGTTGGCGACCGCCAGCGGGCTGACACCGAGCAGGCCGCCGACGGCGTCCTGGGTGTCGCGCGACCCGCCGATGATCGACAGCCGATCGATCTCGGCCAGCGGCGCGGCGGCCGCCTCGGTCGCCTTGACCACCGAAGCGAGCACGTCGGGCAGCATCAGCAGGCGCGCGGCCTCGGCCGTGTAGCCGTTGAGCGCCGCTGCGATCTCCTTCTTACCGTTGGCCTCGGCCAACAGTTTGGCTTCGATACCGGCGGCCTCGGCCTGCTGTTCGACGCGCAGTGCGTCGGCAAGTTCCTTCTTACCGGCGGCTTCGGCGACCAGCTTGGCCTGGAGGCTGTCGGCTTCGGCCTGGCGTTCAACGCGCAGCGCGTCAGCTGCCGACTTGCGGGCGTCGGCTTCGGCCTGACCCTTGCGCCGCTCGGCCTCGGCCGCGGCCTCGGCGGCCAGGATCGTGGACTGGCGCTGCCCTTCGGCCTTGGCGATATCGGCCTGCCGCTGAGCCTCGGCGGGCGCGATCACATCGGCCGCCAGCGCGGCCTGGGCCTGCTCGGCGCGACGCTGCTCGACCTCGATGCGGGCCTGCACCCGGGCCGCCTCGGCCTGCTCGGTGGCGATACCGACGTCCTTCTGGGCGCGGGCATTGGCCAGCGGTCCGGCCTGGTCGGCCTGAGCGTTCTCGGCCTCGGTCTGCGCGCGCAGCCGGGCCAGCTCGACGTCGCGCTTCTGGGTGGCCGTGGCGATCGCAGTGTCGGCCTCGGCCTGTGCGACGGCACCCTCCTGCCGCGCCTTGGCGGACTGGATCTGCGCGTCGCGCTCGGCCTCGGCGGTGCCGACTGTGGCGTCGCGCTTGACCTCGGCGATGCGGCGCTGACCCAGCGACTTCAGGTAGTCGTTCGCGTCGGAGATACCGGCGATCTTGAGGACATCGACCTCCATGCCGATCCGGGCCAGGTCGCCGCCGGCCTCCTCGACCACGCTGCGCGCCAACGTGTCGCGGTTGGAGTTGAGGTCCTCGACCGTCATGGTCGCGGTGATGCCGCGCAGGCTGCCGGCCAGGATCTCGTTGATCTGACGCTGCAGCTCGTTGAGGTCGGAGGTCAGGAAGCGCTGTACCGCGGTCTGCACGGCCTCATCGGCCGAGCCGATGCGGACCAGCCCTACGGCTTCGACGTTGACCGGCACACCGTTGTTGGACAGCGCGTTCTGCAGGTTGATGCTGACGTTGAACGGTTCCAGGCTCATGATGTCCACCCGTTCGATGCCGGGCATCCGGAACCGGGCCCCGCCGCGGACCACCTTGGGTGTGCCGCGGCCGGTGAACACGGCCACCTCGTTGGGCGGCACCTTGATGTAGTTCTTCACGTAGACCAACGGCAGCACCACCAGGATGAGGATCGCGGCGATGGCGACGAGGACGACGATGAGCAGCAGGGACACTGTTGTGCCTTTCTCGGTGGGGCAGTGCTCGGGTACAGCTCAGGTTTCTGGAACGGCTCAGGCTTCGGGAACAGCTCAGGTTTCTGGAACAGCGACGACGTGGACGAAGTCCGGATCGATATCGGCGATGTAGACGCGGGTGGCCTTGGGCAGCGCATCGGCTTCGTCGCTCTTGGCGCGGGAGAACACGCGGTTGCCGTCGGCGTCGACGAAGGAGACCTCACCCCAGCCGCCCGGCGGGAGCTCGAGGGTGACCGTGCCGAGCAGGCCGACATACGAGGACCGGCCCCGATGTGAGTTGGACTGTTGGCGGCGCATGTAGGGCAACAGCAGACCGTTGAGGGTGAACACCAGCACGACAGCGCACGCCGCTGCCAGGACTGCGGACCAGACGGTGCCCAGGCCCAGCCAGGTGCCGATCAAGCCTCCGGTGCCGGCGCCGAGCAGGGCGACCGACAGGCCGGTCAAGCTCAGGAAGGGCATCCCGTCCCCGTGCCCGACATCGGCGAGCAGAAGGGCGGCCAGTACAGCGATGCCGCCGACGACGAACGCGGCCAGGTACACAACCATCACGTGCTCGTGGTCTCCGTTCTCCGGACGCGTGAATCAGTCCGTACCATTGTCGCCTGTGTCACGGCCTCGCCGCGCACCAATCTTCGGCCGCGATCGGGCGGCCAGAGCTGATCAGCCGTGATTTTGGCGCAGGCCGTCGAGCGGGTATTGTGGACCAACGGTGCGGCTTTATCGTGCCGACTTTTTGCGTGCCCCGTCTTGGAACTGCTGATTTCTGCAATTTCGCTTTGATCCGGCTCACGTTTAGAAGTCGGTCGGCGGCAGCACCACCACGGGCTGCATTGCGACTGATGAAGCTACGAAACGAAAGCAAGGATCGCCGAAAAGTATGGCCAAGAAAGACGGTGCCATCGAGGTCGAGGGTCGCGTGGTCGAACCTCTGCCCAATGCGATGTTCCGCATTGAGCTGGAGAACGGACACAAGGTCTTGGCCCACATCAGCGGCAAGATGCGGCAGCACTACATCCGCATCCTGCCCGAGGACCGGGTAGTGGTGGAGCTCTCTCCCTACGACCTGTCCCGGGGCCGCATCGTGTACCGGTACAAGTGACCCGATAGAAGCCCGACCAGTAACGACGAGACCGGTGACGTGCGTGCCTGCACGCCACCAACAGAGCCAGAAGGATCGAAACAGCCGTGAAGGTGAACCCGAGCGTCAAGCCCATCTGCGATAAGTGCAGGGTGATCCGCCGGCATGGGCGGGTCATGGTGATCTGCAGCGATCCCCGCCACAAGCAGCGGCAGGGCTGATGAGCGCTGGCGCGAAGAGCAAATAGTCGCGCTGTCAGCTCATCTCACCACAACTGAATGATGAACCCCCAGCACCACTGAGCGGATCCGCCGCTCATACGCGATGAGCATTCATCCACGTCCGGCACGGAGGCCGGACCCCGGAGAGCCCTTAGGGGCTGATGGGAACGGGCTGGGACCAGACCTCCGCAGAGAAGAAGGAATACCGCCACATGGCACGCCTCGTGGGCGTTGATCTTCCGCGCGACAAGCGCATGGAGATCGCGCTGACCTACATTTTCGGCATCGGCCGTACCCGTTCGAACGAGATTCTCGCCGCGACGGGCATTGACAAGAACATGCGCACGAAGGACCTGACCGACGATCAGGTGTCGGTTCTGCGCGAGTACATCGAAGGCAACCTCAAGGTTGAGGGTGACCTGCGCCGCGAGGTGCAGGCCGACATTCGCCGCAAGATCGAGATCGGCTGCTACCAGGGCCTGCGGCACCGCCGTGGCCTGCCGGTGCGCGGCCAGCGGACCAAGACCAACGCGCGTACCCGCAAGGGCCCCAAGCGCACCATCGCCGGCAAGAAGAAGGCTAGGTAACCCCGATGGCACCACCGAAGAAGGCCGCGGGCGCCAAGCGCGGTAAGACCACCCGTCGCAGGGAAAAGAAGAACGTCCCGCACGGCGCCGCACACATCAAGAGCACGTTCAACAACACGATCGTCTCGATCACCGATCCCCAGGGCAACGTCATCGCCTGGGCGTCGTCGGGTCACGTCGGCTTCAAGGGTTCGCGCAAGTCGACCCCGTTCGCCGCACAGCTGGCCGCCGAGAACGCTGCCCGCAAGGCGCAGGAGCACGGCGTCAAGAAGGTCGACGTGTTCGTGAAGGGCCCGGGTTCGGGCCGCGAGACCGCCATCCGCTCGCTGCAGGCCGCAGGCCTCGAGGTGGGCGCGATTTCCGACGTCACACCGCAGCCGCACAACGGCTGCCGTCCGCCCAAGCGGCGCCGGGTCTAGGGAGGATCTGAGAAATGGCTCGTTATACCGGACCCGCCACCCGCAAGTCGCGTCGTCTCGGCGTCGACCTCATCGGTGGAGATCAGTCGTTCGAGAAGCGCCCCTACCCGCCCGGCCAGCACGGTCGCGCGCGGATCAAGGAGAGCGAATACCGCACCCAGCTGCAGGAGAAGCAGAAGGCTCGCTTCACCTACGGCGTCATGGAGAAGCAGTTCCGCAAGTACTACGAAGAGGCCAACCGGCAGTCGGGTAAGACCGGCGAGAACCTGCTCCAGATCCTGGAGAGCCGGCTGGACAACGTCGTGTACCGTGCCGGCCTGGCCCGGACCCGCCGCATGGCGCGTCAGCTGGTCAGCCACGGCCACTTCACCGTCAACGGTGTCAAGGTGAACATCCCGAGCTACCGGGTGTCGCAGTACGACATCATCGACATCAAGGACAAGTCGCTCAACACCCTGCCGTTCGAGCTTTCTCGGCAGACCGCAGGTGAGCGTCCGATCCCGTCGTGGCTGCAGGTCGTCGGCGAGCGTCAGCGCATCCTGGTGCACCAGCTGCCCGAGCGCGCGCAGATCCAGGTGCCGCTCGCCGAACAGCTCATCGTCGAGTTCTACTCGAAGTAATGACTTACCGGCCGTTCGGCCGGTAAGTACCCAGACGGCATCAAATAGCGGGTGCCGAGAAGGAGAAGAACACAATGCTGATCTCTCAGCGACCCACACTGGCCGAGGAAACCCTCGCCGACAACCGCTCCAAGTTCGTCATCGAGCCGCTGGAGCCCGGTTTCGGTTACACGCTGGGTAACTCGCTGCGGCGCACGCTGCTGTCGTCCATTCCGGGCGCAGCGGTCACGAGCATCCGCATCGACGGTGTGCTGCACGAGTTCACCACCGTCCCCGGGGTGAAGGAAGATGTCACCGACATCATCCTGAACCTCAAGGGCCTGGTCGTGTCCTCCGAGGAGGACGAGCCGGTCACCATGTACCTGCGCAAGCAGGGCCCGGGTGCAGTCACCGCCGGTGACATCGTGCCCCCGGCCGGTGTGACGGTGCACAACCCGGATATGCACATCGCCACCCTCAACGACAAGGGCAAGCTGGAGGTCGAGCTCGTCGTCGAGCGCGGTCGCGGCTACGTCCCGGCCGTGCAGAACAAGGCCTCGGGCGCTGAGATCGGCCGTATCCCGGTCGATTCGATCTACTCGCCGGTCCTCAAGGTCACCTACAAGGTGGAGGCCACGCGTGTTGAGCAGCGCACCGACTTCGACAAGCTGATTCTCGACGTCGAGACCAAGAACTCGATCAGCCCGCGTGACGCCCTGGCGTCGGCCGGCAAGACCCTGGTCGAATTGTTCGGTCTGGCACGGGAACTCAACGTCGAGGCCGAGGGCATCGAGATCGGGCCGTCGCCGGCCGAGGCAGACCACATCGCCTCGTTCGCGCTGCCGATCGATGATCTCGACCTGACTGTGCGCTCGTACAACTGCCTCAAGCGCGAGGGTGTGCACACGGTGGGCGAGCTCGTCGCCCGCACGGAGTCCGATCTGCTGGACATCCGCAACTTCGGCCAGAAGTCCATCGACGAGGTGAAGATCAAGCTGCACCAGCTGGGTCTCTCGCTCAAGGACAGCCCGGCCACGTTCGATCCGTCCGAGGTCGCAGGTTACGACGCCGCTACCGGCACCTGGACCAGCGACGCCGGTTACGACCTGGAAGACACCCAGGACTACGCCGAGACCGAACAGCTTTAAGAATTCCGTCCCGGTCCTACCTGATACGGGGGCCGGCCCCATTTAGGAGATAGTCGCAATGCCCAAGCCCACAAAGGGTGCTCGCCTCGGCGGGTCGTCCTCACACCAGCAGGCGATCCTGGCCAACCTGGCCACGTCGCTGTTCGAGCACGGCCGCATCAAGACGACCGAGCCGAAGGCCCGGGCGCTGCGTCCGTACGCCGAGAAGCTGATCACCCACGCCCGGAAGGGTGAGCTGCACAACCGGCGCGAGGTGATGAAGAAGATCCGCGACAAGGACGTCGTGCACGCCCTGTTCGCCGAGATCGGCCCCTTCTTCGCCGACCGCGAGGGTGGCTACACCCGGATCATCAAGGTGGAGGCACGCAAGGGCGACAACGCCCCGATGGCCGTCATCGAGCTGGTGCGGGAGAAGACCGTGACCTCCGAGGCGGACCGCGCTCGTCGCGCCGCCGCCGCGCAGGCCAAGGCTGCAGAAGCTCCCAAGGCTGAAGAGGCCGAGGAAGCTGTGGAGGACGCCGAGGTCGAGGCGACCGAAGAGGCCGCTGCCGACGAGGCTCCGGCTGACGAGGCTCCGGCCGAGGATGAAGCCAAGTCCTAACCAGGCATTGAACGACATGCCCGCCATCGATTCCGGTGGCGGGCATGTTCGTTTGCGCCTGGACATCGCCTACGACGGCACCGATTTCGCGGGCTGGGCGGTGCAGGTCGGTCAGCGCACCGTGGCCGGGGTGATCGACGAGGCACTCTCGACGGTGTTCCGTACGCCGGTGGTGACGCGCACCGCGGGCCGTACCGACACCGGGGTCCATGCCACCGGCCAGGTCGCCCATGTCGACATCCCGGTCGATGCCGTAGCGCACGCCTACCCGCGGACCACCAACCCGGGTGACGCCGAATTCGCTCCGCTGGTGCGGCGATTGGCTCGACTGCTGCCGACCGACGTCCGGATCCGCGACATCGTGCGGGCTCCTGCGGGTTTCGACGCCAGGTTCTCGGCACTACGCCGGCACTACACCTACCGGCTGAGCCTGGCCCCGTACGGGGTCGAGCCGGCCGAAACGCGGTTCGTCACACCGTGGTCGAAGCCCTTGGACCTCGATGCGATGGCTGCCGCATCGCGGGAGTTGGTGGGGCTCAACGATTTTTCCGCGTTCTGTCGTCACCGCCCCGGGGCCACCACGATCCGCGACCTGCAGCGGCTGGAATGGGTGCGTGATGGGCACTATGTGACGGCGTATGTCACCGCGGATGCCTTCTGCTGGAACATGGTTCGTTCGCTGGTCGGCGCGATGCTGGCCGTGGGGGAGGGCAGGCGGTCACCCGAGTGGACCGCCGGGCTGCTGGGTGAGACGAGCCGGTCCAGTGATTTCGCTGCTGCGCCTGCGCGCGGGCTGACTCTGGTGCAGGTCGACTACCCGCCCGATGATCAACTGGTCAGCCGGAATACGGTCACTCGGGACGTGCGTACGCTCTGAGGCCATCGGGTGGGTGCGGCCCTCAGAGCCGGGCGGCGACGAACCTGGCTGCTTGCGCGACCATGCCCGAGCGGATGTAGCCGGGTGCCAGATGGTCCTGCCACCCGGCCCGCCAGGTGTACGGGCTGCTCGGATTGCAGACCGGGTCGTCGCTGTGGCACAGGTCGATGGTGCGACTCTGATACGTCGGGTTCAACAATGTGATCGGGCCGGCCCAATTTGCGCCATTGCCGAACAATGCCACTGCCGCGATGTGTTGGTCGGTGCCACGCGGCAGCGGACTGTTGAAGGTGAACGCCGAAACCGGCATGGCCAGAACGAGATCGGTAGCGGCGGCGCCCAACGAGTAGCCGCCCAGCACGAGCTTGGTCCTCGGACAGTTTCGGGTCATCCATTGCACGTGCCGGCTCATGTCGTTGGCGCCCACGTCGACCTGGGTATCCGCCGGGTAATTCACCGGATAGAAACTGATATTCGGACCTCGGAGGGCCCGCAGCGTCTTGATGAACGCGGCGCCGACCTGGCCGGGGCCCGGGGGTTCCATCCGGCCGCGGGCGAACACCACCTCCGCCGCTGGACACACGGCGCCATTGGCGACGCCAATCATGCTGGGCGCTACCGTCATCGGCAACACGACGGCAGACAGGGTGGTGACGAGCGCGGTGAACATCCGGCGGACAATCACGCATCCGATGGTATTGACGGCCACGTCGAGAATAGGTGCCGGTCAGGCAACGATCCGGCGACGAACCTTGATCTCAGCGCGCGGCCGGCGTCAATTCAGGCGACCCGCTACGAAATCCGCGGCCTGGTTGACCATTCCGCCGTCGATGTAGGCACCGGCCAGGTGATCGGGCCAGTTGTTCTTCCAGGTGTCGGGGTCGGCCGGATTGCAGATCGGATCGGCGCCGTGGCACAGCTCGATGGTCCGGTCGGCGTAGACCGGGCTGAAGCGTGTGATGGGACCGACCCATGCGGCGCCGTTGCCGAACAGGGCGACAGCGGCGATGTGCCCGTCGGCGCCCGCGGGGAGCGGTGTCTTGAAGCCGAAGCCGGTGAACGGGACGGCAAGCACGACGTCGGCGACTGCCGCGCCCAGCGAGTACCCGCCGATCACCAACCGGGTGTCCGGGCAGTTGTCCATCATGTACTGGATGTGGCCGCTCATGTCGTTGGCGCCGATGTCGACTTCGGAGTCGGCCGGATACCGGACGGCGTAGACGCCGATGTTCTTGTTGGCCTTGGAGCGCAGCGAGTTCACGAACGCGTTGCCGAGCGTACCGACGCCGGCGGGTTCGGTACGTCCGCGGGCGAACACCACCTCGACCGGCGGGCACGAGGCGGCATTGGCCACCGCCGGGGAACCGGGCAGGACGGCCGAAGCGATCGGCAGGACAGCGACGGCCGCCGCAATGATGGCAGCCACGCTGATCCAGCGCCGAAGCCGTCGGGCTACTTGGCTTGCCATAGGAAGTTCGACCACCTCAGCGATCGTAGCGGACGCGGGCTACAACAGACCGGCCACGAAGTTCGCGGCATCGTTGGCCGCACCTTCGTAAGCCCGGTGCGCGGGCACGCTGTCGCCGTCGCCGCAGATCGGATCGCCAGGATTGCACAGGTCGATGGCGCGCGATCCGTACACCGGGCTCGAGGTCAGCGGCAAACCGAGCTTGGTCGACGGGTTGCCGAAGACGGCGACCGCGGCGACGTGCTCGGGGACGTTCGGCGGCAGCGGTGCGTTGAAGCCGACAGCCGGGAACGGGACGGCGGCGATGACGTCGATCACCGCGGCGCCCTGGGAATACCCGCCCAGCACGAGGCGGGTGTTGGGGCAGTTGTCCACCATCCACTGGATGTGGCCGGAGGCGTCGTTGGCGCCGCCCGCCGCGGCCAGGAAGTCGAAGCTGGCGGGGTAGTTCACCGCATAGGCGCCGACGGAACGGCCGCCGACCTTGTTGCGCAGCGAACTGACGAACGCATTGCCGATCCGGCCGAGGCCTGCGGTGTCATTGGTGCCGCGGGCGAAGACCACCTCGATGTCAGGGCAGTCTGCGGCCTTGGCCATGGGTAGGCCTGCGCCTAGCCCCGCGGTGGGGGTGGGCACCAGGACGGGTGCGACGACGGCGGCGGCTGCGGTGAGCGCTGCCGCCACGAATACGGTGCATCGACGAACAAGATCAATTGCCACACCAAATCCTAACGTGTTGCCGACTAGACGATTCCGGCGACGAAGTTGGCGGCCTGATCCGCCATGCCGACGTAGTCGCTGTGAGCGAAGGGATTCCGGCCGCGTGAGCAGATCGGATCCCCGTCTTTGCAGATGTCGATCGCCTTGCCCCCGAACACCGACGAGGTGACCGGAATGCCGAACTTCGTCGACGGATTGCCGAACACCGCGACGGCAGCGACCTGGGGCACCAGATCGCCCGCGAGCGGCGGCGCCGATCCGATCTCCCCGACCTTGTTGCCGAGCGGGGGGATTCCGGCCAGCATGTCCACCACCGCGGCGCCCTGTGAGTAGCCGCCGAGCACGACCCGCGTGGACGGGCAGCTGGACGCCAGTGTGGCGATGCGGTTGGCGGCGTCGTTGGCGCCGTCGGCGGCGGCGAGGAAGTCGTAGCTGGCCGGGTAGTTCACCGCATAGGTGCTCACGGAGCGGCCGCCGACCTGTGACTGCAGCGAATCGGCGAATGCCTGGCCCGGCCGGCCCAGTCCGGGCGCATCATTGGTGCCACGGGCGAAGATGACCTCGATGTCGGAGCACGGTGCGGCGGTGGCGGGCGCAGCCAGTGTCAGTGGCAAAGCAGCGCTGACCAGCGTTGATGCAATCGCGGCCACCCGGGCCGACTTCCGGAGGAGACTCACGGGGGACATCGTCACACAAAATGGTTAGCCACGGCTAATCGTTTGCCGCCTCCGCCGTCTCCCGCAGCGGCAGGTCGGGCCAGGTGGCCCGCTCGATCTGGGTGGCCGCCTCGGGATCCGCCTGCTCGCTGCGGTCGCCCTGACGGGCCACCGCCAGGCCCGCGAGTACCACCAGTCCGCCGATCGCCTGGCTCACCGACATGGCCTCGCCGAGCATGATCCAGGCGATCAGGACCGCGAAGAGCACCTCGGACAGCCCGACCAGCGAGGCGAAACGCGGCTTGAGCCGTGCGATCCCGACGATGCCGAGGGTGTAGGCCAGGGCCGTGGGGATCAGGCCCAGCGCGATCACCGGGACCAGCCAGGCGGTGGTGTGCCCGGCGATGGTCACGGGGTTGGTGGCGAAGGTCAGCGGCATGATGCCGGTGACGCCGAGGAGCGCCACGGCCGCGGTGCCGACGACGAGGCCGCCGGCGGCCAGGCTGATCGGGCTGAGCCCGTCTCCGTCGGTGCTGGCCTTGTTGGACATCATGAAGTAGCAGGCGGCGCAGACGGCGGCGGCCAGACCCCAGCTCACGCCGACGAGGTTGATCTGGGCGCCGCTGAACACGTCGAGCACCAGGATGATTCCGGCGACGGCGACTGCCACGCCGGCGAAGGTCATGGCGCTGGGGCGGTGCCGGGTGGTGGCCCAGAGCCAGCCGACGACCAGGATCGGCGCGGTGTACTCAAGCAGCAGGGCCACGCCGACCGACAGGTGCGCGACGGCGTTGTAGTAGCAGAGTTGCGCGCCGGCGATCGGGATCAGGCCGTAGCCGACGACGGTCTTGGCGTGACCGAGCACCTCGCGGATCCATCCCGGGCGGACGATGCTGGCGAAGGCGGCCATCATGAGCGCGCCACCGGCGAGCCGGGCCGTGACGGCCGCGGTGGGGCTCCAGCCGGATTCCATCAGGGCTTTGGCGAACGGGCCCGATGACCCGAACGCGAGCGCGGAACTGACGGCGAACAGTAGGCCGAGCCGGAAGTGGTTATCGGCGGTCGTGCGGTCGAGTTGGGCTTCGGCAGTCATCGGTACACCTCCCCTGGGGCATGTCATGAGTAAAATAGATTATGGTAATGACAGTAGGGTTGACGGTACGGCGACAGGGGGTCATGAGTCAAATGCTTTTTACCTATGACACGGAGCTCACGCTCCGGGCCGCGATGGTGTTGGTGAACACCGATCGGGTAGAAGGCGAACAACTGGCCGACCAGGCAGCACTGAACGCCTACCTGGATGAGTTCGGTTGGACCGGGCGGCGCGACCGCGACGAGGCCGAACTGGCGGCGGTGCGCAGGTTGCGGGGGCGCGTCGGGGAAATCTGGGCGGTGGCCGATGACGAAGAGGAGGCGGCCCGTCAGGTCAACGCCCTGCTGAGCGACACCAAGGCGGCGCCGTGGCTGACCCGGCACAAGGAGATGCCGGAATGGCACCTGCACCTGGCGTCGGTCGACGACCCGCTGGCGCAGCGCATGGGCGCCGAGATGGCCATGGCCCTGGCCGACCTGATTCGCGGCGGTGAACTGCGCCGCCTCAAGATCTGCGCGGCACCGGACTGTGAGGCGGTGCTGACCGACCTGTCGCGCAACCGCTCTCGCATCTTCTGCGACACCGGCAACTGCGGTAACCGGCAGCACGTCGCGGCCTACCGGCAGCGTCAACGCGCCGACTAGTGGCTCTGCAAATCAGCGTGATCACGCTGTCCCCGGCCGGGTTAGGGTTGCGCACGGGGGACACATGGCACGGCGATCGGCCACTCGGCTACAGCTCAGCGGGCATCGATTCCTGTTGCGGCGCTTGGCGCACGCGTTGGTTCGCGCTGACGCGCGGATGCTCGACGACCCGCTGCGCGCACAGGCGGTCGCCTACGGTGCGGGCTGTGCACTGACCGCTGTCGCGATCGCGGTGTGTGCGGTGCTCGCGCTGTTGCGTCCCGGCTCGCTGCCGGGTGATGCGCCGATCCTGATGGCGCGCGACACCGGAGCGCTGTACGTCCGTATCGACGACACCCTGCACCCGGTGCCCAATCTCGCCTCGGCCCGGCTCATCGTCGGTACCCCGGCGAATCCGGTGGTGGTCAACGAGGCGGCAATGGCGAAGTTCCGGCGCGGGCCGCTGGTCGGCATCCCGGGCGCCCCGGCCCGTCTCGGTCAACCACTGAGCGTCGACGAATCGGACTGGGCGATCTGCGACGGCACCGAACCGGCCGAGACGGTACTGCTGGCCGGCCGGGCCGACCACGGGATGGCGGCGTTGGGTAGCGGTCAGGCGCTGCTGGTGTCAGAACGCGCGGTGGGAGGGACGACATACCTGCTGGCCGACGGGTGGCGGGCCCGGGTGGATCTGCGCGACATCGCCGTGGTGCGGGCACTGCATCTGGAAGGAGTGTCAGCCCAGCCGGTCTCGCAAACCCTGTTGGACTCGGTGCCGGAGGCTCCCGCGTTGCAGGCGCCTTTGATTGCGGGCCTGGGAAACCCGGGACCGGCCGCGCTGGGCGGACTCGCGGTGGGCACCGTCGTGCGCGTCGTGCGTGCCGGCCCCGCCGAGTTCTATGTGGTGCTGATCGACGGCCTGCAACGCGTCGGCCGGGTGGCGGCCGACGTCATCCGCTTCAGCGTGGCGCAGTCCCATGGCGAACCGCCCATCGTCCCGGCCGATGCGGTGGCCGATGTGCCGGTCGCCGACAGCCTCGCCGTGGCCCGGTTCCCGGAGCGGGTATTGCCGCGGGCGCGGGCGGTGGTGTGCGCCCGCTGGGATCCGCGACAGCCTGGCACGGATACGAATACCAGTGTGACCATGGCTGATTCGCTGCCGATTCACGGTGTGCAGCTGGCGCAGTCCGATGGCGACGGGCCGAATGTCGACCGTGTGCAGATCCCGGACGGCCGCAGCGTCCTGCTGCAGGCCGCAGGTGTGACACCCGACGCCATCGATGGTGGGCCGCTGTATCTGTTGAACGATCTCGGTGTGCTGTTCGGCGTCCGCGACGGGGCGACCGCCGAAATGCTCGGTCTGGGGGCCAACGTTGTTCCTGCGCCGTGGCCGATGCTGGCCATGCTGCCCCGGGGCCCCGAACTGAACCGCGATGCGGCCTCAGTCGTGCGGGACGCGCTACCCGCTGTCCGGGCAGCGCCGTCGTAACCGCTTGGCCGCCAGCGCGAGTGTGGTCAGGACTGTCGCGCCGACACACACGGCGGCGCCCCCGAAGGCGATGCGTTGGGGTCGGGGATCGATCGCAACCCGAGCGGTCGGCTCCACCGAGGCCGGAGCGGTCGGCACGGACCCCGACGGCGGGGTGCCGCCGCTGACCGCGGCCAGGGTGTCGACGACACCGTGCCCGACCAACGGATTCCAGCCGTCGGCCGGGGTGCGTGCGGTGTCTTCGATACGGCGCATCACCTCGCGCGCGCTCAGTTGCGGGAACCGGGCTCGCACCAGTGCGGCCACCCCGGCCACCACGGGCGCGGCATAGCTTGTTCCCGAAATCGGGGTTTCCCGTCCGATCGTGTCGATCAGCCGCTCGCCGTCGGGGTGCAGCGACACGAGATTTTCGCCGGGCGCGGCCACATCGACCCAGGGGCCGGACAGGCTGAAAACCGATGCCGTGCCGTCGGTTCCGACCGAACCCACACACAACACCAGGTCGTCGTACCACCCCGGGCTGGATACCGAGCGGACACTGTTCCAGTCGGGCTCGCCGGCCGGCCCGACGGGGCCGTCCTGCTGTGTGCAGCCCGCGCCGACGTTGCCGGCCGCGGCCACCACCACGACGTTGCGGACGTCGACGGCGTAGCTCAGCGCGGCGCCGAGGGCACGGTCGTCGGGTGCGGCGCCGGCCGATACGCAGGCGGGAGACGAGATGTTGATGACGGTCGCACCGAGGTCGGCCGCGGTGCGCACCGCCATGGCAAGGGTGTTGACGTCGCCGACACCGGTCGAGCCACCGTCTGCGGCGAACTTGTTGCTGGATTGCCGGATGGCCAGGATGACGGCGTCGGGTGCGACGCCGCTGAAGCCGGCACTCGGTGCGGCACCGGCGATTCCGGCAACGATCGTGCCGTGGCCGTCGCAATCGGCGGTGCCGTCGCCGCGGGACACATAGTCGCCGCCGCCGATCAGATGCGGTAACAGTCGGTGCCGCGCGACACCGGTGTCGATCACCGCGATCTTCTGGCCCGCGCCGCGGGTGAGCGGCCATACCGATTGCAGGCCCAGTGGGTTGCCCGACGTGGTCGTGGTGTCGGCCGGCGATTGGTAGCAGGGTTGGCGCTGTTCGGTTCGCTCGACAGGCACCGGCGGCGCCGGCCGAGGGAGCAGGGTCGCATCGACTGCTGGAGGTACGACAGCTGCTGCCGGCGCGATGGGCAGCAGCGGAAGCCCGACGATCAGCGCCGCGGCCAACGGGCCTGACCTGTTCACCTCAGTGCCAGGTCGCGAACGAAGTCGAAAGCGCCGGCGAGCCAGCACGCCAGCGGCACCACTGCGGCCAGCGCGCCGTATTCGAGGGCGTCGGCGACGCGGGCCGCCACGGGACTCTGGATCGTGACCGGCCAGAGCACGGCGATCCCGGTGCCGACGGCGACAATTCCGGTCCAACTGCCATGTGCCGGAAGCCAGGCCACCACAAGTATGAAAGCCGCAGTGAGCGAGAGAAATCCGGAGATACTGGCGGCGGTGCGGCAGCGGCCGGACGCATAGGTGCGGGAGCGCAGCAGCAGCGCCACGCCGACGGCCGCGGCGAACGCGACCTCGACGGCTGTGACCCGCGCCGGACCGGCGAAGGCGAGGATTGCGGTTCCCAGCGCGGCCGCGGCCGAACAACCGGCTACCAGGCTCACCAGGTGAAGATGCCCGACAAGAGCACGTGCCTCGACGTCGAAGGTGGAGTTGTTCGATACGTCGCTCTCGGCACCGGGGTACTCGGGCACCGGCGGCGTCAGGCCGGCCAGGGCAATGGACAGCCGCGGGGTCAGCGGCAGCAGGCCCACCCCGAGTGAGCTGACCAACGAACCCAATACGGGTGTGGCCAAGGGCCACAGTGCGGCGAAACCGGTCGCTACGGCGACCACCCCGGCTACGGTCACGACCGCGAGCAGAATGTCCGTACCGCAGCCGGATACCCGCATCAGCACCGCGCCCAGCGAAGCGGCGGCCGTCGCGGCCAGAAAGAAGTTCGCGGGAGCAGGCCCGGCCGGCACGACGAGAAAACCGAGGACCGCCACGTGCGCGAGGGCTGCGACGTTGAGCGTTGCCACCTTGGCCGAACTCAGACCGAATCGTGGTGCGGCCACGGCCACGGCGGTGACAGCCGCCGCGACCGCTGCGGCCACGGCGATGCGGTCCGGCCCCTGACTGGCCAGCCCCGCCCAGGTCAATGCCACGACGCCCAGTGCGCAGGCCCACAGACAGGCGGCCACCCGCAGTTCTGCAGGCAGGGCGTCCTCGGTGGGGTCGACGGTCAGTGCGGCGGTCAGCGACCAATCAGGCGTGGGATTTTCGCGGGCCCCGGCCAGTACCAGCAGATCGCCGTCGTGAATGTCGTTCTGCACCAGGGTTGCCGACTCGTCCAGGCTGCGTCCACCCAGGTGTGCCAGCCGCCAGCGCCGCGGTGTGCCGTCGCCGGCGCCGAGCGCGTCGACGATCCACGGCAGCAGTTCGCCTACGGTCATCGCGGCGGGCAAGGACACGTCGACCGTGGCGTGCCCCGCCTCGTCTGGCGCACCACAGTGAATCGATACGTGGCGCAACGAATCCGGCATCGCATCACCCCCCCGGTTGACGCCGATACCTGTCACGCTAACCGACCCGACGAGCCCCCTTGTGCACCAATTTTTCCGGTGCACACCGGGAACCCGACAGGCCCCGCGCGCGTCCAAATGTCGATGGAACCCATCCGCGCACCGCACGCCTCTCGCGAGCGCCCCGCACCGGAGTCGCCGACCACAGAGGTGGTGATCGACGCACCGCCCGCGCTGCCACGTCACAATCCGGTCAGCCCGCTGACCAGGTTGTTGCCGCTGCTGGTCGTGGCCGCGATGGGCGGCATGGTCGCGGTGTACGTCACCTCTGGCGCCGCCGCCACACGGGGTCCGGCCACCATGATGTTCCCGATCATGATGGCCATGTCGGCGATCGGCACGGCCGCCTACAGCATGAAGAACGGCGGTCGCGCTCAGCAGCTCCACCGGGACCGCGGTGAATACCTGCGTTACCTGGACGGGATCGACACCGCGGCCGGTGAATCCGCCCGCATCCAATGGCTGCGCCTGAACGCCGCACATCCCGAGCCGGGGTGCTTGTGGACGCTGGCCGGTGGCGAGCAGATGTGGCGACGCGACCCCGATGCCCCGGGGTTCGGTGAGGTGCGGATCGGCGTGGGGGAGAGGCTGCCGTCCACCAGGCTGATCGCCGGTGGCGCCGACCCCGGGCGTGAAGTCGATCCGGTGACGGCATCGGCTCTGGCACAACTGATCCGGCGTCACTCGACAGTGGCAGGTGTCCCGGTGACGGTGAACTTGCGCGGCCTCGGGCACGTGACGGTAGGCGGGCCGATCGACCCGGCGCGGGCCTTGCTGCGCGCGGTGATCTGCCAGCTGGCCACGGCACACAGTCCGCGTTACGTCCGCATCGCCGCGGTCGTCGACGTATCGACGGCAGGCGAATGGGAATGGTTGAAATGGCTTGATCACCACTGGCATCCCGATGGCCACGGTGGGCCGGCCGCGCTGCGGCTGCGCAGGCTCACCGACCTGCCGGCCACGGAGCCGCCGGTACACGCCGTCGTCATCGTCGATTCCGCCACGGCCGGCCCGGCAGTGTCGCTCCCCGGTGCGGGCGTCACCGTGCTCACCCTCGCGGCTCATTCCGGGATCGCCACCGCGGACCTGCATCTGGAACTCGAGGCGGACATGGTGCGATTCGGTGGCACCTCGGCGCGGCCCGACCGGATGAGCCATCAGCAGGCCGTCACGTGTGCCCGGTGGTTGGCGCGATGGCATTGCGCGACGGTGCCCGGGGCCGCCGGCTGGCCGGAGCTGATCGGTATCGACGACCCGGCCCGCTTCGATCCGCCGAGCGTTTGGACGACATCGGATCCGCAGCGATTCCTCCGGGTTCCCGTCGGTCGATGTGCCGACGGCACCCCGCTGCACCTCGACCTCAAGGAGGCGGCGCACAACGGCATGGGCCCGCATGGGCTGTGCGTCGGTGCCACCGGATCGGGGAAGTCGGAGTTTCTGCGCACGCTGGTGCTGGGGCTGATCACCACACATCCGCCCGAGGCGCTCAACCTCGTCCTCATCGATTTCAAAGGCGGGGCAACATTTCTCGGCCTTCACCGGGCACATCATGTCAGCGCGTTGATCACCAACCTGGCCGAGGAGGCGCACCTCGTGGCCCGGATGGCCGATGCGCTGGCCGGCGAGATGACGCGCCGTCAGGAACTGCTTCGGGCGGCCGGGAACCTGGCCAACATCGGGGAGTACCGGCGCCGCACCGATCTTCCCGCCCTACCCGCGCTGCTGATCGTGGTGGACGAGTTCTCCGAACTGCTGCAGCAACACCCGGATTTCGCCGAGTTGTTCGTGGCGATCGGCCGGCTCGGGCGATCGCTGGGCATGCATCTGCTGTTGGCCAGCCAGCGCCTCGACGAAGGCCGGCTGCGTGGGCTGGAGAGCCACCTGTCGTACCGGGTATGTCTGAAGACGTTCTCGCCCAGCGAGTCCCGATCGGTGCTCGGAATCGCCGATGCGTACGAGCTACCGAATACGCCAGGCGCGGCCTACCTGAAGACACCGTCCGGCGAGGTCCTCAGGTTTCAGACGGCATTCGTGTCGGCGACAGGCTCATTGCCCGAACAATTGCCGGCGGCGCCGCAGGAGACACCGGGGCCCCGGCGTTTCGCGGCGTCCTGGATGTCGGCTGGCCGCAACCCTTCCACCTCCGCGACGGCGACCGTACTGCAGCAGGTCGTCGACCGGCTGGCCGGGTACGGCACACCGGCACACCGGGTGTGGCTGCCGCCGCTGCCGTGTGCCATCCCGCTCAGTGATGTCCTGTTGTCGGATCCCGATCCACTCGACGTCGCGATCGGGCTGATCGACCGGCCCTTCGAGCAGCGCCGGGACCGACTGATGGTGTCGTTGGGCGGCGCCCGGGGCAACGTGGCGATCGTCGGTGGTCCCCAATCCGGAAAATCCACGGCTGCGAAGACTTTGGCGGTGGCGCTGGCCGCCACCCACCATCCCCGAGACGTGGCGATCTACTGCCTGGACTTCGGTGGCGGAACGTTGAGTGCACTCAAGGCCCTGCCGCACGTCGGCGCGGTTGCCGGACGTGCCGATAGCGACCTCGTCCGGCGCACGGTCGCCGAGATGCACGCCCTGGTCAACGCCCGTGAGGCGCGATTCACCGCCCTTGGCATCGGTTCCATGGCTGAATACCGGGAGCGTCGTGACGCCGGGGAGATCGATGATCCCCGGGGCGATGTGTTCCTGATCATCGACGGCTGGTCGACGTTCCGCGCCGAGTTCGACGCTCTGGAGCCGACGATCACCGCGCTTGCTGTGCAGGGGCTTTCGCTCGGCATCCATGTGGTGGCGACCGCCTCGCGGTGGGGGGAGTTCCGTCCCGCGCTCAAGGACCAGCTGGGAACCCGCATCGAGTTGCGGCTCGGCGATCCGGCCGAGTCCGAGATGGACCGCAAACGCGCCCGTCAGTTGGCCCAGGGCGCACCGGGGCGTGGGCTCACCCCGGACGGCCGTGAGTTGTTGATCGCACTGCCGCGGTTGGACGGCACGCCATCCGACACCGGCATCGGTGCGGCTCTGGCACGGATCGGGGACACCCTGCAGGACCAGCACGGCGAGGCCCGCGCGCCGGATGTCCGGCTGTTGCCGGCGTGCGTGGGTGGGCACGAACTGCGCCCGGTGTCTCGCATCCGACCCGCCACCGAGGTGCTGCTGGGGCTCGGTGAACGCGAACTCGCGCCGGTGTTGGTCGATTTCAACGCTCAGCCCGATCTGGTGATCTTCGGTGACACCGGATGCGGCAAGTCCACCACGCTGCGCGTCCTGTGCTGCGACCTGGCGGCGGGCAACGACCCGGCGAGCGTGCAACTGCTCATCGTGGATTTCCGCCGCGCGCTGCTGGGCGCGGTGGAATCGGAGCATCTGGTGGGATACGCCGCGTCGGTCGTGGCGTTGGACGCGGCGCTTCCGAGAGTGCTTGAGACGCTGAAGAACCGGATGCCGGGACCCGAGGTCACCCAGCAGGCGCTTCGCGATCGCTCGTGGTGGACCGGCCCCGAACTCTATGTCGTGATCGACGACTACGACCTGGTGGCCGGAGGCGGATCGAATCCGCTGTCACCGCTGTTGAATTACCTGCCGCACGCCCGTGACCTCGGACTGCACCTGCTGCTGGCCCGCCGTTCCGGCGGTGCGGCGCGGGCGATGTTCGATCCGGTGCTGGCCGCGGTCAAGGACCTCGGCTGCATGGGCCTGATGATGAGCGCCGGTCCCGACGACGGTGTGCTGCTGGGTTCGGTACGGCCGATTCGCCTTCCACCGGGGCGCGGCACGCTGATCACCCGTGCGGCACCCGATCAGCTGGTGCAGGTCGCCCTGCCCGGAGGGGACGAGGCGCGGTGACGTCGACCGTCGTCGAGGTGGGGCCGGTGACCGTGCGCGGACCCGGCCCGGTGTCGGCGGGCCTCGCCGAAGTCGCGGTCGCCGGTATCGACGACGAGATCGCCCTGGTCGACGACGAACCGGTTGCGGTGTCGGATCTGTGGGTCGAGGTTCTCGACGCGGCCGGTGCGGGGGCACGGGCGCTCACCCTGGTGTGCCCGACCTGGTGGACGGCCGAGCGTTGTGACCGCGTGCGGAGTGCCGCCATCGATTCTGAAGTTGTGGTGATGCAGCGGGTTCAGGCCCTGAGCACATCCCTGACCGGTACGTCCTCGGTGGTGGTCGAGATTGCCGATGAGCTCGTCATGGTGTCGGGTGTTCCTGCCGGAGGTGTCGCACTGGCCCGCCACGCGGAGTGCGATGTGAATCCCGGCGCGGTGGTACGCGCGGTGGTGGGGATCGCCGGCACGTCGGCAGAGGTGGTCGTCGACGCTCCGGCAGAGGTGGCCGGAGCTGTGACGTTGGGCAACGCGGTGGTGGCTGCGCTTCGCCGTCGTGGCGTGGTGGTGACCGTGGCCGACACCCGGACCTGGTGCGACACGCTCGTCGCGCCGGACACCCCGGTCGACGAGCAGATCGGCAGGCGGATACGGAATGGCAAGATCGCGCTATGCGCCACTGCGGCTTCGGCGCTGGTGCTCGGTGGGATCGTCTTCGCCGCTTGGAACGGCTCCGCGGACAATCCGTCGATGACGGTTCTCGTCGAGGGCCGGGTAGGTATGCAGATCCCGGCCGACTGGACCGCTCGGCGCGTCACGGACGGACCGGGATCGGCCCGGGTTCAGGTGGTTTCGCCGAACGACCCGCAGATGATGATTCATCTGACCCAGTCCGGTGTCGGTGACGGCACGGTGGCCGACACCGTGGGCCGCGCCCTACAGGAGCAACCGGCGGGCGTGTTCGTCGACTTCGATCCGTCCGCGGTCGTCACTGCCCGTCCGGTGGTCAGCTATCGGGAGGTCCGAACCGGGCGGGAGATCCGTTGGGCGGTGTTCGTCGACGGTGCCGTGCGGATCGCGGTCGGGTGCCAGAGCGCGCCGGGACGCGATGAGGCCGTACTCCCGGCCTGCGAGGCGGCCATCAGGTCCGCGCATGCGATGTTCTGAAATCGGGTGGAACCAAACCGGGCCGCGGTGCGTCGAATTGTTATATCCCGCAAGACAAGACCGGAAGGCCAGAGGACATGCCACCAGGACTGACGGGGCCGTTGGGCACCGATTTCGAGGTAATGACGAGCGTGGCCGGCCGGATCGACGTGCTCAACGACGATGTCCGGGCCATGCTGCAGACCTTTATCGGAAAGATGAGCAGTGTGCCGCCCACGGTGTGGGGCGGTGTGGCGGCCGCGCGGTTCCGCGACGTGGTGGACCGCTGGAACGGCGAATCGCTGACGTTGCACACCACGCTGGGCCGTATCGCCGAGACCATCCGGACCAACGAGCGCACATTGCGTGCCGCTGCCGACACTCACGCGCAGCGGCTGGGCGCCGTCGGCGACGGTATCTGATCGGCATCGACCATGGATCACGTGCTGTCATACGACTTCGGCGAGATCGAGTACTCGGTTCGCCAGGAGATCCACACCACGTCGAGCCGGTTCAACGCCGCCCTCGATGAATTACGTTCGCAGATCGCGCCTTTGCAGCAGGTCTGGACTCGTGAGGCTGCGCAGGCCTACGCCGTCGAGCAGGTCCGCTGGAACGAGGCCGCGGCGGCCCTCAACGAGATCCTGTTCTCCCTGGGCAATGCGGTGCGCGACGGTGCCGACGATGTGGCCGCGACCGACCGCAGCGCGGCCAACGCATGGGGAGTCTGAGGTCGGTCAGCCTGAAAGACATGTGCGGTCCCGCTCGGTGGAGAGGACCGAGCGGGACCGCACACTTTATTGTCTGGTTCCGGCTAGCGGCCTGAGCCGGAGTCGCGGCGGGGACGGCGGGGCCCACCACCGCGCTGTCCGCCTGCGCCGGCACCGGATCGGGCTGTCGGCGCGCCACCGCCGTTGCGGGAGGACCCGTTGGGGCGGTTGCGCTGCGGCTGGCCCGACTTGCCCGGCTGCCCGGACCTGTTGCCCTGACGCCGCGGCGCCGGAGCCGCCTGGGCGACCGGCTCGGTACGGATCGGATCACCGAAAACCCGGTCTCCGGGGGCGATCTCACGAAGCACCGGATGGTCGATGCCGTTCACGCGGGTGATCGTGGGCTTGACCCCGGCCTTCTTGGTCAGGGTGCGCACGTCGGAAACCTGCGCGTCGTGCATGAGAGTGACCACGGTGCCCTCGTTCCCGGCGCGGGCGGTGCGCCCGGACCGGTGCAGGTAGGCCTTGTGCTCGACCGGCGGGTCGGCGTGCACGACGAGGCTGACATCGTCGACGTGGATACCGCGGGCGGCGATGTCGGTGGCGACCAGCACTGCCGCCGATCCGTCGGAGAACGCCGTCAGGTTGCGGGTACGGGCATTCTGGGACAGGTTGCCGTGCAGCTCAACTGCTGAGACGCCGCGCGAATTGAGTTGGCGAGTCAGGTTTTTCGCGCCGTGCTTGGTGCGGGCGAAGACGATGGTGCGGCCCGGCGCTGCGGCCAGATCGGCAACCACGTTGACCCGTGCGGCGTTGTCCACGTGCAGCACGTGGTGAACCATCGCGGTCACCGGTGACTGTGCCGAATCGACACTGTGCACCACCGGGTCGTGCAGATAGCGCTTGACCAGCACATCGACGCCGGCATCGAGGGTGGCCGAGAACAGCAGGCGCTGGCAGTTTTTCGGGGTGCGGTCCAGCAGTCGCTTCACGCCGGGCAGGAAGCCGAGGTCGGCCATGTGGTCGGCTTCGTCGAGCACGGTGATCTCGACCGCGGACAGGTCGGCGTGGCCGGACCGCATGTGGTCTTCGAGCCGGCCCGGGCAGGCGATGACGATGTCGACGCCTCCCCTGAGCGCGGAGATCTGCGGGTTGGCGCCCACGCCACCGAAGATGTTGACCGACCGCAGGCCGGTGGCCTTGGCCAGCGGGGCCAGCGAGGCCTCGATCTGGGTGACAAGTTCGCGGGTCGGCGCCAGGATCAGCGCGCGGGGCCGGTTCGGTGCCCGGCGGGTGCCGCTGGTCGCCAACCGCGCCACCAGGGGCAACAGGAACGCGTAGGTCTTGCCGGACCCGGTCCGGCCGCGGCCGAGCACATCGCGGCCTTTGAGGGAATCAGGCAGGGTCGCCGCCTGGATCGGGAAGGGGGACTCGACGCCGTTTCCGGCGAGGGTGGCGACGATCTCGGCGGGCAGGCCGAGCTCGGCGAAAGTAGGCACAGCGGTGCCAGGGGTTTCTTGGACAGACAAAATGAAAGCTCCGAAAATAGAGGGCGGTCGTCCTGCCCGGCGCGAGTGACATCTCGCGGCGCTCGGTTGACGATCGAGAAGGCGGCAAAGGCAGAACAGACAAGCCGCCGTGCCCCAACTATACGGGTAAGGGGCTGGATTCCCCGATTCCCCGCGGTTGACCAGTGGGTGGGATCCATCACAGATTGGGCAGGTCAACTATCCTGGGCGATACGCGTGAATGCCATGTCAATGGCCCGACGCCGGGAGAGATGATCACCGTGGCCGCATCGAGGAACGCGGGAGGCCGGATGTCAGCCCGGGCACTACCCGCGAAGGTGCGCGCTATCCATGACCTGTTCATCGGGGGCCAGGTGGACGCCGCTTCCCTCGATTCCACCCCGGTGCGCCGCGTCATCGTGGAGAGCTGGCAGCGCAGCCTGGCCACGGGTGTGGACCCCGATCTGGGTACCCGGGCGGCGGCGGCCGCGGCCGCGCTGACCGAGTTGCGCAACACCCACCCGCTGGCGCCCACGCTGCCGCTGATCCGTCGACTCCTGGTCAACGATGCCATCGACTCCGGAGTGGTGGTGGGCATCACCGCGGCCGACGGCACCCTGCTCTGGGTCGAAGGTGACCCCGGCGTGCGCCGCAAGGCCGAGGCGATGAACTTCGTGCCCGGGTCCGACTGGAGCGAACGGGTGGCCGGGACGAACGCGCCCGGTACCGCGCTGGCGCTGGACCGTGAACTGCAGATCCTGGGGTCCGAGCACTTCTCCCGCACTGTCCACTCCTGGAGTTGTACCGCGGTGCCCGTGCACGACCCCGCGACCGGGGTGCTGCTGGGCGCCATCGACCTGACCGGCGGGTCCGCGGTCGCGACGCCGCAGACATTGGCACTGGTCAGAGCCACCGCCGTCGCCGTCGAGAACCAGTTGGCCCTGCTGCGGCTCACCGGACCCGCAGCCCCGGCGGCGGCCGAGGGCGCCCGGTTGACCGTGCTGGGCGCCGACCGCCCGCGCTGGCAGGTGAGCGATGCCGCAGGCCCGCCGCAGTCCAGTGCGCTGACCGGCAGGCACGCCGACATCCTGGTCCTGCTGATCCGGCACCCCGAGGGGCTGAGCGCCGATCACCTGGCAATGCTGCTCGACGACAAAGACCTAGACGTGGTCACCGTGCGGGCCGAGGTGTCGCGGCTGCGCCGGGTCATCGGCAGCACCTACATCGAGTCGCGGCCCTACCGCCTGATGGCGCCGGTCGCCAGCGACATGGGTGACGTGTACGACGCGCTGCAGGCCGGGAATGTCTCGGCCGCCCTGGACGCGTATTCGGGGGCATTGTTGCCGCAGTCGGTCTCACCTGCCATCGCGCGGCTGCGCACCGAGCTCAGCGCCGGCCTGCGCGAAGCGGTGCTGACCGGGGGTGACCTGGGCCTGCTGCGGCGGTGGCTGGCCCTGCCCGACGGTCGTGACGATCGACAGGGCTGGCGGGTGTTGCACGACCATGCCCAGGCCGATCCGGTGGCCAGGGCGCAGGCCCGTGGTCATCTGGCCGGGATCGACGCCGAACTGGGCTGATTCCCGGCCTCGCAGGGATGGACATCCCTGCTTCGGGGGTGTGCAACGTTCCATTTATCGGTGCAACTGTGCTGCAACCTACTGCTGACTACCTTTAGTGACTACCGACACATTTCGGTGTCCGAATGCAGGAGATTGCCATGACTGTTTATGCCCGTCCGGGTGCCGAAGGCGCCCTGATGTCGTTCGAGGCCCGCTACGACAACTTCATCGGCGGACAGTGGGTCGCGCCCGCCGAGGGTCGCTATTTCGAGAACCCGACGCCGGTCACGGGTCAGGTCTTCTGCGAGGTGGCCCGCTCCACCGAGGCCGACGTCGAGAAGGCTCTGGATGCTGCGCACGCGGCCGCGCCTGCGTGGGGCAAGACCTCCCCGGCCGAGCGCGCCGTCATCCTCAACAAGATCGCCGACCGCATCGAGGAGAACCTCGAAGCTGTGGCGCTGGCCGAGTCGTGGGACAACGGCAAGCCGATCCGCGAGACGCTGAACGCCGACATCCCGCTGGCGGTCGACCACTTCCGGTACTTCGCCGGTGTGCTGCGCGCCCAGGAAGGTTCGCTCTCGCAGATCGACGAGGACACCGTCGCCTACCACTTCCACGAGCCCCTCGGCGTCGTCGGCCAGATCATCCCGTGGAACTTCCCGATCCTCATGGCGGTCTGGAAGCTGGCCCCGGCACTGGCCGCGGGCAACGCGGTGGTGCTCAAACCCGCTGAGCAGACCCCGGTTTCGGTGCTGTTCTTGATGTCGGTGATCGGTGACCTGCTGCCCGCCGGTGTGATCAACGTGGTCAACGGGTTCGGTGTCGAGTGCGGCAAGCCCCTGGCTTCCAGCAACCGGATCGCCAAGATCGCCTTCACCGGTGAGACCACCACGGGGCGGCTGATCATGCAGTACGCCAGCCAGAACCTGATCCCGGTGACCCTGGAGCTGGGCGGCAAGAGCCCGAACATCTTCTTCTCCGACGTGCTGGCCGACGCCGACGATTTCCAGGACAAGGCCCTGGAAGGGTTCACCATGTTCGCCCTGAACCAGGGCGAGGTGTGCACCTGCCCGTCGCGGTCGCTGATCCAGGCCGACATCTACGACGAGTTCCTGGAATTGGCCGCCATCCGCACCAAGGCGGTGCGTCAGGGTGATCCGCTGGACACCGAGACGATGATCGGTGCCCAGGCCTCCAACGATCAGCTGGAGAAGATCCTGTCCTACATCGAGATCGGGAAATCCGAAGGCGCCCAACTGATCACGGGTGGCGAGCGGGCGGACCTCGGTGGTGATCTGAACGGCGGGTTCTACGTGGCGCCGACGATCTTCACCGGCAACAACAAGATGCGACTCTTCCAGGAGGAGATCTTCGGTCCGGTCGTGGCGGTCACCTCGTTCACCGACTACGACGACGCCATCTCGATCGCCAACGACACCCTCTACGGCCTGGGCGCCGGCGTGTGGAGCCGCAACGGCAACACTGCCTACCGCGCCGGCCGGGACATCAAGGCCGGCCGGGTATGGACCAACTGCTATCACCAGTACCCCGCACACGCGGCGTTCGGCGGCTACAAGCAGTCCGGTATCGGCCGGGAGAACCACAAGATGATGCTCGACCACTACCAGCAGACCAAGAACCTGTTGGTGAGCTACGGGAACAAGGCCCAGGGGTTCTTCTGACGAGCGCTTGCGCGAGGAACCGGCAGGCCTGATCCGTTGAGCCGCTGAGGCCCCACGATCCACCGTCGAGTGTGAAGCTGTTGCGACATCTGACCCGCACGCTCGCAACAGCTTCACACTCGCGGTCCTTCTTCCGAATACCCGAACCCGGCGCCCGTCGAATCGAACGGATACGTCGGAACACTTTGTGCTGCAATAAATATGGTGATCACCACCGCTCGCCTGATCGAGTTTCCCGATGGGGTGGACAGACTGGCCGCCGAGGGTGATACTCATCTAGCAAAGGTTGGTAAATCGACCTTTAACCTCGCGCCGATGGGTGGAGGGCTTGACCGCCACGAACCGGCGTCACATACCAATAGCGTTGTCAATGAAGGAGTTTGAAATGGCGGGTGTGGAAGAACACCTGGAGAGCGCTGACTATCTGCAGAAACGTCAGCTCAAATCCGGAAGCGCGGGCTGGCTGCTGCTGGCCGGCCTGGGCGTCAGTTATGTGATCTCCGGCGATTTCTCGGGCTGGAACTTCGGCCTCGAGCAGGGCGGCTTCGGCGGTCTGCTGATCGCCGTGGTGGTGATCGCCGCCATGTACTTCTGCATGGTGCTGGGTCTGGCCGAGCTGTCCTCGGCGCTGCCCGCGGCCGGCGGCGGCTACACCTTCGCCCGCCGCGCGCTGGGGCCCTGGGGCGGTTTCGCCACCGGCACCGCGATCCTGATCGAATACTCGATCGCACCCGCGGCGATTGCCACCTTCATCGGCGGCTATGTCGAATCGCTCGGACTGTTCGGCATCCACAAGGGTTGGTGGGTCTACCTGGCGGCGTTCGTCATCTTCATCGGGATTCACCTCGCCGGCGTCGGTGAGGCATTGCGGTTGATGTTCGTCATCACCGCGGTCGCGCTGCTGGGCCTGGTCATCTTCGCCGTGAGCGCCATCGGCAGCTTTGATGTCGCCAACCTGACCGACATCGCCCCCGACGCCGCCGCAGCGGGTGCTTCGAGCTTCCTGCCGCACGGTTACCTGGGCATCTGGGCCGCCATCCCGTTCGCCATCTGGTTCTTCCTGGCCGTCGAGGGCGTCCCGCTGGCCGCCGAGGAGACCGCCAACCCGGAGCGCAACGTGCCGCGCGGCATCATCGCCGCGATGTCGGTCCTGATCCTCACCTGCGTCACGGTGCTGTTCCTCACCACGGGAGCCGGTGGCGCGGAAGCGATGTCGACTGTGGATGATCCGCTGGTGCAGGCCCTCGGTGGTACCGGGTTCGCCGCCAAGGCGGTCAACTACATCGGCCTGTTCGGGCTGATCGCGAGCTTCTTCTCGATCATCTACGCCTACTCCCGGCAGACGTTCGCGCTGTCACGGGCCGGCTACCTGCCCACCAGGCTGTCGGTGACCAACAAGCGCAAGGCCCCGACGCTCGCGTTGATCGTCCCGGGTGTCGTCGCCTTCCTGCTGTCGCTGACCGGTCACGGTGACCTGATCCTCAACATGGCGGTGTTCGGCGCGGCGTTGAGCTACGTGCTGATGATGATCAGCCACATCGTGCTGCGGGTGCGCGAGCCCAACATGCCGCGGCCGTACCGCACGCCCGGCGGCATCGTCACCACGGGCTTCGCCCTGGTCATCGCGGTCGTGGCGCTCATCGCGACCTTCGTGGTCAGCCCAGTCGCCGCGGGCCTGTGCCTGGCTGTGTTCTGCGCATTCATGCTCTACTTCGCGCTCTACAGCCGCCATCGTCTGGTGGCCAACTCGCCCGACGAGGAGTTCGCGATGCTCGCGGAGGCGGAGAGTGCCCTGAAATGAAGTACCACCAGCAGGTCTCGGGGGTGAACTACAGCTTCGACGGTCTGGTCGAAGTGATGGCCAAGGCCACCCCGCTGCGCTCCGGCGATCAACTCGCCGGCTGCGCGGCCGAGCACGACGGCGAACGCGCCGCGGCCGCCTGGGTGCTCGCCGACCTGCCGCTGGAGGTCTTCCTCAACGAGGAACTGGTGCCGTACGACACCGACGAGGTGACCCGGCTGATCATGGACAGCCATGACCGCCAAGCCTTTTCGGAGGTCTCGCACCTGACCGTCGGCGGGCTGCGGGACTGGCTGATGGACACCGCGGCGCATGATCACAGTGCAGAGCGGCTGGCCGCCGTATCCCCGGGGCTGACCCCGGAAATGGTTGCGGCGGTCAGCAAGATCATGCGCAACCAGGACCTGATCGCGGTGTCGGCCGCCGCGGAGGTGACCGCGGCGTTCCGGACCACGGTCGGCGCCCGCGGCACCCTCGCCACCCGGCTGCAGCCCAACCATCCCACCGACGACCCTCGGGGGATCGCGGCGGCGGTGCTCGACGGGCTGCTGTTGGGCTGCGGTGACGCGGTGATCGGGATCAACCCGGCCACCGACTCGCCGCAGGCCACCGCCGACCTGCTCTACCTGCTCGACTCGATCCGCACGCGCTACGACATTCCCGCCCAGTCGTGCGTGCTTTCCCATGTCACCACCACGATCGGGTTGATCGAGGCCGGGGCGCCGGTGGACCTGATGTTCCAGTCCGTCGCGGGCACGGAAGGGGCCAACTCCGCATTCGGGGTCGACCTCCAGCTGTTGCGGGAAGGCAACGAGGCTGCGCGCAGCCTGGGCCGCGGCACCGTCGGCGACAACGTCATGTACCTGGAGACCGGTCAGGGCTCGGTCCTGAGCTCCGGCGCGCACCTGGGGGTCGGCGGGAAGCCCGTGGACCAGCAGACGCTGGAGGCCCGCGCCTACGCGGTCGCCCGTGACCTGCAACCGCTGCTGGTCAATACGGTCGTCGGGTTCATCGGACCGGAGTATCTGTACGACGGCAAGCAGATCATCCGGGCCGGACTGGAAGACCACTTCTGCGGCAAGCTGCTCGGCCTGCCGATGGGGGTGGACGTCTGCTACACCAACCATGCCGAGGCCGACCAGAACGACATGGACACCCTGTTGACGTTGTTGGCCGCGGCGCAGGTGGCGTTCGTCATCACCGTGCCCGGCGCCGACGACGTCATGCTGGGCTACCAGAGCCTGTCGTTCCACGACGTGCTGACCACCCGGCGCACGCTCAGGCTGCGGCCGGCCCCCGAATTCGAGGCCTGGCTGCGCAGAGTCGGCATGGTCGATGACTCCGGCAAGCTGACCCCGTTCGACCTGGAGCGTTCGGTGTTGCGGTCGCTGACTTCGGCGGAGTTGTCATGAACACGAACGAGCTTGCGGTTCAAGAGTTCTGGGATGAACTGCGCAAGACGACACAGGCCAGGATCGGGCTGGGCCGGGCAGGTAACGCACTGCCCACCCGGCGGGTGCTGGAACTGGCGGCGGCACATGCCGCCGCGCGCGACGCCGTGCACGTTCCGCTGGACGTCCACAAACTCACCGCAGACGTCCGGGCGGTGGGCATCGGTGAGCCGACGGTGGTGACCAGCCGCGCCACCTCACGCGACGAGTATCTGCGCCGCCCGGATCTGGGCCGCGAGCCCGCCGACGGAATGCAGGTGCCCGACACCCCGGCCGACATCGGCTTCGTGCTGGCCGACGGGCTGTCGCCGACGGCCCTGGATCGCCACGGCGCAACGCTGCTGGCGGCGTTGGTGGCCCAGTTGCAGGACCGCCACACCCTGGCCCCGCCGGTCATCGCGACGCAGGCCCGCGTCGCGCTCGGGGATCACATAGCGGCTCAGGCCCACATGCGGACGGTGCTCGTGATCATCGGGGAGCGGCCCGGTCTGAGCGTCGCCGACAGTCTCGGCATCTACCTCACCCACCTGCCGATGCCCGGCCGCACCGACGCCGACCGCAACTGCATCTCCAACATCCACCCGCCCGACGGTCTGGGATATGACGAGGCCGCGCGGGTGGCGGCCGGACTGGTCGACGGTGCGCTGGCGCTGGGCCGCTCCGGCGTCGACCTGAAGGACACCTCACGGACCTCGGCGCTCGGCACCCCGGGTGTCGTCGAACTCACCTGACAGGAACCCCTTGATGACCTCACGCGCACCGCTGTCCCTTCTCGTCGCCGCGGTGACCGCGGTGCTGACCGTCGCCGGGTGCGGCTCCGGCACCGAGTCGTCGCAGTCGTCGGGCACCTCGGCCGCCACTCCCGCCGCCGGCTGTCGCACGCTGGCCGAGAACCCCGGCTGGTACGGCGACAACCGGGACCGGATCGACGCGATGCTCGCCGAGTTGGGAACCTGCGGGGCGAACGGGTCGGTGGCCGACGGTGCGCCGCTGGCGCTGTTCGACTGGGACAACACCGTGGTCAAGAACGACATCGGTGACGCGACGTTCTTCTGGATGGTGCGCAACGGCAAGCTGCGGGCGCCCGCCGGCGGTGACTGGTCGAGCACCAGCCCCTACCTCACGCCGCAGGCCGCGGCGGCCCTCGGCAAGGCGTGCGCCGCCGCCAAACCCGGCCAGCCGATGCCGACCAACACCGATCTCGGCTGCGCCGACGAACTGCTGTCGGTCTACACCGACGGTGAGACGCGCGCCGACGAGCCGGCGTTCGCCGGGTTCAACGCCCGCCGGTTCGAGCCGTCATACGCCTGGGCCGCGCAGATGCTGGCCGGCTGGCCCGAATCCGAGCTGACCGGTTTCGTCGAGACCGCTCGCAAGGAGAACCTCGACGCGCCCGAGGGCACCGAGCAGAAGGTCGGCAGCGGTGACGAGACCGGCTGGGTGCGCTACTACCCGCAGATGCGCGATCTGGTGGAAACCTTGCGCGCCAACGGTTTCGACGTCCGCATCATCTCCGCGTCGGCTGAGCCGGTGGTGCGCGTGTGGGCGGCCGATCTCGGTTTCACCCCGGACAAGGTGATGGGTGTGCGGACCGAGCGCGACGGCGCCGTGCTCACGTCGAAGCTGGTGCCGTGCGGCGGCGAGACGGCCATCCCGTACATCGAAGGCAAGCGGTGCCGCGTCAACGAGGACGTCTTCGGCGTCAAGGGACCCGCCGCGTTCGAACAGCAGCCCGAGGCGAAACGCGCGGCCTTCGGCGCCGGCGACTCCGACACCGACGTCACGTTCCTCACCGATGCGACGGCCCTGCGGCTGGTGCTCAACCGCAACAAGACCGAGTTGATGTGCACGGCCTATGACAACTCCGACGGTCGCTGGGTGGTCAATCCGATGTTCATCGATCCGAAGAAGAAGCAGGGCGACCCGTACGAGTGCACGACCGAGGGCTACATCGAGCCCAGCGGTAAGGAAGCGCCGCTGCACCGCGCCGACGGAACTGTGGTGCCCGACCAGCAGGACTCCGTGTCCTGACGGTCGCGCCGAGTGTTGGCTTGTGTTCGAGATTTCTGGAGAATCTCGAACCCAAGCCAACACTCGTCAGCAGGGGGCACCGGCGGATCGCAAGGCGGCCCGAGTGCGGGCGATGATCGCGCCTTGGCGATACCGCAGCAGGTCGGCGCCCACTCTGACGATGCGCCACCCGAGCTCCTGATACTCGACGTTCTGATCTATGTCGCGAGTGCGCTGCTTCGGATCTGTCCAGTGTTGGATTCCGTCGTATTGGACGCCTGGACGCCCACCTTCCATTCCGGCCATCCCATGTCGATGCGACCCACTTGCTGTCCGTGGTCGAACACCTCGATCTGCGTGTGCGACGGACGCATGCCCGCCTCGGTATACAGCAGACGGAGCCGCGTTTCCTGCGGTGATTCGGCGCCGTCGTCGGCGAGGCCGAGTACCTGCCGCAGCTGGACAACGCCCCGAATGCCACGGTGACGATCGACGAGCGGCGTTACGTCGCAAATCTTCAGGCGAGTGGCCTGTATGAGCGCGTCGACGCGGATGACGGCCACGGTGAGTCCGCGGCGCCGGCCCAGATCGAACGCGGTGCGTTCCGGTGTGGTCGTTCGGATGCCCCGGACCAGGCAGGTCTCGTCGTCAGCCAGCCTGTCGCTGTGTATGTGAATGCCCGGAGGCTGAGAGCGACTCGGCTGGTTGAGTTCGGCCGGGTGCCCGGCGTCGATCCACAATGAGCCTTGAAGAGCGGCGGCAGACAACCCCACCGCGGTCGCTTTTCGGTCCGACCACAGCCAGGCCGCGACGGCTTTGTCCAGTGGAGTTAGCTTGGTTCCTCGCGGGGCGTAGACGTTGCGGAACACCGCGTCATAGCGGGTGCGCAGCTGGTACCGGTTGAGCTGGCCGGACGCCAGCGCCTCAGTGCCCAGAAATGGCATGCGAATAGGACGTTGGGTGATGCCCACCGGTTCCCGCGTGTGCAGGGCGCGTTTTGACCTGCAGGGACGCCCGCCGGTAAGCTGCTCCGTTGGTGTGTGCCGTCCTTTTGGGCGAGCGGGTCCCGGGTCAACGTCGGTCGCCGGGAAAACCGAGTACACGCGCCGCGACCGGCACCCGGATTATCTGGGACTCAACCCGAGAAGAAGAGGTAAGCGCTGTGCCTACGTACACGCCGAAGGCGGGTGACACCACACGTTCGTGGTACGTCATCGACGCCCAAGACGTGGTGCTCGGCCGGCTCGCCGTCGAAGCAGCCAAGCTGCTGCGCGGCAAGCACAAGCCGACATTCACGCCGAATGTCGATGGTGGCGACTTCGTCATCGTCATCAACGCCGAGAAGATTGCCGTCAGCGGCAACAAGCTCACCAAGAAGTTCGCTTACAGCCACTCGGGTTACCCGGGCGGTCTGCGCAAGCGCGCCATCGGTGACCTGCTGCAGAAGCACCCGACCCGCGTCGTCGAGAACGCGATCCTCGGCATGCTGCCCCACACCAAGCTTGGTCGGCAGATCCAGAAGAAGCTCAAGGTCTACGCCGGTCCGGATCATCCGCACGCCGCGCAGCAGCCGGTTCCGTACGAGATCAAGCAGGTGGCCCAGTGACCGAAACGATTGAGAACGGCGACGTCGTCGAAGCCGTGACCGAGACCGTCGAGGTGGAGGTCGAGCAGGAGCAGGAGCAGGAGCACCGCGAGCCGGTCATCATCGACCGTCCGATCCAGACCGTCGGCCGCCGCAAGGAGGCTGTGGTTCGGGTGCGCCTGGTGCCCGGCACCGGCAAGTTCAACCTGGACGGCCGCACGCTCGAGAACTACTTCCCGAACAAGGTGCACCAGCAGCTGATCAAGGCCCCGCTGGTGACCGTCGACCGTGTCGAGCACTTCGACATCTACGCCCACCTCGATGGTGGCGGCCCGTCGGGACAGGCCGGTGCCCTGCGCCTGGCCATCGCCCGTGCGCTGATCCTGGTGCAGCCGGAAGACCGGCCCGCACTCAAGAAGGCCGGGTTCCTGACGCGTGACCCGCGTGCCATCGAGCGCAAGAAGTACGGCCTCAAGAAGGCCCGCAAGGCGCCTCAGTACAGCAAGCGCTGATCTGTCGCCTTTTGGCCGAACGAACCCGCCGGGTGTGTCACGTACACACCCGGCGGGTTTGTTTTTTGCTCGTTGACCTGCGTCGATCTCTACGCCAGCGCCGTCGTTTCGCCCCAATCCACGACCCTGGTGTCGAAAACGGCGCGCGGCCGCTCACAACTTTTTCCGAGATTGGGGTTTGAAGGCGGACCGTGCGTGGAAGACCACTGGGCGGAGAGCAGGGGGCCGCTTTGCGTCAGCAGGGTTGTGCCCGCAGGACCTTCCTGCCACCGGTAGGCGTCGTTCCGACGTCGGGGGACCGGGTGCCGCTGTCCCATCGGAAGGAGTAATTGTGGGGAACTTCGCGAAGACAGCGACTGCGGGCGCGGTGCTCGGCGGATCGCTGCTGTTCACCGTCGGCGTGGGTATCGCCAATGCGGCGCCCGACACTGCCGGAGACGGCAAGGTCAACCTCACCCTCGGCAACGTCTCGGTCCTGGAGAACGTCGATGACGCCGCGGCCGCGCAGATCGCGGCTGGGGTGTGCGAGAACACCGACACGGCATCGTTGACCACCGCGGTTCAGGGGGTCGATGCGAACAGCACCGACCACGTGGTCTGCACCAACAACCTCGGGACCATCTCGTTCAGCCAGAACGGCACCACTGAGCGCCCGGGCGGGGTCTCCCAGGGGACCGCGCCGCACAGCCTTGCGCCGACGACGGCACCCACCATGGCGCCGGGAGGCAGCCACTCGTCGTCAGACACCGGCTCTAACTAGCGATCTGTCGCCGATCACCGCCCGTGCCGGATCCGCGGGCGGTGATCCGGTTGATCTCGAACGAGTATCAATCCGGCGCCGGGATGGTCGCTGACCTCGTCGGTTGTGTTTACGGCGGACAATTATGAGAAGTTTAAGGGCATGGGTCGACTGTTCGGCACCGATGGGGTGCGCGGGGTCGCCAATCGCGATCTGACTGCCGAACTGGCAGTGGCACTCGGTTCGGCGGCTGCGCGGCGTCTCGGCAATTCTGGGGGTCCAGGCCGGCGGGTCGCCGTGGTGGGCCGTGATCCGCGGGCCAGCGGCGAGATGCTGGAAGCCGCGGTGATCGCCGGTATCACCAGCGAGGGTGTCGACGTCCTGCGGGCCGGTGTGCTGCCGACGCCTGCGGTGGCGTATCTGACCAGTGCTTATGACGCGGATTTCGGGGTCATGATCTCTGCGTCGCACAATCCGATGCCCGATAACGGCATCAAGATCTTCGGTCCGGGCGGGCACAAGCTCGACGACACCGCTGAGGACCGCATCGAGGAACTGGTCAACGCCGGGCCCGGGCTGCGCCCCACCGGGGCCGGTATCGGCCGGGTGCTGGACGCCGAGGACGCGTTGGACCGCTACCTGCGGCACGCAGGGAAGGCCGTCACCACCCGACTGGAAGGCCTCACCGTCGTCGTCGACTGCGCGCACGGCGCGGCGTCGGCGGCCGCTCCCCGGGCCTATCGGGCCGCCGGAGCCAATGTCATCGCGATCAACGCCGAACCCAACGGCCTCAACATCAACGAGGGCTGCGGATCCACCCACATGGAGGTGCTGCAGGCCGCCGTCCTCGAGTACGGCGCCGATCTGGGGCTGGCCCACGACGGCGATGCCGATCGGTGCCTGGCAGTGGACGCCGCGGGCCAGGTTATCGACGGTGACTCGATCATGGTGGTGCTGGCGCTGGCCATGCAAGAGGCGGGCGAGCTGGCCTCGGACACGCTGGTGGCCACGGTGATGAGCAATCTGGGCTTGCACCTGGCCATGCGGGCGGCCGGTATCGAGGTCCGGACCACCGGCGTCGGGGACCGCTACGTCCTGGAGGAACTGCGGTCCGGCGAGTTCTCACTCGGTGGTGAGCAGTCCGGACACATCGTGTTGCCCGGCTTCGGGACGACCGGCGACGGCATCGTCACCGGCCTGCGGCTGATGTCTCGGATGGCCCAGACCCGCGCTACGTTGGCTGCGCTTGCCGAGCCGATGCGCACGTTGCCGCAGGTACTGATCAACGTTGCAGTCGAGGACAAGGCGGCGGTGGCCAAGGCGCCGTCCGTGCAGTCCGCCGTGGCCGAGGCCGAGGCCGAGTTGGGTGACACCGGCCGAATCCTGTTGCGGCCCTCGGGTACTGAACAGGTGGTTCGGGTGATGGTCGAGGCTGCCGATGAGAACACGGCCCGGATGGTCGCGGTTCGGGTGGCCGATTCGGTCAGCGGCCAGTCGGCCTGAGGGAACCGGACGGTGCCCGGCTGCGTCTAAACCGGGCATGGGAGATGTAACTGCCGCCAGTCTCGACGGCGTGGCACTGGCGTCCGTGGCCGCCGGATACGACGCCGTTGCCGACGATCTCGATTCCGTGGTGCGTGACCGCCTGCGCGGGCCGGTGTTCGACGGTGCCTCCGCCGGGCACACCCACGTCGCGGACGGGGACGCGGTGCGGACCGCCGTGGACGAGGTGACGGACGGGTTGCGTCGGTGGTCACGGGCCAGTGCCGAGGTCGCCGCCGTGCTGCGCAGCTCGATCGATCGGTACGCGGTTGCCGACGCGCGCGCCGCGGCCCGGGTGGGTTGAGCCGTGGCGGCAAGCCTCGACGTCGCGGCCCGGTTGGATGAGGGGCAGGCTGCTGTCGACACGATCGCCGAATACGTCTGGGCCTGTCACCTGCTGGGCTTCGTCCACCCCGATCTGACCCGCTACCGCTATCAGGTGCACGACTGGTATGGCGCCGAGGACGGACTGGACCTGCGGGCGCTGGATGCCGAATGCGCATCACTGGCCGCCTCTGCTGCCGTGGCCGAGCAGGCATTACGGCTGCAGGACAACCACTTCCAGAATTTGTCGCAGGCATGGCAGGGTGCCGGGGCTCGGGCGTCGACGGATTTCCTGGCCCGGCACGCGGCCTCGGCGACGCAGGTCGCTGCCGGGATCCGCGGCGCCGCAGCCACATTGACCCGCTTGCGCGACAAGCTGTGGGATGCTGTGGACGCCAAGGCCTCCGCCGCGCTCCGGATCGAGGAGCGTCAGGCCGGGCAACGCGGCACCTGGCTGGCGGCGGTTCGGACGGTGAGCACCGGTGTGGGAGACCGCTCGGTGGCCAGTGAGCTGATCGACACGCAGGTGAAACCCTTTGTGTTCAACGACATTGGCGGGGACTGGTTGACGGCGATGCGCGGCACGACGCGTGCGGTTGCCGATTCGTACGCGCAGGCGGTCGCCGCGTTGCGAGCCGAGACGCTACCGGTGTTCGGCATTCCCGGGGAGCTGGGGCCGGTCTGGCTTCCGTCGAGCGCACCTGCGGGCCCCGCCGTGGCCTTGGCCGCTGACGCAGCTGACCGGCCTTCGGCAGGCGGTGGGGGTGGGGGATTTGTCGCGGCTCCGGCGAGCGTGCCTTCGTTCTCGGCCCCCGCGGCGACCGTGCCCGCCGGGATTGCACCCGGCGCTGCGGCGGCCGGGCCTGAGCCGATCGTCCCGGCGGCAGCACCCATCGAGTCGGCGGCCCCCGGCTTGGCCTCGCCTGCAGGATTGGGCCAGGGCCTCGGTGGCGGTGGACTGCCCGGTCTGGGTGGCATGCCTGACATCGGTTCCGGCTTGGCCGGTTCCGGACAGCAACTGGCCGATCTGCTGGGCGGGTTGATCGGGTCGTCGGCCGAGGACCTGCCCGCCGATATCGGTGACCTGAAAGACGACGACATCGATCCGCCGGCAGAAGATGACGCACACGACGAGGTCGAAGACGGCACCGACGAGGGCAGAGACACAGATGACGTTGCCGACGAGACCACGGCCGACGAGGACGAGACCGATGACACCGCCGAGGCGCAACCTGCGGGGCCGGAGGATTCTGGTGCGGAAGTGACTGAACCACAGCCGGATCTACCGCCGGCGGCCACGGAGGTGCCCGAGCCCTTCACCCCGCCGCCTGTGCCCGGGCCCGCTGCCGCACCGCTCGCCGCGCCGGCC
Source organism: Mycobacterium sp. NPDC050441 (assembly GCF_040655355.1). Classification (NCBI taxonomy): domain Bacteria; kingdom Bacillati; phylum Actinomycetota; class Actinomycetes; order Mycobacteriales; family Mycobacteriaceae; genus Mycobacterium; species Mycobacterium sp. NPDC050441. Next base: position 626,872 of record NZ_JBFAJS010000003.1, on the reverse strand, counting down.
GGTGACACGCCGTGTGCGATCGCCGCCGACGAGCTACCGCAGGTCGGCGGCTAGATCTGCGTCGACCCAGATTGCGATCCCTGCCAGTGGGACTTTGGGGGCCGAAGTGGACCCCTGAGTGTTAGACCTGGTTGTGACGTGAACCACAGTCACCGCGAAACTTCCGAGGGGGTCCTTGATGACGATGGAATCCGAGTGCGAGGTGCGCGAGATAGAAGCCGAAGCACCGCCGACGCGTTTTGCTCGTGGCTGGCACTGCCTCGGACTGACTCGCGACCTCGGCGACGGGAAACCACACGCGATCAACGTATTCGGGCAGAAGCTTGTCGTATTCCGCAGCGGTGACGGCAGGATCAACGTGCTCGACGGATACTGCCGACACATGGGCGGTGATCTGTCCCAAGGTCAGGTCAAGGGCAATGAGATCGCCTGCCCGTTCCACGACTGGCGGTGGGGCGGCGACGGGCGCTGCAAGAACGTGCCGTACGGCAAGCGTGCCCCTCGACTGGCCCGCACCGCCACCTGGACCACCCTTGAGCAGGACGGGATGCTGTTCGTCTGGAACGATCCCGAGGGGAAACCCCCGCCGGCCGATGTGACGATTCCGCGCATCGACGGTGCCACCAGCGATGAGTGGACCGATTGGCATTGGTACACAACGGTCGTCAATGCCAATTGCCGTGAGTTGGTGGACAACGTGGTGGATATGGCGCACTTCTTCTATGTGCACGGATCGATGCCCACCTACTTCAAGAACATCTTCGAAGGCCACATCGCAACCCAGTACATGAACGCGGACACCCGTGCCGACCGCGACGATGTCGGCGGCTCGGCGATGCTCGGCACCACATCGGTGGCGTCGTATTACGGACCCGCGTTCATGATCGATGATCTGACGTACCACTATCCAGAGGCCGATCATCACAGCGTGCTGATCAACTGTCATTATCCGATCGACGCGAATTCGTTTGTCCTGCAATACGGCATCATCGTCAAGAAAGCCGAGGGCCTGTCCGGCGAGCTGGCCATGCAGAACGCCATCGCACTGGGTGACTGGGTCAAGATCGGGTTCGAACAGGACGTGGCGATCTGGAAAACCAAGGCTCGCATCGACAACCCGTTGTTGTGCGAGGAAGACGGGCCGGTATACCAGCTGCGCAGGTGGTACGAACAGTTTTACGTCGGCGCCGACGATGTGGCGGCCGACATGGTCGACCGGTTCGAATACGAGATCGACACGACGAGCGCTCAGCATGCGTGGACGCAGGAGATCGAAGACAACATCGCTGCCCGCGCCACTGAACCGGTGCGATGACCATCCGCCTCGACCCTCGGCTCAACGAAGTGCCGATGATGCCGGTGTCATGCCGAAGCTGCGGCGCAGTCGTATTGGCACGCAAGAGCAGTTGGCAACAAACCAGCGTGCAATGGAATGCCGCAGCGTCGGGCAGGTGCCCTCAGCGCCGCGACGCTGAGGCGCTGGGCGGCCACGGCAACCGTGGATTGTTCCTCGGTTGCAGCTCGATGCGGGCTTCTGTCGAAACAGCCGCCGTCGACGGGGTATTGCCCCTGGCAGACGAACCTTCGATCAGGTGGGGATCGACCCGAGCAGGGTGATGCCGTCGCGGATCGCCGCCTCACCGATGCCGCCGTATCCGATCACGAGTGCGGGTGGCGCGGCGTCGGGGTCGGCCCAGTGCGCACGCGCGCCCGCGAGGATCAGGCCCCGTTCCCGGGCGGTGCGGATCAGTGAGTCCTCGTCGGTGCCTGCGGGCAGTCGCAGGTAGACGTGCAGCCCCGCGGCGATCCCGCGGGGTTCGGCCTGTGGCAGTGATGCGGAGATTGCCGCCAGGGTGGTGTCGCGCCGCCGGCGGTAGATCGGCCGGACCCGGCGAAGGTGACGGGTGAGGCCCCCGGTCTCCACGAATCGGGACAGGGCGAGCTGTTCGAGGGTCGAGTTCCCCATGTCGTCGTAGAGTTTCTCGTTGATTACGTCGTGAACCAGCCAGGGCGGCAAGGCAATCCAGCCCAGCCGGAGGGACGGGGTCAATGTCTTGCTGATACAGCCCGCATAGGCGACGCGATCGGGCGCCAAACCCTGTAAGGCGCCGATCGGAGTCCGGTCGTACCGGAACTCCGCGTCGTAGTCGTCTTCGATGATCAGCGCCTCGCGGCGGTGGGCCCACGCGATGAGCGCCGCCCGGCGCTCCGGGCTCAGTGCCGCCCCGGTCGGATAGGAATGCGCGGGAGCGACCAGCACCGCGCCGACGTCGAGTTCGGTGAGCCGATCCACGTCGAGTCCGTCATCGTCGACCGGTACCGGCAGGGCCCGCAGGCCCGTGTTCACGATGGCCTCGCGATGGAAGGCGAATCCTGGATCCTCGACCGCGATGGCCTCATGGCCCCGGGCGCGTAGCGCGCGGGCCACCAGGACCACCGCCTGGGTCAGGCCGGAGGTGATGAGTAGATGCGCGGGTGTCGTGGCGACGCCCCGGACGCGTGCGAGGTAGCCGGTGAGGGCCCCGCGAAGTGCGCGTGCGCCCAGCGGGGCCGGGTAAGACAGTTGATCGTTCGGGGTGTCGGCGAGCGCGCCGCGATAGTGGCGCAGCCATTCCGCGCGAGGGAACAGCGCGGGATCTGGAACACCGCCGAGCAGCGGAATATACCGCGAGGCAATGTTTTTGGCGTGGGATGGCTGGGGTGCAGCGACCGGCCGCACCCGGGTGCCGGATCCTTGTCGCGTGGTCAGATAGCCGTCCGAGGCGAGAAGTTCGTATGCGGACACGACGACGCTCCGTGCCACCCCGAGCTGTTCGGCGAGGATGCGCGACGGCGGCAGCAGGGTCCCGGACGCGAGCCGGCCGTGCTGAATCGCGGTACGCAGCTGGTGCTGGAGCTGTGCGGCGAGTCCGTCGCGCGAGGACCGGTCCAGGGTGAGCAGCAAATCCGGTGGGAAACCCGAATCCGCGGAATTGGTCTGTTCAGAATCGGGCAGATTGGATCCTGACACATACCAATTCTAGGTCCACTCTGGATTTCATGACCGTGATCAGTAATTTTGCCTCGTCGCTCGGCTTTCCGCTCATCACCTCGTGGGTGCCGGGTCCGGTTGATCCAGGTGACGCCCCCGTCGTCGTGAGCGCGACCGAGTACACCGCGCAACACCGCAGGGACGCACCCGGAATCGCAGTTCGCGGATTGCGGATGCGGGAAGGCTGGTACGCCATGCCGGGCGCCGTCGGCCTCTGGTTGTGGAGCCTGCCGACCGCGAGCAGGTCGGGATCGATCTCGGTTTGGACGAATGCTGAAGCCCTGCAGCGGTTCGTCGGGCTACCTCATCACGTCCGGATCATGCAGCGCTACGGCGACCGCGGTGACGTACGGTCCACCACGTGGGACGCCGCGTCCTTCGATCCCGCGGCGACCGTTGCGCGGGCGCGCGACTGGATCATGCAACGTCAGAGCGTCGGCATTGACAACTGACGTGGTCACCCGCCACCCGTGACTCTGGGCGAAGATGGTCCGATGAGCGCGCCCAAGACCGCGAAGGTGGGACCCGGACGGCCCGCGGGCATCGACAGCGGCGACACCCGTCAACGGGTTGTCGACGCCGCCTGCCGGTGCTTTGCCCAGTTCGGCTACGGACCCGCCACTAACAACCAGATCGCCGAGATGGCCGGTGTGACAGCGGGTTCGGTCTACTACCACTTCGGTACGAAGAACAATCTGTTCGAGGCGGTGTGCGATGACGTCTACGGCAAGATCCTGGCCAGCGCCGCACCGGCAATGTCTGGGCCGCGGTCGATGCACGAACTGCTGCGCGCGGCGCTGACCGAATCGATACGGATCAACCGCGAGTATCCCGAACTGGCCGGCTTCGTCGCCACGGCGCCGATCGATGCGCGTCGGCACCAGGAGTTGACCGCAGCCTTCGTGAAGCAGGGCGCACGGATGACCGACGCGCTCGCACGCTCCGTCGTCGAGGGGCAGCGGGGCGGGTTGATCTCGGCCGATCTCGACCCGGTTCAGGTGGCGCGGGTGATCGGCGCGATCGTCGACGGATTCGCCCACGCGGCGGCGGTGACCGAACCGAGTGAAATGGACGGCGTCAACCGGTTGTTCGAATCGCTGCTCCTGAACGCGGCAACCGGCAGGCGCTCGGCCACGAAATCCGGCTGATCACCGGGTTGCGGACCGCAGTGGTCAGATGGTCCGAAGGTCAGAGCGCGCCAATCACCCAGGCGATCTGGGCGCCGGCGATCGCCGGAACCTGGTCGAGGGCAAGGTGTTCCGAATCGTAAGCGCCGTTTTCGGGTCGTCCGTCGCAAGTGCGTGCACCGCGAGGAACGCGTCCGTATAGATGCGCGCCCGCGGTGAGAAGCGGCTGGATGCCTCGTCGATCAGGCGTTTGGCTTCGGCGGGGGAGCCAAGGGCCCGCAGGCGGGCGCGGTCCTAGCGGGTGAGCGAGACGAGCTCCTCGCAGAACTTCACGGACTCGGCGGTATCGGTGGCCAGCGGGTGTACCAGCATCGTGGTCACCCCGGCTTCGGCGTAGGCGGCGAGGCGTTCCTTGACGAATCCCTTCGGCCCGACCAGCGACACGTTGCGCACCAGATCGTCGGGCACGGCTGCGATGGCCTCGGCCTTCTTGCCGGCCAGGAACAGGTCCTGGATGTGGTCGGCAACCTCGCCGTAGCCGTACCGGGTGGCCAGCTTGTGGTAGAAGTTCTGCCCGCGTGCGCCCATGCCGCCGATGTACAGCGCCAGTTGGGGTTTCGCCCAGGCGAGCCGATCGTCGACATCGTCGCCGATGGCCAGGCTGGCGCTGACCATGACATCCAGCGGTCCCAGCGCCGGATCGCGCTTGGCGGCCCCGGCGCGCAGTGCGTCGCCCCACACGTCGTCGGCCTTCTCCGGGAGGTAGAACACCGGTTGCCAGCCCTCGGCGATCTCGGCGGTCAGCTCGACGTTCTTGGGCCCCAGTGCGGCGATCGTGATCGGAATACGCTCACGGACAGGGTGATTGATCAGGTGCAGCGACTTGCCCAGCCCGGTGCCGCGGTCGGCTGGCAGTGGCAGCTGGTAGTACTTGCCGTCGTAGTCGAGGTTCTCGCGGCGCCACACCTTCCGGCAGATCTCGACGACCTCGCGGGTGCGGCCGAGCGGTGCGTCGAACGGCACGCCGTGGAAGCCCTCCATCACTTGCGGGCCCGAGGTGCCGATGCCGAGGCGGAACCGGCCGTCGGACACGTAGTCCACCCCGGCCGCGCTCATGGCCATCAGGGCCGGTGTGCGCGTGTAGATCGGGACCACACCGGTGCCGAGCTCCATGGTGGAGGTCTTGGCGGCCAGGTAACCCAGCTGGCTGATCGCGTCGTAGGAGTACGCCTCCGCGACCAGGGCGATGTCGACGCCCACCTTCTCCAGTTCGACGACTTGGTCGGCTGCCTCTTTGAAGCCGCCCGCATAACTCAGGAAGATGCCAGTGCGCATCGCTGGAGTGTAGCAACCCAACCAGTTGGTTGGGTTGGTGACCGTTCCTTGCCGGGAGTGCGCGTGGCTCCAGGGGAGAGCGCGAAATTCTCTGCAACCCGTCCGATCCGTGCGGCGGTGCTTGCACGCAAGGGGTCGTTCTATCCATTAATTCCATATGAGCGAGGGCGATTGGTGAGAACCCACAGGGTGCGCAACATAAATCGGCACCCGTCGCCTGACCAACTCATTCCGCTCCCTCGCCTTGCAGTGCTTGGTCTAAGCTGTGCCGCCCCGCTGATCCGACGCCTACTAACTGCCTCGTTGGCCGAGCGGGTCGGGTCCGTACGTTTTGCGGCCACCAGAACCAGCGACCCATCAGCGCGGCGATAGTTGGCGTCATGAAGGACCGCACCACCAGGGTGTCGAAGAGTAGGCCGAGGCCGATTGTGGTTCCCACCTGCGCCATTACCCGCAGATCGCTCACCGCGAATGTCATCATGGTGAAGGCGAACACCAGACCCGCCGATGTCACCACGCTGCCGGTGCCGGCCATCGAGCGGATGATGCCCGTCTTCAACCCCGCCGCGCGCTCCTCCTTGAAGCGAGCCACTAGAAGTAGGTTGTAGTCCGACCCGACGGCTAGCAGGATGATCACCGACATGCCCAGGACCATCCAGTGCAACTGCAGTCCAATGACGTGTTGCCAGATGAGTACGGACAACCCGAACGAAGCAGCCAGCGAGAGCAACACCGTGCCGACGATCACCAAAGCGGCGATGACTGCACGGGTGATGATCAGCATGATGACGAAGATCAGACAGAGGGCGGATACCGCAGCGATCATCAGGTCGTATGTGGTGCCCTCTTGCATGTCCTTGTAGGTGGCCGCGGTGCCGCCGAGGTAGATCTTCGAAGTTTCCATCGGTGTGCCCTTGATGGCCTCGAACGCGGCGTTCTTGATCTGGGCGACGTGAGTGATGCCTTCGGGGGTCGCCGGATCTCCCTGATGGGAGATTATGAAGCGCACTGCCTTTCCGTCTGGCGACACGAACTGCGTTAGGCCCCGCTTGAAGTCGGGGTTGTCGAAGACCTCAGGTGGTAGGTAGAACGAATCGTCGATCTTGGACTTGTCGAACGCCTGGCCCATCGCGTTCGTCTGATCTTGCTGATCTTGCTGGTCTTGCAAACCCTTTTGCGTCGCGTAGTTGGTCAGGATGCGCTGTCGGTTTGCTTCCTGGCTGGCGATTTGGGGCGGAAGCAGGGCATTCAGCTTCGCTTGGGTGGCAGCAAGCTTGTCCAAACTTGCGGTGATAGTTCCGAACTGGTCGGAGAGTTGGCTGATGCCGTCGATGGCGTCGAACACCGATCGCATTGCGGCGCAGGAGGGGATGTCGAAGCAGTGAGGTTCCCAGTAGAAGTAGTTGCGCAGCGGCCGGAAGAAGTCGTCGAAGTTGGCGATCTTGTCGCGTAAGCCGTTCACGATCGGAACGATGTCGCGAAAGGCGGTGGTCTGCTCATTTTGGGCTGCCGCGTTCTGCTTCTGCAGCTCCATTTGTTGTCTCAGGATGTCGATCGTCTTGGAGATGTCATCGGCCTGGGTCAGAAGGTCCGCGGTGCGGCCCTCCGAATACGACTGGTTTAGCTGTTGGGTGACGCCCTGCATGCCGATTTGGTACGGGATCGAGGTGTGTTCAATCGGGGTGCCCAGTGGGCGTGTGATCGTCTGCACCCGTGCGATGCCGGGAAGGTGGAAGACGGCCTTGGCGATCCGGTCGACGATGAGCATGTCCGCAGAATTGCGAAGGTCATGGTCGGCTCGGAGCAGGAGCATTTCGGGATTGAGGCGGGCCTGGGAGAAGTGTCGGTCCGCTGCCGCGTAACCCTCGTTGGCCTCGATGTCTGCCGGCAGGTAAGCGCGATCGTTGTAGCTGGTCGTGTAGGACGGTAGAGCAAGCAGGCCGATCAGGGAGACCGCAATGGACGCCACCAGAATTGGGCCGGGCCAGCGGACTACAGCCGTGCCCACCCGGCGCCAGCCGCGGGTGCTCGCGGTGCGTTTAGGGTCCAGTAGCCCGAATCGGCTTGCCACAGTCAGCAGGGCCGGCGCCATGGTGAGCGCCGCCACTGTTACGACGAGCATGCCGATCGCCAAGGGCACACCCATGGTCTGGAAGTACGGCAATCGGGTGAAACTGAGGCAGAACGTCGCTCCGGAGATCGTCAGGCCCGAGCCTAGGATGACGTGGGCAGTCCCTCGGTACGTTGTGTAGTAGGCGGTTTCGCGGTTTTCGCCCGCTCGACGTGCTTCGTGATACCGGCCGATGAGAAAGATCGCGTAGTCGGTGCCCGCAGCGATCGCGAGCAAGGTCAGCAGGTTGACCGCGAACGTGGAGAGCCCGATCACTTCGTGGTAACCCAGAAATGCCACGACGCCCCGGGTGACCATCAGCTCAAACATCACCATGAACAGGACTAGAACCACAGTGATGATGGAACGGTAGACAAGCAGCAACATCAACACGATGACCCCAATGGTCACTGCTGTAACCAGTTGCAGGCTCTTGTCTCCCGCGTCCTGCTGGGCCGAGGCCATCGGACCTGGTCCGGTGACGAAGACCTTCAAGCCCGGCGGCGGCTGAGTAGCGCCCACCACGTTCTTCACCGCTTGAGCGGACTCATTGGCCAACGTCTCACCCTGGTTACCGGCGAGGTAAAGCTGCACGTAGGTCGCCTTACCATCGGGGCTCTGCGCGCCCCCCGCGGTCAGAGGATCACCCCAAAAGTCTTGGACGTGCTCGACATGCGTGGTGTCGGCTTCGAGCTTCTTGATCAGGTCGTCGTAGTAGCGATGCGCTTCCTCGCCGAGTGGTTTCTCGCTCTCCAGCACGATCATCGCCGAGCTATTGGAGGTGAACTCCTCAAAGACCTTGCCCGCCAGCATCGTTGCCTGTAGCGACGGCGCATCGTCTGGAGCCAAGGACACCGCGTGCTCCTGGCCGACGACCTCCAACTGGGGTACAACGACGTTGACAACAGCGGTTAGCACTAGCCATACCAGCAATACCGGCACGCAGAACAGGCGAAGGAACCTGGGAATGGCAGGGGGGTTGGCAACACGGTCGTCGCTCATGCGGACTTCACCAAGCAGAAGGTCTGAGCGCTCACGCCGACGGATGTGTTCTCATCCTTTACTTCTTCGTTGACGGTGATCCGGCAGCCGATACTGTCCCCGTCGCCCTGGGCGACGATCGTGACACTCGCCGCGGGCGCGGTGGTGCTGAGGGTGACCGACCAGGGCAGGGGAGCATCCCTCACCCTCCGCGGCTTGGCGTCTAGATCGAGATAATTGATGGTCGCCACGGCGCCTTCCTTCCCGAAGATCTCGTACGTCACAACTTTGGGGTTGAACGGCTCTGGGTCTTCGGCGAGCCCAGCGCCGGGGCGGGTGACCTCGTTGTCCGACCCGAACATGCCGTGCATGCGATAGACCACGAATCCTGATATCGCGACGACCACGACAATGAGTAGCGGAATCCACGCCCGCTTGACGAGGCTCGTCACCGAACGCCTCGGCGGGCACTTGCGTGGTCGGACCTGTCGATCGCGATGAATTCCCCAGTGCGACTTCCTGGTTCGCCGATGCCGTCCGTCGGCGGCCAGGCGAGTGTCATCTGCTGTTCTCCTCGCTCGAAAGCGGGGGAGCGGTGCGAGCCTGCACGGCAATAGGAGCCGCGTTGGTGTCGGCGATGGCGAGGTTGGCGGCCATGTGTGAGGCAGCGAGGGCGCCTGCCGCTGCAGCTGCGCCGACCTGCGCGGCCAGATCAGTGGCATTGCCGGCGACCCACACACCGGGCACGTCGGTGGTTCCTGCCATGCCGGTAACGAAGCTGCGGCCCATACCGCCCGGCAGATCCGCCATTGGCAGCTGCAAGCCCTCGAGGCCATCAGTGCGGGCCTGCATCCGAGTGAGTACCGACACGATGCGTCGCGAGACGATTTGGCCGTCGGTGAGCTGCACACCCGTAATGCCCGTCTCGTCGGACCGGATCTTCTCCACTGGGGCGTCGACAACGCGGATACCGCGGGCAGCGAATCGAGCGCGGGTGTCCTCGTCTAGGTCGGTGCCGCGAGTGAAGTAAACGAGGTCCTCGGTCAACTGGCGGAACAGCTGCGCGTGAAGGATTGATCCCGGGCCCACCGCCAAGACGCCGATGGGTTCATCGCGTACCTCCCACCCGTGGCAGAACGGGCAGTGCACGACGTCGTTACCCCAGTGCGGGGCCAGTCCAGGGATGTCTAGGAGTGTGTCTTGCAGTCCGGTGGCGACCAGCACGCGGCGCGTCCGTACGGATCGACTGTCGGAGAGCGTGATGGTGAAGCGCGGATCTCCCTCCACAGAAGGCACGTCCCGGGCAGCGGAGGTCACCTCGCCGGCCATGACTCGCCCGCCGTAGCTCCGAACCTCCTCGCGGCCGCGGCGCAGCAGTTCCGCCGGCGGTGTGCCGTCCAGGCCGAGCAGGGCGTGCACGCCCTCGGCGGGCGCATTGCGGGGAGTGCCGCTGTCAATCACGACGACCGATCGGCGCAAGCGGGCCAGCATCATTGCGCCACTGAGGCCTGCGGCCCCGCCGCCGATCACCACGGCGTCAACCACGTCACCCGGCAGTAGATCTATTGCTCTGTCGGCAGTTGTCACAGCGCCGTCCCACCCTTTTCCGTCGTGTTAATTGGAGTCCAGACCGGTCACCGGTCGGTATGGGATGAGCGTAGGCACGTCTTGCTGTATCGGCATATGCTCATGCTTATGAAGCAAGAAAGTGGGGATCTGGACAGCCTGGTGCGCAAACGCATCCGTGCCCTGCGGGTTGCGCAGGGTTGGTCCTTGGATGAGTTGGCCGCCCGAGCACGACTTAGTCCGTCGTCGCTCAGTCGCATCGAGACCGGCTCACGGCGCCTCGCCTTGGACCAACTCGTCACGCTCGCTCGAGCACTGGACACTTCCCTGGACCAGCTGGTCGAGACCGAGACCGACGACGTCATCTCCCACCCGACAACCGATGCGGCCAACGGGATAATGCGGTGGCCGATCAAGGCGAATTCCGGCATGACCGTGGTACGCGCGCGCATGACGAACCCGCCCCCGGAGAATCCCGCACGCATGCGTGCTCACCCGGGGCAAGAGTGGCTCGTCGTCCTGTCCGGCACCGCGGTGCTGATGCTGGGCCATCGTCGGTTGCGCGTGGAGACCAACGAGGCCGCCGAATTTCCCACCATGCTGCCGCATGCGATCGGTGCCGAGGGTGGACCGTGCGAGATCTTGGGCATCTTCGACCGCGACGCGCGCCGGGCGCACCAATCCGACAAGGAGATGGCCGCAGAGGACCACCGGCCAGGGTGACCGGCTCGTCCGCACGTATTCGCGAATACTTGCGCATTCGTCCGCTCGAACAACCTCCGCCTTGCCGTCTACGCAAGGTGTGGTGCGTGAAGCGCATACTCGACTTACCGTCGAGGCATGACGTTATCCGCGCACGACGGCGGCGCACATAGCCCAGATAGTTGTGGAATTCAGTGCCAGGCGGAGATTCTCGACCTCGACGCGGAACTACTCTCCGGGCACACCGCATCTCTCACCGCTTGGCTGCCCGTCAAAGCAAGCCCCCGTCAGATCCTGGACTTAGGCTGCGGGACCGGCACGGGCACCTTCGCCCTGCTCGCACGGTTCCCCGAGGCGCACGTGACTGCCGTTGACTCGTCGGTCAGTCACCTGTACCGCGTGCGAGAAAAAGCCTGCGAAGCTGGAGTGGCTGACCGCGTGAGTATTGTCCAGGCGGATCTCAACGCGACATGGCCGAACCTCGGCGAACCTGACTTGGTGTGGATATCGGCCGCCCTGCACCACATGGCCGATCCCGACGACACGTTGCGCCGGGTTCATGAAACTCTCGCCCCCGGCGGACTCTTCGCCGTTGTTGAACCTGTCGGCTTCCCCCGGTTTCTGCCCGACGATGCCCCTGTGGGTCAACCCGGACTAGAGACGCGCTGCCACACCGCGATTGACCGTGAGAACGCCGGCCGATTACCCCACCGAGGCGCCGACTGGGCACCCAGGCTCACCGCTGCCGGATTCATCGTCGAAGGTGAACGCACGATCACCGTCAACATCGAGCATTCCCACTTCGAGGCAGTCGGTCGCTACGCACTCCTCAGTCTCCGCAGCATGCGCAGGGCCGCGGCCGACGTGCTCTCGGTCGATGACCTCATTGCGATGGATCAATTGCTCGATATCGAGGGCCCGCACAGTATTTTGGGGCGCGATGACCTTGCCGTACGCACTGAGCGTGCCGTGTGGGTCGCACGCCGTACATGAGCGCCGAGAGAGCGCTTGCTCACCCGGCAGAGCCCCAACTGCCGCCACAAGTTGTCCACCGGATACAACGTGTGTGTTCTACGTGTGGCGAGCCGAAATTTGTGCTGTGCGATTGAATCCACGAGTCTTCCTTCATGACTGTCGGTTGTCGAATCGCTTGACTGGGCGCCGACTAAAGGAATTTGCCGAAGCGACGCTCTGTCGTTGGCGCGACCATCCTCCGCAGAACCAAGATGCAAGATCTGCAACGAAGATGGACTAGCCTCTGCGACACGGCCGTTTTGGGTCACAGTAGCCATGTGTCTTGTCAATGTTCGCAGCATCTCGCCGGCGGTGCGGCCGCGAGTTTGGGCCGAGCTGTCGGTTCGTACGGCGGACCGCCCAGTACACGACCACGGACATCGCGCCGATTAGTGGATAGCCCATGGCGATCCGGGCAAAGGCCAGCCAGCCGGTGAAGCCGCCTTCGTAAAGCCATTGCTGTACAACGAATCGCGCGGAGAACAAGGCCACGAATGCGAGCGTGGCAACGTCGAATGCGCGTAGTGCGACGGTGTCGGCGCGCCATGACGGATCGGGCCCGGCGCTACGCAGCAGGTTCCATATCACTCCGACCAAGGGGCGCCGCAACAAGAGCGATACGGAGAACGCGGCCGCCATCGCCAGGCTGAGCCAGATCCCAGGCAAAAAGTAGTCTTCTGCGGACCCGGTGTAATAGGCGATCAGCGCGGCGACGATGACCCCGAGATGACGCCCCGCGCGGAAAATGTTTCGCGGACAAGACGATCGGCGATGCGATGAGCGACCTGTACAGCCCGGCGCAGCTCGACGTGCTGCGCCGGGCGGGGGAGATCGTACGCGGTTTAACCACCTAGGCCCGGCATCGGCAACGTCATGAGCCGGTAGCCCGGCGGCTCGGTGCCGTGCAGGTGCCGGACGAAGTAATCCCAGGTGCGGCGCAGGAAGTAGTGCTGCCGGCCGAGCAGTGCGTGCTCGGCGCCGGGGATCATGATCAGGTCGAAATCCTTGTCCGCCTTGATGAGAGCGTCGACCAACCGCATCGTCATGTAGGGGTGTGCGTTGTCATCGAGTTCGCCGTGGATGAGCAGCAGCTTGCCCGTCAGGTTCGCGGCGAGGGTGGTGTTCGAGATGGCGCGCTTGCCGTCCTCGCTGACATCACCGTGGTAGTGCTCGGCCCACATGGCCAGGTTGACGGCGTTGTCGTGGTTGCCGGACGTCGCGACGGCCACGTGATAGGAATCCGGATACATCAGGATCGCGCGGGCGGCGGCGAACGCGCCCGCAGACTGTCCGGTGATACCGACCCGGTCGGTGTCCAACCACGGGTAACGGTGCCCCAGTCCGCGGATCGCGGCGATGTGGTCGTCAAGCGCTCCGGCGTTGCCGAGGTCGCCGTAGGAGTAGTCCTGAAAAGCCTTGCTGCGCCCGGCCGTACCCCGCCCGTCGATCGCGATTGCTGCGAACCCGAGCGCCGCGAAGGCCTCGGGCTCGCCCTGGTGCGGCGGGTCGAACGATGGTCCGGCACGGTAGATCTGCGGTCCTGGATAGATGTGTTCGACGATCGGGTAGCGCTGCTGCGGGTCAAAGCAGTGGGGGCGCCAGAGCAGACCGTAGATCGGGGTCTTGCCGTCGGCGCCGGTGACCCGGAACCGTTCCGGTGGCTGCCACCCGAGGGCCTCCAGCGCGGCGGTGTCCGGGGATTCGAGTTCTACGAGTTCGTTTCCGTCACCGTCGAGGACGACCGAACGCGGCGGCAGCCTCGGCGACGATGCTCGATCGACGAGGTAGCCGCCTTCGGGTGGGGTCACCGGATCGTGATCCAGATCGTCGTCGGTGAGCCGGGTGAACCCGGCGCCGTCCAGATCGATCCGGCAGATCTGGCGCAGGTAAGGATCATGCTCGACAAGACCGGAGGCGACGAACCATAGTTGTCTGCGATCTTCATCTACCCAGAGCAGAGAGCGAACCAGCCACTGCCCCTGGGTGATCCGGGTGACCTCCCGGCCGTCGGCCGAATAGAGATAGAGATGGCCCCAACCGTCGCGTTGGGACCACCACACGATCTCGCCGGACGTCAGCACCCGCACCAGGTGCGGCTCACCCAGCTGTGGTGACGGGTCGACGCGGGTTTCGCCGGTCTCCCTGATCAAGATGTCTACTTCTCCGGTGGCAGGGTCGAGACGGCGCAGTTCCAAGGTCCGTGCGTCGCGTGAGTGGTGCAGGAAGTGCACCGTGTTCTTGTCTGTCCACCACGCGTACACCAGAGCGGTGTTGTGCATGATCGGCGTGGGCTCGGTCTGCTGACGGATGACCTTCCGTTCGGCAACATCCAGCACGTTCCACGTCATGGTCGCCACCGAGTCCTCACCGGGCATGGTGTACCGGGTGCGGTGTTCGACGGGCCGACCGCCGTCGGCTGGGGCGGACTCGACGAGTACCAGCTCTGGGAGATCCCGTTGGTCGATGCGCTGCACCAAGATTCGGGTCGAGTCGGGTGACCAGTGCAGGATGGTCAACGGCGGCAGCCCGACTGCCCGCATCAACGCGCGACCTCCGGTGGTGTCGGGTAGGCCGCCGTAGTCGAACAGCGGTTCGGCGTCGTCGGTGAGCGCGAATTCCTGCTCCCCGGGGCGCCGGACCCAGATATCGCCCTCGCGCCGGAATGCCACCCAAGACTCGTCCGGTGACGGTCGTTCGTCGGGTGCATACGCCGCCGCGGCGCCGATACTCAGGCCCGTGTCGTCGGACCACTCCCAGCGCTCACCGAACGCGGTGAACCGCACCGTCGCGTCATCCCGGATGTCGACGGCGGTGATCGGCAGGTCGACCGCCTCCGCGGCATGGCCGGACGTGGCCGACAATGCCGATGCCAGCCGGTCATGGTCGAAAGCGTCCCGCCGGCTCTTCTCCACGGGGTTCACCACGACGTAGCGGGTGCCGATCCGGTACCAGAACCGGGTGCCGTCGGCGAGCCACTGCGGCTGTAGCGAGCTGCCGGGCACCCGGCGCGCACGGTAGGGGGCGAGCATCTGCTCGGCGCGGGCGTAGTCGGAATCCGTCAGCGTCGTGGGTTCATGCGTCACGTTGCCCATGACACACCCGGACGTAGCGGCATGGTCAAGTCCGGTTTGACCATGCCGCAACGGCACGGCTTTCTCTGGGGGCCATGCCTGTACTCGCCCTCGCCTATCTGAGCTCGCACTTCCTGAGCTTCCTCGGGAACGGGATCCTCGCCGTGGCTTTGCCGTTGATCGTTCTACAGACCACGAACAGCCCACTGAGCATGGGCGCGGTGTCGATGGCCACCGCAGTGCCTGCACTGGTTGTCGGCCTGTGCGCCGGCGTCGTCATCGATCGGGTCAACCGGCGCACCTGTTCGATCCTGTCCGACCTGATCTCCGCGGCCGCGGTGGCGGCGATCCCGGTGGTCGACGTGATATGCGGGCTGAACCTGGCATGGCTGATGGCATTCACCATCGTGGGTTCGTTCGGCGATGTTCCGGGCATGACGGCGCGCCAGGTGATGGTTCCAGCGGTCGCCCGGTACTCGGCTGTGCCGCTGGAACGACTGGTGGGGTTGCGGCAATCAATGACGTCGACGGCCCTGGTGATCGGTCCGGCCGCTGCGGGCACCCTGCTGTCGCTCTTCGACGGCAGCACCGTCCTGTTCGTGACGGCGGCGACCTCGGCCGCGGCCGCCGCGCTGAGCACCGTCCTACCCCGCCGTCTCGGTGCGGTGGACGACGTTGACGCCGAACGTGTTTCGCTGTGGGCGCAGGTCGCCGGCGGTGCTTCGGTGGTGCGGCAGAACCGGCTGCTCGCCGGCACGGTCGCGCTGACGGTCGGACTCGCCGTGGCGCTCGGCGGGCTGCAGGGCATGGTGCTGCCGTTGTACTTCAGTGTCCTCGCGCGACCGGACCTGCTCGGGTTCGTCCTGACGGCGCTGGCGATCGGAATGTTCATCGGCACAACGCTATTCGCAGCAGTCGGCAGGCGGCTGTCGCGCCGGTTCTGGATGGCGACGGCGCTGATCGGGACGACGGGCGGCTTCCTGCTCATGGCGACGCTCGGCTCTCCGGCGGCGGTGTTCACCGGTGGCGCCGTCCTTGGTCTCGCCAATTCGGCGCTGGGCGCAGTGCTGGGGGTGGTGCAGGCCGAACGGATCCCCGACACGGTCCGGGGTCGGGTGCTCAGTCTGCAGAACGCCTGCATTCAGGTCGCGGCCCCGGTAGGTATCGGGATGTGTGCGCTGATCGCCGAGTACAGGTCGGCCCCGGCGGCCGGAATCGGGGTCTTCCTGGTCTGGCTGGCGATCGCCGCCACAGTCGTGGTGTCGCGCTCGGTGGCGGATCTGGACGAGCGCTCAGACGAGCCGTCCGGAACTTCCGCGAAGCGGTAGCACCCGAAGTGGTGCTCCCGCCTTGACCAGCATCGCCCGCACGAGCAATGGGACTGCGATCCCGACGAGCGGTTTGAGCGCGAACAGCAGCATGGGTAGCCCGAAGCCCAGGTACGTCATGGTGGCCACTGGCCCTGCATGTTGAGCCGGCTGATTGGCGAGGTCTGCTTCGGCGTCGACGCGATCACTGAGTTCGATCGTGGGGTGGGGCATCAGATGCGGTCAACGTGCACCCCTCTGCCGCGGGGGCGCATGTTGGCACCCAGTAGAACGGCCGCACGTTCGTCCTCTGACATGCCGCCCCAGATCCCGAAACCTTCGCGAGACGCGAGTGCAAGATCGAGACAATCGCCTTTCACTGGGCAACTCGTGCAGATCTGTTTGGCCAGCAGATTCCGATGCCGCCGGGCATCGCCTCGTTCGCCGTCCGGATGGAAGAACATGTCGGGGTCGGCGCTTCGGCAGTTCGCAAGTCCTTGCCAATGCTCAGTGGTGCCGCGATGCTCGCGGGCGGGCGTATTCGTGAGGCCGATTGTTCTGTATCCGTTCACCGGAACTCCTCAGGAGCGTGCGCGTCGCCGACATTCCGGCGGTCTGCGCCGCAGGAATCTGCATGGGCTACAAGAATTCCCGCCCGCGCGCTGGCGATTCGAGGATGGCGAGTACGTGTTCGGAGCCGTATAGCAGCCCGTTATCTTTCGTAGAGGTACGAATTCCGTAATGCTGGCCTGGAATCGCCCGGCGAGCACCACTGTTAGAAGTTCCCTCCTGTGGGCTCGGCGATCTGCAGGATCTGCTTGCCGAAGTTCTTGCCGTCGAATAGGCGATTGAGGGTGTCGACTGCGTCGTCGACAGTGCCCTTCTGGACGTCCTCTGCCCAGACGATGTCCCCGGCGCGGATCCATGCCGTGAGTCGATCGGCGGCTTCGTCGAAGCGGTCCAGGAAGTCGGTGACGATGAACCCCGCCATGCTGGCGCTGCGCACTGTGATGGTTGACAGGTTGGTCGGGCCGTAGGCGGTAGCTTCGTCGGAGTAACCGCTGGAGATGCCTCCACACAGCACAACCCGGCCCCGCTGGGCGATGTTGCGGATACCGGCCTCCAAGATCTTGCCGGCAACGTTGTCGTAGAACAGGTTTACGCCCTGAGGTGCCAGCTCGGCGATGCGGCCGGCAACATCCTCGCTCTTGTAGTCGATCGCGGTGTCGAACCTGGCGGTTTCAGTGAGCCATTGGGCCTTGTCCGGCCCGCCGGCGAGTCCGATCGTGCGCGCGCCGGCCAGTCGCGCGATCTGGCCGGCCACTGATCCGGTGGCGCCGGCGGCGCCGGACACGAGCACGACGTCTCCGGGCCGGACCTGGCCGATCTCGATCATGCCGAAGTAGGCGGTGAGGCCTGTGGTGCCCAGTACGCCGAGTGCTCCCGTTGGGGCGACACCCTCTGGGACCTTGTGCGCCTTGGGTAGGGTTCCCGTGTTGCCGCCCACATGCTCAAGCGTTCCGATGGTGTCGGCCGCGGGAAAGCACAGTGCGTAGTCCTGCCAGCCGAAGTTACCGTGCACCAGGGTGCCTACTGGGAACGCGTCGTCGGTGCTGTCGACGATTTCGCCGACAGCGTGTCCGCGCATGACGTCGCCGAGCGCCACCGGTGGAGCGTAGGACGGCCCGTCGTTCATCCATCCGCGCTGGGCCGGGTCGAATGCCAACCAGAGCACCTTGACGACGACTTGGCCGGGTCCGGGCGAGGGCACTGACGCGGTGTCGACAGTGAAATCGGATTGCTTCAGGGTCCAGACGGGGCGGGTTGTCAGCAACATGCGGCGGTTCTTCCGGAAAGTCACGGAGGAGTCCTTTCGTTTGGAGTGGTGTTGGGCTAGCCGCGGATCTTGGCAGCGGCGTCGCCCCATTCGGTGTTGCGCAGTGTGGTCTTGAGTGTCTTGCCCGTTGAGGTTTTCGGTATCTCGGCGACGATCTGAACGTCGCGGGGTGCTTTGTAGCCGGCCAATCGGGTCTTGATGTGTTCGATCAGTTCGGTAGTTTTGACCTGAGCATGCGGGACGGTGACGACGAACGCTTTGGGCCGTTCGCCCCAGGTGGGGTCCGGTACGCCCACGACGGCGACGTCGAGCACTGCGGGATGCGACATCAACGCCTGCTCTACCTCGACCGAGGAGATGTTCTCACCGCCGGAGATGATGACGTCTTTGGCCCGATCGAACAATTGGACGTACCCGTCGGGATGGCGGACGCCGAGGTCACCGGAATGAAACCAGCCGCCTGCGAAGGCTTTTTCGGTGAGTTCGGGTTCCAGGTGGTAGCCCTTCATGACGACGTTGCCGCGCATGACGATCTCGCCCATCTCATTTCCGTCAGGGAGCACATCGACGAGTGGGTCTCCGGGCGCCGACGTCGTGCGTACCACCCGCATGTCCTCCGAACAGAGCATGCCGACGCCCTGGCGGGCCAGCCGGGCTGACAGCTCCTCGGAACCCAAAGTGTGCCAGTCGGATTGCATTTCGCAGATCGAGTAGGGGCCATAGGTTTCGGTGAGTCCGTAGACGTGTTTGACCGTCGCACCCAGTGCGCGCACCGCTTCGATGGTGTTCGGGCTGGGCGGCGCCCCGGCCGTAGTGATGGTGAGGCCGTGGCGCAGCTGGTGGGCTTCGGATGCGTTGGTCAAGGTGCTGAGGACGATCGGTGCACCGCTGAGGTGCGTGACGCCGTGCGCGTCGATCGCTTGCCACATCGCGTCGGCACGCACCGCCCGCAGGCTCACGTGCGTTCCGCCGGACGCGGTGACCGCCCAAGGGTGACACCAACCGTTGCAGTGGAACATCGGCAGTGTCCACAGGTACCGGGTCTCGGCACTGAAGCCGTTGTGCACGACTTGGTTGATTGTGTTTAGGTAGGCGCCCCGGTGGGTGTACATGACGCCTTTGGGTCGTCCGGTTGTGCCGGAGGTGTAATTGATAGTGATTGTGGCGGTCTCATCGGGCACCTGCCACGAAAGTGGCTCGTCACTACCTCGGTCCAGCAGCGCCGAGTAAGGAGTGGCCGCCCAGCTGTCGGGGTTGTCGCCATCGGCTTCGGGCAATTCCACGATTTCGTTCACGGTGCGGAAGTCATCCTGGCACAACCGGATTCGTTGTAGATGGGCGCCGTCGGCGATCAGCATCGCGGCTTCGGAATGGTCGCAGATGTACTGGATCTCCGGTGGTGCCAGCCGAGTGTTGACCGCTACGAGAACGTTGCCGGCCAGTGGAATTGCGAAGTGGGCGGCAAGCATCTCGGCGGAGTTGGTAGCCAGGTACGCGATCCGTTCGCCCGGCTCTATACCGGAAGCCCGCACCGCGTGCGCGAGTCGAGTCACGTGCGCGGCGAGGTCGGAATAGGTGAGGCGTCGATTGCCGTCGATCACGGCCACTTTGTTTGGGAACACTGCGGCGGAGCGATCGAGGAACCGCAATGGGCTCAGCGCGCTGTCGAGACCGGTCATCTTGTTCTGTTCCTTTCTGCCCGGGCTCAACACCGTGCGCCCGCTGCGGGGGATCGGTCTGCGCAGCTTCCGACGAAACCGCGCATCAGTCTCGCCGAGCGTTCGTCGGTGGGCCAGAGAATCTCGGGATGCCACTGGACCGCGACCAGCCTGGCGGCCTCGATCTCGAACGCCTCGACAAGCCCGTCCTCGGCTGTGGCGGACGCGCGAACACCCGGGGCGAGGGTGTCGAAACCCTGATGGTGGTAGCTGTTGACCGGGACGTGACCAGCTGTGCCGAGCCAAGAGGCCAACAACGTATCGGGGCGAATGTCCACGGTGTGCGCGGCGCCGTCGAGGTCAGCTTCGGTGGTGCGGTGCACCACTGAACCTGGCCGGTCGCGGGTCAGGTCGGCGAACAGAGTACCGCCGAGTGCTACGTTGGTCAGCTGCGCGCCGCGGCACACCGCCAGCACCGGGATGCCCTGGCGCAGTGCGATTTCGAGTGCAGTGACCTCGTTGTCGTCCAAAGCCCGCGGGCCGGGCTTGATCAGTGGGTCGGTGTTGGCGCCGCCGTACAGTTCGGGATTGACATCGGCACCGCCGAGTAAGACCAACCCGTCGACCATTCCGATGAGATGCTCAAGGTCGGTCCTCGGGTGCCGGCAGTCGATGGTCAACGGCGCGGCGCCGGCGGCCACAATGCCGCCCAGCATTGCCCGCCAATGGTGATAGTGCTGGAGCACCTGAAAATCCATCGTTACGGCTACAGCGGGCTGACGAGGATCGATCACTCCGGTTCCTTCCTGGCAACGGCCGGGCGTTCGTCGCGGACGCAAGGCGCGACCACGGTGTGACGATAGATAACAGCTAAAGGTCTAGTCAATAGTTCTTTAAGAAACGCGTACCGGGCTGTGGCGCCCATTGGTTCGCCGCCGCCGTGTGCTGCGCATCACGTTTATGGTCTAATGATCATCTCTTTAACCCAAAAAATCCATCGAAAGCGGCGAAAGGGTCGATGTGAACAGAGGTAAGAACCGCTCGGAGGCAACAGTTTCGCAGGACGGAAGTCCCCACACGCTGAAGCGCGGCGCCGTCGGCGTGGTGGGGGTGGTGTTCATGGTGGTTGCCTTCTCGGCGCCCATCTCCGCAATGACAGCCAACCTTCCGGTCGCTGTGGCATTCGGCAACGGCTCAGGGGCGCCAGCCGGCTTCATCATCGCCACCGTGGTACTGACCATCTTCAGCATCGGCTTCGTGGCGCTGGCGCGCCACATCACAGCCGCGGGCGCCTTCTACACGTTCGTCTCGCGAGGGTGGTCGCGCATCCCCGGCCTGGCTGCCGGTGTGATGTCGATGTTCGTCTACATGATCATGGAGGCGGGCGTCATCGGCGTGTTCTCCGCATTCGCGCAGCAGGCGGCATCCGGGTTTCTGTCGGTGGATATCCCGTGGTGGTGGTTCGGCTTCTTCGCAGTCACGGCCATCGCGTTGCTCTCCCACAAGGATGTGTCGTTGGCGGCCAAGGTTCTTGGCGTCGCACTGATCGCCGAAATTGCCATCCTCACCATCACTGCGGTATGCGGGCTGGTGCGGGGCAGCGGACCCGAATGGGGGTCGCTTATGCCCACTGCGGCACTGCACGCCAACGGGGTGGTTGATGGTGCCGTCGGGTTGGGGCTGCTGATGGCTTTCTGGTCGTGGGTGGGTTTCGAGGCCGCCGCGATCTACGGCGAGGAATCTACTGATCCCAAGCGCGTCGTGCCGAGGGCCACGCTGATTGCCGTCATCGGCATCGGCGTGTTCTACACATTCATCGCGTGGGCGGTGATCAGCGCTAGCGGCCCGGCACGATCCATCGAACTCGCGTCGGGCGACAGCCCTTTCGAGCTGTTGTACGCACCAGCGCGCGAGTATGTCGGCAGTTGGGCGGTGACGGTTTTCGAGCTGCTGGTGCTCGGCGGTACCTTCGCATGCGCGCTGTCCATCCACAACGCGGCCAGTCGATACTTGTTCGCCTTCGGGCGTGATCGCCTGCTGTGGCACCGGCTCGGGGCTGCGCATCCGCGTCACGGGTCACCGTGGATCGCCTCGCTCGTACAGTCGGCGTTCACGGTGTTGTTGCTGGTCATCGCGATCGCGACGAAGTCGGATCCTTACCTGATCTTGTTCACCCTGGTGGCGATCCTGGCCACACTGTGTCTGCTGGTTGTGCAGGTCATGTGCTCGATCGCGGTCATTACGTATTTCCACGTCAAGCGTCGTCACCCGGAGACGGCGGCGTGGTGGCGCACTCTGGTCTGCCCGGTCGTCGGTGGGCTCGGCATGGTGTTCGTGATCTACCTGATGGCCACCAATATGGCCACCGCAGCGGGAGTTGCCGCTGAATCGCCACCGTTCAAGGCGATTCCATGGATCGTGGTGGCGCTCCTGCTCGGCTCGATGGGGGTGGCCTGGTACCTGCGCAATGCAAAGCCGCTGATGTACGAGCGCATCGGTAGGACAGTGTTCGATGATGAGCGCGATGACTGCGCTGGCGACCGGGACGGCGGGGTCGGGGACCGGCCGATCGTGCTGGTGACCGAGCGAGACAGATAGTGGTGACTAGCGCCGGCGTAACCACGATTCGAGGGTGTGGCGCGTCGAGTTGATGTGCTCGGTCATCATGGCGGCCGCACGGTCCGCATCGCGATCCTCGATCGCGTCGACAATCACATCGTGGTAGTCGTTGGCGTTCGGTTCGATGTGGTGGAAGATCGCACCGACCGGCAGCCACATCGCCCGACGGGCTTGGACGACTGCATCGAAGAAGTACTCGTTGCGGCAAGATTCGGCGATCTTGAGGTGAAACGCCGAGTCTAGCGATTGCCACTCGGTGACCAGATGCGGTGAGTCTTCGCCCACCTGTGCCCGGGCGATATGTGTGTCCATCGCGGCCAGCATCTTCCGCAACTGGGTGACATCGGTGGCTCGACGCCGTTGGGCCGCCAGTCGGGCCGCACCAGATTCGACTACGACGCGGTAGTCGAAGGCATTGCCCAGTGAGACGCGATTCTCTCGCAGCGCCCGCCGGGCCGCAGCGTCGTCCCGGCGGGGTGCCAGGGCGGTAACACCGCCATTGCGTCCGCGACGCACAGAGACCAGGCCTTCCCGATCGAGAATTGTCATTGCCGCACGCAGCACAGTGCGGGAGACGTCGAGCATCTCTGTCAGTTCGCGTTCGGTCGGGAGTTTGTCGCCCGGCTTGAACCTGCCGAGTTCCAAGGCTCGACGGATCTGCTCAACCACCAGTTCGTGGGCAGGAATCTGCCGCACGCGGGTCAGTTCCATGCCTGCCGGGCTTGTCAACTTCAGGCCTCCTCTGTCTTCTACCTCGACTTTATCCGACGGCAACCGGCAAAACCGCATTTGAACTGCTCAATGGACCACATTGGTTATGGGCTGACGGGCGTCGTTAACCGGTTCCAAAAGGACTAAAGAGTTGACCTTTAGTTGTTTAAGGCGCAGACTGATGCGCAACGCCGAGCGCGTTCAGAAAGGAGATGGAATGGGAGACAAGGTCATCGTCACCGGCGGAGCAGGTGTGATCGGCCGCGCAATCTGTCGGCGACTGGTCGAGAGTGGCTACCAGCCGATCGCCGCGGACATTCCTAATGCGTTGCAGGGCAGCGAATTAGTTGCTGACCAGATTGGCACGGTGGCGATGGACGTCTCTGACCGGGCCGACATCGTCGAAGCCGTGGCATCAGTTTTGGCCGAGGGGGAGACGCTCGCCGGACTGGTGAATTGCGCAGGCATCCTGCGTGATTCGTTCCTGGGCGAGCTCGACGAGGCAAAGTTGGAGTTGATGTTCCAGGTGAACATCGCCGGTATGGCCCGGGTGACCGACGTGGTGGCCCCGCTCCTCGCCCAGGGCAGCGCGATCGTCAACATCGGCAGCTTGACCGGCCATTTCGGCAGGTTCCGCGGCGCCTCGGTTTACGGCGCCACCAAGGCCGGTATCGCGGCCTATACCCGCTACCTGGCCGAGGAGTTGGCGCCGCGAGGAATCCGGGTCAACAACATCGCGCCCGGGGTCATCCGCGCCCCGATGAGCCCGTCGATGGCCCGGGTGTCCGGCGGTGAAGAGGTCAGCGCGGGCTACGCGATGCTCAAGCGCATCGGGGAGCCCGAGGAGGTCGCAGAGGCGGTGGAGTTCATGCTGTCCCCGCGAGCTTCCTTCATCACTGCACAGACCCTGCTGGTCGACGGCGGTGTGGTGGCCTGGTGAGTACCGAGATCAGCACCGACGCCGATGCGGCCACGATCGATATCGAGGCAGCCAACGCCGAGGCCTTCGCCCGCCTGGATGCGGCCGATCCCTGGGTGATCGACGTGGCGCCCGCCCGCGAGGTGCTTCCCGGCTTCCGTGACAACCTCGTGCTTACCTCGGGTGCACCCATGCCCTGGCCGGCATACAGCGGCGGTCAGCGTGAAGCCCTCATCGGTGGCGCCCTATTCGAGGGGCTGGCCACCGATCGCGAAGACGCCATCGCCAAGTTCGACAGCGGCGTGATCGAGGTGGGCGGCTGCCACGACTACTCCGCGGTGGGCTCGCTGGCCGGCATCTACACCGCATCCATGCCGGTGTTCGTCGTGATGAACCGGACCCACGGCAATCTCGGATTCTGCAACTTCTACGAGGGCAAGGAGCCGCGGCGGCTCAACTACGGCTGCTACGACGACGGTGTGCGCGACCGGCTGCGTCATGTCAACGAGGTGCTGGCCCCCGTAGTCGGTGACGCGATCCGGCGCCAGGGCGGCGTCGCTCTCAAGCCATTGATCGCCCGCGCATTGCGGATGGGCGATGAGGTGCACAGCCGCAATGCGGCAGCCTCGATGCTGTTCAACCGGGAAATCCTGCCCGCGGTGCTGGACATGGTGCGCGAGGACATCGCCGGGGTGCGCGAGACCATGCTGCATTTGGCCGAGAACGACTACTTCTTCCTGCGGTTGTCGATGGCAGCAGCCAAGGCTTCCGCCGACGCCATGACCGTTGCCGGCTCCACCCTGGTCTCGGCGATGGCCTTTTCCTGCCGCGGTTTCGCGATCAGGCTGGCCGGGCTTGGCGACACGTGGTTCGAGGGCCCGCCGCCGATCCACCAGGGCAAGCTGTTCGACGGCCACACCGAAGACGAGATCACCTGGATGGGTGGGGAATCACCGATCACCGAGACCGTCGGACTCGGCGGGTTCGCTCAGGCCTGTGCACTGTCCCTGCAGGAGTACCAGGGCGGTGCACCCGAAGTGATGATCGAGCGCAACCGAGAGATGTATGCCATCGCCCACGGCGAGAACAGCACCTACCGGATACCGCTCTTCGCCTTCCGAGGCGCCCCGACCGGGATCGACGCGCGCAAGGTGCTCCAGACCGGGGTACTGCCGGCAATGGACGTCGGGCTGGCCGGGCGCGACGGCGGCCAGATCGGCGCCGGGGTGATTCGCGCACCACGGGAATGCTTCGCAGACGCCATGGCCGAGCACACACGCAGGTTCGGTGCATCATGAACGTGCGATCGACGACGTTGACCTACGGGGGCGCCAGCGCGGTGGTCACCGGCGCGGCATCCGGCATCGGAGCCGCGACGGTCGACCTGCTCGCGCACGCCGGAATCCGCACGCTGGCACTGGATCTGCGGGAACTGCGGCCGGCGCGCGCAGACAAGCTTGTGGTGACGGCGACGGTCGACGTACGGGACGCCGCAGCGGTGCGAGCGGCGCTATGGCGAGCCTTTCCCGACGGCCGGTTTGACTATCTGGTCAACTGCGCAGGTATCCCGGCACACACCGGGTTTCGTGGCGTTGACGCAGATCAGTGGCGGTCGGTTCTCGAGGTCAACCTGGTCGGTGCGTACAACGTGATCGATGCGAGTACTGAGCTGCTGGCCGCGGGTGACCCGGCTGCCGTCGTCAACATCACCTCGATGGAGGCCAGCCGGGTCATCGCGCTGACCAATCCCGACCCCAATCCGCACTACGCGGCGTCGAAGGCCGCGCTTGCGATGTTGACGCGCACCGCGGCCAGAGCGCTGGGCCCACAGATCCGGGTCAACAGCATCGCCCCGGGGTTCGTGGCTACTCCGATGGCTGCAGAGCACGGGGACACCTCGACGCTTCCACCCCAGTTGTCGGCGCGAACAGTCGCCGGTAGGTGGGCTCAACCCGATGAGATCGCCTCCGCCGTGGGCTTTCTCCTCAGCGACCAGGCCTCCTACATCACCGGAGCCGAGCTGTGCGTCGACGGGGGACTGGCACTGACGTGAGGCGTGCCTGAACCGTGCGACACCAGACGAGAAAGGAACACCAATCCATGCCGATCGATCCGGCAGCACAGAAAATGCTCGATGACGCCCGAGCCTCGGGCCGCCCCAATGCACACCTGTTGCCTGTTGCCGTCGCCCGCGAGAACTTCGAAGCGGCGTTCGCTGGGCTGAGCAAGCCCGCCATCGCGCGTGTCGTCGATGTGACGATCCCGACCCGCGACGGTGACCGGATCCGTGGCCGGGTGTACTTACCCGATGCCGCGGGCGAACTCCCGCTGACCGTTTACTACCACGGCGGCGGCTGGCTGATGGGCAGCATCGACTCCCACGATGTCACGACGAGACTGCTGGCCAACGCTGCCGGCTCGGCAGTGCTGTCGGTAGATTATCGGCGCGGGCCCGAACACCGATTCCCGGTCGCCGTCGACGACGCCATTGACGCGCTGCTGTGGGCCGCTGACGCGCGTGCTCTTGTTGACCTGGGCGTCGACACTCGGCGGCTCGCGGTTGCCGGCGACAGCGCCGGCGGAAACCTAGCCTGCGCAGTCGCAATCCACGCCAGGGACGCTGATCTGACACCCGCCGTTCGCCACCAGCTGCTGGTGTACCCAGCATCGACAACAGATCTCACGATCGGCTTCGACGACCGATATCAGGGCGTGATGCTCGAACGCGACGAATGTCTATGGCACCAAAGCAATTACCTAACCTCACCCGAGGACCACTCAGACCCACGGATGACGCTGCTCAATGCGGATCTGTCGGGGCTGCCCGAGGCCACCGTCATACTCGCTGAATGTGATCCGATCAAGCCGCAAGGAGAGTTGCTCGCCGGGGCCTTGAATACCGCCAGCGTGCCAACGATTACCCGTGAGTACCCGGGCATGATCCACGGATTCTTTGGGCTCGACGAGATCTTTCCGGTCGCGACCGACGCCATGCATCTCGCTGGTGAACGCCTGGCCCGTGCTCTACAACCGCGCATCGGTACGCCGGCATGAGGCCGACAGCGCTCGTCACCGGAGCCAACGGCGGTATCGGCGGTGCGATCGTGGCCAGGCTGCACGCCGACGGAGTCCGGGTCGTGGCGACCGATCTCGCCCCGCTCGCGGCTCCCGAGCTTGACTCCGAAGTCACATACGTTTCTGTGGATTTGCTCGCCACCGGCTCGACGTACGGTTCGCTATTCACCACCATCAGCGAAACCGGCCTGGACTATCTGGTGAATGCCGCGGGGCTGGCGTTCTTCGACCGAGACGGGTCGGTGTTCGACGTCAACGACGATGAAACCTGGCAGTTGACCATGGGCGTCAACCTGCACGCGCTGCGCCGCCTCACCGTCGCCGCGCTGCCACACCTACGAAAGGGGCGGGGCAAGAGCATCGTAAATATCGCCAGCCTCGCTGGCCTGCGCACGATGGACTCGCCGCTGGATGCCTATCAGGCGAGCAAGGCCGCTGTGGTGTCGTTGTCGCGCGCGATGGCGGTGCGGCTTGCGCCCGAGGGGATTCGGTGCAATGCAGTGTGCCCGGGAGCGATTCTGACGCCGATGATCTCCCCGATCTACGAGCGGTCACCGGAACGTCGCTTAGATATGGAGCGACGAACACCGCTGGGCCGCTTGGGAATGCCGTCCGATGTGGCGAATGCCACGGCATTTCTACTGTCGGATGATGCGGCGTTCGTCACCGCGACCGAACTCGTCGTCGACGGCGGATGGTCGGCCCAGCTCAGATAGTCCGGATAGGGACCAACCCAGCCTCGGCCGCGCCGTTTGAAGAGCCGAATGTCAGACCTCAAATATCAAGGCAATCCGGAATCCGGTAGCCGACAACAACTATCGAAGGCAGGTGATCTGAATGAATGTGGACCGGACTTTCCGTCCCCGGGTGGCAGTCATCGGTGCCGGTTTCAGCGGGATCGCGGCGGCAGTCGCACTCAAGAAGCGCGGTATTGACGACTTCGTGATCTTCGAACGGTCGCCCGGCCTCGGCGGGACGTGGCGACACAACA
Organism: Mycobacterium sp. NPDC050441; assembly: GCF_040655355.1. Classification (NCBI taxonomy): domain Bacteria; kingdom Bacillati; phylum Actinomycetota; class Actinomycetes; order Mycobacteriales; family Mycobacteriaceae; genus Mycobacterium; species Mycobacterium sp. NPDC050441. The sequence goes on along the minus strand of NZ_JBFAJS010000003.1, from coordinate 598,818 downwards.
CCTATCCTGGGGCAGAGGTCGACCTCGAGTCCCACATCTACTCGTTCTCGTTCGAACGCTATGACTGGACCCGTACGCACGCCGGCTGGAGCGAGTTGCTCGGCTACCTGCATTATGTGGCCAACAAGTGGAACCTCGTCCCGCACATGCGGTTTAGCGAGGAGGTCCAGCACGTGCAGTGGTCGGACGAACGGCAGGACTACACCGTGTCGACGGCGTCACAGGTTGACCATGGGCGATTCGACTACGTCATCAGCGCGGTCGGTTTCCTCAACACCCCGGCGAAGCCCCCGTTCGTCCGGGAGGAACACGATTTCAGCGGCCCGATCTGCCACACCTCAGAGTGGCGGGACGGATTGGACATGGCCGGCAAGTCGGTCGGGATCCTCGGCACCGGCTCGTCAGCGGTTCAGGTGGTCACCGAGGCCGAAAAGGTGGCCTCGGCGGTGACGGTTTTCCAGATCGAGCCGAACTGGATGCTCCCCAAAGATGCCCGGGATTTCAGTCCGCTCGAGCGGCGGCTCAACAAACTTGCGCCGGTGTACGCCTATCGGCGGCTAAGGCTATGGCTGCGCTATGACCTGCGTCAGCACCATGCCCGCCACGCCCGAGAAGACCAGCAGCTCAACAGAAAACGTCGCGCGGCTGCCTTGGCCTACCTGCACCAGGAGATGTCCGATCGCCCAGATCTGCTTGACGTGCTGACACCCGACTTTCCCATGGAGGGCCGCCGAACGGTGATCAGTGACACCTACTACGAGGCGCTGAAGAGCCCGACGGTCAGGCTGGTGCCGCACGCGGTGAAGGGACTGTCGGCCCGCGGTGCCGTCGACGCCAATGGCGAGGAGCACCAACTCGACATGATCGTCCTGGCGACCGGGTTCCAGGCCCACAAGTACCTGAGCACCTACCGGGTCTCCGGTGAGAACGGAACCGACCTGCATGACACCTGGACCGACGGCGCCGAGGCCTTCCTCGGCATGATGGTGCCCGGGTTCCCGAACTTCTTCATCATGTTCGGACCCAATACCAACGTCGTTCCACTCGTGGCGTTCTACGAGGCGCAGGCCAACTTCGCTGCGGCCGCGATCGCCGAGGCGGCCCGCGAAGGTAAGCGGCGCATCGAGGTCCGTCGGTCGGCCTTCTACGTCTACAACGACTGGGCGCAGAGCCGCCTGGCGAAGACGGTGTGGGCCGTCACCGAAAGCTACTTCCGGGCCGGGGCCAACCGCACGGGCAAGGTGATCTCACAGTGGCCGGCCAGCCCGAGCACATACATCCTGGCGACCAAGTTGCTACGCCGGATCGCGCTTTCGTGGTCGTGATGGACGCTTGTATTCCTACCGATTTCGGGTGGTCCCAAGATCACCAGATATACCAGGGCACCAAAGAGATTCGGCGGGTTGTGATGGCCCGGTCGTTACTGCGGTGAGCGGATGAGGTCACCATTACAGCGTCGTCGACATCTTGACCGAGCTCACAAAAGATATATAAATTGGACCAATAGCGCTTTAGTTTGGAGAACAACATGACAGTTCACGCCAACCAGCCGCTCACCCACGCGGGCCTGCCCACCAACGGTGTTTCGAACCCTCCCGGCATCTGGTCGCTGCAAGCGCTGCGGGAGGCTGTTGACGCGGGCCGAATCACCAAGGTCTTCCTGGCTGCCGCGGACAATATCGGGCGGCCGCTGGGTGAGCACCTTCCCGCGCGACGTTTCCTCGAGCATATTGACGACCACGCGGCATTCCGGATCCCACTGATGGTCTGGCAGCTCGACATCGAGCAACATCTCAACCCCGACCTGGAACACGTCGGCGGACTGAGCAACGGCGGCCCGGACTGCTATCTGAAACCCGATCTGAGCACGTTGCGGGTCTTGCCCTGGATGACCGACACTGCGTTCTTGATCTGCGACCCCGTGCTGGCCGACGGAACACTGCTCGAGATCGCGCCCCGGCAGGTCCTCAAGCGTCAGCTGGACAGGCTGGCTGAGCACGGCGCCACTGTCCAGTGCGCCTCCGAACTCGAATTTTTCCTCTTCGAGCAAAGCTATGAGGACGGATGGCGATCCCGCTACCAGGAACTGTCTCCGGCGTCGCGCTACCAGGGAGCCTACGACCCTCTCGTTGCGATCTCCAACGAAGCGTTCATCGACGCCGTGGTTGAACAGATGGAGCAGGCCGGCGTACCCATCGAGGCATTGTCCTGTGAGTACGGGCTGGGCCAGCAGGAGATCAACCTGACCCATACCGACGCTCTGGAGATGGCCGACCGCCACTTCATCTACAAGTTCGGTGTCAAGGCGATCGCGACACGGATGGGTAAGTCCGCCACGTTCATGGCCAAATGGGATGCCGCGGGCATCGGTAGCTCGTGCCACATCCACACCAGTCTGTGGTCGGCTGACGGCTTAACCCCTCTGGGCGACGACGAGCTATTCGATGGGTTCCTTGCCGGGTTGGTTGGTTCTGCGCGGGAAATGTGTCTGCTGTACGCGCCAAACCTAAACTCGTACAGACGATTCCAGCCGAATTCATTCGCCCCAACGACGGTCGCTTGTGGCAACGACAACCGCACACTGTCGTTCCGACTGGTTGGCCAGGGCTCGCATCGCCGGGTTGAGAACCGAGTTCCCGGGGCAGATGTCAACCCATACGTGGCTATCGCTGCCGCCGTCGCTGCCGGCGTCGACGGGATCGAGCGTCGGCTGCCTTTCCCCGAGCTTATCGACGGAGACGGCTACGCACGCACCGACCTGCCACAGCTACCGACATCGCTGCCTGAGGCGATAGATCTGTTCGCGAGCAGTCACACCGCCAAGTCTTCACTGGGGGCCGAGGTGCACGGTCACCTGCTGACGGTCGGTCGCGGCGAAATGAACGCCTTCCTCACCCAGACAGTGACTGACTGGGAACGCCATCGTTACTTCGAGCGCACGTGAACCGCGCAGTCGTCCACAGTGAACTGCTAGGCCACTTGGTCAGGGCTGACGAATGGCTAGAGCAAGGACAATCCAGTTATGTGCGAGCCCACGAGGCGCTTTCCTCGGCCGATTTCGCCGTGGCCGAAGACTATGGGCGCATCACGGTGCAGGAGGCGCAGGAGGCCTACGACCTGTTTGGTTCATGGCTGTCCGAGATCCCACGCAGCTTGATTTCCCAAGGTGTGGCACCCGCCGCAGTTCACCCGGCGTTCGGCTCGGCGGAACTCGGCGACGGCTGGCGCAGCTACGTCAGCCTAATCGCCGAATTCGCCCAAGCCTGCCAGCGGCGTGATCCCGACGCGGCGCGGTACCTGCTGGCGCGCGCCCGCAGTGTCTGGCAGGAACATCACGATGCGGCCTGCGACGCCATCTGCGGACTGTTCGATCTCGCGTCCAACACACTCGGCGAAGCGTTTATCGGCGACCTGTGGAACACCCTGCTGTCGGAGATGTACGAGCGATCCGCACGGATCTACCATCCGGATTCCATAGCGTGGAGCCAGTCAACAGAGCGTCTGATGCTCGACATCTTCGAGGCGACCCGCGGCCATCTCACCGGTCCAGACCGCGACGGATCCTTCTCGATCAACGAGGAACCCGACCGCTGGGTCATCACCTTCGCCCCGTGCGGCTCAGGAGGGCGCACCTACGAAACCGGCTCCGGTGCAGCGCGGTTCGCTGTGACCACCCGGCAGCACGATTGGGCGTGGAACACCAGCGGCGTGTGTCTGTACTGCGCACACTGCTGTCAGCTGCAGCAACGTGCGCCCATCGAACGACTGGGCTTTCCGCTGCGGGTGATCAGCCCACCGATTCAGGGGCAGGATAGGTCCATCTGCACTTGGTCGATCTACAAGAATCGTGCCTCAATTCCGGACGAGGCCTACACCAGTGTGGGGTTCCCGCCGCCAAAGGGGTGAACCTGGCAGTTCACCTGATTTGGCCTAACGGGGTGCGCAAGGCTTGGCTGCAGAGCCGTCGTGGGGCATAGACGTGGCCCACTGCACGGTCGAACGGTTGATGGGTGAACTCGGCCGTTCGGGCCGGTTCTTAGTCATCGGCATCGACGCTACCGCCTGGCACCAAGGCCGCTGACTCGTTGACCGTCGGCATCGCGGCGCGAGGACGAGGTCGGTCGGGCCTGCCGGCATCTCCAGACCGCAGAAGTGCTACAACCGATCAGCTTGGAGATAAGGCTGCGACCGATTATCAGCGACTGACCTGGACTTGTGCAGCGAAGATTGGCAAGCCTTCGCGACACGCCCAAGCTTTGTCAAAGTAGTCCGGCGTGTCTTGTCAATCTTCGGTGCATCTCGACAGCGTGGCTCCAGGGGAGTGGCTCCAGCAACCCGACGATAATCGAGTCATGAGTGCCCCCGCGCCTGAATCCCCCTCGTTCGAGCATGTCGACTTCGAGGCACTCGATTCGTTCCGTTTCCCGGACGGCGGCGGGTACCCCCAGAGCTACCGCGAGTTTGTTCGCTCCTGCGGCTGGGCCCGCACGTTCGGCCTGTGGCTCATCTACCCGCCCGTGCAACCCGGTTTCGCAGACGGGCGGGCCCGTGCAGCGAACCTCACCGAGCACTTCCACACGGTCTTCCGCGACGGCGAAGAGGAGGAATTCGCCTGGATGGTCGAGCCTGACGGTAGCTGGGACCTCGCCGAACGACTCGAAGTCTTCGGCTGGAGCGAGAACGGCGACCTTCTCCTCTGGGACGTCGCAAGCCGCAATGCCGACGAGGAGTTTCCGGTGTGGGAATCGCGCGGCATGAACACCCTCCACCTGCTCGGCTCGAGCTTTGAGGAGGCGCTTCTCAAGCTGTGCGAGCGCTCCGAGGCCCAGGTCATCGAGCCGCTCAGACCTGCCCGTCTCTGACCCACAGCTCATCCGGCTATGTTGACGGGCTTCGGTGACTCTCCCGAGATCCGTCAAAGTAGCGGGGCGCGTCCCGTCAATCTTCGCCGCATCTCGACAACGTCGTCACGTGACGGTGCGGATCAGCTTCTTGTTGACGAATTCGCTGATGCCGAGTGTGCCGAGTTCGCGGCCGAAGCCGGAACGCTTGATCCCTCCGAAGGGCAGTTCCACGCCATCGGCCTGGACTCCGTTGATGAACACCATGCCGGCGTCAATCTTCGCGGCGACGCGCCTTGCCTGCTCCGCGTCGGTGGTGAATACGTAGGAACCCAGCCCGAACGGGGTGTCGTTGGCCAGCTCCAGCGCTTCGTCCTCCGACGAGGCCTTGAAGACCATCGCGATGGGCCCGAACAGTTCTTGGTAGTAGACGTCGTTGTCGGGTTTGACGTTGGTCAGCACGCCGGTCGGGAAGAACGCGCCGTTGCGTTCCCCGGCGCTGGCCAAAGTCGCGCCCTGTTCGACGGCAATGTCGACCTGCGCCTGCAACCGATCGGCGGCCAATTCCGATGACAGCGGGGTGATCCCGTCGGCGGCGGCGAGTACGGCCGCGGTGAATTTCTCCAGGAACGGATCGTAGAGATCGTCGGCGACGATGAACCGCTTTGCCGCATTGCACGCCTGCCCGGTGTTGTCCAGGCGGGCCGCCGCCGCTTTGGCGACGGTGTCGTCGAGATCGTCGGTGGACAGCAGGATGAACGGGTCCGAGCCGCCCAGTTCCAGGACGATCTTCTTGAGGTTGCGTCCGGCGATCTCGGCGACGGCTGCACCGGCCCGCTCAGAGCCGGTCAGTGAGACCGCGGCCACCCGTGGATCTTCGATGAGTCCGGCCACCTGCTCGTTGGTGGCGTAGATGTTGACATACGCCCCGGCCGGGAAACCGGCGTCGTCGAAGATCTGCTGGATGGCCGCCGCCGACTCCGGGCACTGCGGGGCGTGTTTGAGCAGGATCGTGTTACCGACACACAGATTGGGGCCGGCGAACCTGGCAACCTGGTAGGCCGGGAAGTTCCACGGCATGATTCCCAGGAGGACGCCGTAGGGGCTGCTTGTGATCAGCGCTTCGCCTGTGCCGTCGAGCAATTCGATCGGCTGGTCGCGTAGGAGCGCCTCGGCATGGTCGGCGTAGTACGCATAGATCGAGGCGCTGAACTTCACTTCGCCGATCGCAGCGTCGAGCGGCTTGCCCATCTCACGCACGATGATCGAGCCGAGTTCGGCCGCGCGCTCGGCATGCAGCTCACCGACGCGACGGATGAGGGCCGCGCGTTCGGCAACGGCCGTCTCGCGTGCCCACGTCTTGCCGGCTGTCGCGGCAACCGACAGGGCGTTGTCGATCTCGGCGTCGGTGGCGGTCGGGTACTTCTTGACGACTTCGCCGGTGGCCGGGTCGGTAACGACGTACAAGCTCATTGGTGTTCTCCAGTCTTTGTGGTCAGTACAGTTCGATGACGAGTTTGTCGCTGAGAGAGCGGGATACGCAGAGCGCCATCTCCTCGTTGTCGGCCTTCACCGATGCCGACAGGCAGTTGTCGCGGTGATCCGGAATCCCCTCGACCACACCGGAGACGCAGGACCCGCAGATGCCCTCTCCGCACGACCTGAAGACATCGCAACCAGCTTCCTCCAAGACGTCGAGTATCGAGCGGTCGGCCGGGATCTCGAACACCTCACCGCTGTTCAGTTCGACGGTGAACGCTTTGTCGCCCGACTTGTCTACTTCCTTCGGTGTGAACGCCTCGAGGTGGATGTGGTCCGCGCCGACGGTGGGCGTGAACGCCACAATCACCTGGTTCATGAATCCTTCAGGACCACAGGTGTATACGTGGGTATCAGCCGAAATGGTGGATGCCATCCGCTCGAACAGCGCGGGTTGCTCGGCGCGCGGAACGCCGATGTGCAGCGTGACGAAGTCGCGGTATTCGACTCGCTCGGTGAGGAAGCCGTCGAAGGCCATCTCCTCGGGTGAACGCGCGAAGTAGTGCAGCTCGAAGTCGGCGCCCCAGCTGTACAGCTCGAACGCCATGCTCATCAGTGGGGTGAGGCCGATACCGCCGGCGATCAGGATGTGCTTGTCGGCTTCGGGGGCGATGCTGAGCATGTTGCGGGGCCTGCTGATTTTGAGGTGGTCGCCGACCTTGAGTTCGTGCATGGCTGCCGAGCCGCCCCCGGGCCCTTCCTTTTTCACCGCGACCCACACCGACGAATCGTCTTTGGGCGAACCGGCCAGTGAGTACTGGCGAAGTACGCCGGTCGGGCCGGTCACGTCGATGTGTGCGCCAGACTGCCACTCGCTGAAGGGGGCCCCGTCGAGCTGCTCCAGGCGGAGAGCTCGGATATCCGGTGTCTCCACTTGGATCTCGGCGATGCGGACGATGATGCTGTTCTCCATCATTGGGCTCCCAGACCAGGCTGGTCGGTTGGTGCTGAAGGTCGAACGCCGGCCGCAACGAAGTCGGCAAACAGCTTGTACAGAGCGTCCAGGGGCCCGTCGTAGTCTTCCGGGTGAAATTGCACGCCCAGGACCCAGTCAGTGGGGTGCTCCACGCCTTCGACGATGCCGTCGCGGGCGTGGGCGGCGACGACGAGCTCATCCGCCACGTCATCGACGGCCTGGTGATGGCCGGACCGGACGACGACGGGCCCGGCACCGAGGATCGCGGCCAGCCGGGTCCCGGGTAGCACCTCGACCTTCTCGTCGATGAAGAGGTGCTCGCCCGGCCCACCGCGATGGAGCTGGTAGTCGGTGATGTCGCCGATGATCGTGCCGCCGTAGCAGACGTTGATCAGCTGCGAGCCGCGGCAGATGCCCAGCACCGGCCGGTCGGCGTCGACATAGGCCCGAATCATCTTCAGGCTGACTCGGTCTGCCTGTTCGTCGACTCCGTACGAGTTCGGCAGGGGCCCATCCGGTCCGCCGTAGCAGGCCGCCGCTATGTCGCCGCCGCCGAGCACCAACAGGCCGTCGGCATCGACCACCACGTCGACGGATCCGGGTTCGGAGGTGTCGACCAGCTCGAAGCTGGCCTCGAGCACGGTCAACGCCGTTAGCGCGGTACGGGTGAATCGCCGGTGCAGTGCCGCGACCGGCTCGGTGAGATCGGGGAAGTTGAGCGACAACAGCACCGCGATGTGCGGCCGTCCCGGCTCGCGAGTGCGCACGTCGGACGGTTCGACGTCTGCGCGCAGGACGACGGGGTTGTTCATACGAGGGCCTCCACTCTGGCCTTGGCGGCTCGTTCTGAGAGGTCGGCGAAAAGCGCCGCATCGCTGCGCGAGGAGGCGTGGAGATCCTCGGGATGCCATTGCACGGCAAGCAGATTCCCTCCGGTGTGTTCGAGAGCTTCCACGCACCCGTCGTCGGCGGTGGCGACGACCCGCAGGTCGGTACCGATCGCACCGACCGCCTGATGGTGATACGACGACACCGGGACCCGGGTGGATCCCACGACCTGGATCAGCCGGCTGTCCTCGGCCACCATCACGTCGTGCACGGCGTTGCCGTGTGCGACGTCGCTCGGTGCCAGGTGCTGGATCAGATCGCCGCCCTGCACCACGTTGAGGATCTGCATGCCGCGGCAGATCGCGAGGGTCGGGATGCCGAGCTTCACGGCGCAGGACATGACCGCCATGTCGAACGCATCCTGGTGTGCGACTGGATCTTCGGTCTCCGCGACCGGCTCCTGGCCGTAGTGCCGGGGGTCCATGTCGGCTCCTCCGGGCATGCAGATGCCGTCGACTCGGGCCAGCCGGTCGGCCAGCTCGCAGGCAGGGCTGCCGTCCGGACCGTGCAGCACGAGCGGCTCGCCGCCGCCGGCCCACACCGCCTCGCAGATGGCCTCTGCCGCCAGCGTCGCGCTGAAGCGCAGGATCGGCACACGGGTGGCGCGCCGGCCCGGCACCGCGATCAGTGGTCGCATGTCAGCTCACCTCGAAGGGGTAGTCCAGCGTCGGCAGGCATTGCGTCCACGCGGACCGCAGCCGTCCGTCGGCGATGATCCGCGCCAGTGCACCATCAAGGGCTGCAAGGGTTTCGGGACGGTCTTTGGCGACGGCGATGCCCCATGGGTTGTTGGTCTTGACGACGAACGCGAGCTCGAAGTCCGGGTCGGAGTCGCCGAGCGGGACGAAGACGACGTCGTCGTCACAGACGGCGTCGACCTCGCCCGAGCGCAGTGCCGCGAGCATGTCCTCATAGACGTGTTCCGATTCGAATTCGACCACCTCGGCGCCGGCGAACGAGGCGGCCAAGTTGTAGTTGGCTGACGCGCGGATGGCGGCGATCCGTTTGCCGGCCAGACCCGAGGGGTCGGGAACAGCCTCACCGCGGCGCATCAGGATGCCTTCGTGGAAGATCCCGTACGGCCGGGTGAAATCGGCCTGCTCCAGACGAGCCGGGATGATTCCCTGTCCGCACAGGACCCCGTCCACCCGATGGTCGCGCGCGGCCGGCAGCATGTCGCCCCATGGCATGATGACCCACTCGAGTTTCCGATCCAGTTCGGCCGCAAGGAGTTCGCCGACCACCGGCTCGTACCCGGCCCGGCCACCGGGTGCCGACGCGAGCCCGAACAACGGCGGCGCATCGGCGTCGATGCAGGCCAGTCGCAGCGACCCGGTCACGGGGTGTCCTCCCAGTACATCGTGCGCTCCCAGTCGGTGATCGAGCTGTTGAACCGCGCCCACTCGTCGGTCTTGTACTCCAGCAACAGGTTCCCCAGAGGGGCACCCAACTCATTGATCAGGTAGTCGTCGGCCTTGAACGCGGCCAGCGCATCACCGAGGGTGAGCGGCAGTTCCCCGAACAATTCGGGGCTCGTGGACTCGTAGCTCGAGCCGACTGTGGGTTCGCCGGGGCTGATCTGGTTCTTCAGGCCATCGTCGATGGAGGCCAGCATCGCCGCGTGGGTCAGATACGGGTTGCATGCGGCGTCGGGGAGCTTGTATTCGAGTCGGCCGTTGGCCGACAGGCGCACCGTGCAGGTCTTGTTGTCGAGGCCCCAGTTGATCTTCGACGGGGCGAACTGGCCTGCGTCCCAGTATCGCTTGTAGGAGTTGACCGTCGAACCCATGATCAGCATCGCTCCCGGGGTATGGGTGAGCAGCCCGCCGAGGGCGTACTGACCCTCTTCGGTCAGGTGCAGATCCTGGCGACCTTCGTCGGCCAGGATGTTGACGTCGCCGCGCCACAGGCTGAAGTTGTGGTGGCAGCCGTTCCCCATGTAGCCCTGACCGGGTTTGGGCATGAAGCTCGCCTCGATGCCGAGTTCCCGGGCGACCTGCTTACAGATCTGCCGGTAGGTCATCAGGCGGTCGGCCGTTGCGTCGCTGTGGTCGTACATCCAGTTGAGCTCGACCTGGCCGGCGTCTTCGAAGTCGCCTTCGACCATCTGGAAGCCCATGAATTTCGCGTAGGCGATCACCTTCTGATAGATCGCGCGATACCGCTCGAGATGCTCGATGTGATAGGCGGGGCTTGAGTCGGGGCGCGACGACGTGGTGAAACCCGGTCCTTCCCAGGTCATCTCGGGCTCGGTGCCGGTGCGCAGCTCCAGCCCGGTGCGATCGGTGAACGCGGAGTGCAGTCGCTTCATCAGGCCGCGGGTATCGGTCGGCAGGGGAGCGCCGGGATCGACCATCACGTGGTCGGGCTCGTAGAGGCTGCAGAAGACACGCGCGGTCTTGTGGTCCCAGGGCAGTACCGAGAAGGTGTCGAGGTCGGGCACCGCGCAGTACTCGGGTGCGCCGACGCCGCCGCCGAGCAGCACGCCCTCGCGGGTGGTCTGCAGGTTGGCGATGGCGGTGCGGTGTTGCATGACGCCGCGCGTCGCCAGCCGCGCGAATTGGTCTGCGGGAACGACCTTTCCGACAACTCTCGCGGTGATCGTCACGGCCTGGAAGTAGACGAACTCCACGCCGTACTCCTCGATGGCCGCGAGCGCGGCATCGAGGGCTCCGGGGGCGGAATTGGCCTCACGGTGGTGGTCGAGCGCTGTTGTGCTCATGGACGCGGACCTTTCGGGATGAGTGTGGTGGGTGAGTGGTTGGTGGGGGATGGCCGGCTTCAGGCCGGGGTGAAGCTGATCGGGAGCTTGTTCGCGCCGGTGTTGCCCGAGTCGGGCATCCAGTCGGCGCCGTCGAGCACCTTCGGATCCCGAAGCCGGCGGGCCAGCAGAGGCAACGCCTCGGACATGTCAGCCCGCGCGACGAAGTGACCCAGGCAGTGGTGCGCTCCGCCACCGAAACCGAAGTGCGGTTTGCGTTCGGCGGCGATGTCGAAGCTGGGTTGCCCGAAAACCCGTGGGTCGGTACCGGAGGACTCACTGAACAGGTGGATGGTGGTTCCGGCGCTGATGGCCAGTCCCTTGTGTTCGAAGTCCTCAGTCGCCTCGCGGGTGACCCAGCGGACCGTCGGATTGGTCCGCATCACCTCCTCGACCGCCTTGCCGCCCAGGGCCGGGTTCTCCGCGAGTAGCTCCCACTGCCCGGGGTTGTCGATGAAGCTCTGCATCGCCAGGCCGAGTTGGTTGCGGGTGGTGTCGTAGCCGCCGAAGATCATCAGGACGATTGCGTCGCGCAGTTCGTCGGCGGATAGCCCACCGTCGTTCTTCGCCTGCACGAGGGTCGTCGTGAAATCATCGCGGGGGTTCGCCTCCCGGTCGGCGATCGCGGCGTCGGCGTAATCGAAAAGCGTGGCCAGAGCTGCCTCGATCCGCGGCAGCTCCTCGTTGAAGGTGACACCCATCGCCAGCCCGATGGTCGCGGACTCGCGGGCGATGATCTGCCACTCCGATTCGGGCAGGCCCAGCATGATGGCGATGACGCGAGCGGCATACGGGTCGGCGAAGTCGGCGATGAACTCGCACTCACCCTTGTCGGCGAAGGCGTCGATGAGTTCGCCGGCCAGCGCCTGGAACCGGGGTACGAGGCCTTTGATCAGCCGCTTGGAGAACGCTGGGTTGAGCAGGGTCCGCAGCCGCTGATGCTCTTGGCCCTCCTTGTTCAGGATCCAGCTGTTCCACCAGTCCAGGAACGGCCCGCCGGTCACGTTGTTGTGGGCCGGCCAGTGATAACTGCCCTGGCGAAGACTGGGGTGGCGCATGAGCTCGCTGACGTCGTCGTAGCGCAGGACTGCGATCCCGTACTCGGTATGGGCGAACCAGCTGGCCTCGCGGGCCTCGTGGACCGCGACCGAGGTGATCGAGAACGAGGGATCGGTCACCTCCAGGCGCGGAGGCGCGGGGAAGGTGTTGGCAGTGATGGTATCCGTCATGGCGACGCTCCTCTGGTGATCGTGATGTGGCTGGGCTGCTAAACCGACTGCGCCACAGTGGATTTCGTCGGTGATGTGGTCGGGGAGGGAATCGCATCGGCGTGCGGTGTGGTGCCGTTGGAATGGGAGCGGGCCGTGGCCATGTAGAGCAGGCCCAGTCCGATGACGAAGGCTGACATCAGCAACACGATGTAGTTGTCGTACCAGGGCGCCTCGGGCGTTCGGGGCCAACAGATGTTGATGATCGCTGCCACGCCGTAGACCAGGGCACCGACATTGACCAACATTCCCCATCGGCCGAGGCGGTACTTGCCGCTGGGGACCCATCCTTTGATGCGGGCGCGGAGGGCGGCGAAGACGACCATCTGGAAGGCGATGTAGATGCCGACCGAACCGAAACTGATGAGCTTGGTCAGCGCGTCGGTGGAGACGATCGATCCGATGATGAGAGCGGCGGGGATGACCGCAGCGGCAAGCAACGCAAACGGAGGGACGTGGCGCTTCTTGTCGAACCGGGCCCAGAGCTTGGAGCCGACGATCATGTCGTCACGGCCGTACGAGTAGAGCAGCCGGCTGGCCGCCGCCTGGAGGCTCAGGGCGCAGGACACGAAGGAGATCAGCACGATGCAGAGCACGATCTTGGAGCCGACCGGCCCGAAGGCGGTGGCCAGCACGGTCGAGATCGGATCGACGTCCTCGCCGCGGATCACCGCGCCGATGTCGACGACCGAGAGAACGAGGCTGAGGCAGACGAAAGTCGCTGCGGCGCCGCCGATGTAGATCGTCCGCCGCATCGACTTCGGGATCTGGACACCGGGGTTGCGGACCTCCTCGGCGACGTCACCACAGGCCTCGAATCCGTAGTACTGGTAGACGCCGATCAGGCTGGCCGCCAGAAAGGCGTAGAGGAAGCTGTGCTCTCCCTGCGCCCCGAAGCTGTCGAACAGCACGCCCAGACCGTGGTGACGTTGGGTGAGTAACAGCCACCCGCCCACGATCAGCGCGCCGATGAGTTCGGCGGTGAAGCCGAAGATCGCGAAGTAGCTCAGCATCTTGGTGCCGGTGAGATTGACGACGGTGGCCAGCAGCAGCACGATCAGAGCGCATACGACGGTGGTGTTGACCGTCGGGGTGAACCCGAAGACCGTGGCCACGAACGGGCCGGCGCCGTAGGCCACGCCGGCGATCGTGGCCAGCAGCGCGAAGATGTACACCCAGCCGGTCATCCATGCCCATTTACGACCCCAGAGTCGGCGGGCCCACGGGTAGACGCCGCCGGCCACCGGGAACTGGGCGACGATCTCGCTGAACACCAGCGCGACCAGCATCTGGCCGAAGCCCGCGATCAACAGGCTCCAGATCATCGGCGGGCCGGCCGCGGCCAGGGCGAACGCGAAGACCGTGTAGATGCCGACGACCGGCGAGAGATAGGTGAAGCCGAGCGAGAAGTTGGCCCACAGGCTCATGTCCCGCTTGAACTCGGACTGGAAACCGAGAGCGGCGAGTTGCGCGTGGTCCTCGTCGTGCGGCTCGGGTGATTTCGACATAGGCGGCCGGCTTTCTGTGTCAGGGGCCATGTTCAGGGGCGGGCTGTGAGGCAAGCCATAGAATTAAAACATAAAGGATCATAGTTCATAGTTCAAGACTTATCGCGTACCATCGTCGAAATTGCCCTGGCAGGAGGAACAGTGGCGGTCGAACAATTGCGCGGCCTGACCGCGGTGGGGGCTGTGTTGTCACCGCTCGCAGGCAGCGGGCCGCGCACGGATGCCGTGGTGGCGCGAATCTCTGCCGCCATCGGCCTCGGGGTGATCTCCGACGGGGAACAACTTCCGAGCGAAATCGACCTGGCCACCCAACTCGGTGTATCGACCATGACCCTGCGTGAAGCGCTGGCCATCTTGCGGGAGCAGGGGCTTGTTGTGACGAAGCGAGGTCGCGGCGGCGGGAGCTTTGTACGCGCCTCGGCTGAAGACGTGCACGCGCGATCGCTGGCTCTGCTGCAGGAGCTGACGGTCGAGGGGTTGCGTGACCTGGGGGACGAGCACTTCGCGGTCGCCGGTGCCACGGCGGTTCTGGCGACCCGACGAGCCGTGGCAGCCGACATCGCGCGGCTTCGCATGCTGGCCGACCGACTTGCGGTCAGCCAGGACGCGATCTCCAGCCGTCGGGCCGACAGCCGATTCCAGATCGAGGTCGCCGTATGTTCGCAGTCCGCTCGCCTCACCCGCGCCGAGGTGAACATGCAGGCCGAACTGGCGGCGATGGTCTGGCTGCCACGCCTGGGATTGGACCCCGCAGATGAGGCGGCCAGGCATCACCTACTGGTCGACGCAATCGAGGCCGGGGATCAGGCGGGCGCGCGATCATTGGCAGAGGAGTACAGCGCGCTGACCATCCGACGGCTCATCGGCCTGCGGATGGAGCTCGCCAGAACATGAGTCCGCACGTTGACCCGGCATCCCGCCGCGCGCCGGTGCCTACGCTGACGCCGATACAGACCGAAGGGCATTCGAGATGATGGCGAACGGAACCGACGAGTCGTTTCGCGCCGATGACGGCGATGCGGCACTCGAGTTGGTCTCTGCGGCGGTGACCTCACTCGTCGAGAACCTCTTTGCCTCGCTGCGCACCGTCGCAACCGCCACCTGTGCGCTGTGGGATCGCATCGAAGACTCCGGCGCCAAGCCATGCTCGACCGACCTGGCGGCACTCCGCGACCCCGTGATCGGTGAACTGCAGCGGCAGGCACATTTGGTGAACGGGGTCGGATTCGTCGTCGCGGACGGTGCGTTGGCAGACGTTCCGCGTTACCTCGAGTGGTGGCGTCCGAACTCCAAACCCGGTGGTGAGGCGCAGCGGCTCGAGCTTGATCTCAATCCGGGCAGCGAGTATTTCTACGACTACTCCACGATGGAGTGGTATTCCGTGCCCCGCGATCGTGGGACCCGGTGGGTGTACGGACCGTATCTGGACTACACCGGCGTCGACCTCTACGTGTGTACGTTCGCCGTCCCGGTGACCTCCGAGCGAGGGGAGTTCCTCGGCGTGGCCGGGGCCGATGTGCCGGTAGCCCGACTGGACGCCGCACTGTTGCCGACGTTCGCGGCGCATCGCACGCCCCTGGCGCTCACCAACTCCGAGGGTCGGGTCATCGTCGCCAACGACGCCGAGCACGTCGCTGGATCCAAGCTGGAGGACCCGAGTTCGGCTATGGCGCTGCCGGTTTCAGCGACGACGTGGTCGTTGGTGTCGCTGAGCGGCAACTCCTAGGGGACGGGAGTCAGCGGACCAAGGCATCGGTGTGCCGGAGCAACTGCGCGAGTTCGGCTTGGACGGTGACTCCCCGGGCAACGTCGATGACGCTGTCGCGGCCCAACTCGTCGCGCATCTGGCCGAACCGGGCCAGCGCCGCCGCCGCCCCGTGACGCCACACGCGCAGTGCTTCCTCGGGGTCGGCGGCCAAACTCAGCACGGCGGCCGTCAGCTGATGATGGGTATCGGCGAACTGGTCGTACAGGGCTGCGGCACCCATGGCGTCCCACCAGGTCGATGTGGTGTGCGCCCGCAGTCCGCGTTCGATCCAGTCCAGGTCGAGTTGGTCATCGATCGCCAGGAACACACCGGCCACCACGGTGATCTCTCCGCCCATTCTGGTGGCTGTGCGGCTGAGGTCCAATGAGTCCGGGCGAAGTCGCGGCCAACGGTCGCCGAAGTCATGGCGCTGGTGGTGCAGGGCGTCCACGTGTCGCCGGTAGGCCGCGATGGTGGTGCCGATGTCGAGGTTCCCGCTGTGGCGGCGCAACAGGCGCCCCGCGGTGTGTTCGATGAAGTGCTGCACCGAGTGAAGTGCAACGTTGCGCTGCGCCGGGCTGCCGGCGGTCTGCTCCAGCGCCTCGCGCCACATCTCATCGATCCCGAAGAGATGCCGCACCACGGTGTAGGCCGCCGCAACCGTCGGCGTGGATACACCCAGACGCTCGTCGAGTTGATAGATCAGGCCCGGACCGACGTGGTTGATCAGGTCGTCGGCGATCTGGGTGGCGATGATCTCCCGGGCGAGCCGATGACATGCGATGTCGGCATCGAGGTGGGTGTGGAACGGCGTGGGGAAGTAGTCGCGCAAGGCGGTGGAGAAGATGGGATCGTCGGGTACCGCGGAGCCCAGCAGCTCGTCGCGCACGACATTTTTGGAATGCGCCAGCAGCACCGCGATCTCCGGACGCGTCAACCCGCGGCCGGCACGAGTACGCGAGACGAGTTCGGCTCTGCTGGGCAGTATTTCGGCGGTCCGGCTGATACCGGAGACCTGCTCGAGATTCTCGATCAGTCGTTCGTGGCGGTTGAGCAGCTGAGCGGCTTGCGCTTCGGCCAAACCGATGGCCCGAACCTGGTTCTCACAGCCGCTCAGCACCGCGGCGGCGACCTCGTCCTGGCAGCCGGCCAATAACTCGTCGCGTCCGTCGACGCTGATGCGCTCGGCGCGCAGTGCCGACTGGAGGGCGATCTTGAGGTTCACTTCACGGTCGGAAGTGGCCACGCCCGCGGCGTTGTCGATGAAATCGGCGTTGATACGGCCGCCGGCCAACGCGTATTCGATGCGGGCACGTTGAGTGAATCCGAGGTTTCCGCCCTCACCGACAACCGTGACACGCAGTTCCTCGGCGTTGACGCGGATGGCGTCGTTGACCGGATCGGCTGCCTCGGCGTTGTTTTCGCGTGCCGACTTCACGTAGGTACCGATGCCGCCGTTCCACAGCAGATCCGCATCGGCGGTCAGGATGGCGCGGATGATGTCGTGGGGTGTGACGGCTTCGGCGGTGATGCCGAGCAGCGCACGGGCCTCTGCGGGCAGGTCGATGCGTTTGGCGTTGCGCGACCAGACCCCGCCGCCGGGCGACAGTGCGCTGCGGTCGTAGTCGTCCCAGCTGCTGGCCGGCATGGCGGCCAACCGGGTTCGCTCGGCGTAGCCGGCTCGCGGGTCGGGGTCGGGGTCGATGAAGACATGGCGGTGGTCGAAGGCCGCGACGAGTTTGAGGTTGGGCGACAACAGCATTCCGTTGCCGAACACGTCACCCGACATGTCACCGATGCCTACGACGGTGATTGCGTCGGCGTCGGCGTCGCGACCGAGGTCGGCGAAATGCGCGCGGACCGACACCCATGCCCCGCGGGCGGTGATGCCCATCTGCTTGTGGTCGTATCCCGCCGAACCGCCAGAGGCGAACGCGTCTCCCAACCAGAATCCGCGGTTCGTGGCCAGCTCGTTGGCGACATCGGAGAATCTGGCGGTGCCCTTGTCGGCAGCCACCACCAGGTAGGTGTCGTCACCGCCGTAAGTGACGGTGCCTTCGGGCGGGCGGACGCGATTGCCCACGAGGTTGTCGGCGAGGTCGAGCAGCCCGGCGACGAAGGCGCGGTAGGCCTGCTCGGGGCTGACCGTCGGGTTCTTGCGCACGAACGCGCCCTTGGCGCCGACCGGCACGATCGGTGAGTTCTTGACGGTCTGGGTCTTCATCAGCCCGAGGACTTCGGTCCGGTAGTCCTCGGGTCGGTCGGAGAATCGAAGGCCGCCCCGCGCGACCGGCCCACTGCGGGCGTGGATCCCTTCGACGTCCTCGCTGTCGACGAAGATCTCCCGGAACGGAACGATCGGCCCCCGCGGATGGAGCATCGAGGAGTCGATCAGGTACGACGCGTGGCGCTTGGGCCCGCCGTCTGGACCGCGTTGAAACCAGTTGGTGCGCAACGTCGCCGACACGAACGAGGTGAATGCCCGCAGAATCCGGTCCTCGTCGATCGACGTGGTCGCGTCGATGAGGTTCGCCAAGCGGCGCTGCGCGCCCGCCATCTGCGATTCTCGGTCGCCCAACTGCGGGTCGAACCGTGCCGCGAACAGGTCGACCAGGGTGGCAACGAAGTCGGCGTGCTCCGTCAGGGTGTCGATGATGTAACTGTCCGACATGGCCAACCCGGCCTGGCGCAGGAATCGGCTGGCCGAGCGCACCAGAACGACCTCGCGCCAGGTGATGTTCGCCGAGAGGATCAGCCGTGCATGGTCGTCGATCAGGAAGCCATGGGCGCTGCGCGCGGCGAACGCATCGGCCACCTTGTCTTTGCTGCCCGCACGCCATCGGTCGGGGGACGCGAAATCGAACACGGAAACGGTCAACGGATACCCGGTGGCATCGACGGTGCGCTGGGCCGCGACCTGTAGGCCGAAGTGCTCGAACAGGGCACATGCCTCGGTGAGCAACGGCGCCGGGTCGGCCCAGGCGACCACGGCGCGGGTGGTGTCCGCCGCGTCGTGGTCGACGAAGGTCAGGTGTTCACGCGGCGGCGTGCCCGGCGCCTGCATCCCGCTGAGCGCCTCGGTAATCGATGCGGTATCGCGCGGGGCGGCGGTTGCGAAGCCAGAGCCCATGGCGTGTCCCTCCATTCGTGTCCTGTCCAGTCGGCGCCCACAGTGTCAAGGACTTCGCCCGCCATTGATATCGCCGACATGGACAGTTCTGTTCAAAAATTTGTCCGACTCGGCGATAGGTGTGGTGGTGGTGTCATTCGTAGGCTGGCGCCCACATCGACGGAAGGAACGAGCGAGATGACGATGCTCGACACGGTGATCGGCGGTCCGGACCTGCGTCAGGAACGCCGACTGGTTACCGAGGTGCCAGGCCCGCGCTCCCGCGAACTGGCCGCCCGCCGCTCCAGCGCCCTGCCCGCGGGACTGTCCAGCAGCGCGCCGGTCTACGCCGCCGCCGCCGGTGGCGGCGTGATCGTGGACGTCGACGGCAACTCGTTCATCGACATGGGCAGCGGCATCGCGGTCACCACTGTGGGCAACGCCGCGCCGGCCGTCGTCGAGCGCGCCGCAGACCAGCTGGCCCGCTACACCCACACGTGTTTCCTGGCCACCCCATATGAGCCCTACATCGAGGTGGCCGAGATCCTCAACCGGCTCACTCCCGGAACGCATGAGAAGCGCACCGCGCTGTTCAACACCGGTAGCGAAGCAGTCGAGAACGCCGTCAAGTACGCCCGCGCCGCCACCAAGCGACCCGCGGTCGTGGTGTTCGACCACGCCTTCCACGGCCGTTCGCTGCTGACGATGACCATGACCGCCAAGAACCAGCCCTACAAGCACAGCTTCGGGCCGTTCGCCCCCGAGGTGTACCGGGCGCCGATGGCCTACCCATACCGCTGGCCGTCGGGTCCGGAGAATTGCGCCGCCGAAGCGTTCAGCCAGTTCACCCAGCTCATCGACGCCCAGATCGGCGCCGACGAGGTGGCCTGCGTCGTGGTTGAGCCCATCCAGGGTGAAGGCGGATTCATCGTTCCCGCCGACGGTTTCCTGCGCGCGGTGGCCGACTTCTGCCGCGACCGCGGCATCCTGTTGGTCGCCGACGAGGTGCAGGCCGGCATCGCCCGCACCGGAACCTGGTTCGCCAGTGAGCATGACGGCTTGGTGCCCGACATGATCGTCACCGCCAAGGGCCTGGCCGGCGGCATGCCGCTGGCAGCGGTCACCGGACGCGCCGACATCATGGACATCGCGCATCCGGGCGGGATCGGAGGCACCTACAGCGGCAATCCGGTGGCGTGCGCGGCCGCGCTCGGCGTCTTCGACGAGATCGAAAACCATCAGTTGCTCGACCGTGCACAGGCCATCGGCGACATCCTGGTGCGGGAACTGCGTGGCATCGCCGCCACGACAGAAGTTCTCGGCGATATCCGTGGCCGTGGCGCCATGATCGCCGCTGAACTCGTCGTTCCCGGTACCCGGACCCCCAACCGCGACGCCGTGGCCGCCGTCACCCGCCACTGCCTGAACAACGGTGTGCTTACGCTGACCGCTGGAACCTTCGGTAACGTGCTGCGCTTCCTGCCACCGCTATCGATCTCCGATGCCCTGCTACTCGAGGCGCTGGGGGTCGTACGCGACGCCTTCGCCGCGCTCTGACCTCACCAAACCGAATCATCGCCTAGGAGTTACCTCATGACGCTGACCGCTGCCCCGTCGGCCCCCAAGACCTACGGGCCTCTCGAGCTGTTCGACATCAACCGTCTGCTCGATCAGGACGAGCGCGACATCGCCGCGACGGTCCGACAATTCGTCGACACCCGGCTCAAGCCGAACGTCGAAGGCTGGTTCGAATCGGCCACCCTGCCCCGGGAGCTGGCCAAGGAGTTCGGTGCACTCGGGGTTCTCGGCATGCACCTGGACGGTTACGGGTGCGCCGGCACCAGCGCCGTCAGCTACGGGCTGGCCTGCACGGAACTGGAGGCCGGTGACAGCGGGTTTCGCAGCTTCGTCTCCGTCCAGGGCTCGTTGTCGATGTACTCGATCCACCGCTTCGGCTCCGAGGAACAGAAGAACGAATGGCTGCCCCGGCTGGCCGCCGGCGAGGCGATCGGCTGCTTCGGCCTGACCGAACCCGACTTCGGCTCCAACCCCGCAGGCATGCGCACCCGCGCGCGCCGCGACGGCAGCGACTGGGTGCTCAACGGCACCAAGATGTGGATCACCAACGGCAACCTCGCCGACGTGGCCACGGTGTGGGCCCAGACCGATGACGGCATCCGGGGTTTCCTGGTGCCCACCGACACACCGGGCTTCACCGCCAATGAGATCCACAAGAAGTTGTCATTGCGGGCATCGGTGACCTCGGAGCTGGTTCTGGACAACGTGCGCCTGCCCGCGTCGGCGCAGCTGCCTGAAGCCCGCGGGTTGTCCGGCCCGTTGTCATGCTTGAACGAAGCGCGTTTCGGAATTGTGTTCGGCGCGCTCGGAGCCGCTCGAGACAGCCTGGAGACCGCCATCGCCTACACCCAGAGCCGCGACGTGTTCGACCGGCCGCTGTCGAGCTACCAGCTCACTCAGGAGAAGTTGGCCAACATGACCCTCGAACTGGGCAAAGGGATGTTGCTGGCGCTGCACCTGGGTCGGATCAAGGACGCCGAAGGTGTGCGTCCCGAACAGGTTTCGCTCGGCAAGCTCAACAACGTGCGCGAAGCCCTGGCCATCGCGCGGGAATGCCGCACGCTCCTCGGCGGCAGCGGCATCACGCTGGAGTACTCGCCGCTTCGCCACGCCAACAACCTCGAATCGGTGCTCACCTACGAGGGCACCTCCGAGATGCACATGCTCGCGATCGGCAAGGCGCTCACCGGCCAGGCCGCGTTCCGCTGAGCCGTCGCAACCTGATTGGGGTTATCGAATGACCATGCACACACCTGCACAACTGCAGCACCTCGTTGCCGGGCAATGGGTTTCCGGCGAGGGTGACGGCATCCGTAGTGTCGACCCTTCGCGGCCACAGTCCGTGGTCGCCGCGGGCGGCGCCGCGAGTGCGGCCAATCTCGAAACGGCGGTGGCTGCGGCCGCCGAGTCCGGTCGCGCGTGGGCGGCCACCCCGATTGCCGCCCGCGGGGCCGTCCTGCTGGCCGCGGCCGAGGTCCTCGACGGCCACGCCGCCGAATGGGGCCGCGACCTGTCGATCGAAGAAGGCAAGACGCTGGCCGAAGGTGTCGGCGAAGTGCGTCGCGCCGCCCAGATCCTCCGTTACTACGGCAACGAAGGTGACCGCCAGGCCGGCGAGATCTATGCCTCCCCGCGCGCAGGCGAACAAATCCTGGTCACCCGCAAGCCGGTTGGCGTGGTCGGGGTCATCACCCCGTTCAACTTCCCGATCGCCATCCCGGCGTGGAAGATCGCGCCGGCACTGATCTACGGCAACTCGGTGGTGTGGAAGCCCGCGAGTACCGTGCCGCTGCTCGCGATGCATCTGGCGCACGCGCTCGACAGTGCGGGCCTGCCGGCGGGTGTGCTCAACCTGCTCATCGGCGGCTCAGCCATCGGCGACGGCATCGTCAACCACCCAGACATCGATGCCGTCACCTTCACCGGATCGACCGGCATCGGGCGGCGGATCGCGAGTCTGGCGGCTGCCCGCGGGGTTCCGGCGCAAGCCGAGATGGGCGGGAAGAACGCCGCGGTGGTGCTCGACGATGCGGATCTGGACCTGGCGGTCGAGCAGGTGATGCTGGGTGCGTTCCGCTCCACCGGTCAAAAGTGCACGGCCACATCCCGATTGATCCTCACCGAGCGAATCGCCGACCGCTTCCTGGGCGCCCTGGCCGACCGTGCCGGGGCACTCGTCGTGGGCGATCCGGTTGACGATGCCACGCAGATGGGGCCGGTCGTCAGCGATTCGGCGCACAAGACGATCACCGACGGCATCGAAACCGCGCGGGCCCAAGGTGCCACAGTCGTGGCCGGCGGGCAGCCCTATACCGACGACGCCCGGGCGCGTGGTTACTTCATCGCGCCGACCGTCATCGAACTCGGCGACCGCCCCGCCGACTTGTGGACCGACGAGCTGTTCGGCCCGGTGCTCGCAGTGCGCCGTGCCGCGGACGCCGAGGAGGCGTTCACGCTTGCCAACGACAGCGAATTCGGGCTCTCGGCAGCGATTTTCACCCAAGACCTGACCCGGGCACTGCAGGCGGTCGAACACATCGACGTCGGGGTCCTGCACGTCAACTCCGAATCGGCCGGTGCCGACCCGCACGTGCCCTTCGGTGGCGCCAAGAAGAGCGGTCTGGGCCCGAAGGAACAGGGATCGGCGGCCAGGGAATTCTTCACGCACACCACCACGGTGTATCTGCGCGGCGGAGCGCCGCGCTCATGACCGCCGGTGCGCTAGAGGGAATCACCGTCATCGACTTCAGTCGCGTGCTCGCCGGCCCGTACGCCACCATGATGCTCGGCGACTTCGGGGCCGAGATCATCAAGATCGAACGCCCCGGCATCGGTGACGACACCCGTGAGTGGGGCCCGCCTTATGACACGGACGGCGTGGCCACCTACTTCAACGCCGTCAACCGCAACAAGCGCTCGCTGGTGCTTGATCTCACCCGTCCCGACGACGTGGCCCACGCTCGCGAGTTGGTCAGCGGTGCCGACATTGTCGTGGAGAACTTCCGGCCCGGCACCATGGAGAAACTCGGTCTGGGCTACGACACCCTCCGCGAGGTCAAACCGGACCTGATCTACTGCGCCATCACCGGTTTCGGCCGTTCCGGCGGGGCTGACCTGCCCGGCTACGACCTGTTGGTCCAAGCGGTCGGTGGTCTGATGAGCATCACCGGCCCGCAACCCGGCGACCCCACCAAGGTCGGTGTCGCGATGGTCGACGTGCTCACCGGCGTGCACGCCATCACCGGCATCCTGGTGGCACTGGCCCACCGCGACCGCACCGGGGAGGGGCAACGCGTCGACACCGACCTGCTGTCCGTGCTGTTGTCCTCCATGGTGAACCAGGCTTCGGGCTTCCTGGGTGCCGGCACCATCCCGGCAGCCATGGGAAACCGCCATCCCAGCATCGCGCCGTACCAAACCTTCAATACCGCTGATCGACCCATCG
Source organism: Mycobacterium sp. NPDC050441 (assembly GCF_040655355.1). Taxonomy (NCBI): domain Bacteria; kingdom Bacillati; phylum Actinomycetota; class Actinomycetes; order Mycobacteriales; family Mycobacteriaceae; genus Mycobacterium; species Mycobacterium sp. NPDC050441. Next base: position 575,218 of record NZ_JBFAJS010000003.1, on the reverse strand, counting down.
CGCTGGCCGTTGGCAATGACAAGCAGTTTCGACTGCTGGTCACGGCCATCGAGCTCGACGCGCTCGCCGATGACGAACGCTTCACCTCCAACGCACTACGGGTGCGCCACCGAGATGAACTCTGCGCACTCTTGGAGGCCAGGTTCAGCGATCACGGCGCGGACCACTGGTACGACGTCCTCACCTCCGTGGGGGTGCCCGCCGGGCCCATCAACGACATGGCCGAGGCATTCGCCTTCGCTGAGAAGCTGGGATTAGAGGTGACTGTGCCGGTTCCGGGTAGCCGCACCCCGCAGGTCGCCAACCCGGTGTCATTGTCGGCCACGCCGCCGCAGTACCGCAGTGCACCGCCCCGACTGGGAGAGTGCACCGCCTGACAGGCGCACTGGCTGCCCTCGACGAAAAACGACGGCATGCCGCTGCTGGACCGCCGCCCACTGCGGCAAGGGTCCTAGCATTAGCTGTGGTGTTAGGTGATTCCCCATGGCGATGACCGTGCGCCGGCTCGTGCAGACCCCGGCACTGGGCCTGACATTGATAGCCGGCCGCGACGGGGCCGACCGTTCGATCGCCTGGGCTCACGCGATCGAGCTGGAGGACCCGACGCCGTACCTCTCGGGCGGCGAACTCGTCATGACCACCGGCATGAACGTCGGAGCCACCGCCGACCAGCAGTTCGAGTACCTGGCCCGGTTGTCGACGGCTGGGGTCGCCGCGCTTGCCTTCGACACCGGCACCACACATTCCGCCGTACCCAGGGGGATCATCGCTGCCGGCGATGCACTGGGAATGCCTGTGCTCAGCGTTCCTCCTGAAACTCCGTTCATCGCGATCACCCGCGCCATCATCGACGAAGTCACCGCCGACCAACTCCGCTCGGTCCAGCGCGTCGTCGACCAACAAGAAGTGCTCGCCCGTGAGACTCTGCGCGACGGCATACCCGCTGTCGTCGCCACGTTGAGCAAGCTCCTTTCGGCAACCGTTGTCGTCATCGACGTCGACGGCAATGCCTTGGCGGCCGACGGGCCCGAGACCGAGCACATCTGCGCGCTGGGCGCGAACCTCATCGATCACGGCACGAGCAGACGGGCCAAGCACGCCAGCCGTGTCGTCGCCGACGGCTCCGGGTACTGCACGCTTCAGGCGCTCAAAGCGGCCCAGCCGCTACGCGGATACCTCGCCGTCAAGACCAACGAGCCGCTGTCCTCCACTGAGCGTCTGCTCGTATCTCATGCGGTGTCGTTGATCTCCATCGAAATGGGGAAACCGGCCAAGATCCTGGACGCCGAGCACCGTCTGCGCGTCGCCACCACCGCCGGCCTACTCGCCGACTCTCCACCGGTTGACGACGCCGTCCTCAGGTATTTCCGGTTCGACCCTGACGATGACATCGTCGTTCTGGCGCTGAACGACACTGGACCCAGCCTCACCGCCGAAACTCAGGCGAATCGCGTGCTCGAGTCACGGCATTCGCGTTACCTGATGTGTTCCCGCGCCGGCGAGTTGATCATCATCCTGCCTGCCGCCGAATCCGGCACCGCAGAAGCCCTTGTCACCGAAATCGGTGCTCAACTGCAGAAGCGCCTACGTAGCGGGCTGAGCAAGCCCGCCACGATCGACAACATCGCAACCGCCCTGAACCAAGCCCACACCGCCGCTCTGTTCGGCAACGGCGACAAGGCATTCCACTCGTATGCCGACATCGGACTCCTCGACGTCATCCTCGGTGGGCGAAGCGCAGAAGAACTGAGTCTGATTACGGAACCCATTGCAGCGCTTGTCGAACAGGACAAGGGCGCGAACGACACCGGTGACGGCTTGCTCTTCACACTCGAAAGCTACTTACGGCACAACGGTCACCTCGAAGGTGCGGCAGCCGAATTGGGCATCCATCGCCACACCCTGCGCAACCGCGTCGCCAAGATCACCCAGCTCACTCTGCAAGACCTCCAAAGCCCTGACGTTCGGGCCCAGTTACTTCTTGCGATCCGAGCCCGTGAGCTACTGCAGATCAACTATCCGAACTGATATTCGGCCCGGCATCGACGAAATGGCCGGCGATTGCCACCCCGCCCGGTCACGGCTTGAGCAGCGCGACGACCTTGTCCTCCAGCGCCACCGGATCGGCGTTCGGGTCGGCCGTTTCGGCGTGGGGCAGTGCGGCGTCGGGATCGGCGAAATCGCGGTAGGTCTTGTCGCCGGCCAGCGTGGCCAGGAGGTACCCGGTGAGCAGGCCGCGCACGATCTTCTGGGTGTCTTTGTCGGCGCTGGGCAGTCCGATGAAACGGGCCAACCGGCGTCCCTCGACCAGGCCACCGGCCTGCGCCTTACTGACCGTCCGTAGCGTCGCGCCGTCCCAGACCCGGGCCAACTCCACGGCGTTCGAGCGCAGTGTCATCGGGTCGCCGGGGGCGGTCAGCACCAGGCCGGGCACCCGCAACGCCGACGCCGGCTGTTCGGCCGGCGGCTTCGTCACCGTCGGGAACAGTGACACCACTGCCTTCGGACGCTGCGCCGAACCTGCCATTCCCGCGGCGGCGAACACGGCCGCGGACCCGCCGAAGCCGTGACCCACCACCCCCCGCTTGCCCGGGTGCACGCTGATCTTGCCCGTACCCAGCCGCACCCCGGTGATGATTTCGAGGGCCGCGCCCAGGTCGAAGGCGAAATTGAGCACCGACGGAGCCACGCCGGTCTCGGTGTCGGGTGCCGCCGCCACGATGCCCCAGGACGCCAGGTGCTCGAGCGTGCCCGTGTAGTTGTCCGCCCGGGTCATCCACTCATGGCCGAAGACCACACCGGGCAGATTCAGGCCGGACTCCGGCGTGTACACAACTCCCGGCATGCCGGCGAACGCCAGGTCGCCCCGCAGGACTCGATGCGGTCCGCGGCGGGTCAACCCTGTGAAGAGCTTCTTTGTGCTGGCCACGCGTTGACCGTAGCGCAGGGCGCCGAATCCGCGCCCGGGTGCGAACACGGTGATATGCGTCAAACGCCGTCGCGCAGAATCGGGTCAGCGCTCCGGCTGCACTACCCTGGGACCCTATGTGTGGAATCGTCGGCTACGTCGGGGCGCGCCCGGCCCGCGGCATCGTCGTCGACGCGCTGCGGCGGATGGAATACCGGGGCTACGACTCCGCGGGAATCGCCTTGATCGACGGCAACGGCGGGTTGACGGTACGTCGCCGCGCCGGCCGCCTGGCCAACCTGGAGGCCACCCTCGCCGAGACCGACGAGGGTGTGCTGACCGGCACGACCGGCCTCGGCCACACCCGCTGGGCCACCCACGGCCGTCCCACCGACCGCAATGCCCATCCGCACCGCGACGCGGCAGCCAAGATCGCCGTCGTCCACAACGGCATCATCGAGAACTTCGCCGTCCTGCGTGCCGAGCTGGAAGCCGACGGGGTGGAGTTCTCCAGCGACACCGACTCCGAGGTGGCCGTGCACCTGGTGGCCCGTCAGTACGCCCACGGCGACACCGCCGGCGACTTTCCGGCGTCCGTGCTGGCCGTTCTGCAGCGCCTGGAGGGCCACTTCACCCTGGTGTTCGCCAATGCCGACGACCCGGGCACGATCGTGGCCGCACGCCGGTCGACTCCGCTGGTGGTCGGCATCGGCGAGGGCGAGATGTTCGTCGGCTCCGATGTGGCGGCGTTCATCGAGCACACGCGTAATGCCGTGGAGCTCGGCCAGGACCAGGCGGTGGTGCTGACCGCCGACGGCTACTGGATCACCGACTTCTTCGGCCGCGACGATCTGCAGGCCGGCCAGGACTACCGGGAATTCCACATCGACTGGGATCTCGACGCCGCCGAAAAAGGTGGCTACGACTACTTCATGCTCAAGGAGATCGCCGAGCAGCCCGCAGCGGTCGCCGACACCCTGCTGGGGCATTTCGTCGACGGCCGCATCGTGCTCGACGAGCAGCGCCTGAGTGATCAGGAACTGCGCGAGATCGACAAGGTCTTCATCGTCGCCTGCGGCACCGCGTACCACTCCGGCCTGCTGGCCAAGTACGCCATCGAGCACTGGACCCGGCTGCCGGTCGAGGTCGAGCTCGCCAGCGAGTTCCGGTACCGCGATCCGGTGCTGGATCGCAGCACGCTGGTGATCGCGATCTCGCAGTCCGGCGAGACCGCCGACACGCTCGAGGCGGTGCGGCACGCCAAGACGCAGAAGGCCAAGGTGCTGGCGATCTGCAACACCAACGGCAGCCAGATCCCGCGCGAGGCCGACGCGGTGCTCTACACCCGGGCCGGGCCGGAGATCGGTGTGGCCGCCACCAAGACGTTCCTGGCGCAGATCGCCGCGAACTACCTGGTGGGGCTGGCCCTGGCGCAGGCCCGCGGGACCAAGTACCCCGACGAGGTGGAGCGCGAGTACGCCGATCTTGAGGCCATGCCGGACATGATCAGCCGCGTGCTGGCCGGCATCGAGCCGGTGGGGCAGTTGGCGCAGCGCTTCGCCAAGTCGCCGACGGTGCTGTTCCTGGGCCGCCACGTCGGCTACCCGGTGGCACTCGAGGGTGCGCTCAAGCTCAAGGAGCTGGCCTACATGCACGCCGAGGGCTTCGCCGCCGGTGAGCTCAAGCACGGCCCGATCGCTCTGATCGACGACGACCTGCCGGTGATCGTGGTGATGCCGTCACCCAAGAATGCGCAGATGCTGCACGCAAAGCTGCTGTCCAACATCCGCGAGATCCAGGCCCGCGGCGCGGTGACCATCGTGATCGCCGAGGAGGGCGACGACACGGTGCGGCCCTTCGCCGATCACCTGATCGAAATCCCGGCGGTGTCAACGCTTTTCCAGCCGTTGTTGTCGACCATCCCGCTGCAGGTGTTCGCGGCCGGGGTGGCCCGGGCCCGCGGGTACGACGTCGACAAGCCCCGCAACCTGGCCAAGTCCGTCACCGTCGAATAGTCCGTCCGGATGCCCACTGCCAAGGAACTTCGCAAGCTCTGGGACCAACGGATCAAGGACGAGGCGACCGCACGCGGGCTGAAGTCGGTGGGCGGGTCCGTCTATCGGGCGGACGACGTGTACGTGGCCGTGCTTCTCCCCATCGCCGGTGTCGACAGGAAAGCCGAGTCCGTCCGGCTGACCTGGCGCGCGGAAATCAAGCCCCTGGTGCTCGATGAGATCCTGTGGGCGGCGTTCATGCCCGACCAGGATCTGGGTGGTCCCCGCAAGCGGCTCAACCTGCGCGTCAATGGTGCGTTCACCGTCTCGGGTCTGGAAATCGGTGCGGGGTCGGTGCAGGCGCAGCCCACTGACGACCCGGGTGTCGTCATCGCGGCGATGCTCGACGAATTCGACCGGCTCAGTGCGGAATTCATCGCGGCGCATCCAGACGTCGACGCGTATCTGACCGCGGTGCGGGCATGCCCGACCGAACAGGCGGGCCGGCCGCGCAACCGGCTGCGCGAGATCGTCACCCTGATCGCGGTGGGGGACCGTGACGCGGCTGCGGCATTGGCCGATGCCGAGGTGGCGGCAGGCGAGCAGGGGCCGATGTCCGGACCGCGCGGCGGCGTGTTCGAACTGTTGTCGGTGTCCTGCAAGCCGGCCGAGGTGCAGGCCGAGTACTGGGCCAGGACCGAGCCCACCCACAGATTGACGTTTGTTTCCGGTACGCGTGGCGCTGTCACCATCGACCGGGCGGCCGGGCGCGGAACCGGGGGATCGTTCGACCGTCGGCTGCGCGCCTTCAACGGTCACGACGACTTCGCGCTGATCCTCAGCCCGATCGCAGACGAGGGCAGCTATCTGCAGGCGGCGGGCTCCGGCCCGGACCGGATCACCGTGGAGATCCGGCAACGCGGTGGGCGGCAGTGGGGCGTCGAGTCGGTGCGCTACGTCATCGGACGCCCGGGTTCTGACGGCGCGGCGCTCGATCAGGCCATCGAGTTGCCCACCAGCACCCAGACTGTCAATGCGGCCGAGGTTTTCGAAGCCACGGAAGCCGCCGAACTGTTCGACCGGTACTACCGAACCGGGGCGATACCCGAGCACTATGTGTTGCGCCCGGTCGAGGGCTGGACCGCTGATGACGCGATCGTGCGGCTGGGCTGAACGGATGGACCTGCGGATCCCCAAAGTCAACGTCGCCGGGCGGTGGGACAGGGGTGGGCTGGGAGCGTTCGTCTCCGACGCAGCGTTCGAGCACTTCCTGGGCACCTACCGGGCCGGGATGGCGGCCTTGCCGCCGTTCGAATTGTTCGACGTGCCAACCTCGTTCGGAACGGTGCGGGCCTACCGTTTCGCCGGTCCGGACGCCGGTGCGCCGGTGGTATTGCTGCCGGGCCGCAACGCGTCGACGCCGATGTACCAGACCAACCTCGGGCCGTTGCTGGAACGGCGCGCCGTGTACGGCATCGACCTGCTGGGCGAGGCCGGTATGTCAGTGCAACACAAGGTGATTCGTAGCGGCCCGGACCAGGCTCGGTGGCTTGATGAGGCGCTGGCCGGCCTCGGACTGGCCAAGGCCCATCTGCTCGGCGTGTCCATGGGCGGGTGGACCGCCGCCAACGGTGCGGTGCATCGCCCCGGCCGGATCGCGTCGCTCACCCTGCTCGATCCGGTCTTCACCTTCACCGGTGTCACCGCCAAGGCGATACTCGCCTCGGTGGCGATGCTCGCGCCGGGCGTCCCGGAGCGTTGGCGCCTTCGGGTGATGAGCTGGATATCCGGCGGCGCCGATATGGAAGCCGCTGCGACCGAGGCCGCGCTGATCTCGGCGAGTTCCAAGGACTTCACGCTGCACACCCCGATGCCGAAACTGTTCAGCGACGAGCAGCTGCGAGGGCTCGACGTGCCGGTGCTGGCGTTGATCGCGGGCCGCAGTGTCATGCTCAACCCGACGCGCGCCGTCGCGCGGGCGCGAGACTTGCTGGCGCACGGCCAGATCGAACTCTGGCCCGACGCTTCTCACGCCATCAACGGTGAATACCCGGACGAGATCGCACGGCGGGCGGGCCGGTTCTGGGACGAGGTCGATTCCCAGCCCCCGATGTGAGCTCCCGTTCGACGACGTCGTCGTCACCCAGCCCGAATGCGAGCCCTGCGGCGATCAATCCGATGCCCGCCCACACCGGTGCCGCGGGCAAGGTGCCTGTGACCGGTATGCCGATCACGGCGGCTGCCACCGGCGCCACGCCCGTGAGCAGGCCGGCCCGCCCTGCGCCCAGCCGGCGCACGCAGCTGTACCACAGGACGAATGCGACGGCGGTGACGCAGACGGCCAGATAGCCGATCGCCAGAATCTCACCGGTATCGAAATAACTTGCGGCGCACCACCCTTCGGTACTCAGTGCAAGTACGCCGAATATCGCCGCAGCCATCCAAGTCGTGTGCACCGACACCCCGGCCGGGCTGTGTGAGGACAACACCGGCACGGCCAGGAGCGTGAAGCCGGCCTCGCATCCGAACACCACCAGCGCCCAGAGCAGGCCCACCGCGTCGGCATGGCCCAGTCCTTCGACGATGACTGCCCCGACGCTCACGACCACGGCGGCAGTCAGCACCCGGGTTCGGGCGCGGTACCCCTCGAGTAGGGGCCCGACGGCGGCGAGGGCCACCGGCACGCACGCCACTGCCACCGCCAATACGGCCGGCTCGGCGTGCTGAGATCCACGCACCAGGGCAAGGTTGAACAGCACCAGACCGGTGACGGTGACACCCAGCAGCCAGAGCCACTCGGTGCCTTGGGGGCGGCGCAGGGGTTGGCCGGTGAATCGGACCCAGGCGAGCAACAGCACGCACGCGATGCCGTAGCGCAATGCCTGCGCGGTGTGCAGAGGCGCGTCGGCGAGCGCGCCCGAGACGGCCACGCTGCCACCGACGAACGTCATGCCGAGTGCGCCGGACAGGCCGGCACGGGTGGGGCTGGACATGCTCCCATGCTGACGCCAATATGGTCCAACAAGTAGAACCAAGTTTGGATATCTGTCATGGACCAAATTGCGGGCGCGGACTTCCTGCAGCTCGACCCGGCGACCGCCCCGGCGCGCGGACTCACCGACTGGCTCGCGGACGCGCTGCGCACGGCGATCGCCGACGGGAGGCTGACCGCAGGCACCCGATTTCCGGCGACCCGGATCCTGGCCGGCGAACTGGGGGTATCACGCGGTGTCGTTGTCGAGGCCTATCGGCGCCTCGCCGACGAGGGGCTGGTGAGCGGGCACGCGGGTGGCGGCACCCACGTGCTCACGCAGCCGGTCCGGCCGCCACGGGCAGGCTCCACGGCGCCGGCCGTGTCACGTCTGCCGCGTCCCCGCCTGCCGGTAGGCGAAGGCATCGACCTCTCGCCGGGTGTGCCCGATCTGTCGGCCTTTCCGCGCAGCACCTGGTTGCGCGCCGAGCGCATGGTGTTGGCCGAGACCTCACCGGAAGATCTCGGCTACGGAGATCCGCGCGGCCATCCGCGGTTGCGGGCGGCACTCGCCCCGTGGCTGGGCCGGACCCGCGGGCTCCGTGTCGATCCCGACGACATCCTGGTGGTCGCGGGTGTCGCCCAGGCCGTTGCACTACTGGCCCAGCAGTTGCGCGGTGAAGGCCTCGACACGATCGCCGTCGAAGATCCCGGCTCGCGCGGGGCCGTCGACGAACTCGAGTACTGGGGTCTGCGCCCGGTGCCCGTACCCGTCGACGACGAGGGGATCCTCGTCACAGAGCTGGCCCCCACGGAGGCACCGACCGTCTTCCTGACCCCGGCGCATCAGTTCCCGACGGGCGTGGTGCTCGGCCCGCATCGGCGCCGCGAGCTGCTCCGATGGGACGGGGAGCTGATCATCGAGGACGACTACGACGCCGAATACCGCTATGACCGGGCACCCGTGCCGGCCCTGCACCCGTCGGCACCCGATCGCATCGCGTACGCCGGGAGCACCTCCAAAAGCCTGGCGCCCGCGCTGCGGCTGGGCTGGGTGGTTGCGCCCCCGCAGCGCCGTCCGGATCTGGTCGCAGCCAAGCATGCGACCGACCTCGGCAGCCCGACCGTGCCGCAGCTCGTGCTCGCGCGGCTACTCGAATCAGGTGAGTACGACCGGCATGTCCGGCTGGCGCGCACGCGGCACCGCGCCCGCCGCGATGCACTGCTGGACGTGTTGTCCGTCGCGATGCCCGCGGCGAAGGTGAGCGGTGTCGCGGCGGGCCTGCACCTGCTCGTCACGCTGCCCGAGGACGTCGACGACGTTGCGCTGGCGGACGATCTGCGTGAAGCCGGGGTCCTCGTGCATCCGGTGTCGTGGCACCGGCGGCTACCCGGACCGCCCGGTCTGGTTCTCGGGTACGCATCGCATCCACCGGACCGGTTACGCGAAGCCGCAGCCATAATCGCGCGCATCGTCGGGCGACGAAGCTGATCAGCCTGCGCGAAAGTGACGCAGTGGTCGTTCCGGCGACTCGGCAACAGCCCTACCGTCACTTTCGGTGACGCTCGGCGACACCGGTGGCCTGGTCGGAGCGAATCGGTGACTGCACCGAGCAAACACACGTAACCTGTTGGCGCGCGGCAAAGTCGAACACACCTCGAGTGGAGCGGGAGCTGATGCGGTACTACTTCTCGGCCGATGCGATCCGTGCCGCCGAGGCCCCACTGCTGGCATCGCTGCCCGACGGTGTGCTGATGGGCCGTGCCGCCTACGGGCTGGCGACGGCGATCGCCACGGAACTGAGGCTGCGTAGCGGTGGTGTCGCAGGCCGGCGGATCTGTGCGGTGGCGGGTTCAGGTGACAACGGCGGTGACGCCCTGTGGGCGGCGACGTTCCTGCGCCGCCGCGGGGCCGCGGCCGATGCGGTGCTGTTGAACCCGGACCGTACCCACGCCGAGGCCCTGGCGGCATTCCGGCGGGCCGGGGGTCGCGTGGTGTCCGGCGTCGCCGCAGCAACCGACCTGGTGATCGACGGAGTCGTCGGCATCTCCGGGCGCGGGCCGCTGCGCCCCGACGCCGCGGCGGTATTCGAGGCCAACACGGCACCCGTCGTCGCCGTTGACATCCCGAGCGGCCTCGATGTGCAGACCGGCGCCGCCGACGGCCCACATGTATGCGCCGCCCTGACCGTCACATTCGGCGGTCTGAAACCTGTACACGCGCTGGGTGAGTGCGGTCGCGTCGAACTCGTCGACATCGGGCTGGACCTGGCACCCACCGACCTGGCCGGCCTCGAGGCGGCCGATGTGCGTGAGCTGTGGCCGATCCCGGGTCCACGCGACGACAAGTACACCCAAGGTGTGACGGGCGTGCTGTCCGGTTCTGCGACCTACCCTGGTGCGGCCGTGCTGAGCACCGGGGCTGCGGTGGCCGCCACATCCGGCATGGTGCGTTACGCGGGAACTGCTGCGCCGCAGGTGCTTTCACACTGGCCCGAGGTGATCGCAGCGCCCACCCCGCAGGAGGCGGGCCGGGTGCAGGCCTGGGTGGTCGGACCGGGGCTCGGTACCGACGACATCGCGAAGTCCGCGCTGCGCTTCGCGCTCGAATCCGATCTTCCGGTGATCGTCGACGCCGACGCGCTCACCCTGCTGGCCGCCGACCCCGCCCTGCTCGCAGGCCGCGACGCACCGACTGTGCTCACCCCACATGCCGGCGAATACGAGCGGCTGGCCGGAGATCCACCGGGCGCCGACCGGGTGGCGGCGGCCCGCGGCCTTGTCGAACGACTCGGCGCCACAGTGCTACTCAAGGGCAATGTCACCGCCATCGCCTCGCCTGGGGAAACCACGTATCTCAACCCAGCCGGCCAATCCTGGGCTGCCACAGCCGGATCCGGCGATGTACTGTCCGGAATCATCGGCGCCCTGCTTGCCTCCGGACTGCCTGCCGGCGAAGCCGCGGCTGCGGCAGCCTTCGTCCACGCCCGCGCCGCCAACCTTTCGGCGGCCGATCCCGGTCCCAACCCGGCGCCGACCTCGGCGTCACGCATCCTCGCCCATATCCGCGCCGCGATCGCCGCGCTGTAGAAGAAAAGGATCTCCATGTCGCACAAGCACCGTCACGCCCCCCATATCTCGCCGGCCTACACCGGCAGGTTGGCGATGGCCCCTGTTCCGTCGCTGCGCCTGCCCGACGACGCGATGGAACCCGGTGCGGCGTACCGCTTCATCCACGACGAGCTGATGCTCGACGGCAGCTCGCGGTTGAATCTGGCGACGTTCGTCACCACGTGGATGGACCCCGAGGCCGAAAAGCTCATGGCCGAGACGTTCGACAAGAACATGATCGACAAGGACGAGTACCCGGCCACCGCCGCGATCGAAGCGCGTTGCGTGAGCATGGTCGCCGACCTGTTCCACGCCGAAGGGCTGAGCGACGAGGATTCGTCGGCCGCGTGCGGAGTTTCCACGATCGGCTCCAGCGAGGCGGTGATGCTGGGCGGGCTGGCCATGAAATGGCGGTGGCGCGAGAAGGTCGGGAAGGACTGGAAGGGACGCACGCCCAACCTGGTGATGGGGTCCAACGTCCAGGTGGTGTGGGAGAAGTTCTGCCGGTACTTCGATGTCGAGCCGCGCTACCTGCCGATGGAGGAGGGGCGCTACGTCATCACCCCTGAGCAGGTGCTCGACGCGGTAGACGAGGACACCATCGGCGTCGTCGCGATCCTCGGCACCACCTACACGGGCGAGTTGGAGCCGATCGCGGATATCTGCGCGGCGCTGGACCAGCTCGCACAGGACAAGGGTCCGGACATCCCCGTGCACGTCGATGCCGCCAGCGGCGGGTTCGTCGTCCCGTTCCTGCACCCCGACCTGGAGTGGGATTTCCGGCTGCCGCGCGTGGTGTCGATCAACGTCAGCGGTCACAAGTACGGGCTGACCTACCCGGGCATCGGCTTCGTGGTGTGGCGCAGCAAGGAGTACCTGCCCGAGGACCTGGTGTTCCGGGTCAACTACCTCGGTGGGGACATGCCGACGTTCACCCTCAACTTCTCGCGGCCCGGTAACCAGGTGGTGGGTCAGTACTACAACTTCCTTCGGCTGGGCCGGGCCGGATACACCCAGGTCATGCAATGCCTGTCGCAGACGGCGCGCTGGCTGGGGGACGAGTTGCGTGACAGTGAGCACTTCGAGCTGATCACCGATGGTTCGGCCATCCCCGTCGTCAGCTTCCGCCTCAAGGGCAAACCGGGCTACACCGAGTTCGACGTGTCGGAGGGATTGCGCTCCTTCGGCTGGCAGGTGCCGGCCTACACCATGCCCGAGGGGGCCACTGACGTCGTGGTGCTGCGGGTCGTCGTGCGCGAGGGGTTCTCGGCGGATCTGGCCCGCGCACTCAAGGAGGACACGATCACGGTGCTCGGGCGGCTCGACGCGCTCAAGCCGCGTGGAGCGTTCAACGACCTGCAGCCATTTGCGCACTGAGGCATCGAAACCGGTCCGCTGATCTGCCGGGATCGGTGCCTCTGGGACAATGGTCGGCGGTGATATGACATGCAGACGACCGAACTCTCGACATCGCTGACCCCGCAGGCGTCGCCGCAGGCGATGGTGGACCTGGGGGCGATCGAACACAACGTCCGCTTGCTGCGTGAACATGCCGGCAGGGCCCGGGTGATGGCGGTGGTCAAGGCCGACGGGTACGGCCACGGCGCCGTCGAGGTGGGCAAGGCCGCGTTGGCCGCCGGGGCAGCCGAACTCGGGGTCGTGACGATCGCCGAGGCGGTAGCGCTGCGCGCCGGCGGGATCACCGCCCCGGTGTTGTGCTGGCTGCACCCGCCGGGCACCGACTTCACGCCTGCGCTGGAAAACGATGTGCAGATCGCGGTGTCCTCGGTGCGTCAACTCGACGACGTGCTGGCCGCGGTTCGCCAGACCGGCCGCGCCGCGACGGTCACGGTGAAAGTCGACACCGGCCTGAGCCGCAACGGGGTCAGCCCGGCCGATTTCCCCGCGATGGTCGCCGCGCTGGCCCGGGCCAAGACCGACGGTGCGATCCGGGTGCGCGGCATCATGAGTCACCTGGTGCACGGCGACGAGCCCGACAATCCGTTCAACGAGCTGCAGGGCAAGCGTCTGACCGCGATGCGCGAGCAGGCCGCCGAGCAGGGCGTGGTGTTCGAGGTGGCCCACATCGCGAACTCGCCCGCGGCGATGACCCGCCCGGATCTGGCGTTCGACATGGTGCGGCCCGGGATCGCAGTCTACGGCCTCAGTCCCATCCCGGAGCGCGGCGATATGGGTCTGCGCCCGGCCATGACATTGAAATGCCCTGTCGCGCTGGTCCGTTCGGTGCACGCCGGCGACGGGGTGTCCTACGGTCACCGGTGGATCGCCGACCGGGACACCACGCTGGCGCTGCTCCCGGTGGGCTATGCCGACGGCATCTTCCGCTCGTTGAGCGGGCGGATCGAGGTGCTGATCAACGGCAGGCGCTGCCCGGCCGTCGGGCGGATCTGCATGGACCAGTTCGTCGTCGACCTCGGCCCGGACGCCACCGACGTCGCCGAAGGCGATGAAGCCATCCTGTTCGGCCCCGGGACCCAGGGCGAACAGACCGCCCAGGACTGGGCCGAACTGCTCGGCACCATCAACTACGAGGTGGCCACCAGCCCACGCGGCCGGATCACCCGCACCTACCTACAGGCAGGTCGCGAGCGTTGAGTCGCAATGCCCAGTGGCTGGCCGGTGCGGCCGGGCTCACCGCCGTGGGCACGGTGGCGGGCAGGTCGGTGGCGCGGTCGCTGACCCGGCGCAGCGGCGGTGAAGATCCGTACCTGGGGGAGGATTTCGAACGTCTGGATGCCGACCGCAGCTCCGTGGTGACGACCGACGACGGGGTGCCGCTGGCCGTGCGCGAGGTGGGCCCCAACGACGCACCGCTGACGGTGGTGTTCGCCCACGGTTTCTGTTTGCGCATGGGCGCCTTCTATTTTCAGCGCACCCGGTTGGCCGAACAGTGGGGCCCACAGGTGCGGATGGTGTTCTACGACCAGCGCGGCCATGGCCAGTCGGGGACGGCGCCGCCGGACACCTACACCGTCGAACAACTCGGGCGTGATCTGGAAGCCGTTCTGGCCGTGACGGTTCCACGCGGCCCCGCGGTGCTCGTCGGCCATTCGATGGGAGGCATGACAGTCCTCTCGCATGCCCGCCAGTTCCCGCACCGCTACCCGAAACAGATCGTCGGCGCCGCGGTGATCTCCTCGGCGGTCGAAGGTGTGGCGCGCTCACCGCTGGGGGAGATCCTGCGCAACCCGGCGCTGGAGGCGGTGCGTTTCCTGGCCCGCTATGCCCCCGGCGCGGTGCACCGCACCCGCGGCGCGGCCCGGTCGGTGGTCGGGCCGATCCTGCGCGCGGCGTCCTACGGCGACGAGTCGGTCAGCCCGAGCGTGGTCGAGTTCTCCCAACGGATGATGCACGGCACGTCGATCACCACGCTGGTCGAATTCCTGCACGCCCTCGAGGTCCACGACGAGGCCGGAGCCCTGCGGGTGCTGACCAAGGTGCCGACACTGATCGCCTGTGGTGACCGGGACCTGCTCACCCCAATGGAATACTCAAAGGCCATGGCCGCACAGCTACCCCGCTCCGAGCTGGTGATCGTCGGGGGAGCCGGTCATCTGGTCCAGCTTGAGGAGCCCGTGGTGATCGACGACGCACTGGTCCGTCTGGTGGAGCGGGCCACTCCCTCCAAACTGGTGACGCTGTCCCGCCGGGTCCGCGATCGGGTCCGGTTCCGTGGCTGAGCGCAGCGCCGGTACGGCCGAGCTCGCCACTACCGAGGACACCATCGCCCTGGGCGCGACGCTGGGTGCCGGGCTGAAAGCCGGTGACGTGGTGGTGTTGTCGGGTCCGCTGGGTGCGGGCAAGACCGTGATGGCCAAGGGCATAGCACAGGCAATGGATGTGGACGGGCCGGTGGTCTCGCCGACATACGTGCTGGCCCGGGTGCATCGCGCCCGGCAGGCGGACCGCCCGGCGATGGTGCACGTGGACATGTACCGGCTACTCGACCATCCCGGTGTCGACCTGCTGGGGGAACTCGACGCGCTCGACCTCGACACCGATCTGGACGATGCCGTGGTGGTGGTCGAGTGGGGTGAGGGTCTGGCGGAACGCCTTTCCGAACAACACCTGGACATCCGCATCGAGCGGGACACCGAAACCGAGACTCGCACGGTGATCTGGCAGTGGAGCGCCCCATGAATGTGTTGACCATCGACACCGCGACCCCGGCGGTCAGCGCAGGCGTGGTCCGTCGGGCCGAGGACGGCACGGTGCACACGCTGGCCGAACGGGTCACCGTCGATGCGCGGGCCCACGCCGAACAGCTCACGCCGAACGTGCTCGGCGCCGTATCCGATGCCGGCATCACGGTTGCCGATCTCGACGCCGTCGTCATCGGGTGCGGCCCAGGCCCGTTCACCGGGCTGCGGGTCGGGATGGCCAGTGCCGCGGCGTTCGGTCATGCGCTGGGCGTTCCGGTGCACGGGGTGTGCAGCCTGGACGCCATCGGTGTCCACACCGACGGCGACGTGCTGGTGGTCACCGATGCGCGGCGGCGTGAGGTGTACTGGGCGCACTACCGCGACGGAGTCCGGGTCGACGGCCCCGCCGTCAACGCACCCGCCGATGTGGCGGCCGTACTGCAGAGCTCAGTCGCTGCGGTGGCCGGTTCCCCCGAGCACGCTGCGCTGTTCGCCCTGCCCCGGCTCGACCTCGTATACCCGACACCCGCGGGCCTGGTGCGCGCCGTGACCGATTGGGATGACCCGCAGCCGCTGGTTCCGCTGTATCTGCGCCGGCCCGACGCCAAACCCTCTGCGGCGGTGCGGAAATGACCGTGTTCGATGCGCTTACCCGTGCCGACGCCACCCGGTGCGCGGAGCTGGAGGCCAAGCTGTTCGCCGGTGACGATCCCTGGCCGGCCACCGCATTCCTGGCCGAGCTCGACGCCAAGCACAATCGCTACCTGGCGGCCCGCAGCGACGGCGTGCTCGTCGGCTATGCCGGAATCGCCCGGCTGGGCCGAATGCGCCCGTATGAGTACGAGATCCACACCATCGGCGTCGACCCCGAATTTCAGGGGCAGGGGATCGGGCGTCGGCTGCTCGACGACATGCTCGGCTTCGCTTCCGGCGGAACAATTTTCCTGGAGGTCCGCACCGACAACGAACCGGCCATCGCGCTGTATGAGAGCGCCGGATTCGTCAACATCGGCCTGCGCAAACGGTACTACCGCGTCAGCGGGGCCGACGCCTACACCATGCAACGCCTTCCCCAAGGGGACCCGACATGATCATCCTGGCCATCGAAAGTTCCTGTGACGAAACCGGAGTCGGCATCGCCGAGCTTGCTGACGACGGGACGGTGAAGCTGCTGGCGGACGAAGTCGCCTCCAGCGTCGACGAGCACGCCCGCTACGGCGGCGTCGTGCCCGAGATCGCCTCGCGCGCACACCTGGAGGCTCTGGGGCCGACGATGCGCCGCGCCCTGGACACCGCGGGCATCGCCCGGCCCGACGTCGTCGCCGCGACCATCGGGCCCGGGTTGGCCGGGGCACTGCTGGTCGGGGTGGCTGCGGCCAAGGCATACGCGGCCGGTTGGGACGTCCCGTTCTACGGGGTCAACCATCTGGGCGGGCACCTGGCCGCCGACGTGTACGACCACGGGCCACTGCCCGAGAGCGTGGGCCTGCTGGTCTCAGGCGGGCACACCCACCTGCTGCATGTGCGGTCGCTGGGGGAGCCGATGATCGAGCTGGGCAGCACCGTCGACGACGCCGCCGGCGAGGCCTACGACAAGGTGGCCCGGCTGCTCGGACTGGGCTATCCCGGTGGAAGGGTGCTCGACGAGCTGGCCCGCACCGGGGACCGCGACGCCATCGTCTTCCCGCGGGGGATGACCGGCCCGCGTGATGACCCGTACGTGTTCAGCTTCTCGGGGCTCAAGACAGCGGTGGCCCGCTACGTGGAGGGTCACCCGGAGGCCTCGCAGGCCGACGTCGCGGCCGGCTTCCAGGAAGCCGTCGCCGATGTGCTGACCGCCAAGGCCGTCCGCGCTGCCACCGATCTGGGGGTGTCCACGCTGCTGATCGCGGGCGGGGTGGCGGCCAATTCCCGACTTCGTGAACTAGCCGAGGAACGCTGCGCGGCGGCGGGTCTGACGCTGCGGGTGCCGCGGCCGCGGTTGTGTACCGACAACGGCGCGATGATCGCCTCGTTCGCGGCACACTTGATCGCCGCCGGGGCGGAACCGTCGCCGTTGGATGCGGCCAGTGATCCGGGACTTCCGGTGGTGAAAGGGCAGGTGGCATGACATCGACGGTCGCGGACAAGCTTGAGGTCACCGAGCTGCTGTACCGCTACGCCGAGCTGATCGACGCCGGCGACTTCGACGGGGTCGGGAAGCTGCTGGGACGTGGCGCGTTCATGGGGGTGGCGGGGGCGTCGGCGATCGCCGGCCTGTTCGCCGCCAGCACCCGTCGGTTCCCCGAGCACGGCAATACTCCACGCACCCGGCATCTGGTGCTTAACCCCATCGTCGACGTCGACGGTGAGCGGGCCACCTCCCGCTCGACGTTCTGCGTGGTGCAGAAGACCGATACCGTGCCGCTGCAGCCGATCGTGGTCGGGCGCTACGCCGACGTCTTCGCCCGTGACGAACACGGTTGGTTTTTCACCGAGCGCACGGTCGATGTGGAGATGGTCGGGGACGTGTCCGACCACCTGATGATCGACCCGCGACAGTACGAACGGTAGTCAGCGCGCTTCGTTGATGTGGTGCACCCGCACGCTGACCTCCAGTTGGAAACGGTCGGCGGGGTTCTTCAGTGACAGCCCGGTGAGTTCCTCGATGAGTTTGATCCGGTACAGCAGGGAATGCCGGTTCAGGAACAGCGCCCGCGCCGCCGCACTGGTGTTCGTGGCCTCGTCGAGCAGGATCTCCAAGGTGTGCACCAGTTGTCCACGCCGGGTCTTGTCGTACTCGATGAGTGGTTGCAGCGTTCGCAGGACGGTGGCCATGCTGCGCGGGTGCTGACGGAGCACCTCGGCGAACTGCATCGGACCGACCGGTCCCTCAGGCAGTGACGGCGATACAGGCGCGGCGACGGCGACCGCATGGCCATGTGCGGGTGCCAACAGCGCCCAGGTCGCGAGACCTTCGGGGAGCCTGCTGAGTCGCTGCGCGGAATCGACCAACCCGGATACCGTCGATTCCGTTGGGGCCGAGGAGAAATGGCTCATTACAAGATCGTCGGTGACCGACGACGTGACCGTCAGGCCGGCGGCGAGTGCCAATTCGTGCAGCGCCCTGGCGAATCTGTCGGCGGCGTCGCTCCACCCGGCATCGTCGCGCACGCGGCGCCCGATGACCATCTGGACCCGGGTGTCCGGCGGGGACGGACCGACCAGCGGCAGGATGGTCTTCTGAACGTCGGCGAAGGCAATTTCCCAGGGCAGCAGCACAAATGGGCATGCATGCTGATCGGCGAGGGGGATCAGCAGGTCGAGGAGGTCGTGGGCATCCACATCGGGGGGTGGGCTGAGAATGATGCCGGCGGCCGGTGAGGCCACCAGAGAGACGAGGAATTCACGTACACCCGGCTGGTGGATGTCGGCACCGGTGGTGAGAACCAGGTCGCCGGGTCGGACGAAGTCCTCGGCGGGCGCGTGGATGATGTCCACCCAGCGGACCTCGCGGGCCAGTCCGCGGTGGCCCGCGACCACTGAACCCTGGTCCAGGGGTGGAATCGTCAAGACCGCCGCTACGCTCAGCGACGAGTCCTCGGACATGCCGCTTCCCTTCTGATCAACTGCTCGGCGGTACGTAGAAGCCGACGGTATCAGCGACCAGTCACGCCAGTGGCCACCTGCCCGGCAGGTGGCCACCGACGCCGGGGTTTGTTCAGCCGACCGACGATATCGAGGCCAGTTCCCCGGTGGACCGTCGGCTCAGCAGCATGCCGACCGCGAAGAACACCAGTGGCATCACACCGAAGATCGCCGCCAGGGTGGGAGTGCCACCGACCACCAGGGTCAAGTTGGACACCACCAGCACCAGGGCCGCGGCCAGGGCGAGCGTTGCGAACGAGGCCAGCACCACCTTGCCGGTCGAGTTGCCGCGCCGGATGAAGAAGAGCACCACCGAGATCGTGGTCAGCAGCCACAGCAGCGCCAGGGCCAGGATACCCAGGCCACCGCCCGGTCCGAAGATCTGCAACACCGGGTCCAGCTGCAGCGCTGCGCAGACACCCATGACGACGAACGAGGCCACGGTGATCACCAGCGACGCGTTCGACGGGGAGCCGTGCCGCTCGTGCACCTTGCCGATCTTCTTGGAGAACACGCCGCTCTGTCCCAGCACGAACGCGTATCGCGACGCGATGTTGTGGAACGCGAGGGCACATGCGAAGACACTGACCGACCACAGGATGGTGTTGAGGTCACGTCCGACCATGCCGAGGTACTTGCCGGCGGTGTTGACCATGAAGTTGTCGGGATCGTCGGTGGCCAGCTTGATGGCGTCGTGCCCACCGTTGCCCTCGACGAGGGCCCAGCTGGTGAAGGCGTAGAAGATGGCGACGATGCCCACCGCCCAGTAGGTGGCCCGGGGCACCGTGCGATCGGGATCCTTGGCCTCGTCCCGGAAGACCGCGGTCGCCTCGACGCCGACGAATCCCCACAGGGCGTACAGCAGCGCGATACCGAATCCGCCGGCGATGCCCTGCGGGGTGAACGAGTCGCCGGTCAGGCCGTGCTCACCGCCGCGCACCACGATGACCAGATCCAACACCATGAGGATCGCGACCTCGGACACCAGGAAGACACCGAGCACCTTGGCGCTGAGGTCGATGTCGCGGTATCCGAGCCAGGCGACGGCCGCCAGCACCACGCCGGTCAACAACCACCATGGGATATCAGGTCCACCGAACCGCGTGATCAGCTCGTTGAGGATGACGCCGTCGTAAGCGGCCACGGCGATCAGGGTCGCCATGTAGGCCGGGAGCGCGAGCACGGCCGCACCGGTTCCGGCCGCCCGGCCGAGCGACTCGCGGATGTAGGCGTAGAACGCCCCGGCGTCGGTGACGTACTTCGACATCGCGACGAAGCTGGCCGCGAACAGTCCGAAGATGACGCCCGCGACGATGAAGGCGACGGGGATACCGGTGGTGTTGCCCAGTGCCATCGCGATCGGCACATTGCCGCCGATGGTCGACAGTGGCGCCGAGGCTGCCACGACCATCAGCACGATCGCGGGCACGCCGAGGTGTCCGCGTAATTTGGCCGGACGGCCGTCCGATGACGTATCAGGTGCGGATTTTTGGCCCGCGTTGACAACCTCGGTCATTGGGTTGATTCCTCCTAACTGCCAGCCGCAGTTGGCGGCTGGGTGAAGTCCGGGGCAAGTTTGCGAGAATCACCGGCCGCTTCGCCACTGCAGTGGATCACTTTCCAACACCTTGTTGTAAGCCAGTTCACATTCGCCGTGCCCGCGTCACACACATTGTTGGAAGCTGCCGCGCGGACGTTGTTTCCGTCGCGGCATTCAGTCGATGCTTGGCCGGTCACGCGACAGAGAGGTACGACGACCGCCATGAACCCGGACAGCAGCGAAACCGAGCAGGATCACCGGCTGGGGCGCATCCGACTGCTGGATGAGCAGCGCGTCAACCTGGACGGATTCGCTCAGGCGGACCCCGAGCTGGGCATGATCTCGCACCTGTCGCCCCACGATCCGGAACCATCCTGGAAGGTCGCCGACGACGGCACCGTGCTGGAGATGGATTCGAAGGCGGCCGCTGACTTCGACACCATCGACGAGTTCATCGTCCGCTACGCCGTCGACCCCGCGGAGGCGCCGCGGTCGATGGCGATGAGCGAGGTCGAGTTGGCCCGGATGATCGTCGACTCGGGTGTGCCGCGCGAGGAGGTGCTGCGTGTCTGCGGCGGACTGACCCCGGCCAAGATGGCCCGGGTGGTGGCGCTCCTGCAGCCCGTCGAGATCCAGATGGCGATGATGAAGATGCGGGCCCGCCGCACTCCCGCGAACCAGGCCCACGTCACCAACCGCCTCGACGACCCATTGCTCATCGCGGCCGATGCCGCCACCGCCGTCGTCTACGGGTTCCGGGAACTGGAAGCGACTGTCCCGGTGCTCGACGACGCCCCGGCCGTGGCGGTGGGCCTGCTGATCGGTTCCCAGGTACCCGCGCCCGGGGCGTTGACGCAGTGCTCGGTCGAGGAGGCGCGCGAGCTGGAACTCGGGGTGCGCGGACTGGTGTCCTACGCCGAGACGGTCTCGGTGTACGGCACCGAGCAGGTCTTCACCGACGGTGACGACACCCCATGGTCGAAGGCGTTTCTCACCTCGTCCTACGCCTCCCGCGGTATCAAGATGCGGCTGTCCAGCGGTGCGGGTTCGGAGGTACTGATGGGCCAGGCCGAGCGCAAGTCGATGAACTACCTGGAGTCCCGCTGCGTCGCCCTGGCCAAAGGCATTGGTGCACAGGGTGTTCAGAACGGCGGTATCGACGGCGCCTCGATCACCGCGTCGGTGCCGGGCGGTGTCCGCGAACTCATCGCCGAGAACCTGATGGTCATGCTGCGCGGGCTCGAATCCTGCAGCGGCAACGATTCGCTGGTGTCCGAGTCGACGATGCGGCGAACCAGTCGGACGTTACCGGTGCTGTTGTCGGGGTCGGATTTCATCTTCTCCGGATTCGGTTCGGTGGTGGCCTACGACAACATGTTCGGCCCGTCCAACTTCAATGCCGCCGACCTCGATGACTATCTGGTGATGCA
Source organism: Mycobacterium sp. NPDC050441 (assembly GCF_040655355.1). NCBI lineage: Bacteria > Bacillati > Actinomycetota > Actinomycetes > Mycobacteriales > Mycobacteriaceae > Mycobacterium > Mycobacterium sp. NPDC050441. The sequence goes on along the minus strand of NZ_JBFAJS010000003.1, from coordinate 553,474 downwards.
GCGCGACTGGGGTGTCGACGGCGGGCTGCGGTCGGTGGACCCGACGACTCTGGAGGCCATGCGCCGTCAGGCCGCCGAAGCCACCCGGGCGGTATTCGAATATCTGGGGCTCGCCGATTTCGACGACGAACATGTGGAAGCCGTTGTCGGGGCGGAGGGTTCCAAGGATCTGCCCGCCACCGACGGGGTGAAGGTGCTCAGCGCCGCCCGGATGATCGAGCAGTCGGGCCTGACGGTGCTCGACATCGTCGCCGCGCTCGCCGAGACGGGTTTCACCGATATCGCCGAGCGGGTCCTGGCCATGGCCAAGGCCCGCGTTACCGGCGACTACCTGCAGACCGCGGCGATCTTCGACGAGCAGATGAATGTGCTGTCGGCGCTGCAGGATCCGAACGACTACCGCGGCCCCGGCACCGGATACCGGCCGACGGCGGAGCGCCAGGCTCAGATCGACGCGGTGCGCCAGGCGCGCTCGGTGACCGACTTGGTCAAGGAGCAGGCGACCTTCGCCCATCTGGACCGGCTGATCGTGCGTGGGCCCGCGGGCGCGGGAGACGATCCCCGCGAAGTTGTCATCGGTGTGTCTCCCGCGTTCGGCGTCAAGCTGTTTCGCACCCTGTCGGGAATGAGCGTCTACGACGCGCTGGAGCAGATCCTGGCCGGACTGGAAGAGGAGCAGTGTGTGCCGCGCCTGGTTCGGATCGCCGACTCCGTGGATCTCGGGGTGATCGGTAAGTCCGCGGCCCGGCTGTCCGGATCCGGGATCGGCGTCGGGCTTCAGGCCAAGGGCACCACACTGATCCACCGCCGTGATCTTCCGCCGTTGGCCAACCTCGAATTGCTCAGTGTCGCACCGCTGATCACCCCGGAGATGTACCGGCTGATCGGTATCAACGCCGGCCGGCACGCCAAGGGCGCGACACCTGCCCCGATGCGCAACGCGTACAGCGACGAGGCGATCACCGCCCGGTACCACACCAGGGTGGTGTCGATGGTGGCGATCGAGCGGTCCGAATGTGATCGCGACGACCACGGCGTGAACATGGAATTGGAGCTCAAGCGATGACGATCACCGCACACTCGGGACGCAGCCTCGCCGAGGTGACGGTCGAGGCTGCCCGTCGCGGCGACCTGGTGCTCGACGACATCCGGGTGAGCCGGGAAACCCTGCTGTCCCAAGCGGATATCGCGGAGCGCTCCGGCTCTGTGCAGTTGGCGATGAACCTGCGGCGGGCCGCTGAGATGACCGCACTCAGCTCGGCGGAGATGCTGGACGCCTACGAGGCGCTGAGGCCGCACCGGTCGAGCTTCGCCGAGCTGGAGGAACTGGCGCAGCGCCTCGCGGACCGGGATGCGCCCACCTGTGCGGCACTCGTCCGGGAGGCGGCGACGGCCTACCAGCGGCGCGGCCTGCTGCGGTGACCGTCTGGGCCGGTGTCGACATCGGCAATTCCACCACCGAGGTGGTGCTCTGCCGGATGGACGCCGAACTCACGGTGCTGGCCAGCGCGCGCACCCCGACCCGTGGTGGCAAGGGATCGCCGCGCGCGGTGCAGGGCGCCGCGCAGTTGGTGCGGCGCCTGGCCGAGGCGCATGGGCTGGTGATCGACCGGGCAGCCTTCGCCCCGACCCCGCCCGTGAAGTCGACCGTCGAGCAGGTCCAATTGGAGACCCCGCGGACGGGCAGGCTGACGATCGTCACCCGGTCGGCGGCCACCACCGCGGGGGACGCGGTCGGTGTGGGGCAGCCGGTTCCGGTCGAGTGTCTCGGTGACGTCGAGCCCGGCCGCCCGGTCATCGCCTGCGCGACGGCGCAGTGGGGTTACCGAGAGGTGGCGCTGCGAGTGAATACCGCTGTAGCCCAAGGATGCAACGTCGCCGCGGTGCTGACGGCCAACGATGAGGCCGTGCTGGTATCGAATCGGCTGAGCGCTGCTCTGCCCGTCGTCGATGACGTCGAGATCAAGGCGCTGCTGCCGGCGGCCCGCATCGCAGTCGAGGTGCGCCAGGGCGTCGCACCCCTGCAGCGCCTCACCGATCCCTTCTGGCTCGCCGATGTGTTCGGCCTGAGCGAGGCCGAGCGGGTGGATGCGCGCGTGATCGCCGATCAGCTGTTCGACAGTGCCTGCGCGGTGGTCAGCCTCGGGGATCCCGAACCGGCGGTTTCCGCGCCCGTCGTCCGGCCTGTGGGGGAGAGTCCCCACGTGGTTCACCTCGCCGATATCGCGGTGCAAGCCAATTCGCGTCGCGGATCGGTCACTGTGGACAGTCTGGTGATGGCGGACATGGGCGGGGGCCAGGAACCGCCGACAGGGGCCGAGGAGTTGGCCCGGGCGTTGGGTGTGCCGGTGACACGCGTCGACTCGGAGGCTGCGGCAGCGCGCGTCGGCGCCCTCACTACTCCCGGAATCACCCCCGATGTCGTAGTGGTGGATGTCGGTGGGGGCACCGTCGACGTCGTGTCCGACGGATCCCGCGTCGTGCTGCCGGGTGCGGGACAGCTGCTGACGGCGGCGACGGCCACCGCGCTCGACATCTCCCGAAGCGCCGCCGAATACGCCAAACGTGCGGAGGCGGTCACGGCCGTCACCGTCCAGATCATCGAGGACGAACACGGCCGGCGGCAGTTCTTGGACACGCCGGTCAGCGGCCGGTGCAACGGATGGCTGCTGACGGCGGCCCCCAGCGGTTGGCTGCCCTTCACGTCACGGCTGTCGGGCGCCGAGTGGCGCAGTTGGCGCCTCGCTGCCAAACGGCAGGTGATCGGCGGCAATGTGATGCGGGGTATCGAGCAGGCGGCCCCCGGAGTGACCGGCGTGCTGCTCGTCGGAGGCGGCGCCAGTGACGATGAGCTGGTCCGTGCGGTCAGTGAGCAGCTCGGCCACGACGTGAGTGTGGGCCGTGGAAACGTGGCTGGTCAGCTGGGGCATCGTTTCGCGGTGGCCTACGGACTGGTGGTCATGGCGGCGCGGATGTCGGACAGCTCATCGCGGGATCGGTGAAGGTTTCGCTTCCGGCGGAACCAAAGCACGGTCCGACCTTGAGTGCTAGCACTCGCGTGTATAGAGTGCTAGGTGGCACGCGGCCAACCCCCCAGCGCCGGCACCCGCGACGACGGAGCGAGGGGCACGGGCGCATGCCGAACACCTGGTTAACCGGCATCTGGGGATCCCCCCGGATCCACACCCAACAAGTGGAGGGCTTCCATCGTGGCAGTCAACATCAAGCCACTCGAGGACAAGATCCTCGTTCAGGCCAACGCGGCCGAGACCACGACCGCTTCCGGTCTGGTCATCCCGGACACCGCCAAGGAAAAGCCGCAGGAAGGCACCGTCGTCGCAGTTGGCCCCGGCCGCTGGGATGAGGATGGCGAGAAGCGGATCCCCCTGGACGTTGCCGAGGGTGACACCGTCATCTACAGCAAGTACGGCGGCACCGAGATCAAGTACAACGGCGAGGAGTACTTGATCCTGTCGGCCCGCGACGTGCTGGCTATCGTCGCAAAGTAGTTCCGTAAAGGACCTCGTGTAACCGCCCCGGAGATCCCCGTGTTCAGCGCGGGTGATGTCCGGGGCGGTATGCGTTCTCAAGCAGAAAGACATCTATGAGCAAGCAGATTGAGTTCAACGAGACTGCGCGCCGTGCCATGGAGGCCGGCGTCGACAAGCTCGCCGACGCGGTCAAGGTGACGCTGGGTCCGCGCGGTCGGAACGTGGTGCTGGCCAAGGCTTTCGGTGGACCGCAGGTCACCAATGACGGTGTGACCATCGCGCGCGAGATCGACCTGGAAGACCCGTTCGAGAACCTCGGTGCCCAGCTGGTGAAGTCGGTGGCCACCAAGACCAACGACGTCGCAGGCGACGGCACCACCACCGCCACCGTGCTGGCACAGGCCCTGGTCAAGGCCGGCCTGCGCAACGTGGCCGCCGGTGCCAACCCGATCGCACTGGGTCTGGGCATCAGCAAGGCCGCCGACGCGGTGTCCGAGGCCCTGCTGGCCGCGGCCACCCCGGTATCGGACAAGACCTCCATCGCCCAGGTCGCCACGGTCTCCTCGCGTGACGAGCAGATCGGTGAGCTGGTCGGCGAGGCCATGACCAAGGTCGGTCACGACGGTGTGGTCACCATCGAGGAGTCCTCGACGCTGAACACCGAGCTCGAGGTCACCGAGGGCGTCGGCTTCGACAAGGGCTTCATCTCGGCCTACTTCGTCAACGACTTCGACTCGCAGGAAGCGGTGCTCGAGGACGCGGTGGTGCTGCTGCACCGCGACAAGATCAGCTCGCTGCCCGACCTGCTGCCGCTGTTGGAGAAGGTCGCCGAGTCCGGCAAGCCGCTGTTGATCATCGCCGAGGACGTCGAGGGCGAGGCCCTGTCCACGCTGGTCGTCAACGCCATCCGCAAGACGCTCAAGGCCGTCGCCGTCAAGGCGCCGTTCTTCGGTGATCGTCGCAAGGCGTTCCTGGACGATCTCGCGGTCGTCACCGGCGGTCAGGTCGTCAACCCCGACGTGGGCCTGGTGCTGCGCGAGGCCGGCCTGGACGTGCTGGGTTCCGCCCGCCGCGTCGTGGTCACCAAGGACAGCACCGTGCTCGTCGACGGTGGCGGCTCCAAGGACGCGGTCGTCGATCGCGTCAAGCAGCTCAAGGCCGAGATCGAGACCACCGATTCGGACTGGGATCGGGAGAAGCTGCAGGAGCGGCTGGCCAAGCTGTCCGGCGGCGTCGCGGTGATCAAGGTCGGCGCGGCCACCGAGACCGACCTGAAGAAGCGCAAGGAAGCGGTCGAGGACGCCGTCGCGGCGGCCAAGGCCGCCGTCGAGGAGGGCATCGTCACCGGTGGTGGCGCCGCACTCGTGCAGGCCCGCGCGGCGCTGGAATCTCTGCGTGGCGAGCTCAAGGGCGACGAGGCCCTCGGCGTCGACGTGTTCTCCTCCGCATTGTCGGCCCCGCTGTACTGGATCGCCACCAACGCCGGCCTGGACGGTTCGGTCGTGGTGAACAAGGTCAGCGAGCAGTCCAACGGCCAGGGCTTCAACGCTGCCACCCTGACCTACGGCGACCTCGTCGCCGAGGGCATCGTGGATCCGGTCAAGGTGACCCGCTCGGCGGTGCTCAACGCCGCATCGGTGGCGCGCATGATCCTGACGACCGAGACGGCCGTCGTGGACAAGCCGGCCGAGGAAGAAGATCACGGGCACGGCCATCACGGCCACGCTCACTAGAAGTACTCTGAAACACCCCCGGCCAGCAGGCCGGGGGTGTTTTCGTTATGCCTTCCGTGCCGAGCCTGCGATGAGATCGCGTTTTCCTACGAAATGGCGATCTATACGCAGTCTCGATGAGTTTGTGAGCAGCCCCTTGCAGCCGCTGCACCGCATTTCGGTCCGGTCGTAACAGGAGTTACACCACTCTCTATCGCGTCTCCTCGTGAGTTGGTCAGGAGACGATTCTGAGGTGCTGACGCCGAGCCGTGTGGTCGGCGGGGGCGGTACGCATATGAACGGAAACCAGCGAACCCGTACGCACGATCCCAATCGGACCTGGTCGAGCGAAGCGGGCTAATTCCATTGTGTGCAAGGCGATTCCCGCTTTTGCCTGACGATAACCGATCCGGACGCCGGTCACACCGGCGACGAACAGACCGCTGAGCCCGGGCAACGCCGCATAGAACAGCGCCCAAAGCGACATCACCACAAGGGCGGCGATCGTTTTCTGGATCGGCGAGGACTTCGTGCTGTTGGGATGCCAAAGGTCGGTGAGTGATGGGGCGCCACGCTGCAGCATCGAGCTCAAGGAAATGATCTCGTCGACGCTGAAGTCGGACGCCAGGGCTGCGCTGAGAGTTCGCGCTCCCACCGTGGGCAGCAACGATTCCGACAAGATCTTCTTCAGAAGAGTGACGAACGTGTTGTACGGCAGCGCGCTCAATGACTCCGCGGCGCCGACAGCTTGGGAAGCCCACGGGAGGCTGAGCACCGTCCGGATATCCGCCGCCAATTGGATGAGATTTTTGACCGTGCCGATAGCCGCATACGCCAACATCTTCAGGAAGTAGGCAACGGCATATCGGACCTGCGGTGTCGCGGCCGCCGCAACTGGCGTTTCTGCTGCCGGGACCGAGGTTGCCGCCGGCGCTGAGGTCGCCACCGGGTCGGGGGCGGGCGCAGTGACGGCGGGTGCCGCCGTGGCAGGGGTGTCGCTGGTCGCGACTTGCGACGTCGGTTCGGTCGTGCTCTGGGTCGCCGACGACGACGCAGGGTCGATGGTGTCCGAGCCGCTGGACTTCTCCTCCGTCGTTGCCGAGGAGACCCCGGAGGCGACGGGCGTCGGGATATCGATGACCGGATCGAGAGTGAAGGTGGTCGGCGGGTCGGCCGGACTGACGAGATTCTCAACCGCCGCGGTCACCGGTGACGGTTCGGACTTGGTCGCGGTGGATTCAGTGGAAGGTGCCGAAGTGCTGCCGGAGGTGCCCGCAGCCTCAGTCGATGTGTTCGTTTGAGCGGAGACGATTGAAGTTGGTCTGTCGTCTTCGTGACGTGTCCCAGATGTGCTCGCGCTCGTGCTCGTCGCTTTGTGGTCCGCATCGGCCGTGCTGGAGACGTTGGACGATGTCGACGCATCACTACCCGTGGTGGATGTGGTTCCGCTGCCATTGCTGTCCGAGCTGCTGGTGTTGTGGTTCGAATCCGACGAGGAATCGCCTCCGGTCTGCGCCGATGCGATCGCACCGTTCATGCTGCCCATCACCAGTGCGGCCGACAGCAAGCAGGCACCCGCACTCCGGTGAATAGGTGGAAACATCACGGTCGCCTCGCAGCGTCGTCGCTTTATTAGCCGCTGGCAGCGCAGATCTGGTGTGATGAAGCTAACAGCAAGCTTAATTGTTGCAGGTAGAGCACGTGGTCTGTCAATAAGTAGATTCGCTGGATTCTGCCGCTGAATATTTGCGGTCACGTCAGCATATGGGCGGTGACCGGCCACACAACTGTGTTCCTTGTGCACCAACCAGGACGCGCCCGCCGGGTTACCGTTCCCGTCCTGGATCGGTCGGCAGGTTGCCGGCCCGATACCTTCGGCAGCGATACGGTTCTCGCCATCCGTCGGATCGTATTTGTGCCCCGTCTGTTCGCCGGACGATTCCGTGAATGCCGTTGTCCTGCACATTGACTGGTCACATACGTGCCGTGTGCGAATTGCGGCGGCATCATGGGAGATGTGCAACCTCGTCCATTTGGCATGCAGGAGCGCATGGCACTGTGCGACCTGTTCGATGAGCTCGGCGGCGACGTTCCGACGCTCATCGCCGGATGGACTGCACGTGACCTTGCGGCACACCTCGTCTTGCGTGAGCGCGATCTGATGGCCGGTCCGTGCCTGGTTCTCCCGGGCCGTTTGAACGATTCGCCGACCGACGGAGGGCGTGGTTGGCGGCATCGCGGAATTTCGAGTGGCTGGTCGGGCGAATCAGGTCAGGCCCTCCACGAAACTCAATTCGGTATGTAGGCCGGTGCGTTTCGTTGAACGGTGAACGTGAACGGCTGGATCTGAACCAATAACCGCAGTTCAAACCGCATGGCCGTCTAGCCTCGCGGCATGGACCGGATCTTTCAGTGGGTGTGGGATCGGCACGGGCCGACGTACTCCTGGGCGATCTGCGCCCTCATCTACCCGCCAGGGCTGATCATCTATCTCGGCTATTCGTTGACGATTGTCGCTTTCGAAAAGTCTGGTCGCTTCATCGACGCGGTCATCGTCACCGCTGTCGCCGTGCTGGTGCGGGTTTACGTGCTGGTCCTTCCGGGCTCGAAGGCGTTGCGCCTGATTGAAACGTGGGCTGCAGGCGGCGAGGTCGACCGGCTGACGGCGCTCGGTGCCACCTTCACCTACGCGCGGAAGACGACTATCCGAACGCTCGTGACCGATGTGATGTGGGCACCGCTGCTCGGCGTCGTTGTGGGTGGGATCGCCGGGGCGACCGGCTGGCGGCTGGTCCAGTACGGCGTTCTCGGTGCTGCGTACGGCGCTGCAGTTGGGGTGATCAACATGCACAGTTTCGTGGAGGGAGCGATGCGCCCGGTAAGGGCTGCCGTGGTCGGTGACACCGGCATCGGTGACTCGCTGCCGCGCTCCCACCCGACCTTTGCCACGTGGTCCAAGATGTCCATGCTCGCGGTGGCGTTCGTGTTCGCCACGTCGGGCGCGATCCTGGCAGCCATGATCGATCGTGCCCGCGAGGATCCCGTCGTCTCCGTCGTGATCGGAGGCGTATTAGCGCTCGTCTCAGGGCAACCCGCAGTCGTGGTGACCGCACCGTTCTTGCGACCTATTCGGGACCTCGCACAGGGGACTGAGCGCGTTGCCGTCGGTGACTACAGCCTGCGCCTGCCGGTAGTCCAGGACGACGACCTGGGCGCGCTGTCGGCTTCGTTCAACCGCATGCAGGCGGGTTTGGCTGAGCGGCAACGGCTTCAGGCCGCGTTCGGGACGTATGTCGATCCGGCTTTGGCGGCGCGGTTGCTTGAGCAGGGTGACGACGTGTTCACCGGCGAGCGCCGCGAGGTGACGGTCTTGTTCGTCGACATCCGCGACTTCACCCCGTTCGCCGAGGCGAACACCGCCGAAGACACCGTTGCCCGGCTCAACGCGCTGTTCGAGATCGTGGTGCCCGCCGTGGTCGACGCCGGTGGGCATGTGAACAAGTTCCTCGGCGACGGTGCTTTGGCCGTCTTCGGGGCACCGAATGCTCTTGAGCACCATGCCGATGCCGCGGTGGGCGCCGCCATGCTGATGCAGCGACTGGTTGCCGAACGCTTCGAGGGGGCGCTGCGAATCGGCATCGGCATCAACACCGGTGTGGTGATCGCGGGCACCATCGGCGGCGGAGGCAAGCTTGAGTTCACCTTGATCGGTGACACCGTCAATGTGGCGGCCCGCGTCGAACAGCTCACCAAGACGACGGGTGACTCGATCCTGCTGACCCAGCCGACCGTCGACGCCTTGGATGCGCCCCCGACCGGACTCGCCGACCGGGGGCTGCACGAACTGAAAGGCAAGTCAGCCGGAGTCAGGGTTTTCGGGCTCGTATAGGACTCGACGACCCACACGCAGGTTCGATGAGTTTGTGCGCTGCCTTCGGTCGGTACGGGTATGACTGACGACACCATGAGCACCGCATGCACCATCAACGCGCCGGCCGAGACCGTGTTCGCGGTGCTGGCCGACCCGACCACCCATCAAGCGATCGACGGCACCGGCTGGGTGCGGGAGTCACTCGACGGCAAGCAGCTGACCGACGCCGGCCAGGTCTTCCGGATGGCGATGTACCACGACAACTACGGGGGCAAGCACTACGAGATGGCCAACCGGGTCGAGGTATTCGAGCCTCCGCACGCGATCGCGTGGCTGCCTGGCCAAGGCGCTGACGACGCCCACCTCGACTTCGGCGGCTGGATCTGGCGCTACGACCTCGAGCCGGTCGGCGACGACCGGACGGAGGTCACGCTGACGTATGACTGGTCGGCGGTGCCGGCGGCCACTCGCGAACACATCGAATTCCCGCCGTTTGACCGGCAGAACCTGGACAACTCGCTCAAGCACCTGGCCGGGCTGGCACAGGATCGGGCGTAGCCGTCGGCTGAATCGACACCAGCCGGACCGAGTCCTGCCGGGTGTCATCAGCCACGAACCGGACCACAAGGCTGTCGGGTGGAAACTTGGTGGCCAGGTCGTTGAGGGTCCTGGGCAGGAACACCCTGGCTTTCGCATTGCCGTACCAGTTGGGGTCGGAGGGGGAGGTGTCGAGGTTGCCGATCTGCTCGATCGCGGTGTCCCACTGCTGCACCGGATCCGGCGGTGTGTCACCGAACCCCGCCGACTTCAGGTAGGCATCTGCTTGCCCGGCAAGGGTGATCGCGGCCCCGCCACGGACTGGCATTCCGGTGATCGTTCCGTCGATGACATCGGCCGTCACGGACTTCAGCCGCGCCGTGCACACGTTGTCGACGACGTTGGGTGGCACGCAGAAACCGGGCAGCGGGGTGGCCTGCGCCGAGGCGACGTTCAGGACGGCCGGTACGGCAAGTGCAGCTGTGACAGCACCGATGGCGGCCATTGCGCGGCGGCGATCGTTCGGCATCGGGCTAACCCCCTTCAGACGCGCTGAACTGTATGTCGGCGCGTCCGCCACGGAAGTTACAGATCGTCAGCTCTCGATCGGCGCGTACCAGTCGGCATTGGTGAGCAGCACCCGTGTCCCCAGGTCGCGGTTCCACTCCGGCTCGATGCCGTGGCGCCGCACGATGGGGAACACGACCTCGTCGAGCATCCGGGTCACGTCGGCGAGGTACAGGTCTTCCTTGGCCTGATCGCTGAGCTGGTTGTACGCGTCCTCGTCGAAGTTCTCGGGCTCGAACGCGCCATAGCCGACGTAGGTGGAGCTGTCCTCGATCAGGCGGTCGGTGTCCTGGTTGTGGAAGTAGATGAAGCCGCTCCAATGGCGGCTGTCGTCGCGCTCGTCGCCGATCTCGGCCGAGGCGCAGGTTCCGCAGCAGGAGAAGTCAGCTCGGGCGATCACACCGTTGGCATTGAGCTCCTCGAACGCTGCCCGCGTCCGCGACCGGTAGTCGCCGATCTCGGTCTGCTGGCGCAGCCTCGCCTCGCGCAGAGCGGCGAAGGCTTCAGTGAGTTGCTCGTCGGTGAGCTGGTAATCGTCGGCGTAGGTGTCGAGGAACTCCTCGACATCGTCGTCGCCCGTGACGAGCATGCCCCAGATCTCGGAGGTGAGGGTGGCACGGTCCTCGTCGTCCAACGGAAGGTCGGGAAGCGCGGCGTAGGCGGGGATCACGTTGGGGTTCGACGGTGCGCTCACGGCGCTGGGCCTCCAGATGTGCTGTCGGAACCGGGCGATCGCCCGGCGGTGGTGATCGTAACCGCGGAACCGAATCGGTATCGGACCGAGACCCGACACGTCGTGCGGCGCACGGGTTTTTTGCGCCAGGTGTCTCACAATTCGGACATGACGGATCCGCGGGAGTCGCCGCGCGGGGTCTCGCGTCAGACGTTTCTGCGGGGCGCTGTCGGGGCCTTGGCCGTCGGCGCGGTGTTCGGGTCGAGCCGGGCCAGTGCCGAACCGGCCGGCTGGGGCGACCTCTCGGCCGCCATCAACGGGAAAGTGGTACTTCCGGACAGTGGTGGGCAATTCGCTTCGGCCAAAAGTGTTTTCAACACCAACTTCAACGGCCTGACGCCGGCGGCGGTCGTCACCCCGGCGTCGGCGGCGGACGTGCAGCGGGCGATGGCCTTCGCTGCGGCACACAACCTCAAGGTCGCTCCACGCGGCGGCGGGCACTCCTATGTGGGCGCGTCGACTGCGAACGGCACCATGGTCCTGGACCTTCGCCAATTGCCCGGCGACATCAACTACGACGCGGCGACCGGGCATGTCACGGTGACGCCGGCGACCGGCCTGTACGCGATCCACCAGGCGCTGGCCGGTGCCGGCCGGGGGATCCCGACGGGTACCTGCCCGACGGTCGGCGTGGCCGGGCACGCCCTGGGCGGCGGGTTGGGCGCCCAATCGCGGCATGCGGGCCTGCTGTCCGATCAATTGGTGTCGGCGACGGTGGTGTTGCCCGGCGGCGCCGGGGTGACGGCGTCGGCCAACGAGCATCCGGATCTGTACTGGGCGTTGCGCGGTGGAGGTGGCGGCAATTTCGGGGTGACGACCGCGCTGACCTTCGCCACCTTCCCGATCAGCGATGTGGATGTCGTCGGCCTGCACTACCCGCTGGAGTCTTTCGCGCAGGTTCTCCTCGGGTGGCAGAACTGGCTGCGTACCGCGGACCGCAGCAGTTGGGCGCTGGCCGACACCATCACCGATCCGCAGGGCGCGCACTGCCGCATCCTGGCGACCTGCCCGGCCGGGGCAGGCAACAGCGTGGGCGCCGCCGTGACCAAGGCAGTGGGACTGCAACCGGCCGGGACCGAGAACCGCACGTTCAATTACCTGGATCTGGTGAAGTTCCTGGCCGCCGACAATCTCAATCCGTCGCCGCTCGGCTATGTCGGCGGATCCGATGTCTTCCCGACGATCACTCCGGCCGCGGCCCAGGGCATCGCTGCAGCGTTCAACGCCTTCCCCGCCGGGGCTGGTCGCCCGATCGTGATCATGCATGCGCTCGACGGTGCGCTGGCCACCGTCGGGCCCGGCGACACCGCCTTTCCGTGGCGGCGGCAGTCCGCCCTGGTGCAGTGGTACGTGGAGACCTCCGGTTCGCCTGCGGCAGCAGCCAACTGGCTCAACACCGCTCACCAGGCGGTGGCACCGTATTCGGCCGGCGGTTACGTGAACTATCTCGAAGCGAACCAACCGGCGTCGCGGTATTTCGGCGCCAACCTGTCCCGCCTGGCCGCCACCCGGCAGAAATACGACCCGAGCCGGATCATGTTCTCGGGCTTGAACTTTTGAACAAGTCCCGGCGCCACCGCGGCGGGCGATGATCACGCCGGTCTTCTTATTGGCCCACCGCGTTGGCACGATGAGAATATGCAGGCTCTTTCGTTCGACATGCAGGAGCGCCTTGCCCTATGCGATCTCTTGGATCAACTCGGAGCTGACGCACCCACGCTCCTCGGCGCGTGGGTGGCAAGGGATCTTGCTGCCCACATCGTCGTTCGGGAGCGCGATCCCATCGCTGGTCCCTGCCTGGTCATGCACGGGGCCCTCGAACGGTTCGCCGAACGGCGCAGAGTGAGAATGGTGGAGGACCGAGACTTCGGATGGCTGGTCTCCCGGATTCGGTGTGGCCCACCTCCCGGCCTCTTTCGCATCGAATGGGTGCGCTCGCTGGCGAACCTGAACGAGTTTTTCGTCCACCACGAGGACCTACGCAGGGCCAACGGTCTGGGTCCCCGCGACATCCTGCCGCCCGACTTGGAGGCCGCACTGTGGCGAAACGTTCGTCGAGGTAGCCGCTACCTGAGCAGACGACTGCGCGGAGCTGGGCTCGAGATTGTCTGGGCCGGAACTGAGGAGCGCGTGACGGTTCGGAAAGCCGAGCCCTCTGTGCGACTCAGTGGTCGGCCAGGCGAACTCTTGCTCTACATCTTCGGCCGTCAGGCTGCCGCGCAGGTTGAAGTCCGTGGACCCGCGCAAGCTGTCGCAGCTGTCCGCAACACCCACTTCGGGATGTAGGCGAATCTTCTCCACGCCTGGCGTTCGCACACCACGCGACCGGAAGTTCCTCCATGCCATTGGATTTCCTGTTGGTTCTGGAATGGCAGGCCGCCGAAAGGGACGGACAACGAGAGCCTGGGCAACCGGCAGGCGCACGAACCTTGTACGGCCAACGGAACAGATGTAGGTGACGCGCGAACGTTGCTGACCGGCCGGGTCCGTGTGCGCGCTCGGACGGTTTCACGCCCCAGAACAACGGCCACAGGCCTAGCCTCGAGGCGTTGGGTCTCATCTGGCGTCTGGACTACTGAAGGAACCGAACATGCGAGCAACCGTGATGTATGGAGCCGGCGACGTGCGGGTCGAGAACGTGCCCGACGCAACCTTGAAGGAACCCACCGATGCCGTCGTGCGGGTTACCCGAGCCTGCATCTGCGGCAGCGATCTATGGCCGTACCAATCCATGCCGCACACGGACGGTGGCCGGCGGATGGGCCACGAGTTCATCGGAATCATCGAAGAAGTCGGCGCGGACGTCTCGGGTTTCAGGCGCGGCGATCTGGTGGTAGCCCCCTTCGTCTGGGCGGACAACACCTGCGATTTCTGCCAGGAAGGGCTGCAGACGTCGTGCCGGCACGGTGGTGGGTGGGGCGCGCGCGGTGTCGACGCCGGCCAGGGCGAGGCTGTGCGGGTTCCCCAGGCGCAGGGCACGCTGGTGAAGCTTCCGGTCGCAGAAGATTCTGCGTTGATGGCGTCGCTGCTGACGCTGTCGGACGTCTTCTGTACCGGTCATCACGGCGTGGTGACCGCAGGCGTGCGGCCGGGATCCTCGGTGACTGTCATCGGCGACGGCGCGGTGGGGCTGTGCGCAGTGTTGGCCGCCAAGCGGTTGGGTGCCGAGCAGATCATCCTGAACGGACGCCACACCGTCCGGACCGACCTCGGTCGCGAGTTCGGCGCCACCGACGTCGTCGCCGAACGTGGCGACGAAGCCGTCGAGAAGATCCGTGAACTGACCGGCGGTGACGGGACGCATGCGGTGATCGAATGCGTCGGGACCGAGCCGTCGCTCGCCACCGCCCTCGACGCGGTGCGTGCCGGTGGCCGCGTCAGCCGGCTCGGGGTATCTCAATACACCGAGGTGCCAATGGGTTTCGGCACCTTCTTTCGCAATGTCACCCTCACCGGCGGCGTCGCACCGGCCCGCGCCTACATCGAGGAACTCATGCCCGATGTTCTCGACGGCGCCATCGAGCCCGGACGGGTCTTCGACCGCACCATCGGGCTCGACGACACCCCCGACGGCTATCGCGCCATGGCCAACCGTGAGGCCCTCAAGGTGTTGATCCAGCCATGACGCTGCTGCGGCAAGATCGCGACGACCGTGGCGTCGTCACCCTCACCCTCGATCGCCCCCAGGCGTTCAACGCGCTGTCCGAGGCAATGCTGAGCGCACTGGGCGAGGCGATCGATGCGCTGGCCGAGGACAAGACGGTGCGGGCCGTGATCCTCGGAGCTTCCGGCAAGGCCTTCTGTGCCGGGCATGACCTCAAGGAAATGCGGGCCGAGCCGTCACTGGCGTACTACGAGCAATTGTTCGAACAGTGCACCAAGATGATGCTGTCGATCCAGCGACTGCCGGTGCCGGTGATCGCACGGGTCCAGGGACTCGCGACGGCAGCGGGTTGCCAGCTCGTCGCGATGTGCGATCTCGCGGTGGCGGCTCGGGACGCGCGTTTCGCGGTCAGCGGCGTCAACGTCGGGCTGTTCTGCGCAACCCCGGGAGTGGCGCTGTCGCGCAACGTGCCTCGCAAGGTCGCGTTCGAGATGCTCGTGACCGGCGAGTTCATCTCTGCTGAGCAGGCATGCACGCTGGGACTGGTAAACCGCGTAGTTCAGGCCGAGGCCCTCGACGACGAGATCGAGGCGCTGGTCGCGAGCATCGTCGCGAAACCCCGGGTCGCCGTTGCGATGGGAAAAGCGTTGTTCTACCGGCAGATCGACGTCGACATCGAGTCCGCCTATGCCGACGCCGGTACGACGATGGCCTGCAACATGATGGATCCGAGCGCTCTCGAAGGTGTGCAGGCCTTCATCGAAAAACGCCCGCCGGCTTGGCCGTCGGTACCTCATGCGGCGCGCGGTTAGGACGAGCGCTTGTTCCGGCTCTTCTGGCCCACCGTGCGGGCCGCAGATCAGTGTGCTTCAACCGGCGGATTGGGGTAGGAACGGTGCCGTTGATCGACAGGCCCGGGCCGACGCCATACTTGCCGCCGCGCAAACCGTGACCGGTGAGGCCTATCAAATCGGCGTCCATCTGGCTCTGCCGGTGGCGGCGTGGTCGCAGACGGCGGTCGGCTGACGGCTAACGGCGCTGCAGCTCGATCACCGGGATGATGCGGTCGGTCTTGGTTTGGTACTCCCCGAATCCCGGAGCCTGCTCGACGATGCTCGGGTAGGCGGCGTCCCGCTCGTCCAGCGACATTTCCCGCGCCCGGACGTCGTAGGCATCGGTGCCGATTTCGATGTGGGCGTCGGGGTGCGCCCGCAGATTGTGCAACCATGCCGGGTCGACGTCGGCGCCACCGTAGGAGCCGACGACGGCCAGCTTCCCGTCAATGTCGAAAGCCATCACCGGGTTGACGCGCTCCTTGCCGGACTTGGCCCCGGTGGTGTGCAGCAGGAGCAGGTTCGCTCCCTCGAACTGGCCGCCGACCTTGCCCCCGTTGGTGCGGAACTCGGCGATGATCTGGTCATTCCAGTTGTCGGTCATGACACCTTCCTACGCTGGGACATCGCGTCGGTGCACTCAGTTCACGAAATCGCCGCCGGATCAGCGCTCAGTCGTGGTGATGTGGACTTCAGAGGTCAGGGTCAGGTGTACGGGACACCGTTCGGCGATATCCATCAGCCGTTGCCGTTGGGTGTCGTCGAGGTCGCCGATCAGCTCGATCTCGCGATCGATCTGGTCGAGCATGCCCTTGGCGGTCTCGCAGTCGGCGCAGTCTTTGGCGTGAATACGTGAGTGCCGCAACGTCACTCGTACCTGATCGAGCGGCCATCCCTTGCGGTTGGCGTACATCCGCACCGTCATGGACGTACACGCACCCAGACCGGCCAGCACCAGGTCATAGGGATTCGGACCGGCATCGCCGCCGACCGGGAGAGGCTCGTCGGCGACGAATTGATGGCGCCCGGCGGTGATCTGCTGGGTGTAGGTGCCCGCGCCGGTCTCGGCCACGGTCACCACACCGACCGGTGATGCGGTGTCGCGCCCAGAATCCTCAGCTGTCATGCCGCTCTCCTCCGCAAGTCGATCGATGGCTGCAGACGGATCGTCGCATGAGTTGCCGCCAGATTTAGGGCACTTTCACGACTGTTCGCCTTGAGAACTGGCCGTTGCGGGAAGCGGCATTTTATGGCTCCAGCGGCGGCCCTTTAGCGTCGGACTCATGGAGTGGAATTTTCAGTCGGCCGGCGAGTTGGCGGCCGCGTTGCGCGCCGGTGAAGTGTCCTCGGTGGAACTGACCGAGGCGGCGATCGCCAGGATCGAGCGGGATGACAAGGCGCTCAACGCGATCTGTGTGCCGGACTTCGATCGCGCGCGGGAGGCCGCGCGACGCGCCGACCAGGCGCGTACCCGGGGTGAGGACCGGCCTCTGCTGGGTATTCCGGTGACGGTCAAGGAGTCCTACAACATGGCCGGGCTGCCCACTACCTGGGGCATGCCGCAGTACCGGGACTTTGTGCCAGCCGAGGACGCGTTACAGGTGTCGCGGCTCAAGGCCGCCGGCGCGGTGGTGCTCGGTAAGACCAACGTGCCTGTGGGGTTGCAAGACTTGCAGAGTTTCAACGAGATCTACGGCACCACCAACAATCCGTGGGATCACGGCCGTACGTCGGGCGG
Organism: Mycobacterium sp. NPDC050441; assembly: GCF_040655355.1. NCBI lineage: Bacteria > Bacillati > Actinomycetota > Actinomycetes > Mycobacteriales > Mycobacteriaceae > Mycobacterium > Mycobacterium sp. NPDC050441. Next base: position 536,388 of record NZ_JBFAJS010000003.1, on the reverse strand, counting down.
ATCCTCCGGTGGCTCGGCCGCGGCCCTGGCCGCCGGTTTCGGTGCCCTGTCCATCGGTTCCGACCTCGCCGGTTCGCTGCGCACCCCCGCACACTTCTGCGGCGTCTACGCACACAAACCGACACTCGGGCTGGCCCCGCTGCGCGGTATGACGCCGCCGCCTACGCCGGCCCTGCCGGTCGATGCCGACCTCGCTGTCGTCGGTCCGATGGCGCGCACTGCCCGCGACCTCACACTCCTGCTCGATGTGATGGTCGGACCCGACCCGCTGACGCTCGGCGTGGCACACAACGTGACGCTGCCGCCCCCACGCCACGAGGAATTGGGCGACTTCCGGGTCTTGGTCCTCGACGAGCACCCGTTCCTTGCTACCGGGGCCGCGGTGCGCGCCGGCATCAACCGGGTGGCGGACGCCCTCATCTCCAGCGGTGCCCGCGTCGAACGACACAGTCCACTGCTGCCCGATCTGGCCGAAGCCGCGTCGCTGTACACGCAGTTACTGTTTTCCAGCACCTCGGCGCGATTCCCCGTCGACGCATACGAGCAGCTGCAAACCCTCGCGGCCGGTCTGGGCACAGACGACCGAAGTCTCGACGCGGCGCGGCTGCGCGGAATGGTGTTGACCCACCGCGACTGGATCGAGTTGAACAACCGGCGCGAGCTCCACCGTCAGGGCTGGCGGCAGCTGTTCGAGCAGTTCGACGCCGTGGTGTGCCCGATCACGCCGACGCCCGCGTTCCCGCACGACCACAACCCAGATCTGCTGGAGCGTCGGATCGACGTCGACGGCGTGGAGTACCCGTTCTTCGACCAGCTCGTGTGGGCCGGTGCGGCCACGATGCCCGGCCTGCCGGCTACCGCCGTACCTGCGGGGCAGTCCGCCGAGGGCCTGCCGGTGGGAGTCCAGCTCATCGGTCCGATGTTCGAGGACCGCACGTCTCTGCGGCTGGCCGAACTGCTCGAACAACAGATCGGCGGGTTCCAAGCACCTCCGGGCGCCTAGCCCGCCAACGTCACGTCGACCGGTGCCGATCCTCCTCGAATCGGGCGGCCAGGGTCTCCAGGTCGTTCACACCGTCACCTTTCGGGCGTGGGAAACGTCATCAAGGTGAACCACCACCACAACAACCGAACAGGGAGACGACCATCATGACCCTACAACTCGGCACGATCGCGGCCGTGATCGTCGCGATCGCCATCGTGGCCAATGGGGCGATGGCTCTCGCGGACCTCGTCGGGGTCCGCTTCGTCCTGGCCAACTCTGCAGAGGTCGGCGTCCCGCGGGCCTGGGTACCGACGCTCGGGCTGCTCAAGGGCGCAGGCGCCGTCGGACTGCTCGTGGGCCTATTGGCCTTTCCACCGCTGGGCATCGCCGCGGCGATCGGGCTGATCGCGTTTTTCGTGGGCGCCGTCATCACCCACATCCGCGCGCGGGTGTTCTACAACATCGCTTTTCCCGCTGCGTTCCTTGCGCTCGCGGTGCTGGCGCTGAGCGCCTTCGCGGCGGGCTGACCGAAGTCAGATCACCCGACACGAAGTCCCCCGCTCCGCAACGGGATTGGCGGTCTACATGTTTGCTGAAGACGGCCCGTCCCGGGCTGGCGTTAGTCGTGCGACTACGTCAGTTGTTTGAAACAGGAACAGTTCTGGCCCGACGGCTTTCCCATTGCGTCAATTTCTCTGTATTTGCAGGTCATGGGCTATAGCGTCGCGGCGTGAGGGTCGCCAGGCCCCAGTCATGTGCAAGGCGGACGCAAAAGGGGAAAGCCATGCGGTCGACGCAGCGCTATCTGGTTCTGGGAGCGGTATGGGCGCTGGTGCCGGTCGGGTTCGTCACCACGGCACCAGCGGCGAAGGCCGACTGCACCAGCTCGGGCTATGCCACCGTCTGCGCGCAGGGCGACGTACGCGGTGCTGACGGAGTGCCCAGGACCGCCACAGCGGTAGTGCCGTATCCCTGTGAAAACGACTGGTATTGCGGCACCGATTGGGATCTCGATGTCGACTGGAACCCGGGCCGGCCTGGAATCGGCGGTCCCGGCGGTCCCGGTGGTCCGGGGCGTCCCGGTGGGGGCGGTGGCATCAGGCCACGTTGAGAGATTGCGATACCTGTCGACAACTTGCTGAAGGAGCCAACATGTTGCCTCAACTTGTCACCCCCCGCGCGCTGGGCGCAGCGATCGGCGCCGGCGCCCTCGCCGGCCTGACGCTGCTGGCCGCAGCGACTGCCACAGCAGATCCGCCGGCGCCTGTGCCGCCACCGTGCACGGCCGCGGAGTTGGCGCGCGTCATGTCCGGTGTCACCTTCGACACGTCGAACTACTTGATCGCCCACCCCGACGTCAACGATTTCTTCACCGGTCTCAAGGGCCAGCCCAAGGACCAGATCAGCGACAAGGTTCGAACCTATCTGGAGGCCAACCAGACGGTTCGCGACGAACTTCAGCGCATCAAGCAGCCCTCCGTCGATTTCCGTCAGCGGTGCGGAGTTTCCGAGACACCCTGACCGATCCGGTGGCTGTGGTGCGGCGGAGGTGAGTGATGGCCGGACTGGGACTGCCAGGTCTGTGGCTGTTCCTGACCGTGGTGATCGGCGCGTCGGTTGCGTTGGCGGTCGGGGCCGTGTGGCTGGCCAACAGGACGGTCTATCGCGCGGGTGCCACCCCGCAGACGGGGTCGCTGTCGCCGTTTCTGACGACTGTCGCACTGGTCTATGGCGCCCTGCTCGGTTTCACCGTTGTCGTTGCGTGGGAACAGTTCTCATCGGCCGAGGCGAACGTGACCAACGAATCGTCGACCTTGGCGACGATGTACCGGCAGACGGTGAGCCTGCCGGCGCCCGAGCAGACCGCGATGAGAGACCTGCTGCGTACGTATACCGCCGCCGTGCAAGCCGAATGGGACAGCCAGGGAACCGGCGATGCGAGTACGTCGGCGCGAGCCGCGATCACCGACATGTACGGCATGCTCGGGCAGCAGCAATCGCCGAGTGCGGACCCAATCAATGCGGAGATCCGCGAGCAACTCAATGTCTTGACGTCTCAACGCAACACCCGCGTGCTGGACGCGAAGCCCCGGATTCCGGGACTGCTGTGGAGTGGGTTGCTTTTCGGTGCCGTGCTGCTCATCGGACTCACCGGCTACACCCACCTCGGTAACACGTTCAATCACATGATCCTGTCGAGCGCGATCGCCATCCTGCTCGGGCTACTGCTCTTCCTGATCTTCTGGCTGGATCATCCGTTCGGGCGTGAGCTCGGTGTCACTCCAGCGGTGTTCGACTACACGGTCCAAGTCTTCGACGGGGTCGACCATCGGGCCTAGCCGTTGACTAGTAGTTCGGCGTTAGGCGCTCGGCGCATACGAAAGCCCCATTCCGTACCGCGGAATGGGGCCTTCGAGAGTTTGCTGCGGCTCAGGCGCTGCGGCGGATGCCCCGCTTGAGCAAGAGCTCGCGCTCGGACTCGCTCAAGCCGCCCCAGATGCCATACGGTTCGCCGACGGCGAGCGCGTGGGTGCGGCACTGGGTGATCACCGGGCAGCTGCGGCACATCTCCTTGGCGCGCACCTCACGCTGCGCCCGGGCGCGCCCACGCTCGCCGTCGGGATGGAAGAACACCGACGAATCGACTCCACGGCAAAGTCCCTGCATTTGCCAATCCCAGATATCCGCATTGGGTCCGGGAAGTTGCTGCGGCTGCGGCATTTGGAAAACCCCTCTCTGCTCGCCCATTTCGCCAGAAGTGGGCGGGTATGAGTCGGTGGAACCGAACTGAGCTCATGTCGCCGATGACCGCTCGTGCACACAAACTAGGGGGGTCCGATAAAGCGAGTCAATACCTTGCGGGTGTGCCAAAGGACATAACCGCAGGTCGAGAATTTACATCACGTTCATCATTGTGACGCAGTGACTGAGACATCGGTGTTAAGGATCTGCTAGAGGTCTTCAGGTTTTGCCTGCTCGGACCGGCGGGGGCGCCGGACGCTATTCCGGGCAGTCGATAGTTAGTTGACCTGCCATTAACATTCGGGCCATTAATTGTTAACTAATAGTCGCCCGCAACCTGAATTTCGGCGTATCCGTCGGTACCGGGTTGCCCGCGAGCCTGGCAATACCGGCCGTATTGATAGCGTCGCTGACCGATGACCGCAATCGCAGAGGGCGCCGGAGCCCTGGCTGACGCCGCTTTCGGGGCCGACCCCGGCCGCTGGCCGCTGCCCAGCGCGACCACCCCGCACGAGCGCTGGCTGCGGGCAGTCGCCGCAGGTGGGCAGGGGCGGTACGCCTGCGCGCTCACCGATCTTGCCGAGATCCTGCGGTGTCAGCACTCCGGTCCGTTGGTGTCGCTGGCGCACAGCACCCGCGCTTCGTTTCTTCGCCAGCTGGGCGGGCACACCCGCGCTCGTGGCGCCGACGGTCAAGCGTGGGCTCATCGCGGTGACGACGACGAGGCCGCTGCCGATGCGCTCGTCGGGCTCGCCGCGGATGCCCTCGGGATCGGTCGGTTCGGCGTATCGGCCCGACTGCTCGACCGCGCGCGTGCCATCGACACTCCCGGCGACTCGCGACAGTGGATCCGGCTGTCGTGGGTGAGTGCCGAACTGGCGATGGTTCAGGGCGATGGCTCCGCGGCCGTTCAGCATGCCCGTCGCGGTATCGCGGCGGCGGCCGGACACAGCTCGACGCGCCACGTCGTCAAATCTGAAGTCGTGCTGGCCGCGGCGCTGTGCAGCGCCGGCGAGTTCGACGCCGCCCGGGAGGTCGCCGACGCGGCACTGCCGGCCACCGAGAAATCTGGGCTGATCCCGCTGCGCTGGGCGCTGGCCTGCGTGCTGGCCGACATCGGAAGTAGCACGCACGACGCTGCCCAAATCAGCCGGATCCGGGACCTCAGCGCCGATACTGTGCGTCGCAGAGGCGGCGTGTGGGCCGGCGCCTAGAACCGGCACCGGCACGGTTCCGCCTTCGTTGATCGTTATTGTTTAGCTGAGCCAATCGACGCGAGTGTCGGTGCAACGTAACGCTGGAGAGATCGCCCACGATGACAAGTTCGGGAGACCGTCTCGACATTGTCGTTGCTGAGGCAGTGGCAGGTGATCGGAACGCGCTCTCGGAAGTGCTGGAGATCATTCGGCCGATCGTCGTTCGTTATGTCCGGGCGAGGGTGGGGGCGACCGAGCGCAGTGGTCTGTCAGCTGATGACGTTGCGCAGGAGGTGTGCTTGGCCGCCATTACGGCGCTGCCGCGCTACAAAGATCAGGGACGCCCGTTCCTGGCCTTTGTCTACGGCATCGCTGCGCACAAGGTTGCTGACGCGCATCGCGCGGCAGCCAGGAACCGTGCCGAGCCCACCGAGGTGGTGCCCGAGCGGTTTTCCCTTGACGCGGGGCCCGAGCAGTCCGCTCTCGACACCGAATCTTCTGAACGGATGGCCCGGCTGCTGTCCGTGCTGCCCGAGAAACAGCGCGAGATCCTGATCCTGCGTGTCGTGGTCGGGATGAGTGCCGAGGAGACCGCTGAGGCCGTCGGGAGCACCGCCGGCGCCGTTCGTGTCGCCCAGCACCGTGCACTGGCCCGGCTGAAGAACGAGATCATGGCGACGGGGCGGGATCATGCCTGACTTCGGCCGCTGGACCTCAAACGGTGGTGATCCGTCCCTCAACGAGATCAACCGGTCCGAGAAATTCATCGAGGCGCTGTCCCTCGAGCATCAGGTCTATGCGACCGACCGGGAGGAGGCCGAACTGGCCGTCCTGCTGACCGGGTGGCGCGACGACGCACGCCGCACCCCGATGTCGGGTATCGCGACGCCGCGCGAGGCCGTCAAGGCGCTCGACAAGGCCACGGCGCACGGGCGCGTGCGTTTCCCGATGGCGCTGGTGGGGTCGATGGCCGCCGCCGTGCTGTGCCTCGGCGGGTTCGGGGCGGCCGTGTACGGCTCCGGCCCGGGCGATGCCCTGTACGGCGTGCGCGGACTGGTCTTCGGGTCAGCGCCGGTGACCCGCGACGTGGGGGTCGAGCTGGCGTCGAGCGAGCTCAAACAGGTCCAGCAGATGATCGACGACGGGCAGTGGGAACAGGCCCAGCAGAAGTTGCAGACCATCACCACCACGGTTGCCACCGTCGGCGACGAGCAGCGCAAGCAGGAACTCGTCGACCAGTGGCAGCAGCTGTCGGTCAAGGTGGAGAACCGCGACCCGAACGCGACCGTGCCGCCCGATGCGCCGCCGGTGGTGTTGCCCGAGGTGACGGTGACGACGACGCCGTCGCCGACCGCGAGCACGCCGGGGGAGACCCCGACGTCCACACCGGCGACGACGGGCCCGTCGACCTCGCCGACAGAGCCCAGCCCGGGTTCGGAGACGTCCACGCCATCCACGTCGCCGTCGGAGAACCCGACGTCCCAACCGACGACCACTCAGCCGTCGACCCCGTCGTCCTCGACCGCGGCACCGACGCCGTCGAGCAGTGCTGAGCCGACGACGAGCGCGTCGGCTCCTGCGACGGCGTCGTCGTCATCCGCACCACAGACGTCGGTGACGCACACATCGTCGGCTCCGACCACTTCGGCGGCGCCGGCGGCCGAAGCTCCTCCGGCGACCACCACGACGGTCGCGCCGACCGTGGAGCCGACATCTGTGCCGTCAGCACCGCCGGCGCGCACGACACCGGCCGCGCCTGCAGAGACTGGCAGTGGCGGAAGTCACGAAAGCCCGTCGGGCGGGCACAGCGGAGAGGGTCCGGCTATGCCGGCTATCGAGGTGCCCCTGTTGCCGGGGCTAGGCGGCGGCGGTCAGCGGTAGCCGTCGGTGTCCGAGGTGGCTTCGTTGAGGGATGCGTCGGCGTAGCCGCGGCAGTAGTCCCATGTCACGTAGGCATCGGGTTCGGGGTCGTATGCTGGCTCGTGCGGGCGCACCGTGCCGTCGACAAGCAGCTGCAGCAGGTTGGCGCGCAGCATGTCCCAGTCGTGGTAATGGTCCTGCTGGCATTCGTCGCAGCACACGACGAGACCACGAATTCCCTTGTGCGCCAACAGCGCCTCGTACACCGCGAGATCGGCTAGATCAGCCTCGACAGCCGTCCGTTCCTGGGGGTCCAGAGGCTGGCCCGGCTCGATCGCGTCCAGCGCAGCAGAAGGATCGCAAGGATCATCGGCAAACGGATCGGGCGGCAAACCAGGGGGGAGGTGGTCACGCACGAGTCCCACACTACGCAGCCGTACAGGTATCGCGCCAGCCGTCCTGATGCGGGCCGTGATCTGCGCCGTGAGGTGCAAGGAGCGGCAACATCACTGTCAATATCGGAGCCGATAGAATCGGGTTATAAGCCCCACGCCTGCCACTGGAGGCCCCACCCATGTCGATCGCTGAAAGCAGCGTTCCCATCGCCGTACCGGTGCCCACCGGCGGCGACGATCCCACCAAGATCGCAATGCTCGGTCTCACCTTTGATGATGTGCTGCTGCTGCCGGCTGCCTCTGATGTAGTCCCGGCCACCGCTGACACCTCGAGCCAGCTGACCCGGAACATCCGTCTGCGGGTGCCGATGGTGAGCTCCGCGATGGACACCGTCACCGAATCGCGGATGGCCATCGCGATGGCCCGCGCCGGGGGCATGGGTGTGCTGCACCGCAACCTTCCGGCCGCCGAACAGGCCGCCCAGGTGGAGACGGTGAAGCGGTCCGAGGCCGGTATGGTCACCGACCCGGTGACCTGCTCGCCGACGAACACCCTGGCCGAGGTCGACGCGATGTGCGCCCGGTTCCGGATCTCCGGTCTCCCGGTCGTCGACGAGGCTGGGCAGCTCGTCGGGATCATCACCAACCGCGACATGCGCTTCGAGGTCGACGAGAACAAGCCCGTCGCCGAGGTGATGACCAAGGTGCCGCTGATCACCGCGCAAGAAGGCGTGTCCGCCGAGGCTGCGCTGGGCCTGCTGCGCCGCCACAAGATCGAGAAGCTGCCGATCGTCGACGGACACGGCAAGCTGACCGGCCTGATCACGGTCAAGGACTTCGTCAAGACCGAGCAGTTCCCGTTGTCGACCAAGGACAGCGACGGCCGGCTGCTGGTCGGCGCCGCGGTCGGCGTCGGCGATGACGCCTGGGCGCGGGCCATGACACTGGTCGACGCCGGAGTCGACGTGCTGATCGTCGACACCGCCCACGCCCACAACCGTGGCGTGCTCGACATGGTGGCGCGGTTGAAGCAGACCGTGGGAAACCGTGTCGAGGTCGTCGGCGGGAACGTCGCGACCCGTGCCGCGGCCGCTGCGCTGGTGCAGGCCGGCGCCGACGCCGTCAAGGTCGGTGTGGGTCCCGGCTCGATCTGCACCACCCGTGTGGTCGCCGGTGTCGGCGCCCCGCAGATCACCGCCATCTTGGAGGCGGTGGCAGCCTGTCGCCCCTACGGCGTCCCGGTGATCGCCGACGGCGGCCTGCAGTACTCGGGCGACATCGCCAAGGCGCTGGCGGCCGGCGCATCGACGGCCATGCTGGGCTCGCTGCTGGCCGGCACCGCCGAATCACCCGGTGACCTGATCTTCGTCAACGGCAAGCAGTTCAAGAGTTACCGCGGCATGGGCTCACTGGGTGCCATGCAGGGACGCGGCGGTGGCAAGTCCTACTCCAAGGACCGCTACTTCCAGGACGATGTGCTCTCCGAGGACAAGCTGGTGCCCGAGGGCATCGAGGGCCGGGTGCCGTTCCGCGGCCCGCTGGGGTCGGTGATCCATCAGCTGACGGGCGGGTTGCGGGCAGCCATGGGCTACACCGGCTCGGCGACCATCGAGCAGTTGCAGCAGGCGCAGTTCGTCCAGATCACGGCGGCCGGGTTGAAGGAAAGCCACCCGCACGACATCACCATGACTGTCGAGGCCCCCAACTACTACACCCGCTGAACCGGTGGGGCAGGAGACTAAGAACAGTCATGCGCGACATGGTTGAAATCGGCATGGGCAGAACCGCCCGCCGCACCTATGAGCTCGACGACGTCACGATCGTGCCCTCGCGGCGCACCCGCTCGTCGAAGGACGTCTCGACGGCCTGGCAGCTCGATGCCTACCGCTTCGAGGTCCCGGTCATCGCACACCCGACCGATTCCCTGGTGTCGGTGGAGTTCGCGATCGAGATGGGCCGGCTCGGCGGTCTCGGCGTGCTCAACGGCGAGGGCCTGATCGGCCGGCACGCCGATGTCGAGGAGAAGATCGCCCAGGTGCTGGACGTCGCGGCGTCGGCACCTGACGATTCGGCCGCGATCCGGATGCTGCAGCAGCTGCATGCCGCGCCGCTGGATCCCGAGCTGCTCGGCGCGGCGGTGGCCCGTATCCGTGAGGCCGGCGTGACGGTCGCGGTCCGCGTCAGCCCGCAGAACGCCCAGGCGCTGACCCCGACGCTGGTGGCCGCCGGGATCGACCTGCTGGTCATCCAGGGCACCATCATCTCCGCCGAGCGGGTTGCCTCCGACGGCGAGCCGCTCAACTTGAAGACCTTCATCTCCGAACTCGACATACCGGTGGTGGCCGGCGGCGTGCTCGACCATCGCACTGCCCTGCACCTGATGCGCACCGGCGCGGCCGGCGTGATCGTCGGCTACGGCTCCACGGCCGGGGTCACCACCAGCGACGAGGTGCTCGGCATCAGCGTGCCGATGGCCACAGCGATCGCCGACGCGGCGGCTGCCCGTCGGGAATACCTCGACGAGACCGGCGGCCGCTACGTGCACGTGCTGGCCGACGGCGACATCCACACCTCCGGTGACCTGGCCAAGGCGATCGCCTGCGGTGCCGACGCCGTCGTGCTGGGCACGCCGCTGGCGGTGGCTGCCGAGGCTCAGGGCGCCGGCTGGTTCTGGCCGACCGCGGCTGCGCACCCGTCGTTGCCGCGCGGGGCGCTGCTGCAGGTGGCGGTCGGGGAGCGGCCGGGCCTGGAGCAGGTGCTGACCGGGCCGTCCGATGACCCGTTCGGGTCGTTGAACCTGGTCGGTGGCCTGCGTCGGTCGATGGCCAAAGCCGGGTACTGCGATCTCAAGGAGTTCCAGAAGGTGGGCCTGAGCGTCGGGAGCTGATCTCCAGCGTCGGCTCGATCCGCTTTCTGCGCCAGGGTTGTCTCAAGCGTTCGACCACGACCCTGGCGTAGAAATGGCCGACCCAGGAAGCACAGGCTTCTTTACAAGTTAGGGCTTCCTGTCTAGAAAGTTACCTCTCGGTAGGTCCATACTTATGGGCATGCAGCCTGACTATGACGTCTTGGTGATCGGTTCGGGATTCGGCGGCAGCGTCAGTGCGCTGCGGCTCACCGAGAAGGGCTATCGAGTCGGTGTACTCGAGGCCGGCCAGCGGTTCGCCGATGCGGACTTCGCCAAGACCTCCTGGGACCTGCGGAAGTTCCTCTGGGCACCGCAGCTGGGCATGTACGGCATCCAGCGCATCCACTTGCTGCGCAATGTGATGATCCTGGCCGGCGCCGGTGTGGGCGGCGGATCGCTGAACTACGCCAACACCCTGTACGTGCCGCCGGACCCGTTCTTCAACGACCCGCAGTGGAAGGACATCACCGACTGGCGGGCCGAGCTGATGCCGCACTACGACCAGGCCCAGCGGATGCTCGGGGTGGTGAAGAACCCGACCTTCACCGACGCGGACCGCATCGTCAAAGAGGTCGCCGACGACATGGGTTGCGGGGATACGTTCGTCGCCACGCCGGTCGGGGTGTTCTTCGGTCTCGACGGTGAGATAACTCCCGGCAAGACGGTGCCGGACCCCTACTTCGGTGGAGCCGGTCCGGCCCGCACCGGGTGTATCGAGTGTGGGGAATGTATGACCGGCTGCCGCCACGGCGCCAAGAACACACTTGTCAAGAACTACCTCGGCCTGGCGGAATCGGCTGGGGCGCAAGTGCATCCGATGACCACGGTGACGAGCTTCGAGCAGCGTGCCGACGGGCTGTGGGAGGTCGCCACCGTGCGCACCGGTAGCAAGCTGCGTCGCAAGCGCAAGACGTTCACCGCGAAGCACCTGGTTCTCGCGGCCGGGACCTACAACACCCAGAAGCTGCTGTTCAAGATGCGCGATACCGGCAAGCTGAACAAGCTCTCGGCCAAACTCGGCGTGCTGACCCGGACCAACTCCGAGTCGATCGTGGGTGCGCAGACCCTCACGGTGACACCCGGCATGGATCTCACCCACGGCGTGGCCATCACCTCCTCGGTGCATCCCACCGCCGATACTCACGTCGAGCCGGTGCGCTACGGCAAGGGTTCCAACGCGATGGGCCTGCTGCAGACGCTGATGACCGACGGCACCGGGCCGCAGGGCACGGATGTGCCGCGCTGGCGGCAGTTCCTGGACCAGGGTCGCCAGGATCCGCGCAAGCTGATCCGCCTCCTCAACCCGCAGCGGTGGAGCGAGCGCACCGTGATCGCGCTGGTGATGCAGCACCTGGACAACTCGATCACCACCTTCACCAAGCGTGGGCCCGGGGGCAAGCGGGTGATGACGTCCAAACAGGGCCACGGCGAACCGAATCCGACGTGGATCCCGGTGGGCAACGAGTTCACCAGGCGGATGGCGGAGAAGGTCGACGGTGTCGCAGGCGGCACCTGGGGCGAGCTGTTCAACATCCCGCTCACCGCGCACTTCCTCGGCGGGGCGGCCATCGGCGACAGCGCCGAGCACGGCGTCATCGACCCGTATCAGCGTGTGTACAACTACCCGACGCTCTATGTCATGGACGGCGCGGCGATCTCGGCGAACCTCGGGGTGAATCCGTCGCTGTCGATCACCGCGCAGGCCGAACGCGCGGCGTCGCTCTGGCCGAACAACGGGCAGGACGACGAGCGGCCGGGGCAGGATGAGCCGTATCGGAAACTGGCACCGATCGCGCCCGAGCATCCTGTGGTGCCGGCCGAGGCGCCCGGCGGGTTGCGGCGGCTGCCCATCGAGCCGGTCAACTCAGGGGGTTAGCTCGCGCCCGATTCCGGGTATCTAACCCTCACCGGGGCGGCGAGGGCCCCGGGGGAGGGTGCGGTCGATGCGCGAGGCGTTCCACGACGAGTTGGCGGCTTTGTGTGACCAGCTCGCCGAGATGTGCGGGCTGGTGGTCAGTGCGATGCAGCGGGCCAACCAGGCACTGCTCGAATCGGATCTGTCGTTGGCCGAGCAGGTCATCGCCGACCAGGAACACATCGCCGTCTCCGGCCGCCGCATCGAGGAGTCGGCTTTTCGGCTGCTGGTGTTGCAGCAGCCCGTGGCCAGTGAGCTGCGCACGGTGGTCGGTTCGATGCACATCGCGGCCGATCTCGATCGGATGGGTGCGCTCGCGGTCCACGTGGCCGACATCTCCCGGCTGCGTCATCCCGTTTGCGCCCTGCCGGACGAGGTGCGGGCGAGTTTCACCGAGATGGGTGCGCAGGCGGTGGGGTTGGCGCAGACCGCCCAGGACGTGCTGGTGTCGCGGGACCCCGACGTCGCCGCGCGTCTGCGTGATGAGGATGACGCCGTCGACGCCGAGCACCGGCACTTGTTCACTCTGCTGTTGGACCGTCAGTGGGATGACGGGGTGTGCTCGGCGGTCGACGTTGCACTGTTGGGCCGCTACTACGAGAGGTTCGCCGATCACGCGGTCGAGATCGGCAAGCGGGTGATCTTCGAAGCCACGGGCGGCCGGCCCATGCACAAGAAGCTGGCCTGAGCGGTTACTCCCCGTCGGGGGTGGATTCCAGCAGCGCGGTGAACAGCCGGGTCAGCGTGTCGATGTCGATCGTGCCCGGTTGGAGCACCTCCTCGGTGGCGATACCGGAGATGATCGTGACCACCAACTGGGCGAGTGCCGACAGCTGCTTCCCCGGCAGTGACGTGCCCGCCTGTTCGACGATGCGCAGGGCTTGATCGGCGGCTGTGCGGCGGCGGGCCACCAGGCGTTCGCGCAGCTCGGGATCGCGTACCGCGCGCAGCCAGTACTCGATCAGCACGATCTGGTACTCGTTCTGGTCGTGGATTGAGTCCAGCGTTGCGCGGCTCAGCGCTGCGGCGATCGCGGCGGTGTCGCCGTGCCCACTGTCGAGCGCGGTTGCGATGAGTGCCCCGCGGCTCTCGAACTGCCGGTCCAGCAGGGCCAGGAACAACTCGTCCTTGGATTCGAAATTGGAATACACCGCGCCCTTGGTGAACCCCGCGGCGTGACCGATGGCGTCGATGGTGGCTCCGGCGAATCCTTCGGCCGCGAAAACCGTTAGCGCGGCATCCAAGATCCGGTCGCGAACCTCATCGCGCGTGGGGCGGGTGCGTGCCGGTTTGACAGCAGTCATGACCCACACAATACTCGCTAGTATCGAATGGATACCAGTGAGTATCGAAAGGTCGGAGATGGAAGACAAGGACGACGTCGCGGACACCAAGGAGACCGAGGTGGCCGAGACGTCCTCAGGGTCCGAAGAGGCGTCCGAAGTGGACGTCCATGACGACGAGGAAGGCGCGGAGGATGCGCCGCAGATCACCACGGCCGGACTCGGGGTCGACGGCGAGCACGGCCCGCTGTTCTCCGGCATCGACCTGGAGCTCACACCTGGATTTCACGCCATCCAGATGCCCGGGGGATGGGGTCAGACCGCTCTGCTGCTGACACTGGCCGGACGCCTGGCGCCCACCCACGGCACCGTGACGGTCTGCGGTGAGTCTCGTCCCCGCGACATCCGGCGGCACTGCGCGATCGCGGCCTTCGCCGACATCGACGAACTCGAGGACTCGGTCACCGTTCGGACGGTGCTCGCCGAGCAACGCCGATGGCTGGCCCCGTGGTACCGGCGGGTGCCGGCCGAGGCCGGTCAATCCGCGCTACGGGAGGTGTTCGGAGAACTGACGCCGCCCGCACCGGAGACCTACATCAGTGAACTGTCCGACCTCGACCTGTTCCTGCTGAAGGTCACCCTGGCGCTGTTCTCGAATCGCCCGATCCTGGTGGTCGGAGATCTCGAGCAGGTCAGGGACAACTGCCGGCGCGCGATCGCGGTCGAGCGGCTCGGTGCCATCGCGACGCAGCGCAGTGTCGTTGTCGGCGTGACCAATCCGCTCGGCCATGAAGCTCCCGACCACGGTCTGCACGACCACCGCATCCTTACCGGAAAGAACTCCTGATGCTGAATCGTCTTCGCGCAAGCGGCTCATCCCCAGCAGCCGGGCGTGCCTTCGGCCCCCCGGCTGCCGGTCTCGCCTTCGGCTCGGAAATCAAACGCTTCGGCCGCAGCCGGATGACCCGGGCCGCGATCGTGGTGCTGATGCTGCTGCCGCTCGTCTACGGCGCGCTGTACCTCTGGGCCTACTGGGATCCCTTCGGTCAGGTCGACAAAATGCCGGTGGCACTGGTCAATTCGGACCGGGGTGCCGTGGTGTCGGGACAGCAGGTCAATGTCGGCGCCGAGATCGCCAAGAGCTTGACCGACGATGCCAGCCTGAACTGGCATGTGGTGGATGAGGAAGAGGCGCGCAGTGGCGTCGACCACGGCACGTACTACTTCATGCTCGAGCTGCCCCCGGATTTCAGTGAGGCGATCGCATCACCGCTGACCGGAACGCCCAAACAGGCCAACCTGAATGCGGTCTACAACGACGCCAACAACTACATCTCGTCGAACATCGGCCGCACCGCGATCGACCAGGTGCTCAATGCGGTGTCGACGCGGATCTCGGGCCAGGCGGTCAACCAGGTGCTCTCGGTCGTGGTCAGCTCCGGTGCGGGGATCAAGCAGGCCGCCGACGGCGCGGCCCAACTCGCCGACGGGGCAGTGAAAGTCGATGACGGCGCCGGTCAGCTGGCGGCCGGGCTGCACGACGCACGGTCCGGCTCGGCGCAGCTGGCCACCGGCGCCAAGCAGCTCTCCGATGGGATCAACAAGGCCACTGATCCGCTGGTCGCGGTGACCTCGGCGCTGTCGAAGATCGGCGGCGACACGCAGAAATTGGAAGACGGCACCGTAGCGCTGCGGCAGGCCAATGACCAGATCGGCGCCATCACCGGTGCGCAGGACTCCGCCGCGACGGCGCTGACTTCGGTGATCGACCAGCTGTCGACCAGCCCCGATCCGATCGCAAACAATGCCGCCGGAACGCTGCGCGGGGTGGCGGATGACCTTCGGGCCCACCAGTTCACGCCGCAGATTCGCCAGCAGCTCACCGACGCCGAGAACGCGGCGATCTCGATGACCTCATCACTGCGTAACCCCGGCAGCCCGCTGAACTCCGCGCTTGATCAGGTGGGCAGTAAGAACTCCGATCTCAGCGCCAAACTGAACCAGCTGCGCGGTGGAGCCCAGCAGCTCGCCTCTGGCAACGCCGAATTGGCCAGTGGGATAGCCAAACTCGACACAGGTGCCGGGCAGCTGAAATCCGGCACCACCCAGTTGCGTAGCGGATCGGCCGAGCTGGCCGCCAAGCTCGCCGACGGTGCCGGGCAGGTGCCGGATTGGACTCCCGCGCAGAAGGAGGCGATCGCCGACACCATCGGCGGCCCGGTTCACCTGCAGAACTCGGCTGAGAACTCCGCGCCCAATTTCGGCACCGGGATGGCGCCGTTCTTCATCACGCTCGCCCTGTTCTTCGGTGCGCTCGTGCTGTGGATGGTGTTGCGGCCGTTGCAGAACCGACCGATTGCCGCGGAGGTGCTGGCGATCAGGGTGGTGCTCGCCAGCTACCTGCCCGCCGCGGTCATCGGGGTGTTCCAGGCGATCATTCTGTACTGCGTGGTGCGGTTCGCGCTCGGCATGCAGGTGGTGCACCCGGTAGCGATGCTGGGCTTCATGATCCTGGTGTCGTGCGCCTTTGTGGCCGCGACGCAAGCGGTCAACGCCCTCGTCGGCCCCGCGGTGGGGCGGGTGCTGCTGATGGCCCTGCTCATGCTCCAGTTGGTCAGCGCCGGCGGGATGTACCCGGTGGAGACCACGTCACGGCCGTTCCAGGTGTTTCACAGCTACGATCCGATGACGTACGGCGTCAACGGATTACGACAGCTCATCCTGGGTGGGATCGACCACCGGCTCTGGCAGGCGATCATCGCACTCCTGGCGATCTGGGCGGGTGCCCTGACCATCTCGGCCTTGTCGGCCAGGCGCAACCGGCTGTGGAACATGACCAGGCTGATGCCGGCGATCAAGATGTAGTCAGACCGCCTGCAGTAGCGCGGCGTCCGCGAGGGGGCGGCTGGGCTGCCCGTGGATGTCGACGGGAACATCACCGGAAAGCGTCACACGGTGCATCACCCGGCGCTGATCGTCGTAGTCGTCGACCGCACGGTGCTGGGTGGCCCGGTTGTCCCACATCGCGACGTCGCCGGGAGCCCAGTTCCAGCGAATCGTGTTCTCCGGAACGGTGATCCGACGCTGCAGCAACTCCAGCAGGGCAGCGGATTCATGGCTGTCCAAGCCGAGGAAGCCGCGGGTGAAGTCGCCGGCCACCAGGGTGCGCTCACCGGTTTCCGGATGCACCCGAACCACAGGGTGTTCGGTGCGGAAGTCCGGCTTCTCGAACGCGGCCTTCATCTGCTGCTGTTCGTCGCTCAGTGCGGCGACCGATGCGGCTGCGTAGTCGTAACGGTTGCTGTGGACGGCCCAAAGGTTCTCGGTGAGGGCTTTCAGCGGTGCCGGCAAGTGGTCGTAGGCGGCCACGGTCGATGCCCACAGGGTGGATCCGCCGTATGCGGGCAGCGTCACCGCCCGCAGGATTGAGATAGCCGGGTAGTCCGGCACGAACGTGACGTCGGTGTGCCAGCGAGTGGCCTTGGCGTACTCGGAGTCCAGCGGCGTGATGATCGGGGCGTCGGCCTGCTTGAGTGCGTGGTGGCCGACGGGCTTGCCCATCAGTCGCGCGAAGGCGTGGTGCTCCTCGTCGGTCAGGCCGTGCTGGCCGCCGAAGAAGACCACTTTGTGCTCGAGCAGCGCGCGCCGGATCTCGGCGACCGTGGCCTCATCGAGGTCCCCGCCCAGTTTCACGCCGTCGATGCGGGCGCCGATTCGGCTGCCGAGCTTGGTGACAGTGAGGGGAGTGGTCGTGGAAGCGGTCATCGGCGTGTCCTTTGTCCTGGTGGGAACAGGTGTAGTCAGGTGACTACACCTGCATGTGAGCTAGTGTAACCACATGACTACACCGACGCCACCGGCCAAGGGTGCGGCCGGTCCGGTCGGCAAGGACGAGGTGGTCGCGGCTGCGCTGTCGGCCGCGGCGGATCTGTTCGCCGAACGTGGTCCGGCGGCCACGTCGATCCGCGACATCGCCGCGAGGTCCAAGGTCAACCACGGGCTGATCTACCGGCACTTCGGCACGAAGGAGCAGTTGGTCGGAGCGGTACTCGATCACCTCGGTGGCCGGCTCACCGCCTTGTTGGACGACGACGGCCCGGCCGATGAGATCGACCAGACCATGGACCAACACATGCGGTTGCTGGCCAGGGCGCTTCTCGACGGTTACCCGATCGGCCAACTGCAGACCCGGTTTCCAGGGGTCACGAGGCTGCTCGGCGAGGTGCTACCGCGCTTCGAAGACGAGCGCAGCGGACGGCTCGCAGTCGCCAACGCCGTTGCCCTGCAACTCGGTTGGCGGTTCTTTGAACCGTTCCTACGGTCGTCGGCCGGCCTGGATCCAATCAGCGATGGCGACGTGCGTGCCGCCGTGAACGCCGAGATCGCACAGATCCTCGACCCCGGCGCCGCCGCGGATCAGTCAGCCGCCGTTGCGGACTGACGATTCGACCTTCTCCCCGAGTTGCTTGTCGACGTTCTTCCAGTATTCGAAGGCCCGCTCCAGCACGTGCTCGGAGACTCCCTTCGACAGGTGGCCGGCGATATTGGAGACCAGCCGGGCACGTGCTGCATCGTCGAGCACGTCGCGCACCATCGTCCCGGCCTGTCCCCAGTCGTCATCCTCGGCGTGCAGCGTGTAGGCGGCGCGAACCATGTCGCCGTCGGCGTGCCACAGCGATTCGCCGGTGCGGGCCGGGTCGGCCTGCGGCCCACCATATGAGTTCGGGGCGTACACGGGATCTGAGACGTTCTTGATCCGCATGGCGCCGTCTTTGGAATAGCTGTGCACGTCGACCTTGGGCGCGTTGACCGGGATCTGTTTGTAATTGCTGCCGAGCCGGTGGCGGTGCGCGTCGGCGTAGGCGAAGTCGCGGGCCAACAGCATCTTGTCCGGGCTCAGGCCGGTTCCGGGGACCCGGTTGTTCGGTTCGAACGCGGCCTGCTCGATTTCGGCGTGGTAATCCTCGACATTGCGGTCCAGCCGTAGTGTGCCGACGTCGATCAGGGGATAGTCGCCGTGGGGCCACACCTTGGTCAGGTCGAACGGGTTGAACCGATAGTCCTTGGCCTCCTCGAACGGCATGATCTGGACCTTCAACGACCAGGTGGGGAACTCGCCGCGCTCGATCGAGTCGTACAGATCGCGCTGATGGGCATCGCCGTCGATCCCGGCCATCTCGTCACCCTCTTCCTGGGTGAGGAACTCGACGCCCTGATCGGTCTTGAAGTGGTACTTGACCCAGAAGATCTCCCCGGCGGCATTGATCCAGCTATAGGTATGGCTGGAGTAGCCGTTCATGTGGCGCCAGTCGCGGGGGATGCCGCGATCGCCCATCAGCCACGTCACCTGATGCGCGGATTCGGGGGACAGCGTCCAGAAATCCCACTGCATGTCGTGGTCACGCAGGTTGTTGGCCGCACGCCGCTTCTGGGACCGGATGAAGTGCTGGAACTTCAACGGGTCGCGCATGAAGAACACCGGGGTGTTGTTGCCGACCATGTCGAAATTGCCGTCGGTGGTGTAGAACTTGGTCGCGAACCCGCGGGGATCACGCCAGGTGTCGGGGCTGCCGCGCTCGCCGGCCACGGTCGAGAACCGGGTCAGCGTCTCGGTTTCGACGCCGGGCTGGAACAGCGCGGCCTTGGTGTAGGCACTGACGTCGCTGGTCACCTCGAAGTGACCGAATGCGCCGCCGCCCTTCGCGTGCGGCTGGCGCTCCGGGATGCGCTCCCGGTTGAACATCGCCATCTGCTCGATGAGGTAGTGGTCCTGCAGCAGGATCGGTCCGTCCGGACCGATCGTCAACGAATGTTCGTCGCTGTACACCGGAATTCCGGCGTCGGTGGTTGTCGGCTTGGGCTGGGTACCGGTCACCCCGTCGCTCCTTTCGCTGTTCAGCGGGAGCGCCGCGCGCGGCGACGCCACCGCTGTGACGTACGAAAGTCGAGTACCCACTGCGTCCGAATCCACACCCGGTCGGGTGGTCTTTACCCTTCTGCGTGGCCGACGTGTCTGCGGACCGGTTCTCGCCCGGGCGGCTGCGGCGGGGGCGGCAGTAGCGGACGCCGGGGCACCACTTTGACGGTGGTCGACCTGCGGGTGTTGAGCACGACGTCGTCTCCGGAATGGCGGACGGTCAGCGACCCGTCCGGCCCGTCACGCAAGGTGTAGGTGACATCGCGGTGGTTCGCGTCGACCGTCACCCGGAATCCCTTCCACCGCAACCGGAACCGCAAGCGCGAGATGCCGTCGGGTAGATGCGGGTTCAGCGACAGGACACTCTCGTCGTCGCGCAGTCCGCCGAAACCAGCCACCAACGCCGTCCATGCACCGGCAAGCGAGGCCATGTGCAGTCCGTCCCGGGTGTTCTGGTGCAGATCCCGCAGATCGATCAGCGCGGCCTCATACGCGTAGTCGTGGGCCAGCTCCATATGGCCCACTTCCGCACACATCACCGCCTGGGTGCACGCCGACAGTGACGAGTCCCGGGTGGTGCGCCGCTCGTAGTAGTCGACATTGCGCGCCTTCTGTTCCGGGGTGAACGCGTGGCTGTGCCACTGCATGGCCAGCACCAGATCGGCCTGCTTGAGAACCTGGGCCGGGTAGAGCCGGACATACGGCTCGTTCAGCAGCAGCGGATAGGTGGTGTTGGACGTGAAGTCCCACTCGGCGAGTGTGGTGAAGCCCTGGCACTGCGGGTGCACACCCAGCTCTTCGTCGTAGGGGATGTGGGCGGCGTCGGCGGCATCACGCCAGGCCGCGGTCTCCTCGGTGGTCACGCCCATCGAGTACGACGCCTCCGGATGGCGGGTGCAGGCACCGACGGCGACCCGCAGGTTGTGCGCGGCCATCAGATTGGTGAAGACGTTGTCGCGCACCACCGCGGTGTATTCGTCGGGTCCGGTCACGCCGTCCAGATGCCAGATCCCGTGACGGTCATGGTGTCCCAGCGACATCCACAGCCGGGCGGTGTCCACCAGGACTTCGAGGCCGCATTCCTTTTCCAGCGAACCATCGCCGGTGACAACGCGATAGCGCTCGAAGGCAGCCGCTATGTCGGCATTGATGTGCCATGCGGCGGTCCCGGCCGGCCAGTACGCCGAGCACTCCTCACCCCGGATCGTGCGCCACGGGAAACTGGCGCCTTTCAGATCGAGCTGCGCCGCGCGGTCGCGGGCGAGGTCCAGCGTGGAGGCCCGCCACCGCAGTGCGTCGGCGGCTGCTTGGGGCTTGGTGTAGGTCAGCACCGGCAGCACGAAACCCTCGGTGTCCCAGAAGGCATGACCGTCATAGCCCGTGCCGGTCAGCCCCTTGCCCGCGATGGCACGGCGCTCGGCGCGGGCGCTGGCCTGCAGCACGTGGAACAACCCGAATCGCACCGCTTGCTGGCAGTCCGGGTCACCCTCGACCTCGACGTCGGCGGAGTCCCAGAACTCGTCGAGGTAGGCGCGCTGGGAGTCCAGCAGCCCCTGCCACCCGCTGTAGCGGGCGCCGGTGATGGCGCCGGCGGCCTGATCGCGCAGGGCGGGGCGCGAACGCAGGCTCGACCATCCGTAGCCGAGGTATTTGACGATGCGTAGCTTCTGTCCGGCCCGCAGTCCGCAGATGACGGTGGTGCGGGCCAGATCGTCGCGGGAGTCGGTGCTGACCTCGACCCGCCCCGGCACCTCGACGTCATGGTCCATCGCGGCCGCCATCATCAGTCCACTGCCGACGGTGCGGTGCACCAGAAGTGCACCGCTGTCGGTGTTTTCGTGGTGTACGGCTTGCAGCGGGTGTTTGAGCACTGCCGATACCCGGGGATCGCCGGTTGTCTCGGGTTGGTCTTCGTTGGTGACGAGTTCGGATTGCACTGTCACCCGGACGAATTCGCCGATGGCCTCGACGGTGTACTCGATGGCGGCCACGCCGCGGTGTGCAAAGGACACCAGGCGGGTGGAGACCACCCGGACCTGTTTTCCCGCCGGGGAACGCCAGTGGGCGCGGCGCGTCAGGGTGCCGGCGCGCAGGTCC
Organism: Mycobacterium sp. NPDC050441; assembly: GCF_040655355.1. Taxonomy (NCBI): domain Bacteria; kingdom Bacillati; phylum Actinomycetota; class Actinomycetes; order Mycobacteriales; family Mycobacteriaceae; genus Mycobacterium; species Mycobacterium sp. NPDC050441. The sequence goes on along the minus strand of NZ_JBFAJS010000003.1, from coordinate 515,090 downwards.
AGGGTGCGCTCGTGGTCGATCAGATCGCCGTAGCGCACGTCGAAGGGCTCGTCATCGACGAGCAGCCGCAGCAGCTTGCCGTTGGTGACGTCGACGACGGTCTGCCCGGCCTCGGGGTAGCCGAATCCGGCTTCGGCGTAGGGCAATGGGCGCACCTCGAAGAACCCGGCCAGGTACGTCCCGGGCAGGCCGTACGGCTCGCCCTCATCGAGGTTGCCGCGCAGGCCGATGTGACCGTTGGACAGCGCGAACAGCGATTCGGACTGAGCCAGCAGGTTGAGGTCCAGACGGGTTTCGCGCACCTGCCACGGTTCCACCGGGTACGCGTCGTGGGTGATCATCATGGCGCTACCTCAACTCGCCCAGATCGGTGACGACGATGTCGGCGCCGTCGTGACGCAACTGCTCGGCCTGACCCACCCGGTCCACGCCCACCACGAATCCGAACTTTCCCGCCCGGCCCGCTGCCACCCCGGCCAATGCGTCTTCGAAGACCGCGGCCTGCGCGGGGGAGACGCCGAGTAGCTCGGCGGCGCGCAGGAAGCTGTCCGGCGCGGGTTTGCCCGGCAGGTTCTCGTCGCGCATCGTCACGCCGTCCACCCGCTGCTCGATGAATCTGTCCAACCCGGTGATCTTCAGCACCTCCTCGGTGTTGGCGCTCGACGACACCACCGCCCGGCGCAGGCCCGCATCCGTCACGGCCTGTAGGTAGCGCCGCGACCCTTCGAACACCTCGACCCCGTCCTTCTTCAGGGTCCTGTGGAACATCGCGTTCTTGCGGTTGCCCAGGCCCTCGATGGTGTCGGCGTCGGCCGGGTCGTCGGGCGAGCCCTCGGGTAGTTCGATTCCGCGGCTGGCCAGAAACGACCGGACCCCGTCCTCGCGGCGCTTGCCGTCGACGTAGCGCAGGTAATCGTCGTCGACGTCGAACGCGACGAACGGCTCACCCGTATGTTCGGCCCGCGTGCGCAGATAGTCGTCGAACATGGCCTTCCAGGCCTTCTTGTGCACGCTCGCGGTATCGGTCAGCACGCCATCGAGATCGAACAGGCAAGCGGTGATCTGCTCGGGCAGGCCCAGCACAGCGTCCTCGCTTTCGCCGACGTCTTCTCCATCATGCGTAGTCGCCGGGCGAGGGGTGGGTAAAAACACGGCTTCGGCCGTGACTTTGGAGCTTCCCGATGCGGCTCGGCCTGCAAAGCGGGATCGTCGGGCATATTGAGACCTCCACACATCGGGGAGGGGAATCTGTGCCCAGTTGTTGTGAGCGGATGGCGTCAGCGCTGGGCGAGGACGACTACCCGCTGGAGTATCTGCCGAAGTTTCGGGAATGGGGTATCGCCATCCTCGATGGCGGCTCATCGGTCTCGGTCATCTCGTACTGCCCGTTCTGCGGGGTGAAGCTGCCGTCGTCGCTCCGTGACGAGTGGTTCGATCGGCTCGAGAATCTCGGGCTGGAAGTTGATGATCCACTCCCGATCGAGCTGCAGTCGGATGCCTGGTGGAACACCGTCTGAACGTGCAGAGATCGCGTGGGATCGCAGCCGGAATTCAGAACGTACACGTAAAACTCTACGTTGCTGAAACAACGCCACTGTGGATTCCTGTTATGAGAATCCAAGGAAATAGCTGAAGTCTGGATTAATTTCGATTGGACCGTCGCTGAATTTGATCAGAGCGTTGAGCGCTGCTGGGTCGTTGGCATCGAACGTAAATGGTTCGATCGGTTCATCATCATATATCTTCAGAATAGTGCGAACATCTGAGCCGTCGAGTCTCGGGAGAGGATGTTCGCATGCAAGTTCGTCGGTAATTTTGTTGTAGGCTTCCAGCTTCCACATGCTACGGGGTCACGCTTCTTCCTGGTTTAGCAGGTTTGGTCTGAACTCCAGTATTGGGGTCGAACTCTCCCTTGTGAACGCCTCTTTTGTCGTAAACTTCAACCGTGCCATGCTGGCTATCCCATTCATAAATGTTGTCTTTATCTTTCCAACGATATCGCATTCGGCCGCCGCTCATTCGAGTCTTGGGGGATGCGCGCTTTGCATTTGGAAAGGCTTTGAGATTGTCGGGTCTTCGATAATAATTCCCCGCTGGCCCGCTGACCATCTCTCCGCCGTCAGAGCTGTAGACAGAAGCGTTCGCTTGTAGCAGCGGTTGAAGATCGCGGGTAATTCCGTTGGCCGCGACGCCAGCTGCCGCAATGCCTCCCGCTGCCATTCCCGTTGCAACTCCCGCCGACACGTCGAGCGCCGCCAGGATGGGCACGATCGAAGCAGCGGCTCTCGAAGCGGCGGCACCGGAAGCTAAAGCGGCACCTCCTACGGTGCCTTCCGGTCCGAGAAGTGTTCCGACAATGGCGCCGGCAGCACCTGCGACTAGCGTCCACCCGATAGTGTCTGCAAGTATTTCTCGGATCTTCTGGTGGGCGTCATCAATATGTTTGGCCCAGTCGTAGCAGGCATTACCCAAGTTTTCGAACTGCGCGCAAAGCTTCTCGACGTTATTGGCGACCAGGTCCATCTGCGTCAGCGCTTTGTCGAATTCTGGTGATGAAAGATCTTCGATGTTTGCCCATGCGGGCCCCGCCGTGCTGCTTGCGTCGCGGAGTGCTTTCGCTGCCTCCGTCCAGGCGAAACCGAGCTTTTTTAACTTCGAGGGATCACCGTTTGGCCGTAGGTGGCCTTGTAGCCAGCGGGTGATCAGGCCCCAGCCCATCGGCGCGTCGGTGTCGCCACCGTACGACCCCTTGAATGTGCCAGCCGCGTAGGTGGGTGCTGCGAGAGGCGGGGGAAGTTTTGCGCCAGGGGAAGTGTTGGCCGCATTCTCCGCATTGGCGTGATTGACGCCCGTGAACGCCAGTAGATCGTGGAGTTTGGCGAGGGCGTTCACCGCGTCAGCGCCAGCCTTCACGGCGTCTAGTGCCGCCGGATCATAGCCGTTTGCCCAGGTGTGGCCAGCGTTGTCGGTGCCGGCGCACCCGGAATTCGCGTCAAGCGCGGACGTCAGGGCGGTGAGGGCAGTACCGGCGCGCGACCGTGCGTTGTCGTAGAGAGCGCCAGCATCCAACAAGATTTTCGAATCTGCTGTTATGGGCGCCATTTACGATTTCCACCTGGGCCGTTGTTATTTGTGCAGTATCTGTACATGTGTCATGGCCACATAGCGGTGTTCAGCGCCACGACATCGGCGTAGCAGCGGTGTGCAGCATCGACTTTCGTGCGTAACTGTGTAAGCGCCTCACGCATCTGGGCCGCTGCCGCGGTCCATTCATCGTGTTGGCTTTTGTGGGCATCGGCGGCGTCACCGGCCCACGTGCCATGTAATGTGGCGATTTGCTGATCGACTTCTGCAGCGATCTGCTCTGCCCGAATATCAAATCGGCTGAGACGGCTGATGAAATCCTGCAGCCTGTCCAAATCGACGGTGTATCGACTCACAGTGACTCCATGATTGCGGTGGACCCGGATATGGCTTGAGCGCTGTCTGCGTCTTCGGCTACATAAGCGGTTGCTGCTTGCCTGAGAAGATCGCAGGATTCTTCGAGCACCCGCGCTACGTGCTGTGCCCCCTCGTGCCACTCCTGCCATAGCGGTGAGTATGACGACGCTGCGTCCCCAGACCACGTCGACGACAGTGAGTCCCACTCGCGTCCGATGCCATCTAGTTCGGCTGACAGCTGTACGGCCTGTTCGGCGATGAACTTGGCAGACGAGACCATCGTGTCCCAGTCCACGCGCAATTCGTTTGGCACGTGCCTCCCCCCGGAAGATTGTCAACCGAAGTGTAGGGCCGACAGCTACACGTCACTTGCCAAGAATTCCGGCACCTCAGGCACGCGCTGACCTGCCCACTAGACTGTTGCGGTGACATCTGCATCTCCCCGTCCTGTCCTCGTCGTCGACTTCGGCGCTCAGTACGCACAGCTGATCGCTCGCCGGGTCCGTGAGGCGCGGGTGTTCTCCGAGGTCATCCCGCACACCACCACGGTCGAGGAGATCAAGGCCAAGGATCCGCAGGCCATCGTGCTCTCGGGCGGCCCGGCCAGTGTCTATGCCGAGAACGCCCCACGACTGGACCCCGCGTTGTTCGATCTCGACGTCCCGGTGTTCGGCATCTGCTACGGCTTCCAGGCCATGGCCCAGGCGCTCGGCGGCACCGTCGAACACACCGGGACCAGCGAATACGGGCGTACCGAGCTGAACGTCGCCGGTGGTGATCTGCATGCCGACCTGCCAGGCACCCAGCCGGTGTGGATGAGCCACGGCGACGCGGTGACGGCTGCGCCGGACGGGTTCGACGTGATTGCGTCCAGCGCCGGCGCGCCGGTCGCAGGCTTCGAGAACCGGGCCCGCCGGCTGGCCGGTGTGCAATACCACCCCGAGGTGCTGCATTCCCCGCACGGCCAGCTGGTCTTGAGCCGGTTCCTGCACGAGTTCGCCGGCATCGGTGCGACGTGGACCGCTGCGAACATCGCCGATCAGCTGATCGAGGCGGTGCGGGCCCAGATCGGCGACGGCAGGGCCATCTGCGCACTGTCCGGCGGAGTTGACTCGGCGGTGGCGGCCGCGCTGGTGCAGCGCGCCATCGGGGACCGGCTCACGTGCGTGTTCGTCGATCATGGCCTGCTGCGGGCGGGGGAGCGGGCACAGGTCGAGCGCGACTTCGTGGCCGCCACCGGCGCCAAGCTGGTCACCCTCGACGTCGCCGACCGGTTCCTCGAGGCACTGTCTGGGGTGACCAATCCCGAGGGCAAGCGCAAGATCATCGGCCGCGAGTTCATCCGGGCGTTCGAGGCGGTGGTTCGCGACACCCTGGGCGCGAGCGAGGGCGAGATCGAATACCTGGTGCAGGGCACGCTGTACCCGGATGTCGTCGAATCCGGCGGCGGCACCGGCACCGCCAACATCAAGAGCCACCACAATGTCGGCGGCCTGCCCGACGATCTGAAGTTCAAGCTCGTCGAACCGCTGCGGCTGCTGTTCAAGGACGAGGTGCGGGCGGTGGGCCGGGAGCTGGGCCTGCCGGAGGAAATCGTCGGGCGCCAACCGTTCCCGGGGCCGGGGCTGGGGATTCGCATCGTTGGCGAGGTGACGGCCGACCGGCTGGACACGCTGCGTCGCGCCGATGCCATCGCCCGGGAGGAACTCACCACTGCCGGTCTGGATCAGCAGATCTGGCAGTGCCCGGTGGTGCTGCTGGCTGATGTGCGCTCGGTCGGTGTCCAGGGTGACGGGCGCACGTACGGTCACCCGATCGTGTTGCGTCCGGTGTCCAGTGAGGACGCCATGACCGCGGACTGGACCCGGGTGCCTTACGAAGTGCTGGAACGGATTTCGACCCGCATAACCAATGAGGTGCCCGAGGTCAACCGGGTGGTGCTGGATGTCACCAGCAAGCCGCCGGGCACCATCGAGTGGGAATGACGGGGCTCAGCGCGCCGGGTCTCCGCGCCAACGAAAACTGTTGACGTACTTGCCCATATCCAGCGCGAGATCGAGGTTGGCGCCCGAGGGTTTGCCGGAGCCGAAACCAGGGCCGTAGGCGTGGTACGGGCCCGTCGCAATGGCGATCAGTGACAGGTCGTTCTTGACGGCAGCCAGGATGACGACCCGCATCCGCATGTAGTCACCGGTGGCATTCTGCGGCCAGCTGTCGACCACCATGCCGTAGCCGGGTTGGTAACCCACCATGGCGTTCGGAATCTCGTAGTCCACCTCGGTGTCGGGGTAGGTGTCCTCGACCAGGGCCGTGGCGATCTCTTTCGGCGTTCGCCCCTGTGCGGGTCTGCCGATCAGTTGCATGGTCCCACCGTCTCCGGCGATAAAGTCCGCCGTCACACCGTCGTCGGCGGTGGTGATCCGGTACGCCGCGCCGGACGCGGGGTAGGACACCGAGAACCCGCCGTCTGCGGCGGTGAAGCGGGGATTCGTCGCCACCGGATCGGTGGTCGGCGGACGGCCGCAATCCGGTGGACATCGGTAGCGTGCGGGTGGGCTGCTGACCCCGGCCGACACCACGACAAGCGCGGCCGTCGACAGCGCGACGCCCGTACCCCACGCCACCAGCAATGGGCGACCCAGGTGATGTGCCGTCCGTTGCAATGCCTGGATCGCCGCGCCGCAATCCGGACAGAACGCCATATCGGGAACGGTGTGATCGCACTGCCGGCACCGCAGCGATTCACCCATGTGGACGGTGCCGTGTGCCTCGTACAGCAACGCGAGCTGCAGACCGACTCGCAACGCCAGCACGGCCAATGCCGTCACGATCAAATGCACTGCCAGCACGGCGATCTCGGGCGCCGGCGCGACGTCGATCAGGCCGAGGACCGTGTACAACGCAGGGATGGCCGCGCCCGTCAGCACCAAGGCTGCGCGCACATGTGTGGGGCGCCAAGCGCTGTCTTCCGCTGGCGTGAACCACAGGACCACACCGACGAGAGCGCCGGCGGCCGCGGCGGTCAACGGCACCGCCACCGCCTGGATGCCGGCCTGGACCAGCAGGCCGCCCAAGGGGCGATCGTGGTCCACCAGTCCGTCGTCGAACTGCGGAGCCAACCGGCTCAATGTGGTTGCCGCGCTGAAGGTGAGCGCCCCGAGAGCGCCGATCACAAAGCCCTCCAACGATTCTCGGGTGCGCGGCCCGAGCAGGCGGATCACCACCGCCGGGGTGAGCATCAACAACAGGGCACCGAGCGGGACGGCGACACCGTCGCGCATGACCCGGAACTCCGGCACGTCGACACCCATCGGCATGTCGTACTCGCGCGCCACCGCGGTTCCGGTCAGCAGCGTCCAGGCGGCACCCAAGGCGGCGCCCAGGGCGGCGGTCAACAGCAGCGTTCGTGGTGGAAGGTTTTGAAAGACAGCGGATTCACGGAGATATGTGACGAACAGCAGCGGTAGACCGAACGCGGCGAGCGCGATCATCGCGGCGGGTACCCGCAGCAACGTGCAGGCGAGGACCGCGACCGCCAGCGCTGCTATCCCGAGTCGGTACGGCGCGCGCGAATGGTGCGGTAGCGCTGGGAACAGCGAGCTGACCACCGACGGCCGTAGCAGGTGCTCGCGCCCGGCGCAGTACGCCCGTGAGCGTAACCACCCGGCCCCATGGCGCGGCGGGTCCAGGTAGGCGCCGCACACTGCGCAGAATGTGCCCGCCGGTACTTCGGTTCGGCATACCCGGCATACCCGGCCTTCGAAGGTGAGCGCTGGGTTGTCAGAGCCGGTTCCGGCGCTATTGCCTATGAGGGCTGCCGATGCCGTGACGCCCGGTGGGGGGCGCCGGCGTTTCTACGTGGGTGGGCGTGAAACTGTTGGCGCCACCGGGGGAGACCTGCTTCTCGGTGGGCGCCGCAGGCGGCGGGGACGCCGGCGTCGTGGTTGTCGTCGTGGTAGTGGTCGGCGTGGTGGTCTCCGGTGCCTTTTCGCCGGTACCGCAAGCGCTCAGCCCGATCATCCCGATGATCGCTGCGGAGGCTGCCGCGGCTGCGAGGCGACGAGTTGATCGACGTGCCCTCATGATTAGTCCTCACTGTCCCCCGCGGACGATACAGATACAGCCCTCAAACAGGTCTGCTAGCAAACTCTAACCCAGTGCGCTGCGGCGCGGGCGTCAATTGTGTGTTTCCGATCGGGGTGCCACGCGTAGGCCGAAAGCGGTCAGCGGTCGGGATCTCCGCGCCAGCGGAAACTGTTGACGTATTTCCCCATGTCCAGCGCCAGCTGCAGGTTGGCGCCCGAGGGTTTACTGGCCCCCGAGCCGGGGCCGAATTCTCGGTACGGTCCGACGGCCGATGCGATGAGCGCGAGGTCGTTCTTCACCGCGACCAACACCAGCACCCGCATCCGCATGTAGTTACTTGTGGCGCCCTGTGGCCAGCAGTCGGCGACCAGCCCGAACCCGGGGTGGTAACCGACCATGGCGTTGGGGATGTTGTAGGCGGTCTTGGTGTCCGGAAATGTTTTCCCGACCAGAGAATTGGCGATGTCCTCGGCGCTACGTCCGCTCGCCGGCTCGCTGAACAATTGCAGCATGCCACCGTCACCTGCCTGGAACTCCGCGGTGACACCGGTGGGATTGGTGGTGACCTTGTATGCCGAGGAGGCCACCGGATAGGAAACCGAGAAGCTTCCGTCGGGGGCGGTGAATACCGGATTGATGGCCACCGCCTGCCCGGTCGGGGGCCGCCCGCAGTCCGGTGGGCACATGTAGCGGGCCGGCGGCTCGCTCGTCGCATGTGAGACCCAGGCCAGCACGCCCGCAACCAGGGCGATTCCGATGCCCAGGATCGTCAGCACTTTCAGCGCCGAGGTCCCGCGGACGGCCCGGGTCCTGCCCGTGGAAATCGGTACCGCATATCCGGGAAAGAACGTGCTCACCCGGCATCGGATCCCGAGTCACGCAACGGCCGGTGCTCGCGTCGCACTTCTCTGGACGTGCGCGACGATGCGTGGGTGGCCGCACCGCAGTGCGGGCAGAACGACATATCGGGCACGATGTGGCCGCATCGGGCGCAGAAGATGGGCTGATCGGAGGCGATCTCGTCCTGCGCCTCGTGCAGCAGCGCCAGATGCAGACCGACACGCAGCGCCAACAACGCCATCGCAGAAACCGCGAGGTGCACCGCCAACTGGATCCACTGGGGAACACGCGCCACATCGATCAGACCCAGCGCGCAGTAGACGATCAGCACCGCGAACGCGCAGGAGAACATCACGAGCCGGACATAACCGAGGTGTTTGTCGACCTTGGTGGCGGGGCGGGTGAACCACAGTGCCGCGCCGATCAGGCCGCCGATGGCCGCGGCGGTCAAAGGCATGGCCACACCGCGGATTCCGGCCTCGACGACGAGGCCCGAGATCGGGCGGTTTCGCGCCACCATGCCGGTGGTGAGCTGTGGTGCCAGCCGGGTCAGGGTGGTCGCCGCGGTGAAAGCCGTGGCGCCGAGGGCGCCGATCATGAAGCCGTCCAACGATTCCCGGCTCGACCGGTGGGTCAGCCGGACCACAACGGCAGGCGCCAGCATCAGGACGGCACCGCCCAGCGGAATCCCCAACCCGTTGCGCATGATCCGGAACCCGGTCACCCCGCTACCGAGTGGGACGCCGTAGGACTTGGCCATGGCGTGGCCGGTGAGAAGCACCCATCCCACCCCCAGTGCAATTCCGAGCACCACGGTCAGCACCAGGTTGGCTCGGTGCAGGTCGCGGAAGGCGTCGGACTCATAGAGGTAGATGAGAAACAGCAATGGGAGGCCGAGTGCGGCAACCGCGATCAGGGCCGCGGGCAACCTCAGCAGTGCACAGGCCACCAACCCGGCCAACAGGACCAGCATCGCGATGCGGAACGGGGTGCGGGACTGGTGCGACAGATGGGGGAACAGTGAGCTGGCGATCGACGGCCACAGCAGGCGTTCATCGGGGGCCACGCAGGATGCACTGAGACGCAACCACTCCGGTCCGTCACCTCGCTCCTTGTCGATCGGTACCCCGCACAGCCCGCAGTATTTACCGTCGGGCACATCGACCTTGCAGACGCGGCACTCGGTGGTGGGCACGTCAGTGTCGTCGGGTGTTTCGGTCATCGGCGTGCCTTCTGCAGGACAAGAATGTTCTTGGCGAGGTTCTCCACGTCGGGTGAGCCCAGTCCGGTCACCACGTCGTAGCCGGGTGAAGCGGTGGCCACCGCGTTGCCGCCGAGGTCGACGTCACGGAAAGCCGGCAGCGGGGCGCCCGAGGCGATCCTGTACAGCATCGGGTTGAGGTCGCCGAGCGCCCGGCCGCCGTTGGCGATCAGATACTGATTCATCACTGCAGCCATCCCGGCCCACAACGGTGCGGACTGCGATGTGCCGCCACCGACCAGAACCTGGTTGTTCAGAACGATTTTCACGCCGGTGAAGGGGTCGGCCACTGCGGCCACATCCGGGGTCAGCCGCCGCCCGGCACTGCCATCGCCGGGTGCAGACACGTCGCGCTGCCACTCGGGGCGGTCGAAGATCGCCGAGACGCCACCGCCGGTTCCCTGCGAGAGCGGGACGTCGAACCAGGCCTGCTCGGCCAGCCAGCCGCCACGAGCGTCGGTGGACAGCGTCGTGCCGCCGACATCGGTCATCTCCGGCAGGGAGGCCACCGAGTCCAGGCCGATGTCGTCCTCGCCGGGCGCAGACGACCAGTCTTGTCCGCCTTTGCATTCCAGACCCGCCAGGTCGCCGCTGGCATCGAATGCGGTGGTGCCGTGGGTGTGTGCGGCGGCCAGGGCCGAGCGGACAGGGGCGAGATCGGCGGCGGTGATCAGCTTGTCGCAACCCCAGCCGATCGAGAAGCTCCACACCGCACCGGGAAACTGCTGGTCCGCGGACTCGAGCATCTTCCCGATCTTCTCGTAGGCGCCGTCACCCTGAACTGTCGGCCGGGCATTGACCACGACCTTCTGCGCATCCGGGGCGATGGCATGGGCGACCTGCAGATCCATGGTGGTCTCGCCGTGCGGGGCACTCGGTTGCCCGCCGACCACGATCGGCGTGAAGGTCGGCAGACCGAAGGTGGTGGCGAAGGTGTCCAGATCAGCCTGATCGAAGCCGTCGAACGCGAAGAACACGATGGTGGTGCCCTTGCCGGTGAACCCCTGTTCTGCGAGGTTGGTGAGGTTGTAGGTGTTGCGCACCCCCTGCGGAGTCAACCCCTGGTCCGGAACATCGGCTGGCAGGTTATGCAGGTCCGGCAGCGACATCCGGTACGGCGTATAGCCCAGGATGCGGCCGACTTCGGTGACCTCCCCGGACAGCCGTCGGGGTATCGACGGCTGCTGTGGTGAGGCGTAGAACTCTTGACCGCGCCGGCCCCGGTAGTCATGGATGTCCACTCCGAAAGCGGTTGCCAGGTCAGCGGATTGACCTTCGGCGATCGCCCAGGTGTCGCCCGGCCGCCACCGGATGGACAGTGAATGCTCCTGGGCCCACCCGAACAGTGCAGCCGGTCGGTCGGCGCTGTGCAGCGTCATGGTGAGCTGTGCCGAGCGGTTCTCGGCGGGGCCGAGATCGGTTGAGGCAGAAAGCAGTTGGGCGTACGGACCCGCAATGTGAGTGGGTCCGTACGCGGTGCCGCCCGGGGCGGGCGTGGCCCGCAGGTCGGAGACCAGCAGGGCGCTGAACAGGATCAGCGCCAGTAACGCCCGTCCGGGGGCGATGTTCATCCCGGCCATGGGCGAACGACCGACTTTCCGCGCTCCGCGTCTAGTTGTCGCCGGGGATGGCGGTCGGTGCCGCCGGTGCCTTCACGCCGGGCGTGAAGAGATTGCCGCCGGTGGGGTTGATCGACTTCTCGGTCGGCTCGACCGATGGCGGCGGGGCAGGAGTGGCCGGCGGAGCGGTGGTCGTGGTGGTGGTGGTCGGTGTGGTGGTCTCGGGACCCTTCTGCTCCTCGGTACCGCACGCCGCGGTGAACGAAATCATCCCGATGACTGCCGCACCGCCTGCGATGACGGTGAGCCGACGAGTCAACTGCCCTGACTTCATGATGCTGTCCTCACTGTCCCCCGTGCTGTTACAGAACCTGGCCTTCGGCGAATCGCGGTGGATTCCCACTACCTGCAACGCAAAGTCGTGGCCAGTCCCATCCCGAAGCGGGTTCTGGTGAACGAACTCTAACTGAAGGTCCGTGCAGTCGCAGAGCCATTTGCTGCAGGCACTGCTTATCGGGGTGTGACAGGACGGCGTTGCCTGCCGGGCATGTTGCACCAAGCCCGGCAGTCGCCGAAACAGCGGTCTACCCGGTGTTCGACCTGTTGCCGGGGATGGCGGTCGGTGCCGCCGGTGCCTTCACGCCGGGCGTGAAGAGGTTGCCGCCGGTGGGGTTGATCGACTTCTCGGTCGGCTCGACCGATGGCGGCGGGGCAGGAGTGGCCGGAGCGGTAGTGGTCGTGGTCGTTGTGGTCGGTGTGGTGGTCTCGGGACCCTTCTGCTCCTCGGTACCGCACGCCGCGGTGAACGAGATCATCCCGATGACTGCCGCACCGCCTGCGATGGCGGTGAGCCGACGAGTCAACTGCCCTGACTTCATGATGCTGTCCTCACTGTCCCCCGTGCTGTTACAGAACCTGGCCTTCGGCGAATCGCGGTGGATTCCCGCTACCTGCAACGCAAATGGCGGTCCAGTCCCATCCCGAAGCGGGTGCTGGTGGGGCGAACTCTAGCTCAGAGTCGGCGCGGCCGCAGAACCGTTCCTGCCCACCCCGCCTTCCCTGGGCGGTCGCCGTTGGCCGCGGCTTGACGCTGTCGGGGGGTAGGTGTTTACTCGAGACATCGAACATATATTCGAAAATGATGGGTTGCTGATGGTGCGGGAGGTGTTGTTGTGACTGTTGCGGCCGAGCTTGATTTACGCCCGCTTACCCGCTCTGAACAGGTGGAACACCTCCGCAGAAAGATTGCCTCGGTGTCGGGGAAGGTCGGCCCGGCGCATCGCGGCGTGCCCCGGTCCGAAGCGGTGTTACCAGCTCCAGAATCTTTGCTGGCGCCACCTGAAACCCTGGTTGAGGCGTTGCCTGAGGGCTTACCGACGATGCTGCCACGGGGGTCCGTCGCAGTGGCCTCGGGTGCCCGGTCGCTGTCGCTGGGCATGGTGGCGGCGGTGACGGCCGGGGGCGGGCATGCGGTGATCATCGGCCAACCCGATGTCGGCCTGCTGGCCGCGGTGGAGATGGGCGCCGATCTGAGCCGGCTCGCGGTGATCCCCGATCCGGGTGCCGACCCTGTCGAGGTGGCCTCGGTGCTGATGGACGGGATGGATCTGGTGGTGCTCGGGCTGGGCGGGCGTTCGGTGCCGCCGAGTCGGGCCAGGGTGATGGTGGCGAGGGCCCGGCAGAAAGGCTGCACCCTGCTGGTCACTGACGGTGACTGGCAGGGAGCATCGGCTCGGCTGGAGGCCCGGGTATGCGGTTATGAGGTGGCCGGTGCCCGCGGGGACACCCCGACGCCCGGGCGTGGCCGGATCAGCCGGGTCCGGCTGGCCATGCGTGCCCGGGGACGGGGCGTCGGATCGGCTTGTGCGGCAGGAGGGTAGCTCGTGCCCGCGGATTCCAGGGTGCTGGCCCTCTGGTGTATGGACTGGCCGGCAGTGGCCGCGGCGACGGCGGCAGGTCTGACCTCGACGGTGCCGGTCGCGGTCACCCTGGCCAACCGGGTGATCGCCTGCTCGGCGTCGGCACGCGCGGCCGGGGTTCGGCGCGGACTGCGCCGGCGCGAGGCGCAGGCCCGGTGCCCGCAACTGCATGTCGTCACCGCCGACCCGGCCAGGGACGCCCGCCATTTCGAGAACGTGACGCTTGCCGTCGACGATCTGGTGCCGCGCGCCGAGGTGCTGCGTCCAGGGCTGCTGGTGCTCTCGGTGCGCGGCGCGGCGCGGTACTTCGGGTCCGAACAGGTTGCGGCCGAACGATTGATCGACGCCGTCGCCGCGGCGGGGGCCGAATGCCAGGTCGGTATCGCCGATCAGCTCTCCACCGCGGTCTTCGCTGCCCGGGCGGGGTGCATCGTCGAACCCGGGAACGACGCGCGGTTTCTGTCCGGGCTGTCGATCCGGCAGCTGTCCACGGAACCGTCCCTGGCCGCCCCGGGCCGCGAGGACCTGGCAGACCTGTTGTGGCGGATGGGTATCCGAACCCTCGGGCAGTTCGCCGAGTTGTCCCGCACCGATGTCGCCTCCCGGTTCGGGGCCGACGCGGTGATGGCGCACCGGTTCGCCTGCGGGGAGCCGGACCGGGGTCCTTCCGGACGGGATCCGGCCACCGAACTCGATGCGGTGATGAACTGTGACCCGCCGATCGAGAGGGTGGACGCCGCAGCTTTCGCGGGACGGTCCCTGGCCAGCGATCTGCATCGTCATCTGGAGGCGGCCGGGGTGGGCTGTACCCGGTTGGCCATTCACGCCGTCACTGCCAACGGTGAAGAGCTGGAACGGGTCTGGCGGTGTGCCGAACCACTGACCGAGGATGCCACCGCAGACCGGGTGCGTTGGCAGCTGGACGGCTGGCTGAACCGCCGCACCTCCGAGCGGCCCACCGGCCCGGTCACGGTGCTGCGCCTGCGTCCGGTGGAGGTGGTGTCGGCGGCGGCGCTGCAATTGCCGTTGTGGGGCGGGCTGGGGGAGGAGGATCGGCTGCGGGCCCGGCGTGCGTTGCTGCGGGTTCAGGGGCTGCTCGGCCCGGAAGCGGTACAGGTTCCGGTGCTCAGCGGCGGGCGCGGTCCTGCCGAACGCATCACTCTCACGCCGTTGGGCGACGAACCGGTACCGCGAGCCGATCCGCGGCAGCCCTGGCCCGGCCAGTTACCCGAGCCCTCACCGACCGTACTGCTCGATGACCCGGTGGAATTGCTTGACGTACAAGGAAATCTGGTCCGGGTCACCGGTCGCGGGTTGTTCTCGGCCGATCCGGCGCAGCTGGCCGGTGCCGGCCGTCGTGACGGCAGGCTGCGCTGGTGGGCGGGGCCGTGGCCGGTCGACGAGCGGTGGTGGGATCCGGAGAACCGAGGTGCCGGACGCACAGCACGGGTCCAGGTGCTGCTGGGTTCCGGAGAAAGGGACGAAGACGATCTCGCTCTGCTGCTGTGTTACCGGCAGCGCCGGTGGTATCTGGAGGGCGCCTATGAATGAGGACTGACTCAGAGCTTTGTCAGCCCAGACGGAATCAGCCCAGGTGCTGCGCGAAGGCCCCGACCCGGCTGATGAACCGGTCGAAGAACACCGTCGGGTCGACCTCCGTGCCGATGAGCGCATTGGGTTGACGGCCCCAGTGTCCGCGCCAGTCGGCCACCGTCATGCCACGGGTCAAGGTGCCGCTCAGCTCGACATCGACCGTGGTTTCCCGGTAGCTCACCAACTCCGGGTCCAGGGCGACCGCGGCGGCCAGGGGATCGTGCAGGTGCGCAAGGTACCCATCGCCGGTGTCGAAGTGGAACTCGAAGTAGAACCGCATGGCGTCCTCGAGCACGCGGATCAACGGGTTGCCGGCCGTCGACCGGGTGCCCCGCTCGTCGAGCACGCTCATCGGCGCCGACGGTGAGCCGGCCGCGGCCGCCAGTCGGTTCAGCAGCGCAGGTGTCAACGCGATGTTCTCGGTGAGGTTGAGCCCCAGCACGATTGGCACATGGGTGGCATCGTCGAGACCCCAGGCGGCGTTCCAGCCGCTGAATACCTCGGCGGCGGACTCGGGGTCGACGCTGATGTTCCACTCAGACACCGGTGTCGTGTTGCCCCGGTAGTCGAACGCCCCGCCCATGATCACCAGCCGGCGAAGCAGCTTGGGCAGGGTGGGTTCGGTGCGCATGGCCAGCGCCAGGTTGGTCAGCGGTCCGGTGGCCAGCCCGATCAACTCACCAGGGTGCGCGCGTGCGGCGCGGACCCAGGCCTCGGCGGCGTCGTGCGCGGTGAGCAGCCGGTCGCTGTCCGGTAACTGCGCGTATCCAAGGCCCTGTGGCCCGTGGGTGTCCTCGGCGGTGCGCAGCGGTGCACTCAGCGGCTGCTCGGCCCCCCTGGAGACCGGGATCCCGGTCACCCCGCACAGCTCCAGCAGGCCCAGGTTGTTGGTGCAGACCTGTTGCACCGGAACGTTTCCCGCGGTCGATGCGATACCGACCAACTCGGCTTCGGGGCTGGCCAGCAGATACGCCAGCGCCATCGCGTCATCGACACCGGTATCGACGTCGGCGAACACGGGCATCATCGATTCGCCGCTCAGCGGCGGTGGCGTCACACCGTCAACGATAAGCCAACGGCACGGTGGACCGGCTCATTGCTCAACGAATCGCAGCCCGACGAGACCCACCACGATCATCGCGATGAACGTCATCCGCAACGGCGTCAACGCATCGCTGAACATCACCACGCCTGCGATGGTGACACCGACCGCGCCGATGCCTGCCCAGGCCGCGTACGCGGTGCCGACCGGCAGGTGTCTGACCACCATCGCAAGGATCACGAAGCTGGCTACTGCGGCCACCACGCACACCACACTCGGCCACAGCCGGGTGAATCCGTCCGACTGCTTGATCGCCAGTGCCCAAATGATTTCCAGCAGGCCGGCGAAGACCAGCAATGCCCACGACATCCTTGCCTCCACGGCGTCAGGCGTTGTATCCGCCGTCGACGGTCAGGGTTGTGCCGTTCACGTATTGCGCATCCGGACCGGCCAGGTAGGCGACAGCGGCGGCGATTTCGCCGGCCCGCGCGAAGCGTCCCAGCGGAATATTCGGTAGGTCGGCGACGGCCTCGGGACTGTCGGCCGGATTCATCTCGGTGTCGGTATTGCCCGGCTGCACCACATTGGCGGTGATTCCACGGGGCCCGAGATCACGGGCCAGTCCCCGGGCGAGCGCGCCGACGGCGGCCTTGGTCGTCGAATACAGCGTCACCCCGGAAAAGGGGGTGCGGTCGGCGAGGTTGCTGCCGATCGTGATGATCCGGCCGCCCTCGCCCATGGCCGTCGCGGCGGCCTGACTGAACAGGAACGGCGCGCGGATGTGCAGATTGATGGCCTGGTCGATATCGGCGGCGCTCACCTGGTCCAGCGGACCGTTGGGGAACACCCCGGCGTTGTTCACCAGGATGTCCAGCCGGCCGAACGCTTCGAGGACGGCGTCGACGGCGCGTCGCGCCGCGTCGGGTGCAGCGCTGTCGAGCTGTAGTGCAAGAGCTTTCGCGCCGGCGGCGGTGATCGCGTCGACCACTTCGGCCGCCCGCCCGGGTGAGGAGTGGTAGGTGAAGGCCACGTCGGCGCCCTCGGCGGCGAGGCGGCACGCGATTGCCGCACCGATTCCGCGGCTGCCCCCGGTGATCAGTGCGGCCTTGGATGTCAGTGCTTTCGGTGTCGATGCCGTCAACGCCATACCTGGCTCCAATCAATTTTGTAATAGGCACTACAAATATAGACTGTCCGTATGTCCCGTCAACCCGTCGCGCGCCGCGGCCGGCCACGCGCGTTCGACCGCGACACCGCACTGCGGGCCGCGATGGACGTGTTCTGGGAGCGTGGGTACGAAGGCACCCGGGTGAGTGATCTGACCGCGGCGATGGGGCTCAACGCACCAAGCCTGTACGCGACATTCGGCTCCAAGGAAGACCTGTTCCGCGAGGTGGTCGCGTACTACGGTGCCCCGGAACGTTCGCCGCTCGCGATGGCGCTGCAGCGCCCGGTTCCGATCCGCGACGCGGTCGAGGCCATGCTGCGCGACAGCGTGGACCAGTACGCCGATCCCGACAGCCCGCCCGGCTGCCTGATCGTGCTCGCCGGAATCGCCTATTCGACCGAGACCGAGGTGTTGCGCGACCTGCTCAAGAATTACCGGGACGAGGACCGCGCGCGGCTGCTGGCCCGGATCCGGGCGGCCATGGCCGACGGCGAGCTACCGTCCGATCTCGACCCGCAGCGGCTCGCGTCGTTCTTGATCACCGTGCTCCACGGGCTGTCCATTCAGGCCAGGGACGGAGCGTCACGTGCCGACATGGACACGACCGCGGACCTGGCAATGCTGGCCTGGGACAGTGCAGTCGCGAAAGCTGTTGAGACGCCTTGACCTACCAGTGCACGCCGGGCACCAACCGCACCGCGCGCTTGACCGGGCGAGCCACCGCGCGCGGGACCCGCAAGGTGCGGCCGCTGCGGACCGGCCGCTTCGGCCGCCGTTGCGCCGGCTCGCCGGCTGTCTCCTGAGAGCTCTCACCGATCTGGCCCTGCGCGGCCGCCGAGTCCGGGTAGCCCAGATACAGCTGATGCAGTACACGGCGCGACAGTTTCGGGGTCAGGTAATTACCGAAATCGGCGACGGTGCCCAGCGGGGTGTCGATCCGGGCCGGCTTGTCGACCAGGCCGCGCACCACCATGGCCGCGGCATGCTCGGCAGAGATCGGCGGCACCGGGTTGAGCTTGCGCGACGGTGCGATCATCGGCGTCTTCACCAGGGGCATATGGATATTGGTGAAGGTGATGTGATCCGACAGGGTCTCGGTGCCGACCACCTCGGAGAAGGCGTCGAGTGCAGCCTTGGACGGTAGGTAGGCGCTGTACTTCGGGCTGTTGGCCTGCACGCCCGCACTGGACACGTTGACCACGTGGCCGAACCGGCGCTCGCGCCAGTGCGGAAGCAGCGCCAGCACCATGCGTACCGAGCCGAAGTAGTTGACGGCCATCACCCGTTCGTAATCGTGCAGGCGGTCCGTCGAGTTCACCACCGACCGGCGGATGGACCGGCCGGCATTGTTCACCAGGTAGTCGACGTGGCCGAACCGGCCGAGGATGTCCTTGACGGTGTGCTCGACCGACGCCGAATCGGTGACGTCGCAGGTAAATGCGTAGGCCTGCCCGCCGGCCGAGCGGATCTCGGCGACCAGGTCGTCGAGCGCGTCACCGTTGCGGGCCAACGCGAAGACGCACGCGCCGCGTTCGGCGACTGCGATGGCAGAAGCCCGTCCGATACCGCTGGAGGCGCCGGTGATGATGACGTGCTTGCCCACCAGGGGGCCGGCCGGATCGTCGCGACGGGCCCGGTCGGGATCGAGGTGCTGGGCCCAGTAACGCCACAGTTTCGGTGCGTACGAAGAGAATTCGGGTACCGAGATCCCGGTACCGCGCAGTGCGGCGGTGGTGTTGTCCGCGGTGAAGGTCGGCCGCAGCTCGACCACGTCGAGCACCTCGCCCGGGATGCCCAGCTGGGTGGCGACGATGTTGCGCACCGCCTTGACCCGTCCCCGTGCCTGCAGGACGGGCGCCGCGGTGGCCCGTGGCAGCGACCCGCGCAGCGGAGGCAGTCCGGCCTCTGCTGCCACACCGCGGTAGATGTCGCGCAGCCCGGTTGTCTTCGGCGCGGTGAGATGGAAGGTCTCACCGTCCTTGTCGTCGGTGTGCATCAGCGCGACCATCGCTTCAACGACATAGTCCACCGGCACCACGTTGGTCCGGCCTGTGTCGGGCAGCATCATCGGCGTGAATCTGGGGAGGGCGGCCAGGCGTGCCAGCACGCCGAAGAAGTAGTACGGGCCGTCGACCTTGTCCATCTCACCGGTCGCCGAATCGCCGACCACGACGGCCGGCCGGTACACCCGGTAGCGCAGGCCCGGCGTCGAGCGCACCAGCAGTTCGGCCTCGAACTTCGTCTGGTGATACGGCGTGGGCAGGTCCTGCGCTACGTCGAAATCGTTCTCGGTGAACACGCCCCGATGGTTGCCGGCCACCGCGATCGAGGACACGTGGTGCAACGTGGCGTCCAGGCGCCGGGCCAGGTCGATCACCGCGCGGGTGCCCTCCACGTTGGCCGCCCGCTGTTCGGATTCACCGATCGTCATGTCGTAGATGGCTGCGCAGTGCACCACATGCGAGACATCGCCCAACTCTGCGACATCGGTGTCGGACAGCCCGAGATCTGCCGAGGTCAGGTCACCGACCAGCGGTTTTGCTCGCTCATCCCAGTTCTGGGCCAGCTGCTCGAACCGCGTCAGCGACTCACGGCGCACCAGCACCCACACCTCGGCGCCGGGTTCGCGGGACAGAATCCGGGTGATCACTCGGCGGCCGATAAACCCGGTACCGCCGGTAACGACATAGCGCATGCGAGCCATCGTGGCCTTAGATCGAGCAAACGTCAACAAGGCCGGTCAACTGAACCGCTGAGCCGCTATCGTCGGCACGCATGCCCCTCAATCCGGAAGCCATTGGCGAGACCACCGATCCGATTCCGTTCGAATGGACCGACCGTGACACTCTGCTGTACGCCATCGGCGTGGGCGCAGGCACCGCAGATCTCGCGTTCACCACCGAGAACAGTCACGAGATCGAACAGCAGGTGTTGCCGACCTACGCGGTGATCGCCTGCTCTGCCTTCCCGGCGGCACTCAAGATCGGCACCTTCAATTTCGGCATGCTGCTGCACGGCTCCCAGGAGATCCGGCTGCGCCGGCCGTTGCCCCCGGCCGGAAAGCTCAGTGTGGTCTCGGAGGTCGTCGACATCCAGGACAAGGGCGAGGGCAAGAACGCGGTGGTCATGCTCAAGGGCATCGGCGCCGATCCGGCCAGCGGCGAGGTTGTCGCGGAAACCCTTACCACCGTGGTGATTCGGGGTGAAGGCGGGTTCGGTGGACAACCGGGGCAGCGCCCCGTGGCACCGCAGATTCCCGACCGCGAACCCGACGCCCAGGTGGTGCTGCCCACCCGCGAGGATCAGGCGCTGATCTATCGACTGTCCGGGGACCGCAACCCGTTGCACAGTGATCCGTGGTTCGCGCAGAATCTGGCCGGGTTCCCGAAGCCGATCCTGCACGGCCTGTGCACCTACGGTGTGGCCGGGCGGGCGCTTGTTGCCGAACTCGGCGGCGGCGACGCCACGAAGGTTCAGGCGGTGGCGGCGCGGTTCAGCTCGCCGGTGTTCCCGGGTGAGACGCTGACCACGTCGATCTGGCGCACCGAACCGGGGCGGGCGGTGTTCCGCACCGAGGCTGCCGGGCCCGACGGTGCCGATGCCCGGGTCGTGCTGGAGGACGGCGCCGCCGAGTATTCCGACTGATCCGGCAATTTCTTAGAAGCCCTGCACACCGCGTGGTGGGTTGACAGGATCGACCCACTACGCGCGCACGGTGCCGTGCGGGATGGGTGGTGGCAGATGACGCAGGTAAACCTGGTCGTTGGGTATCTGGCCACTCCCGGTGGCGCCGATGCGTTGGCCCTGGCAGTCCGGTTCGCCCGAACCCTGGACGCCGAGGTCAACATCTGCATCGTGCTACCGCCCGACACCGCGCCACCGGGCACCGTCCCCAAAGGCGGCGGCTACGAGGAAGTGCTGGCCGAACAGGCGCAGGGCTGGTTGGACGATGCCCTGGCCTCGGTGCCCGACGACGTTGTGGCACACACGCATCTGAGCTTCGACGAGTCGTTCACCGACGGCTTGATCCGCGAAGCGCTGCGGCTGCAGGCGGCCGCAATCGTGGTCGGCGGCGCGGGCGGCGGACTGGTCGGCAGCTACTCACTGGGGTCGGTGGTCAACGAGCTGTTGCACTCATCGCCGGTACCGGTCGCGGTGGCGCCACGCGGAACCCGCTTTGTCAAGGTTGAGCGGGTGCATGAAATCACCTGCGCCATCGGCCAACGCCAGGGGTCGGATCTGTTGCTCGCCACCGCGGTACGGGCGAGTCGGGCCGCGGACATACCGCTGCGCCTGGTGTCGCTGGTCGCCCTCGATCCGACCTTCGGCTCGCTGCGGGGCGACAGCGAGGCGGTGCGAGAACATGCGCTCGCGCACGCCGAACGGACACTGGATGCCGCCAGAGATGAACTGCCCGCCGATTTTCCGGTGACCTCCACCATCGTGAACGGTCCCAGTGTCGAGGCCGCCGTCGAACAGCTGGGCTGGGATGACGGCGACATCATCATGGTCGGATCCAGCCGGCTCAGTGCGCCGCGGCGGATCTTCCTCGGTTCCACCGCGGCCAAGATGTTGCGGGTGCTCGACGTTCCCATGGTGGTTGTGCCCCGGGATGAACTGAAAGATGGCGAGGACTACTCATGACCGAGTCCGCATCGGAATCCGCGTCGCACCAGAAGCTCGAAGTTGCCGAGCACTCTGCGGGGCTGGTCTCCAAGGGTCTGGCCGCGGGCAAGGTCGGCACGTTCTCCGGTGCGATCCTTGGCATCTCGTGTGTGGCACCCGGATACACGCTGACTGCGAGCATCGGGCTGATCGTCGCCGCCGTCGGACTCAAGATGCCGGCGATCTTCATCGCCGGCTTCATCCCGATGTTCCTGACCGCCTACGCCTACCGCGAACTGAACTCGCGTGCACCCGACTGCGGGGCGTCGTTCACCTGGTCCACCAAGGCGTTTGGCCCGTATGTCGGGTGGATGTGCGGGTGGGGCATGGTGGTCGCGTCGATTATCGTGCTGTCCAACCTGGCTGCCATCGCGGTGGAGTTCTTCTACCTGTTCATCGCCAGGATCACCAACCATCAGTCCATCGCCGAGTTGGCCGACAACAAGGCCATCAACATCCTCACCACGCTGGTGTTCCTCGCCATCGCCACCGCAGTCGCCAGCCGCGGCATCACCACCAGTGAACGGGTGCAGTACGTATTGGTCGGATTCCAGATGGTGGTGCTACTGGCGTTCGCGGTGATGGCCTTCGTGCACGTGGGCCGCGGCGACGCACCTGCCGGCTTGTCGTTCGATCTGGACTGGTTCAACCCGTTCACCGGACTTGCGTTGAGCGCCTTCGTGGTTGGTGTGACCGGATCGATCTTCGCTTTCTGGGGCTGGGACACCTGCCTGACCTTGGGGGAGGAGTCCAAGGATCCGACGAAGGTGCCGGGGCGGGCCGGGCTGCTGTGCGTGCTGTCGATCCTGGCGACATATCTGGTGATTGCGGTCGCGGTGATGATGTACGCCGGCGTCGGGGAAACCGACTTGGGGCTGGGCAATCCGGACAATGCCGAGAACGTATTCGCCGCGTTGGCCGATCCGGTGCTGGGCACCTACACCGGGCCGCTGCTGTTCCTGGCGATCCTGGCCTCGTCGGTGGCCAGCCTGCAGACCACGTTCCTGCCGGCGGCCCGCGCGATGCTGGCGATGGGCGCCTACAAGGCCTTTCCGGCGCGCTTTGCCGAGGTCAGCCCGCGGTACCTGGTGCCCGTGTTCGCGACCGTCACCGCCGGGGTGGTCACCGGGGTGTTCTACACCGTGGTGAGCCTGCTCTCCGAGAGTGCCCTGCTGGATACCATTGCCGCCCTTGGCATCATGATCTGTTGGTACTACGGCATCACGGCATTTGCGTGTGTCTGGTACTTCCGCCGTGAGCTGTTCGCCAACGCGCACAACGCGGTGTTCAAGTTCCTGTTCCCGCTGCTCGGCGGAACCGTGCTGGCCGCGGTATTCGTGATCTCGATTGGCGAGAGTATGAACCCGGACAACGCCAGCGGTGCGGAAATCGGCGGCATCGGCCTGGTGTTCTACATCGGCTTCGGCGTGCTGATCCTCGGTGCCGTGCTGATGATGATCTGGCGGTCCCGCAGCCCCGAGTTCTTCCGGGGCGAGACGCTGCGGCACGACACCCCGTCGCTCGTGGAGTAGGCGCGCTACCGCGAGGTCAGCTGCTAGCCGGCAGAGCCGCCGATACCGGAGTTGCCCTTGTTGTGCGCGAGCTGGAACGGATCCAGCAGGTCCCACACCGTTGCGACGGCCTGGACCTTGAGATCGGCGCCCTGGTCTTCCACGTTGAGCAGGTCTGCGGCAATGTCGTAGCCGTAGTACACCGCCGAACCCGGCGGAGTGGTCTTGATCAGCTCGTTGATGATCGTTTGCCGTGCATCGCGGGCCGCGGCATCATCGCCGAGGGCGGGCGCCAGGCTTGGCAGAATCTTGCTGATCGGAATCACCGCGTTCACCCACGGCACGATTTGACTGCCCCGGTAGATCTGCTCGGTGGCTTCCCGGATGAACGGGTCGAGTTCGTCGGGAAGGGCGGTGTTCATCAACGCGTTCCGCAGATTCAGGATCGGCTCGGGGATGTCCTTCGGCTCTGGATCGTCGGCCCGGAACGGGTTGGGATCCCATGCCTGGCCACCGTCCGCGGTGTCGGCCTGGGTCTGCACGGCGCCCACCTTCGGTGTGACGAGTGACCTGCTGACCGGTTGCACGACGGCCTCGGTGTCCGACTTGTCGGCCACTACCGGGTCCGGCCTGGCAGCTGCCGCCTGCTTCGGGGCGAACAGGTCCTTGAGCTTGGCGACCTGACCGGCCTCGAACTCCTCGGCGCTGGGCTTCGGCTTGGGCGTGGCGGCCACCGGTTTGGCGGATTTGACGGCATCGGTGACCTGCGCAGCCGCGTTCTCGATCTTGCCGGCCTGCTTCTCGAGGGTGTCCTTGACCTTGGACAGTGGCTTGGGCCGCTTGGCCTCGCCGGTCGTGGCCTCGCCGGTCTTCGTCTTGCCGGCCTTGACCGCAGTGCGCTTGGGTCCGGCCTTGACGTGCTGTGACGTGCTGTTCTTCGAGTCCTTGGCCGCACCGTCGGTCGAATCAGCGTGGGCGGTGCCCTGTCCGGCCACGGCGAGCGCCGCGCCCACTCCCGCCGCCACCGCGACACCACCGACATACCCGATGTACTTCGTCGACGCCATGCCCGTCCTTTCACAGCCGATCCCCAGCCCAACGGCATCGTAGGGGGCGGTGGCGTGATCGGCATCACGAGGCTGCCCGCAGAGGCGGACGTTCCGAGAGTTGTCGAACAAATGTTCGATATACTGGGGCGGTGGGTTGGCATAATGGGCCGCCGAGCTGGTCGGAAATGGAGCGGGTGCTCTCTGGCCAGTCGCCGCGGCCCGCCGCGGGTGGCAAGCCGCGTCGTTCCGGCCTGCCACTGGAGCCCGACGGCGATGGCGGGGACAGCCCGGCCTGGTCTCGTAAGCGCGGTATCTATCAGCCGCCGGAACTCGACCGGCCGCGAACGTCGGTGCGTTATGCCGAGCTGCACACGCACAGCGCCTACAGCTTCCTCGACGGTGCGAGCACGCCGGAGGAGTTGGTGGAGGAGGCGGCCCGGCTGAACTTGCGGGCGATCGCGCTGACCGATCACGACGGGCTCTACGGCGTGGTCCGGTTCGCCGAGGCGGCCAGGGAGTTGGACGTGGCCACGGTATTCGGTGCCGAGCTGTCGCTGGGGAACGTTCCCCGCACCGAGGATCCCGATCCGCCCGGCCCGCATCTGCTGGTGCTGGCCCGCGGCCCGGAGGGGTACCGGCGGTTGTCCCGCGAGATCGCCAAGGCTCACCTGGCCGGTGGTGAGAAGGGCAAGCCCCGCTACGACTTCGACGGACTCACCGAGGCCGCCGGTGGGCACTGGCACATCCTCACCGGTTGTCGTAAAGGGCATGTCCGCCAGGCACTTTCCCGCGGTGGTCCGGAGGCTGCCGCCGCCGCGCTGGGCGATCTGGTTGACCGTTTCGGGGCCGACCGGGTCAGCATCGAACTCACCCATCACGGCCATCCGTGTGACGACGAACGCAATGCCGTCCTGGCCGGGCTGGCCCAGCGGTTCGGAACCGCAGTGGTGGTCACCACCGGTGCGCACTTCGCGGCGCCTGACCGGGGCCGACTGGCCATGGCGATGGCGGCGATCCGGGCCCGTAACTCGATGGACACCGCGGCGGGGTGGCTGGCGCCGCTCGGTGGGTCTCATCTGCGCTCGGGGGAGGAGATGGCCCGGCTGTTCGGTACCGAGATCGTGACGGCCGCAGCAGATCTCGGTGAGCAGTGTGCCTTCGGCCTGGCGCTCATCGCCCCGCAGTTGCCCCCGTTCGACGTCCCGGCCGGGTACACCGAAGACAGTTGGCTGCGCCATCTGGTCATGGCAGGCGCGGCCGAGCGGTACGGGCCGCCGGAGCGGGCTCCCAAGGCCTACGCGCAGATCGAACACGAACTGCGGATCATCGAGCAGCTGAAGTTCCCCGGATACTTCCTGGTGGTGCACGACATCACCCGGTTCTGCCGGGACAACGACATCCTGTGTCAGGGCAGGGGATCGGCGGCCAACTCGGCGGTCTGCTACGCGCTCAAGGTCACCAACGTCGACCCGATTGCCAACGAGCTACTGTTCGAACGGTTTCTGTCCCCGGCCCGCGACGGGCCGCCCGATATCGACATCGACATCGAATCGGACTTGCGCGAGAACGTCATTCAGTACGTCTACGAGCGCTACGGTCGGGACTACGCTGCCCAGGTTGCCAACGTCATCACCTACCGCGGACGCAGCGCGGTCCGCGACATGGCCCGGGCGCTGGGGTTCTCCCAGGGGCAGCAGGACGCCTGGAGCAAGCAGCTCAGCCGGTGGAGCGGGCGCCCCGACTCCCCGGAAGCGGAAGACATCCCGCAGCCGGTGATCGAGCTGGCCACCCAGATCGCCAATCTGCCGCGGCACCTCGGTATCCACTCCGGCGGCATGGTGATCTGTGATCGCCCGATCGCCGACGTGTGCCCGGTGGAGTGGGCCCGCATGGCCAACCGCAGCGTGCTGCAGTGGGACAAAGATGACTGTGCGGCAATCGGTTTGGTGAAGTTCGACCTGCTCGGCCTCGGCATGCTCTCGGCGCTGCACTACGCCATCGACCTGCTGGCCGAGCACAAGGGCATCGCCGTCGACCTGGCCAAGCTGGATCTGTCCGAGCCGGCGGTCTACGAGATGCTGCAGAAGGCCGACTCGGTCGGGGTGTTCCAGGTCGAGTCCCGCGCGCAGATGGCCACCCTGCCCCGGCTCAAGCCACGGGAGTTCTACGACCTGGTGGTCGAGGTGGCGCTGATCCGGCCGGGCCCGATCCAGGGTGGTTCGGTGCACCCCTATATCCGTCGTCGCAACGGTCTGGAGGAAGTCACCTACGACCATCCGTCGATGAAATCCGCGCTGAAGAAAACGTTGGGCATCCCGCTGTTCCAGGAGCAGCTCATGCAATTGGCGGTCGACTGTGCGGGTTTCACCGCGGCAGAGGCCGACCAGCTGCGCCGCGCGATGGGCTCCAAACGCTCCACCGAGAAGATGCGACGGCTGCGCAGCCGGTTCTATGACGGCATGCGGGAACTTCACGGAATCACCGGCGAAGTGGCCGAGCGGATCTACGAGAAGCTGGAGGCATTCGCCAATTTCGGTTTCCCGGAAAGCCATTCGCTGAGCTTCGCGTCGCTGGTGTTCTATTCGTCGTGGTTCAAACTGCATCATCCGGCGGCGTTCTGCGCGGCACTGCTTCGGGCCCAGCCGATGGGGTTCTATTCCCCGCAGTCCCTGGTCGCCGACGCGCGCCGCCATGGGGTGACGGTGCACGGTCCCGATGTGAACGCCAGCCTGGCCTACGCGACGTGCGAGAACCGCGGCATGGACGTGCGGTTGGGGCTGGGCAGTGTCCGACACATCGGTGACGAGTTGGCCCAACTTCTGGTCGACGAGCGAAATACCAACGGGCCGTTCACCACCCTGATCGACCTGACCAACCGGGTTCAGCTGTCGGTACCCCAGACCGAGGCGCTGGCCACTGCCGGTGCGTTGGGTTGTTTCGGGGTCAGCCGGCGCGAGGCGCTGTGGGCGGCGGGCGCGGCGGCCACCCAGCGACCGGACCGGCTGCCGGGGGTGGGCTCTTCCTCGCACGTGCCGCCGCTGCCTGGGATGAGCGCCCTGGAGCTGTCGGCCGCCGACGTGTGGGCCACCGGCGTCTCACCGGACAGCTATCCCACCCAGTACCTGCGCGCCGACCTCGACGCCCTCGGTGTGATTCCCGCCGACAAGTTGCTGGACGTCGTCGACGGGACTCGAATCCTGGTTGCCGGGGCGGTAACTCACCGCCAGCGCCCGGCGACCGCGCAGGGGGTGACGTTCATGAACCTGGAAGACGAGACCGGGATGGTCAACGTGCTGTGCGCCCCCGGGGTGTGGGCGCGCTACCGGAAGCTGGCGCAGACGTCCCCGGCACTGGTGGTGCGCGGCATCGTCCAGAACGCCAGTGGTGCGGTCACCGTGATCGCGGATCGGATGGAACCGGTCGCGCTGCGGGTCGGCTCCCGGTCGCGAGACTTCCGCTGAGCGCTCAGACGGACAGGTCCGTGGCCGGAGCGGCGGTGCTGTCCTCGAGTCCGGTCCGCAGCAGTGACCACGCCAACCGTCGTGCGGCGGTCGCCCGCTCGTGCAGGAGGTGTTGGACGGCCGGGATGGGGTTGGTTTCCGGGGTGCGGCCCTCGACCACGTCGGCGTGCAGATCCTCGGCGACCTGGATCGCCAACAACACCGCGTCGTTGACCCGGTTCAGCGCATCCTGCAGGCGGTCGTCCTGGCTGAGCAGGTGGGCGTTGTCCAGCTCGACCGAAACGTCATTCACCACCTGGCCGATCTGCTCGAAGAGCGCGTTCATCGCGGCTTCCCGCTCGTCGCGGTCCGGGTTGCGCAGTTGGGTCGCGCCTTCGGTCCACAGTGTCGCCAGCATCCGGGTGTGGGCTCCGACCGCGCGGGACACCTCGATCATCGCCTGCTTCTGCAGTTGCTCGAGCAGGTTGTTGCGTTCGATGCGGGCCAGTTCCTGTTGGGCCACCAGTTCGGCGTGGTGCAGTTTCTGCTGGGACTCCATCTGGGCCCGATGCCATTTCTGGGTCAGCGCGAGTTCGAGCGCAGAGCGCTCGTCGGCTGCCGCCAGCTCACGGCGCAGACGCTCGTCGGCCTGGGCGATGTCGTATTTGGCCTGACGCTGGATGGTGAGGGTCAGCCACATCGTCACCATCACGACGACGAAGACGACGGCACCGAAGAACCACTCGGCCTTGCTTCCGGGCTGGCCCGGGCTGAACAGCAGGTACGAGATGATGGCCAGGCTGCCCAGGCCGCCACACACCAGCCACCCGATACCGGCCTTGGGGTCGACCGATGTCGTCTTGGGCGTCGGGTCGGGATTCGCTACAGCCACCCTCATCGGCTCGGTCACCTCGCCCACCTGGCCGTAGTTCGGCGGGGCACCCCCTGAAGACTCAGCGGCCCTTGTCGATTCAGTTAGTCCGGCCATGTCGACCTCCCGTCGGCCAAGCCTGCCACCGTGCCGGCGTTCAGAGTAGGGCCACCCTCCGCGCCGCGTGCTACCGGCCGGTGGCACCCGCACTCGCATACCCTGTTTTTCGTCATTCTTCAAGTGCCCCTAGCGATGACGGACGGCTCTGAAACCGCTAGTGTCATCGGCGTGCTCACCGTGAGCGGTGGTGGATCGGATCCAACGGATCCGGCAACCGGCCGCTCACTTCTATTGATCTGTTCGCTTGAGAATTGAGGGCCCATGGGACAAAACGCGACGCTGGAAGGTGATTCGGCGGTCATCGTCAGTCTGTCGGAAGCGGCGATGCATATGTATTCCGCTGCTATCGACGCACTGCCCTTCCCGGAGGACAAGAAGTTCCACAAGCGCGCCGACGTCGTCCTGTCCGGCCTGCGCAAGCTGCGTGCCTCGTTGGCCGAGGCGGCCGGCAGCAACCGGCCTTCCCCGGCGGTCATCGTGGCGCTCAGCGGGGTTCGTCAGCGGTATGACTCGCTGATGTCCCACGCCGCATCGGCGCCGGGTTCCTCTCTGGGGCAGCAGATCTACGTCACGCGCATCCACGCCAAGCTGTCGGCTCAGGAAGTGGCCAACGGCGCCGGCCTGCGTGACGGTCTGCTTGACGAGCTCGAGGCCGGCGCAACGCCGACGGACGCCGAAGCAGCCAAGATTCGCGACACGATCGCTGCGCTCGGCGGGTTGCCCGGCGACGATCACGGGATCCATGCCGTCCCCTCCCCGGCCGACTTCGGGTCGTCGGACGAGTCGCAGTCCAACGGCTGGGAACCTGTGCTGGTCTCCGAGAACGCCGGCTGAAGCCCCACGCAAGACCCTGTGCGCCGTCGTCGATCAGGCCCCGGCGCGCAACTTTCATCGGTTAGCTGAGTTGCACTGCAGCGCACGATGATTGGAAGCTCCCCAGCAAACTGCTGGGGAGCTTCTCTGGTTTGGCGAACGGTTGTAGTCTCGCCGCATGACAGCCGAACCAGCCCTGAACTTGACCGTTGACGAACTGCTCACCACGACCCGCTCGGTGCGCAAACGCCTCGACTTCGAGAAGCCGGTCTCGCGTGAGGTCATCATGGAGTGCCTCGACCTGGCGCTACAGGCCCCCACCGGGTCGAATGCGCAAGGCTGGCAATGGGTTTTCGTGGAGGATCCGGCAAAGAAGAAGGCGCTGGCCGACATCTACCGGGCCAATGCCAATCCCTATCTCGATCTGCCCAAGCCGGAGCGCGGCGACGTCCGCGATGAGCAGATCGGCGCGGTGATGAGCTCGGCGCGCTACCTCACCGACAACTTCGAGAAGGCCCCGGTGCTGATGGTGCCGTGCCTGGAGGGCCGTCCCGACGGCGCACCGGCGGGCATGAGCGCATCGTTCTGGGGGTCACTGCTGCCCGCAGTGTGGAGCTTCATGCTGGCGCTGCGGTCTCGGGGCCTGGGATCGGCCTGGACGACGCTGCACCTGCTCGGCGACGGCGAGAAGCAGGCCGCCGAACTGCTGGGCATCCCGTTCGATCGCTACGCCCAGGCGGGCTTGTTCCCGATCGCCTACACCTTGGGCACCGATTTCAAGAAGGCCAAGCGCCTTCCTGCCGAGCAGTTCTCGCACTGGGACACTTGGTGACCCGTGGCGCCCTGGGGCGCCTGTTGTCCCAGATGAAATTGTGAAGCCGGAGTATGAAGTCTCTGTGAGATTCGGGCGTGGGCCGCGTGTCGGCCCACGCCCGCGGCGTAACTAGACGCTGCCGGCGAACCCGTGTTGGCGCCATGCCTCATAGGCGGCGACGGCCGCCGCATTCGACAAATTCAGCGACCGCCTGCCGGCGAGCATCGGAATACGTACCTGCGCGGTGATATTGGGATCGGCCAGAGTTTGTGCATCGAGTCCGGTGGGTTCCGGGCCGAACATCAGCACGTCGCCGGGTTGGTAGGAGACGTCGGTGAACGACGTCGACGCGTGCGCGGTGAACGCATAGACCCGGGCCGGCATCAGCGCGCGCCACGCCGCCTCCAGATCTGCGTGCACCGTCACCGATGCCAGGTCGTGGTAGTCCAGGCCGGCCCGGCGCAGCTTGGGTTCGGACAGATCGAAACCCAGCGGCTCGACCAGATGCAGTTCGCATCCGGTGCCTGCCACCATCCGGATCGCATTGCCGGTGTTGGGTGCGATGCGGGGAGAAAAGAACATCACCCGGAACATCCGATGATGATCGTATGGCGGCCCGCCCTGTGACGAATCGGGATGCAAATGCAGTCGTGATTCGGCCTGGAGAATCGGAGCGGAAATCGGCACACGTTTGGGCAAGCACATCACTGTTTGCTCGATTACCACACAACTGCGCTACAGCTCGGTCACGAACTCTGTCTGTTCAGTAAGAATTGTAGAAACGCTTGCGAGCTGCTGTCATACTCGTGCAATTGCCAAGGCGTTTGACGCCCGCCCCAGCGTGGGCGGAAACAGCAGGAAGTCTTATGAATCACGCCCCACGAGTGAATTGCGGCCACGCAGCCAGTAGTGCGGTCGGGTGCCGATGACTGCCTTTACGCAGCTGAAACAGGCTGACGGCACCCTCGTCGAATTCTCCCCAACACCATCGGCTCCGGCTAAGCGCCCTTCCCGCTGGTCGCCGGCCAACTGGCCGGTCAACCGGAAAGTTCTTGCGATCGTCGTCGTGCCGTTGATCCTGGCCGCGACGTTCGGTGGCTTGCGCATCTATGCCAGTGCCAGCGTCGCCGGAGATCTCCGGTTGGCCGCTGACCGGGCCGAATTGATTCCCGGCATCGACGGCTACATGGCTGCGATGGAGGGAGTACTCGTCGCAGCTACTGAAGGCGGCGATGGGCAGGCCGCGATGTCCACGTTCAATGAGCGCAAATCGGACCTCCAACAACGCCTGGACGCCACCGACGCGGCCGAGGACGTGGATCAGGCGGTGAGCGGCTTGCTCAGCAAGGGGCCGGAACTGGTCGATGCGGTGATGTCGAACTCGATCGACCTGCGCCAGCGCATCCTCAACTACGGCCCGCTGCTGCTGACCGGGGAAGCTGCCATCACCGGTTCGGTGCACAGCAACCAGCAGTCGCTTCAGGCGCAGGTCGAGGCGCTGGCCCGGGCGGTCGGCGCCCGCGGGCAGATGGCCATTCAGCAGATGCTGGTCACCGCCGGCGGCGCTGAGCCGGAACCGCTGCTGCGCACCTCGATGATCACGATGGCCGGTACCGAGCCGTCCACGGTCGCGGCACTGACCAAGGTGCTGGGGGGCGGTTCCCAGGAGGCGGCAACATTGCGCTCCGAGATGGTCAAGCGCATGGCGATGATGTCCAACCCCGGGATTCCGCTGGTCGGTAACCCGGACATGCTGGCCTCGTTGCAGACCACCGACAAGATCGCCGGGCAGATCATCGAGAACACCACTTCGGCGATTCCGGCTGCGGTCGAGGCTCAGGCCAACGATGCCCGCAACGACGCGATCCGCGACGCGATCCTGGTTGCGACCGCGATCATCAGCGCAATCGTCATCGTGTTGTTGGTGGCCCGCTCGCTGGTGCGCCCGCTGCGGACGCTTCGGGACAGCGCGCTGCGGGTGGCCCACCAGGATCTGGCCAAGGAGATCGAACGGGTCCGCGCCGGTGGCGAGCTGGTACCGGTGACCCCGATCCCGGTGCAGACCACCGAAGAGGTCGGTCAGGTCGCCCATGCCGTCGACGAGCTGCACGAGCAGGCGGTGTTCCTCGCCGGTGAACAGGCTCAGCTGCAGTTGCAGGTCTCGGACATGTTCGAGACGTTGTCGCGGCGTAGCCGCTCCCTGGTCGACCAGCAGTTGTCGCTCATCGATCAGCTGGAACGTAACGAGGACGACCCTCAACGACTGGAGAGCCTGTTCCGGCTCGACCACCTCGCAGCCCGCATGCGCCGGAACGGGGCCAACCTGTTGGTGCTGTCCGGGTCCAAGTTGGCACGCGAGCACAGCCGGCCGGTGCAGTTGGCGACAGTCATCAACGCCGCCGCCTCGGAAGTCGAGGACTACACCCGCGTGGTCACCGCGTCGGTGGCCGACGTCGAGATCACCGGTTCCGTAGCCGGCGACCTGATCCACCTCCTGGCGGAGCTGCTCGACAACGCACTGCGCTACTCGCCGCCGATCTCGCAGGTGCGGGTGTCGGCCGTGCATGCGGCCAAGGGCGCATTGGTCATCGAGGTCAGCGACGTCGGCCTGGGCATGACCGAGGCCGACCTGCGGGTCGCCAACACCCGTCTGCAGTCCGGCGGTGAGGTCAACCCCTACACCGCGCGTCACATGGGTCTGTACGTGGTCGGGCGTCTGGCCACGCAGCACGGTCTGGTCGTGCGGCTGCGCAGCACCGTCGCCGAAGAGCCGAGCTCGGGCACCACGGCAGGGGTCTACATCCCGGCCACGCTGCTGGCCCGGGACGGTGGCGACGCAGTCGATGACCTTCCGTATGGCATGCCCGTCGACGCCCATGCGGGAATCGCCACGGCGCTGTCGTTGGACGCCGATCCCGCTGATGGCTCGGAGTTCGGGTCCGGGCTCGCTGAATCTCACCTCAACGGCGCCGAGGTTCCGTTCGACCTGCTGCCGCAGCGCAGTCCGGGAGCCAGCGGTATCTCGGAGCTGCCGGGCACGCTCGCCCCGCAGCCGGAGCCGGCGGCTGAGGAGCCGGTCGAGGAGCCTGCCGACGAGCCGGTCAGCGGGTGGCCGCAGCAGTGGCCGGTGCACACCGAAGAGAGCGCGGCCCTGGCCAAGGGTGAAGCCAAGGGTGAACTCGGGGGAGCGGCCGACACCCCGGCGGACGCAGCGGACGACACTGCGGCCGACGACGACGTCGATTCCGGACGTCTGTCACCCACCAACACCTCGTCGTTCTTCGCTTCCCGAGGGCAGGCCGCCACCAACGGCGTCAACGGTGCCAGCGGCCTCAACGGGGCCAATGGCCACAACGGACTCAACGGGGTAAACGGCCTCAACGGCGTCAACGGTGTGCACGTACCGGCTCATGATTCCGGCGAGGAACCGGAAGAACCGCTGGAATCCGCCCCGGTCCAGGCCGAAAGCCCGGACGTCCAGGGCGACTCGATCTATCAGTCGATGATGTCGGAATTCGATATCGATCCGACAACCCACGTGCGCAGCGCCGACCTGGACTGGAAGACGGTCTGGGAGAAGGGCTGGTCGGTGGCCGCCGCGGCGCAGGATGCGCCCGTCGAGCAGCACACCGAGGAAGGCCTGCCCATGCGTACGCCGGGTGCCCGCCTGGTGCCGGGCGGCGTTGCAGCTGTGGCCGCGGCCGCCGGTGAGTCCAACGGTCGTCACCGCAACGGTGGAGTACACCGCAACGACGACGGCTCGGAGACGGTAGCATCGGCAGACGAACCTGACAGCGGCATGTTCGCGGCGTTCAAACCGCGCGATCCTGAGGCCGTCCGCGCGAGCACCAGCAACCTTTTCGGGGGCGTGCACGCCGGGCGATCGCATGCCCGTGAGACCAGAGGAACCGATAACGAATGACGCGTCCGACACAGCGCGACTCCCTGGACTGGCTCGTGTCCAAGTTCGCCCGCGAGGTATCCGGGGTGTCCCATGCGGTGCTCGTCTCGGCCGACGGACTGCTGATGGCTGCCAGCGAACACATGCCGATCGAGCGGGCTGATCAGCTCGCCGCGGTCTCCTCCGGCCTGGCGAGCTTGGCCACCGGCGCCTCCCAGCTGTTCAACGGCGGCCACGTGATGCAGTCGGTGGTCGAGATGGAGAACGGCTATCTCCTGCTGATGCGGGTGGGTGACGGCTCCAACCTGGCCACGCTGACCGCCCCGTCGTGTGACATCGGGCAGGTCGGCTACGAGATGGCCATCCTGGTCGAGCGGGTCGGCGCGGTGGTGCAGTCTTCGCGCCGTACGCCGCAACCGTCCTGAGTCCCCGACCCCTTCTGCCCTTCGCGAGGTGCCTGTGGACGAACCGGAAACAACTGATCGCCCGAGTCTGGTGCGGCCGTACACCCTGACGGCCGGCCGTACCGACTCGCGTGTGCACCTTCCGCTGGAAGCTCCGGTGCAAAAAACCGACACGACGCGCGAACCGCGCTGGACTGGCCACGATGTGCGCGCACAGATCGTAGAGTTGTGCACCGGCACTCCTTCGGTTGCCGAAATTGCCGCTCATTTATCTCTCCCGCTCGGCGTGGCGCGCGTGCTGATCGGGGACTTGGTGACGCAGGGTTATCTACGGGTGGAAGCCACCCTTGATGACTCGGCTAGCTTCGACGAACGCCGCGAATTGATTGGAAGGACCCTGCGTGGCCTACGAGCACTCTGAACCCCGCTCGGCCTCCGGCGGCGGCGCCCCCCGACGTGGGGCTGCCTCGACGAAGATCGTCATTTCTGGCGGGTTCGGGGCAGGGAAAACAACATTCGTGGGTGCGGTCTCCGAGATCATGCCGCTGCGTACCGAAGCGTTGGTCACCAACGTCTCTGAGGGCGTCGACGCCCTGGACGGCACCCCGGACAAGCGCACCACCACGGTCGCGATGGACTTCGGCCGGATCACGCTGGACGAGGATCTGGTGCTGTACCTGTTCGGCACGCCCGGCCAGCGGCGGTTCTGGTTCATGTGGGACGACCTGGTGCGCGGTGCGATCGGGGCGATCATCCTGGTCGACGTCCGCCGCCTGCAGGACAGCTTCGCCGCGGTCGACTTCTTCGAGGCGCGCAAGCTGCCGTTCATCGTCGCGGTGAACGAGTTCGACGATGCGCCGAAGCATCCCACCCAGGCGGTGCGCAAGGCCCTGGCGCTGGCCGAACACATCCCGGTGGTGGCCGTGGACGCCCGCGATCGCAACTCGACCAAGGCGGCGCTGATCGCGGTCACCGAGTACTCGTTGAGCACGCTGTCTGCGTTGCCTGGCTGAGGCGTGCTAGCTGACGAAACCGCCTGGGCGGACAGGGAATTCACAGGCCACGATTTCCGCGACGAAGATCTGAGTCGGTTGAGCACCGAGCGTGTGGTGTTCACCGAGTGCGATTTCAGCGGCGTCGACATGTCCGAGTCCCAGCATTCGGGCTCGGCGTTCCGCAACTGTACGTTCCGCCGGGCCACGCTGTGGCACAGCACGTTCACCAACTGCAGCCTGCTGGGTTCGGTGTTCACCGAGTGCCGGCTGCGGCCGATCAAGATTGTCGAGTCGGATCTGACGCTGGCCGTGCTGGGCGGCTGCGATCTGCGGGGCGTCGACCTGTCGGACTGCCGGTTACGGGAAGCCAGCCTGGTCGGGGTGGATCTGCGCAAGGCGGTGCTGCGGCAGGCCGACCTGACCGGGGCGCGGGTGCAGGACGCCAAGCTCGACGAGGCGGATCTGCGCGGCGCCCGCGTCGACCCCACCTTCTGGACCACGGCGAAGCTGCGCGGCGCCAAGATCGACATCAGCCAGGCGCTGGCCTACTCGGCCGCCCATGGCCTCGACGTCCACGGCGGGTAGAACTCAGGCGGATTTCAGTCGGATCCGCCAGCGGACGAACCCGGTGTAGACAACGCAGATCAGTACGAGGATGCCGATGTTGATCAGCCACACCGACGGGGTGTGCTTCCAGTGCGAGTCGGCGGGCAGCAGCGGTGGCGGCACCAGGCGGGTCAGGTCGACGGTCGATGCCGAGGCTGCGAAGCCCCAGCGCGCCGGGGTGATCCAGGACAACTGATCCAGCACGACGCGGTCGGTCACCGGGATCATGCCGCCGGAGAACACCAGCTGGCTCATCACGGTCACCACCAGCAGCGGCATGATCTGCTCGGCCGAGCGGGCCAGTGCCGAAAGCGCGAGCCCGACCATCGCCGAGGCCACACACGTCATCGAGATGTCGATGAACAATTCGAGGTTGCGGCCGCCGATGAAGGCACCGCTGTCGACTGCGCCCGGACCCCAGCCCTTGCCGACGATCGTGATCACCGTGACGATGGCGGACTGGATCACCGCGAACACCGCGAAGACTGCGATCTTGGCCATCAGGTACGCCGTGGTCGACAGGCCGACGGCCTGCTCACGCCGGAAGATTGCCTGTTCACCGATCAGAGCGCGGATGGTCAGCGCGGTGCCCATGAAAATTGCGCCGACGTTGAGCATCACCAGGATCTGGCCCGGTTCGTTGGGGGCCTCGCCCCCTTGGACGGCCGGCACCGGCAGGCCGAACCCGACATCACCGGGCACCGACAACGACAGCACACCCATGATGAACGGCAGCATCAACAGGAACGCGGTGTAGCCGCGGTCGGACACGATCAGCCGGACTTGCCTGCGGGCGATCGTGGAGAGTTGGCGGAACAGGCTGGTGTGCGTCGGCTCGCCGAGGTCTTCCGGTTTCTCCGCGGGTGGTTTCGGGGGTAGGGGGCCGTGCTTGGCGAGGTAACGCTGCTTGGCTCCTTCAGGGTCACCCGCGACGGTGCTGAAGATGTCGGCCCAGTTGGTGGTGCCGAGCTCCTCGCCGATCTCGTCAGGTGGCCCGCAGAATGCGGTCTTCCCCCCGGGCGCCAGCAGGAGCACCTGGTCGCACACGTCGAGATACGTCAGCGAGTGGGTGATGACGAGTACGACGCGGCCGGCGTCGGCCAGCTGGCGCAGCATCGTCATGACCTGGCGGTCCAATGCCGGGTCCAGACCCGAGGTCGGTTCGTCGAGGATCAGCAGTGACGGGCCGGTCAGCAGTTCCAGCGCGACCGAGGCGCGTTTGCGCTGTCCACCGGACAGCTTTTCGACCCGCGTGTCGAGGTGCTTGGTCATCTCGAGTTCTTCGAGCACCTGCATGACGACCTGTTCGCGGTCGGCTTTGGTGGTGTCCGGCGGCAGCCGCAGTTCGGCGGCGTACATGAGTGCCTGCCGGACGGTGAGCTGACCGTGCACGACATCGTCCTGCGGCACCATGCCGATCCGGGATCGCAGCGAGGCGTACTCGGCGTGGACGTCGTGGCCCTCGAACGTGACCGTGCCGCTCGTCGGATGGGTCAGGCCGGCGACCTGTCGGGCGAACGTCGACTTGCCTGCACCCGACGGACCGATGACGGCGGTCAGCATGCCGGGTCGCGCGTCGAGCGAGATGTTCTCGAGCAGCGTCTTGTTGCCCTCGATCGTCCAGGTCAGGGCACGCACCTCGAGCCCCCCGGTGCGGGTGTCGGCCTCGGTCTCGCTGCGGCGCACCAGGGTGCCGCCGGAGAACACCAGGTCGACGTTGCCGATGGTGACCACGTCGCCGTCGTGCAGGACCGCGGAGTCCACCCGCGCGCCGTTGACGAACGTGCCGTTGATGCTCCGCTCATCACGGATCGCGGTGCCGCCGGTCATCGGGATCAACGTGGCGTGATGCCGCGAGGCCAGCACGTCGGGGATGACGATGTCGTTGTCGGTGTTGCGACCGATCTTCACCGCACCTGCCGGGGCCGGGGTGGTGCGCCCGGGCCGCAGGATCTTGAGCATGCTGGTCGCGATGTTGCCGCCGGGCTCGCTGCTCCCGCGATCCGAGGTGGCGGCCGGACCCATCGTCGTCGGCGCCGCGGCCGGGTTCGAGTTGCGAACCGGTTGGGGCTGACGGGCCTGGGGCCCGCTGGGGTGGCCGCTCTGTGGTCCGCTCGGATAGCCGCCCTGCGGGCCGCTGGGATACCCGGTGGGCGGCGTCGGGTAGCGCGGTTGTGGGCCGGACGAGTAGCCGGGGCGCTGCGCCGCCGGCGGCTGGCCGTACTGCTGCCGGCCGGGGGCGGCGGCCTGGGTGGGCCAGGCGCCACTGGGCCGGTTCGCGATCGGTACCGCCGCGGTCGGTGTGCGGCCGACGGACCCTTCCTGGACCCGGCCGACCTCGAATGTCAGCTGTGGGCCGTCCGGGTTGCCGATGTTGACGACCTGGCCGTCGTGGATGTCGATCGTGGGCACCCGGCGGCCGTTGGCGTACATGCCGTTGAGGCTGCCGTTGTCGATCGCGATCCATCGGCCTTGGTCGAAGCGCAGCACCACGTGGGCACGCGAGATCAGCGGGTGGGCGATGCGGACGTCGGCGCGGAGGTCGCGGCCGATGACGACATCGTTGCCCGGGGCGAAGGTACGGGTCGATCCGTCGTAACGAACGGTCAGCGCGGGGCTCATCGTGCTCAACTCTATCGGTAGTTTTCACCGGGGCTGGGCCGTTGAGGGGGTGTCGCGGCGTGTGACGATGACACCCATGGGTTCTGAAGGAGCGCAGAAGGTGGCCGGCCGGGTGCTCGGCGTGCTGCGACAGGTGGGCACGGTGCTGGCCGGGGCGGCGGCGGTGTGGTTGGTGTGGGCCGCGGTGTTGGGTGCCTGGGCGCGACTGGTTGCGCCGCGCAGTGCAGGTGAAAGTGCCTGGTATGTGGTCGGCTTGCACCGGTGGGGCAGCGCCCTGCCGAACTGGATGGCGCTGGCCGTGGCGGTGATCGCGGTGGTGCTGATCGGGGCGATGGCCTACAGCGTCTGGCGCGGACGCACGGGCCGTGACCTGGCGGCCACTCCGGCCGGCGCGGCAGGCGTGGCGGCGGTGCTGTTCATCGCGTACGTCAGCCAGGGCATCCCGGCGTTCTACCGCAGGGTGATGGACAGCGCCCCCGTCACCGCGGCGTTGCCTCTCGGTGCGGCGGCGTGGTGGTTGTGCCTGGCCGGCGCGGCGGCGACGTTCCTCGCCGCGCGGGCCTTCCCGCGGTTGGAACGCGGTGCGGTGAAGTTGCTGGCTGTCGGTGCAGCGATCGCAGTGGTGGTTGCCGCGGCGGTGACCGTGGGTGCGTTGCGGGCCGGTGACGACGGACGCCACGTCGAGGCGACGACGGCTGCCGCTACCGATGTCGCGGCGGTGCCCGCCGCGCTGGGGCAGCGCACGTTCACGGTGCCGGTGCCCGATGCGTTCATCGACAAAGGTGTACCGGCGTACGACATCGATTCTGCCGGGGCCGGTTTCGCGGTGTATCGGGACGGACGCGTCACGGCTTACGGGTCCGACGGCAAGGAGCGCTGGCACTACGCGCGTACCGGGCCGGCAGGTGTGCTCGTCACCGGGATGCGGGTGGTCGACGATGGCGCCACGGTGTTGGCGTTCATCGACGGTGGGCTGGTCGGCCTCGATGCCATCACCGGGAAGCAACTTTGGACCAGCGGCGATCCGGGCGTGCAAGAGGCGGCACGCGGGCGTTTTCGTGTCGCGACCGGTCCGTTCCTCGTAGGTTGGAACGACGAGCACATCTGGACCCGGTATGACGGCCGGACGGGCCGCGTGTTGTGGAGTGTGCCCGCACCACATCCCGGTTGCGGCATTGTCGAACCCTTGGTGACAGCCTCCGGCGTGGTGTCCACGGTTCAATGTGCGGACGGCAAGGTCTGGTTGAGTGTGCTCGATCCCGAAACCGGGGAAATCGGTTGGGATACAGTTCTGTCGGAGAAAAAGATCGACCCGTCGGTGCCGATAGAGCAGCGTTACCTCAAACTCGGGGCCAGGCCGGCGAACGGTGTCGGGGTCTTCGTGTTTCTGCAGGGCTCCGGTTCGCCCGACGGCGCAATGTATGCCGATATCGTTCACCGCACTGTCACCGCGTTGCCGTCTGACGGCCGCCTCGCCGAATCGTACGGTCCCGGTGACGATTTCGTGGTGTGGTATCTGACTGACCGGACTACCCGGCTGACTTTGTTCGGGCCTGACGGGCATCAACGGTGCCAGCTTCCCGACGGTGTCGAGCCGGTTCGGACGAACGTACCGAGCCGACGAGTCGACCAACCTGCCTACGTCGCGTTCCCTGACGCCCTGGTCCTTGCCGACCGCGGCGCGCGGGGTACCGCGGGATCGCTGCGCACCTTCGACGCGAAGACGTGTGCTCAGACCGCGGCGGTGCCTGCCGAATCGGTGGAAGGCCTTGTCCCGGTGCCGGGTGCGGTGTTGGTGTTGCGACGCGACGGGCAGACGCTGCAGATCGACGGCTACACCGGCTGAGTCGGCGTGTTGGCCAAGGCCGGGACCGCCTCTTCGGGGTAGCGGTCCTGGGCGTCCCAGACGTCCCAGGTCTGCACGGCCCAGAACACCGCGAACAGCACGATGAGGATGAGTTCGACGGTGATCACGCCGAAGTGCCATCCGAGGATCAGCAACACGATGCCGACGACGATGGTGACGAGCATGAGCGCGGCGATGGTCGCGTAGAACCGGGCCAGGTGCTGGCGGACGGCAGCCCTGGCGTAGCACGCGTGGTAGACCGCCACGAGCGTGATGGCCAGGAACATCGCCACCGCGGCGATCACGTGTGCGTGCTCGGCGAACCAGTCCCACAGCATCAGCGGGGCGCCGGCGATCGCGATGGCCAACAGTGCTGCCGGAAGCCATTTTTCGACCCGAAGCAGCGCGGTGGCGACGGTCTTCCAGAGGGTGGCGGCGTCGGCGCAGGATGGTTCGGACGCCACGGGTGCCTGTTGCGGCCGGCGCCAGCGGTTCAGCGCCAGATACATCCCGGTGCCGACGGCGACGGCCACGAACAATGCGGCGACGTTGTTGGCGACGCCGCCGAACGGGTCGGTGACCGTGGGAAGCCATGGCCGGCACAGGTCGTCGGGACCCGTCGGCACCAGCGCCACGATGAAGGCCATGAACCCCGAGTAGTTCAGCAGCGCGTCTTCGCCCACCCGGCTGCCCTTGTAGGCGATCAGGCAGATGCCGATCGCGCACAGGGAGGCCAGGAACACCGCGTGGGTGCGGGTGTAGAAGAACGCGCTGATCGACCCCTGCGTGCAACTGTGCGCCCACGTCAACGCCAGCGAGGTCAACAGGAACACCACCAGCGCGACCAGGCCGACCCGCACGTAGCGGTAGGTCACCATCGTGTCGCTGGTGAAATCGGTGCTCACTTCACGAGTGTGTCCGGAGCCCCCGTCACCACGCAATGGGTGTGGCTGTAGATGGTCGGCATGCACATGTTGCAGTGTGTGCACAGCGATTTCACGGAACCGGTTTCGCTCTCGGCCTTGATGCGGTTGAGCAGGTCCGGCTCGGCGAGCAGCGCCCGGCCCATCGCGACGAACTCGAAGCCCGCCGCCATCGCCCGGTCCATGGTCTCGCGATTGGTGATACCGCCGAGCAGGATGATCGGCATGGAGAGCTCGGCGCGGAATTTCTCGGCGTCGCGCATCAGATACGCCTCGTGGTACGGGTATTCGCGGAAGAACTTGTTGCCGCTCAGCCGGATGCCCCAGCTGATCGGGGGTTTGAAGTTCGCCGCGAACTCCTTGACCGGGGCGCCGCCGCGGAACAGGTACATGGGGTTGACCAGCGAGCTGCCCGCGGTGAGTTCGATGGCGTCCAGGCCGCCGTCCTCCTCGAGCCACTTCGCGGTCTGCAGCGACTCGTCGATCGGGATGCCGCCGCGGACGCCGTCGCTCATGTTGAGCTTGGCGATGACGGCGACCTTCTTGCCGCCGTGCTTGTCGACGGCGTCGCGTACCGCGCGCACCACCCCGCGGGCCACCTTCGCCCGGTTCTCCAGCGATCCACCGAACTCGTCGGTGCGCCGGTTGATCAGCGGCGACAGGAACGAGCTGGCCAGATAGTTGTGGCCGAGGTGAACCTCGACCGCGTCGAATCCGGAGTCGATAGCCAGCCGTGCGGCATTGGCGTGCGCCTCGGTGACGTCGCGGATGTCGTCGATCGAGGCCTTCTTGGCGAACCGCATCGACAGCGGGTTGAAGAACCTCACCGGTGCCAGCGCCGTGGCCCTGTTGGTACGCGAGTTGGCCACCGGCCCGGCATGGCCGATCTGGGCACTGATGGCGGCGCCCTCGGCGTGGATGGTCTCGGTGAGTTTGGTCAGCCCGGGCACGGCCTCGGGCCGCATCCAGATCTGCCAGCCGTCGGTGCGGCCACCGGGTGCCACCGCGCAGTAGGCGACGGTGGTCATGCCGACACCGCCCGCCGCCGGTAGCCGGTGATAATTGATCAAATCCTCGGTGACCAGCGCATTGGGGGTGGACGCTTCGAACGTGGCGGCCTTGATGATGCGGTTGCGCAGCGTCACCGGACCGAGTTTGGCCTCACTGAAAACATCAGTGAACACATTGGGCTGGGTGTTCATATGCTGAGCCTGCCACGGGGCTGACACAATGGCACCCGTGGGTTCCATTGTGTTGGACGGTAAGGCCACGCGCGACGAGATCTTCGTCGATCTCAAGCAGCGCGTCGCGAAGTTGACCGAAGCGGGCCGGACGCCCGGGCTCGGGACCGTGTTGGTCGGCGACGACCCCGGCTCGCAGGCCTACGTGCGCGGCAAGCATGCCGACTGCGCCAAGGTCGGGATCAACTCGATCCGCCGGGACCTGCCCGCCGACATCAGTCAGGCCACTCTCGACGAGACCATCGACGAGCTCAACGCCAACCCGGACTGCACGGGTTACATCGTGCA
Source organism: Mycobacterium sp. NPDC050441 (assembly GCF_040655355.1). NCBI lineage: Bacteria > Bacillati > Actinomycetota > Actinomycetes > Mycobacteriales > Mycobacteriaceae > Mycobacterium > Mycobacterium sp. NPDC050441. The sequence goes on along the minus strand of NZ_JBFAJS010000003.1, from coordinate 472,072 downwards.
GCTTCCGCTGCCCAAGCAGCTCGACGAGAACGCCGCGCTGGAACGCATCGACCCGGCCAAGGACGCCGACGGTCTGCACCCGACCAACCTGGGCCGGCTGGTGCTCGGTAAGGAAGCGCCGCTGCCGTGCACGCCGCGTGGCATCGTGCACTTGCTGCGCCGGTTCGACGTGCCGATCGCCGGGGCGCACGTGGTGGTGATCGGACGTGGGGTCACCGTCGGCCGCCCGATGGGCCTGCTGCTCACCCGTCGCTCGGAGAACGCCACCGTCACGCTGTGCCACACCGGCACCAGGGATCTGCCCGCGCTCACCCGTCAGGCCGACATCATCATCGCCGCGGTCGGTGTGCCGCACATGGTGACCGCCGACATGGTCAAGCCCGGCGCGGCCGTCGTCGACGTCGGTGTGACCCGGGTAGACGGCAAGCTCACCGGTGACGTTGCGCCCGATGTCTGGGACGTGGCCGGGCACGTGTCACCCAACCCGGGCGGGGTGGGACCGCTGACGCGGGCATTCCTGCTGACCAACGTCGTCGAGCTCGAAGAGTCGAAACTGGCGTGACAGTGAACGAGTTCGTCCGCAAGGTGTTCGCCGGGCAGTGGCCGATCCTGGTGGTCGGGCTGATCTTCATCGCGGCGTTCGTCTTGGTGGTGGCGGGCTACTGGCGCCGCGGCGCGCTGTTCATCGGGATCGGGGTGGGCGCGGCGGCAGCGTTGCGGCTGGCCCTGACCGATGACCGGGCCGGACTCCTGGTGGTGCGTTCGCGGACCATCGACTTCACGACGACCGCGACGGTGAGTGCCATCGTGCTCTACATTGCCTGGACCATCGATCCGCTGGGCACCAGCTAGCCGGCGGCATCGAACAACGCCACCCACTGTTGGGCGGTCAGCTCCCGCGGCAGTGCCGACAGGCGAACTCCGTTGGCGGACAACCAGCGTCGGTCCACGTGCGGGCGCAGGATCTGGGCCAAACCGTGGCCACGGCCGGTGAACACCCGATGCACCAGTGCCTGATACCGGCGCCGGTCGGCCCAGGGGATCAGAGGTTCGCCGCGGCGCTGGATGGTCAGCAGCCCGCCGTCCACGCCGGGCCGTGGCCGGAAGGCGTCCGCGGAAACCTTTCGAGCCAAATCGAATTCGAACCAGGGCCACCACTGTGCCGTCATCATGGTGGCGCCGCCGACGGCAGCCCGACGTCGGGCCACCTCCCACTGCATCACCAGTACGGCGTCGGTCCATCCCGGGCCGTGCAGCAGACGTCGCAGGATCGCGGTGGTCAGGTGGAACGGCAGGTTGCCGACGATGACGTGCGGCACCCGTGGCAGTCGATATCGGAGGAAGTCGGCGCTGATCACCTCCGCCGACGTTCGCTCCGCCAGTCGCCGGGCCCGTCTGCGATCGATCTCGATGGCGGTCAGCGGCCGCCCGAGCCGTTGCAGTGGCAGGGTGAGCGCACCATCGCCGGCGCCGATCTCGACGATGGGACCTGTTGTGCGCGAGACGATTGTGACGATATCGGCGATGACGCGACGATCGCACAGGAAATTCTGGCCGTACTCATGTCGGCCGTGATGAGTTGACACGGACGCTCCGCAGTCGCAGGGACATAGCTGCTGCGGCGGATTTTTCCGGGTAAGTGAAGATCCGCCGCTATGTGATGCGCAAGCGGATGTAGGTCACTGACATGGCTGCCACGTTAGGCAGGGGGCGGCCGGGCTTCAACTGATTTTCGGTGTGGCTTCAGGGCTGCGGCCACGATCGGCTTGGCCCGATCCGGGATGTTCGACAGATCGGGAACTCGCAGACGTGACGGTCCACCGCTCGAGGAGCCGATCGACATCGGCCGGTTCCGTTGACAGTGGTTGCGGCACAGCTGTGGCGGTGCGACTGAACCGCGGTGCTGGTGCAGGTTGCCGGATGCCGTCGATGTCGAGGTAGGCATCCCGCGCATCGTTGTGCGGGTGTTCGTGGGCCTCCCACGGTGAGAGGACCGGTGTGACGCATGCGTCGGTGTCGGCGAAGTGTTCGGCCCACTCGTCGCGGCTGCGTTCCTTGAACTTCGCGCCGACGCGCTGCCTGAGCTCCACCCATCCGGTGGTGTCGAGCTGGAACGGCAGGTCCGGGTCGTCGATACCGAGGTGGGCGAGCATTTGCAGGTAGAACGGGTACTCGACGCATCCGACAGCAACGTGGCGACCGTCGGCGCATTCATAGGTGTCGTAGAACGGTGCACCGCCATCGAGCATGTTGCGGCCCCGTGGTTGATTCCAGAGTCCGGTGGCATGCAGGCCGTGCATGAACGCGGTGTACAGCGCTGAACCGTCGACCATTGCGGCGTCGATGACCTGTCCGGTGCCGGATTGTGCGCGTTCGTACAGTGCGGCGATCACGCCGAGGGCCAGAAGCATTCCGCCACCGGCGAAGTCGCCGATGATGTTGCCGGGTGGGGTCGGGCGTTCGTCGGCGCGTCCGATCAGGTCGAGAACGCCGGACAACGCGATGTAGTTGATGTCATGGCCGGCGGTCTGGGCGAGCGGACCGTGTTGTCCCCAGCCGGTCATGCGCGCGTACACCACCCTCGGGTTTCGGCCCCCGATGTCGGCGGGGCCGATTCCGAGGCGCTCCGCGACCCCCGGGCGGAATCCTTCGACAAAGACGTCGGCTTTGTCCGCGATCGCGTAGAGCTTGTCACGGTCGCCGGGCGTCTTCAGATCAAGGGCCAGACTGTACTTGCCGCGGTCGAGCGGCCCGGCTGGTGGCGTCAGTCCATCCGAGGCGGTGGCGCGATCGACACGCAGGACCTCGGCTCCGAGGTCGGCGAGAATCATGCAACCGAACGGTGCCGGGGCAAGCCCGGCAATCTCGACGACTCTGAGTCCAGTGAGCGGCCCCGCCATCACAGCGCCTTCGCGATGATGGTTTTCATGATTTCGTTGGTGCCGCCGTACACCTTCTGGATGCGGGCGTCGGCATACATGCGCGCGATGGGGTATTCGGCCATGTAGCCGTAGCCGCCGAAAAGCTGCAGGCATCGGTCGATGACCTGGCACTGTTGTTCGGTGAGCCACCACTTCGCCTTTGCGGCAGTGGGGATGTCGAGCTCGCCGCCGAGGTGTTTGACGATGCAGTCATCGAGGAACGCCCACGCGACGGATTTGAGCGTGTCACATTCGGCAAGCTCGAACTGACTGTTCTGGAAGTTGAACACCGGCCTCCCGAACGCCTCGCGCTCTTTGGTGTAGGCGACAGCGAGGTCGACGGCTTTCTCGATCGACACCGCGGCGGCGATGGCCAGAAGCAGCCGCTCCTGCGGAAGTTGTTGCATCAGCTGGAAGAAACCGAGGCCCTCGGTGTCGCCGATGAGGTTGGTCTGCGGAACCCGGACATCGTCGAAGAACAGTTCACAGGTGTCCTGTCCGTGCTGGCCGATCTTGTGCAGGTTGCGGCCGCGACGAAATCCGGCCCGGTCGGTCTCGACGGCGATGAGCGAGACACTGTCGACGGCGCGGCTTTCGGTATCGGTCTTCGCGGCGACAATCACCAGATCGGCGAGCAGTCCGTTGGAGATGAAGGTCTTGGCGCCGCTGATCAGGTAGCTGTCGCCGTCCTTGACCGCTTTGGTCTTGATCGACTGCAAGTCTGATCCGGTACCGGGCTCGGTCATCGCGATGGCAGTGATGAGCTCGCCGGTGGCCATCTTGGGCAGCCACTGCTGTTTCTGGGCCTCGGTGCCGTAGCTGTTGATGTAGTGGGCGATGATCCCGCTGTGCAGCATGCCGCCGAAGCTGGGGGCCAGAGCGCGTACCTGTTCGATTGAGACCACCGCGTCATGCGCGAACGTGCCGCCACCGCCGCCGTATGCCTCGGGAATGCTCAGGCAGAGGAGGCCGAGTTCGCCGGCCCGGCCCCAGACATCACGGTCGACGTGTTGCTGGTCGGCCCAGCGGGCCTCGTGCGGAACGCATTCCGCGTCGAAAAAGCGCCTGGCCAGATCGGCCAGCGCGTCGAGGTCCTTGTCCATCCACTGAGAGCGGTGTTGTGCCATGCCAGGGACGCTATGGCTGACCGATCAGCGCAGCCATGACCGCTGCGATCAGATGGCTTGACCGAAACGCGCGTCTATCGAGGCTGATATGACCGAGGGGCGCTGCCGGTCCAGCGGCGGAACGCCCGGGTGAATGCGCTCGGTTCGGAAAAGCCCAACCGTGCGGAGAGTTCGGCGATGGTCTCGTCGCCGCGGGCGAGGCTGGCGATCGCCGAGTCACGCAGCACCGACTCGCGCAGTTCACGGATTGAGGTGCCCTCCTCGCGGAGTTTGCGGCGCACGCTCTGCGGGCTCAGCGCCACTGCCCGGGCGATGTCGTCGGTGGTCGGCCAGGAACCGCTGGGGCCACGCTGAAGCATCCGCCGGACCCGGTCGGCCAGTGAGGTCGCGTAGTCGCGTTGGACCAGGAAGTCGGCGGGGGCGTTGCGAACGAATGCCTCGACTTCGTCCTGGGTACGGACGATCGGTGCGCTGAGGACCCTGTTGTCGATCACCAAGGCGGCCGTCGGCGCGGAAAACCGCACCGGGGCGCCGAATATCACATCGTAGTCGTCGATGTCGGCAGGCTGCGGGTAGGGCACTTCGACCCGTCGCAACGGCACTGTGGCGTTGATCGCCCACCCGAGGAATCGATGCACGATCGCCAGCAGCGAGTCCACCAGAACGTCGAGCGGACTGTCGACAGCATGTAGGTCGATCGAAAAGGTGCAGTCCTCGGTACCGAATGTGACGCCGACAGGAGGGGTGCCCGGCAACGCGGCGTTGAATTCCACGAATCGCTGTAGCCCGTCGCGTAGGTCGCCGGACGTGCTGAGCAGCGCGTGACAGACCAGCCGGAACGTGCCGCGGGGGACCGGTGTGGTGCCGAAGCCGAGGAGTTCGTCATCGGTGACTCGCCACAGCTCACGCACGAAGATCGCCGCTTGGTCAGTGGTGACCCGGGAGCGGCCCTCGGCCAACAGCATCGGCGAGATTCCGGCTCGCTGCATGACGGCCGCGACATCCCAGCCGTTGGCCAGCGCGAACCGCACGAACGCTTGGATGCGGCCGATCGGCACGGTGGGCGATACGTCGGTTGCCGGTGCTCCGGTCACGTACCGAACCATAGCCCGTGCGCGTTTCGGTCAATTGATCCGAGTGGTTCGGTCATCGGAAACGATCCCGGCGGTCCATAACGTCGATCGCATGTCAGCACCTGAAGGGTTCACCCTCGACCGTCTCGGCCGCTGGGGCGAAGAACAGGAATTCAAAGTCGAGGCCGAGCGCACCATCGCGTACGCGAAGGCCACCAACGATCCGATTGCCGCCCACTTGGACGGGACCTACGCACCGCCGGTGTTCGCAGTCGTCCCGGTCACGGCGATGATGGCCGACGCGACGCTTGCCGTGGTGCCGGATGAGTTGATGATGCGGCTCCTGCACGGAGAGCACGACTTTCGTCTCCACCGCCCGATCGAGCCCGGCGAGCTGCTCACCGTTCGCGCCAAGCCGGTCGGCATCACCGGCAAGCAGTCGGGTGTTGTCGTGACAACTCTGGCCGAGACTCGCAGTGACCGCGGCGATCTGGTCAACGAACAGTATTTCGTCGGCTTCTTCCGGGGCGGCAGTTTCGACGGCACGGTCGGCGATTTGAGTCCTGAGCACGGATTCCCCGAAGAACTGCGTGCCCGCCGGCCGGACCACACCGTGAAGCAACGGTTCGACGACGATCAGACATTCCGCTACGCCGAGCCCGCGGGTGATCCGATGCCCATTCACCTCGACGACGAGTTCGCCAGGGCGATGGGCCTTCCCGGCATCATCATCCACGGCCTGTGCACCATCGCCTTCATCTCACATGCCTTGCTGACCACCGTCAGCCCTGACGATCCGACCCGGCTCAAGCGACTCGCGGTGCGGCTGTCCAAGCCCGCGCTACCGAAGGAAACGATCACCACGTCGGTGTGGCGCCAGGGCGGGCACTACTCATTCCAGACCGCGGGCGACGAAAAGCCCGGCAAGTACGTGATTACCGACGGAAGGGCAGAGTTCGCGTGAGCAATAGGGTGTTCGTCATCGGAGTGGGTATGACGAAGTTCGAAAAGCCCGGCCGCCGTGCCGGTTGGGACTATCCCGCTATGGCCGATGAATCGGGGAACAAGGCTCTCGCTGACGCCGGTATCTCCTACGATCGCGTCGAACAGGCCTATGCCGGATACTGTTACGGCGAATCGACGTCCGGTCATCGCGCCGTCTACGAGCTCGGCCTGACCGCCATCCCCGTTTTCAACGTCAACAGCAACTGTTCGACCGGATCCAGTGCGTTGTTTCTTGCCGCACAGGCGATTCGCGGCGGCATCGTCGACTGCACCCTGGCGCTGGGATTCGAGAAAATGCAGCCTGGATCGCTGGGCACCAACGGATACGAAGACCGCGAGCAGCCGATGCAGCGCCATCTGATGGCGATGGCCGAACTGCGCGAGATCTACTTCCCGCCGGCCCCGTGGATGTTCGGGGCGGCCGGCCTGGAGCACAACGAGAAGTACGGATCAACCCCAGACCACTTCGTGCAGATCGCGGTGAAGAATCACCGGCACTCGGCCAACAACCCGTATGCGCAGTTCCAGGAGCCGTATACCGCCGAGCAGATCAACGACGACAAGATGGTGTACCCCGCGGCCCGCATGACCAGGCCGATGTGCTCACCGACTTCCGACGGGTCGGCCGCGGTGGTCCTGGCGAGCGAACGATTCGTCGATGATCACGGCCTTGCCCATCGCGCGGTCGAGATCGTGGGGCAGGCGCTGGTCACCGACGTCGCCGGCACTTTTGAGTCCGGCAGCTTCGCCACCTTGGTCGGAGCGGACATGAGTCGCGCTGCGGCGCAGCGCGTTTACGAGCAGGCGCAGCTCGGACCGGACGATATCGATGTCATCGAACTACACGACTGCTTCGCGGCGAACGAGTTGCTCACATATGAGGCGCTGGGGCTGTGCGATATCGGTAGCGGGCACAAACTCGTCGATGCACAGGACACCACCTATGGCGGCAGATGGGTGGTCAACCCGTCCGGCGGCCTCATCTCCAAGGGGCATCCGCTCGGCGCCACCGGGTTGGCGCAGTGCACCGAACTGACCTGGCAACTACGCGGCGCTGCCGGAAAACGTCAAGTGGACGGCGCGAAGGTGGCGCTGCAACACAACATCGGACTCGGCGGCTCGGCGGTTGTCACCGCATATCGGCCCGCTGACCGCTGAATCCCTCACCCGCACAAGACAAGGAGAACAACCATGGCACGAACCACCGCATCGAGAGAGATCGTCGCACCGCCGGAGAAGGTGTGGGCGGTCCTCGCTGACCCGCGCCGCAACGCGGAATGGAACACCCTGCACACTCAGTGGAAGGACGAACCGCCCGCCCAGCTGGCCGCAGGTGCGCAGATGACGGCGGTACTCACCATCATGGGGATGGCGAACACCATCACCCAAACCGTCGACCAGTACGACCCGCCCAACTCGTTCTCGGTGTCGGGGACCGGCATGGCCGGCGCCAAGGTCAGCCTGACGACGACAGTTGAACCCAGAGGCGAAGCCTCCCTGGTAACCATCGACGCGGAGTTCATCAGCCAGATGATGGTCGGCGCGATCGGCGGGGCAATCGAACGTGCCTCCAGGAAAGAACTCGAGGCATCGCTGGACAAGCTCGCCGGGCTGGTGAGTTGATATGGGGCGCTTCGATAACCGAGTGGCGATCGTCACCGGCGCCGGGCGCGGGATCGGCCGCGAGCACGCTCTCCTGCTTGCGGCCGAAGGCGCCAACGTTGTCGTCAACGATGCAGGCGGAGCCAACGACGGCCGCGGGGCCGACAGTGGACCGGCGCAGGCTGTCGTGGACGAGATCCGGGCCGGGGGCGGCAACGCGGTCGCCAACACCAGCAGCGTCGCAGCCTGGACCGGTGCGAAAGAACTTGTTGATCAGGCAGTCTCAGAGTTCGGCGGCCTGGACATCCTGGTGAACAACGCCGGTATCCTGCGGGACGGCTTCATCGCCGGGCTGGACGAAAGCCAGTTCGACGCCGTCATCGCCGTCCACCTCAAGGGGCATTTCAACACGCTGCACCATGCGGCCGTGTACTGGAAAGCCCAATCCAAGGCGGGTGATCAGCCGGATGCCGCGGTGATCAACACCGCCTCGGCATCCGGGACATTCTCGGTGCTCGCCGGGCAGGCCAACTACGGTGCGGCCAAGGCCGGCATCGCGGCCCTGACCATGGTGGCGGCCGAGGAACTCGGGCGCTACGGCGTGCGAGTCAACGCCATCGCACCGGTGGCACGCACTCGGCTGACGCTGGCCACTCCGGGCATGGGTGCGATCTTCGCCGAAGAGGTCCCCGAGGGAGAGTTCGATGCCTTCAGCCCAGCCAACATCGCCCCGGTCATGGCGTACCTGGCGAGTGAGAAATGCCCGCTGACCGGTCATGTGCTCGCGGTCCAGGGCGGTGCGATCTCACGGCTGCAAGGCTGGACGATCGAGGAGACGATCGAAGTTGACGGCCCGTGGCGTCTCGATGAACTCCCCGGCTACCTCGACAACTGGGGGACGGGAGCTTAGCCGGATGGTGACGATCGACAGCGCCACCTATGCGGGATACCGGACACGGGAACTGTCGGTCACCGGGGCTGGTCCGAAAGTCATTCTGTTGCATGGCTTTGCGCATCCCGCAGATGCGTGGCAGGCACTTCTGCAACGTTGCGCGGCAGCCGGTATCCCCGCGGTGGCCGCGGATCTGCCCGGTTTCGGTGCCGCGGACCCGTTTCGTGCGGGTCCGCGGTTACCGCAGCTCGACAGATTCGTCGATGAGTTGGTCGACCGGCATGGCACCCCTTCGCCGGCCGTGGTCGTCGGCAACTCGCTCGGCGGTCTGCTCGCCGTGCGCGCGGCCGCCAGATCCGGTGACGACCGCGTCGGAGCTGTGATGCCGGTCAACGCGGCCGGATTTGGCTGGACCCCCATGGGCCGGGCGCTTGCCTTCGCGGCCGGGCGGCGCTTGGGCTGGCTAGGCGCGGCACCCGCACCGGCGCCGGTTCTGCGCCGGATATCTGACGTGATCGCCAGACATTGTCTCTACGGAGACAAACGAGCTGCGGTCGACCCCGTGATGATCCGGCTGCTCACCGACCAACTCCAGCATCGTTCTCAGCGAATGCAGCTCTTGGACCTGGCCCGAGAAATCGTCACAGAGGTGAACGCTGTCCACATCGTGCCCGTGGTGAGATGCGCGACCACGGTCGTGCATGGACGCGTTGACCCCATCGTCTCGCTTGCCGCGGCACGCCGACTCGCGACTGCGATCGACAGGGCGGGACTGAATGTTCTCGACAACGCGGGCCATTGCCCCCAACTGGACGCTCCCGACCGGGTTTTCGTGGCACTGCAGGACCTGGTCGGGATTGTCCGTGACACCCAGTCGGCATGAGATGAAAGGCCGCACTACGTGATTCCACGAAAGATCGCCATCACAGGTGGTGCTCGCGGCATCGGCCGCGCCACCGCCGCGGCATTCCAAGCCGCGGGAGCAGACGTTGCGATAGGAGACCTCGACGGCGCCCACTGCCGAGACATCGCCGCTCAGCTCGGTCCCTCGGTGACGGGACTGCCGTTGGATGTCACGGACGCGGCAGCGTTTGCCGACTTCCTCGACCAGGCCAGAACAGCGATGGGAGGGCTCGACGTCGTCGTCAACAACGCCGGCATCATGCCGACCGGAGCGTTTTTCGAGGAAGATGAAGCGATGACGGATCGGCTGATCGCGGTCAACCTGCGCGGCGTGATCACCGGGACACGGCTGGCGGCCAGCCGTTTCCGACAGCACCGGCAGCCGGGGAGCATCGTCAATGTCGCCTCTCTGGCTGGTCTTTTCGGTGCTCCGGCCATCGCCACGTACTCGGCGACCAAGGCCGCCGTGGTGATGTTCAGTGAGTCCGTGGCAAAAGAGTTCGCCGGCAACGGCATCCATGTGGCCGTGGTCCTGCCGGGGGTGGTTCGGACCGAACTGTCGGCAGGCGCGCACTATCCTCGGTGGATGGGACGCGTCGCCGCCGTCGAGCCCGAAGACGTAGCGCGGGCCATCACCTCCGTGGTGGCAACACGGCGGACACGAGTGTCCGTGCCACGCTCCCTCGATTCGGTAGTCGCGGTCAGAAGCCTGCTGCCGTTTGCCCTACGCCAGCGTGTTGATCGCTTTGTCGGTCTTGACTCTGCCTTCACACAAGCCGACCCGGCGACCCGTCGGCTATATCATCAACGACTCACAGGTGGCCTAGATGATGTTGTCTGACAAAGCTATCCGCGCGGTGGATGAAGGCCGTGCACTTCTCGCCTGCCTTCAGGCCGGTGCTCTCGGTCCGTTGCCGCCGTCTGCCGCGGTCACCGCCGTCCATGCCATCCGCAGTTTCGGCACCACCGGCGCCATCGCGACCGTATCCGCCCTGCGGCATCGTGAACTGACTGCACTCATCGACGAACGCGGCCCGCTGACCTACACCGAAGTGGATGCGCGATCCAACGCCATCGCCAATGCCTGGAGATCCCAAGGCCTGCGAGCCGAACACTGCGTCGGAATCATGTGCCGCAACCATCGGGGGCTACTCGATGCAGTGTTCGCCGCGGCCAAATGTGGCGTCCGGATTGTGATGCTCAACTACGATTTCGCCGGGCCGCAGGTCGCGGCAGTGGTCGAGCGGGAGGAAGTCGACCTGCTCGTACACGACGACGAGTACACCGACAGTGTTGGCGGTCTCGACCGATTCGCCTTCGGTAGGTGGCGGTCCTGGGCAGACGACGCTGGACCGGACACACTGGAATCCCTCATCGAGACCGGCGACCCAGGTGTTGTGCCGGCACCCGGCAAGCACGCCAGCGTCGTCATCCTGACCAGCGGCACCACCGGTACTCCGAAAGGCGCGCAGCGGCCCGACCCGCGGTCATTGACACCCATGGGCGGTCTGCTGGCCAAAGTGCCGTTCCGCGGGCGGGAAGTCACCGAATGCTGTGTGCCCATGTTCCACGCCCTCGGTTTCACCCACGCCATCCTCGCTGTGTCGTTCGGGTCCACGTTGATCATCCGCCGGCGGTTCGATGCCCGCGCCACGCTGGACAGCCTCGCCAGGCATCGCGCGACCGCAATGATCGTCGCACCCATCATGCTGCAACGGTTGCTGGATACCGAGCCGAATCCTCGCCAGGGACATGATCTCTCGCACCTGCGCATCATCTTCGTGGCCGGCTCCCAGCTGGGGGCATCGCTGTGCCGACGCGCAATGCAGGCGTTTGGCCCGGTGCTCTACAACCTCTACGGCTCCACCGAAGTCGCGTACGCGACGATTGCGACTCCCGACGAGCTGCGACGGGAACCAGGCAGCGTCGGCTCGATCGTTCGCGGTGCGCGCGTGGAGATCCGGGGAGACAACGGTGAACTTCTGGGGCCGGACGAAACCGGCCGCATCTTCGTCGCGAACTCTTTCCAGTTCCAGGGATATACCGACGGCCGCACCAAGAACACCATCAACGGTCTCATGGCCAGCGGCGATGTCGGCCACCTCAACTCGCTCGGACTGCTGTTCATCGACGGCCGCGACGACGACATGATCGTGTCGGGCGGGGAAAACATCTACCCCGCGGAAGTGGAAGAGACCCTGACTGCCCACCCCGACATCGTCGAAGCCGCCGTCATCGGCATCGCCGATGATCAGTTCGGACAACGACTGTGCGCCTATGTCGTACCCGCCTCCGGCGCGCACCTCACCGCTCAAGACATCCGCGACCATGTCAAGGCCAACCTCGCACGCTTCAAAGTCCCCAGACACGTCGTCTTTCTCGATGAGCTTCCACGCAACCCCACCGGCAAGATCGTCAAAAGAGCGCTCCCATCCGCAGAGCCCGGACAACGAGGAGACCGAGTCGGCCGCGGCTAGGCGGTGGGGTCCGGTGGTCAACCCAGTTTCAGCGCGGCCGCCACGATCGGCTTGGCCCACTCCGGGGTGTTCGACAGATCGGCGGGACCGACGATCTCACCGCGGGCCACATGCAGCACCAGGACCGGCAGCGGCGCATGATCACCGGCCGGATCGGCGTCGGCGGAGTTGTCGTAGACGCGCAGTTCGGTGACCACCGGGAGCAGCTGGACGAGGTTCTGCCTGCTGTGCCGCCATCGGCGCCGGATCGAGGATTCCGGGATGTCATGACCGCCGGTGCCCACCCGGTGCCGCACCCGCTCGATGTGCAGTTCGGGGGAGGCCAGCCCGACGTACCAGATCCGCACCTCGAAGCCTTCGGCGGCGGCTTCGGTCAACAGTCGGGGGATGGTGCTGCCGGCGAGTGTGGATTCGATGGCCAGGTCGAGCTTTTCGGCGACGGCGCGTTCCAGCAGTCGCTTGCCCTGATGCCACGCCAGGCTGTTGGCCCGGGTCTGGTCGAGCTGAGGATTGGCGGCCATCAACTCGCGGGCGGCCTCATCGGGGTTGAAATAGTCGCCTCCGAAGGACCGGATGGCGGCACCGCCGATACTGCTCTTGCCGGCGCCGTTGACGCCGGCAAGGACGTAGATGCAAGGCACCTGACGGGCTCAGCCTTGGTGTGCTGCCGATTGTGCGGCGGCTCCGAGTTGTTCGGGTGTGGCATCGAAGGCTGCCGCCATGGCCGCCGTGGATTCCGGTGTCTGCATGCGTTCCAGCAGGGTGTCGAACTCGTCGGTCAGTTCGTCGAGGGCCGGTGCGTTGGCCCGGGTGAGCGCCTCGAATTCGGCGTAGGAGATCAGCACCGCCTTGGGGGCATTGTGTTTGGTGATCGTGACGGCGCCACCGAGGGCGGCCTGTTCGACGATCGCGGCGAACTCGTTCTTGAACCGGGTGGCCGCCACGGACGGTACGTCGACCAGCTCGCCGGCGCGGTTACGGAAAGTCAGGGTAGCCATATGGCCATTTTAGCCATTTTGGCTATTTTGGCGACCAACATTCTCACAGGAAATGCCCAGCAGGCAATATTGCCCAGTAGGCAATATTTGGTTTACCGTGGTGGCATGGAACCGGGACTGCGGGAACGCAAGAAGCTCGACACCCGACGGGCGCTCAGCGATGCGGCGCTGACCCTGGCGTTCGAGCGTGGACTGGAGAACATCACCCGCGAAGACATCGCCAACCTGGCCGGGGTCTCGCTGCGCACCTTTACCAACTACTTCGCCGGCAAGTACGACGCGCTGGCCTACCGGCAGCAGGAACGCATGCGGCGCAGTATCGACATGCTGCGCGCGCGTCCCGCTGACGAGCCGCTGTGGACCGCCATCACCGAATCGGTGCTCGAACCCTTGGACGCCGACATGTCCGACGTCTACGGTGCGGAGCATGCACTGCCGACCCGCCAGCAGCTGGCTGAGGTCCGAAAACTGTTGATGATCCCCGAGATCCGCGATGCCACCTTCCGGGGGATGTCCGACGAGTGGGTGACCGTGATCGCCGAGCGGACCGGCACCGACCCGCAACGCGACATGTATCCGCGGCTGGTGGCCGCCGTGGTGCGGGCGGTCGGCGATGTCGCGATGGACGAGTACGGGATCTCTGATCCGCCAGTGGCTTTCACGTCACTGCTGCGCCAAGGGTTCGCGGCAGTGGCCGCGGGCCTACCTGAACCGGGAGGAAGCAAGTGAAAGATCAGGTGGAAGTCGTCATCGCGGGTGCGGGCCCCAACGGCCTGCTGGTAGCGGGGGAGTTGGCCCTGGCCGGGATACGGCCGGTGGTGCTCGAGCAACTGGCCGAGCCCAGCCCCGACCTCAAGGCCAATGGCATTGTCGGACAGGCAAACCGTGTGCTTGACCTGCGGGGTCTGTATCGGAAGCTCAGTGGATCGGACGAGCCTCCGGAGCCGATGGGCGGCTACATCTTCGCGGGCATGCAGGTGCCGTTCGTCGATGTCGTCGAGAACCCCATGTACGGCATGTTGATTCAACAGCCCAAGGTGGTGCGCCAGCTGGTGGACTGGGTGCAAGGCCTGGGTGTCGAGATCCGTTGGGGGCATGAGCTCGTCGATCTCCAGCAGGAATCCGATGGCGTCACCGTGGACGTCGCCGCGCCCGCGGGCAACTATCGATTGTCGACCACCTACCTTGTCGGCGCCGACGGGGGCCGCAGTCCGGTCAGGAAGAAGGCCGGCATCGAGTTTCCCGGGCTGACCACGGACGTCATCGCCCGTGTCTCCCACGTCAGCGTGCCGGACGAAGTTCGCAGCGGCGACGGTGCGCTGAACCTCCCGGGCGTGGGGCGGATCCCATTCGGGCACAATCGATTCGATGGTGGAGTTCTCATCTATGCCGAATTCCAGCCGGGACACTCGATGGTCGGGACCATCGAATACGGTTCGATCCTTCCCGACGATGCGCCGGAGCTCACGATCGACGAGCTGCGGGCAAGCGCGAAAAGGGTGGTCGGGGCCGACCTGCCGATCCAACCGCCGAACTGGCCAGGGCCGCATGCGCTGCGCCGGATCAACGGTCAGAACACCCGCCAGGCCGCGCAATACCGCGTGGGTAACGTCTTCCTCGTGGGCGATGCCGCCCACGTGCACTCGGCCATGGGCGGTCCCGGTCTGAACCTGGGACTGCAGGATGCCATGAACCTGGGTTGGAAACTGGCGGCCGCCGTGCGGGGTGGGGCGCCCCACGGTCTGCTGGACAGCTATCACAGCGAGCGGTGGCCGGCGGGGCAGCGGGTGATGATGCACTCCATGGCCCAGGCCGCCCTGATGGCTGCCGGTCCTGAAGTCACCGCACTGCGAACGCTTTTCGGTGAGCTCCTGGCGACGCCGGACGGCTCGGCGCACATCGCCGGGGTGCTGTCCGGGTCGGATGTCCGTTACGACGTCGGCGACGAGCATCGGCTGTCCGGATATTTCGTGCCCGATTTCGTCCTGGACGACGGGCGCCGGATTGCGGAGCTGCTGCAGTCGGGCAGGCCGTTGCTGCTCGACTTGTCCGGCGGCGACTGCGCGGACGCTATCGAGGGCTGGGGCGACCGGCTCGACGTCGAAGTGGCGACAGCGGCCAAACCGCCGGCCGCAGCGATGCTGATTCGGCCCGACGGCTACGTCGCTTGGGCCGCAGACGAATTCGCCGAGAGCGACCAAGACCGACTCCGCGGTGCGCTGCAGCGCTGGTTCGGCCAGGAGACAGATCTGGCGGCGCTCAGCGCCTGAGGGCGCGGCGCAGGACGCCGGGGCGGCGGGCGATCTTCGGTCCGAGTAGGAGGGCGAACACCGTGGTCGCCAGCCACGGCCGCAGGTGTGGGCGCAGTCGCCGAATCTGGCCGTTGTCATCGAGCTCGAATACCAGCGCATCGGTGATGGTGACGCCTGCAACCCTGCCTTCGCTGACCGCCACGCGCGTCGGGCCTTCGCCGATCGGCTCCTGCCAAGCGAGCTCTCGCAGACCGCCGTATACCGCGGTGAGCAGAGCGCGGAGATCGTCGTGCCCACGGAAGACCATCCGACCGGACAGCGGGGAGACGAGTTCTGCGTCCGGGGCCAATGTGGTCATCAGCCGGTCGACGTCGTTGGTGCGGGTGGCCTCGCAGAACGCGGTGACCGAGTCTGTCTTCGTTGTCATCGCCACATCCCTCAGTCGCTTGCGAATTGCAACCCACCCTAATCCCAGTTCATTGCAATTCGCAATGGACTACCGTTGAAGTGTGCCCAAACAGTCCTTCGGTGATATCGCGTGCTCGATTGCGCGTGCTGTCGATGTGGTCGGGCAACGCTGGACCCCGTTGATCCTGCGAGACCTGTTCGCGGGTTTGGCCCGGTTCGAGGACATCCGGCGCGACCTCGGTATCGCGTCGAACATCCTGGCTGCGCGTCTCGACGACCTCGAAGGTCACGGAGTCGTGGAACGGCGGCAGTACCAGAGCGCGCCCCCGCGGTACGAGTACCTGCTCACCGACAAAGGTCGCGACCTCTACCCGGTGATCGTGACGATGCTGGCGTGGGGAGACAAGTGGCAGGCCGGGCCGGATGGCCCACCGGCCCTGCTTGTTCACAACGAATGTGGTTGTGTCACAACGGCGAAGACTGTGTGTGCGCAGTGCGGTGGAGAACTCCGTGCCGACACGGCCACCGCCACGGGCGGACCGGGCGCGCGGCCCGGCCCGGGCACGGCCGTCATCGGCGAGTTCATCGCAGGCGCCTGACTGACCTCAGGCGAGGGTGGCTCTGATCCCGACCGTGACGTAAGGCAGCGCCAGGCCCGAAGAGTTGGCCAGGGCCGGGTGGGTGGCCAGCAGTTCGCGGACCTGCTCCAGGGTTCGGGTGCGGACCTGCTCCGGTGAGGTGATGCAGTAGCTGCGCGACGCCACCAGATCGATGAGCGCCTGGGGCGTCAGGTAACTCGTCCACTCGACCTGGTGGCGTTCGACTCTGGAGAACGGCTCGGCCAGTGTCACCTCGTCGTTGAACGGATCATGTTCGGGCCCGATGATGCGGCCCAGATCCTTGACCCAGCCCGACCGCTCGTCGCGGGCGTTCCACACGAGGCCCAACCGGCCGCCGGGGCGCAGCACCCGGCTGACCTCTTTCACGGCCCGCTCGGGGTCGAACCAGTGCCAGGCCTGGGCCACCAGCACCGCGTCGACGCTGTTGTCGGCCAGCGGGATCTCCTCGGCCGTGCCCAGCAGTGCCGGGGTGTCCGGCAGTGAGTTCGACAGCAGCTCAAGCATTTCCGGGATCGGGTCGACGGCAATGACGTCCAGTCCGCGTTCGACGAGCCGGGTGGTCAGCTTGCCGGTGCCTGCGCCCAGGTCCAGCACATCGTGGGCACCCTCGGGAAGCAGCCAGTCGATCGTCTCCGGTGGATACGACGGCCTGCCGCGTTCGTAGGCTGCGGCCTCTGAGCCGAAGGACAGGGAACGCGCTTTGGGCGAGCTCACCGCTGTGCCAGCTCCAGTGTGCGGCGGACCAACTTGCCCACCACCTCCGTCTCGACCAGGAAGCCGTCGTGGCCGTAGGCCGAGTCGACGACGTCGAGGCCGTTGCAGCCGGGCAGCAACTCGGCCAGTTCCTGCTGTAGCCGGATGGGGTAGAGCCGGTCCGAGGTGATCCCGCCGACGATGACGGGCACCGGACAACCGCTCAGTGCGCCGGCGACCCCACCGCGACCGCGGCCCACATCGTGGGTGGACAGCGCATCCGAGAGGGCCACATAGGTGCCCGGGTCGAATCGGCGGGCCAGTTTGCCGCCCTGGTATTCCAGGTAGCTCTGCACTCCGTAACGCCCGCCGGTGGTCGGGTCCTCGTCGCCCTGGGCATCGTTGCCGAAGCGGTCGTCGAGTTCCTCTTCGCCGCGATAGGTCAGGTGCGCGAAACGCCGGGCGATCTCCATGCCGGCCAGCGGTGTCCGGCCGGTGCCGTAGTAGTCACCGCCCTGCCAGTCCGGATCGGCCTTGATCGCGGCGACCTGGGTGCTCTGGGTGCCGATCTGATCGGCGGTGGCGCGGGCGCCGACGGCCAGGACCAGCCCGGCTCGTACCTCGTCGGGGTGCGCGACGAGCCATTCCAGCGCCCGGGCTCCACCCATCGAGCCACCGACCACCGCGGCCACCTCGGTGATGCCGAAGGCGGCCAGTGCGGCCCGGTCGGCCTCGACCTGGTCGCGGATCGTGATCTGGGGAAACCTTGAGCCCCAGGGCTTTCCGTCGGGCGCAAGGGAACCCGGACCGGTGGAGCCTTGGCAGCCGCCGAGGACGTTGGTCGATATCGCGCACCACTGGTCGGTGTCGATCGGGGCGCCCGGTCCGGCCACCCCGTCCCACCAGCCTGCGGTCGGGTGGCCGTCGCCGGCCGGTCCTGTGACGTGGGAGTCGCCGGTCAGCGCGTGCAGCACCATCACCACGTTGTCGCGTGCGGGTGACAGCTCGCCCCATCGCTGCACGGCGATCGACACGTCCGGCAGGACGGTGCCGTTCTCGAGCGTCAGGGCACCGATGTGCACTACGCCGATCTCGCCTTCGGCAGGCAACGGGAGGGTGGACACGGCCGGTTCTTCGGTGATCGTCATGCCGGTCTTCTCTCGCCGTCCTACACCGTCGCCGCAGTCTGCGCGACGCCGCTGAACGGACGGGCGGCGGCGAATCCCTGCTCCAGGTCGGCCAGGATGTCGTCGATACCCTCGATGCCGACTGCCAACCGCACCAGACCGGGCGTGACGCCGGTGGACAGCTGTTCTTCAGGGGAGAGCTGTGCGTGGGTGGTGGAGGCGGGGTGGATCACCAGGGAGCGCACGTCACCGATGTTGGCGACGTGGCTGTGCAGCGTCAGTGCGTTGACGAACGCCTTGCCCGCCTCCACACCGCCGGCCAACTCGAACGCCAGCACCGCGCCGGTGCCCTTCGGCGCGAGCTTCTGACCCAGTTCGTACCAGGGCGAGGTGGGGAGTCCGGCGTAGTTCACCGAGGTGACGCCGGAGTGCCCGGCAAGGTACTCGGCGACTTTCTGTGCATTGGCCACGTGGCGTTCAACACGCAGTGACAGCGTTTCCAATCCCTGCGCGATCAAAAAGGCGTTGAACGGCGCAAGGGCCGACCCCAAATCGCGCAGCAGCTGCACCCGGGCCTTCAGTGCGTAGGCGGGCGCCCCGAGCTCGGCGAACACCACGCCGTGGTAGCTGGGGTCCGGGGTGGTGAAGCCGGGGTGGCGGCCCTGCGTCCAGTCGAAGTTGCCGCTGTCGACGATCACACCGGCGATCGCCGAGCCGTGGCCGCCCAGGTACTTGGTCGCCGAGTGCACCACGATGTCGGCGCCGAGGGCGATCGGCTGGATCAGGTAGGGCGTGGCGATGGTGTTGTCGACGATCAGCGGGACACCGTTCTCGTGTGCCACGGCGGACACGTTCGGGATGTCGAGGATGTCGATCTGGGGGTTGGAGATGGTCTCGGCGAAGAAGGCCTTGGTGTTGGGCCGTACAGCCGCCCGCCAGCTGTCCAGGTTGTCGGGGTCCTCGACGAAGCTGACCTCGATGCCGAGCTTGGGCAGCGTGTAATGGAAGAGGTTGTACGTGCCGCCGTACAGGCGCGGGCTGGACACGATGTGGTCACCGGCGCCGGCCAGGTTGAGGATGGCGAAGGTCTCGGCGGCCTGCCCGGAGGACAGCAGCAGCGCGGCGACGCCGCCTTCGAGTGCGGCGATGCGCTGCTCGACCACGTCGTTGGTGGGGTTCATGATGCGGGTGTAGATATTGCCCGGCTCGGCCAGCCCGAACAGGGCGGCGGCGTGGTCGGTGTCGCGGAATGTGTACGACGTGGTCTGGTAGATCGGCAGGGCCCGGGCGTTGGTGGCGCTGTCCGGCGTCTGGCCGGCATGGACCTGCTTGGTCTCGAACGACCAGTTGACGCTCTCTGGGGTTGTCATGGCTTGGTGTCTCCTCCGGTGAGGGGATGAGGAAGGTAGGGGTGTGGTCGGCTACTGGGCGTCGCGCCTGTCGTCAGCGACGACAGGCAGCAGACACCAGCAATTCACGGACACATACATATGGGTGGCCTCCATCAGGTTTCCCTGTCTGTCTGGGGCCCGTACCTTCGGACCCGCGCTTGCCTTGCAGCCGCGAACGACTGCTCAACCTGGTCATCACCCGGGGCACCCCACCGCGGTTGGAGGGTTGCCGGCCAGCAAGCCGGGGCTTGATGCTGACACTCATGACCGGCCTGCAGCTTATCGCAACGCGCTGAGGCCGTGCCAGTCGGTTGCCCGGGGTGTTTGCCCGTTCTGCGCGGGCTGGACTGAAACACGTTCGGTTGGGCGGGTGCGTGGAGGTGTTGGACGCCCGAACGTAAGCCAAAGTTACTGGTCAGTAATGAAAGCTGCTCCTTCGCGGCCGTCGGCGCCCTTGTAGTCTGGCCCGCGATACAGAGCAGCGAATAACCGCGGGTGAGAACGAGTGATCCTCGTCGAGCCCAGACTGACGCCGGGAGAGCAACCATGACTGCCCAGCAGCCGACCATCATCTACACGCTGACCGACGAGGCGCCGCTGCTTGCGACGTACTCCTTCTTGCCGATCGTCCGTGCCTTTGCCGAGCCGGCCGGTATCGATATCCAGACCAGTGACATCTCGGTCGCGGCCCGCATCCTGGCCGAATTCGGCGATTACCTGACCGAGGACCAGCGGGTCCCGGACAACCTCGGTGAGCTGGGCCGTCTCACCCAGCTGCCCGACACCAACATCATCAAGCTTCCCAACATCAGCGCTTCGGTTCCGCAGCTCATGGCCGCGGTCAAGGAGTTGCAGGAGAAGGGTTACGCGATCCCCGACTACCCGGGCGACCCGAAGACCGACGAGGAGAAGGCGATCCGCGATCGCTATTCAAAAATCCTCGGTAGCGCGGTGAACCCCGTTCTGCGTGAAGGTAACTCGGATCGTCGCGCGCCCAAGGCGGTCAAGGAGTACGCGCGCAAACACCCGCACAGCATGGGCGAGTGGTCCCAGGCCTCGCGCACCCACGTGGCGACCATGAAGGACGGCGACTTCTACCACGGTGAGAAGTCGATGACCCTGGACAAGGCCCGCAATGTGCGCCTGGAGCTGGTCACCGCCGGTGGCGAGACCATCGTGCTCAAGCCGGAGGTGAAGCTCGACGAGGGCGACGTGATCGACAGCATGTACATGAGCAAGAAGGCTCTGTGCGACTTCTACGAGGAGCAGATCGAGGACGCCTACAAGACGGGCGTGATGTTCTCTCTGCACGTGAAGGCGACCATGATGAAGGTCAGCCACCCGATCGTGTTCGGTTACGCGGTCAAGATCTTCTACAAGGACGCGTTCGCCAAGCACCAGAAGCTGTTCGACGAGCTCGGCGTCAACGTCAACAACGGTCTGTCGGATCTCTACAGCAAGATCGAGGCGCTGCCGGCCTCGCAGCGTGAGGAGATCATCGAGGACCTGCACCGCTGCCACGAGCACCGCCCCGAGCTGGCCATGGTCGATTCGGCCAAGGGCATCTCGAACTTCCACTCGCCCAGCGATGTCATCGTCGACGCGTCGATGCCGGCGATGATCCGGCTCGGCGGCAAGATGTACGGCGCCGACGGCCGCACCAAGGACACCAAGGCCGTCAACCCGGAGTCGACCTTCTCCCGGATGTACCAGGAGATGATCAACTTCTGTAAGACCCACGGTCAGTTCGATCCGACCACGATGGGCACCGTGCCCAACGTCGGTCTGATGGCGCAGAAGGCCGAGGAGTACGGCAGCCACGACAAGACCTTCGAGATCCCCGAGGCCGGTGTCGTCAACATCGCCGACATCGACTCCGGCGAGGTGCTGCTGAGCCAGGAAGTCGAAGAGGGCGATATCTGGCGGATGCCGATCGTCAAGGACGCCCCGATCCGCGACTGGGTGAAGCTGGCCGTGAATCGCGCGCGGTTGTCCGGCATGCCGGTCGTGTTCTGGTTGGACACCGAGCGCCCGCACGAGGTCGAGCTGCGCAAGAAGGTCAAGGCGTACCTCAAGGACCACGACACCGAGGGCCTGACCATCCAGATCATGCCGCAGGTGTGGGCAATGCGGTACACGATCGAGCGGGTGGTCCGTGGCGAGGACACCATCGCCGCGACCGGAAACATCCTGCGCGACTACCTGACCGATCTGTTCCCGATCCTGGAGCTGGGCACCAGCGCCAAGATGCTCTCGATCGTGCCGCTGATGGCCGGTGGCGGCCTGTACGAGACGGGTGCCGGTGGTTCGGCGCCCAAGCATGTCCATCAGCTGGTGGAGGAGAACCACCTGCGCTGGGATTCGCTCGGTGAGTTCCTCGCGCTGGGGGCCAGCCTCGAAGATCTGGGCAACAAGCTCGACAACGAGAAAGCCAAGGTGCTGGCCACCGCGCTCGACACCGCGACCGGAAAGCTGTTGGACGAGAACAAGTCTCCGTCCCGCAAGACCGGGGAGCTCGACAACCGCGGCAGCCAGTTCTACCTCGCGCTGTACTGGGCGCAGGCGCTGGCCGAGCAGACCGAGGACAAGGAGCTGGCCGCGCACTTCGCGCCGCTGGCCAAGACGCTCGGCGAGCACGAGCAGGCCATCGTCTCCGAACTCAATGCGGCCCAGGGCAAGCCGGCCGACATCGGCGGCTACTACTACCCGGACGCCGAGAAGACCGCTGCGGTGATGCGTCCGAGCAAGACGCTCAACGACGTCCTGGCGGCTGCCGAGAACGCTTAGGCGGTAGAGATTCGGCGCGGCAGCTGAACAAGCGCCGCGCCGAATCTGCGTTCAGATCGTCGAGACTGCGTTCAGATCGTCAAAACGCCCGATTTTTCGATCTGTGCGCAGACTGGATGCCCTACGCGCATGGTCGATCACCCGGTCGCGCGCGTCGGGCCGACGTGCCGGTCCACGAATTCGGTGATCACCCGGGTGATGGTGTCGGGTGCCTCGAACATCGGGACGTGTCCGACCCCCTTCAAGGTCGTGACGACCGCGTCGGGCGCCAGGCTGGCGGTGAAGTGCCGGGTGAATCGTGGCGCCGGCAGCACCCGGTCCTTCTCGCAGATCACCAGTTGGGTCGGGGTGTGCGAATCGCCGATCTCCATCAGCCCGGCGGTGGTCAGCGCCTTGACCATGAGCTTGAAGTACGCCGGGCAGTGCGCGACGTCATCGATCAGATCGTGTCGGTCGCCGGCATTGAGAACGTCGGGCGTCGCACTGACGGCCAGGTACGAGATCTGCTTGGACAGCGGCAGTCTCAGCACCTGCTGACGCAACGCGGTGGTCGCGAGCACCACCGGTAAGGCTGCCATGAATTTGGCGATGATCTCGTATTTGGCGGGCGTGAACATCGACCAGCCGCCGGCGGGCGCAATGCCGGTCAGCGTGCGGGCCCGGCCGCGGCGTTCCAGTTCGAATGCCACCCAGCCACCCAGCGAGTTCCCGACGACGTGCGCGGTGGTCCAGCCGAGCGCGTCGAGCCGGCGTTCGACGTCGTCGGCCAACGAGGCGACGTCGAGGAGCATCGGTGCATGTGCGCCGCCGTGGTGGCCGGCCATGGTGGGCGCAAACACCTCGTAACGCCCGGTCTGCGCGAGTTGGGGTGCGACGTACTTCCACACACTCTGTGACAGCAGGAACGGATGCAGCAGCAGGATGGGTTCGCCCGATCCGAGATGGATGGGTGCACGTTCAGCCATGCCGCCCGACATTATGGTGATACCGCCGGTACCGCAAGGGTGTGACAAACACCGTCGGTGCGGCCCGGTACCGTCAGGGGCCGTGGCATCTCCGGGACCTCTGACCGTCAGCACCATCAACGTCAACGGCATTCGCGCCGCGGTCAAACAGCGGTCCACGGACAATCTCGGCCTGCTGCCCTGGCTGAAGGAAACCGACGCCGACGTGGTGTGTCTGCAGGAGACCCGGGCCGACGATGAGCAGCTCAACGATGCCCTGACCCCGGCCCTGGCCGACGGCTGGAACCTGGCTTCGGCCGTTCCGCATGTCAAGGGCCGCAACGGGGTTGCGGTGTTGTCCCGGCATCCCATCGACGCGTCGCGGTTGCTGGTCTCCGACGAGTTCGAGGCACACGGGCGCTACCTCGAGGTGGATACCGCGGGAGTGACGGTGGCCAGTCTGTACGTGCCGACCGGGGAGGCCGAGACGGACCGTCAGCTGGAGAAGGAACGGTTCATGGCAGCCATCGCAGCCCGGATGGCGGAGTTGCAGGCCCGTGACGCGGTGCTGTGTGGCGACTGGAACATCGCCCACACCGAGAACGACATCAAGAACTGGAAGGGCAACGTCAAGAAGGCCGGCTTCCTGCCGAGTGAGCGGGCCTGGCTCACCGAGCTTTTGGGCACCGGCTGGGTGGATGTGGTCCGGGTGCTGCACCCCGACAGGGCCGGGCCTTACAGCTGGTGGTCATGGCGCGGCAAGGCTTTCGACAACGACGCCGGCTGGCGCATCGACTATCACCTGGCGAGCCCGACGCTGGCTGTCAGGGCGACGTCGGCGCGGGTGGACCGGGCCGAGCTGTACGCGCTGCGGTGGTCGGACCACTCACCGGTGACGGTCAGCTACGGCTGACGCCAGTGCGGACGACGGCCCAGGTGGGCCAGGATCTTCTCGAAATCGGTTGCCGCCGAGTCATTGGCGGCGCGGTCGAACGGTGAGGCTGCAGTGTCGCGGAAGTCGCCGTCGGGGATCGCCATGACCAGTGGCAGCACGGCGGTCACCACATCGGCCGGTAGCTCATAGGGCGACCCCAGGGCGGCTGCGACATCCCACCCGTGGACCGCGTAGTCCACAAGGTGGAACCCGATCGCCAAAGCGCCGGGGAACGTCGCACCCGGTCCGAACTCGGGCAAGGCAAACGTCGCCTCGGTGATTCCGTCGGCTGCGAACGCGTCGAGCACGTCGTGGGCGGCAGCGGCGTACGTGCCGGCTGGGTCGGCGCGTACGGCGTCGGTCACCGTCGCCACCTCCCATACCGCTTCGTCGGCACCGTTTCCGCGGGCGGCTGCGGCGAACCCACGGTGCTGCACGGTCATGTGCGCCAGGAGGTCGGCCAGCGTCCACTCCGCGCACGGCGTCGGGCGGTCCAGGTCGGAGCTGTGGACCGCGTCGACGGCTTCGACGGAGCGCAGAACGGCGACGCGGTGAAGGGGACGTAGATCAGTCTCAATGGTAGGCATAAGCATACGATAAGCGGCAGCGTACGATATCGCAACGCCTACGATGAGCCGATGTCGAAGCGCCCGGATCTGGCAGCCATGCTCGCCCCGTTGATGCGGGACCTGATGGCCGCCGAGCAGCCGGTGCTGGACGCCCACGGCCTGACGATGTGGGGCTATGTCGTGCTGCTCGCCCTGGACCGGTCCTCGATGCGGACGCAGGCGGCGCTGGCCGAGGCGATCGGCGCCGACAAGACGCGCATCATCCGCACCCTCGATGACCTGCAACATCAGGGCTTCATCGAGCGCGAGGCCGACCCCGACGACCGGCGGGTGCGGCTGCTGGGCATCACCGCCGCGGGCCGCGCGGTCAAGGATGCAGCCCAGCGGGAGATCCAGCACGGGGAGGAACGCTGGCTGGGCGAGCTCTCCGCCGACGATCGGAAAGCGTTCCTGCGGATCCTGCAGCAGCTGACCCCTGAATAATCCGAATGACGGCAGTGCGAAAATCGGAACATCATGAGTAGCGGAAGCAAACAGGTCGTATTCTCGGGCGCCCAGCCCACCTCCGACTCCCTGCACCTCGGCAATGCCCTGGGTGCCGTCACGCACTGGGCGCAGCTGCAGGACGGTTACGAGGCGTTCTTCTGCGTCGTCGACCAGCACGCCATAACCGTGCCGCAGGACCCCGAGACCCTGCGCCGGCGCACGCTGGTGACTGCCGCGCAGTACCTGGCGCTGGGCATCGACCCGGCGCGCAGCACCGTGTTCGTCCAGAGCCACGTGCCCGAGCACAGCCAGTTGGCTTGGGTGCTGGGGTGTTTCACCGGCTTCGGCCAGGCATCGCGCATGACGCAGTTCAAGGACAAGTCGCAGAAGCAGGGTGCGGACGCCACGACGGTCGGTCTGTTCACCTATCCGGTGCTGATGGCCGCCGACGTCCTGCTCTACGACACCGATCTGGTTCCGGTCGGGGAGGACCAGCGTCAGCATCTCGAGTTGGCCCGCGACCTCGCGCAGCGGTTCAACGCGCGATTCCCCGACACCTTCGTGGTGCCCGAGGCCATGATCCCCAAGGCGACGGCCAAGATCTACGACCTGCAGGATCCGTCGGCGAAGATGAGCAAGTCCGCGGCGTCCGATGCCGGGCTGATCAGCCTGCTCGACGACCCGAAGGCCACGGCCAAGAAGATCCGCTCCGCGGTGACCGACAGCGAGCGCGAGATCCGGTTCGATCAGGAGAACAAGCCCGGCATCTCGAACCTGCTGACCATCCAGTCCGCGGTGACCGGCACGGATGTCGACAAGCTGGTCGAGGGCTATGCCGGCCGCGGCTATGGCGATCTGAAGAAGGAGACCGCCGAGGCCGTGGTCGAGTTCGTCACGCCGATCAAGACCAGGGTGGACGAATTGCTGGCCGATCCGGCCGAACTCCAGTCGGTTCTGGCCGCCGGGGCAGGACACGCCCGAGAGGTCGCGGGGAAGACCCTCGCACGGGTTTACGACAGGATAGGGTTTCTCCAGCAAACGTGATGAGGGCCAGGGGAGGGGTCGGCAGTGAACGAGGCGGAGAAGCCGGGATTACTGGCACGGGTCCGCACACGCTTTCCCTGGTTCGACCATGTGATGCGGGCGCAAGAGCGCTATAACGACTGCAACGGCAACTTCTACGCCGCTGGCATCACCTATTTCACGATTTTCGCGCTGTTCCCGCTGCTGATGGTGGGCTTCGCCGCGGGAGGTTTTCTGCTGTCGCGCCGTCCGGATCTGCTCGAAGAAATCGAGCACCGGATCCGTCAGACAGTATCCGGTGACCTCGGCCAGCAACTGGTCACCCTGATGGACTCGGCCATTGCCTCGCGCGGCACGGTCGGCGTGATCGGCCTCGCGACCGCGGCGTGGGCCGGCCTGGGCTGGATGGCCAACCTCCGTGAGGCGCTCAGCCAGATGTGGGAGCAACACGCCGAGTCCAACTTCGTCGGCAACAAGCTCTCAGATCTCTTCGCCTTGGTGTCGGCATTCTTGGCGATGGTGATCACCATCGGACTGACCGTCCTCGGCGACCCCGCACTGATGCGGAAGGTGTTGCGCTGGATCGGCCTTCATGACGGCGCGGTACTCGGTAGCGGGTTGCGCGTCATCTCGATCGCGGTGTCGGTCTCGATCTCGTGGTTGTTGTTCACCTGGATCATCTCCCGGTTGCCGCGCGAACCGGTGCCCTTCCGCCGGTCTGTCCGCGCCGGCCTGCTGGCCGCCGTGGGTTTCGAGATCTTCAAGCAGGTCGCGTCGATCTACCTGCAGTCTGTGCTGACCGGCCCCGCCGGGGCGACGTTCGGCCCGGTGCTGGGCCTGATGGTGTTCGCCTACGTCACCGCGCGGCTCATCCTGTTCGCGACGGCCTGGGCGGCAACCTCCAGGGAGAGCCTGGCCGAGGCGCCGGTGCCACCACCGGACCCCGCGCAGATCGTCACCAGGGTGCAGGTACACGAGGGGATCGGGGTGTCCGGCGCGTTGGCCGCCGCCGCGATGGGAGCCATTGGCGCCCTCGGGCTTTCGCGGCTACTGCGCCGCTAGTGACTGACGGCCTTCAGGCCGACGATGCAGCCGACGACGCCGAGCATGAGCACTATCTTGATCACCGAAGCGGATTCGGCACCGGTGATCATGGCGTACCCGACAGTGAGTACCGCCCCGATGCCGACCCAGATCGCATAGCTGGTACCAGGGGGCAGGCTGCGCATCGCGATGGCCAGTCCGGCCATCGAGAACGCAAGGGCCACAAAGAACACGAGTGACGGAACCAGGCGGGTGAAGCCCTCGGTCTTGCTCAGGGCGGTCGCCCAGACAGCTTCGAGGACACCGGATACGACGAGAATCAGCCAAGCCATGGCACACCTCCAAACACCCCGTCTTGTCGCTGGCCGGGTACGGGTGCGCCTCGTCCGGTGCCATGTGCTGGCAGTTGTCATTGTAACAACGACGTAACATTGCGGGCTGTGAGCTTGGCAACCACATGGTCGCAGTCAATCGGCATCGACGTACCAATCGTCAACGCGCCGATGGGCGGTGCTGCAGGAGGCCGGTTGGCCGCCGCGGTCTCGGCCGCCGGAGGCCTTGGCATGGTGGGAATGGGCAGTTCGGCGACGGCTGAGCAACTGGCTGCTGAATTGACACAACTCGATGGGCAGCGATTCGGAATTGGCCTGGTGCACTGGGTCGCCCAGGATCGGCCGGACCTGTTCGAAGTCGCGCTGGCCGTCCGGCCGGCATTGCTGAGCGTGAGCTTCGGCGAGGACTGGGACTGGGTGCGTCGGGCGCACGATGTGGGGCTGACGGTGACGACCCAGGTGGCGACGGTCGATGCCGCCCGGCGCGCGGTCGACGCCGGCGTCGACGTGGTGGTGGCGCGGGGCGCCGAGGGCGGCGGCCACGGTGAGCCGACGGTCGGAACTCTGCCGCTGTTGGCCGAGGTGCTCGACGCGGTCGACGTACCGGTGCTCGCCGCCGGCGGGATCTCATCGGCACGCTCGGTGGCCGCGGTGCTGGCCGCCGGGGCGGGCGCAGCCTGGGTCGGCACGGCATTCGCCGCCTGCTCGGAGGCGCTGACCCCGGCCCCGGCGCGTGATGCCCTGCTGGCCGCAGAGGGTGACGCCACCGAGCTCACCACCGAGTACGACGTCGCCGCCGGATACCGATGGCCGGCGACTGTTCCGGAGCGCGTGTTGCGAGGCTCGCCCGTCAACGCCGGGCAGGGTGTGGGGCTGGTGCGGCGTCCGGCCGACGCAGCCGAAATCGTGGCGTCGCTGTCCGACGGCGCAGAGCAGCTACTGCGACGCTGGCGATGATGGGCCTGCCAATCCGCCGAGAGCGGCGACGGTTGGCAGGCCCGGGGTGTATTTAACTCGCGCGGCAATTATGTGTCAGCAGAATCGACGGATTCGTCACCGGTCGCTCAGGACCGTCCCGACGGCCGTCACCGCCCGCCCCGCACCGTCCTCCGCGTCGATGCGTATGGCGAGAGCCTCGGCGTTGTCTCGAAACCGGTTGGTTGACAACACCGTTCGAATCGCTGCGCCGAGAGTGTCGGCGTTGAGGCGCTTCTGCCGGATCGGCTGCGGGCTGACTCCGAGCTCGAACAGCCTTCGCGCCCAGAACGGTTGGTCTCCGTAGCCGGCCGGGACCGCAATCGTTGGTATGCCTGCCCGTAGCCCCGCCGCTGCGGTGCCCGCGCCGCAGTGGTGAACGACGGCGCACGCCCGCGCAAACAGCCAGTCGTGCGGCACATCGCCGACGGCGATCACGTCGTCTCCGCAGGCGTCGAGCCCAGCCCGACCAGCCTGGATCACCGCACGGGCGCCGGCGGACCGAACTGCCTGCGCCACAAGTGCGGAAAGCTGGTTCGCCTCGGCGCTGCTGTTGACGGTGCTGCCGAACCCTATGACGACCGGTGGTGGGCCGGCGTCGAGAAACGCCACCAGTTCGGTGGGCGGTTGCCACGCGGCCGGGTGTGCCGGCCACCAGTAGCCGACAACGTCGATCCCTGGTCGCCAGTCGGACGGTGGGGGCAGCACCGTGGGCGAATAGCCGTACAAGATGGGCCAACGAGCGTCGGTGCGTCGCTGCCTCAGTAGGCGAGCCGAGGCCTTGGGCAGTCCGAGGCGCGTGCGAAAGCTGTTGACTGTCTTGTCATACAGCCCATCGATCGCGGCCGCGCCGATCCGCGCTGCCGCCCGGTTCCCGTACCGGCCGGCGGACCACGCGCCCAGCACGGTCGGCGGATAGTCGGCGGTTGCTGACAAGGGCTGCAACCGCACGCCGATGCTCGGGATGGCGAGTGCCTCGGCAAGCGGATGGCCGACCAGCTCGGCGAATGGTGACAGCAGTAGGACATCGAGCGGTTCGTCACGGAGAGCCGCCAGCACGCGCTCGCCCAACGCCCGCATGCCGCCAGGTGCGAGGAATTCCGCCATGGCCTTCGCGGCCTGGCGCGCCGATACGTCCGATAGATCTGCTGTGCCGTCGAGGTTGTCGTCGAGACCGCGGAACTCGAGCCCGCATCCGGTCACCAGATCGGCGAATGCCTGATACGCCACCATGATCACGCGATGTCCGGCCTGTTGCAGCCGCACCCCGATCCCGGTCAGCGGTGCCACATCGCCGCGACTGCCGATGGCGATGATCGCGACGGTGGCCATCTATCCGCCCGGAGTGGCGAAGACGAACAACGCCATGAACGCGATGTTGATGAAGAACGCTGCCTCCACGAGGCTCACGGTGATGAAAAACGGTGTGTACAAGCGTGCTTGGGCCTCCGGCTGGCGTGCTACACCGGCAATGAACTGCGACCCGGCGAGTCCATCGCCGATTCCGGCACCGATCGCTCCGCCGGCCAGCACGATTGCCCCGGCCAGTAGGGCGTTGCCCATCAATGCGTCACTCGCCATGGTGAACCTCCCGTGATTGGCTGAGCAGGTCGGTGATGTGCTGCGTCGCCACACCCGCTCCGTCCTCGCGGACCAGCAGTTGGGAGACATGTTGTGCCCGTGCGTGATACGACGGGTTGCTGGACACCTCACCGATGGCGGCGGCCAGCTGGTCTGCGGTCACGGTGGCGCGTCGAAGCGCGGCAGGCGCAGTGCCGAGCAGCTGTAGCCGCTTCGCCCAGAATGGTTGATCCATGATTCCGGTGACCGGAATCGACGGGACGCCCGCCCGAAGCGTCGCTGCCGTGGTGCCCGCACCGCCATGGTGCACAACGGCGGCCACCCGTGGAAACAACCATGAGTGGGGGAGTTCGTCGACCATCATGACGTCGTCGCCAGCGCAGTGCAGCCCGGCCCACCCAGTCTGCACCACCGCTCGGGTGCCGGCGGAACGCAGTGCCGCGCCGATGATGTCCGACAGCTCTGGCCCGCGCGCCGTCGCGGTACTGCCGAGGCCGACGAATACCGGTGGAGGGCCGGCGTGCAGAAAGTCGACGAGTTGGGCTGGTGGGGACCAATTGTCGGGCTCTGATGGCCACCAGTAGCCGGTGACCTGCAGGTGCTCCGGCCAGTCTCCCGGGCGCGGCACCACGTGTTCGCTGAACCCGTGCAGGATGGGCCAGGTGGCCGAACGTCGACGTTGGTACCCGGACAACGTGGTCGGGCGTAGCCCGAGCTCGGAGCGTAGGTCATTGATCAGCGTCAGGTGTGGCTGCTCGCCGAGCGCGCCCAACCGGCCGACCATCCGGTTGCCCCAACGGCCGAGCGACCGGGCGCTGAGCACTGACGGCAGGAAGTCGCCGGTGGGTGCGGTTGGTTGTAGCAGGACCCCGACGCTGGGGATGCCGAGTCCTTCGGCTACGTGGTATCCGAGGAGGGCCGCGACGGCCGGAAGCAGCAGCAGGTCGGCGTCTTTCGCTGCCTCGATCAGGCCACAGCCCAGCTGGCGCAGATCCTCGCGCATCTCGTCGAGCAGTTCCCTGGAAGGCCGCATCCTGGCGCCGTCGACAAACGCCTGCGCGCCCGGTGAGGCCTTGGTGGCGCGTTCGGTATCCCCGGGCAGCGAGCGGAATTCGATTCCGCAGGCGGACACCAGTTCCCGGTAGGGCTCCTGGGCGGCGACGGCGACGCGGTAACCTTCCTCGGCGAGCCGTCGCGCCAGACCCGTGTACGGGGCGACGTCCCCGCGGCTGCCGAATGCCGCGATGACGATGGTGGTCACGGTGCTGTGGCCTTCTCGAAGACCTCGACGAGCACCTCGCCGTGACCGATCACGTCGTAGCTCGGGTCGCGTGCGTACTCCTGCGCTGCGCTGTCCAGTGCGCCGCGCAGGATGTTCTTCATCAACAGTGGTGACAGTTGCCGGAATTCACCGTTGCTCACGCCTTCGGTGAAGATGGTCAGCGGGTCGAGGGCGGCCAGGTCACCGGTCGGCGGATGCTCCTGCACCGCTTTGGCCGCGGCCTGGTCGACCCGCAGCCCATCCGCGTCGCGGTAACCGGAGATGAGTTCGAGCATCGCCACGGCCGCCGACCGGTTGCCGGCAACGAACGCGACGTTGGCGCGGATGTAGGCGGACAGTTTTGCCGCCGCAGTGGTTTCGGCGTTCACGGCGGGCACGATCATCGCGACGCCGCGGGTGAAGATCTCGGTGAAGACCGCCTCGACCACTTCGGACTTGCTGGTGAAGTGATACAACACAGCGCTTTTCGCGATGCCGACGTGGTCGGCGATACGCGCCAGCGACGCTTGCGGATAGCCCTGTTCGGC
The DNA here is from genome assembly GCF_040655355.1 of Mycobacterium sp. NPDC050441. Lineage (NCBI taxonomy): Bacteria > Bacillati > Actinomycetota > Actinomycetes > Mycobacteriales > Mycobacteriaceae > Mycobacterium > Mycobacterium sp. NPDC050441. The sequence continues at coordinate 440,099 of NZ_JBFAJS010000003.1, read as the reverse complement.
GATCACCTCCAGGGCGCCTTCGACAATCTGTCGGCGGCGCGCCTGCTCGGTAAACGTCTTGGCTCGCTCTGACCGCATGGTCTGAGATTAGACCGATCGGTCAGAAATTGGCAAGGGGCGCTACGTGTGCGTGGCCTTCGCGCCACCGCGCTTCGCTTTTGCGATGAACCGGATGATCAACGCGGCAAGGACGATCATGAGGAACGGTCCGTAGAACTCGGTGTAGGTGACGCCACGGCGCCAGTAGGCGATGAAGAACGTGAACCAGATGACGTAGCTGCCGGTGAGGTGCAGGCGCTTCCACGTCGAGTACTGCATGCGCTTGGAGATGCGGTCGAACGAGGTGATGGTCATCGCGATGATGAATCCGTAGGCGATGAAATCCAGGACGAAGACACCGTGCGGGGTGGGATCGACCACGCGGGTCTCGAACCGCTGTTCGTTCAGAACGATTGTCGTGACGATGAATGCGGCGTGGACGAGATGAGATCCGGCGAACCCGACGCCGAGATAGCGTCGGTTGCGGCGGATCCACTTGGTGGTGCTGTTCGGCCACAGCTGGTAGAGCGACGACGCGGTGAAGGCGAGCAGGAAAAGGACCGCCGATGTGCGGGCGGTGATGCGGATGCCGAGGTTGGCCCCGTTGACACCGCCCACAGCCCACGCCGCGATGGTTGAGCCGACGGCGATCGCCACGATGAGGAGCCACGTCAACGTCCAGCCTGACAGCGCGGACTTGAACGAGACCTGGGCGGCCGGTGTGGCGCTTTCGGCGTCAGATGATTTGATCGACACTTCTGGAGCTCCTCCTGCTGAGACGGGCAATGCCCGGATGTTCTTGTGCATCGGCAACTCGAAGACTCAGGGTGCCATGGACTTTCAATGTCGCACCGATGAGGGGCATGACTTCACGGCGGGCGAACGGTGGCAATGAAGGTCATGCGATCCAGTCGAACACGATTGGGTCATCGCGTCCAGCAAACATTTTCAATAGGAGTCATCTATATCTTAGATGAAACTCCACGGCGTCTGGTCCGAAGGGGATGCCGCCGTGGGTATTTCGCTTCCAAGGTGTGGACCCAAAGTGCTCAGCCTGCGTCGTCGTCTCAGGCCGGGAAGTTGCGGGTCAGCGAATGGTGCGGCGGTTCAGCGACCGGGCGCCCATCATGAGCATGAACACGACCAGTCCTCCGACGATCCCGACACCGACCCGCACGGGCAAGGCGTCTGCCGGTGGCAGAACCGAAGCCGCCTGGGCAGCGGTCGGCTCGTCGGCCTTGGGCGTGATCAATGACGGATCGGGGTCGACGAGCGTTCCGACCTTGGTTCCCGGCGGAGTGGCGAACCCGTAGTCGAGCAGGTGTGCAGCCTGTTCCCATGGGGCGATCGGCACCCGGGTGCCCTTCATCAGGATGGCCACCAGGCGCCGGCCGTCACGGTTGGCCGCGCCGACGAACGTCTGACCCGCGTCATCGGTGTATCCGGTCTTGCCGCCCATCGCGCCCGGGTAGCTGTAGAGCAGCTTGTTGTCGTTCTCCACCGGGTAGGACGGATTGCCGTCGCGGCCGGGGAAATCGTAGGTCTGGGTGGCGACGATGTCGGCGAATGCCGGGTTCTGCCAGGCATATCGGTAGAACAGGCCGATGTCGTAGGCCGAGGTGCTCATGCCGGGTCCATCGAGACCCGAAGGGGTGGCCGCCCGGGTGTCGCGGCCACCGAGCTTGCCGGCCAGGATGTTCAGCTTCTGCAGCGCCGGGTCCATGCCGCCCAGCTGAACCGCCAGGGCATGTGCGGCGTCGTTGCCGGAGTGCATCAGCAGGCCGTGCAGCAGGTCGTTGATCGTGTACTGGCCGCCGGGTCCGACGCCGACTCGGGTGCCCTCGGAGTTGGCGTCGTCCTGGGTGCCGGCGACCAACTTGTTGAGGTTGAGTTCGTTGAGTGCGGCGGTGGCCACCAACACCTTGATGATGCTGGCCGGACGGTGACGGCCATGTGGGTCGCGGGCGGCGATGATGTCGCCGCTGTCGAGATCGGCGACCACCCAGGACTCGGCGGAGACATCGTTGGGCAGTGGCGGCGTGTTTGCGGCGGTGATCACGCCGCACCCGGAAAGTGCCTCACCGCCAATCGTCTTGGCGGGCACGGGTAGCGGGCCGGGTGCAACCTCGCCCGGCTTGGGCGCTTCGGAGGCGTCCACCGCAGGGGGAGTGGTCACCTTGTACGGGCATTCGGGCGCCGGGTCGGCATTGGCCACGCCGGCTGTCATCAGGGGTGCCGTCAGCATCGCCAGTGCCGCGAATGCGGACACCGCACGCTGAGTAGTCCTCCGCAAGGTCGCCATCGTGTCCGAAGATTAGGCGAATCGGACGCGATTTCCGGTTTGCCACGCTGTGACGTGTGTGGTTTGTGTGACAAATGTGAAATGGGCCCCGGCACGTGCCCGGCGTTTGGGCCAGCTGCTGTGAACGACTGGCAGGGCAGGGGGAGGGGGACGGAACCAAGCCGCTAAGCGCGATTGTCCAAGATCACACCGCCGAAGGAGCCGTCCCCCCGAACCACGATAAACCCGCTGTCAACGGTCCTAGCGGAGGTCGCGGACCTCGGCGAAGCCCAATGCGGGGAAGGCGATCGTCGACATCCACAGCTTGCCCGCTGATTCCACGACCCCGGTGACGGTGCCGAAGTCTGGACGCGTGGACCGCACACCCGCGAGCACGCCGCCGGAGTCGGCGTCGAACGCCAGCACCCAAACCTGCGGTCGGATCTGTGGCTGGAGCCGGTCGGGTAACCGCCACAGAAGTTTTCGGATCACCGGGGCTCGGGGTGCAAGCCATTCCGCTGCGGCGTTCGGTGCGGACACCATCGCCACCCAGATCCGGCCGTCGGCACCGGTGGAGATGTTGTCCGGGTACCCCGGCAGGTTGACGGCCAGCGGTGTCACCGTGCCGGTTTGTGGCCCGCTCAGCCAGTACTTCGACAGACGTCGGGCCTGGGTTTCGGCGAACACCAGTGCCGACTCGTCGGCGGTGGCGGTCAGTCCGTTGGCGAAGTACAGGCCGTCCAGCACCGTGGTGACGGTGCCGTCGCCGTCCAGGCGGAAGAGGCTGCCGCGCCCGCGAGCCTCCATGATCGCGCCGGAGAAATGCTCGAAATGGAAATGGCTGGTGGACTCGGTGAAATAGATTGTGCCGTCAGATGTCTCGGTGACATTCGAGCAGAACTTCAACGGCCTGCCATTCACCGACGCGACGAGCGTCGACACTGTGCCGGTGGTTTGGTCCAGTGCCAGCAACCCGCGATGACTGTCGCAGATCAGCACCCGTCCGTCGCGAGCGACGTGCATGCCGAGTGGGCGGCCGCCGGTATCGGCAACGACGGACGCGGCGCCGTCGGGCGACACTCGGATGATCCGTCCGTCGACCAGTCCGGTCCAGAGGTGCCCGGCCGCGTCCGCGACGACATCCTCCGGGCCGTCCCCGGGCATCGGCACGATGGTCAGGGGGACCGGCCCGAATTCAGGCAGTTCGTCGACGGGCGGCGGTGTCCAGCGGACGGGATCTATGGGTGGTTTGCGCGGCACCCGTCGAGAGTAGATCGGAATCTCGGGAGCGTGAGCTATCCCATGAAGGCCGAAACGGCATTCCGGCAGGTGACTACTCGAGCCAATCCTGCCGGAATGCCGTTTTGCGTAAGAATCGCGGGGCTACAACAGTTTTCCCGCCTCGGTGAGCACGCCGTGCAGGATCTCGTAGATCGCGTCGAACTCGGCCTGCCCGCTGATCAGCGGCGGGGCCAGCTGGATCACCGGGTCGCCACGGTCGTCGGCGCGGCAGTACAGCCCCGCCTCCCACAGCGCCGGCGTCAGGAACCCGCGCAGCAGGCGCTCGGACTCCTCGTCGTTGAAGGTCTCCTTGGTGGCCTTGTCCTTGACCAGCTCGATTCCATAGAAGAAGCCCTCACCGCGGACGTCGCCGACGATCGGTAGGTCGTACAGCTTCTCCAAGGTAGCCCGGAACGCCGGGGCGGCTTCCTTCACGTGGGCATTGATGCCCTCGCGCTCGAAGATGTCGAGGTTGGCCATGGCGACCGCAGCCGAAACCGGGTGACCGCCAAAGGTATAGCCGTGGCCGAACACGGTCTTTCCGTCGTTGAACGGCTCGAAGAGGCGGTCGCTGGCCACCATCGCGCCCAGTGGCGAGTAGCCCGAGGTCAGGCCCTTGGCGCTGGTGATGATGTCGGGCACGTAGCCGAAGTCGTCGCACGCGAACATCGATCCGATGCGGCCGTAGGCGCAGATCACCTCGTCGGACACCAACAGCACGTCGTACTGATCGCAGATCTCACGGACCCGCTCGAAGTAGCCGGGCGGCGGTGGGAAGCAACCGCCCGCGTTCTGCACGGGCTCAAGAAAGACGGCGCACACCGTATCCGGCCCCTCGAATTCGATTGCCTCGGCGATGCGGTCGGCACAGTAGCGGCCGAAAGCCTTTTCGTCGTGCGCGTATTCGGCTGGTGCTCGGTAGAAGTTGGTGTTCGGTGCGCGGAAGCCGCCGGGCGTCAGCGGCTCGAATGGCGCCTTGAACGCCGGGATGCCGGTGATCGCCAGCGCACCCTGCGGGGTGCCGTGGTAGGCGATTGCACGCGAAACCACCTTGTGCTTACCGGGTTTGCCGGTGAGCTTGAAGTACTGCTTGGCCAGTTTCCAGGCACTCTCCACAGCCTCGCCGCCGCCGGTGGTGAAGAAGACCCGGTTCAGGTCGCCCGGCGCGTAGTTGGCGACGCGCTCGGCCAGTTCGATGGCCGGCGGCGTCGCATAGGACCACAGCGGGAAGAACGACAGCTTCTCGGCCTGCTTGGCAGCGGCCTCGGCGAGTTCCTTGCGGCCGTGACCGACCTGGACGACGAACAGGCCGGACAGGCCGTCGATGTAGCTCTTGCCTTTGTCGTCGAAGATTCGGACACCCTCGCCGCGGGTGATGATGGGCGGTGTGATGCCCTCGCCGTGCCGGGAGAAGTGACCCCACAGGTGGCGGTTGGCTTTGGCGCCCAGATCTGCGGCGGTGGTCGGTGCGGTTTCTGTGATGCTCATCGGGTTCCCCAATTGTATTGCTGTTTAACGAGTTTCAGGTAAACGAGGGTTTCGGTGGTTATCACTCCCGGAAGCGAGCGGATCTTGGTGTTGAGAAGTTCGAGCAGGCTGTCGTCGTCCTCGCAGACCACCTCGACGATGGCGTCGAACGATCCGGCGGTCAGTACCACGTAGTCGACGGCGTCGAGTGCGGCGAGTTTCTCGGCCAGCTTCAGGGTGTCGCCGGTGCAGCGGATGCCGATCATCGCCTGGCGGGCGAACCCGAGTTGCAGCGGATCGGTCACCGCGACGATCTGCATGACGCCCGCGTCGACCATGCGCTGCACGCGCTGGCGTACCGCGGCCTCGGACAGGCCTACGGCCTTGCCGATTCCGGCGTACGAACGGCGGCCGTCGGCCTGCAACTTCTCGATGATCGCCTTCGACAGATCGTCGAGTTGAAAGGCGGTGCGAGAATTGTTGTTCACCCGCAGCTGTACGGGCTGAAGGTCGTCACCCTCAGGGTTGCTCATACATTCGATTGTGCACGGAATCCGTCGTTTGCGGCAACCGAATCGATGAAATCCCTCGTTTGAAACGTGCCGAACGCGGGATTGCGTAGAGATCGAATCTGCTATCGGTTACCGTGGGGCTCCATGAGCGTGGCAGTAAATGTGACGAGTAGCTGGATCAACGGTGCACCGGTCGCGACGGCTGGGCCCGTCCATCAGATCCTCGACCCGGCCACCGGGCAGGCCGTCGCCGATTACGCCCTGGCCACTCCCGCTGACGTGGAGAACGCGGTGGCAGCCGCCCGGGCGGCGTTTCCCAGCTGGTCCAAGGCAACGCCGGCCGAGCGGTCGGCGGTGCTGGCCAAGCTCGCCAAGCTTGCCGACGAACATGCTGATCAGCTGGTTGCCGAGGAGGTCAGCCAGACCGGCAAACCGGTGCGCCTGGCCACCGAGTTCGATGTCCCCGGCAGTGTGGACAACATCGACTTCTTCGCCGGTGCGGCCCGCCATCTGGAAGGCAAGGCCACCGCGGAGTATTCGGGTGACCACACGTCGAGCATCCGACGTGAAGCCGTCGGCGTCGTCGCGACCATCACCCCGTGGAACTACCCACTGCAGATGGCGGTTTGGAAGGTCATCCCGGCGTTGGCGGCAGGCTGCTCCGTCGTCATCAAACCCGCCGAGATCACCCCGCTGACCACCCTCACGCTGGCCCGGCTGGCCACCGAGGCCGGTCTGCCCGATGGCGTGTTCAACGTGGTCACCGGCGGTGGCGCCGACGTCGGCACCGCGTTGGCCGGCCACCGCGACGTCGACGTCGTCACCTTCACGGGATCCACCGCCGTCGGCCGCAAGGTGATGTCGGCCGCCGCCGTCCACGGCCACCGCACCCAGCTCGAGTTGGGCGGCAAGGCGCCGTTCGTGGTGTTCGACGACGCGGACCTGGACGCCGCGATCCAGGGTGCGGTAGCCGGTGCACTGATCAACACCGGTCAGGACTGCACCGCCGCGACCAGGGCGATCGTGGCCCGCGACCTGTACGACGACTTCGTCGCCGGCGTCGCCGAGGTGATGGGCAAGATCGTCGTCGGCGACCCGCACGACCCCGACACCGATCTGGGCCCGCTGATCTCCTTCGCGCACCGCGACAAGGTGGCGGCCATGGTGGCCCGGGCTCCCGAACAGGGTGGCCGCGTCGTCACCGGTGGCGTGATTCCCGATCTGCCCGGCGCGTTCTACCGGCCCACCCTGATCGCCGATGTCGCCGAGACGTCTGAGGTGTACCGCGACGAGATCTTCGGGCCGGTGCTGACCGTCCGGTCGTTCACCGACGACGACGACGCGATCCGGCAGGCCAACGACACTGTCTACGGCCTGGCCGCCTCGGCCTGGACCCGCGACGTCTACCGCGCGCAGCGGGCCTCCCGCGAGATCAACGCCGGGTGCGTGTGGATCAACGACCACATCCCGATCATCTCCGAGATGCCGCACGGCGGCGTCGGCGCATCGGGATTCGGCAAGGACATGAGCGACTACTCGTTCGAGGAGTACCTCACCATCAAGCATGTGATGAGCGACATCACCGATGTCGCCGAAAAAGAATGGCACCGAACGATTTTCAACAAGCGCTGAGGCTCGCTGCGATAGGTATGCAACCGTGACCATGACGTGCGTGGTGATCGGCGCGGGCGCCTGGGGCCTGCCCACCGCAGCCGAACTCGCTCGCCGCGGGCACCGGGTGACGCTGATCGATCGCTACGGCCCGCTCAACGGATTGTCGTCATCGGCGGGATCGACCCGGTTGTGGCGGCTCGCCGACCCCGACCCGCTGCGGGTGCGGCTGGCGCAGCGAGGTGTCGACGCGATGCACCGCCTCGCCGAGCGGGCGGGAACGCCCGTGTTCCTCACCCGAGGCCTGCTGTGGCGTGACGACGAGTCGCTGCCGTCCGTGGCGTCGACGCTCGATGCCCTCGGCGTCGCGTACTCGAGTGTGGTTCCTGACGACGTGGACCGGTTCTTCCCCGGCCTGCGCAGCGACGGCCGCGACGCCCTCTGGCAGCCGGTGGCGGGCGTCGTGCTTGCCGCTGCATCGCTGCAGGCTCAGCTGAGGATCTTTCAGAGTCTCTCCGGCACAACGCTTCTGGAACGCAATGTGGCGCGCGTCGAGCTGGTCTCCAATGGCGTTCGGGTGGTGCTGGCCGACGGTGCCACGATCGACGCCGATGTCGCGGTGATCGCGGCCGGACCAGGCGCCGCCCCGCTGCTGTCGCCGCTGGGCCTGGACCTCCCGCTGCACCCGTATCTGGAACAGGTGGCGTACTTCGGCGATCCGGCCAATCCTGGTGCTGCCGACGACTTTCCATGCCTGTTCGACGGACCCCGCGGTGACCGCCCGGGAATCTATGCCATGCCCTCGCCGGGTGCGGGCTACAAGGTCGGTTTGGATGCCCCGTTGCGGGACTACCGGGCTGACGATATCGACCGGACACCCGACGACGGTCGGACCACGGTGCTCCGCGACCGGGTGTCTGCCGATATGCCTGCCGTGGTCCCGACGGTGCTCCATGCCCAGGTCTGCAGTTGGACCGACTCTCCCGACGGCACGTTCGTCGTCGACCGTCTCGACGGCGGAATCGTCGTCGCGTGCGGAGACTCGGGGGAGGGGTTCAAGTACTCCGCGCTGATGGGCGAGGTGCTCGCCGACCTGGCCGAGGGGGGCACGCCGGACGCCGACGTGGCCGAGTGGTCGTTGGCGCGCTTTGCGAACGGCATGCCGGAGCGCACCGGCCCGCACGTGCTCGGCAGGCACTGAGCACACGGCGCTCACGCGAAATCAGTCGTTGGTTACGGCTTTGACAGCTGTAAACGTGGCATATGACGCACATTTACACCGAAAACACCGCAATGTGACCCATCCCACAACATGTTGAAAATGTGATCGAAGCCTTGCGGGCCGCCACTGAGCAGACATAGGGTTCGGCTTGAGCGAACAAAGTGTTCGCTGAAAACGATCCTCTTGCTCGTATGTGACGAACGGATATTTCGATATGGGTGCGACTGTCGAGCCTGATCCCGCCGAGACGGCGGACACCGTGGTCGGCGGCCGGATTCGTCAATTCCGAGCCGCCCGGAAGATGTCGCTCCGGCAGCTGGCCGACCGTGCGGGTATCTCCGCGGGTTTTCTCAGCCAGGTGGAGCGCGGACAGGTCAACGCGAGTGTCGGAACTCTGCGTCGCCTGGCGCAGGCGCTGGGTATCTCGCTGCCCGACCTGTTCACCGACGACGAGGTCACCGACGTACGCATCCTCCGCAAGGCGGCGCGTCCGACCATCGAGGTGTCCGAGCTGAGCGTGAAGTACCTGCTGTCGCAGAAGCCGCTGCGCAACCTCGAGGTGTACGCGGGCGAACTCTCGCCGGGGTCGAGCGCCGGCGAGGCCTATGTGCACGGTGACGCGCAGGAGATCCTGATCGTCCTCGCCGGCACCCCGACCCTGGAACTCGACGGTGAGCGTTACGTGCTCGAACCGGGCGACAGCGCGGAGTACCGCACCTCCATGCCGCACACGGTGCACAACTTGAGCGACGCTCCCGTCGAGCTCATCTGGATCGTCAGCCCCCCGACCGACTGGCCGACCTGACGGGCCGCTCGCCCGCTGCGGACGTGCCCGCGTCCGCGAAAACCCTTCCGCCCCAGATCAAAGGAGATACCCGATGAACCTGTCACCCGTCGCCCGCAGGCTGCCCGCACTAATTGCCGCCGGTGTTCTCCTGACCACGGCATGCACGCCGGCAGGTCCCGGCCGTGCGGCCGACGTCGATCTCGGCAGCGGACCGCCGCAGGCGGGCTCTATCAAGGAAGGGGCACTCAAGGGCACCACGATGACGTTCGTCTCCTACGGCGGCATCTTCCAGGACGGCCAGGCGAAGGCGGCGATCGAGCCGTTCGCCGCCCAATCCGGGGCAAAGGTGTTGCAGGACGGGCCTACTGAGAACTCGAAGATCAAGGCCCAGGTCGATTCCAAGAACGTGACGTGGGACGTGGTCGACAGCACCAACGTGTTCACCGCGAAGAACTGCGGCAAGCTCTTCATGCCGCTCGACACCAGCATCGTGGACATCAGCAAGCTGCCCGCGGGAACCAAGACCGACGACTGTTCGGTTCCGGCAATGGGTTACGGCCTGATCGTGGTCTACAACACCGAGAAGTACGGTGCGAACCCGCCCAAGACGTGGGCCGATTTCTACGACACCGCGAAGTTCCCCGGAAAGCGGGCCATCGAGGGCGTGCCCGGCGAGCTCGACCCCGGGGTGCCCGAAGGTGCGCTCCTCGCCGACGGTGTCGCGCCCGACGCGATCTACCCGATCGATCTCGACCGCGCGCTCAAGAAGATGAACTCCATCCGCAATGACACGATCTTCTGGACCACCGGAGCGCAGTCTCAACAACTCATCGAGTCCGGCCAGGTCGACATGGCGCTGGTGTGGAGCGGTCGCGCCTACACGGCGGTCAAGAACGGCGCGCCGTTCGCTCCGATGTGGGACCAGTGGATGCCGGAGGCCGACACGATCGCCGTGCCGATCGGTGCCCGGAATCCCAAGGCGTCCATGGCGTTCATCAACTTCTACCTCGGTGCGCAGCAGCAGGCCAAGCTCGCTGAACTGACGTCCTACAGCCCGATCAACGTCGATGCCAAGCCTCAACTGGATGACCTCGCCCGGTCGTACCTGACCACCACACCGGAGCGGGAGAAGGACAAGTTCCCGCTCGATCTCGACTACTGGGCCGAACACCAGGAAGAAATCGCTTCCAAGTACACGGCCTGGCTGGCGGGCTAGGAAGGTTTCGTCGTATGTCGATGGTCGATGTTCTGGCCGGTGGTGCGCCACCGAAGACCCAGACAACTCCAACGACCTCCGGTCGGAGGCTCGGTGACATCGGTTTGTTGCTGCCGTCGATCCTGCTCGTCGTCGGGGTGTTCGGACTGCCGCTGGCCATCATGTTCTGGCAGGCGTTCAGCGACCCGGAACTCGGCTTCGGCAATTTCACCTGGTACCTGGGGGATTCGGTGCAGCGCAGCGTTCTGCTGCGCACGTTCACCACTGGCCTCGAGGTCACCGTGATCTGCTTGGTCCTCGGCTATCCGTACGCGTACGCCATGGTCGCGTTCGGACCGGCGGTGCGCATCGCGCTGACCCTCATCGTGCTGGTCCCGTTCTGGACCAGCCTGATGGTGCGCACGTTCGCCTGGGTGATCCTGCTGGAGGACGGCGGTCCGATACAGACCCTGCTGTCGTTCGTCGGGCTGGGCAGTGTGCCGTTGCTGCGGACCAACCTGGGTGTGGTCATCGGCATGAGCCAGATCCTGTTGCCGTTCATGGTGTTGCCGCTGTACGCCGTGATGTCGGGTATCGACCGCAGGCTGGTGCTCGCCTCATCGAGTCTCGGTGCGCGACCGGTTATCTCGTTCGCGCGGATCTGGGTTCCGCTGTCGCTGTCCGGCGTCGGCGCCGGCTGCCTGATGGTTTTCATCAGCAGCCTCGGCTTCTACGTCACGCCCGCGCTGCTCGGCGCTCCGGACGACGCGCTGATCAGTCAGCAGATCTACGTGCAGGTCACCAGTCTGCTGGCCTGGGGCAGGGGAGGAGCGATGGGCGTGGTCCTGCTGTTCGTCACGTTCCTGGTGCTCGCGGCCCTGATGTATCTGCTGCGCCGAAACCGGAAGGAGCGCACGGCATGACACGGCACGCAAAGACGTTCTGGAACGTCCTGCTCGGGTTGTTCTGCGCCGGGGTCGCGTTGTGGCTGGTCGCGCCGTCGTTGATCGTGGTGCCGCTGAGCTTCACCGATCGACCGTCGTTCGCCTTCCCGCCGAGCGGATGGTCGATGCGCTGGTACCAAACATTCTTCGAGGACCCCGCCTGGATCTCAGCCCTGAAGGCGAGCTTGGAGGTCGGCGTTCTGGTTGCCGTGTTCGCCACCTTGTTCGGCACTGCCGCGGCGGTGGCATTGAGCCGCACCGCGCTGGCCGGGCGGCAGGGAATTCGGGCATTCCTGTTGGCTCCCATGGTCGTTCCGGTGATCGTGGTCGCCGTCGGGCTCTACGCATTGTTCCTGAGGCTGAACCTGCTCGGCACCCTGTTCGGCTTCGTCATCGCGCACACCATGTTGGCGCTGCCGTTCGTCATCGTGCCGGTGATGGCCAGCTTGCAGGGATTCGACCGGCGGCTGGAGGACGCCGCCGCGATCTGTGGTGCTGGGCGCTGGAACACATTCCGAACCGTCACCCTGCCGCTGGTGGCCCCGGGTGTGCTCTCGGGAGCACTGTTCGCGTTCGCGACGAGCTTCGACGAGGTCGTGCTCTCGCTGTTCATCCAGAACCCGTACCTGCAGACGCTGCCGGTCAAGATGTACGCCTCGGTCACGCGCGACACCGATCCCACGATCGCTGCGGCCGCCACCCTCATCCTCGCCCTCACAACGTGTCTGACCGTCGTTGCGGGCATCTACTCGCGCAGGAGGAACCGTGTCCACTGACAACACTCCGCACGGTGCGTCGATCACCATGCGGCGCCTGACCAAGACCTACGGATCGGAAAAGGCTGTCGACGCCATCGACCTCGACGCCCGGCCGGGTGAATTCCTCACCCTGCTCGGACCCAGCGGTTCGGGCAAGACGACCACGCTGAACATGATCGCCGGATTCGTCGACGTCACCGAGGGTGAGCTGCTGATCGACGGTCGACCGGTTGCCGATCTTCCGCCGTACCGCCGCAACATCGGCATGGTGTTCCAGCACTACGCGCTGTTTCCGCACATGACGGTGATCGACAACGTCGAATACCCGTTGCGCCAGCGCAAGATGGGCAAAGCGCAACGCCGCGACAAGGTGGCCGCCGCGCTGCAGACGGTCGGCCTCGACGGCTACGGCAAGCGGATGCCCAAGGAACTGTCCGGCGGTCAGCAGCAGCGCGTCGCCTTCGCGCGGGCCATGGTCTACGAGCCGCGCGTGTTGCTCATGGACGAGCCGCTCGGCGCGCTGGACAAGAAACTGCGCGATTCGCTGCAGCTCGAGATCAAGCGCATTCACGGCGAACTCGGCACCACGTTCGTCTACGTCACGCACGACCAGGACGAGGCGCTCGTGCTGTCGGACCGCATCGCGGTGTTCAACAAGGCCCGCATCGAACAGATCGGTTCGCCCACCGACCTTTACGAACACCCCAAGAGCATCTTCGTGGCGCGGTTCCTCGGCGAGTCGTCGCTGTTCTACGGAAAGCTCGAGGACGGGCGTGCGGTGAATGCCTACGGTCGGCGGATCGTGGCCGGCCAGGGCGAATCCACCCGGGGCGACTCGGTGGCAGTCGTGGTGCGACCGGAGCGGATTCGTATCGTCACCGGCGACGCCGAGCCTGACGTCGTCAACGCGGTGCCGGGCACTGTGATCCAGGAGATCTACCTGGGTAGTTCCCGCAAGGTCGAGGTCAGCCTGCCCGACGGGACCGTCGCCCTGGTCCGCGAAAGCGCGGACAGCATCACGCCCACCCAAGCGGGGCAACAGGTCTGGTTGACGTTCGATCCTGACGTCGCCACCATCCTGCCCGCCGATACGTCCCACTGATCAACAGCCACGAGTACAGGAGAACCAAGATGTCCCCCGACGGTCGCACGACCAGCGGTCTCGCCAATGACTTCGTGAACGGCAGCGTGTCGTTCTGGTATCGCGCGGCGGGCTGGCCGGAATCAAGACCGGCTCTGCCGGGCTCGCTCGAAGCCGACGTCTGCATCGTCGGGGCGGGCCTGACCGGCCTGTGGGCCGCGTACTACCTCAAGAAAGAACAGCCCGACCTCCGAATCGTCATGTTGGAGAAGGAGTTCGCCGGGTTCGGAGCGTCCGGCCGCAACGGTGGATGGCTGTCCGCCGAACTCGCCGGATCCCGCGACGCCTATGCCTCCACCCACGGCCATGACGGCGTCGTCGCGCTGATGCGGGCGATGCGGGGCGCGGTCGACGAGGTCATCGGTGTCACGAAGTCCGAAGGCATCGACGCCGACATCGTCAAAGACGGTGTGTTGCATGTGGCGCGCAACCAGGCGCAGATGGGCCGGCTCCGCGAATCGCTCGAGTTCGAGCGGAGTTGGGGTGCGACCGAGGACGACTTCGTGGTGCTCACCGGCGACGAATCCAACGCCCGTATCCGGGTCGATCGAGCCATGGGCGCCTTGTTCACGCCGCACTGCGCGCGGGTGCAGCCGGCGAAGCTCGTTCAAGGCCTGGCCCGCGTGGTGGCGGGCATGGGCGTGGACATCTACGAGCAGACCGAGGTGACCGATATCAAGGCGGGACGTGCCATCACGGTCCGAGGCGACGTCCGGGCACCGGTGATCCTGCGTTGCCTCGAAGGTTTCACCGCGACCATGCCGGGGCAACGCCGGGCGTGGCTGCCGATGAACTCGTCGATGGTGGTGACCGAACCCCTTCCCGATTCCGTGCTGCAGGAGGTCGGTTGGAAGGGGGCCGAGCTCCTCGGCGACTACGCGCACGGCTACATGTATGCCCAGCGCACGGCTGACAATCGAATCGCGTTGGGTGGCCGGGGGATTCCCTACCGATACGGTTCGGCACTCGATCATCGCGGAGCCACCCAGGAGTGGACCATCGATGCGCTCGGGGCCCTGGTTCGCGACATGTTCCCGGCGACCCGGGATATTCCGATCGAGCACGCGTGGTGTGGTGTGCTCGGTGTGCCCCGCGACTGGACGGCCACCGTGGACTTCGACCGGGCGAGCGGGCTCGGCACCGCGGGTGGTTACGTCGGCAGTGGCCTGACCACCACCAACCTGGCCGGACACACCCTGGCCGATCTCGTGCTCAAACGCGACACCGCGCTCACCCGGTTGCCGTGGGTGGGCCGACGGGTCCGCAAGTGGGAACCGGAGCCGTTGCGGTGGCTCGGAGTTCAGGCGATGTATGCGCTGTACCGGACCGCTGACCGGCGCGAGTCCACCCGCGGGCTCACCGGTACCAGCGGGCTTGCCCGGGTGGCCAACAAGATCACCGGGCGCTGACGCGATGGAGACGAGTGTGAAGCTTCTTCAAGTTGATGCGACGACGGTCGAACTACCCGAGCCGCAACCGAAACCGACGAGTGTCAGCGGTCAGCTGGAATCCTCGCTAGAAGTCTGGGCCGATGCGGTGACCGACACCGGCGTGTGGGAATGCGGCCCGGGTGAGTTCACCGCCGACCGGTCGGGCGCGACCGAGGTGTGTCACATCATCTCGGGCTCCGGCACGGTTGTCGGAGAGGACGGGACCAGCGCCGACATCGGGCCCGGATCGCTGCTGGTCTTGCCCCGCGGCTGGCGGGGGACTTGGTTCGTCAAAGAGGCGATCCGCAAGACCTACGTCATGGTGGGTACCTGAGGGCGCGCAAGTCGGTCGGCTGATCCGCCCTAAACTGGGGCCATGACCGCGAGCGCCCGGGTCGGCGAGTTCGAGGAGTTGCGGCCACACCTGCTGGCCGTGGCCTATCGGCTCACCGGGACCTTCGCCGACGCCGAGGACATCGTTCAGGACGCGTGGATCCGCTGGGATGCCAACCGCACCCAGATCGCCGACCTGCGGGCCTGGCTGACCACCGTGGTGAGCCGGTTGGGTCTGGACCGACTGCGCTCTGCGGCCCACCGGCGCGAGGCCTATTACGGGGAATGGCTGCCGGAGCCCGTGGTGACCGGATTCGACGGGAACGACCCACTCAACGCGGTGGTGGCAGGGGAGGACGCCCGGTTCGCCGCGATGGTGGTCCTGGAGCGGCTCACTCCCGATCAGCGGGTGGCCTTCGTGCTGCACGACGGGTTCGGCATGCCGTTCGCCGAGATCGCCGGCGTGCTCGGTGTCAGTGACGCCTCGGCCCGCCAGTTGGCCTCGCGGGCCCGCCGCGCGGTCGCCGACAATCCACCGCCGTCGTCGCCCGACGATTTGCACAACCAGGTCGCCGGCGAGCTGATGGCCGCGCTGGCGTCGGGTGAGCTCGACGCCGTCGTGCGATTGCTGCATCCCGACGTCACGTTCACCGGCGATTCGAACCGCCGCGCCCCGACCGCCGCTCGCGTCATCCACGGACCGGACAAGGTGGCCCGGTTCATCCTCGGACTGTCCAAGAAGTACGGGCCGAACTGGTTGGCAGGCAGTCAATTTGCACTCGTCAACGGCCAGTTGGGCGTCTATACGGCAGGCGCGCCGGCCGGTGACGGATACCCCGAGATGATGCCGCGGGTCACGATCTTCACCGTCCGCGACGGCAAGGTCTGTGCGGTGTGGGATATCGCCAACCCCGACAAGTTCACCGGATCGCCCCTTCGTGGGGCTGCCGAGCCTGGAGGTACGACGTGATGCCGAACGAACCCGGAACCCTGGCCCACACGTTCAGCCGAATGATGTTCCGCGGCATGGACAAGATGCGCCACCGCGACGCCTTCGACGTCGGGCCGGCCACCGCGGGCAGCTTCGCCGGGTTCGAGAACTACCGGCAGATCGTGCTGGTGACCTTCAAGAAATCGGGTGAGGCGATGCCGAGCCCGATCAACCATGGCGTCTCGGACGGAAGGCTCTACGTGCGTACCGATGCGTCGACAGGCAAGGTCAAACGCATCCGCAACAACCCGAATGTCCTTGTGGTGGCGAGTAATCTGCGCGGCAGGCCCAGCGGACCCGTCGTGGCCGGTGTGGCACGCATCCTGCCCGAGGCCGAACACGCGCACGCCGACGCGGTGATCGCCGCCAATTGGAGCGCTCCGATGAAGTTGTTCGAGCGCAGCCTCGACTACGGCAGTCAAACCATGGGCATGCCAATAGCTTTCATCGAAATCACCCCTGCGCAGGGGTGACGGCGCCCAGCGTCACAAGCCCAGCGTCACAACACGTAGGGGAGCAGTGCCTTGCGGTCGGTGGGGTACTCGGGAAACTTGTCCTGGTACCAGCTGTGGGTGCCCAGGGCCCGGGGAATCAGGTTGCCTGCGGTGATCAACAGGATGGCCACGCCGGGCAATGCCCAGGTCAGCAGGGCGAACCCGGACCAGGCGATGATCTCGCCCAGGTAGGCCGGGCTGGTGACGAAGCGGAAGCCGCCGCCGAACGGGATCCGGTACTCCTGCCCAACGGTTGAGGCGCCGGGATTGTTCTTGTCGCGCAGGTTCCGCACGATCGATTCGGAGTTGACCAGCAGCGCGAATCCGCACAGGTAGATCACCAGCCCCACCAGGAATCGCGGGTCGGTCAACCAGCCGGTGGTGTACTGCCCGAAGAAGTCGTGGCTGAACAGGGTTCCGTTGAGGTAGCCGTGCATGGAGGTGACGAGCATGCCCATCACGATCACCGAGATGTTGAAGGTGCCGCGCTTGCCGGGTACCTGGCGGATCGCGAGCGGGAAGAACCACCCCCGGTTGGCGTAGTGCAGCATCCAGATTCCGGCCAGTACCAGCGATGTCGGCTCGAATCGGTTCGGCCCGGCCAGGTAGCTGATCAAGAACACCACGGTCGCGGGGATCTCCATCAGCCACCAGCCGAGCTTCGGGTTGAGATTGAGGCCGAGTTTCGTCGTCGAGAAGCGCCCGTAGGAACTCTGCGCGAAGAAGCCGCCGATGATCACGAATGCGGCGAACGCGAAGGCCGCGGTCAGCACGGTGTCGTAGAACGTGTTGCCGGTGTACCAATGCATGGCTGATTCCTTGGTGAGCGGGCGGTTTCAGCGGCTGGGACCGCTGGTTTCTGTAACGTGTTCTACCACCCGGCCGCATCGTGATGCCAGCGGCGTGCGATTACTCAGCCCATGGAACCCGGCACGCATCCCCGGAGTTGAAGCCCTGCTCGGTGATACCCAGAGCCGAGTACATCCGGGACCGCATGTTCTCGACACCGATCTGGTAGGTCAGCTCGATCACGCCGTCGTCGCCGAAGCGGCGCTGCAGATCGGCCACCTGCTCGTCGGTGACGGTGTGCGGGTCGGTGGTCATGGCGTTCGCGTAGGAGATCGCGGCACGCTCGTCATCGGTGAACAGCGGCGAGGTGGCGTGGTCATCGATCGACTTGAGCCGCTCCACGTCGAGGTTCTCCAGCCGCATCAGCATGGAGCCGAAGTCCACGCACCACGAGCAGCCGACGGTGCGGGCCGTCCAGAACACCGCGAGCTCGCGAACCGTGGCGGGCAGTTTCTTGGAGCCGCCCTGCAACAGCATCTCGTGGACGCCGTTGGCGACCAGCAGGCGCGGATGGTTGGCGGCCACGGCGAACGGCTCGGGCACCTCACCGAACTGGCGCTTGGCGTACCAGTACATGGCGCGGGTGAGCAGGCCGGCTTGTTTGGGGGTGACAGCGGGGATTCGTGTCTTGGTCTCGGTCATACCGGTTAGACGAGGTAGCCCCGCAATGTGTGACAGGCGGGGTGTGACAACGCAAAACGGGCGCCGACTCTGCGCTCAGATCGTGATTTCGCTCGAAAACACGATCTGGCCGCAGTGTCGACGCCCGCTGAGCAGTGTCGAAAGCCAGTCGAAAAGATCTAGCGCGCGAACATCAGAGCGCGCTTGACCTCCTGGATCGCCTGGGTCACCTGGATGCCACGCGGGCAGGACTCGGTGCAGTTGAACGTGGTGCGGCAGCGCCACACACCGTCGACCTCGTTGAGGATGTCCAACCGCTCGGCGGCCGCCTCGTCACGCGAATCGAAGATGAACCGGTGGGCGTTGACGATCGCGGCCGGGCCGAAGTACGACCCCTCGCTCCAGTACACCGGGCAGCTGGTGGTGCAGCACGCACACAGGATGCACTTGGTGGTGTCGTCGTAGCGGGCCCGGTCGGTGGCGCTCTGGATGCGCTCCTTGGTCGGCGGGTTGCCACTGGTGATCAGGTACGGCTTCACCGCGCGGTACGCGTCGAAGAACGGCTCCATGTCCACCACGAGGTCCTTCTCCACGGGCAGGCCGCGGATGGGCTCGATGGTGATGGTGAGCTGCTTGCCCGCCTTCTTGGGCAGCAGGTCACGCATGAGCACCTTGCAGGCCAGCCGGTTCACGCCGTTGATCCGCATGGCGTCCGAGCCACACACACCGTGTGCGCACGAGCGCCGGAAGGTCAGCGTGCCGTCCAGGTAGCCCTTCACGTAGAGCAGCAGGTTCAGCAGCCGGTCCGAGGGCAGGCAGGGAACCCGGAAGCTCTGCCAGCCTGCGGCGTCGGGATCCTCGGGGTTGAACCGGGCGATCTTGAGGGTGACCATGACCGCGCCGTCGGGCACGGGGGGCAGCTCCGGGTCGCCGGCTTCGGGCTTGTCGATGACAGGTGCACTCATGATCAGTACTTCCGTTCCATCGGCTCGTAGCGGGTCTGGACCACGGGCTTGTAATCCAGCCGGATGTCGGAGAGCAGCTCGTCGCCCTCCTTGTAGGCCATGGTGTGCCGCATGTAGTTGGTGTCGTCGCGGTCGGGGTAATCCTCGCGGGCATGCCCGCCGCGGGACTCCTTGCGGTTCAGCGCACCGACCACCGTGACCTCGGCCAGCTCGAGCAGGAAGCCCAGCTCGATGGCCTCGAGCAGGTCGCTGTTGTAGCGCTTGCCCTTGTCGTGCACCGTGATTCGCGCGTAGCGCTCCTTCAGTGCGTGAATGTCGGTCAGCGCCTGCTTGAGCGTTTCCTCGGTGCGGAACACCGCGGCGTTGTTGTCCATCGACTGCTGCAGTGCGGTGCGGATGTCGGCGACGCGCTCGTTGCCGTGCTCGGAGAGGATGTCGCCGACCCAGCCCACGACCATGTCGGCCGGGTTCTCCGGCAGATCGACGTGATTGTGGTTGGCGGCGTACTCCGCGGCGGCGATTCCGGCGCGGCGGCCGAACACGTTGATGTCCAGCAGCGAGTTAGTGCCCAGGCGGTTGGCGCCGTGCACCGACACGCACGCACATTCACCGGCGGCGTACAGGCCGGGGATGACGTTGGTGTTGTCGCGCAGCACCTGGCCGTGGATCGTGGTCGGGATGCCGCCCATGACGTAGTGGCAGGTCGGGTAGACGGGAACCAGTTCGGTCACCGGGTCCACACCCAGGTAGGTGCGGGCGAATTCGGTGATGTCGGGCAGCTTGGCTTCCAGCACGTCCTCGCCGAGGTGACGCACGTCGATGTAGACGTAGTCCTTGTTCGGTCCGGCGCCACGGCCTTCGAGCACCTCGAGCACCATCGACCGGGCGACGATGTCACGCGGCGCGAGGTCGACGATCGTCGGCGCGTAGCGCTCCATGAACCGCTCGCCCTCGCCGTTGAGCAGACGACCGCCCTCGCCGCGCACGGCCTCGGAGATCAGGATGCCCAGGCCGGCCAGGCCTGTCGGGTGGAACTGGTGGAACTCCATGTCCTCCAAGGGAAGTCCCTTGCGGAAGATGATGCCCAGGCCGTCACCGGTCAGGGTGTGGGCGTTGGAGGTGGTCTTGTACATCCGGCCCGAACCGCCGGTGGCGAAGACGACCGCCTTGGCGTGGAAGATGTGGATGTCGCCGGTCGCCAGCTCGTAAGCGATGACGCCGGTGGCCACCGGGCCCGTCGGGGTGTCGGTCAGCGCGATGTCGAGCGCATAGAACTCGTTGAAGAACTCGACGTCGTGCTTGACGCAGTTTTGGTACAGCGTCTGCAGGATCATGTGGCCCGTGCGGTCGGCGGCGTAACAGGCCCGGCGCACCGGGGCCTTGCCGTGGTCGCGGGTGTGCCCGCCGAATCGGCGCTGATCGATGCGGCCCTCGGGCGTCCGGTTGAACGGCATGCCCATCTTCTCGAGGTCCAGCACCGCGTCGATGGCCTCTTTGGCCATGATCTCGACGGCGTCCTGGTCAGCGAGGTAGTCGCCGCCCTTGACGGTGTCGAAGGTGTGCCACTCCCAGTTGTCCTCTTCGACGTTGGCCAGCGCGGCGCACATGCCGCCCTGGGCTGCGCCGGTGTGGGAGCGCGTCGGGTACAGCTTGGTCAGCACGGCGGTGCGGACGCGCGGACCGGCCTCGACGGCAGCGCGCATGCCGGCGCCGCCGGCACCTACGATGACGACGTCGTAGCGATGTTCCTGAATCATTGGTTAGCCCCCAATATTCGGGTCGAAGGTGACCAGGACGTAGGTGCCCAGAACCAACGTGAACCCTGTCGCCAGCAGCAGCAGCGAATTCAGGTAGAACTTCGTGACGTTCTTACGGGCATAGTCGCCGATGATGGTGCGCAGGCCGTTGGCCCCGTGGATCATCGCGAGCCACAGCAGGGCCATATCCCAGATCTGCCAGAACGGGGAGGCCCAGCGCTGCGCGACGTAGTTGAAGTCGATGCGGTACACGCCGTCCTGCCACATCAGCATGATGAAGAGGTGGCCGAGCGCGAGGAATACCAGCGCCAGACCGGAGAACCGCATGAACAGCCAGGCGTACTTCTCGAAGTAAGGAATGCCGCGGGGGCGACGGGGCGCGCGCGGGTGATCCAGCGCGGCCGGCCGGTCGTGCTCGCGTTCCATCACCGGTGCCGGACGACCCAACCGCGACTCGCCCGCTCCTGGCGCGCTCACAGGAACCGCTCCGCCATGTGCATACCGAGAACTCCTAGTGCTGCGATGAGGACCACGGCAAAGACGCCGACGGCGACCGCGAGCATCTGCCGCTGGTAGCGGGGACCCTGCTGCCAGAAGTCGATGAGGATGACGCGGATGCCGTTCAGTGCGTGGAAGAGCACCGCGGCGACCAGGCCCATCTCCATCAATCCGACAATGGGCGTCTTGTACGTCTCGATGACCTCGTTGTAGGCCTGCGGGCTCACCCGGACCAACGCGGTATCAAGGACATGTACGAACAGGAAGAAGAAAATCGTGGCACCGGTAATACGGTGCAATACCCAGGACCACATTCCCGGATCACCCTTGTACAGGGTGCGCCGACGCGTTTTCCTGGGTTGCGGAGCCGGCACCTCCGTCTGAGTACTCATCTCGCCCTCCAACGTCTTCGGTGGACGTTCGGGACTGCGAAGTGAATTAGCCCCAAACCTCGGGGCGACTCTAAACCCATTTGTAGTGGCGAAGGAATTACGGTTGAGCCGTTCGACCTGAAAATCGCGCAAAAGTTAGGCTTACCTATCTTACTGCGCGGTCCGTGAATTGGGGTTTCGGAATGCATTCAGAACCTGAGTCGGGGGTTGTCTCGTGACGGTCGATGTCGACTGGGATCTGTTGCGTGACAAGGCAATCGAGGCTTCGTCCCACGCCTATGCGCCATATTCGGGGTTCCCGGTGGGGGCTGCCGCGCTTGTCGACGACGGCCGGGTCGTCACCGGATGCAATGTGGAGAATGTCTCATATGGCCTAGGTCTCTGTGCCGAGTGCGCTGTGGCCTGCGCCCTGCATTCCGGGGGCGGCGGAAGGCTCATCGCACTGTCGTGTGTGGGCCCGGACGGGGACGTGTTGATGCCCTGCGGACGTTGTAGGCAGGTGCTGCTCGAGCACGGTGGTCCCGAGTTGCTCATCGACCATCGGCGCGGCCCGCGGCCGCTGCGAGAGCTACTGCCCGACGCCTTCGGTCCCGAGGATCTGGAGCGCAGGTAAGGCCAAGTGGTCCAACAACTCCGGGTTACTGGCGAGTAGGTTGACGGGCATGCCGCATCTCGACGCGCCGTCGATCATCCGGACCAAACGTGACGGCGGTGTGCTGTCCGACGCCGCCATCGACTGGGTCGTCGAGGGCTACACCCACGGGCGGGTCGCCGACGAACAGATGTCGGCCCTGCTGATGGCGATCTTTCTGAAAGGCATGGCGCCCGCCGAGATCGCCCGTTGGACGGCGGCGATAGTCGACTCCGGGGAGCGGTTCGATTTCACTGACCTTCGTCGTGCCGGGCGGCCACTGGCGTTGGTGGACAAGCACTCCACCGGCGGCGTGGGGGACAAGATCACCATTCCACTACTGCCGGTCGTGATGGCCTGTGGTGCCAGCGTTCCGCAGGCGGCCGGGCGCGGACTCGGGCACACCGGCGGCACGCTCGACAAGCTCGAGGCGATTCCGGGATTCACTGCGGAGCTGTCGAAAGACCGTATTCGGCAACAACTTCGGGATATCGGGGCGGCGGTGTTCGCGGCCGGAGAGCTGGCGCCGGCCGACCGCAAGATCTACGCGCTGCGCGATGTCACCGCCACCACCGAGTCGCTGCCGCTGATTGCCAGTTCCGTGATGAGCAAGAAGCTGGCGGAGGGTGCCCGATCGCTGGTGCTCGACGTGAAGGTGGGGCGAGGGGCATTCCTCAAGACCGAGGCCGAGTCCCGCGAACTGGCGGCCACCATGGTCGGCCTGGGTAATGCCAACGGGGTCCCGACCCGGGCCCTGCTCACCGATATGAACTGCCCGTTGGGGCGGACCGTCGGCAATTCCGTGGAGGTCGCCGAGTCGCTGGAGGTGCTGGCCGGCGGCGGACCGTCCGACGTGGTCACCCTGACCCTGGCGCTGGCCACCGAGATGCTCGACGCGGCCGGTGTCGACGGCGCCGACCCCGCTGAGACGCTGCGCGACGGCAGCGCGATGGATTGCTTCCGTGCGCTGGTGGCGGCCCAGGGCGGGGACCTGACCCGCCCGTTGCCCATCGGGGCGGCCACCGAGACCGTGACGGCCCCGCGCGGCGGCTTCATGGGTGACCTCGACGCGATGGGGGTAGCGCTGGCGGCCTGGCGGCTGGGTGCCGGCCGCGCCCAGCCGGGGGCGCCGGTGCAGTTCGGTGCGGGCGTGCGGATCCACCGCGGGCCGGGGGAGCCGGTCGCCGCCGGGGAGACACTGTTTACCCTGCACACCGAGACCGCCGAGCGGCTTCCCGGCGCACTCGCCGAGCTCGAGGGCGCCTGGACGGTCAGCGACACCGCACCCGCACAGCGGCCCCTGATCATCGACCGGATCGGCTGATCGGCCCCGGCTATCGGCGCCTCTGGCGTGTCCTCGGATTGGAGGAGGCAGCGTGAGCACGCAACAACCTGTCAACCGTCGCATCGAGGCGCTGTGTCGTGAGGACTCGCAGACCGCGGCGGACGTGCTGGCGGACGCGTTCTACACCGATCCGGTGTTCAGCTGGCTGCTGCCCGATGCCGCGCGGCGGGCCGAGGCGCTACGGCGCTATTTCGCCATCGCCGCGCGTGACGTCGTGCTGCGTCATCCGGGCAGCGTCGCCGCGGTCGGACCGGGTGGCGCGCAAGGGGCGGCGCTGATCCTGCCGCCTGGCCACTGGCGCACCCCGATCAGCGTGGAGGCCAGGCATGCGGTCGCCTACGCACGGATCTTCGGCCGTCGCCTCGGCCACGCGTTGGGGGCGCTCACCGCCATCGAGCGGGCGCACCCCCGATTTCCGCACTACTACCTGCCCTACATCGGTGTCGTCACCACCGCGCGGGGACAGGGGGTCGGGAGCACACTCCTGTCCGACCTGGCGCGACGTTGCGACGCCGAGGAGCTTCCGGCCTATCTCGAGGCATCGAGCCCGGACAATGCCCGGCTCTACCGGCGGCACGGCTTCGTCACCCTGCAACAGGTCCGTCCACTCGGCGCACCGCCGATCGAGCTCATGGTCCGCCAGCCAGCGCGGTGATCATGAAGAACCGCAGTGGGAAAACGGTTTTGCTCACGAACGCGTGGCGGCGTGGCAGGCTCTGACGATGACGGTGGTGATGAAGAACGACCTCATCGACGGGGTCCTGCACCGCTTCTCGGTGCCGACGAACTACCGCAATCATGTCTACCGCGGGCTCAACTATCAGTTGAAACTGCTTGGCCTGGACCAGGTTCCGAACGACATCGCGCTGGCCTGGGCGCTGCACGACATCGGCCTGTTCAGCGCCGGTTGGGACTATCTGGGACCGTCGGTGAAACTCGTCGACGAACTTGCCGGTGACTACGACATCGACGACGTCGCACGGGTCCGGCAAATGGTCGGATTGCACCACAAACTGCGTCCGTGCCAGGACGCCTGGGTGGAGAGTTTTCGAGTCGCCGACCGGATCGACGTGACGCGGGGTGTGCTGCCCGGTGGTCTGGACCGGGCGGCGGTTGCGGAGGTCGCCGCAGCGCATCCCTATGCGGGTTTCCATGGCTTTCTGATACGTACCGCGGCCGGCTGGGCGGTTCGCCACCCGCTTCGGCCCATGCCGATGATGCGTTGGTGACCTGCGTGGGCTGCTGCGTCGCCAACCGCTGGTTATCCACGAGTGGGTGGGTATTGGCCTGATCGTCATCAGTGACGGTGTCGTTTCCTCGGCACAGTTCCGTCGGCGTCGCGCATGATGGGGACATGAGTACGCCGCTGAGTCTGGACAAGATCCAGCACGCTCCCAAGGCCCTGCTGCACGACCATCTCGACGGCGGATTGCGGCCGGCCACCGTGCTCGACCTGGCCGGTCAGCTCGGCTATGACGACCTGCCGGCCACCGAGGTCGACGAGCTGGCCACGTTCTTCCGCACCGCCGCGCACAGCGGCTCGTTGGTGCGCTACCTGGAACCGTTCGCCCACACCGTCGGGGTCATGCAGACCCCCGAGGCGCTGCACCGCGTCGCCTACGAGTGCGTCGAGGATCTGGCCGCCGACAACGTCGTCTACGCCGAAATCCGGTTCGCCCCCGAACTGCACATCGATCGTGGGCTGTCGCTCGACGACGTGGTCGACGCCGTACTGGCCGGGTTCGCCGACGGGGAGAAGGCGGCCGCGGCCGAGGGGCGCACCATCACCGTGCGCTGCCTGGTCACCGCGATGCGTCACGCCGCCCGGTCGCGGGAGATCGCCGAACTCGCAATCCGCTTCCGCGACAAGGGCGTTGTCGGTTTCGACATCGCCGGGGCCGAGGCCGGGTACCCACCCACCCGGCACCTTGACGCGTTCGAATACATGCGAGGTAACAACGCGCGCTTCACGATTCATGCAGGCGAGGCGTTCGGTCTGCCGTCCATCCACGAGGCCATCGCGTTCTGCGGGGCCGACCGGCTGGGGCACGGGGTGCGCATCGTCGACGACATCACCGAGCTGGACGACGGGACGCAGCAGCTGGGCCGGCTGGCCTCCATCCTGCGGGACAAGCGAATTCCGCTGGAGATGTGCCCGAGCAGCAACGTGCAGACCGGGGCGGCACCCAGCATCGCCGAGCATCCGTTCGACCGGCTCGCGCGGCTGCGGTTCCGCGTGACCGTCAACACCGACAACCGGCTGATGAGCGACACCACCATGAGCCAGGAGATGCTGCGCCTGGTCGAGGCGTTCGGCTACGGCTGGAGTGACCTGGAGCGGTTCACCATCAATGCGATGAAGTCGGCCTTCATCCCGTTCGATGAACGGCTCGCCATCATCGACGAGGTGATCAAGCCCCGGTACGCGGTCCTGGTCGGCTGAGCCCGCCGTCGGGCGAATACGCCCCGGTGAAATTCCCAGCTCAAACGCTGTAACAACAGCGCTTACGCCTGCGACAATCCAGCAGGCCCGACCACGAGATCGTGCCCCGATCAACAAGGAGAATCCATGGCCCGACCCCTCACCACCGTGTTGTCCAGCGCAGCGCTGGCAACGGCGGCGGTGTTCCTCCCGGTTGTTGCCGTACCGACCGCCGGCGCTGACGTCTGCGCCGGAGCCGACGGACGTCACTTCGCCGCCGGAGGCTGCACGAACATAGCCGGCGATGTCGCCACCGGCGCCGCTATAGCGGCTGCGCACGTCCCGTATGTACCGGGCGAAGTCCCTTGCTACACAGTCGAAGGCGTGCCCTACTTCACCCCTCCCGGCGACCCCTGCTAGCGCAGCACGGCTCGTAGCGCGTCGGCGAAAGCCCCTGGGGCCTCGATGAATCCACCGTGGTCACCAGGGAACTTCACCGGGCGTACGCCCAGAAGATCGGCCAGGGCCATCGTGGTCCGCTTGGTCAACAGGCGCCCGGACTCCTCGCCGAGTCCGAGCACCACCTGCCCGTTCTTCAGCGCCGCGACGCCGGGCAGGTAGCGGGTGGTTCCCCGGAGTTCGTGGTTGAAGAAGTGTGCCGCGTCGCG
Source organism: Mycobacterium sp. NPDC050441 (assembly GCF_040655355.1). Lineage (NCBI taxonomy): Bacteria > Bacillati > Actinomycetota > Actinomycetes > Mycobacteriales > Mycobacteriaceae > Mycobacterium > Mycobacterium sp. NPDC050441. Next base: position 413,465 of record NZ_JBFAJS010000003.1, on the reverse strand, counting down.
CAGTTCCTGATCGCTCGGTGCGGGCATCTCCGGTGCACCGGGCGGTATATCGAAGCCGGCGTTGACCATGAACTTGCCCCAGGCCGCGAACATCCCGTCGCTGTTGAAGGTGGCGATGATGTCCTCGGTGGCGGCGCGTTGCTCTGCGGCGTCAGGTAGCAGCTCGAGCAGGGGAGGCTCGTGCGCGACGAGGGTGCGCACCCGGTCGGGGTGGCGGGCCGCCAACGACAGGCCCGTCACCGCCCCGCCGGACGAGCCGAACACATCGGCGGAGTCGGCGCCCAGATCATCGAGGATCGCGGCGACGTCATCAGCCCGGCGCTCCGGGATAGAGTTCTCGGTCGGATCGTCGAGGGAACTGCGGGCGACGCCGCGCGGGTCGGCCGTCACCACGGTGTGGTCAGCGGCCAGCGCGTGCGCCAGCGGCGCGAATTCGGCGGCCGCCATCGGCGCGCCCAGGATCAGCAGCAGCGGGCCCTGTCCGCGCACCTCATAGTGCAGGCGCGCGCCGGGAACCTCGACGGTGTGGGTGGAGAGGCTGGTCGATGCGGTCATGAGTGATCTGACCGCTTTCGCGGCCAGAAGTCATCGGACCGGGCTACTCCGCCCGCAGGCGTGACTCCACGAAACGCTCCAACGCTTCCCACTGCTCGACGGCCTGGGCATACGGCGCGTCGGGCTTGCGGGCGCCCTCGTCGCCGAGCACATAGGTCACGAACTTGCCGAGCGCCTTGGTACCCGCGAGCGTCTCGTCGACGGTCTTGTCCTCGGAGTAGTCGCTGACGTCGCGCAGCAGCTCGACGGCCAACTCCAACTGGTCGTGGTCGACCGCGTCGGGTCCGTCGGCGATGTCGTCGGAGATGCCGGACAGGACGTAGACGTTCTCCTCGGCGACCTCGACCCGCAGGGAGCCGTCGGTGGCGGCGGTCCTGATGTCGTCGTAGGTGGCCAGGTCCGACAGATCGTGATCGTGCTCGTCGGCCAGGTAGCGGGCCAGCGCCCGCTCGGAGCTGAACACGCTGATGCGACCGTTGCGGCCGAGGAAGACCGGATCGTCGTCGAGGTAGCAGCGCAGGGTGTAGACGGTTCCCGAGCCGGTCATGATGCGCACCGGGTCGATACCGACCTTCTGCCAGAAGTCCTCGTCGTCGCCCAGGACAGCGGCGTCGGCGGCGCTGCGCGCGGGTTCGGCCGCCGCGGTGTCGTCCTCGTCGTCGCTCTCGTCGTCGTCGTCTTCAGTGTCTGCGGCGAGGTCGTCCTCGTCCTCTTCGGGGGCCGGCTCCTCGAGCTCGGCCTCGGCCTTCTTGACCGCGTCGTCGTCGATGTCTTCGGGAATGGTGACGATTTCGTCGATGGCGTCGAGCACGCCGTCCCAGCCCCGCGCGATCACGGCTTCGATCTCGGCCCAACGCTTGCGCCCGGAGCGGCCGGTGAAGCCGTCCACCCCGCCACCGACCGTGCCGAGCACCGGGTTCCCGTTGAAGAACTTGCTGATGGCCGCCAGTTCACACACCGAGCCGATCGACGAGACCACCACGAGCGTGCGGTGCACGGTCGCCACGGACTCTTCGGTCGGCTTGTCGGCGACCAGTTCCGGCAACCCGACGATGTCGTATTCACGGTCGTCGGCCGGCTGCAGCTTGTGGGCGTTGGCCGCGGCCAGTTTTTCCCACGCCGGGTGGTCGGCCAGATCGTTGTCGGTGTTGGTGCGGACGAATGCCGCGAGGTCAGCGACCGATTCGAAGGCAAACAGGGCGTCACCCTCGCCCAGGAAGGCCTCCCACTCATCGCCGGCATCCCGCCAACGCGGAGCCCACAGTGTGTAGAGGTCGCCCTTGGTCAGCCCGAGCCGAATCGGGACGATGTCAGCAGCCATGCGGCACAGCCTAATGGGGCGCCTCCGACGCCAGTCAGGTTGTCTCCCGTTCGTGGCGCAAATCGGCGACTGCGGACCGTCGCCAAATCTGAGGACACGGCTGACCAGCGGTGAAACAATATCGAGGTGGCTGAAGCCGCAGATGGTCGCGGCGCATCGACTGCCGCTGATCTCGCCTGTCGGACGTGCGGCGTGCAACTGGGCGCGACTGCCAAATTCTGTAGTCAGTGCGGCACGCCGGTCGCCGGCACTGCGCGCTCAGCGGAGTACAAGCAGGTGACGGTGCTGTTCGCCGATGTGGTGCACTCGATGGACATTGCCGCCGCGGTGGGCGCCGAACGGCTGCGCGAGATCATGACCGAGTTGGTTGCGCGCTCGGCGACTGTTGTGCAGCGTTACGGCGGCACGGTGGACAGCTTCACCGGCGACGGGATCATGGCGGTGTTCGGCGCGCCGCTTGCCCTCGAACACCATGCCGTTCACGCGTCTCTATCGGCGTTGGGAATTCAGGATGAGGCGAGACGGCTCGCGGTCGACGTGCACAAGCGTGACGGTGTGGAGTTGTTGCTTCGGGTGGGCCTGAACTCCGGTCAGGTGATTGCGGGCGAGGTTCGCTCGGGCCCGCTCGGCTACACCGCCATCGGCGAGCAGGTCGGGATGGCTCAGCGGATGGAATCGGTCGCGCCACCGGGCGGAGTGATGCTCAGCTCCTCGACGGCGCGGCTGGTCGAGGAGAATGCGGTCCTCGGTGAGCCTGAACTGGTTCGGATCAAGGGCGCCGATCAACCGGTGCCGGCGCGCCGCTTGGTCGGCATGCGCCCGGACCGGGTCGTCAGAAGGACCGAATCGACTCTCGTCGGTCGACGGCGGGAGATGAGTACGGTTGAAGCCGCATTGAACCGTGCCATCGACGGTGAGGGTGCGGTCCTCGGTCTCGTGGGGCCTCCTGGAATCGGGAAAAGCCGTCTAGTGCGCGAACTTTCGGTTATGGCCACGGTCCGTGGCGCCGACGTTTTCACGGCCTTTTGCGAATCCCACGCCAGCCAGATCCCGTTTCATGTCGTGGCCCGACTCTTGCGTGCTGCTACCGGCGTGGAAGGACATGACCCGCAGACCGCTCGCGATCGATTGCGCGAGCGGGTTTCTGGTGCGGACACCGAGGATCTGCTGCTCCTTGCCGACCTGCTCGGCATTGCCGATCGTGACACACCGTTGCCCAAGATCGACTCGGATGCGCGGCGACGCCGACTGATTGCGCTGGTGAATGCCGCTTCGATGGCGCGGGAAAGGCCTGCGCTCTTCATCGTCGAGGACATCCACTGGATCGACGAAGTCAGCGAGTCGATGTTGGCCGGGTTTCTCTCGGTGATCGCGCAGACGCCCTCCTTGGTGATCGTCACCTATCGCCCCGAATACCGCGGAGGCCTTGCGCGGGTCCCCGGGGCTCACCTTCTCGCTCTGGAGCCGTTGAGCGATACCGAGACGGCCACCCTGGTGTCGCAGTTGCTCGGTTCGGACCCCTCGGTGGCTGCTGCGGGCCAGATGGTCGTCGAGAGGTCGGCGGGCACACCATTTTTCGCCGAGGAGATGGTCCGGGAGCTGGCCGAGCGAAAGGTTCTTCGCGGAGAGGTCGGCGCCTATCAGTCCGTGGCATCGGTGACCGAGGTGACCGTGCCCGCGACGTTGCAGGCGGTCATCGGCGCGCGGATCGACCGACTTGACCCGAACGCCAAACGCACGCTGGCAGCGGCAGCCGTCATCGGCTCACGATTCGGAATCGATCTGTTGACGGGGCTCGGCGGTGAACCCGCGATCGCCGATCTGGTCGCGGCTCATCTGATCGATCCGGTGATGCTCACCAGTCAACCCGAGTACGTGTTCCACCATCCGCTCATCCGCGCGGTGGCCTACGAGTCGCAGCTCAGATCCGATCGCGCCGACATGCACCGGCGGGTGGCAAGCGCGCTCGAACAGGGTGAGCCGGACTCGATCGATGAGAACGCTGCCCTGATTGCCGAACACTCCGAGGCCGCAGGCGATCTGCAGGCTGCCTACGAGTGGCGTATGCGTGCCGCAGCGTGGGCGACGAGCCGCGAATTCAACGCGGCGCGGTGGAACTGGGAGCGAGCGCGGGTGATCGCCGACGCATTGCCGCACGCGGATCCGAACAATCCTGCAATGCGCATCGCCCCTCGTACGATGTTGTGCGCCACCGCCTATCGAGTGCGCGCGCAGGGCGCGAGTGTTCACTTCGAGGAATTGCGGCAGCTGTGCAACGACGCCGGGGACAAGCGGTCATTGGCGATCGCCATGGCCGGACTGGTGATGGATCACGCCTATCAGGGCCGGATTCGGCAGGCGACGTCGTTGGCGTCGGAAGCGATGGCGTTCATCGAGTCGATCGCCGATGACACCCTGGAGGTGGGGCTGTCCTTCCCGACGATTTACGCCAAGATCGAAGGCGGCGAGTATTCCGACGTGCTGCGGTGGTCACAGCGAACCGTCGATCTGGCCGGCGGCGATCCCTTCAAAGGCAACTTCATTTTCGGATCTCCGTTGGCGCTTGCCCTGACATCCCGGGCGACTGCCGGTTACTACCTGGGGCGCGTCGACTGGCGAAGTGACCTGCGCCGCGGCCTGGATATGGCCCGCCACGCCGACCCCCTGACCTACGCGGGAGTCGTCGCCTGGGGCTACTTCCCGGGAGTTTCGAATGGCGTTCTGTCTGTGGATGATCGGGCGCTGCGTGAAATCAACGATGCGTTGGCGATTGCCGAACGGTCCGGGAACGACATGGCAGTCGCTTTCGCCCGGTTCGCCTTAGGTGTAGCGCTGGTGCACTGCGAGGCAGAAGCGGAGCGCGAGCGCGGGCAGGATCTCTTGGCCAAGGTCAGTGACGTGCTCAAGAACCACCGGCACAACCTGGGGGACCGTCCGCTCGCCGACGTCTACCTGGCGCGGGAATGGGTGCGGCGCGGCAATCGCAACGAGGGGATCATGGCCATGCGCGCGGCCCTCGACCAGTTGGTCCACGCGGGGCAGCTGCTGGCATGGGGCATTCCGACGACGGGCGTTGTGGTCGAGGCCCTGCTTGATCGGGCGGGCGAAGGTGACCTGGTTGACGCCGCGGCGGCGATCGATCGGCTGGCGGACGAGCCGGCCAACGACAGACTGGCCACCCGAGAAGTGTTGCTACTGCGGCTCCGCGCACTGCTGGCCCGAGCGCGCGGTGATGACGCCGCCTACTGCGACTATCGGGATCGTTACCGCGTGATGGCCACCGAGCTGGACTTTGCGGGACATATCGCGCTCGCCGAGGCGATGCGGTGACAACTGCTCACACCGTCGGCCGCCAGAATCCCTGAAAACCCTGACCGGCGTTCGTCGTTCGGATGGGTGACAGTTTGACCGGATCACCCGCCTCGATCAGCGTATTCTCGCCGACGATCATCGCGACATGGCCGTCCCACACCGCCAGATCACCCGGGCGTAACGTTCCCGCCGCGACCGCCTTGCCGATGTCCTGCTCCTGGGCCAGCCGCGGAATATCCAGCCCGGCTTCGTGATAGGCCCATTGAGTCAGCCCGCTGCAATCCAACCCGACGCCTGGCGTGGTGCCGCCCCATCGGTAGGGCACCCCGAGCTGGGTCAGCGCATGCCGCACGGCGCTGGCAGCCACGGCATTGGGTGCCACCGCCGTGCTGCCGTCGGGCAAGCGGACTGCCACGCCATCACCGAACATGCCCGGGTCGCGGAGCCCGACCGGGGCTTCGGAGCGATCGGTACCCGATGCCGTCGGCAGGTCTGCGGCGCCACCCCAGCCGCCCAGCGGTGCGCCTCCCGAGAACCCTGCCCCTGAGAGCCCGGCCCCGGAGAACCCGGCCCCTGCCGGCGCGCCGACCGGAAGCCCCGAACCCGTCGGGAACCCCGTCGGGCCCGCTTGCATCCCGGCCGCCGGCGGCGAGCCGGCGACCGGGGCAGTGACCGCACCGGCCTGACGGTCCAGTTCGGCGCGTAGTTCGTCGACGACGGCCGACGCCTCGGCGATCGCGCGTCGTGCCTCGGCCTGCAGGTCCTGAGCCACTCCAGGCTCATCAAGGTGGGGAGCCAGCGTCGCGGCGCGTTCCTCGAAACGGTCGATGATCGCCTGCAGACGTGACCTCGCGTCGGCCACAGCCGAGCCTGCGCGCCGGGCAGCGGCGCTCAGTACCTGCGCCTGCGCGGCCAGGCCGGTCGCCTCGGCCGCGGTGCCCGCGGCGAAGTCGGCGGCTGCCGCTGCGGCCGTGCCCGACCATTCTCCGGCGGTGCGCTCCCACGATCGCCCGAGTGCCGCAGCGATATCCGACAGAGCGGAATGTGCCGCGTCCAGCACTGTCACGGCGGAGCCGGGTTCCACCCGGCCACTGCCCACCAGGTCTCGCATCGCGTAGAGCGGCGTGGCCAGCGCAGCGGCGGATGCGGGCACGGCTACACCCGCGGCAACAGTGCAGCCGCCTGCTGGCCGGCGGTGTGGTAGCCGGCGGCGGTAACCCCGGCGCTGACGGCGCCCGCGCTGGCTCGGTCACTCAGCGCCGCCACCGCATCGATGTGGGTGCTGACGGATGCGGTGAAGGCGGCCACGAACCGCTCGCCGACTGGACCGAGGGCGCCTCGAGGCGACGGCATCGACCGCAAGGTTGCGGCCACAGCGCTGAGCTCGGCGGCGTGTGCGTCGAAGGCGCCGCCAAGGGCGTCGATAGCCGCCATATCGGCGCGCAGGGGGTCGGCGGTCATGTGGTTAGGACGTCACCCGTCCCCGATCGGTTCCCCCAAAATCGACTCCCGCACAGACGACCGTGCTCGCGCGTCGCTATCTACTCCAGAGCTGCTCGCACGCCGGGATGACCGCCCTGCGATAGAAATCGGCGCGTCCCCGGCGTGCCGAGGCAGATCTGGCGTTCAGATGGCCGTACCACCACCGTCGGCGTGCAACGTCGAGCCGGTGATGAACGCCGCCCGCGGTGAACTCAGGAACAGCACCGCGTGGGCGATCTCCTCAGGGGTGGCCGTGCGGCCCAGCGGCAGGGCGCGGCCGAGCTCCTCGTTGGTGTCTCCCCATTGGGCCTCGACGCCTTCGGTGCGCGTCGGCCCAGGCGCCACACTGTTGACTCGCACTCCGCCAGAACCGAATTCGGCCGCCCAGGTGCGGGTCAGCGATTCGACGGCGGCCTTGGACGCACTGTAGGTCGACGCGCCGGGTACCCCTTTGGACGCGACCATCGAGGTGACGTTGACGATGCTGCCACGGCCGCGTTCGAGCATGCCGCCCACGAGCTGGGCCACCAAGAAATACGTGCCCCGCACATTGGTGTCGAAAGTCTGCTCGAAGGAGGCGACATCCTGGTCGACGGTGAGCGCACCGGGAAACGCGGCCGCGTTGTTGACCAGGATGTCGAGCCGATCGCATTGTTGAGCGAGAGATCGCACGGAGTCCAGGTCGGCGAGATCGGCGCTGACGAACCGGACATCGCCACCGAGCGTGGCTGCGGCGTCACGTCCGCGCTGTTCATCTCTGCCGGTGATGGTCACCACCGTGCCCGCCTGAGCCAGCAGGCGCGCGCAGGCAAAGCCGATGCCCGCGGTGCCTCCGGTAACCAGTGCGCGGTATCCGTTGAGTTCTGTCGATCCGGATTCCATTGTGTCCTCTCGTTGTTCGTTACGCGACGTGACGCGTGTCCCTGTCACTACTCGTCATCCAGCGTTCATCGGCGACATCGGTCAACGCGACCCGCAGGCGTTCGCGGCTCCGCGCGATGCGTGACATGACGGTTCCCATGGGGATTCCCATGCGCGCGGCGGTTTCGGCATAGGTGAAGCCCTCGATGTCGGCGTAGTACAACACCGTTCGGAACCCCTCGGGCAGCGTCAGCAACGCGTCGCGGATCCGGTCGTCGCAGAACAGGTCGAGTGCATGGTCCTCGGCAGAGCGCTCTGCAGTCCTGGAATGGGCTGCGCTGCTGAACATGTCGCTGTCGGTGAACTCTGGGACCGCGAACGTGTCGGGACGGCGCTGCTTCATCCGGTGTGTGCTGATCCACCGGTTGTGCAGGATGCGGAACAGCCAGGCCCGCAGGTTGGTGCCCGGTTCGAACCGATGGAAACCGGTGTAGGCGTTCATCAGCGTGTCCTGCACCAGGTCCTCGGCGTCGGCCTGGCTGTGTGTCAGCCGCCGCGCGGCGCGCAGCAGGACAGTCTGGAACGGCATGGCCTCGCGGACGAACCGCGTCGCCAGCGCAGCATCGGAGTCGGCGGCTACGGCTGTCGTCATGATCAGAACTCCAAAGTCGGGGGCAAGAACGAACGCCCCTTCAGCCTGATTCGCGACACCTCGCAGCGGACCCTTGAGAATCCGTGGTCTCCGTGGTCCGTGGCGTGGACACCGGATTGACCTGCACGGAGTTGGCGCCGACCGTTAAGGTCAGCGCATGGATGTGCGCGTCGTCGACCACCCCCTGGCCGCCGCGCGGCTTACCACCCTGCGGGACGAGCGGACCGACAATGCAGGGTTTCGAGCCGCGCTGCGCGATCTGACGATGATGCTGGTGTACGAGGCGACCCGTGACGCGCCCTGCGAACAGATCGCGGTGCGCACCCCGGTGACCGATACCACCGGGTCGCGGCTGGCCAATCCGCCGCTGTTGGTGCCGGTGTTGCGGGCCGGGCTCGGGATGGTGGACCAGGCGCACGCGCTGATCCCGGAGGCACAGGTCGGGTTCGTCGGGATGGCGCGCGATGAGACGACGCACCAGCCGACGCCCTACCTGGCGTCGCTGCCCGACGATCTGAGCACGCGGTCGGTGTTCGTGCTCGACCCGATGCTGGCGACGGGCGGGTCGATGGCCTACACCCTCAGGCTGTTGAAGGAGCGCAACGCCGACGACATCACCGCGGTATGTGTGGTGTGCGCGCCGCAGGGGATCGAGGCGCTGGAGAAGGTTGCCCCCGAGATCCGGTTGATCACCGCGACCATCGACGAGGGCCTCAATGAGATCGCCTACATCGTGCCGGGTCTCGGTGACGCCGGAGATCGTCAGTTCGGTCCGCGCTAGGGCGCTCTCGCCGTCAGGTACGGCCGGGACAACACCAGTGCGGCCGCGGTGGCGAGCATGAGCACATACACGGGCAGCAGGTGGATGAAGGTCGTGTACCCGATCGCGTAGTGCACGGCCAGCGCCGGCAGCGTGCCCGTCACGAACCCGATCAACATCGACCACCACACCCAGCGCTCGCCGCGGCGGAACCCCCATAGCGCGATCAACACGATCGCCAGCCCGGAACCGATCAGTGCCCCGCCGAAACCAGCCCGGTCATGGGCGATGAAACCGAGCAGTTGCGGGTCGGCGGCCCGCAAGGTCGCGCCGTGGGTGTGCAGGTAGCCCAGATCGGTGGTGACGAACACGTCGGTCAGCCCCACGAACGAGATGGTGGCCCCGGCGACGGCGAGCCCGGCACCGAGGCCGATGAACAGCAGCTGGCCCCACAACGCGCGCCTGCGCAGCGACTCCGGACCGTCGGGCAGCGAACGCCATCGGGGCGGGTCGGGCTTGTTCCACACCGCAGCCAGCAGCATCGGAAACAGGGTCACGACCACGAGCGTGTGCAGGGGATCGACGAAACCTGTTCCGACGAAGTAGAACAGCGTGAGAAATGCGACGAGTCCGGAGATCAGCAGGGCGGTGCGGGCCCATCCCAGTCCGCGCCTGATACCGCCCCAGGACAATCCGGCATAGAGCGCGCCGAGGCCGATCATGTTGCCCGCCATGCTGATCCGGTCATGTTGAATGAAATGGACCAGGTTGTCGTTGATCTGGCGCAGGTCGTCCACCCCCAGGCCGAGGTCGGAACGGTCATAGCTCAGCAACACTGGACCGAGGGTGATGGCTCCGGCACCGATGCCGGCGACGATCAAGCCGAGTCCGGCCAGTACACCCCACAGCCAGCCCGGCCAGCGAAACGGGTTGAGCCCGGCGTCGGCCAGGCTGGGCGGCGGCGTCGAGGTCTGCGAGGCCGCCTCGATCACGCGGTTGAACCAGCCCGGCCCGGTTGCCAGCAGCACCGTCGGCCGGGCCAGCACGACGCGGTCCGGATTCTGCAGCGCCGCAACGGCGGCGGCGACGTCCGGGTCGGTCAGGTAGCGATCCTCGCTCGCGCCGCCGACGACCACCTCGTCGACGTCAGGGGCGAGCAGGTCGGCGACCTCTGCGGAATCCACCCGCGCGACAACGTGGCAGCGCCGACCGGCGGCGGCCCGGCGAACGGTTTCGACATCGGCGGCGCTCACCGGCGCGATCTCGATGATGCTGGCGCCTTGGACCGGCAACACCAGCACGGCGTCGCGAGCCACCGACGGCGGGACCACCGCGCCGAAGCGGCCCACCCACTCAGTCGGGATGGGTGGGTGATCGAAAACCCGTGGGATCCAGCGGTACCCGCCTGCCTCGACCAGCGTGGCCAGAAACCGCAGCGCCCAGCGCTGGGTGCGATGTTCCCCGATGACCGCGGACGCGATGGGGCGAAGCGGTTGGTAGGTCCAGTCCGGCATTACGTTTCCGGTTACCAGCGCGCAGCGGCGTCGGCGAGGTCCTGGCTCAGCTTCTGGGCGTGGGCCCGTGCCGTATTCAGATCGTCGGTCGGCGCACAACGAACCTCGGTGTAGGACTTGAGTTTCGGTTCGGTTCCTGACGGGCGCACCACCACCCGGACGGAGGTACCGGCCTCGTCGCCGGTGAAGATCAGCGCATCGGTGCGTTGTCGCCCCGGCCGCTCCAGCAGATCCTCGACGGTGACGGTGATACCGCCCAGTTCTGTCGGTGGGGCCTCGCGTAGCCGGGTCATGGCGGCGCCGGCGTCGTCGACGTGGCGGGTGACCGCTCCCGTCACATGAACGCCATGCACCTTGGCCAGGGCATCGAGGGCATCGAGCATCGTGCGGCCCTGATCGCGCAGCGCAGCTGTCAGATCGGCGGCCAGGATCGCGGCGGTGATCCCGTCCTTGTCGCGTACCGAGGCCGGGTCGACACAGTGCCCGATCGCCTCTTCGTAGGCGTAGACCAGCGTGTTGCCGGGGGACTGGGCGCGGGCCAACCACTTGAATCCGGTGAGGGTTTCAGCGTGCTGGGCCCCGTGCGCCGCCGCGATGGCGGCCAGCATCCGCGAGGACACCACGGTGCTGGCGACCAGGGCGGCTTCGCTGACGGGGCCGGGTTCGAGCTGAGACAGGATGTAATCACCCAGCAGCCAGCCGGTTTCGTCGCCGGTGAGCATGCGCCAACCATCCGGGCCGGGCACCCCGACGGCGCACCGGTCGGCATCGGGGTCCAAGGCGATCGCGATCTCGGCGTCGACGTCGTCGGCCAGGGCCAGCAGCGCGTCGACGGCACCCGGCTCCTCGGGATTGGGGAAGCTGACCGTGGGGAAGTCCGGGTCAGGGTTGAACTGTTCCTCGACCACGTGCACGTCGTCGAATCCGGCCAGGGCCAGGGCATCAAGGGCGTATTCGCCGCCGACCCCGTGCAGCGGGGTCAGCGCCACGCGCACCGAACCGGTGCTGCGGCGGACCCGGGCGGCCCGCTCCAGGTACCCGTAAACCTGGTGGCGTCCGCCGGTTTCCACTGCGGCCCTGTGGATCTCGTCGGCATGCGGCGCCCGGTCCACCGCGGCCTCGATCTCCCGGTCGGCGGGGGAGATGATCTGCATGCCACCGTCGAGAAACACCTTGTAGCCGTTGTCCGTCGGCGGATTGTGCGACGCGGTGATCTGGATGCCGGCAACGGCAGGCAGGTGCCGAACGGTATAGGCAACCATCGGGGTCGGGACCGAGGCCATCATGAGAATGACCTGGAAGCCCTCGGCGGCAAGGACTTCGGCGGCCGCCAGGGCGAACTCGTCTGAGCGGTGCCGCGCATCTCGGCCCACCACCACGTGTGACCCTCCCAGGCCTCTGTCCTTGAGGACCTGGGCCAGCGCCCAGGTAGTGCGGACGACGACGGCCAGATTCATCGCATCGGGGCCACCCCGCAACGGTCCGCGTAGGCCGGCAGTGCCGAAGGCCAGCGGATTGCTGAACCGGCGGTCGAGCTCGTCGGGACTGCAGGCCGACAATTCGGCCGCGGTCTGCGGGTCGGGGTCATGCGCGATCCATTCGGCGGCGGCGGTCGCGATGGTGGTCATGACCCAAGTGTGCCCGCCGCGGCGTCGGAGTACGCCAGCTTGCGCAGGACCGGTGCCACCAGCATCAGCAGATCGAACTCCAGATCGGTGAGGTTCTCCCGCATCGTGGCGTGCAGCCAGGCGTCGCGTTCGGCCCGGTCGGCCTGCAGCAACGCCGTGCCTTGTGCGGTGATCTCGATGAGCTGACGGCGCCGGTCGTGGTCGTCGGGACGCCGGGCGATCAGCCCGCGGCGGAGCAGTTCGTTGATGCTGTCGGTCAGCGACTGGGCACGCACATGCAGCCGCGCGCCCATCTCGGCCGGGGTTGTCGTCCCGCTGCGGCTGGCCTCGCCCAACAGTTCCAGCTGGCTCAACGTCAGGCCGTGATCTGGACGGTGGCGCCGCATCTGGCGGGTCACCGCCATCATCGACTCCCGTAGTTCCGTCGCCGATGTTGCTGCCATGAATAAGTTATACCTTGGTATCTGCTGCGGTCAGCGCATTTGGTACGCATCAGAACGTGAATAGTGCGAAGGGATACCTTATGATCTCAGTGGGAGGTGGCAGACGCGGATGACTCGGACGCTGCGGTGGGGTCTGCTCGTCGTCGCGACTGCCGCCGTCACGGTTCCGCTCACTCTCATCGGCGTCCCCTCGGCGGCGCTGTTCGCCGGTCTCGCGGTCGGCGTCGCGCTGGCGCTGGTCTCACTGGCCCCCGAACGGATGCCGCGCTCGGCTGGGGTGATCGCCCAAGGCGTGCTCGGTGTCTACATCGGCACGATGGTCCATCAGGATGCCGTCAGTGCGCTCGGATCGGACTGGGTGATCGTGCTGGTGATCACCGTGGCCACGCTGCTGCTCAGCATCCTTGCCGGCGGGTTACTCGGGCTGCACCGCGACGTCAGCCCGCTGACCGGGTCGCTTGCGCTGGTCGCCGGCGGCGCGTCGGGGCTGGTGGCGATCGCGCGTGAACTCGGCGGCGACGATCGCGTCGTCTCCGTCGTTCAATACCTGCGGGTCGCCCTCGTCACCGCGACTATTCCGCTCGTGGTGACCCTGGTCTTCCATGCCGATCGGTCACATCCGGCGTCAGTTCAGGGCGAATCTGCCTCGGGGCCTTGGTATCTCAGCCTGGCAATGCTGGCTGTGATCGTCGCGGTCGGGGGCGTCGGCGGGCGATGGGCCAGGTTGCCGGGCGCCGGACTACTGGGCCCGCTGGCTCTGACGGTGACATTGCAGCTCACCGGCGTGTCCTTCGGGCTGACTGTCCCGATGGTGCTGGTGCAGGCCGCCTACATGGTGATCGGCTGGCAGGCGGGTATCGCCTTCACCCGCGACTCGCTACGGGCGATCGGCCGGATACTCCCGCTGGCACTGACCTTGATCGTGGTGCTCGGCGCGGCAACCGCCGGACTCGGGGTGGTGTTGGCCAACGTCACCGGGATGACGCAACTGGAGGGCTACCTGGCGACCAGTCCGGGCGGCGTCTATGCGGTGCTGGCCACTGCGGTGGAAACCGGCTCGAATGTCACGTTCATCATTGCCGCTCAGGTGCTGAGGGTGCTGCTGATGTTGTTCGCCGCGCCGCTCATGGCGCGCGTGATGGCGCGGCTGGGCAGGCGGCGTTCCCAGCGTGAAGGCAAGCCGACCGAACGACCGGTGGCCGCCGTCCGGCGATAGCTCAGCGTCGGTTCAGGCCGGACAGCCGCCAGGCCAGCGCCCGGCGGACGGCGGGCAGCTTGCCGGCCAGCCGCATGACGCGGTTGCGGATCGGGCGGCGGCGAGCGGACGCGGTGGCGAGTTCGGTGAGCCGGCTGGTCATCGAGACGACACCGCGTGCGGTGTGGCGGCGGGTGGTGGCGTACTCGTCGAGAAGCGCCTCGTCGGCCCCGGCGTCCAGCACCTGCGAGAGGTGCTCGCCCAGGACGACGGCATCCTCGATGCCGAGGTTCATGCCCTGCCCACCGGCGGGAGAGTGCACGTGTGCGGCGTCGCCCGCGAGCAGGATGCGGTTGTCGCGGAACGTGTCCGCCACCCGGTGGTGCACGCGGAACCGGGAACCCCAGACCACCTCTTCGACCACGGCTGGCGTCGCCACCGGACCGCGTTCGTTCAACAGTGACTGCACAAACGCGATGTCAGGATGCTGCGGGGCTTCGTCCACCGTGGCGACGATGCGGTACATGCTGTCGGGCAGCGGCGCGACAACGACCAGCCCGGCCGGCGAGAAGTACAGGATGACTTCGTCGGCGGGCACACCGCCGGACAGGCGGACATCGGCCAGGGCAAACGATTCGCCGTAGGTGCCCCCGCTGAACGCGATACCGGCCTGATCGCGGACCGTGCTGTGCATGCCGTCCGCGCCGACCAGGTAACGGGCCCGGATCTGCTGACCATCGGCGAACGTGGCGATCGCGTGGTCCGTGTCCTGCCGGATCTCCGTCACGGTGGCCGGGCGGAGGACTTTCCCGCCCAGCTCCTCCAGCCGGTTGAGCAGGAAGGTCTCGGTGTCGGCCTGCGAGATCATCAGTGTGTACGGGAAGGCGGTCGGCAGCTCGCTGAACGGCACCGCGACGAGGAGATCATCGCGATCCCGGATGGTGAATGACGGGGTGTGTACACCCCGGGCGACGAGTTCGTCGACCACGCCATAGGGCTCCAGCAGTTCCAGGGTGTGGGGATGGACGACAGCGGCCCGTGACGTGTTGGCGCCCTCGGCCTGAGCATCCACGACGGTCACGTCGTGGCCGTGCTGGATCAACACGATGGCCGCCGTCAGTCCGACGGGCCCGGCTCCGACGATCAGGACGTCTGTAGTGGTGTTTTGCATCTTCGACTCCTTGGTCAACAACCGTTGGTCAACATCTGTTGACTTCAACGTAGGAGCCTTCCGACACGATGTCAACAGCTGTTGGCCTACAATTGTTGACATGCGACGACCGGCAGCCGAGACAAAGTCCGCCATCCTCGCCGCGGCGCGGGAGCGATTCGCCGCAGACGGGTACGAGCGCGCGACCATCCGGGCGATTGCGGCCGATGCCGGGATCGACCCTGCGATGGTGATGCGCTACTACGGCAACAAGGAACGGCTGTTCGCCGCCGCTGCCGAATTCGATTTGGAACTACCGGATCTCAACCGGGTTCCGCGTGAGGGGATCGGTGCCGCGCTGGCCGCGCACTTCCTCGAACGCTGGGAACGCGATGAGGCACTGCTGATCCTGCTGCGCGCCGGGGTGACCAACGAGGCCGTCGCCGAGCGGATGCGCACGATCTTCGCGGCGCAACTCGCTCCGGTCATCGCCGAGACGACGGGCAACGCTGCCGACACTCCGGTGCGGGCCAGCCTCGCGGCGTCGCAGGTGCTCGGGATGGCGTTGTGCCGCTACGTGCTGGAGTTCCCGCCGTTGGTAACCATGGGCCGCCAGGAGGTCGTCGACTGGATCGGCCCCACGCTGCAGCGGTATCTGGTCGGCTAGATCCGATCGATCACCGAGCGCAGCAGGGAACCCATCCGGGTTGCGGACTGGCGTCCGGCCTCGAGCACCTCGGCGTGGCTGAGCGGTTCGCCCGTCATCCCGGCGGCCAGGTTGGTCACCATCGAGATGGTCAGTACCTGCAGGCCGGCGGCCCGAGCGGCGATCGTCTCATGCACCGTCGACATGCCGACCAGGTCGGCCCCGAGGGTGCGCAGCATCCGGATCTCAGCCGGGGTCTCGTAATGCGGGCCGGGCAGCCCGGCGTAGACGCCCTCGGCCAGGGAGGGCTCGATCTCCCGCGCCAATGCCCGCAACGTGGGGGAGTAGGCGTCGACCAGATCGACGAACTGCGCGCCGACCAGGGGAGAACGTGCCGTGAGGTTGAGGTGGTCGCTGATCAGCACCGGCTGGCCCACCTGGTACTCGGCACGAAGCCCGCCGGCGGCGTTGGTCAGCACCACGGTCGACACGCCCGTGGCCGCCGCGGTCCGGACCGGATGCACCACATGCTGCAGGTCGTGGCCCTCATAGGCATGGATGCGCCCGGCCAGCACCAGCACCCGGTGGTCCCCGATGCGCACCGAGTGCACCTGGCCGCCGTGCCCGGCCGCACTCGGCGGGGTGAAGCCGGGGAGATCGGCCATCGGCACAGTGGCCACCGGCTCGCCCAGCTCGGCCACCGCGGGTGCCCAACCCGAGCCGAGCACGACCGCGACATCGTGGCGTTCGACGCCCGTCCGCTCGGCGATGGTGGCGGCTGCCTGGCTGGATGCCTGGGGATCGGTCACGATAGGCGAGCTTAACCGCCGGAAACCGGCAGTGAGATACTGCGAGGATGCCCTCCGCCACCGCCTCGCTGAGCGTCGAGGATGCCATCAACCGGCGTCGTGGCGATCTGGTCGAACTCTCCCACTCGATACACGCCGAGCCGGAGTTGGCCTTCGCCGAGCACCGCAGCTGCGCCAAGACGCAGGCGCTGGTGGCCGAGTACGGATTCGAGATCACCGCCGCTGCCGGAGGACTGGACACCGCGTTCCGGGCCTCCTACGGCAGCGGCCCGCTGGTGGTCGGGATCTGCGCGGAGTACGACGCGCTGCCCGAGATCGGGCATGCCTGCGGACACAACATCATCGCGGCCTCGGCGGTCGGTACCGCGCTGGCCCTGGCCGACGTCGCCGACGAACTGGGCCTGACCGTTGTGCTCGTCGGCACCCCGGCCGAGGAACTCGGTGGCGGAAAAGTCTTGCTGCTCAACGCCGGTGTGTTCGACGACATCGCCGCGACGGTCATGCTGCATCCCGGACCCGTGGACATCGCCGCCGCGCGCTCGCTGGCGCTGTCCGAGGTGACGGTGAACTACACCGGCCGGGAATCGCACGCAGCCGTGGCGCCCTATCTGGGCGTCAACGCCGGCGACGCGGTCACCGTCGCGCAGGTCGCCATCGGCCTGCTGCGCCAGCAGCTCATGCCGGGACAGATGGTGCACGGCATCGTCACCCACGGCGGGCAGGCCACCAACGTCATCCCCGGCCGCGCCGAGATGCGATACACCATGCGCGCGACCGACATGTCGGCGCTGCGCGAGCTCGAGGACCGGATGGCCGGCTGCTTTTCGGCCGGAGCACTGGCGACGGGCTGTGAGCACCGGGTGACCGAGATCGCCCCGCCTTACGCCGAATTGGTGCCCGATCCGTGGCTCTCGGAGACCATCCGCGCCGAGATGCTGCGCTTGGGCCGTAACCCGTTGCCGGAGAACGTGGAGGCAAGTGTGCCACTGGGCAGTACCGATATGGGCAACATCAGTCAGGTGATGCCCGGCATCCATCCGGTGATCGGCATCGACTCTGGTGGCGCGGCGATCCATCAGCCGGCTTTCACCGCTGCAGCGGCGGGTCCGAGCGCCGACAAGGCTGTCCTTGAAGGCGCGATCATGTTGGCCCGCAGCGTCGTTCAGCTGGCTGAGACGCCTGCGCAGCGGGACCGCGTGTTGGCGGCGCTGCAGAGGAGGCGGGCTTCATGAGTGTGCTGCAGCATGCCGCTGCCCGCTGGTTGTCGCTCAACTACGACGAGATGGTGTCGTGGCGTCGTCACCTGCATGCCCACCCGGAACTGGGCCGTCAGGAGTTCGCCACCACCGAGTTCGTGGCCCGTCATCTGGCCGAGGCCGGGTTGAATCCCAAAGTGTTGCCCGGTGGCACCGGATTGACGTGTGACTTCGGGCCGGAGGACCGTCCGCGGATCGCGCTGCGCGCTGACATGGACGGCTTGCCGATGGCGGACCGGACCGGCGCGTCCTATGCGTCCACGGTGCCCAATGTCGCGCACGCCTGCGGACACGATGCCCACACCGCCGTACTGCTCGGCACGGCGATGGCTCTGGCGTCGGTGCCGGAGTTGCCGGTCGGGGTCCGGTTGCTGTTCCAGGCGGCCGAGGAACTGATGCCGGGCGGCGCGATCGACGCGATCAATGCGGGCGTGCTGAGCGGGGTGAGCCGGATCTTCGCGCTGCACTGCGATCCCCGGCTGGTCGTGGGCCAGGTGGCCACCAAGCCCGGACCGATCACCTCGGCGGCTGATTCCATCGAGATCACCCTGCATTCGCCGGGCGGGCACACCTCCCGGCCGCACCTGACCGGTGACCTGGTCTACGGGCTCGGGACCCTGATCACCGGCTTGCCCGGCGTGCTGTCCCGTCGTATCGATCCCCGTCACGACACCGTGATGGTGTGGGGCGCAGTCAATGCCGGCGTGGCCGCCAACGCCATCCCGCAGATCGGCACCCTGGCCGGGACGATCCGCACCGCAAGTCGCGATACCTGGCTGACGCTGGAATCGATTGTGGAAGAGACGGTTACCGCGCTGCTCGCGCCGCTCAACATCTCGCACAGCCTCAACTACCGGCGGGGCGTGCCCCCGGTGGTCAACGAAGAGGTGTCCACCCGCATCCTCACCCACGCCATCGAGGCCATCGGCCCCGACGTACTCGCCGACACTCACCAGTCCGGCGGCGGCGAGGACTTCTCCTGGTATCTCGAGGATGTGCCCGGCGCGATGGGCCGACTCGGTGTGTGGAGTGGACAAGGGCCACAACTTGATCTGCATCAGCCCACGTTCGACATCGACGAGCGTGCGTTGGGTGTCGGCGTGCGCACGATGGTCAACATCGTCGAGGCTTCCGCCTAGCCTCCCAAGACTAGGGGCCGATGTTGCGCGCTGGGCGGGTGCGCAGATCGTGCACGTAAGCACCGGGTGCCCCCGCGATCTCCGCGGCGTCGGCCATCACCCCGAGATAGCGGGCCGAGGGCAGGCCGCCCTCCCAGGCGTCGACCACATACAGCCAGGCCAGCACCGGGTCTTTGTTGGTGTCCGACGACAACCGGTCCACCCGGCAGCGGATCTTCTTGTGGAACCCGAGCTCGGAACCTTCCCAATGGTCCAGGCTCTGTTCATCGGCTGACGTCACGTCGTAGAGCACGACGAAAACCTTCGACAGCGGGTCCTCGACGACGGTCGCCAGCGCGCCCTCCCAGCCGATGTCCTCACCGCCGAACGTCAACCGCCAGCCGTGCAGCCACCCGGTTCCGGCCATCGGCGAGTGCGGAGCCCGCTCGAGCATTTGCTCCGGATGCATATTGGACCCGTAGGCGGCGTACAGCGGCACGGTAAGACAGCTTAGTGCGCAAAGTTGGTTAGGTTAGTGCGGTGGCAACCCGCATCGTGATCATCGGCGGCGGCCCCGCCGGATATGAGGCGGCCTTGGTCGCCGCAGCCCGTGGCCCTGAGGTCGCTCATGTGACCATCATCGACTGCGACGGCATCGGCGGCGCGTGCGTGCTGTGGGATTGTGTGCCGTCCAAGACCTTCATCGCCTCCACCGGCGTGCGCACCGAGCTGCGGCGTGCGCCCAACCTGGGATATTCGCTGGATTTCGAGCAGTCGAAGATCTCGTTGCCGCAGATCAATGAGCGGGTGAAGACCCTGGCCACGGCGCAGTCCGGCGACATCGCCGAGCGGCTGCGCAACGAAGGCATCGAGCTGATCGCGGGCCGCGGCGAGCTGATCGACGATGTCCCGGGCATGGCCCAGCACCGCGTCAAGGTCACCGGCCCGGACGGCGCGGTCAGCCAGCTGACCGCCGATGTGGTGCTGATCGCCACCGGTGCCAGCCCGCGGGTGCTGCCCAACGCCGCGCCCGACGGGGAACGCATCCTCAACTGGCGGCAGCTCTACGACCTCGAAGCACTGCCCGAGCATCTCGTGGTGGTGGGGTCGGGTGTCACCGGCGCCGAGTTCGTCAACGCCTACACCGAACTCGGGGTGACCGTGACGGTCGTGGCCAGCCGCGACCAGATCCTGCCGCACGAGGACTCCGACGCCGCCGCCGTGCTGGAGGAGGTGTTCTCCGAACGCGGTGTCACCCTGGTCAAGAACGCCCGCGCCGAGTCGGTGACCCGCACCGAGCACGGGGTGCGTGTCGCCATGGCCGACGGGCGCACTGTCGAAGGCAGCCATGCGCTGATGACGGTCGGCTCGGTCCCCAACACCGGTGGCCTGGGCCTGGACCGCGTCGGCATCGAACTCGGGCCGGGCAACTATCTCAACGTCGACCGGGTGTCGCGAACTTCGGTACCGGGCATTTACGCGGCGGGCGACTGCACCGGATTGCTGCCGTTGGCCTCGGTGGCGGCCATGCAGGGCCGCATCGCGATGTATCACGCCCTGGGTGAGGCCGTGGCTCCGATCCGGCTGCGAACGGTCGCCGCGGCGGTGTTCACCCGTCCCGAGATCGCCGCGGTCGGGGTGCCCCAGGCCGCGATCGACGACGGCTCCGTGCCGGCCCGCACCCTGACCCTGCCGCTCAGCACGAATGCCCGGGCCAAGATGTCCAGCCTGCGCCGCGGCTTCGTGAAGATCTTCTGCCGCCCGGCGACCGGGGTGGTGATCGGCGGGGTGGTGGTCGCGCCGATCGCCTCTGAGCTGATCCTGCCGATCGCCCTGGCCGTGCAGAACGGCATCCCGGTCGATGAGCTGGCCCAGACGTTTTCGGTGTACCCGTCGCTGTCCGGATCGATCACCGAGGCCGCGCGCCAGTTGATGAAGCACGACGACCTGGACTAGATGCCGGTGCCGAAGTCACACCTTGCGGCGTCGTCGCGATATCGCCGTGATGATGAT
The DNA here is from genome assembly GCF_040655355.1 of Mycobacterium sp. NPDC050441. NCBI lineage: Bacteria > Bacillati > Actinomycetota > Actinomycetes > Mycobacteriales > Mycobacteriaceae > Mycobacterium > Mycobacterium sp. NPDC050441. The sequence goes on along the minus strand of NZ_JBFAJS010000003.1, from coordinate 392,750 downwards.
CGTCACGATCCCGAGGACGCTCAAGAAGCCGCCGCCCAAGATGGCGAAAATACCGCCGATGAGCGAACTGGGCTTGGCGTTACCGCCCACCCCGAACTCGTCTGACGGCGCACCCTCACACGTGACGGCGTAGTCGGACGACTGTTGTGCGGTCACGGTGAACACGGCCTGCCACTCGTTGATCGTGAGATTGCCGTCGTAGTTGTCGATCTTCGCTTTATCGTCAGAACCGCGTTGATTGCCGACGTTGCACCGCACCTTGTGGTGTTCACCGGGATTGGCGACGAAGATCACCTTGGTCTCACCGGCGTCGAAGTGCACCGTCGTCATCTCGCGGTTCCCGAAGGTGTTTTCGGCATCCGGCGTGGCGTCGGCAAGCCCGCCGATCCCCACGCCCCCGAGCACAGCGACCGCCAACCCGGCGATGAGCAGTGCCGCGCCGACGCCGTACCAACGCTTCCTTGGCGGCGCCTTCGGTTGCGGGTAACCGGGAAAATATCCTGTCGGTGCGACGCCGCCGGGCGGGTACTGCTGGCCGGGGAATTGCTGGCCGGGGAACTGCTGCGGCCCAGGAAATGGCTGGCCCGGCAAGCCCGGGGGTTGAGTCGACACGACAGGGAACCTACCGCTCACAGTGAGCGCAGTGGATGACTTGGGCTGGCCGAGGACGGGCAGAATCGGGCGGATCCCACGCCACCCACGTAGCCTGGGGATCGTGACTGACCCGATCTCAGCACCGGGCGACGGGCAAACCCTCCTCGGACCGCAGCACAGGGCGCAAGCCTGGCAACGACTCGGCAGTGAACAATTCGACGTAGTAGTCATCGGCGGCGGTGTAGTTGGAGCCGGCGCGGCGTTGGATGCCGCGACCCGTGGACTCACGGTGGCGCTCGTCGAGGCGCGCGATTTCGCTTCCGGCACATCCAGTCGCAGCTCCAAGATGTTCCACGGCGGGCTGCGGTATCTGGAGCAGCTGGAATTCGGACTTGTACGCGAGGCGCTGTACGAGCGGGAACTGAGCCTGACCACGCTGGCACCGCATCTGGTCAAACCGTTGCCGTTCCTGTTCCCGTTGACCAACCGTTGGTGGGAACGGCCATACATGGCGGCGGGGATCTTCCTCTACGACCAGCTCGGCGGAGCGAAATCAGTTCCTGCACAAAAGCATCTGACGAAAGCCGGCGCGCTGAGGTTGGCTCCCGGGCTCAAGCGCAGCTCGCTGATCGGTGGTATCCGCTACTACGACACCGTGGTTGACGACGCCCGGCACACGATGACCGTGGCGCGCACCGCGGCCCACTACGGCGCGGTGGTGCGGACTTCGACGCAGGTGGTGGCACTCCTGCGCGAAGGTGACCGGGTGACCGGCGTGCAGGTGCGGGATTCCGAGGACGGGGCCACCACCGAGGTGCGGGGCCATGTCGTGGTCAACGCCACCGGGGTGTGGACCGACGAGATTCAGGCACTGTCCAAGGAGCGCGGCCGGTTCCGGGTGCGTGCGTCCAAGGGCGTGCACATCGTGGTGCCGCGGGACCGGATCGTCAGCGAGGTGGCGATCATCCTGCGCACCGAGAAGTCGGTGCTGTTCGTGATTCCGTGGGGTACGCACTGGATCATCGGGACCACCGACACGGACTGGAATCTCGATCTTGCGCATCCCGCCGCGACCAAGGCCGACATCGATTACATCCTCGGACACGTCAACACCGTGCTGGCGACCCCGTTGACCCACGACGACATCGACGGGGTCTACGCCGGGTTGCGTCCGCTGCTGGCCGGCGAGAGTGAAGAGACCTCCAAGCTGTCGCGGGAGCATGCCGTTGCGGTGCCTTCTCCGGGGCTCGTGGCGATCGCCGGCGGGAAGTACACCACCTACCGGGTGATGGCGGCCGACGCGATCGACGCTGCCGCAGAGTTCATTCCGGCCCGGGTGGCGCCGTCGATCACCGAGAAGGTCCCGCTGATGGGTGCCGACGGGTACTTCGCGTTGATCAATCAGACCGAATACGTCGGCAAGCAATACGGGCTGCACCCGTACCGCGTCCGGCACCTGCTGGACCGCTACGGGTCGCTGATCGGTGAGGTGCTCAAGATGGCCGAGGGCCGGCCAGAACTGCTGGCCCCGATCAGCGATGCGCCGGTGTATCTGAAGGTCGAGGCCTACTACGCCGCCGCGGCTGAAGGCGCACTTCACCTGGAAGATATCTTGGCCCGCCGGATGCGGGTCGCGATCGAGTATCCGCACCGAGGAGTCGATTGCGCCCGCGAGGTCGCGGAAGTGGTTGCGCCCGTGCTGGGGTGGACGGCCGAGGACATCGATCGTGAAGTCGCCACGTACATCGCCAGGGTGGAGGCTGAGGTGCTGTCGCAGACCCAGCCCGACGACGAGTCCGCCGATGCCCTGCGCCAGGCCGCGCCCGAGGCCCGCGCCGAGATCCTCGAGCCCGTGCCGCTCAATTGAGAAAGGCCGGGTCCCAACGCTCTTCGCGCAGGCGCTCATCGCCGCCGCTGCCGGTGCGTGACGGACTTGGCCCGGCGCGGCTGCGGCTGTTGGGCGGCAACGTCCACGACGAGCTGCAGGAGCGGTTCGGCATCGGCGCGAAAGTGGTTGCCGGAGAGGTGGTTCTGCCCGACGGCACAGCCGTCGATGTGGCAACCGTGCTGCCCGCAGGTGCGCACGTCTACTTCTACCGCGACCTGGCCGACGAGGTGGCAGTGCCGTTCGACATCCCGGTGCTGTACCGCGATGACGACATCCTCGTGGTCGACAAGCCGCACTTTCTGGCCACCATGCCCCGCGGAGGCCACGTCGCGCAGACCGCGTTGGTGCGGCTGAGGCGTGAACTGGACCTGCCGGACCTGAGTCCCGCGCACCGGCTGGACCGGCTGACCGCGGGTGTGCTGTTGCTGACCGTGCGTCGCGAGGTCCGCGGCCGTTATCAGCGGATGTTCGCCGAGGGCGGGACGCGCAAGACGTATCTGGCCCGCGCGGCCGGCGCAGCTATGGTGTCGTTGCCCGTCACACTGCGTAGTCGGATCATCAAGCACCGCGGGCAGTTACAGGCCTTCGAGGAACCCGGTGAGCCCAATGCCGAGACATATGTCGAGGATATGGGACGGGGGCTCTACCGACTGTCGCCTCGCACCGGGCGGACCCATCAACTACGGGTGCACATGGCCTCCATCGGGCTGCCGATCATCGGTGATTCCCTGTATCCCAACGTGATCGAGGTAGCTCCCGATGATTTCGACCATCCGCTGCAGCTGTTGGCGCAGCGCCTGGAGTTCACCGACCCGATCACCGGCGAGGACCGCGAATTCGTGAGTGCCCGGAGATTGGGCGGAAGCCTTGCGTGACCGGACCGTGGTGATGGTCTACTGACGGGGTGAACCGTGAGGCCTTTGACCATCTGTTCGACATGACCGACCGCACCGTGATCGTCACCGGTGGCACCCGCGGTATCGGATTGGCTCTCGCCGAGGGCTTCACGCTGGCCGGCGCCCGGGTGGTGGTCGCCAGCCGTAAGCCCGAGGCCTGCGAGCGGGCGGCCGAGCACCTTCGCGGGCTTGGGGGAGAGGCAATCGGGGTTCCCACGCACAGCGGGAACATCGACGAGCTCGGCGCGCTGGTGGAGCGCACGGTCGCCGAGTTCGGCGGGATCGATGTGGTGGTCAACAATGCTGCCAATGCCCTGGCCCAGCCGCTGGGGCAGATGACACCGGAAGCCTGGGCCAAGTCCTACGAGGTGAACCTGCGCGGGCCGGTGTTCCTGGTGCAACACGCCCTGCCGCATCTGAAGGCCAGCGCGAAGGCCGCGGTGCTGAACATGGTGTCGGTCGGGGCGTTCAACTTCGCGCCGGCGTTGTCGATCTACGCCTCGGGCAAGGCCGCGCTGATGTCGGTGACCCGGTCGATGGCGGCCGAGTTCGCTCCATTGGGAATCCGGGTGAACGCCCTGGCCCCGGGACCCGTCGACACCGACATGATGCGCAACAACCCGCAGGAGGCGATTGACCTCATGAAGGGCGGGACCTTGATGAAGCGCCTGGCCGACCCGGACGAGATGGTCGGCGCGGCCCTGCTGATGTGTTCGGATGCCGGCAGCTACATGACGGGGCAGGTGATCATCGTCGACGGTGGCGGGACACCTCGCTGACCTCGGCGAGGCTACCGGTGCCGACCGAAAGGATCTGGCTGCGGTTCTCGACGTGTAGCGCCGTTTCCAGGCAGCCGGCGTCGAGATTGGCCCAGAGCACCTGTTTGGTCGATTCCAGGCCGAATTTGCCATAACTGCAGAGGGTTTCGGCAATCTCAAGGGCCGCATCGAGCAACGTGTCGGTGTGGTCGACGATGCGGGTGACCAGACCGAGCCGTAGCGCCTCCGCCGCCTCGACCGCCCGCGCGGTGAGGATCAGGTCGAATGCCGGACCCGAGCCGATGATCCTGGGCAGGGTGTAGCTCACACCGATGTCGCAGCCGCCGATGCCCAGCTTGATGAACTGCGTGCAGAACTTCGCCGCCGGGCCGGCGATGCGGATGTCGCTGGCTGCGGCCAGGGCGAAGCCGCCCCCGTAGGCCGCGCCGTTGACCGCGGCGATGACGGGTTGGCGCAGCCGGTGCAGTTTGACCGTCAGATTCGCGATGCGCTCCTGCCAGCGCATGCCCGAGCGGGGAAACTCGGTGCCGCCACCTGACTCGGGCGGATTGGGATTGCTGAGATCCAGGCCCGAGCAGAAGCCGCGGCCGGCGCCGGTGAGCACGACGACGCGGCACTCGTTGTTGTCGGCGAGGGCATCGAGGGTGGCGTGCAGGGCCTCGACCAGTTCGTACGACAGCGCGTTCAGCTTCTCGGGCCGATTGAGGGTGATGACGGCGATGTCGGGTCGCGGGTAGGCAAGGTCGAGTGGCTCTGCAAGGGACATGAGCCGGACCCTAGCCGGTGCTGTGCCACCCGTTGACGCCAACGGCGATCATTCGCAGTTGTTTGACCGCGGCGCAGTGGATGGCCTCGACAGACTGTGCGTCAGTTGCGTCTTCGAGGGCCTCGGCCGTCGAGATCATCGCATTGACGAACAGGTTTGCCAGGATGTTGAGGTCCTCGCTGCTCCAGTCCTTGAGGCCCGGGAAACGGGCGAGGTCGATCGCGAGTTCGGAGGTGATCAGCCGGATCTCGGTGCGAATCGCGTAGCGCAGTACCGAGACCCCGCTGGAGCGTTCGCGGGCGATGAACCGCCAGTGTTCGCGACGCTCGTTGACACTGCCGGTCAGGATCTCGGCCGAGGATTCGATGATGTGGTGCGGGTCGAGCTTGCCGGCGCGGGCGCCCCGCAGCATGTCGCGCAGGGCCCGGAACGACTCGTCGATGAGGACGAGACCGAGCGCATCCATCGAGTCGAAGTGCCGGTAGAACGCGGCGGGCACGATGCCCGCCTCGCGGGTGACCTCCCGCAGGGACAGTGCGCTGAAGCTGCGGTCTTCCAGCAGGGTCAGCGCGGCGGTGATGATCGCGCGCCGGGTGGCCTCTTTGCGTTCTTCCCTGGACAGCGTCTCCCGCGACCGCGACGCCGAGTCCGGCCGTCGTGTTCGTGACGTGGGTGTTCGTGAATTGGGCGTACGTTTGTTCACTGATGTGAACCCTACCACTTCCTGCATTTTTGTCGTTGACAGAGTCATGTGTGCACGCGCACTGTGTACACATGTTCACTCAAACATTGACTGAAGGCGTCGGGCGGCGACTGCTGGCCGGCCCCCGAATGAGTGCGCTCGCGAACCTGCTGACCGGTCCCCATGGAGTTGACCGCTACACCGAGCTGGTCGAACCGACCTGGACCCGCGGCGACGCCCGCGCCAAGGTGATCGCAGTGCGGCGGCAGACGCCGCGCAGCGTCACGCTGACCCTCGAACCAAATGCCGCCTTCGCCGGCTTTCGGGCGGGCCAGCACATCAACCTCTCCGTCGAGATCAACGGCCGACGCCGCACCCGGTGTTACTCGCCGGCCAGCGCCGAAGGTGCGGCTCGCATCGAGCTGACCATCGGCCGCCATGACGGCGGCCTGGTCTCGACCTACCTGTGCGACCACGCGTACCCGGGCATGGTGCTGGGGCTGGACTCCGTCGGCGGAGATTTTGTCCTCCCGGCGGTACTGCCGAAGCGCATCCTGTTCGTCTCCGGCGGCAGCGGAATCACTCCGGTGATGTCCATGTTGCGGACCCTGCGTGCACAGGCGTTCACCGGGGAGGTCGCGTTCGTGCACTACGCACGCGGCGCTGAGGAGGCCTGCTACCGCTCGGAGCTCACGGCGATGGCCGGAGCAGGTGTGCGGGTGCTGCACGGATACACCCGGGGCGGCGACGGTGACGGGACCATTGGCGATCTCGACGGGTATTTCGGACCGACGCACCTGGCCGCCGCCTTTCCCGATACCGAGCCCGACGCGGTGTTCGTCTGTGGTCCGCCGGCGCTCGTCGACGCCGTCCGCACGCACTGCCCCGATGCGCGCTCGGAGAGTTTCGTTCCGCCCGTGTTCAGTGTTTCCGGCGAATCCGCTGGTGGCGCAGTCACATTCACCAACAGTTCCGTCACGGTGACCGACGACGGTCAGACCCTGCTGGCGCAGGCCGAAGCCGCGGGACTGAACCCGGAAAGCGGATGCCGCATGGGCATCTGCCACAGCTGCACGCGGTCCAAGAGCCGCGGAGCAGTGCGCAACCTGATCACCGGTGCGGTATCCAGCGCCGACTGCGAAGACATCCAGATCTGCGTCACCGCCCCAATCGGCGACGTCGACATCGACCTCTGACTCTCACTCCGAAAGGCACTGTCATGCCCGAGCTGAAGAAGTACACCCTGACCCCTGACCAGTTCGAGGAATTCGGCCGCGAACTCGACGTCATCCGTGAACGCGCCATCGCCGATCTCGGCGAGCGCGACGCCACCTACATCCGCGACATCATCAAGATGCAGCGCAAGCTTGAGATCGGCGGCCGTGCGTTGCTGTTCCTGCCGCCGGCCTGGCCGGTCGGCACCGTGATGCTCGGACTGTCGAAGATCCTCGACAACATGGAGATCGGCCACAACGTCATGCACGGCCAGTACGACTGGATGGGCGATCCGGCGTTGCGCGGCCAGAACTTCGAATGGGATTCGGCATGCCCGTCGAATCAGTGGCGGCACTCGCACAACTACATGCACCACACGTACACCAACATCGTCGACATGGACCGCGACATCGGTTACGGCGTCCTGCGCATGAGCGAGGACCAGAAGTGGAGCCCGTACTACCTGGGCAATCCGTTGTACGCATTCCTGCTGATGGTGTTCTTCCAGTACGGCGTTGCGTTGCACGAGCTCGAGACCGAGCGCATTCGCACCGGCGAGATCAAGCTGCGGGACAAGAAGGACATGCTGCGCGAGATGTGGGAAAAGGTGCGCAAGCAGACCGTGAAGGACTACGTGGCTTTCCCGCTGTTGGCTGGGCCGTTCGCGCCATTTGTGTTCGCGGGCAACATGACCGCCAACCTGATGCGCAACGTGTGGTCCTACACCATCATCTTCTGCGGGCACTTCCCCGAGGGCACCCACGAGTTCACCATCGAGGAGACCGAGAACGAGTCTCGCGGGCAGTGGTACTTCCGTCAGCTGCTCGGCTCGGCGAACCTCAGTGGCGGCAAGTGGTTCCACATCTTCAGCGGCAACCTGTCCTTCCAGATCGAACACCACCTGTTCCCCGACATTCCGGCGCATCGTTACGCCGAACTCTCGGGTGAGGTGAAGGAGATCTGCCAGCGTTACGGCCTGCCCTACAACTCGGGCCCGATCCACAAGCAGTTCGCCTCCGTGGTGCGCAAGATCGTGCGGCTGGCGTTCCCGTGGGGCGGAAAGCCCGAGGTCAAAGAAACTGCACCGGAATCGGATTCGCAGCCGATCTGCGAGCCGGAACTCGTCAACTGCTGACCGGCAGGCTGCGTTGCAGCAGCACCGTGTCCAGCCATCGTCCGTGCTTGTACCCGACCGCACGTAGTCGCCCGGCCTCGACGAATCCGTGCTTGCGGTGCAGGGCAAGGGATGCCGCCGCCTCGTCGGTGTCGACCACCACGGCGATGACCTCGCGGACGCCCGCTGCAGCGCAGCCGTCCATCAGCCCCTGCAGCAGCAGGGTTCCGATGCCGAGGCCGGCCGCCTGCGGCGAAAGGTAGATCGAGTTCTCCACCGTGTGCCGATACGCGGGTCGTAGCTTCCACGGTGCGCAGTACGCATAGCCGACGAGCTGCCCGTCGAGTATCGCGGTGAGGAAAGGCAATTCATGCATCCGGGCCGTCGCCAGTCGGCGGTCCCATTCCTCGCGAGCCGGCGGGGTCAGCTCGAAGGTGGCGACGCCGGTCTCGACGTGGTGGGCGTAGATGGCGCTGATCGCGTCGAGGTCACCCGATGAGGTGACGCGGACGACGACGTTGCTCATGTTGTCACCCTAAGGGGCGTTGACCCGGTCGGTCGACTGACCCGAACGCGCACGTTCTGGAGGCAGCGCAAGGGTGGCGAGCTGATCGTCCTCCACGGTCCGGGCAGCCGGCCTGCGGGTGGCGCAGGAAGTCGCCCACAGCGTCGCTCAGAAGGGTGGTGGTGGTCCGTATTCTTCGGCGAGCCAGGCTTGGTATTGGTGTTCGTATGCGAGGTCGTTGTTGAGTTCGGCGCGTAGGTGTCGTTCTTCGGCGATGCGGTCTTGGCGGTCTTGTTCGCGGGTCTTGCTGCGGGTGGGCATCTTCGCGCCGCGGTCGGGGTGCGGGGCTTGCGGTTGGGGGAGATCGAGTTGCCCGGTGGGTTGCGCCAGGGTCGGGAACATGGCGGCGCCGTGGGGATCGGTGATGTGGGTGTGTCCGGTGGGGGTGGTGAACTCGACGGCGCCATCGGGCAATTGGCGATCCGTCCAACCGGGGCAGAACGTTTTCACCAAATGGTGTGCCCGGCAATACAGTTTGGTGTTCGACGGATGCGTCGGGCCGGCGGGCCAGGGTGCGGTGTGGTCGATATCGCAACGTTCGGCGGGGGCGTCACAGCCCGGGAACCGGCACGTCAGATCCCGCCACCGGATGAACTCCGACAGTGCCACCGACGGGCGGTACCCCGGCTCAGAATTGGCCGAATCAGAGGCGGCCGGCGGGGCCAGGTCGCCGGGATCGCCCGACTCAGCAGGCTCGCTGGGTTCGGTCGGCTCGGTGGGCACCACCACCGGTTTGATCTTGGCGGTGGCGGCCAGGTCGCGCACTGACTCGGCGGGCAAGATCCCATGGCCGGCCAGATACCCCGGATCATCAGAGGTGCCGTCCACGGTGGCTTGGCCGGCCAGCACGTGAACCATCGCCGCATCGGCCGCGGCCCGTTTCTGTGTGGCCGGGCAATCCTCACGACCACACAGGCACGGCAACTGCGATTCCAACCGGGCCACCGGCCCGACCGCATCAGCGCGGCGCTGCTCACGGGTGCGCGGATCGTGCTCACACACGGTGTCGGCCACCGCATCCAGACGCTGACTCAACGCGACCCCATCGGCAGCGTGGACATTGGCCCACACCGAGGCCATGCCCGGGCTGCTCGGTTCGACCTGAACGAACCGCTCATCGTCCACAGTGGGTGGGACCCGCACCCCATTCGGGTCGAGTTTGGCGATCCACTGATCCACCCGATCCCGCAACTGCCGTTCCGAGAGCCGCATCCACCGGTGCGCACGGGCGGCCAGCTCTTCATCCATCCCCGCCCACACCGCCGGGTCCACGATGCCGGTGCGGGCGATGATCATCCGCACCACCCGATAGTCGATATCCCCGACAGCGAACCGCGCCGCCACCAACGGCAACTTGTCGCGCAGCACCCGGGCGTGATGAATCTGCGTACCGGCCCGGCCCCTGCTGATCCGCAGTGCCGCCGATATTTCGGCGGCGACCGCCTCGAACGGATCGGTACGCCAAAAGATCGACTCGGCCAGCTCTTGTTCGCGGAGAGTATCCAATTCCCCGATCGCCGAAAGCCGTCCCGCGATCGCCGTCGACTCCGCGCGGGCCGCACCACTGATCCTGTCGATCAGGACCGCCGCATCGGAATCGGAATCGAACACATGTTCGATCGTGCCACGCCATCCCGACAAGCCAAGGTGTTATCTCTCAAGACATCGGTGACAGTTCTGTATCAGGACATCGGTGACGGTTCGGGTGGTGTTGGTGGTGACACTTCTGCCTAAGGGCCGAGTGAGGATGGTCTCGCTCGTTGGCTGCTTGCGTTGTCGCGCAACGGCTCTACGTTTGACAGCTCGGGCACCAGTACGTCACGCGCTCGCCGGTGGCGTCGGTCTCGATCAAGGTTCCGCACCGGCGGCATGGCTCACCCGCGCGGCCGTACACCCACAGCTGACGTCCGGGCCGGGTATCCCCGGTGGTGGTGCGGTTCCAGCGGGACCTGTTGAGCCACAGCATGTCCCGTGCACGCTGCACGACGCGTAGGGGATCGGTCAGCGAGCCCACCGGTGAGGTGGGCAGCCGTCCGAAGACGAAACACAGTTCATTGCAGTAGACGTTGCCGACGCCGGCCATCACCCGCTGGTCGAGCAGCGTCGGCGCCAGGGGCCGGTCCGGATCGGCGGCCAGATTGGCGGCCGCGGTGCGGGGCTCCCAATCCGGGCCGAGTAGATCCGGGCCCAGATGCCCCACCGCTGCCATATCGGTGTCACGATCGAGCACTTCGAGCACGCCGAGGTCGATCCCGGTGGCCCGACTGTCGGCAGTCTCCAGCACGATGCGGATGCGATGCGCCGCGCCCTTGGACCATCCGACGCGCCAACTACCCTCCATCTTCAGATGGGAGTGGATGCTGGCCGGACCAACCCGGATGAACAAATGCTTGCCGCGGCTGATCACCTCATCGACCACGTGCCCGGTGAGGTCGACGGTGGCATACCGAGGAACTCGAATATCGCAGCGCGTCAAGGTTTTTCCCGCCAGCGCGGTGCGTAGTGCCGCGGCGGTGTGGTAGACGGTGTCGCCCTCGGGCATATTCTCATTGAACCAGTTGATGGCATAATCGGCCGGTGATCAATTATCGACTCAGCGGGAGGGGCGTTCCCGCCCTCCAGTGAGCGGCGCGGCAGCGCCGCATCAGGCGCCTCGTATCCGTACGCGTAAGGAGATCCACCGGCAGCGACGCTCCGGTCGTCACCAATGCTGGAACCACATCATCGTCGCGCCGCTGTGGCCCAAGCATGGAGTGAATCTCGGCACGATGCTCCGCACGTGCGACGCCGTGGGTGCATGTCTGGCCGTACCGCGCCTGCCGTGGGTTCCCGAGGCTCTGCGCAAGGGAAATACTCTGCGGCACAGGTCATGCGTCCATTGGATCTACGGCGACGTCATCGGCTGGCTGGAGAAGCAGCGGGAGCGGTCGACGCACATCATCGGTGTCGAACTCACCGACGAGTCGATCCGGCTGGCGGACCTGCCCGCGGCGCGCACCCGCACCGTGGTGGTTCTCGGCAACGAGGGCAGCGGCATACCCTCCGATGCAATGGAATTGCTCGATCTCGCGGTTGAGATTCCGATGGTGGGTACCGGTCACAGTCTCAACGTTGCCGTTGCGGGATCGCTCGCGCTCTACAAGGTCGCAGGTCTCCTGTGAGGCCGTCTACCTCAGCCGTAGACCGCGCGGGGTGCGGGCAAACCCGGCCCCGGTCAGCGCCTCCTGCACGCTGGCGCGGTCCTCGTCGACCCCGGGGTCGAGTACGGCGACCCCGTTGATCCGCTCAACCAACAGCGACGGGATCCTCCCGCCGCTCACGAGTTCGGCCAGTGCGGCCGCGGCGGCCCGTTGCGTCTCGGTATCGGAGGTGAAGCTGAGCAGAGTCTTGCCGCCGCGTTCCAGGAACCAGACCAACTTTCCGTCGACCAGTGCCACGAGCGCACCGGCCTTGCGGCCGGGCCGGTGCGTGTCGGTGTCGCCCTTCCGATCGGGCCAGGCCAGAGCGGCCCCGTACGGGTTGGCCGGGTCGGTCGCGGCGAGCATGACGGCGTGGTACTCGGGACGCTGCGGATCGACCCCGTCGAGATAGGACCGCAGGCGGTCGACGGTCGAGGCCGCCGCGAACTGCGCCCCGCCCAGTGACTCGACGAAGTAGCCCCGCTGGCAGCGGCCGGCATCCTCGAACGCGCTCAGCACCTTGTACAACGTGGCGAACCCGCCCGGCACGCCCTCGGCCGCCGCCGCCCCCTTGGTCAGCACCCCGTGTCGGTTGAGTAGCACCTCCGCTTGGAAATGCGCCCGCACGGTTGAATCCGGTTCGGCGCCAGGCAATGCCGACCATCGGCCGGACACCATCGGATCAGCCGCGCGGCTGTGCGGGCGTGCGACGCTGTAGCGGCTGAGTCGGGGCGGACGCTGACGCTGTCGGTGGGCCGGTGCCCCCGACCGGCGGGGACCCGACAGCATCGCCCGCATCGGGGCGAACGTGTCCCCGGTGATCCAGCCGGCCCAGATCAAATCCCACAGCGCCGTTTTGAGCTCCGATTCGGAAGCTTGATCGGTGAGTTGGCGGAAGAAGTACGCCCCGCCGTGCCCGAGTGTCTCCATGATGGCCCGGTGCGTGTCGGTGAACTCGATCTCGGCGGGGGCAGGCAGCGTCAGCGGTGCTGTCTCGGCCAGGTGGAACACCACCCAGCCGTCGCTGCTGCCGATCTGCCCGGCGCCCGACCACATCACTTCGCCGGCGGCCAGCAGCTCATCGAGCATGGCCGGCTGGTAATCACGCACCCGCTGGCCGAAGATCAGCGACTCCACCGCCGACGCGGGAAGGAGGACGCCGGCCAGCTGCTCGATCACCGCCGCCAGCCCGTCGATACCCGAGCTCTGGCTGGACCCGACGTGCTGCCACGACGGCAGGAAGCGGCCGTAGGCCGCGGTGCTGACCGGCTCGACCTGGGCGCGCAACGCGGCCAGGGAACGACGGCGCAGGATGCGCAGCACCTCGGCGTCGCACCACTGGTCGCCGGGAAGGTCATCGACGAACTCCCCGCGCACCAACCGGCCGTCGACGGCCATGCGGCCCAACACATCTGCGGTCACCCGCAGACCGAGCCCGAACCGGGTGGCCACCTCGGTGGTGGTGAACGGACCGTGGGTGCGGGCGTAGCGGCCGATCAGATCCCCGAGCGGGTCGTCGACGGATTCGGTGAAGGCCATGGGCACCCCGACCGGGACCGGCGCGCCGACCCCGTCGCGCAGCAGGCCGATGTCTTCCACCGCTGCCCACCAGGTCTGGCCGGCATAGGTGACCGGGAGTGCGCGCTTGGCGGCGTGCAGCCCGTCGAGCCAGCCCCCGATGGTGTCGGTGGTGGCCCGCGCGGCGATCTCGGCCTCGGTGAGCGGGCCCAGCATCCGCAGCAGGTCGGCCACCGCCTCGGCGTCGCGCGCGGCCCGTTCCTCGGTCAGATGCTGGAGCTGTGCCGACGTCGAGGCGACCACCGCCGGATCCAGCAGTTCGCGGAGTTCCACCCGGCCGAGCAGTTCGGACAGCAGCACGGTGTCCAGTGCCAGTGCGGCGGCGCGCCGCTCGGCCAGCGGGCTGTCGCCCTCGTACATGAACGCCCCGACGTAGCCGAACAACAGCGACGCCGCGAACGGCGAGGGGGTAGCGGTTTCCACCTCCACCAACCGCAGCCGACGTTGAGCCACCCGGCGCATCAACTCGGTCAGGGCCGGGACGTCATAGACGTCCTGCAGACATTCACGCACGGTTTCCAGCACGATCGGGAAGTCCGGGTACTTGCGGGCGATGTCGAGCAGTTGCGCGGCGCGTTGCCGTTGATGCCACAACGGGGACCGCTTGCCGGGGTGTCGGCGTGGCAGCAGCAGGGCGCGCGCGGCGCATTCGCGGAACCTGGATGCGAACAACGCCGACCCGCCCACTTCGGCGGTGACGATGGGTTCGACCTCGTCGGCGTCGAACACGAACAGGTCTGCACCGGGCGGGGTTTCGCCCGCATCGGGCAGTCGCACGATGATGCCGTCGTCAGAAGCGGTCGGCTTCTCGTCGATGCCGTAGCGTTCCCGCAGCCGTCGGCCCACTGCCAGGGCCAGCGGCCCGTGGACCCGAAGGCCGTACGGGGAATGCAGGATCACCCGCCAGTCACCGAGCTCGTCGCGAAAGCGTTCCACCACGAAGGTGCTGTCGCTGGGAACGACGCCGGTGGCCTCCCGCTGATCGTGCAACAGCTGATACAGGTTGTCGGTCGCGAACCCGGCGAAACCCATTGCGTGGCAGCGTTCATCGAACTCGGCGCGATTGAGTGCGGCGAGTTCTCCGGTGAACGCCCCGACCGCCGCACCTAGCTCAGCGGGCCGGCCCACGCTGTCGCCTCGCCAGAACGGCAGCCGGGCGGGTTGACCCGGTGCGGGGATGACCAGCACCCGGTCGTGGGTGATCTCGGTGATCCGCCAACTTGTGGCGCCCAGGGAGATGACGTCGCCGGGACGCGATTCGTAGACCATCTCCTCGTCGAGTTCGCCCACCCGGGAAGGCTTTTCGGAATCAGTGGCCAGGTAGACGGTGAACAGCCCGCGGTCGGGGATCGCGCCGCCGGAGGTGACGGCAAGGCGCTGGGCGCCGGGGCGGGCGGTCAGGGTTCCGTGGTCGCGGTCATAGACGAGCCGTGGGCGCAGCTCGGCGAACTCGGTGGACGGATACTTCCCGGACAACAGATCCAACGTGGCTTCGAACGCGCTGCGTGGGAGCGTGGCGAACGGCGCGCTCCGCCGTACCGCATCGAACCAGGCGTCGGCGTCCACCGGTTCGAGGGCAGCCGCCGCAACTGTGTGCTGGGCCAGCACGTCGAGTGGATTGGCCGGGACATGCATGGTCTCGATGTCACCGGAGCGCATGCGCTGCACCGCCACCGCGCAACCGATGAGATCGGTGCGGTGCTTGGGGAACAACACACCCTGGGAGATCTCACCGACCTGATGCCCGGCACGTCCGATGCGTTGCAGCCCGCTCGCCACCGAGGGCGGCGACTCCACCTGGATCACCAGATCGACCGCCCCCATGTCGATGCCGAGTTCCAGGCTGGAGGTGGCGACGACGGCGCGCAACCGGCCGCTCTTGAGGTCGTCTTCGACCTGGGCCCGCTGCTCCTTGCTGACCGAACCGTGGTGCGCCCGGGCCAGCAGCGGCGGTGCGCCGTTGGCCTGGCCGCTGGCCATGAGTTGGGCCGGTGCACCCCCACCCACCTGCGGGTTGCGGTCGAGTGAGAGCTCGATGCCGGCCCGTTCGGCGTGGATCTCGTTGAGGCGTGACGTCAGCCGTTCGGCCAGCCGCCGGGAGTTGGCGAACACGATCGAGGACTGATGTGACTCGATCAGATCGACGATGCGCTCCTCGACATCCGGCCAGATGCTGTTGTTGTCGAGGTTGGCCATGTCCGGAACCGGGACCTGCACCGAGAGATCGAAGGTCTTGCCGGACGGTGGGGCGACGATCGTGGTGGGGGCCTGCCCGGAAAGGAACCGGGCCACCTCCTCGGGCGGACGCACCGTCGCCGAGAGCCCGATCCGCTGGGCGGGTTTGTCGAGCAGCTGGTCCAGCCGTTCGAGTGAAAGGGACAGGTGTGCACCGCGTTTGGTGGCAGCGACGGCATGGACCTCGTCGACGATCACCGTCCGTACGTTGGTCAGTGTTTCGCGGGCAGCCGAGGTCAGCATCAGGAACAGCGATTCCGGGGTGGTGATCAGAACGTCGGGTGGCTTGCTCAGCATCGCGCGGCGCTGACTCGGCGGGGTGTCCCCGGAACGAACACCGACGCTGATCGACGGGGCCGGCACCCCGTGACGTTCGGCCACCCGGGTGATCCCGGTCAATGGGGTGCGCAGGTTGCGTTCGACGTCCACGGCCAGGGCCTTGAGCGGCGACACGTAGAGCACCGTCGTGCCGGAGCGAGGATCGGGCGGCAACTGGGCCAGCTCATCGATGGCCCACAGGAACGCGGCGAGGGTCTTGCCGGACCCGGTGGGCGCGATGACCAGGGTGTTGTGGCCCTCGGCGATGGCGGACCAGGCCTGGTCCTGCGCCGCTGTCGGCGCTGGGAAGGCAGCCGTGAACCACTCCCGGGTCAGCGCACTGAACCGGGCCAGCGGATCGGCCGGCGTGGTGGTCATCTAGCCATACTGCCGCGCAGCACCGACAAGCCGGCGTCAGCGGTGTTCGGGGGCGGCCGCACAGACCAGATCGGCGGGCAGTCCCGGGACACGGCCGATGGCGTCGAGCAGGGCGTGCGCACAACTGTCGGCGACGAATCCCGCGTCGATCGAGGGGTCCTTGAGCCGTTGTCGGCACATCTCGAAGGTCAGGGCCAGCCAGCCGTAGACGGTGGCCCGCAGATCGCGCTCGATCTTGGCGTCCAGGGGCTCGGATACCGCGTCGCTGATCCGGCCCATGATCCGGTCGGCCTGGCGGTCGTTGTCGATGTCGTCGACGCCGCGTAGCACCGGATCGGTGCGGCCCAGACCCATGTAGGCCGCCCAGGCGCCGTGGGGGTGCTCCTCGTCGTAGCGCAGGTAGGCCAGCACCCCGGCGCGCAGCTGGCCGAACAGGCTCTGACCAGGTTCGGGAGGGGTGCTGGTGGCCTCGAACAAGCGCTCGCCCTCGGCCCGCACGACGGCGGCGAAGAACGCCCGCTTGTCGGGGAAGTAGTGGTACATCAGGGCCCGCGACACCCCGGCACGCTCGGCGATCTCATCGATGCGGACCTCGTCGTACGGCCGCTGGCCGAACACCTCGGCTCCCAGCGCCAACAGCTCGTTACGTCTGTCGGCGGGGGACAGCCGGCGTCTCGACTCGGCACCCACGACTGCAGCCTAACGCTAAAGCCCTTACTTGACACATGTATAACAAGGCGGAATCTTGGTGTCATGACCGTCGTGGGCGCGCGGACCTCACCCGAGGGTGCCAAGTATCCGAAACTGCCCCACCCGCCGTGGCGGGTGCCCCTGCTCGGTGACGTCTTCGGTCTGCAGCCCGACTCGTCGATGCAGAACGCGATGGGCATGGCCGAGCTGGGGCCGATCTGTGAATTCCGGTTCCTCGGTGCCCGCTACGTGGTGGCCGCCGGCGCCGACGCGGTCAACGATCTCAACGACGAAACCCGGTTCTGCAAGCATGTGGGCCCCGACATCGAGGCCCTGCGGATCGTGGCCGGCGATGGGCTGTTCACCGCCTACAACGACGAGCCGAACTGGCTCAAGGCCCATGAGCTGCTGATGCCTGCGTTCAGCCAGGCTGCGATGCGTCGCTACCACGCAGTGATGTTCGACGTCGCCGATGAGCTGACCGGCCATTGGGATGAGCAGGCCGATCGGGGTGAAACAGTCGATGTCTCGGCCGACACCACCAGGGTCACCTTGGAGACCATCGGGCGGTGCACGGCCGGGTATTCGTTCAGGTGTTTCCAGAGCGACACTGTGCACCCGTTCGTCGCCCACATGGTGTCGGCGCTACTGGGTGCCGATCGCCTCGGGGTGCTGCGCGAGACCTTCCTGCCCGCCTTCGCCTTCCGGAGCTACGAGCGCCGGCTCCGCCGCGACGCGCACTATCTGCACGGGCTGGCCGACGACATCGTCTCGGCGCGGCGGGCGCAACCATCGGGCAGCCATGACGACCTGCTGCAGATCATGCTGGAGTCCGATCTCGACGCCGCCAACATCCGCTATCAGCTGATCAACTTTCTGATCGCCGGACATGAAACTACTTCCGGTGCATTGTCGTTCGCGCTGTACTTCCTGTCACAACACCCGGAGGTGCTTGCCCGTGCCCGCGACGAGGTCGAGGAGGTGTGGGGTGACGAGCAGCGGCCAGAGTTCGAGAAGATCGCCAAACTGCGGTATGTCCGGCGGGTTCTCGACGAGTCGCTGCGGTTGCAGCCCACGGTGCCGGCCTACTACCGGGCTGCCCGCCAGGACACCGTGCTCGCCGGAATCCACCCGATGCGCAAGGGCGATTGGGCGCTGGCGCTGACCTCGACCCTGCACCGTGACCCGCGTTGGGGGCACGACCCGGAGGTATTCGACCCGGACCGGTTCACGCCGGAGCAGGTGCGGACCCGTCCCGGTGGTCTGTACAAGCCGTTCGGGACGGGCGAAAGATCTTGCATTGGAAGACAGTTCGCGCTCCACGAAGCGGTGTTGATGTTGGCGGTGCTGGTCCGCCGCTACGACCTGATTGCCGAACCGGACTACCGTTTGCAGGTGCAGGAGCGCCTGACCATGATGCCGTCCGGCTTCCGGCTCGGCCTGCGGCGACGATAGCCGCCGGTACCGCGCATGAAATGCCCCGATTCGGGGTACCGTTTTCGTGGACAGACCCGCAACGTCGGCAGGTCCGCGCATGGAATGGTTCATCGCACCTGAATATTGGTTGGCCAGACAGGTATTGCAGCGGGGGACCGCCGCGATCTACCTGATCGCGTTCATCGTGGCGGCCCGGCAGTTCCGCGGGCTCCTCGGTGAGCGAGGCCTGCTGCCGATACCCCGATTCCTGGCTGCCAACTCGTTCCGGCGCGCCCCCAGTGTGTTTCAACTCCACTATTCGGACCGCTTCTTCGCCGCGGTGTGCGTAGCCGGGGCCGTGCTCTCCGCCGCCCTGCTCGCCGGCTTCGGAGACGTGGTGCCGCTGTGGGCCGCGATGCCGACCTGGCTGCTCGTATGGGTGCTGTACCTGTCGATCGTGAACGTGGGGCAGACGTGGTACTCGTTCGGCTGGGAATCCCTGCTGCTGGAAGCCGGGTTCCTGGTGACCTTCCTGGGCAACGACGACGTCGGCCCCCCGCTCCTGGTGCTGTGGCTGGCCCGCTGGCTGCTGTTCCGCGTCGAGTTCGGCGCCGGGCTGATCAAGCTTCGCGGTGACCCGTGCTGGCGCAATCTGACCTGTCTGTACTACCACCACGAGACCCAACCCATGCCCGGCCCGCTGAGCTGGTTTTTCCATCACCTGCCCAAGCCGTTGCACCGAGTCGAAGTGGCGGGCAACCACTTTGCGCAACTCGTCGTGCCGCTTGCGTTGTTCGCCCCGCAGCCGGTGGCCAGTGGGGCGGCGATCGTGGTGATGATCACCCAGCTGTGGTTGGTGGCGTCGGGCAACTTCGCCTGGCTCAACTGGATCACCATCGTTCTGGCGTTCAGCGCGCTCTCGGATTCCACCGCGGCAGCACTGCTTCCCGTGCCGCACCACCAATTCGGCCAGACCCCACTGTGGTTCGTCGTCGTGGTGATCGGGTTCGCCGTCGCGGTGGCCTGCCTGAGCTACTGGCCGGCACGCAACCTCATCTCCCGACGGCAGCGGATGAACGCCTCCTACAACAGGTATCACCTGGTGAACTCCTACGGCGCGTTCGGCACCGTCGGCCGCACCCGTGACGAAGTGGTGTTGGAGGGCACCTCGGACACCAGCCTGGGAGAGCACACCGTGTGGAAGGAATACGAGTTCAAGGGCAAGCCCGGCGATGTGCATCGGTGGCCCCGGCAGTTCGCGCCCTATCACCTGCGGCTGGACTGGCTGATGTGGTTCGCCGCGATCTCACCGGCATACGCCCACGGGTGGCTCCGCATGCTCCTGACCCGACTGTTGGAGAACGACCGCGACACACTGAAGCTGCTGCGGTGCAATCCATTCCCCGACGACCCGCCCCGTTACGTGCGCGCCAGGCTGTACCGGTACGAGTTCAGCACCTGGACCGAGCTGCGGCGGGACCACGTCTGGTGGCACCGCATCTCGCTGGGCGTGTACGTCCCGCCGCAATCGCTGCCGTCGGCCGGGCGGTCATCGGCCGGCGCGCAGTGACCGCTGGTAGCGGCGCATCCCCGCGATCCACCGGTCGTAATCGGAACCCTTGTGCCGGTACATGTCGAGGACCTGCGGGTGAGGTAGCACGAGAAACCGGTCCGACTGCACGGCCTCGACCGTGGCCGCCGCGACGTCCTGGGCACTGATCACCTCACCGGACTGCACGATCGATGCGGCGCCGGCCGCGGAATCCGGATCCGCCGAAGCGCGCACCGCATCGAGCAGTGGGGTGTCCACGCCCAGCGGGCACACACAGCTGACTCCGATGTTGTCATCGCCGTACGTGATGGCCAGCCATTCGGCGAATCCGACCGCCGCGTGCTTGGTGACGGAGTATCCGGCCGCCCCGATCTGGGACAGCAGACCGGCCGCCGAGGCGACCGAAACGAAGTACCCGCCGCCGCGCGACAGCCATTGCGGGACAAGCACTTGTGCCGCCCGGACGTGGGAGCGCAGATTGACGTCGAGAATCCCGTCCCAGCTCTCCTCGGTGCCGAGGCCCGGCGCGCCGATGATTCCGGCGTTGGCGACGTAGATGTCGACCGGTCCGAACTCGGTGGCGGTCAGCGCCTCGATGTCGGCCGCGACACCGGCGTCGGCCCGGATTCCCAGAGCCTGCCCGCCGCCGGAACGGATCTGCGCGGCGGTCTGCTCGGCCGACTCCGGGTCGAGGTCGGCGGCCACCACCCGGGCACCTGCTGCCGCGAACGATTCGGCCAGTGCCCGGCCGATGCCTGATCCGGCGCCGGTGATGACTGCCACCCTCTGTTCGATGTCCATGCCTCTCCCTACCGAAAATCACGCGGGTCTGTGCGCGGACACGCGACAAAGGGGCTTGGCATCTGTAACGCGACTGTGTTCGGAGGTCATCGGGCGGAAACAAAACGTCCCTAAGTTACGGATCCAAGCTTGGATCCGAACATGAATCGCTTCCCACCAGAGGAGAACACATGATCGCCCCGACGGCACCCGGGATTCACATAGCCGGCCTGACGAAGCAGTTCAGGGTGGGCCGATCAGACGTCACCGCGCTCGACGGAGTCGATATCCAATCCGACGAGGGTGAGTTCGTGACGCTCCTGGGGCCGTCCGGATGCGGCAAGAGCACCGTGCTGCGGATCCTCGCCGGCCTCGAGACGCAGAACGCGGGCACCGCCCTCGTCCACGGGGAGACCCCTCAGGACATGCGCAGACATCACCACCTCGGGATAGCTTTCCAGGACTCGGCACTGCTGCCGTGGCGATCCGTTCGGTCCAACATCCGGCTACCACTCGAGGTGTCGAAACAGTCGGTATCCGATGAGTTCGTCCAAGAACTCATCGATCTCGTCGGGCTCACCGGCTTCGAGGCGGCACGCCCGGCCCAGTTGTCCGGCGGCATGCGTCAGCGGGTGTCCATCGCGCGTGCCCTCGTGGTCAAACCTCGAGTGCTGCTGCTCGACGAGCCGTTCGGCGCCCTCGACGACATGACCCGCCAAACGCTCAACGTCGAACTGCTCCGCATCTGGACCGAGCGGCCCGCCACCACCCTGATGGTCACCCACGGCATCGCCGAGGCGGTGTTCCTCTCCGACACCGTCGTGGTCATGAGCGCCCGGCCGGGTCGGGTGGTGAAGTCGGTGCAGATCGACCTGCCCAGACCGCGGCTGCCGGAGATGATGCGCACCAGCGAGTTTCACGAATACGTCGACCTGTTGTCGTCCATCCTGTTCGGCTCTCGTGCTGAAGAGACCGAGACACGAGTACCCGCGGCGAGTGCGCGGCGATGAGGCACAACAGTTACCACCGCTACGCGGGCCTGGCCGGTTCGCTCATCGTGCTCGTCGGGTGGCAATTGGTCGGCATGACGGGGATCCTCGGACCCGGCATCGTCGCACCGACCGAGATCCTTGCGGGCGTGATGTCCGACGGCCCAGCCTTCTACGGCATACACATCCCCGTCACCTTGGCGTCGGCGTCAGTGGGGTACTTCTGGGGCAACCTCGCCGCCATTGGCTGTGCGGCCCTGGTGACCACCGTGCCCGCACTGGAGAAGCTGGTGCTGCAGGCCGGAATCGCGTCGGCGTGCATTCCGCTGATCGCGATCGCCCCCATCCTCGCGGCCTGTTTCGATGGCATGTTCACCTCGGCGATCATGGCGGCCGTCTCGGTCTTCTTCACCACCCTGGTGGGAACGATCAACGGTCTGCGCCATGCGGATTCGCTCAGCAAGGACCTGGTGCGAGCCTATGGCGGTGGCAAGTACCTGGTATTGCGCAAGGTCGAACTGCTCTCCGCGCTTCCGAGCATCCTGACGGCGCTGAAAGTCGCTGTTCCAGCGGCGATTCTGGGTGCGATCATCGGTGAGTTCATGGGACAGGAGCGTGGCCTCGGGGCAGCGCTGGTGGTCGCCCAATCCTCCAGTGATGTCGTCCGAACGTGGGGCATCACCCTGGTGTCGAGTCTGATCGCCGGTCTGGCCTTCGTGGTGGTGAGCGCGATCGAGAAGATCGCCACGCCGTGGTCGGCCGGAGTGGCCGGAGGCAGCGCATGACAACAACTCTGCAAGCACCCGCCCCGGCGGCCCGCAGCGCCGTACGCACGCTGCTGACCTCGGCCGGCGCCGTGCTGGCCATCCTCGTGGTCTGGACGCTGTTCATCGGCCTGGCCGATGTCAGCTCGTATGTCGCGAAATCGCCTGTCGACGTGTGGAACTATCTGTTCACCGACACTGATGCTGCGGCCCACCGGGCGGGTATCGCGTCCAATTTGGCCCGCACCCTCCTGGACGCTTCGTACGGATTCGTCGCCGGATTGGCGCTGGCAGCCGGCGTTTCCCTGCTCTTCTACTTCTCCCGGACGGTGGAGAAGATGTTTCTGCCTTCCGTCACCGCACTGCACGCGATCCCCATGGTCACCATCGCCCCGATCCTGGTACTGATCTTCGACCGCGGAGTGGTCGGGACGGCAGTGATCGGCGCCGCCATCGTCGTGGTGCCCGCGTTGCTGACCATGCTGCACGGGATTCGCAGCGCACCGCGAACCGACGTCGAGATGATCGTGGCGTATGGCGGTTCGACGCTGTCGGCGTTCTGGAAGGTTGCCCTGCCCCATGCGATCCCGACCTGGTTCGCGGCGGCCCGTGTCGCGGTGACCACCTCGGTGGTCGGCGCCCTGCTCGCCGAGTGGCTGGCCAGCGGCGAAGGGCTCGGCGGCGAGATGCTCAGGGATGCCAACGAATTCGAGTTCGCGCGGCTGTGGTCCTCGGTCGTGGTGCTGACCGTCACCTGCATTGTCGTCTATCAGGTAGTCAGCGTCATCGAGGCCGCTGTCGCCGCCCGTATGAGTGCGCCCCGCTGAGCACGCCACCTCCGATCGAACGGACATATCCGATGAACAAGCATCTCGACCGTCGACAGTTTCTCACCCGGGGGCTCGCACTCGGTGGCCTCACGCTGGCCGGCCCTGCCGTTCTGTCCGCCTGCGTGTCAGGTGAATCCAACGGAGCCGCAGCCGGGTTCGGGGTGGCGTCGCAGCGACTCGCCTGGATCAAGAACACCCAGTTCGCCGGCAGCTACGTCGCCGACAAGAAGGGCTACTACCGCGACGCCGGGTTCAGCGGTGCCGATCTGGTCTCCGGCGGTCCCACCGCCCCGCCCATCGAATCCGACGTACTGTCCCGCACGTTCGCCGGCGTGTCCCAGGTCCCGATCGTCGGGTCCGCGGTCGCCAAGGGGGCCCCGCTGAAAATCGTCGGTGCGGTCTACAACCGCTACGCCGGATGCATCATGACCATGGCGGACAAGCCTGTCCGCACACCGGAAGACCTGTACGGCAAGACAATCGGCTGTGCCTCATCGAGCGAGCCGGTCTGGCGCAACTTCATGGCCGCCCTCAAACTCGACCAGTCCCGGATCAAGACGGTGCCGGTACAGGGCGACCCGATCGGGATGACAGTCGGTGAGATCGACGGCTATCTGGGGTTCATCAACAGTCAGGTCATCGACCTCCGGCACAAAGGGTTCGACATCAGCACCATGTTGTTGGCCGATGTCGGCTTTCCGCTCGTCGGCGAGGTCTATATCACCACGCAGGAGAACATCGACAAGAACCGCGACAAGCTGAAGGCGTTCCTGCACGCCGAGATTCGCGGGTGGCGCGACGTGCTGGCCGATCCGAAGTATGCGACGGATCTGACCGTCAACGAGTACGGCAAGGACCTCCACCTGAACCCGGAGTCGAGCTACGACTGCTGCGTCGCCGGTAACGACCTGATCCGTAACGGCAAAGCCGGACAACAGATCGTGGCCGTCTCGGATGAGACTGCCGCCGCGAACATCGAGGCCATCGCCGCGGGCGGGTTGAACCTGTCGGTCAGCGATCTGTTCGACCACGACCCCATTCGCGAAGTCTACAAAGAGAACCCAGACCTGGCGTTGACATAGCTCACCTTTCGCCGCACCGACCGACCACACACAGAAAGGTCTTGATATGACTGCTCCGATCACCCCGGACCTCGTCGTCACCGGAGGAACTGTGGTGTCCCACGACGGCCGCCGCCGCCAGGACATCGCCGTGGCACATGGCCGCGTAGTCGCAGTCGGCGATGACCTTGCGTTCGAGGGGGTTCCGACTGTCGATGCGGCGGGGCTGCTGGTGCTCCCAGGCCTGGTCGACGTACACGTCCACCTTCGGGAACCGGGGATGACCGAGAAGGAAGACTTCGCGAGCGGCACGTCGGCCGCAGCGGCGGGCGGGGTCACCACCGTGGTCGACATGCCCAACACCAAGCCGCCGGTCGCTACCGCGGAGCGTTACCAGCAGAAACTGGACCTGGTGAAGAACAAGGCGTACGTGGATTTTGGGCTCTACGGGATGCTGGACCACGACAACGCGCACGAGATCGCCGGGATGGCGGAACTGGGTGCGATGGGGTTCAAACTCTTCATGGGGCAGACGACGGGTGACAACCGCTGCCCCAACGACGCCGCCATATTCCGTGGTCTGGAGGCCGCGGCCGACGTGGATCTCGTTGTCGGAGTTCACGCCGAGAATGACCACCTGCTCCGGATGTTCGGGGACCGGTTGCAGGCCCAGGGCCGGCGGGATCCCCGAGCCCATCTGGAGGGCAGGCCGGCGTTCGTGGAAGTCGAGGCGATCACCCGGATCATCACCATGGCCACCGAGGCCAAGACGAAGCTGCACATCCATCATCTGTCCACGGCCGTGGGTCTGCAGCGGGTGATGGATCTACGGGCCCAGGGCCACCGGGTCAGCATTGAGGCCCTGGTCTCCCATCTCTTCCTCGACGACAACGCCTATGACACCTACGGAAATCTGATCAAGCTCAATCCCCCGATCCGCCCGGCGGCTGACGTCGCCGCACTGTGGGCGGGCATCGACCGCGGTGACGTCGACGTCGTGGCAACCGATCACGCCCCGCACACCGTCGCCGAACAGGCCGAGACCGATGTGTGGAAGGCCTACGGCGGATTCATCGGTGTCGAGACGATGCTCCCGTTGATGCTGACGGCCGCAGCCCAGGGCAGGCTGACCGTGGAGGACATCGCGCGGTTGTGCTCGTACGCTCCGGCACGCCGATGGTCGATGGTCGACAAAGGCCAGATCGCACCGGGCTTCGATGCCGACTTCGTGCTCGTCGATCCCGGTGCCGAGGTGGTGCTCGACCAGGCCAACCTGCACTCCAAGCACAACGTCACCCCCTACAACGGGTGGGAACTGACCGGCAGTGTGGTGGCCACCTATCTGCGCGGCGCATTGGTCTACGAAAAAGGCGAGGTGGTCGGCGAGCCCGCCGGTCGTCAGGTGAAGCCGGCACGGGAGAACGCATGAACGAGCGTCAGATGACCCAGTTGGCCCTGTTGGGTGCCGACGGTGCGACGACCATCCGCACGGCGGTCGGCCACTGCGTCGACGAGGTCCGTGGTGTGACCGCCGGATCGGCGGCACCCGGTCCGACGGTAATTGCGGGGATCGGTACCACCGCCGCCCACGCGTTGAAGGGCAGACTTCTGCAAGATGCGCTGGCTCAGCAGGGCATCGACCTGGCCGGCACCCGGTTCTTCGAGAATCCCGCTGAGCTGCTGAGTGATTCGAGCTGGACCCTGGCTCTGGTGCTGAGCCCGTGGAAGCAAGAGGTTGCACCGCTGATCCCGACCCTGACCGCGTCGGCAGGGGAGACCGGCGTCGTTGACACCATCGTCGGTGAAGCCGAAGGAGCCGTGGGTGTCAACACCAACAGTTGGGCTGCCCAGGCGGCGATGGAGACCCTGATGGGCGGCCGGACTCCGGCGTCGATCCTGGTGCTCGGCTCCGGCGGTTCGTCGAACTCGGTGGCGCTGGCCTGCCGCCGGGCCTGGCCCGCCGCCCGGCTGATCGGGTCGGCGCGCAACGCCGAGGCGCTGTCGGCGTGGGCGCAGAGATTCGGGGCCGAGTACGCAAGTCCGACTGGGCTCGATGACCTACTGGGAGCCGAATCGCCGTCGCTGCTCGTCAACACCACGACCTGGGGGGAGACCGACGCGTCCGAGGAAACGCCGTTCGTGTTCGACTTCGCGACGTTGACTTCGCCGGGTAACCAGTTCTTCGACCTGAACAACCGGGTGAGCGCACTGCAGACATCGGCGCTGCAAGCGGGTATGAACGTGATGTCAGGCACTTTCATGCAACGCGCGACCAACGCCTGCCGGGCCGCTCTGTCGAAAGCGAGGGCGAGATGAGCTTGTTGGACAGTGCCATCACCAGCGCATCCACGACCGGTGAGCCCTTGAGCGTCCGCGAGCGCGTGTACCGCTACCTTCGGCAGCAGATCACGACCGGCGAATATGCCGGTGGTATCCGGCTGACCGAGGAGGAGATCGCCGAGGACCTCGGGGTGAGCCGCACACCGGTACGAGAAGCGTTGCAGCGGTTGACCAGCGAAGGTCTCGTCGAGCGAGTGCGACGTGGTCAGCTCATCGTGGTGGAGGTCGATACCGCGGCCCGCGCGGAACTGCACGAACTGCGGGTTGCTTTCGACCAGGTTGCCGCCAAGTTGATCACCGCCAAATGCTCTGAGGTGGACTGGGATTCGTTGTACAGCGGGCTGATCCCGATGGAGGCTGCGCTGCGCGACCACGGGGTTGGTAGTCCGCAGTACGCGATGGCACATCTGGAGTTTCACATGGCCATCAACCGGGCTGCGTTCTGCCCGATCACCTCGTCGTTCCTGGAGCGTCAGGCGTTCCTGTACCCGACGGACGACTATGTGCAGCAGTCGGGCCATGAGCCGATTTCCCAGCACCGCACCCTGCTCGACGATCTCGCCGGCGGCGACCTTGAGCGGGCCGCCACCGCAATGCGCGTGCACGCGCTACGCGGGCACGGCAACACCACGCTGAGCTGACCCAACTTTCCAGATGGAGTGTGCATGTCGTACGAAACTGTCCTGATGTTCGTCAACGGCCAAGCCATGAGTGGTGGGCCACTCAACGATGCGCTGGCCTCTGCCCGGTTCGTCGGGCCGGTGCGAACCGCACCCGCATACCGGTTCTTCTCCTTCGGCGACGTTTTTCCCGGGCTCGCGCGGGTTCCCGACGGCGGCTGGTCGGTACCCGGTGAGGTCTACGAACTGACCTACGCAGAACTGCGTGACAAGCTGTTGCCGCGTGAGCCCGCCGAACTGGAGTTGTCGGTGATCCAGCTGGAAGACGGCCGCGGAGCGCTGAGCATGGTGTGCAGGTCGTTGCCTGTCAGCGATGCAGAGGTCCGTGAGATCACCGCGCCAGGGGGTTGGCGCCAACACCTCGGTGCGTCGGCCAGGTGACGGCGGTCCTTCAGGCCGGGGTCGATCCAGGAACCGCCGACCACTACCTGTGGTGCAACACCGAAACCATCAGTTGGGGAACCCTTCCCACACCCGACACCGCACCGGTGCTCACTGTGGACAGTGGCCGCACGATCACCTTCGACACGGTGTCGCAAGAAGGGCTGATGGAAGATCAGGGCCGCGACCCGGTCGCATACTTCGGCCGGCACGGTGTCGATCGCGCAGACGTACTGACCGACGCCATCGATCTGGCAGCATCCGATCTGCGAAAGCCGGTGCCGCCGAAGGCGCCACACGTGGTGCTCGGGCCCATCGAAGTCCGCGGGGCGCAGCCGGGCGATTGGCTGCGCGTCGACTTCCTCGACCTGCAACCGCGTGTTCCGTACGGCGTCGTCTCGAGCCGGCATCAGCGTGGTGCACTGCCGGAACGGCTGCCAAGAGAGGCCGACGGCAGTGTCGCGGCGGTGTTCAGCAAGTTCTGCCGGCTCGATCGAACCGGGACGCGTGCGGTGTTCGAATTCGCCGGTGGCCGAGCCACGATCGGTATGCAGCCGTTCATGGGACTGTGTGGCGTGACGCCGGCCGGCGCGGAACCACGCAGCACCATCCCGCCGGGTCCCTTCGGGGGCAACATGGACGTGCGTGACATCGTCGCAGGCACCTCGCTGTACCTGCCGGTGCAGGTGCCCGGCGCGGGGTTCTACCTAGGCGACCCGCATTTCGCACAGGGCAACGGTGAGATCGCCCTGACCGCACTCGAAGGATCGCTACGGGTCACCGCGCGCCTGACCGTCGTGCACACACTGACACCGGCCCGCGCGGCGATGCCGTTCGTCGACACCGACGACCACTGGATCATCCTCGGCATGGACGAAAGCCTCGATGAGGCGATGCGCCAATGTGCCCAACTGTCGGTGGACTTCCTGTCCGCACACACCGGCATGACGCCCAGCGAGGCCTATCTCTATCTCAGTGCAGCCGGCGACTTTTCGGTCACCCAGGTGGTCGACATCGTCAAAGGTGTGCATTGCTCGATCCGCAAATCCGACTTCGGCTAGGAGTGTCATGACTCAGACATCGCCCGTAACCGCTCACGGGCGAGCGATACCGGTGTTGCACAATGCAACGCTGCCGGACGGTCGCGTCGTTGACGTGCACCTCGCGCAGGGGAGGGTGCGCGAGGTGATCCCGGCAGCGGGTCGGTCGCCGGTGGGCGATGAACTCGATCTCACCGGACATCTGTTGCTGACCGCACCGGCCGAACCACATGCGCATCTGGATAAAGCGCTGTCCTTCGACGAGATCCGTCCTCCCATGGGGGATCTGGGAGCGGCGATCGCCGCGTGGGAGAACCACAGCCCGACCCTGACCGTCGACGGCATCGCCGCGCGTGCCCGTAAGGCGGCGCTGCTGCTGCTCGGCAACGGAACTACGGCAGTGCGTTCACATGTCAACTTGTTACGCGGAGACGATCCGCTGCGTGGCATCCGCGCACTCGTCGCGGTGCGTGAAGAACTCGCCGGGGTGATGGACATTCAGATCGTCGCGATGACTCCCTACGTCGTCGGCGATGAAGCGGTCCACGCGGCACTGGACCTCGGCGCTGATCTCGTCGGCGGCCATCCGCACCAGACCCCTGACCCGAGTGGAAACCTGCAGCGGTTGTTGGCGATTGCGCGGTCCCGCAACGTCGGGGTCGACATGCACACCGACGAACAACTCAACCCGATGATGCTGACGCTGGAAGAACTCGCCCATTCGGTGCGGGACTGGCCGAAGTCGATGCCGGTGACCGCCGGGCATTGTGTCAGCCTGGGGATGGTGAAGGCCGATGTGCTCGATCGGGTGATCCGCGCGGTGAAAGACAGCGATATCGGGATCGTCAGCCTCCCGATCACCAATCTGTACCTGCAGGGCTGGGCCGATCCCGTCGCCACGCCGCGCGGCCTCACCGCCGTCCGAGCGTTGTTGGATGCCGGTGTGCGAGTTGCCGGCGGCGCGGACAACGTGCGCGACCCGTACAACCCGCTGGGCCGCAGTGACGCGCTGGAAACGGCGATGCTGCTCGTGACGGCGGGCCACCTGTCAGTGACTGAGGCCTACCGTGCCGTGGGCGACGGTGCGCGAGACATCATGGGGCTTGCGGCGGCGGGGGTGGGTGCCGGGCTGTCCGCTGATCTCTTGGCCATCCGGTCGTCAACGTTGGAAGAGGCGGTGGCCGGCGCTCCGCACGATCGGATGGTGCTCAGCCGGGGACGGCTCGTGTCGAGCAGCCGGACCAACCGGTCATGCGTAGCGGTCATTTGAGCCGATCCTCCTTGAGCGCCAGCGCGGTGGTTCCTTTTGTGTAGCTGACTTCCCGGATCCCCAGGGCGTCGTGAAGGCGACCGGCCGGCAGGGTAAGCGGTTTGGGCGCCGGCCCATCGCCGGGATGAGGCAATGGGTAGGCCGTGGTCGTACCGCTGTAGAACGTCACATTGCCCTCGGTCTTCGAGAACAATTGGTGGACATGCCCGTTGAGGCACGTGACCGAGGAGAATCGGCGTAGGTAACTCAGTGCCCGGGCGGCGTCGTCGGTACCCCAGCCCCAGTCCGGGTACATGGCGAACAACGGGATGTGGCTGAACACCACGATCGGGGTGTCCGAGGACAACGGGGCGACGTCCTTCTCGAGGAACTCGAGCTGGTCGACGCCGAGGTGGCCGAGCTTCTTGAGATTCAACGTGTTCACCAGTCCGATGACGTGCACCCCTGCGATGTCGAAGCTGTACCACCCGTCGCCGCGGGTGCCCGCCCCGAACACCGACCGGTACTTCTGGCCGGTGTCGTCGACGGAGTCGTGTTCGCCGGGCACGGTGAACACGTGCGGTGTGTTGAGACCGTGCATCATCTGCTTGACCTGGTCGAACTGGGCGGGGGTGGACAGGTGGGTGAGATCGCCGGTGTGGATGACGAAATCCGGTGTGTAGTCCAGTGAATTGATCTGGTCGATGGCCCGGCCGAATGAGCCGGCCACATCGGGGTTGGCGGTGCCGCTGAAGCCGATATGGCTGTCGCTGACCTGCGCGAAACGCACCGTCGGGCGCGTAACGTCCGCGGTCGGTTTGGAGGATGAGGTGGCCGCATGGGAGATCACCTCGCCGCCGACCACGGCGAGACCGACTGCGGCACCGAACCAGGCACCGTGCCGGATCAGTTGGCGACGGTTCATGGTGTGCGGATCGGTCACGACGTCACCACCACGGTGCCGTGCATGACGGGATGGATCGAACAGATGTAGTCATAGCTGCCGGAGCTGGTGAAAGTGAAGCTGTACGTGGCATTGGCGTCCATGCCGGGCGAGCGGAACGAGCCGTCTCCGGCAGCGACCGTGTGCGGCTCCTCATCGTGATTGGTCCACGTCACGGTGTCGCCGCGGTGCACGGTCAGCGTGGTCGGCGCGAACGCGAAGTTGTCGATGCTCACAGCGGTCCCGGAGACCGGTGCCGATGGTGTGCTCGACGGTGCGGCCGGGCCCATCGACCCCATCCCGTCCATCGGGGCCATGCCGACCGACGTGCCGCCGCCGGCGCTGAAATCCACCGTCGGTGGTGCTGCGGACGGCGTACTCGAGCAGGCAGCAGTTGCCATGACTGCGGCTATGACAGCGCATGTTCGGGATTGTCGGAACACGATGGACCTCCGTTGTGAGAGCGGCGCGAAGCGGTCATCACGAAATAGCGCGCGGGGTTACACGCCGGCCGTCACGGGTGTTTCCGCACGGGGGAC
The DNA here is from genome assembly GCF_040655355.1 of Mycobacterium sp. NPDC050441. Classification (NCBI taxonomy): domain Bacteria; kingdom Bacillati; phylum Actinomycetota; class Actinomycetes; order Mycobacteriales; family Mycobacteriaceae; genus Mycobacterium; species Mycobacterium sp. NPDC050441. Next base: position 361,309 of record NZ_JBFAJS010000003.1, on the reverse strand, counting down.
CGGCACGGAGGTGGATGCTTGTGGCGTGCGGACGACGTTCGCGTGTAACCCGCCGCCCTATCTAGGTGTGCGGGGCCCCGTCCGGGCTCCCGCACGACGAAAGGCGGGTGGCCGGTGACGGTACGGAGGTCATTGCAGGCGATCCCGGGGATGTTCGATGCCGGCCGGACGTGACCGCCCGGAGCTGCGGCTCGTGTCTGAGGGGTCCTATCCGAGCTGGGAAGCCGTGTACGACGACAACGTGACCTGGGTGTATCGGTTGCTCTACGCGCGGCTGGGTAGCCGTGCCGACGCCGAGGACCTCACCTCGGAGGTGTTCTTGGCCGCGCTTCGGCCGCTGCGGCTCTCGGCGACGGTGGCCGAGGTGCGTTCCTACCTGCGCGCCACCGCCCGTACCGTGCTCGCCGCACACTGGCGGGCCACCATGGGGCGCGAGATCACCACGATCGCCTACGACGTGGCCGCGGTTGAGCGGTCCCCGGACAGCGAGGTCAGCACCGCGCCGCAGCGTGTCGCCGCGGTCCTGGCACAGTTGCCGCCGCAGTATCGCCGCGTGTTGGAACTACGGTTCCTACAGGGCCGTTCGGTACGTGAGTCGGCGAACGACATGGGGGTCAGTGTCGCCAACGCCAAGGTGCTCCAACACCGGGCACTGCGGTTGGCCGCTCAGATCAACGAGGGAGAGTCAGGGTGACGAGACGCGGGGTACGCAAATACGTCGACGACCTACTCGCCGGGCGACGGCCGGATTCCTTCCCTGCCGACGACTTCGAGGCTGCCCAGATCCGCACAGCGATCGAGCTGCGGGCGGCCCAGCCCGATGCCGGCGAGCCCAGGCCGGAATTCGTGGATGACCTCAAGAGCCGTATCGCCCAACAGCTTTCCCACGAGGGACCGGATGAACCGGCCTCCACTCGTCAAGGTCTGTCGGCCACCCGCCGGCAGGTCATCGTCGGCACCGCCGCGGCGGCGACCGCGGCCGTCGCAGCCGTCTCGATTGACCATGTGGTGACCGGTCGCGAGCAGCCCATCGAGCCTGCCCAGGCCGACGGGCCCGAACTGGTGCCCAACGACGGCGAGTGGCTGCCGGTGGCGAAGAGCGCTGAGCTGGACGAGGGTTCGGTCCTTGCGTTCGACCTTCCGGCGGTATCGGGATTTGTGCGCCGGGCGGTAGGGGGCAAGGTCGAGGCGGTGTCCGGGGTGTGCACCCACCAGGGCTGCAAACTGTGGTTCGACGCCTCGGCGGACAGCCTGCGCTGCCCGTGCCATGTGACATCGTTCTCGCCGGCCGGGCAGGTGCTCACGCATCAACTTCCGATCGCGCCGAAACCGTTGCCGCACTTCGATGTCCGCGAACGCGACGGGATTATCGAGGTGTTGGCGCCGCGCCCGCCCGCCCGGCCGGCCTGAGTTGGTGTAACCACCGCGCATATCGATAGGTGAAACCTACGGATGCAGGAGGTCCGCCAGATGAACAGATCGATATGGGCGGTAGCGGTGGCTGCCGGACTCGTCGGAGCCGGCTGGTCGGCCGCGCCGGTGTCGGCAGCACCGACAGGCGGCACCAGAGCTCCGGATGTGGTGCGGGACCTGACAGCTGCCGGCTACGCCGTCCAGATCAACGGGGACAACGGAGTTCCGCTGTCGCAGTGCACGGTGACCGATGTCCACGGGGTGCCCGCGCCGCGTACTGCCGCGCTGCAGTTCACCACCGTGTACGTCGACGTCGAGTGTGAACCAGAAGGTTGACGCGGCTAACCGAAATGCACACCCTGGGCCAGCGGTAGCTCCGAGGAGTAGTTGACCGTGTTGGTCGCGCGCCGCATGTACGCCTTCCAGGCATCCGAGCCGGACTCGCGGCCACCGCCGGTGTGCTTCTCGCCGCCGAACGCGCCGCCGATCTCGGCACCCGAGGTCCCGATGTTGACATTGGCGATACCGCAGTCGGACCCGTCGGCGGCCATGAACCGCTCGGCCTCCCGCACATCGGTGGTGAAGATGGCCGACGAAAGCCCCTGCGGCACCGCATTGTTCAGGGCAATCGCGTCGTCGATACCGTCGTAGGTCAGGACGTAGAGGATCGGCGCGAACGTCTCGGTGTGCACGACGGCGGTTTGCGCAGGCATCCGGACCACCGCGGGCGCGACGTAGAACGCACCCTCGTCACCCAAATCGTGACGCTCACCGCCGAACACCTCTCCGCCGTCGGCGCTGGCCTGTTCCAACGCCCCGACCATGTCGCGGTAGGCCCTGGTGTGAATGAGTGGGCCGACCAGGGTCCCGTCCACGCTCGGATCGCCCACGGGCAGGCTCCGGTAGGCCGAGACGATCCGCGACACCAGGTCGTCGGCGACCGACGAATGCACGATCAACCGGCGCAGCGTCGTGCAGCGTTGTCCAGCGGTACCCGCGGCCGAGAACACGATGGCCCGCACCGCGAGGTCCAGATCGGCCGAGGGCGTCACGATCGCGGCGTTGTTGCCACCCAGCTCAAGCAGCGCCTTGCCGAACCGCGCCGCGACACGTGGTCCGACCTGCTGACCCATCCGCACCGATCCGGTCGCGCTGACCAGCGCCACCCGTGCATCGTCGACCAGTTGTTCACCCAATTCACGTCCGCCGAGGATGAGCCGGCTCACCGTTGCCGGGGCACCCACATCCGATGCGGCGCGCTCGATCAGGGCCTGACATGCGATCGCGGTGAGTGGCGTCAGCTCCGACGGTTTCCACACCACGGTGTCGCCGCAGACCAGGGCGATCGCGGTGTTCCACGACCACACCGCGACCGGAAAGTTGAACGCGGTGATCACACCGACGACGCCCAGCGGGTGCCAGGTCTCCATCAGGCGGTGCCCGGGCCGTTCGGAAGCGATGGTGCGGCCGTACAACTGGCGTGACAGGCCGACCGCGAACTGGCAGATGTCGATCATCTCCTGCACCTCGCCCAGTGCCTCGGAGGTGATCTTGCCTGCCTCCACCGTCACCAGCGTCGCCAGATCGTCCTTGTGCTCGATGAGCAACTCGCCGAGGCGTGCCACCAGTGCGCCGCGTACCGGTGCCGGGGTGGTGCGCCACGTCGAGAAAGCCTGTGCGGCAGCGGCGATCGCGGCATCGACCTGTTCGATGCTGTCTTCGGTGAGGGTGAACAGCACATCACCGCTGATCGGGGTGCTCGCGTGCAGGCCGCTGCCCGGGGCGGTCGGCTCACCCAATTCGGCTCGTGCCCCGATGGCCTCGAGGGCCAGCCGCACCCGCCGGCGCAGCTCCTCGCTGGTGGGGAGGTCGGTCCGTTCGGTGGTGGTCATCGTGTGCCTTTCTGGTTGGCGGCGGCGTTACAGTGCGGGCCATGGGCGAAGCCGACGAACACGTGCTGGACGACACCGACCGGATCCTGGTCCGCGCACTGGCCGCTGACGGCAGGGCCACCCTGGCACAGTTGGCCGCGGCGGCCGGATTGTCGGTCTCGGCGGTGCAGGCGCGGGTGCGCCGGCTGGAGTCGCGGGGAGTGGTGACCGGATATGCGGCGCGGCTCAATCCCGAAGCGCTGGGCAACATGCTCTCGGCGTTCGTCGCCATCACTCCTCTCGATCCGTCCCAACCCGATGATGCACCCGCCCGGTTGCAGGGCATCCCCGAAATCGAATCGTGCCACTCGGTGGCCGGGGAGGAGAGCTACGTCCTGCTGGTCCGGGTCGCCTCGGCCCGGGCCTTGGAGGACCTGCTCCAGCGGATCAGGACCGCTGCCAACGTCCGCACCCGAAGCACGATCATTTTGCAGACATTTTACAGTGGACGGGACTATGTTCCGTAACTGTTACGGTGAGACGCGATATTGACCGTAAAGATTCCGCTAATATGGCGTCATGACCGCAGTGCTGACGTCCACGCCATGCGTAACTCCTGACCGGGTGCGGGCCGTCCTGGCGCGCAGCATCCTGACCGATGGCTTCGATTTCGTCCTCGACCTGGACCGTTCCCGAGGGTCGTATCTGGTGGATGCGCGCACCGGTGCCCGGTACCTGGACATGTTCACCTTCTTCGCCTCATCCGCACTCGGGATGAACCATCCGGCGCTGGCCGACGATGCAGACTTCCGTGCCGAGCTGGCCCGGGCCGCGGTGAACAAGCCGAGCAATTCCGACATCTACAGCGTGCCGTTGGCCCGCTTCGTCGACGCCTTCCGCCGGGTGCTCGGTGACCCGGACCTGCCGCATCTGTTCTTCGTCGACGGCGGGGCGCTGGCGGTCGAGAATGCACTCAAGGTGGCGTTCGACTGGAAGAGCCGCCACAACGAGGCCCACGGGATCGACCCCGCCCTCGGTACCAAGGTGCTGCATCTGCGCGGGGCCTTTCACGGCCGCAGTGGATACACCTTGTCGCTGACCAATACCGACCCGGTCAAGGTGGCCCGCTTCCCGAAGTTCGACTGGCCACGCATCGATGCCCCGTACCTGCGTCCAGGGGCGGATATCGCTGCGCTCGAAGCTGATTCGCTACGTCAGGCGAGGGCCGCATTCGAGGCCAACCCGCACGACATCGCCTGCTTCATCGCCGAGCCGATCCAGGGTGAGGGTGGTGACCGGCACATGCGTCCGCAGTTCTTCGCGGCGATGCGGGAACTGTGCGACGAATTTGACGCCCTGCTGATCTTCGACGAAGTGCAGACCGGGTGCGGCATCACCGGAACTGCCTGGGCCTACCAGCAATTAGGGGTCGCTCCGGATGTGGTCGCGTTCGGGAAGAAGACCCAGGTGTGTGGGCTGATGGCCGGCCGGCGGGTCGACGAGGTCGCCGACAACGTCTTCACCGTGAGCTCGCGGATCAACTCGACCTGGGGTGGCAACCTGGTGGACATGGTGCGTTCACGGCGGATCCTCGAGGTCATCGAGTCCGACGATCTGTTGCGCAACGCCGCTGTGACCGGCGACTATCTCCGCAGTCAGTTACGCAGGCTGGCAGCGGATTTCGCCGACACTGTGCTCGATCCCCGCGGCCGTGGCCTGATGTGTGCCTTCAGTCTGCCGACGCCTGCCGCTCGCGACGAACTGATTCGCCGGTTGTGGAACAGTAACGTCATCATGCTGCCGAGCGGCGCCGACTCGGTGCGGTTCCGCCCGGCTCTGACCGTGACCCGCCAGGAGATCGACGCGTGTCTCGATGCTGTGCGCGCTGCGCTGAGATCGCCCCTGGCGGGCTAGGGTTCGGTGTCGGCGGCCGCGCGGCGCAGGATCGATTTCAGCCTGGGCAGGTCGGCTCCGCCCACCAACTCGCAGCCGTGAAGTTCGGCGAGTTTGCGTGCGGCCGGGGTGAATTCGTTGTTGGTGACCACCATGGTCCTGGCGCAATCCTGCATCGGCGCGCCCGCGACGACCTCCTGCACGGCGCCCGCGCCGACCGGCCGTGACAGCCGTTTGCATTGCACGGCAACCCGGTTCGGCCGGTGCCCGACGATAAGATCCACCCCCCAGTCGCCGGTGAGAGGCGTCATGATGACTGGCAACCCACACTTTCGCGCCACGTGGGCCACGTGGTCCTCGAACTCCAGCCCGGTCATCTCGGTGGCCGCCTGCTCGCGGGCGCCGGGAGTGCGGGCGCCGTGGAATGCGCCCAGTAGGAGCCGCGGCGTGGCCGCCAGGACCAGCGGCAACATGACGGCGATCACCAGGCTCCACATCGCATCGACCCCGGCCAGGTGGCCGGCGCACCCGGCCGCCGCACCGGCTGCGATGAGGAGCTTGATCCGGAGCGGTCTCACGGCGCCGAATGTAGACGCCACCTCTGACAATCGGTTGAAACGCCGCCGCCTCGGCGCGATAATCTCGTTCCGTGACGACTGATGCGGCTGCGGGGAACCCCGAGTCACCGATCGAGCATGCGTTTGCCGGCGGCGAGGCGCAGCGGGTCGGTTGGTTCCGGTTCTATTTCGCCGACGAGCGCTGGGAATGGTCGCCGCAGGTAGAGCGGATGCACGGGTATGAACCGGGTACGGTGCATCCGACGACCGAGCTGGTGCTGTCCCACAAGCATCCTGAGGATTACGGACAGGTGGCCGCGACCCTGCTGGAGATCAGGCGGACCTCGGGCGCCTTCAGTACCCGGCACCGCATCATCGACACCGCCGGCGACGTCCACCACGTTGTCGTGGTCGGGGATCAGCTGTTCGACGACACCGGCGCCGTCATCGGAACGCACGGCTTCTACGTCGACGTCTCGCCGTCGATCTCGCAGGCACGGGAGGACGCCCTCACCGAGGCGGTGGCCGAGATCGCCGAGGCCCGCGGTGCCATCGAGCAGGCCAAAGGCATGCTGATGCTGATCTACCGGATCAATGCCGTCGCGGCGTTCGAACTGCTGAAGTGGCGGTCGCAGGAAACCAATACCAAGTTGCGCCTGTTGGCCGAGCAGCTGGCAGAAGATTTCCTCAACCTCGATTACTCCGAGTCACTTCCCAGCCGCGCGGTCCTGGACCGGTTACTGCTCACCGCCCACCTGCGGGTCCGCCCCGAGGTTTAGCCAGACCCCGTCCTGGGAAGACTCCCGGCGCGCGCAGGCCGGCCGAGTCCAGCAGTGTGCTCGTTTACGAGTGAGAGGGAAATGATGAAAGGTCCCGACGACCCCGTCGACCACACCAGGACAACCCGGCCGCACGCCGGCGAGTCGATGAAGGACAACCGCAACATGCCCGCGCTGGTGCTGGTCGGCCTGGGCGTGGTGATGTTCGTCGCGTGTCTGGTCGGATTCGCGACGGGAAACACCGGGATAGCGGTGTTGCTCGCGGTCCTGGCCGCTGTGGGCCTGCTGGGCGGCGGGGTGTGGCTCCTGATCGCTCACCAGCGTGTGCGGCGTATCGAAGAACGCTGGTACGCAGAACATCCCGACGTGATCAGACAAGCTCCCAACAGTTGATCCTGAATAGGCGAGATGGCCCAGCCACTGGTGGCTGGGCCATCTCTTCAATCAAGCCGGGCTAGGGGCGCTGGTTCGCCTGCTCACGTTTCTCGGCGGCCTTGGCACCCGCCCGGGCGGCTTCGGCTTCGGCCTCCTTCTTGGCGGCGTCCTTCTGGGCGTCGGCCTTGTCCTGCTGGGCTTTACCCTCGCGCACAAGGTCTTCGCGGCCGGTGACGGTACCGACAGCCTCCTTCGCCTTGCCCTTGACGTCCTCGACGACGCCCTTGATGCCTTCTTCAGGTCCTGAGTTCTTCTCGGTCATGCTTTACCTTTCCGCTACGGGAGTGGATTGGTCGTTCAACGCGGCTTCTCCACGCACCCCCTCGGATTCCCGGATGCGGCGGCGCTAAACGTGACGTGACGAAACGAGTGTCACAGATCACGAAGTTTGCGGACCGCCCGGTTGGGTACCGAATAGGGATGATTTCCGGAAGCAGCGAAATGGCTGCCGAGACCATTGCCGTTGGCGCCGAGAGTGTTTACCGGCCCCAGCACGACTCGTGGCTGCTGATCGAAGCACTCGTGCGCAGCGATGGAGTGGCCGGCCGCGGCGTGGTCGATCTCTGTTCCGGGAGCGGAGTAGTGGCCATCGCCGCAGCCGAGTTGGGCGCCAGTACGGTTACGGCGCTGGATATTTCACCCAGCGCGGTGCGCTGTACGCGGGCCAACGCGCTGGCCGCGCAGGTCGATGTCGAGGTCCTGCTCGGTTCCTGGACCCAGGCGCTGGAGCACGGACCGTTCGATGTCGCGGTCTGCAATCCGCCCTATGTTCCGGTCGGGCCGGACACCGCCCCGGGAACGGTCTCGTCAACCGGTCCGATGGCTTCATGGGATGGCGGTCCCGACGGCCGGCTGGTGCTGGACCCGCTGTGCCGATCAGCGGCCGCCATGCTGACCGAGGGTGGATCGCTGTTTCTGGTGCAGTCCGAGTTCGCCGGCATCGAGCAATCGCTGGTATCGCTTGGCGCCGCCGGTCTGGACGCGAAAATCTGTGCCACGCAACGAATTCCCTTCGGACCTGTGTTGCACGCGCAGGTAGGTTGGCTGCGGGACAGTGGACGGTGGCGGTCCGGTCGTGACGAGGAACAGCTGGTGGTCATCCGGGCGGACAAGCCATGAGCGAGCGCCGGGTCGTGCGGGTCGTCGAGGGAGGACCGATTCTCATCGAGGGACCGGTGCGCATCGAACTGCCCGATGGAACCACCGTGGAATCGGATCGCTTCATGGTGGCGATCTGTACCTGTCGCCGGTCCAAGATGTATCCGTTGTGCGACACCAGCCACCGCAAGATCGCGCGATCACGCAAGCGGTCGGCGTAGCGAACTGCGGCCGGCCTGCCAACTCGCCATCAGGTGAGCGGCCAGCCGGTCTTCCAAGGCGCAGAAGGCTCGCATCCCGAACACCACATCGGCGTCCAGCTCGGGTTCGCGGCTGACCAGATCGCCCACCACATCGTGGCGCACGACTTGCTCGTGTACCGCGTCGGCCTCGATGTGCTCACGGTAGAACCGCACACAGGTTTCGGGCGCTTCGAGTCGCTGCAACGCGGCGACCATGCGCTGAGAGCCGGGGGAGGACGTGATCTCGGTGGCTGCGAAATGTCCGGTGGCGGCGCCGCGGAGCCGACGGTGCAGCCCGAACATCGACATCAGGTTGACCACCGCGAGGGCCTCGGCCGGTACCGCGTCCAAGTAGCCCAGGTAGCTGCCATCCAGGTCGGCCGCGTGCATCAGGTCGCTGAACAGCCGCTGGTGTACGCGGCTGGCGGACCCGGCCCCGTACTCATCGAACTCGACGGCGACGAATGAGGCTTTCGCCTGCCCGCCCAGCCGTGGGATCAGCCAGGCGTGTGGATCGCCCTCCTTCAGGTGGTACAGCGACCGGTGGACGAAGTACTCCTGCATCTGTGTCCAGGTGCCCTCGTCGCGCAGGTGATACGACGGACCGGACCCGTTGGCGGGTTCAGCCGACAGCCGTGCCATCTCACGCTCGGCGGTGTCCTCGGGATCGATCGCACCGACCTCGCCGCGTACGGCAGACAGAAATGACCGTTCCAGTTGCGCGCGCGAATGCAGTAGGCCTGCGTTCCACTCCCAGGCCGCGTCGACGCCGGCGAAGCCGCGGTAATGCAGTTCGTAGCAGACGTAGAGGGCCAGCTGCAGGTCAAGTTGGAGTGGGTCGGCGTCGCGCAGCGGCACCCACACCGGCTCGAGATGATTGTGTGGGGCGCGGTCGCCCAGGCACTCGATGACTGCGCGGGAGATGGGCCCGTGGGCGCACGGGAGCCTCGGTTGGGTGGTGTCGGAAAAGGTGATCATTGCGCGTCAGGTATTCCCGTCCGCGGCGTTTGTAAACCCCTCCGTCGCAGCGTGATCACGGTTTGTCAGCGCCCCTGTCCGGGTATTCCGGATTGGGGCGAGAATCGAGGTCAGCCATGGCCGGGGTAGCACGATCCGATCGGCGCGGGTTAGGGCTCGTCTTCGAGCAGATCGCCGAGGTTATCGACCGGCAGCATCGGCAGGCGCTCACCGAGTACGCCCTGAGCGAATTGCTGTGGCACTGCCATGGTGATGAGGTCGCTGACTCCGCAGGGCCGGCGAGCGTCGGCTATCGCCGGCGCGCAGCGTGATGACGCCCTCCCTCACCCGGGCAGTGTCTCGCCGTCTTCGCGGTCGAACTCATCGCGGCCGGCGTCGTCGGCGACCACCTCACGTTGTTCCTGCCAGTCCGGATCGGTCGCTTCCAGCGGTGGGCCGTCGAGGCCCGACACCGGGGCTTCGGTGTCGGGGACCGCTTCGCTCTGCTCACGTTGCTGCTCGAGCGCATCGGCAACCGGCACCTCGTCGGGCACGTCTTCGTGTGTCATGCCGCCGGAATACCCCGCGGCCGGTTGATCAAACGCTCCGGGGTTCGTCCAGGACAGCGATCTTCGGTTTAGCGACCGGACGACCGTGGGTACGCGACATATATGTCTTCGTCTGACCGATTACCAGGGCCTCGGCTCACTGTGCTGCACGGTCGGCGAATACCGCACCGGGGATCCGGCTACACCGGACTGCGGGCGGTGGAGCTCCGGGTGCCCGCTCGAACTGAGGCGCTGGCCGTGGTGAGGGCAATGACGGGGTGTCTGGCCGACTATGAAGAACTGGACGGCGACACGGCCGCCGACTTGGCATTGGCGGTGGACGAAGCGTGCACCGTGCTGATCGGCATGGCTTCGCCCGGAGCCACTCTTGTGCTGGTCGAAGACCCCCGTGCGCGCGAACTCAACGTTCGGGTTTCGACGGACTGTGAGGGCGTCGACAACGACCCGGACAGCGTCGTCCTGAGCGGTTTCAGCCGCCGGGTGCTGGAAGCCCTTACCGAAAAGGTCCACACCTTCGTCGACGATGCAGATTTCGAACGCAAGGGGAGTCGGCCGATGCTCGGCATCTCGCTGACCGTCCGGCGGCGCTGGGCCGCGGCACCCGGCTAGCGGTGCACGTTTGCCAAGTGCATCTGCCGTGGCTGATTGCGAAGCATCGACAGGGCGGCAGGCAGCCCGCTGGAGGTCGGTAGCGCACGGGCGGGGTCGCAGATGTCAAGAACCCGCGACACGGCGATGCTGGGAATCAGCACCCAGTCGATGTTCTCACCGATGCAGCGCACGTTGACAGTGTGCAGGCAGGCGAAGCAGCCTGCGCCGAAGAACTCGACCGCACTCATGTCCAGGATGAGCTGCCCGCTCGGCCTGCTATGTCGGATTCCGCATTCGGTCAGGTCAGCGGCATTGGATGCATCCAGCTCGCCCTGGACGCTGATCACCGCGGTGGCCGGCCACAGCCATTGGGCACAGAATTGCGCGCGCGTGTGGTCCTTGGAAGATGGTGTGGCTCGTTTGGCCACGTTCATGGTGGACATTGGTGACTCCTCAGTAGAAACACTGTGGTCACGTCACTCTTTTTAGGCTCTGTGGGCTCAAAACCCCTGGGTACCGAGAGCCTCACGGCCCTGCACCCGATGACGATTCCGGGGCGGCTGTGAACTCAACCTGCATCGGACTCTACGCGCCATCATGGGCTCGAACAATCGATCGAGGGGCTTCATATGGCCCTTCTGTCGCGTCGGCCACATGCGTCACACCGCTACCAAGTGGGTAGTAGATACGCGGTACATGGGGGTGCCAGATGGTCGGAATGCCTTGGGGGGCAAGGGTATCGGCGGGGGTGTCAGAGGCGGCCGAGCAGGATTGCCGCGCCGGCGCCCGTGAGTTCCTGGGCGGCTTGTGGGCGGCCGGTCATGGCCAGCAGCAATGCCTCGGCGGTGCCGGTGACTTCGGGGCCGCTGCCGTGTTCCCACTCGATGTCGTTGGCGCGTAGCCGAAGTCCCTTGATCCGCCGGCCGGCCCCGAGCCGCGGGTTGCCGGGGACCGTGGGCAGGATTCGTTGCAGGCGCTGCGCCGGCACAGCCCGGGGGCGGCCGAGTGCACGTCGGATGTCTTGATGATGGACGGTGCCGTCGACCAATCCGATCATGCCGCCGAATCCTGCGGTCAGGCCCTGCGGTCGCAGATGCTGGTTGAGGAACTCGAGCAGTTCATCGGTTGACATGGCCGAGTATTCGGCCACACCGACCTCATTGGTGCGCACGACCCGCCCCTTCGCGAAGCGCTTGAGCAACCCGGGAAGCTTCAGTTCCTCGTAGCTGATGACATGCGCCACAACGTCTTTCACGGTCCAGCCGGTGCACAGTGACTCCGTGCGCCACTCGTCAGGAGTCAATGTGGACAGGAACGCGGCGAGATCGGTTCGCTCGTCACAGGCCAGATCCATGAGCGACGGCTGGTCGGTGCTCATCGCGATGCCTCGTGTGTGACCACGTCGAGGTAGCGCTCAAGGTACAGCGGCCATCCGGCGTCGCCACCGACCCCGTCGGCCACGGAACGCCAGCCCTCGCCGTGGCGCTCGAGGTGCCGGTGCTCCAACTCGACCCGGGTTCGATCGGCACTCTCCGAGATGAACCGGACTTCCACCTCGCTGGTGCGATTCGGGTCGGATTCGATCTGCCACGTAGGTCCGATGTCCCACGAGAAGACGACCCGGGTCGGAGGCTCGTAGGCCAGGACTCGCGCCCACGCGCATCGACTGCCGTCGGTCCCCAGGTCGTAGATGTGGCCGCCGACGCGTGGTTCGAAGACGGTCTGCGCGATCGGTACCGCGAGCAGGTTGTGTTCGCGGGGCTTGATCGCGTCGAACCGGTCGATGAACAATGTGAACGCCCGCTCCAGCGCTGCGTCGACGACGACGCTCTTGCGGATGGGGTCGACTTCTGCGGGTATCACGTCGCCTGTACCTCCTGCTCGACGATGTTCTTGTAGGCGTCCAGTGCCTGGCCCCAGAAGGAGTCCAACTCGGCGCGAAGGGCCGCGACGCCGTCGGGGTTGACGTGGTAGACGCGGCGGGTGCCGGCGGCCCGATCGCCCACCAGCCCAGCACATTTCAGCACCTTCAGGTGCTGTGAGACCGCCGGCCGGCTGATCGGGAGCTCGCTGGCCAGCTCGCCCACCGCCATCGGCCCCGCGGCCAGCCGCCTGACGATGGTCCGCCGGGTGCCATCGGCCAGGGCGGCCCAAGGATCGCTGACTGGGTAAGTCACCACGAACGGTAAGTCTACGCTTACCGATGTCTCCGGTCGAGCCCTCGGGGTACTCAGCTGTGAAAACCCCGGCGGGTGAGGCGGTTTGCCCGAATGTTTGACCCCTGCGTCAGCCGGGTACCTCGCATGCCATGAGACTTGGTGGATTATTCGGAACACTCGTGCTCATCTGGCTGATCATCGGTGTGGTGGCGGCCTGGCAACGCGACTATTTCCATGGTGGATCAACGAATTGCACAACGGCCGGCACCATCGCGCTGACGGTCATCGCCGGGCCGCTCAACTATGCCGGAGTCAACCCGAAGGTGGACGAGTGCCATTTGCCGCAACCCAGCGCGATGTACTCCATCGCTGTCACGAATTGAGGTCGTCATGATTGTGCTCGGAGCGATTCTGCTCATACTCGGCCTGCTCTTCAACGTCTACCTGCTGTGGGTGGTGGGTGTGGTCCTGCTCGTGATCGGTGCCGTGTTCTGGCTGCTCGGAGCGATCGGGCGGCCGGTCGCGGGCCGGAGAAGTTGGTACTGACACACCGGCGGTAATCGACAGCGTCATCAACGACGAGGAGGGTGCCTGATGCCGAATCCGTCGATCAAGGACGAGAAGCTCTACGAAGACCTGCGGGACGAGGGGAACTCGAAGGAGAAATCGGCGCGGATCGCCAACGCCGCTGCCGCCAAGGGGCGTTCGAGTGTGGGCCGCGCCGGCGGTGAGTCCGGTTCCTATGCCGACTGGACGGTCGATCATCTGCGTAAGCGGGCTAAAGAGCTTGGTATCAAAGGGTATTCCGACAAGAACAAGCGCGAACTGATCGGACTGCTCCGCAATCATTGATTGCCGGTGTGCGGTTGGTTTGCCCTGCTCAGCGCGCTTTTTGGGGTCGTCGTCAGAGTGGCTCCAGGCGATCACGATGATTTCCTCGCCAGAGCCGCCCAGGCGATCTACCGTGGAGGCAGCCCATGTAGGCAGGTGGGGCGAGAAATGGCGGAAGGAGCAGCCATGCACGGCCCAAAAGATCCAGTTGACCACGCCAGGACAACGCGGCCGCATGCCGGCGAGTCGATGAAGGACAACGTCATCATGCCCGCGCTGGTACTGATCCTCGTGGGGTTGGTGCTGTTCGTCGGCACCCTGGCGGCGTTCGCCACCGGCCATTCCGATGTCGGCCTGATGGTGGGCACGTTGTCTGCCGCCGGGTTTGTCGTCGGATCGATGTGGCTGGCACTCGAGCACATGCGGGTGCGGCGCATCGAGGAACGGTGGTACACCGACCATCCCGGCGTGATGCGGCAGCGGCCCAGCAGCTGAGCCCCTTGCCGAGCGACCCGGCCGCTATGCGGCCGGGTCCCTGTCTTGCGATGCGGTTGTGCTCAGAAGGTGAGTGCCAGCACCGCGAAATCGATGGCCAGCAGTGCTAATCCGGCCAGGGGCACCAGCACTCCGTACCGCAGCCGCGAGGTGAATATCGATACGGCGATCGTGACCACAGGCACCACCGGTGCGCCGTAGAACAGAATCCCGAACCAGAATTCGCCCGGGCCCTTACTCGCGCACACGTCGCCGGTGCACCCGGCCATGCCCATCACCGCAGCCATGCCGTACAGGAACACTGCGACAGCCGCCGGCACCGTCAACAAGGCCAGCACCCAAGTCATCGAGATCCGGAGTCGGCGACCGCCTTGGCCCTGTGTCTGCACAGTCTGTGATTCGGTCATTGGCTCCGCATACCCAGTTTCATGAACTTCTGCACGGGTATTCGTGCGGCATGGCCAGATTCGGATACACCTTGATGACCGAGCAGAGCGGCCCACGACAGCTTGTCGGCTATGCCGTGTCGGCAGAGCAGGCGGGATTCGATTTCGAAGTGATCAGCGATCACTACAGCCCGTGGCTGGCCAGCCAGGGCCACGCCCCGAACGCATGGCCGGTGCTGGGCGCGGTAGCCCATGCCACGAACGCCGTGCAGCTGTATTCGTACGTGACCTGTCCGACAATCAGGTATCACCCGGCGATCATCGCCCAGCAGGCCACCACCGTGCAGATCCTGGCCGACGGCCGGTTCACCCTCGGCGTCGGCAGCGGGGAGAACCTCAACGAACACGTGGTGGGTCAGGGATGGCCCACCGTCGAGCGTCGCCTCGACATGCTCGCCGAGGCGATCAAGCTGATTCGCGAACTCCTCACCGGAGATCTGATCGATTTCCGGGGCGAGTTCTACGAGGTGGACTCCGCGCGCATCTGGGATGTGCCCGAAGTGCCGGTGACCATCGCCGTCTCGATGACCGGTGAGAAAGCCGTCGAGAAGCTCGCCGTGGCGGCCGATCACCTGATCAACGTCGCGCCCGACCGCGCGATAGTCGGAGATTGGCACGAGCGCCGCCACGCCACCGGCGCGCTGCCCGGGGGACGGGTGATCGGTCAGGTCCCCGTGTGTTGGGATCCCGACCGGGTGGTGGCCGTCGAGCGGGCCCATGACCAGTTCCGCTGGTTCGGCGGTGGCTGGGCGGTCAACGCGGACCTGCCGACCCCGGCGGGGTTCGCCGCCGCAACCCGGTACGTGCGTCCCGAGGATGTCGCCGCGGCCATCCCGTGCGGCCCGGACCTGGACGCGATCGTCGCCGCCGTGGCGCCCTTTCTCGATGCGGGATTCACTGACATCGCGCTGGTCCAGATCGGTGACCAGGGACAGCAGCGCTTCCTCGACGAGGCGGCAAAACCGCTACTGGCTGCGCTGCGCGCCGAACTCGACTGAGGAACCCGTCGGCATCGGATGGCCCCTACGCATCGCCAACGGCACTGCCAGCCACATACCCACGAACGCCATCAGCGCGAGCACCCCGGCGATCACCCCAGCCGGGCGCCCGGCCACGGTGTCGAAGATCAACTCGGTTACCCCGGCCATCGCCACTCCGAGCAGTATCAGCCCCGCGAACGCGCACCGGTGCGCCGCAGAGACCAGCAGGTTCAACCGGTGCCGACGGAACAGGATGCGGTGCATGCCGACCGGGGCGACCAGGAGCGCAGTGGCAGCTGCCGAGCAGGCCACCGTCACCAGATAGACGATCCGCATGGATTGGTCGAGCATCGAAAACCGTTCCTGGAAAGGCAGAGTCAGCAAGAGGCCGGTGAGCAACTGAACACCGGTCTGCACCACGCGCAGTTCCTGCAGCAGACTGCTCCAGTTGCGGTCCAGCCGTTCGGCCTCCGTCTCGTGGCGGGCGGTCTGGTCCCAGGGCTGATGCAGCTCGGGACGGTCCGGATCCATACCCACGATGATCCCACGTTCCGAGGAGGTTTCCCGCGGAGCCGGGATGGGCATACCTGGCGGGATAGGTCCCGGGCGGGGACCGATCGGGGCGCAGGAAAGGAGCCACGGAGCCGTATGGAAACTGGTCGGCGCGTTGAGATTCAGGGCTGGGCGAGCACGCCGAGCAGAGCGATGCCGTGAGGCCGGGAGCCCGCCTGGGATACTCTCGGTCCCGAGATGCCGGGAGGTGAGATGGCCGACGAACAAGGCCAACCCAAGTCCACGGACCGCCCAGAGCGGTCGGTGGAGATTCGGGTCGCTGCCAGACTGGAGAACCTGGCTGTGGTACGTACGCTTGTCGCTGCAGTGGCAGCGTTCGAAGACCTTGATTTCGACGTCGTCGCCGACCTGCGGTTGGCCGTGGACGAGGCCTGCACGGCCTTGATCCGGGCCGCATTGCCGGATTCGAGCCTGCGGTTGAACATCGACCCGAGTGAAGACACCGTGGTGATCACCGCCTCGGCCGCCTGCACCGGCGCCGCGGTGGTTGAGCCCGGCAGCTTCAGCTGGCATGTGCTCAGCTCCCTGACCGACGAGGTCAGCACCTTCATCGACGGTGACGGCCCCGTCGCCGGGCAGGTACACGGCATCGCCCTGACGACGAGGCGAGCGAGCCTGCTGCGGTGACGTCGGAATATGCGGACGTTCGCGACATGTTTCGTGAGCTCAGCGGATTGTCCGAGGAATCGTCGGCCTATGAACGCCAACGTGAGCGGATTGTCGAGCGGTGCCTGCCGCTCGCCGATCACATCGCGCGGCGATTCGACGGCCGCGGTGAGCCGCGCGAGGACCTGGTCCAGGTGGCGCGGGTCGGCCTGGTCAATGCGGTGAATCGGTTCGATGTCGAGGCCGGGTCCGACTTCGTGTCGTTCGCGGTGCCGACGATCATGGGGGAGGTCAGGCGCCACTTCCGGGACAACAGTTGGTCGGTGAAGGTGCCACGGCGGCTCAAGGAGCTGCACCTGCGGCTCGGCGCGGCAACGGCGGAGCTGTCCCAACGGCTGGGCCGTGCTCCGACGGCTTCCGAGCTCGCCGAGGAACTCGACATGGACCGCGAAGAGGTGATCGAAGGCCTGGTGGCGGGCAGCTCGTACAACACCCTCTCGATCGACAGCGGTGGTGGTGGCGATGAGGATGCGCCGGCGATAGTGGACACGCTCGGCGACCTGGACTTTGGCCTGGATCAAATCGACAATCGAGAAACGTTGCGGCCGTTGCTCGCTCAGTTACCTGAGCGGGAACGAACGGTACTACTGCTCCGATTCTTCGAATCCATGACGCAGACGCAGATCGCCGAGCGTGTCGGTGTCTCGCAGATGCACGTATCCCGGCTGCTGGCGAAATCGCTAGCGCGACTTCGTGACCAGCTGCAGTAACGGGGTTTTGCCGTTCAACGTGGACAGGGCTGCGGCCACGCTGTAGCACGTGTGCCAGTCCGAATCGAGGTCGCAGATGCGCAGCAGCCGGTTTACTGCCTTGCTGGGCGCCAACACCCAGTCGATATTGCCTGCAGAGCATCGCGCTTCGATGGCCTTGAGAGCGGAAAGTCCTGCGGTGCCGAAGAACTCGACCTCTGTGAGGTCGATGGCTACCCGCTCGGCCTTACCGATGTGCCGTAATGCGTAATCGGCGAACTCGGCTGCGTTGGTGGCATCGATCTCGCCGTGAGCGCTGATCACCGCCGTTGACGGCGGCAGCCAGCGGGTGGCGAACCTCGCCGGCGAATCGTCGGTCCGGTCGATCAGTGCGTTCGTCGAAAAGACGGTCATTTGATAGCTCCATCAGTCGTAATACGTGTATTCGTACTGTTGGTGCGGCGTCTGTCGACATCGATGCGAGTCCCCGCGCGTATGCCGATGACGCCCGCTGCGGCTGTGAACTCAACCTGTAAAGGACCCTACCGTCATCAAGGTCATCGGACAATTTGTCTGAGTGGATTCTTAGAGTCCCGGGTCAGACTGTTCGCATGTCCAACACCGACGGGGTCGCCGGGGTTTTGCTGGCTGCCGGTGCGGGCAGCCGCTTCGGAATGCCGAAAGTTCTTGCTGAAGAGGGTGTCTGGCTCCGACGGGCAGTGGCCGCACTCGCCGACGGAGGCTGCGACGAGGTGATCGTGGTGTTAGGTGCCGCCGTGGTGGACGTGCCCGCCCCGGCTCGCGCCGTGGTGGCCGCACGCTGGGCCGACGGTATGAGCGCGTCGGTACGCGAAGGGCTGGCAGCAGTCGGCGACGCGGAATGGGTCATCCTGCACGCCGTCGACACACCGGACATCGGCGCCGACGTCGTCGGCCGGGTCTTGCACGCGGCGCGTGGCGCCGGTTCCGGTCTGGCCCGCGCCCGCTATGACGGGCGTCCCGGACACCCCGTCGTCGTGGCCCGCAGGCACCTTGTGGCGCTGTCCGGGGCCCTGGATGGCGACCAGGGGGCCCGGGCGTTTCTAGGCGGCCGCGACGACGTCGTCGCCGTGGAGTGCGGTGACCTAGCCACCGGTCTCGATATCGACGAGCGCTGACCGCTACAGCAGGCCCAGTCGTTCGACCGCGTGGCGCTCCTCCAGAAGTTCGGCCACTGACGCATCGATCCGGGCCCGGGAGAACTCGTTGATCTCCAGGCCTTCGACGATTTCCCACCTGCCGTCGACTGCACGGACCGGCAGTGAGGCGACCACACCCTCGGGCACCCCGTAGACCCCGGGGGAGGGCAGTGCCACCGAGGTCCAGTCAGCGGGGTCGGTGCCGTCCACCCAGTCCCGTACGTGATCGATGGCGGCGTTGGCGGCCGACGCCGCCGACGAGGTGCCACGGGCCTCGATGATCGCGGTACCGCGGGTCGCCACGGCCGGGATGAAATCGTTGGTCAGCCAGTCGGTGTCAGAGGCGTACTCGGCGCCCGGCCGCCCGTCGACCACCGCGTGAAAGATGTCGGGGTACATGCTCGGAGAGTGGTTGCCCCACACGGTCACCCGGGACACGTCGGTGACGTGTACACCCGCGTGCGTGGCCAGGGCCGCGACCGCCCGGTTGTGGTCCAGCCGGGTCAAGGCCGTGAATCGCTCCGACGGGATGTCGGGCGCGTGGGCCGCGGCCACCAACGCGTTCGTGTTGGCCGGGTTGCCGACCACGACGACGCGCACGTCGCCGGCCGCGCCGGAGTTCAGGGCCTTGCCAGACTCGGCGAAGATCGCGGCGTTCGCCGCCAACAGGTCGGCGCGTTCCATGCCCTTACTGCGGGGCCTAGCCCCGACCAGCAGCGCCACGTCCACGCCGTCGAACGCCCGCACCGGATCGTCATGTATCTCAATGTCGACCAGCCCGTCGAAGGCGCTGTCGACCAGCTCCATGACCACGCCTTCGGCCGCCCGGATCGCCGCGGGCAGTTCCAGCAGCCTCAGCTTCACCGGCACGTCGCGTCCCAGCAGTGCGCCGGCCCCGATGCGGAACAGGGCGGCGTAGCCGATCTGGCCGGCCGCGCCGGTGACCGTGACGACTTTCGGGGGCGTGGTCACGTGTGCACCACCAACCCGAGGATTTCCGTGGCGTACCGCCGCACGGTGTCCTCCGAGATGGCGGCGGCGTCCTCGAAGCCGGGACGGCCCCGACTGCTCAGGAATCCGGTGACGGGATCCAGGACCACCTCGGCGAGGAGTTCGCCGGTGGTCGGCTCGCAGACGGCCCAGGTGTACCGCGTGTCATCGGCCCAGCCGTCCACGGCGTCATGCACGTAGTCCAGGTCCGACTCGCCCAGATCGGCGAGTGCGTGCCGGTCGTCGACGCGGTCATCGGCGCGCAGCCCGCGCAGATACCACTGGCCGTTGTTGATCTCTACGGGTTCCACATGCCCAGCGTTCCACAGACGGTCCCCGGAAACGCCGCGAGGCTGTAGTCACCCGCATTGCGGTGACTACAGCCTCGACGAAAAAGACCGAAACTACTTGATCTCGGCGATCACGGTGCCCTGGGTGATGGCGGCACCGGCCTCGACGGCCAACCCCGTGATGACGCCGTCCTTGTGGGCGGTCACCGGGTTCTCCATCTTCATGGCCTCCAGAACCACGACGAGGTCGCCTGCGGCCACCTCCTGGCCCTCCTCGACGGCCACCTTGACCACGGTGCCCTGCATCGGCGCGGTCACCGAGTCGCCCGATGCCGCCGCACCGCCGCTGGCGCCGCGCTTGCGGGCCTTGGGCTTCTTGCGAATCGCGCCGGAGGCAGCACCACCGCCGCCGCCGAGCGCCAGGTCACCGGGCAGCGACACCTCGAGGCGACGCCCACCGACCTCGACGACCACGGTCTGGCGAGGGATGGTGTCCTCTTCTTCGATCGGGTCGCCACCGGTGAACGGCTCGACCGTGTTGTCCCACTCGGTCTCGATCCAGCGGGTGTGCACGGTGAAACCGTCCTCGTCGCCGATGAAGGCGGGGTCGGACACCACGGCACGGTGGAACGGGATGACGGTGGCCAGTCCCTCGACGTTGAACTCGGCAAGGGCGCGACGGGACCGATCCAGCGCCTCGTCACGGGTGGCACCGGTGACGATCAGCTTGGCCAGCATCGAGTCGAACTGACCGCCGATGACCGAACCGGTCTCCACACCCGAGTCCATGCGGACGCCGGGGCCCGTGGGGGCCTCGAACTTGGTGACGGGCCCGGGGGCGGGCAGGAAGCCGCGACCGGCGTCCTCACCGTTGATGCGGAACTCGAACGAGTGGCCGCGCGGCGTCGGATCCTCGGTGATGTCCAGGGCCTCGCCGTTGGCGATCTTGAACTGCTGACGCACCAGGTCGATGCCCGAGGTTTCCTCGGTGACCGGGTGTTCGACCTGCAGACGGGTGTTGACCTCCAGGAAGGAGATCAGGCCGTCCTGACCGACCAGGTACTCGACGGTGCCGGCGCCGTAGTACCCGGCTTCCTTGCAGATGCGCTTGGCGGACTCGTGGATCTCCTTGCGCTGCGCGTCGGTCAGGAACGGCGCCGGGGCCTCCTCGACCAGCTTCTGGAAGCGGCGCTGCAGCGAGCAGTCGCGGGTGCCCGCGACGACGACGTTGCCGTGCGTATCGGCGATCACCTGGGCCTCGACGTGGCGCGGCTTGTCCAGGTAGCGCTCGACGAAGCACTCGCCGCGACCGAAAGCGGCAACGGCCTCACGGGTCGCCGACTCGAACAGTTCGGGGATCTCTTCGATGGTGCGGGCCACCTTCATGCCGCGACCGCCACCGCCGAAGGCGGCCTTGATCGCGACCGGCACGCCGAACTCCTCGGCGAACGCGACGACCTCGTCCGCGTCCTTCACCGGGTCCGGGGTGCCCGGAACCAGCGGCGCCTGGGCACGCGCGGCGATGTGGCGCGCGGTGACCTTGTCACCCAGGTCGCGAATCGACTGCGGGCTCGGCCCGATCCAGATCAGCCCGGCATCGAGCACGGCCTGGGCGAAGTCGGCGTTCTCCGACAGGAAGCCGTAACCCGGGTGGATGGCGTTGGCGCCGGACTTGGCGGCAGCGTCCAGGATCTTCTCGAAGACCAGGTAGGACTCGGCTGAGGTCTGTCCCCCCAGGGCGAAAGCTTCATCGGCAAGCCGTACGTGCGGAGCGTCGGCGTCCGGCTCGGCGTAAACGGCCACGCTGGCAAGCCCGGCGTCTTTGGCGGCGCGGATCACCCGGACCGCGATCTCCCCGCGATTGGCGACCAGCACCTTGGAGATCTTTGAGCTGGCGTGGTTGGCCACGGTGCCTCCTCGGCAGTGTTCTCTAAGAAACGTCTTTAAGAATCTATCGCGGGCAGTTTATGCGCCGCACCTTGGCGCTTGCCAAACCGGTATCGGTTACCGGTGAGTAGGTTTCGGGCTGAATCTGTCGACGAACCCATCAGTCCTGTTGACGAGCGGAATTCGTGCGGCGGCCCGCAATCCGACGCTATTACTGTTGGCCCGTGGGTGCGGGGATATTTCTGATTATCGTGGGCGTGTTGGTGGGTGGCGTGATGGCCGCGGCGCCGAGGAGGATCTGGTGGGCCACCCAGTCCTGGAAATTTCGCCATCCGGAGGCCAACGAGCCGAGCGACACGGCTTACGGAATGACCCAGGCCGGTGGTGCCCTGTTCAGGCCGCATCCGGCGGCATCCACAAGGGTGCGCAATTCCTGGAGGTGTCGTCTCTCGTCCCGAAGGGCGTCCAGGTCGACGACGGGATTTCGTCGAGCCGCCCGTCTGGGGGCTGTCAGGTGGTTCCCGTGGTGTCCGGCCTGGGCACTCCCACTGTGACGGTCAACGTGAGGCTGCGTTGGTCCGACGCCGGTGGGCACCCCGACAAGGACAAGGCGGAGTGTCGGATCGGAGGCCCGGGGGGTGCGAGTGAAGACCAGTCGATGGGTGAAATCGCCCATAGCACAATGATTCTCACCGATGGCCCCGTCTCGGACGGGGCTGGTGCCGAGGTTTCCGGCGCTGCGCCGGGGAATCGGGTACCGCGGAGCTGACCTGTTCTACCGCTCAGGCGGCGCGCAGGCGCCGCTTGATCCGCGTCAGCATCGCCGACATACCCCGCAGCCGCAGCGGGCTGATCAACGCGGCCAGGCCCAGCGCAGTGTAGAAGTCATCGGGCACCGCCAAGATGTCCTCGGCCGACTGGCCGTCCAGGCCGGTCGCCAAGATGGCGGCGAAGCCCCGCGTCGTCGGCGCCTCCGGGGGAGCGCTGAAGAACAGCCGCACCTTGCCCCGATCGGACGCGTCGACGTTCAGAAAGAGCGGGGACTGGCACTCCGGCACGGGCTCCATTGCCGACTCCTCGAGATGTGCCGGCAATGGTGGCAACTCGTTGGCGAACTCCAACAGCAGTTGCAGCTTGTCCTGGCCGGCCACCTCCTGGAAGTCGGAGACGACCTCAGCCAGGGCAACCGGCATCGTCACGGTGCGGAGCCCGGGTCCGGACCGACGGCGACGGGGACCCGCACGGCGTTGCCCCACTCGGTCCACGAGCCGTCGTAGTTGCGCACACCGGCCAGTCCGAGGAGGTGCGTCAGCACGAACCAGGTGTGGCTAGAGCGCTCGCCGATGCGGCAGTACACCACCGTCTTGTCGTCATCGGTGAGGAAGCCGTAGAGGTCCTCGAGCTCGGCGCGGCTGCGGAACTGGCCGCTGTCCCTGGCTGCCTTGGCCCACGGGATCGACTTCGCGGTGGGGATGTGCCCGCCGCGCAGCGCGCCCTCTTCCGGGTAGTCGGGCATGTGGGTGCGCTCGCCGGTGTACTCCTGCGGCGAGCGAACGTCGATCAACGGCTGCTTGCCGAGAATGTCCAGCACGTCGTTGCGGTAGGCGCGGATCGGGGCGTCGTTGCGCTCCACGACCGGATAGCCGCTGGACTGCCTGGTGGGCACCTCAAGGGTGGTGTCGCGGCCGTGGGAGACCCACAGGTCGCGGCCGCCGTCGAGCAGGCGGACGTCGGGGTGACCGAACAGGGTGAACACCCACAACGCGTAGGCCGCCCACCAGTTGCTCTTGTCTCCGTAGATGACGACGGTGTCGTCGCGGCTGATGCCCTTGCGGTCCATCAACTCGGCGAACTGCTCACCGTCGATGTAGTCACGCACGTGGGGATCGTTGAGGTCGAGATGCCAGTCGATCTTGACGGCACCCGGGATGTGGCCGGTGTCGTAGAGCAGGACATCCTCGTCGGACTCGACGATGGCCAAACCGGGCCGGCCAAGATTGCTGGCCAGCCAGTCGGCAGTGACCAGGCGCTCCGGATGGGCGTACTCGGCGAGAGTGGGGCTGGGATCAGCAGGCAACGGCACACCATGAGCGTACCGTCGGGCCGGGTATCCGCGGCGTGGCAGTGCCCACGACCGGCGCAGATTGCCGTATTGGAGGCCCATTCTGCGGCCTTAGGCTGCTGCTGTGGGAGTTGCCATCCTGTGCCTGGTCATCGGCATACCGCTCGGACTGTTCATGTTGCTGCGGCCCAGGAAGATCTGGTGGGCGACCGAGTCGTGGAAGTTCAAGAACCCCGAAGCCAACGAACCCAGCGAGGCGGCCTACGGCATGCAGGCCCTCGGCGGCCTGTTTGTCATCGTCGCGGCGGTGATTCTCGCCGGGCTGGCCTGGTCGACGGAGCGCGACAAGACGGCGGCCGAAGCCGAGCAGAAGAAGAAAGACGACTGGAACGCTGCGGTTGCGGCATACAAGCCGCCGAAGCCCGAGGACCGCGGTGCGCTTCCGATCATCGGCTACGTGGAGAAACCTCGGGCATCGTCACCCCGGGTCGACTACGAGGTGTACTACCTGCAACCGCCGAACGTGTACCCATCCGACTTCAAGCAGTTCACGTACACCCACAAGGGTCGCTACCAGTGCGTCACCCGCGTCGGCGGATATGCGCCTAAAGATGTGAACCCGGTTCCCGTGCATGCCAAGCTGAGCTGGGAACCCGATGTGCCGCAGGTCGACAGCGCCGCGTCCGATGCGTGCACCACCCGCGATATCGCGAAGTCGAACGAGATCAAATCGGAAACCGTCTATGTCGATCCCGGGGCGGGACTGGTCACCGACTCGCCCATCGTCGACGCGCACGGGACGGTTCTCGTGCCCGCCAAGCCCGGCAACGAGGTGCCGAAACTCGACGCACCGCCCAGGCGCTGAGCTACGCGGTGAACGCCACCTCGTAGGCCACGGCGTAGCGGCGGGCGCCGTTGTTGGCGCGGAACAGGGAGCCGCCGTTCTGGGACCAGGTCACCACGCGGAGCAGTCGCTTGCCCGGCGACAGCCGCTTGGTGATGATGTCGGCGAATGCAGCGCGCAGCCGCTCCAGATCGCATGTTTCGAAGTCGCGCGCCACGCGGACATCCCACATTGTTTCTTCGACTGGCATCGGCCCAGTGTCAACCCGTGGTTGAGACTATTCGGGACGTCGGCGCGGCGTGCCGCCAATAAGAAGGTTGCAATTTGGTCACTGCGGGTCAGGGGGATTCAGCGCGGTGGTGCTGCCATCGCGTCGCCAATCCCGAGACGATCACCAGTCGCAGTGTGAAAGGCGTTGTGGGAATGACCGTTTCGGATGCTATGGCGGTGCCCGCAGTCCAGTGAGCTGATCGAAGCGGTACCAGACGAGCGCGTCGCCGACCTGGAAAACCCCGTTGTAACCGACGAACTGACGCCAGAGGACCCGGCAGGTTTCCATATCGGTGGCCACCAGACTGAAGCCGTTGGGGCTGTCCGTGGTCGTCAGGACAATCGATGCCTTGCCTGCGACGTAATCGCCGAGGTCCACGCTGCAGGTCTGACCGCTCGCCCCGGTGGTCAGATCCCAACGCTGCCAGCGGTGGTCGTTCGGCTTCTCCGAGATCGGCACGTAAAGCTGCGAACCCACGTTGAGGAAGGACGGACTGTCGCGCGTGGCCGGGATCGTCGCGACTTCTCGTCCGTCCGGCTGGAAAGCCCGGAAGACGTCCCGGTCCATCGCGATCAGCACAGAATCGATGGCGTAGATGCCGTAGCCCGTGAGTTCTCGACGGGCCAGCAGCCGACCGGTGTTGTCGTAGAACAGCACCCCGGCCGTTGCGCCGGCCTCGAACTGGTAGGCGAAGCCGGCCGGGTAGGTCACCGCGCGCTTGAGGGCGGTGCCCGGGGGCGGTGCCGGAGTGAGTTCGTGACCGTCGGAGGCCGAGAACACGCGGTATGCCGGAACTTTGGTACTCGCCAGCTGTACCGCCAGCGTCGCGGAGGTGCCGGTAGATTGCGGCTTGTTCGGTTCGGCTCCGTCGCCGGGCACGAACCACGTCAACTCGGCGTGCTCCCCGATACCGTGCAGTCCCTCACCGGGAGTGCTCGCGGCAAGCCAGGTGGGGTGGCCGCCGACACCGGCCGTCGCCACCACACTGTGGAAGTCGCCATCGAATCCGGCATCGCCGGTGTAGCTGACCTCACCCCGGTCGAGATCGACCATCGTCACTTTGGTCTTGCCGTCACGACCTTGCCCGTACGGCAGGCACAGGGCCGTCGACGGACCGTTGCGCATGCAGGTCCCAAATCTGCTGCCGGGAAAATCCGGCAACTCCACCGGCGTGAAAAGCGCTTTGCCCGAGTGGGTATCGATCCCGAACAACCAGGTTTTCGCGGCGCAGTTCTCGGAACAGTCGGCGAGGAAGTACGCGAAATATCCACGGGTGGCGAACGGGTGGCCGCCGATCGAGGTGCCGCCGGGCAGGCCCAATGACGAGGCGGTGACCTGCCAACCGGGAACCAGCGCGCGATCGAGCGGAAAAGCCACGAGTTGACCCGGCTCGTCATCGGGTGCGGACCGTGAAACCTTCGGTGTGCCCGCGGTTTCGCGCATCTTCGGTACGGCAACACCGGCTGCGACCGCCACGACCACCACGGCCACGAACGCGCCGATGGCCAGCCACCTGCCCCGTCGGGACATCAGAACGTCCAGCTTCCGGCCGGGGTCAACATGAACCCACGGTTGACGATGGGATCGATACATGCGGTGACATTGCCCTGCGCGACCGCGCACGTGATGTTCGACGACGTCAGTTTCTGGCCCGGCTTGAGCACGGTGGAGGGCTGGGGGGCATCGGCCTTGGGGCAACTGCCGCCGCTCGCATAGCTGTGGAGAAATCCGTACGTGTCGGCTCCGCCCAACCAGTCCCCCCGGAATCGCACCTCGGTGCACCCTGGTTCGTCGCGGTCGACAACGTACGGCGGAACACCGGGGACATTGCCGATGCAGTTGATCTCCCGGTGTTCGGCAACATTGCTCGACTGCTGCCAGTTGCAATGCACCCCGTCAGGAGTGCCGAACGACACCAACGTGCCCTTGCCGCCCCGGCCGTAGTCATAGCTGTGGGTGAACGGCCCCGGGTCGACTTCGTCGAACGTGTCGAGGTCGGGAAACCCGGGCGGGTAGGCATGGGCCGCGGGAAGGCCCACCGCAACAGCCACACCGACAATCGCGGCGACCCATCCCAGTCGCCCGGTCCCCACCCACACCGGCACAACTGCCATCGTAAGTGGGTGATCCGTCAGGCCGGCGCGGAACTTTTCCAGAGCTTGGCGATCGACACCCCGGCCGCGGCGAGCATCCGACGCAGCAGCGGCAGGCTCAGCCCGATCACATTGGACGGGTCTCCCTCGATGCCGTCGACGAACCAGCCGCCGAGCCCGTCGAGCGTGAATCCGCCTGCGACGGCGAGGGGTTCGCCGCTGCGCAGGTAGGCTTCCAGATCCGTTTCGGTTGGTGAGCCGAAATGTACTGCGGTGACACCGGTTTCAACGATCCGGTGGGTGACCGATCCGTCACGGACCACGAGCACGGCATGACCGGAATACAGCTGGGCCGTCCGGCCCGACATGGCCTGCCATTGCCGCCGTGCGGTATCGACGTCTCCGGGCTTACCGCACAACCGTCCGTCGAGAAACAGCATCGAGTCACAACCGATCACGACGCAGTCCGCGGCGATGGCGGCGGGAACATGGGTGAGCACTTCGTCGGCTTTGGCCGCGGCCAGTCCGCTCACCACGCGCTCGGGTGGGGCATCGGCCAATGATGCGATGACGGCATCCTCGTCGACCCCTGACACCACGACCAATGGATCGAGGCCGGCCTGGCGTAGAACGCCAAGCCGGCCTGTCGATGCCGAACCCAGGACGACCCGGGTCATCTAGCGGCTCACTAGCGCCGCAAGTGGGTGCGCTCCAGCAGCGTCACCCGCTGCCAGCTGAAGATCGAATAGCGCAGCTTGTCCACCGGATGGCCCCAGAGGTTGCGGTCGCGAACCTCAGGTTCGGCAGTGCCGCCACCGGCAGTGCCGAGGATGGCCATCAGTGCGGCCATCTCCGCATCGGTGGGCTGACCGCGCAGCACCTTGATGTGTGCCTCGTGGTCGGCCTTGACGCCTTCGGTGGCGGTCTCGTCAGCCACAGTCGCCTCGCTCACAGGAGCTGAATCGTTCGCCCCGCTCACAGTGGAATGTTCCCGTGCTTCTTCGGCGGCATCTGAATGATCTTGCGCTCCAACAGCCGCAGCGCGTTGGCCACGTAGCCGCGGGTGTGCGACGGCGGGATGACCGCGTCGACGTAGCCGCGCTCAGCCGCGATGTAGGGGTTGACCAGAGTGTCCTCGTAGGTCTGCTGCAGCTCCAGGCGCAGCGCATCGACGTCTTCGCCGTTCTTGGCGGCATCCTTGAGCTGCGAACGGTAGACGAAGCCCACCGCGCCCGAGGCGCCCATCACGGCGATCTGGGCCGTCGGCCAGGCCACCACCACGTCGGCGCCCATGTCCTTGGAACCCATCACGCAGTACGCGCCGCCGTAGGACTTGCGGGTGATGACGGTGACCTTGGCGACCGTGGCCTCACCGTAGGCGTAGAGCAGCTTGGCGCCGCGGCGGATGATGCCGTTGTACTCCTGATCGGTGCCGGGCAGGAAGCCGGGCACGTCGACCAGCAGGACGATCGGGATGTTGAAGCAGTCGCAGGTCCGGATGAACCGGGCGGCCTTCTCCGAGGCGTTGATGTCGAGGCAGCCGGCGAACTGGGTCGGCTGGTTGGCCACGATGCCCACCGGGC
The DNA here is from genome assembly GCF_040655355.1 of Mycobacterium sp. NPDC050441. NCBI lineage: Bacteria > Bacillati > Actinomycetota > Actinomycetes > Mycobacteriales > Mycobacteriaceae > Mycobacterium > Mycobacterium sp. NPDC050441. Next base: position 332,867 of record NZ_JBFAJS010000003.1, on the reverse strand, counting down.
GGCCGTCGACCCGGCCGAAGCCGATCAGGATGTTGCCGGCGTACCCGGCCTGCACCTCGAGGAACTCGTCGTCATCGAGGAGGCGGGTGATGACCTCGTGCATGTCGTACGGCTGATTCGGCGAATCCGGGATCAGCGTGTCGAGCTCGATGTCCTCGTCGGTCAGGGTCTCCTCGATCGAGCCCTGCGCCGGGGCCACCGGGTAGTGCGGCGGCTCGGCGTAGTTGTTCGGGGGCAGGAAGCTCAGCAGGTCGCGGACGTACTCGAAGGCGTCCTGCTCGCCGGAGGCGACATAGTGCGCGGTGCCGGACTTGGCCATGTGGGTGTGGGCGCCGCCCAGCTCCTCCATGGTGACGTCCTCGCCGGTGACGGTCTTGATGACGTCGGGGCCGGTGATGAACATCTGGCTGGTCTGGTCGACCATGATGACGAAGTCGGTCAGCGCGGGGGAGTAGACGTGGCCACCGGCCGCGGCGCCCATGATCAGCGAGATCTGCGGGATCACGCCGGACGCCTTGATGTTGTTGTGGAAGATCCGGCTGTACAGGCCGAGGGAGACCACACCCTCCTGGATGCGGGCGCCGGCGCCGTCGTTGATGCCGATCAGCGGGCGGCCGGTCTTGATGGCCAGCTCTTGGACCTTGACGATCTTCTCGCCGTAGACCTCGCCGAGGCTGCCGCCGAACACCGTGGCGTCCTGGCTGAAGATGCAGACGTCGCGCCCGTCGATGGTGCCGTAGCCGGTGATCACGCCGTCGCCCAGCGGGCGGTTGTTCTCCAGGCCGAAGTTGGTGCTGCGGTGCTTGGCCAGCGCGTCGAGTTCGACGAACGACCCCTCGTCGAGCAGGGCAAGGATGCGCTCGCGGGCGGTCAGCTTGCCCTTGGCGTGCACCTTTTCCACGGCGGCCTCGCCGACGGGATGCAGCGTCTCCTCGGCCCGCCTCTTGAGATCAGCCAGCTTGCCTGCAGTGGTGTGGATGTCCACCTGGTGCTCGGCGGACGGCTCGGTAACGCTCGTCATGAGTCACGATGCTATCGGTAACCATAAGACTGGTCTAAGAGAGGTGGACGTGGCGCGCGTCACTCCGCTACGCCTTGTGTGCTGTGGACCGACGCCGGCCCGGGCCTTGGGCCTACGCTCTCGACCATGACCACCGGGCCGCTTGTGCTGTCCGAACTGGGCACCGATCCCGCATCGGTGCTGCGGCTGATCGCGCAATTCGATGCGCTGGAGGAGCAGGAAGTCAACGCCGACGCCGCCGTGCGGTTTGCCGCGTTGACGGCGGGGTGCCCGGTCGGTGTCCGATGGCCCGGGGGCACCGTCGTCCGGTACGACGCTTCCGGACGCCTCGATCCGGTCGATGACGCCACGGCGCCGACATCGGATCGCCACGAGACGGTCGTCTGGGTGGAACGTGACGGATCCGGGCACCCGCTGGACGAAGTACTGCTCGACCGGCTCCGACGCGTGTTGGGGCGGGTTGCCGTGCGGACCGGGGTGAGCGGGACTCCGCACCTCGGCGACCCGGCACTGCTTGAGGTCGTGCTGTCGGCCAAGGAGCATCGCGAAGACCGGGCCCGGGCCATCCGGCTGTTGGGGCTCGACGAGACCAGGCCGACGTGTGTGCTGGCGGCATCCGGGCATTCGCCGCGGGAGACGGTGCGCCTCATCACCGGTGAACTGCCCGCGCCGGCGGTGCGGTCCGCGGTCATCGGTAACGCGACAGCCATTGTGTGCCAGGGGTCGTTCGACATGCGTGAGTTCTCGGATCGTCTGGAGCGTGTCATCGTCGAGCAGTTCCCGACGGTGGTGAACATCGGCACCGCGTCGGGACCATGGGTCGGAATCGGATCGGTGGGCAACGCCTTCAGTGCATCGACCTCATGGCATGAAGCCGTGCGCGCGTTGCGGTTTGCCTCATCGACCGGATTCGGCAGACGCGTGGTGGCCTACGAGCGGCTGAGCTCGCTGGAACTTCTGGCCGACCTCCCGATCGACCGGGTGCGACGTAATCGAGATGTGGCCCGTATCAACGAGATTGCGTCAACGCATGCCGGGGATCTCGACGTGCGGACCACCGAGGCGTTCTTCGTCTATGGCTCGCTGCGGCGGACCGCTGCCGAACTGCACGTGCACCACAGCACGGTGGCCGCCCGGTTGGCGCGCGTGGAGGCCGCGATGGGGTGGGATTTCGAGAACCCGGTGGACCGCTTTCTTGGCACGCTGGTGCTCATGGTCCGGCGGATCGCGATGTCGTCGGCAGAACTCGCCGACGCCGACCTGCTGTAAGGGGCCTGAGGCTGCTCCAGATCAACGCTGTGGTCGCTCATAGCGCGGGCAAGCAGCCATAGCGTTGCTTTCGTGGATCGGGTTGCCAACCCCGCGACGCCAGGGCTGCACGCACCTGCGCGATGATGTCGTCGCCCCGGTCCTCCTTGATGACGTGTACGACGTGCCAGCCCAGCCGCTGCAGCACCCGGTTCACCCGGACGTCGAGCACATACTGATGCCGGCTGGTGAGGTGCTGCTCCCCGTCATACTCGGCGCCGACCTTGTACTGCTCCCAGCACATGTCTATCCGGCGGACATAGTGCCCAGACTCGTCACAGATCACGAATTGCGTTGTGGGACGGGGAAGCCCAGCGGCGATCAATAACAATCGCAGCCGCGTTTCCGGTGGGGACTCGGCTCCCGCGTCAGCCAGTGGCAGCGCCACCCGCAGCCGACGCAGGCCACGGGTGCCCGCGTGGCGCTTCGCGATGAGCGCGACGTCCTCAAGGTCGACCGGGCAGGCATTCATCAGTGCGTCCATTCGTTCGACCGCCCGATCCCTGGACAGGTGACGGCCGAGGTCGAAGACCGTGCGAGCGGGCGTGGTGACACGAATGCCCGCGACGGTCATGACCTCGTCCTCATGCAAGGTCTCCCGGCGGACGATCAACCCCCGCTGCCGCCGGATGGTCGCGATGAGCTCGACCGGAGCGGTGTCGTGGATCCATCGCGCGCCATGCATCGCGGAGGCGGCCAGGCCGGCGATCACGGCGCCGGGCGATGCGAGACCAATGCCGGCAACCCTGTCGCGCAGGCATATCGGATGCTCGCGAGGAACGTAGACGTCGCGATAGATCGGCCGATACCGGGTGCGCAGCTGGCTCCTGGTGAGATGACCGGCCGCCACGGCCTCACTACCGACGAACGGAACGCGCACATTTGTTGGACGCAAACCGCCGCAATTCGGCTCCCGCAGGCCTCGAAAACAACGCTACGGCTGTTCGGGGCGCCGATGAACGACCATGGCGTTGCTTTCGGCATCCGGAACGTGGAGGACCCCGACAGTTGTCGGGTGAATTGGTGAAATAGATCGACGTACGGCGGGTGACCGCCATCACCTCTTTGGCCAAAGATTGCGGTGCAGCTCACAACAGCCCCCCAAACCAGCTCACTGCAAGCAGACCGACATAAGGAGGCCGACATGGCCATCATCGACCCGACCAAGACCTGGGTTCCCGTGGAAGAGCGTCTCGCCGTCACCACCAACGAGCGGCACCGTCAGGTGCTCGGCGTCGTTCTCGAGCACATGAAGGCCGAGGCTGAGCCCGATATGGAACGCCTGATGGCGACCTTGGCTCCGAACCCGGACTACCACTTCTGGTACGCCAATACCGATATGGGCCCCAAGACCACCGAGGGTGTGCGCGCCTATTACGAGGCATTCGTGGCCAGCGGTGCCAACCACCTCGTTTTCGAGATCGATCGCCTTGCCGTCGACGATGATCTGGTGATGACCGAAGGCTGGATGAAGATGATCTACCCGGGCGCGGCCGCCCAGGCGATCGGCGTCGACGTCGACGACCCGGACGGCGACTACCTGCTGCTGTTCCGTCAGCTCATCAACTGGCCGATCGACGCCGACGGCCTGATCATCGGGGAGGACGCCTACCAGACCGGCCCGGTCAGCGTGACCCTGCTGAGCCAGGAAGACCTGCCGCAGGCCTACATCGACCAGAAGCGCGCCGCCGCCGAAGCCCATGCCTGACGCTCGGACTGACATCGCGTCGCTGCTGCTCGACCGGGTCGGCGACCAACACCTCGGCCTGCGCACCCGCGACCGGGACTGGACGTGGGACGAGGTGGTCGCCGAGTCCGCCGCACGTGGCGCGCTGGCACAGGCGATGCGGGTGGACGGCCCGTTGCACATCGGCGTGCTGCTGGACAATGTGCCGGACTTCCTGTTCTGGCTGGGCGGTGCCGCATTGGTCGGGGCGACCGTCGTGGGCATCAACCCGACCCGCGGTGCCACGGAGTTGGCCGCCGAAATCCGGCTTGCCGACTGCCAATTGATCGTCACCGACACCGCGGGTGCCGAGCGTCTGCGTGACCTCGACCTCGGGCTGGCGCCTGACCGGTTCCTGGTGGTCGACGGCCCGGACTACGCGGCGCAGCTCGACGCGCATCGCGTCACCCCCGTCGCCTCGCCCGGGGTCAATGAGGACTCCCTGATGCTGCTGCTGTTCACCTCGGGAACGACGGGAGCCTCCAAGGCGGTCATCTGCAGTCAGGGCCGGCTGGCCCGGATCGCCTACGCGGCCGCCGAGAAGTTCGGCCACGTGCGCGAAGACGTGGAGTACTGCTGCATGCCGCTGTTCCACGGCAACGCCATCATGGCGTTGTGGGCGCCGGCGCTGTCGGTCGGTGCCACCGTCTGTCTGACGCCGTCGTTCTCGGCGTCCGGATTCCTGCCGGACGTGCGGTATTTCGGTGCCACTTTCTTCACCTACGTGGGCAAGGCGCTCGGCTACCTGATGGCCACCGCCGAACAAGCCGACGATGCCGAGAACCCGCTGGTCCGCGGCTTCGGTACCGAGGCGTCACCCGACGACCAGAACGAGTTCCGGCGCCGGTTCGACGCCGAACTGTTCGAGGGCTACGGCTCCAGCGAAGGCGGTGGGGCAGTGGTGCTGGCCCCCCACATGCCGCCGGGCGCACTGGGCCGTCCCGCGCATCAAGGCGTGGCGATCGTCGACCCCGAATCGCTGAGTGACTGTGTGCCGGCGGTTTTCGATGAGCACGGCCGGGTGCTCAACCCCGATGATGCGGTCGGGGAGATCGTCGACAAGTTCGGCACCCGCACCTTCGAGGGGTACTACAAGAACGACGAGGCCAACGCCGAACGCATCCGTAACGGCTGGTACTGGACGGGTGATCTCGGCTACCTCGACGAGCAGGGTTTCATCTACTTCGCCGGCCGCCGTGGCGACTGGATCCGGGTAGACGGTGAGAACACCTCGGCGCTCAACATCGAGCGGGTGCTGCGGCGTCATCCCGAAGTGGTGGCGGCCGGTGTCTACGCGGTGCCCGATCCGCGCTCGGGCGACCAGGTGATGGCCGCGATCGAGGTATCCGATCCCGCGGGCTTCGACGCCGCAGCGTTCGTGTCCTACCTGACCGACCAGGATGACCTGGGTACCAAGGCAATTCCGCGGTTCCTGCGGGTGTCGAAGAACCTGCCGGTCACCGGGTCCAACAAGGTGCTCAAACGCGAACTGCAGCAGGAACGCTGGCACACCGTCGAGGTGGTGTACCGGTGGGCGGGACGCGGAGAACCGGGGTATCGGGCCATGGGCGACGATGACAAGAAGTCGCTGGACGCCGAGTTCACGCAGTACGGGAGGCAGCGTTATCTATGAATTGGGTCGACGAGTGTGACGTCCTGGTCGCGGGATCCGGCGGCGGCGGTGTGGCCGGCGCCTACACCGCAGCCCGCGAAGGTCTGTCGGTGATCCTGGTGGAGGCCAGCGACAAATTCGGCGGTACCACAGCATATTCCGGTGGCGGCGGGGTGTGGTTCCCGTGCAACCCGGTGCTCACCCGGGCAGGTACCGACGACACCATCGAGGACGCGCTGGAGTACTACCACGCCGTCGTCGGCGACCGCACGCCGCGGGAACTGCAGGACACCTACGTCCGCGGTGGCGCCGGACTGATCGAGTACCTCGAAGCCGACGACAACTTGAAGTTCGCGCCGATGCCGTGGCCCGACTACTTCGGTAAGGCGCCCAAGGCACGGACCGACGGGCAACGCCACATCGCCGCCCGGCCGCTCAAGGTGGAAAAGGCCCCGCACCTGCGCGAGCTGGTGCGCGGGCCGCTGGACGCCGACCGGCTCGGCGCCGAACAGCCCGATGACTACTTCATCGGAGGCCGGGCATTGATCGCCCGGTTCCTGAAAGCCATTGAGCAGTACCCGAATACCTCGCTGCGGCTCAACACCCCGCTGGTGGAGTTGGTCGTCGAGGACGGGGCCGTGACCGGTGCGATCGTCGAATCCGACGGTGAGCGCCACGCGATCCGGGCCCGACGCGGCGTACTGCTCGCCGCGGGCGGCTTCGAAGGCAACGACGAACTGCGCCGTGAATACGGCGTGCCGGGCGTCGCCCGCGACACCATGGGACCACCGGCCAACCTTGGCCGTGCGCATCAGGCGGGGATGGCCGTCGGCGCCGACGTCGACCTCATGGAGCAGGCCTGGTGGTCCCCGGGCCTGACGCACCCCGACGGGCGCTCGGCGTTCGCGCTGTGGTTCACCGGCGGCATCTTCGTCGACCAGAACGGACAGCGTTTCGTCAACGAGTCGGCGGCCTACGACCGCATCGGCCGCGCGATCCTGCCGCGGCTGGCCGATGGTTCGATGATGCTGCCGTACTGGATGATCTACGACGACCGTGAGGGTGAGGTGCCGCCCGTCAAGGCCACCAACGTCTCGATGGTCGACACGCAGCAATACGTCGATGCCGGGTTGTGGCACACCGCCGACACCCTGGAAGAGTTGGCCGCCAAGATCGGCGTCCCGGCCGAGAACCTCACCGACACTGTGGCGCGCTTCAACACCTTCGTCGCATCCGGATCGGACGAGGATTTCGGCCGCGGCGACGAGGCCTACGACCGCGCCTTCTCCGGCGGCGCATCCCCACTCGTCGCGATCGAGAAGGGGCCCTTCCACGCCGCCGCTTTCGGCATCTCCGACCTCGGCACCAAGGGCGGGTTGCGTACCGACACCGCGGCCCGGGTACTCGACGTCGACGGGCAGGCGATCGCCGGTCTGTATGCCGCGGGCAACACCATGGCCGCTCCCAGTGGCACCGCGTATCCGGGCGGCGGAAATCCGATCGGAACCAGCATGCTGTTCAGCCACCTGGCGATCAAAGACATGCTAGGGAGGAATGTATGAGCGACATCCGGGAAATCGACGCCGGCGTGGAGATGACGCGGTTCGCCCGAGGCTGGCACTGCGTCGGGCTCGCTGAAACGTTCCGTGACGGGCAGCCGCACGGCATCGAAGCTTTCGACACCAAGCTCGTCGTCTATGCCGACTCCGCCGGTGAACTGCACGTGCTCGATTCCTATTGCCGGCACATGGGCGGCGACCTGTCGATGGGATCGGTCAAGGACGACAACCTCGCCTGCCCGTTCCACGACTGGCGCTGGGGTGGCGACGGAAAATGCAAGCTCGTCCCATACGCCAAGCGCACCCCGCGGTTGGCGCGCACTCGCAAATGGCAAACCTGTGAGGTCAACGGTCAGCTGCTGGTCTGGCACGATCCGGAAGGCTCGATCCCGCCGGCCGAGCTGACCCCACCCACGATCGAGGGCTACGACGACGGCATCTGGTCACCGTGGCAATGGAATTCGATCCTGATCGAGGGGTCGCACTGCCGCGAGATCGTCGACAACAACGTCGACATGGCGCACTTCTTCTACATCCATCACGCCTACCCGACGTTCTTCAAGAACGTCATCGAAGGCCACACCGCGAGCCAGTTCATGGAGTCCAAACCGCGTCCCGACTACGCCACCAGAGAACTCTGGGACGGCACCTATCTGCGTTCGGAGGCAACGTATTTCGGCCCGGCGTACATGATCAACTGGCTGCACAACGACCTCGCCCCCGATTTCACCGTCGAGATCGCCCTGATCAACTGCCACTACCCGGTGACGCACAATTCGTTCGTGCTGCAGTGGGGAGTCGCGGTCCAGCAGAATCCCGGGCTGCCCGCGGAGAAGGCCGCGAAACTCGCGTCGACGATGAGCCGGAGTTTCGGGGACGGCTTCATGGAGGACGTCGAGATCTGGAAACACAAGGCCCGCATCGACAACCCTCTGCTGACCGAGGAGGACGGACCGGTCTACCACCATCGCCGGTGGTACGAACAGTTCTACGTCGATCTCGCCGACGTCACACCGGAGATGACCGACCGCTTCGAGCAGGAGGTCGACACCACGCACGCCAACGAGCTCTGGCATCAGGAGGTCGCCGACAACCTGGCGGCGCTCAAAACCGCTCAAGCCTCCCACTGACGCAGAGGCCGACGACGCGGCCGCCGGCCACTGCACCCCCGTAAGCTGGCCGCGATGAACACAAGGCCAGCGCTGGACGTGACGACCTTGCGCGACGGGCTCGACGCCCTGTCGTGGCGGCGCGTCGACATTGTCGAGGAGACCGGATCCACCAACGCCGACCTGCTGGCGCGGGCGGCGGCAGGCGAGGACATCGTCGGTGCGGTGTTGTTCGCCGAACACCAGAACGCCGGCCGCGGCCGGCACGGCAGGCACTGGTCGGCACCGCCACGCTCACAGGTGATCGTGTCCTTCGGCGTCGACGGGTCGGAGGTGCCCCCGAACCGTTGGGGGTGGCTGCCGTTGGCCACGGGCCTGGCGATCGTCGATGCGGTCGGGGAGGTCACCGGGACGCGGGTCGGCCTGAAATGGCCCAACGACGTCCTCGTCGGCCCCGGCGGCGGAAAACTGGCCGGCATCCTCGCCGAGGTGGCCTCGCCCGCTCCGGTCATCGTTGTCGGCCTCGGCCTGAATGTGACGATGACCGCCGAGGAAGCGCCCGATCCGCGTGCCACCTCGCTCACCCAGCTCGGCACGGCGACCGTGGACCGCGCGCCCCTGGCGCGGGCCCTGCTGCGGCATCTAGATGCCCGTATCACCGGCTGGCGCAACGATGATCCCTCGCTCGCCGCTGACTACCGGGCCCGCAGCGTCACCATCGGCGGCCGGGTACGCGCGATCCTGCCGGGGGACGACACCTTGGTGGGCACTGCCGCTGACGTCGACGACCTCGGGCGCCTGATCATCGACACCGCAACCGAACAGGTCACGTTGTCGGCGGGCGACATCACGCATCTGCGCCCTGAGGAGTCGTAGAGTTCTGCCGTGGGTTACCCGGAGAATGTGCTGGCCGAGGACGAGCAGGTGGTGCTGCATAGGCACCCCCACTGGAAACGCCTGATCGGTCCGGCCCTCGTCCTCGTCCTGGTCACCGCAGCCTCGGCGTTCGTCGCAGCCGTGGTCAACACCATGGACTGGCAGGCCACCGCCAAGAACGTCCTGTTCATCGTGATCGGCGCGATCTGGCTGATCGTGGTCGGTTGGCTGACGGTCTGGCCGTTCCTGAACTGGTGGACCACGCACTTCGTCATCACCGACCGGCGGGTGATGTTCCGGCACGGTCTACTGACCCGCTCGGGAATCGACATCCCGCTCGCCCGGATCAACAGCGTCGAATTCCGGCATGGCCTGATCGACCGGCTGATGCGCACCGGCACGTTGATCATCGAATCGGCGTCGCAGGATCCCCTGGAATTCCACGACATACCGCGCGTGGAGCAGGTGCATTCACTGCTGTATCACGAAGTCTTCGACACTCTGGGATCTGAAGAGTCGCCCAGCTGACGCGTTTTCGCGCGGCGGCCCGGCCGGTTGCCGCCGCCGCTCGGGCCAGTGGGTGTGGAATCCGGTGGAAATGGCTATCTATCAGCCATGACCGCACGGCTGAACCACTTAGAGACCGCCTTCGATCAGGCCATAGTGGTGATACCGGCCCACAACGAAGCCGCATTGTTGCCTCGCTGCCTTCGCGGGGTCACCACCGCCGCGGCATGTTGGCGGATGCCGGTGCTGGTCGTTGTCGTCCTTGATTCCTGTGACGACAGCAGCGCCGAGTTGGCGGGCCAGTTCGGCCACGACGTCCACTTCGTCAGTGTCGAGGCGGGCAACGTCGGCGCGAGCCGGGCCGCCGGTTTCACCTATGCACGCTCGCTGAGCAACCACGTCGACGACTCCCGCGCCTGGTACGCCACCACCGACGCCGACAGCCGAGTGGACCCCGACTGGCTGTTGCGTCAGACCGCGCCCGCTGTCGACATGGTGCTGGGCGTGGTGAGGGTGGCCGACTGGCGGCATCACCCCGCCGCACTGGTCCAGCGCTACCTGCATGCATACGAGTCCGATACGCGGGGCATCAACGGTCACAACCACATCCACGGCGCCAATATGGGTTTTCGTGCCGACGCGTACTGGCGGCTCGGCGGCTTCCGCCCCCTGACCAACGGCGAGGATGTCGAATTGGTCGAAAGGTTCGAGACCGCCGGCTACCGGATACGACGGGACCCGTCGCTGTCGGTCACCACGTCAGCGCGCCGGAACGGCCGGGCTCCCGGCGGCTTCGCCGGATACCTCCGCGATTTATCGCGATCCGTATTTCCCTCGGCCGAACGGGATTCCGTATGACGGCGGGCTTGGTTCGGAGCTGGTTGGAGTCACGCCGGTTGGAGTTGCCACTGCCGGGTTCCGGTGCGACGGCGCGGCGCTGGCAGCGGCTTGCGGAGCTGACGGAGATCGACGTCGTCGCCGGCCGACTCGCGGAAGCTCACGTCGACGCAGTTGCGATCCTCGACGAGCTTGGTGCAAAACCGCCTGCGCCAGGCGAGCTGTGGGCGGTGTGGGCCGCCGAAGACCCGGACGCTGTACTCAACGCCCACACCACTGGAGACCGCGAAACAGACACAGTGAGGCTTTCGGGCACCAAAACGTGGTGCTCGGGGGCGGGGCTCTGCACACACGCGTTGGTGACAGCTCGCCGCGACGACGGCCGACGCGCGCTGTACGCGGTGGCGACTGGCAGCGCAGGGGTACAGCCCTTGCCCAGTACCTGGAGGAATGCCGGCATGGCGGCCAGTGACACCCGCTCAGTCCAATTCGCCGACGCGCTCGGTGTACCCGTCGGCGATCCCGGCGACTATCTGGATCGTCCCGGCTTCTGGCATGGCGCGATCGGCGTCGCGGCGTGTTGGCTCGGTGCCGCCCGAGCGGTCGCCGCGCCCTTGTACGCCCGCGTCGCCCGCGGAGATGCCGACGAGCACGCGCTGGCCCACCTCGGCGCTGTCGACGCTGCGATCGCGGCCGCCGAAGCGATGTTGGCCGCGGCGGCTGCGGCGACCGACGCTGACCCGTTCGACCGGTCCGGGTCCGCCCAGTTGCTGGCCAGGCGGACCCGCGCCGTCACCGAGACCGCTGTCGACGCGGTGATTACCCGCACTGGCCGCGCACTCGGGCCCGCGCCGCTGTGCCAGGATGCCCAACACGCACGTCGCGTCGCGGATCTGACGATCTACGTGCGGCAGAGCCACGCCGAGCGTGACCTCGCCGCGCTCGGAAGGCTGGCGGGGGAGCACCAATGACTGCCGCGGAGTCCGCTGAATCGTGCGGCAACGCACCGCGGTTCGGGTCGCGGCCACTGAGCTGCGGCGGCACCCCCGGTCACGTCTGGACCAGCTGGGGCCGCTCCTTCGGCGAGCTGGACCTCAGAACATGTCCTGCGCTGGTGGTGGTCGCACCGCATCCAGACGACGAGACCCTTGGCTTCGGGGCGACCATGGCGCTGCTGGCGGAGCGGGGTATCGACGTCCAGGTGGTGTCGGTCAGTGACGGCGGGGCCGCCCAAGGCGATCTCACCCCATTCGACCGATTCCGACTGGAACGCACCAGGAGCGCCGAGTTGAGGAAGGCGGCAAGGGTTCTCGGCGTGGTCGAGCCGATCAGCCTCGCATTTCCTGACGGCGAACTTGCCGGCCACCAGGACTCGATCACCGATCTGCTGACCGGGATACTCCAGGCTTGCCCGCCCGGCACCTGGTGTGCAACAACGTGGCGCGGTGACGGGCACCCCGATCACGAGGCCGTCGGACGGGCCGCCGCCACGGCTGTGCACCGCACCGCCGCGGTCCTGCTCGAGTACCCGGTCTGGATGTGGCACTGGGCCAGGCCGGGAGATTCCGCAGTGCCCTGGGATCGGGCGCTTACGGTGCCATTGACGACCTCCGCCGTGGGACTCAAGCAGGTTGCCGCGCAATGCTTCCGCAGTCAGTTCCACCCGCTGGCACCTGGTGTGGGCCCAGTACTGCCACCGTTCGTGTTGCCTCGGCTGCTCGCGGTCGGGGAGATGGTGTTCCGGTGACGGCGCGCCTGCCCGACTCATATTTCGACCGCATGTACGCGAACTCGGCCGATCCCTGGCAGCTGGCGACCCGCTGGTATGAGCAACGCAAGTACGCGATCACGCTGTCGATGCTGCCGCAGCGGCGCTATCGGCATGCTTTCGAGCCGGGTTGCTCGATCGGCACCCTCACCGCGCTGCTCGCCGGCCGCTGCGATCACGTCACCGCAATGGATGTGGCCGGCGCCGCGTTGGAGATCGCCGACGTCCGACTGCGTGCCGATGGCTGCCGTGACGGGATGCGGGACCGTGTCACCCTGTCGCGTGGGTCTCTCGACGATCCTTGGCCGCCAGGGCCTTTCGACCTACTTGTGCTCTCTGAAGTGGCGTACTACCTAGACGAGGCGTTGCTGGCCGAGATACTCCGCCGGGAGTGTCCGCAGTTGGCCCGCGGTGCGACGGTGGTAGCGGCGCACTGGCGTCATGAGGTGGCCGACTATCCGCTCAGCGGTGATCAGGCCAACCGGGTCATCGCGGCGACGCCGGGGCTCATTTCGATCGGCGGTTACCGTGACCGCGATGTGGTCATCGAAGTTTTCGACACCCACAGCGCTGCATCCGTCGCCGCGCGCAATGGGGTGCCAGGAGCTGGTTGACCCGGCGGCGTGGATCTCCCGAGAAGGGTTAGATATCGCCGGGTTGGGTATCCGATGCGTGACTGCGTGGCGAATCTCGTTCCCGCGCTATGTCATTCCCGTGCCGCGAACCCGTGGCCAAACCAGTTTGAAGGAGAAGCACATGAGCGCCGTCGACAAGGCCAAGAACAAGGCCGAAGAGTTGGCAGGAAAGGCCAAGGAGAAGGTCGGGCAGGCAACGGGCGACAGGGACACCGAGGCCGAGGGTCACAAGGACCAGGCCAAGGGCAACCTGAAGCAGGCCGGGGAGAAGATCAAGGACGCCTTCAAGGACTGACCCCACGCGGAGGCCGAGGGCGCCCTGATCGTCGCTGCGGAGAAAGACGCGGCGCAGATCAGCTCACCGGCCCACCCGCTGGGCGAGGCGGGGCCGCGGTTCAACCGCGCTGCGACCGGTCGAGGATTATCTGCTGGTGCCGCGGATCATCGGGCGGACCGTCCAGGTGCCATCCCGATAGCTGCGGCCATCCTGCTACTGGTGCGTGAGACGCTCTTCCCGCAACTCGACCGCCGATGATCGGCGTGCCGATGGGGTTGAGAAGTCAGGAGCTTTTCGACACCGCGTTCGAATCATCGCCCAGCTGACGCGCTTTCGAGCGGCGACTCGGCCGCCGCAGGGGCGTCACGGTCGCGGACTTGTGGAGCTCGGCGTGATTCTCCAGCGCTTCGGCGAAGCCGCCACCGGTGAGCGTGGACTCCAGCGCCAGGTCGGGCTTGTCGACAACCTCGTCGGGGAACACCCAGCGGCGGAACGCCCAGAACCGGAAGGCCATCTGCAGGAGATTGCCCAGGATGTAGGCCGAGACGAAGTCGGCGATGTTCTCCGCCATCAACGACACCTCGGGAACGCGCAGACCCAGCACATAGCTGGAGAAGTACAGCGGTGCCATGGACAGCAGCACGCCCACGCCGCTGACCCCGAAGAACAACAGTGCCTCATGGTGGCGCTCGCGGCCGCCGCGGTTCTGGAAGCTCCATTCCCGGTTGAGGATGTAGGAGGCGATGACCGCGACGATGCCGGCGATGATCTTGGCGGTGACCGGCTTGGGTTCCAGCACCGTGAGCTTGAGGGTGTAGAAGATCGCCGAATCGATGACAAACGTCGTCGCGCCGACGATCGCGAACTTGATCAGCTCGTGATGCTGCTCGGCATAGGGACGGACGAACCGCGGCAATCGAGCGATTGTCGCATCGGCAAAGGACACAACTAGGCAGTGTACGTAAATGCACCGTTAGATGCCGCATCGTTGCGGGCCCCGGACCTTAACCGCAGGTCAATGCTCCGGTCATGACGAAGTCATGAATTCGCGCATGACACCATAGAGGGCGTGCCGACAACTCCCAAGAAGCCGTCTTCCCCCGCGAGCGGGGCGTCGTCTTCCCCCGCGAGCGGGGCGTCGCCTTCCCCCGCGAGCGGGGCGTCACCTGTAGTGGCGATGATCGGCGGCGGCCAGCTCGCGAGGATGACCCACCAGGCGGCCATCGCGTTGGGGCAGACCCTGCGGGTGCTGTCCGCCGGGCCGGACGAATCCGCCGCGCAGGTCACTCCCGACCTCGTGATCGGCTCCCACACCGACCTGGACGCGCTGCGGCGGGCGGCTGCCGGTGCGTCGGTGCTGACGTTCGACCACGAGCACGTGCCGACCGAACACCTCGAGACGCTCGTGGCCGAAGGGGTCACGGTCAACCCGCCGCCAGAGGCTCTGGTGCACGCCCAGGACAAGCTGCTGATGCGACGCAAGCTGCACAGCCTGGGTGTCCCGGTGCCGCGCTTCGCCGAGATCACCTCGATCTCCGACATCGAGGCGTTCGTGCAGCAGATCGACGGTCCGGTGGTGATCAAGACCGTGCGCGGCGGCTACGACGGCAAGGGCGTGGTGATGGCCGACGATCTGGCCTTCGCACGCGAGACCGTGGCCGGTTACCTGGCCGACGGGGTGGCGGTGCTGGCCGAGGAACGTGTCGCGATGCGCCGGGAACTCGCCGCGCTGGTGGCGCGCTCGCCGTTCGGGCAGGGCGCGGCCTGGCCCGTGGTGGAAACGGTTCAGCGCGACGGCATCTGCGTCGAGGTGTACGCCCCGGCGCCCGGACTGTCCGACGAACTCGGCTCGGCTGCACAGGAACTCGGCCTGCGGGTGGCGAACGAGCTGGGCGTGGTCGGGGTGCTGGCGGTCGAGTTGTTCGAGACGGTCGATGGCACGCTGCTGGTCAACGAGTTGGCGATGCGTCCGCACAATTCCGGACACTGGACCATGGACGGCGCGGTAACCAGCCAGTTCGAGCAGCATCTGCGGGCCGTGCTGGACTACCCGCTGGGCGACACCTCGGCCGTCGCGCCGGCCGCGGTGATGGCCAACGTGCTCGGGGCGCCGCAGACGCCGACGATGTCGATGGACGAGCGGCTGCATCACCTTTTCGCGCGGATCCCTGACGCGAAGGTGCATCTGTACGGCAAGGGTGAACGGCCCGGACGCAAGCTCGGGCACGTCAACATCATCGGCGCGGATGTGGATGAACTTCGCGAGCGTGCGGTGCGGGCGGCGCACTGGTTGTCACACGGCGAGTGGACCGACGGATGGGATGAACATGCCTAGTGCACGGGTCGGCCTGATCATGGGCAGCGACAGCGACTGGTCGGTGATGTCCGACGCGGCCACCGCGCTGGCGGAATTTGAGGTGCCGTTCGAGGTCGGAGTGGTCTCGGCGCACCGCACCCCGCAGCGGATGCTCGACTATGCCAAGACCGCCGCAGACCGGGGGATCGAGGTGATCATCGCCGGGGCGGGAGGCGCCGCACACCTGCCCGGTATGGTGGCGTCTGCCACACCGCTCCCGGTGATCGGGGTGCCGGTGCCGCTGGCCCGGCTGGACGGCATGGACTCGTTGCTGTCGATCGTGCAGATGCCCGCCGGGGTACCGGTGGCCACGGTTTCGATTGGCGGAGCACGCAATGCGGGCCTGCTGGCCGTGCGGATTCTGGGCTCGTCCGATACCGCGCTGCGGGCCCGGATGGTGAAGTTCCAGGCCGACCTGGAAGCCATGGTGCTGGAGAAGGACGCCGCCCTGCGCGACCGCCTGTTGGGCGACGGCTGAGTCAATCGCCGATGAGCCCGCGAATGCGGGGTGTCAGGGACTCGATCGGTTCGTCGGTCGACATCACCACAACTGCGGTGCGGCTGCCACCGCCCCGGTAGATCGGCCACGTCGCGGCCAGCGCCTCGGCCAGGTCCGACCGCGGGTTGGTCACGTCGCCGCGTAGCCATCGGCGCAGAACATGGTTGTGTGCGGCGACCACGGCGTTGGCGAATAGTTCGGCACGCAGGTCCGCCGTCCAATCCTCGGTTTGTGCGGTCCGCAGGTGTTTGGTGAACAGCCGGACATACCGCGACACCACGGCCGTTTCGAAGTCGCGCAGGGCAGGTACCGAGCGGGTGAGCCGGTAGCGCGTCCGGGCACGCTCGCCCTCGGCGAGATAGTTCTCGAATACCGAGGTTGTTGCCACCGCAATGACTTCGGCAGGCAGCGATTCGGCCGGCGCCGCCGACAGCCTCTCGTCGGCGCGGCGCAGCAACGCCTCGTGATCGGGAAAGATCAACGCCTCTTTCGATCCGAACTGACGAAACGCAGTGGTGCGTCCCACCTGCGCCCGTGCCGCGATGTCATCGACGCTGGTGCCCTCGTACCCCCGTTCTTCGAACAGGTCGAATGCCGCGCTCACCAGACGCTCTCGAGTGCTCGGTAGGCCGGGCATTGGGTGCACCTTTCTCGGGTACTGAGTTCCGATGCTATGGTACTGAGTACCAAAAGTAGCAGGGCGATGTACTCGATGTGCAGTCCGGGCAACGATGGAACCAAGAGCTGAAAGCGAAGGAGAAGATCATGGCTGGTTGGGCCGGTAACCCATCTTTTGATCTGTTTCAGCTGCCGGAGGAGCACCAGGAGCTTCGGGCGGCGATCAGGGCGCTGGCGGAGAAGGAAATTGCCCCGCACGCTGCAGACGTCGACGAGAACGCACGCTTTCCGCAGGAAGCCCTGGATGCGCTGAACGCGTCGGGTTTCAACGCGGTGCACGTGCCCGAGGAGTACGGCGGCCAGGGAGCGGATTCGGTCGCGGCATGCATCGTGATCGAAGAGGTTGCGCGCGTGGACTGTTCGGCGTCGCTGATTCCGGCCGTCAACAAGCTGGGCACCATGGGCCTGATCCTGCGTGGCAGCGACGAGCTCAAGCAGCAGGTGCTGCCATCGATCGCCGATGGTGAGGCGATGGCCTCCTATGCGCTGTCCGAGCGTGAGGCGGGCAGCGACGCGGCGGGCATGCGTACCCGCGCCAAGGCCGATGGTGACGGCTGGCTTCTGAACGGCACGAAGTGCTGGATCACCAACGGCGGCAAGTCGACCTGGTACACCGTCATGGCGGTGACCGATCCCGACAAGGGTGCCAACGGTATTTCGGCGTTCATGGTCCACAAGGACGATGAGGGCTTCGTCGTCGGGCCCAAGGAGCGCAAGCTCGGCATCAAGGGCAGCCCGACCACCGAGTTGTATTTCGAGAACTGCCGCATCCCGGGGGACCGGATCATCGGCGATCCCGGCACCGGGTTCAAGACCGCGTTGGCGACGCTGGATCACACGCGTCCGACGATCGGTGCGCAGGCCGTCGGTATCGCTCAGGGTGCGCTGGACGCGGCGATCGCATACACCAAGGACCGCAAGCAGTTCGGCCGTCCGGTCAGCGACAACCAGGGCGTGCAGTTCATGCTCGCCGACATGGCGATGAAGGTCGAGGCCGCCCGGTTGATGGTGTACTCGGCCGCGGCGCGTGCCGAGCGTGGCGAGGGCAACCTCGGATTCATCTCGGCGGCGAGCAAGTGCCTGGCCTCGGACGTGGCCATGGAGGTCACCACCGATGCGGTGCAGCTGTTCGGCGGCGCCGGCTACACGGTGGACTTCCCGGTCGAGCGGATGATGCGTGACGCCAAGATCACCCAGATCTACGAGGGCACCAACCAGATTCAGCGTGTGGTGATGAGCCGCGCCCTGCTCAAGTAGCTCCACGAGTAAACGTGAATGTGCCCGGTCTCCGAGGAGGCCGGGCACATTTGCGTTCTGCGGATCGCGGCGTTAGCCGCGGGTGACCTTCTCGGTCGTGCGACGCCGCTCCTGTGCGCCCGCGTCGGGATTGGCGACCTGAACGAGCGACGCGCCCGCGACGAAGGTCGCGACCAGATTTGCGATCAGCTCATCCGGGGTGGCCCATGAAGCGGTGGAGAGCACCCGGTCACGGTCGGTGAAACCCTGTGCGGCAGCGGTATTCTGGGCCGCCTCAAGCACCTCCGACACCGATCTTCCGGCCAGGGCTGGGCCAGGAACCCGCTCGGGCACGATCTGATCGCCGTGTACCCGCACCGCGGTGGCGTAGTCGGTGACTCCGATCGGCAGATCCGGCGCCGGCTTGCCGAACGGGTCCAGTGACAGCACCGCGACCTCGCCTCCGGACACCGCGTCATCGGCCTCATCGAGCCGATCCCGCGTGCACAGTGCCATGTCGGCGTCCCCGTCGAGCACTACTTCACTTCCGATCCACCAGATCCCGAACAGCACCGCTGCGGTCTGCCAGTGCGCGGGCAGCAGCACCGCCACCCGGGTGCCCGGGCCGGCCCCCATCTCGTCGCGCAACAGGTTGGCGGTCTTGGCGGCCCAGTTGGCCATGGTTACCGTCGACAGCTCGATCCGCTCACCAGTGGCGTCGTCGTAAAAGGTGATCCGCGGCCCGGCCGGGTCCGCGGCCAACAACGGGTCCAAGACCGCAGCGCTGACTGTGCTCATAACCTCTGGTTTTACTCGAGGACGATCAGTTCACACACTTGGGATCGTCCGAACCCGCGTTGAGGATCGGCGACGGCGGTGGTGGTGGGCTCTGCTCACCGGTATCGCTGTAGGTATCCCCGACTGCGGCCGGATCCACGATGCCCGCGGACGGATCCATGCCGTCGGAGCCGGGCCCGGTGTAGTCGGCGGCCAACACCACTCGCACCGCGCCGGGCGGCAGCGACGAATCCTCGTTCACCGGCAACCCTCCGAGATCCTTCGACACCGCCTGGGCGCCGAGGTCGTCGGACTTGGCGGCCAACACCTGGCTGGACGTCGGCGGCGCACCGTCGTGATTCCCGGTGGCACCCGGCGCGAATCCCTTATTGCTCAGCACCTGTGACACCGCGGCGGCCAGGCCGTTGATGTCGGTGCCGTTGACCACCTCGACGGTGGTGTTTTCCGGTGAGTAGCTGAGTTGTTCGGTCTTGCCCGCGTCCTGGTCTTGCAGCAGGCTCGACACCCACTGGTGGACCTCGTTCGGATCCACCCGGACGACGCTCTGCATGCCGTCGTCGCTCCAGCCGTCCTCACGCAGGACCGGGATGGTGGCGAACGCCACGCTGCCGCCCGCCAGCTTCTGCAGCTGTTGGACGAAATCCATGATGTCCCAGCCCTCGGAGATCACCATTGAGCGCTGCACGGCGTCGCGCAGCTTGCCGAGGGTGCTGGGGCTGGACAGGGTTTTACTGGAGATCACGTCATGGGCCAGTGACGCCATCACCGACTGCTGGCGGGTCACCCGGTCCAGGTCACCTCGCGGCAGGTCATGGCGCTGCCGAACGAAGCTCAGCGCCTGCGGACCGTCGAGCTTCTGCCAGCCGGCCGGGAAATCGGCGCCCGAGAGGGGTTCGTACACAGCATCTTTGAGGCAGACATTGACCCCACCCAGGGCATCGGTGATCAGTGCGAAGCCGAGCAGCCCGATCTCGGCGTAGTGGTCCACCGTGACGCCGGTGAGTGCGGCGACGGTCTCGATCAGCTCCTCGCGGGCGGCCTCGGTGGCCTTGGGCTCGGCGACAGCCGGATCTTCACCCTCGACCTCGACCAGCTGTTTCATCTCTTCGAGCTTCACATCGCCGAACACGCCGTTGATTTTCATCTTTCCCCGGCCCGGCGCCTGGACGTACGAGTCGCGGGGGATGGAGATGGCGGTGGCCGACTTCCCGTTGTTCGGGATGCGCACCAGGATGATGGTGTCGGTATTGGTCGAGACGTCGTCGCCGGCGCGCAGCGTCTGCAGCTCCTCGGCCGACAGCGGGTTGCCGTGGGCATCGGTGCGACTGTCCATCCCGACCAGCAGGATGTCGATGGCGCCGTCGTCGCCACCTCCGCCGAGGGCCGCCGAGCTGATGTGGTTGATGCCGGATTCGAACGAGCGGATCTGGGTCCAGGCCACCCCTGTTCCGAGCACCACGGCCGACGCCGTGGCGACAGCAAGGGAGCGAAGGAGGGGGATATGCACCTGCCCAGGCTACTTGCGGCTCGGACGTGAGCCGGGTAACGCCGACCGGCGTGCCAGACTCGGCGCATGGCGCAACGGATTGTGATCACCGGGGCCGGAGGCATGGTCGGCCGGGTATTGGCTGATCAGGGACGTCGTCAGGGCCGTGACGTGCTGGCCCTGACCTCCGCGGAATGTGACATCACCAACCCCGACTCGGTCCGGCAATTCGTCGAACCCGGCGATGTGGTGATCAACTGCGCGGCATATACGCAGGTGGACGCCGCCGAGACGGGCCAGGTGCGGGCCAACGCAGTCAACGCCGTCGGTCCGGGCAACGTCGCCACGGTGTGCGCGCACGTCGGAGCCCGTCTGGTGCACATCTCCACCGATTACGTATTCGGCGCGTCCCGTGAGCGCCGTACGCCGTATGAGATCGACGACGTGACCGGCCCGGTCAACGTCTACGGCCACACCAAACTGGCCGGGGAACACGCGGTGCTGGCCGCCAAGCCGGACGCGCACGTCGTCCGCACCGCCTGGGTGTACCGGGGCGGCGACGGGAAAGACTTCGTGGCCACCATGCGCCGGCTGGCGGCCGGAGACGGCCCGGTGGATGTGGTCGCCGACCAGGTCGGGTCGCCGACCTACACCGGTGACCTGGTGACGGCTCTGCTGCAGATCGCCGACGGCGGTGTGCGGCCCGGCGTGCTGCATGCCGTCAACACCGGACCGGCCAGCCGGTTCGATCTGGCGCGACAGACGTTCGCCGCCGTCGGAGCGGATCCCGAGCGGGTCCGTCCGGTCGATAGTGACCGCCATCCGCGCCCCGCGCCGCGCCCGGCCTACACCGTGCTGTCGGCCCTGCGATCCGCCGAGGCCGGGCTGGCCCCGCTGCGGGATTGGCGAGAAGCCCTGGTGGCAGCGGTTGGAAATGAGCACCCGTCCGGCCCGCTACCCTCTACGCCGTGACTGAGGATGCGGTCCGCCCGCTCGTGGTGGTGACGGTGACATACTCGCCGGGCCCACATCTTGACCGTTTCCTGGCATCGCTGGCGTTGGCCACCGAGCGGCCGGTGAAGGTCATCATGGCCGACAACGGCTCGACGGACGGCGCGCCTGAACGGGCCGAAAAGCACTACCCGAACGTCCAACTCCTGCGCACCGGGGGCAATCTGGGTTACGGCAGTGCGGTCAACCGCGGCGCGACCCAGATAACGGATGCGGAGTGCTCGGAATTTTTTATCATCGCCAACCCCGATGTGCAGTGGGGTCCCCATTCGATCGACCTGCTGCTCGACGCCGCCCGCCGGTGGCCGCAGGCCGGGGCATTCGGACCGCTGATCCACGATCCCGATGGATCGGTCTACCCGTCGGCGCGGCACCAGCCCAGCCTGATCCGCGGTGGCATGCATGCCGTGGTGGGCCCGTTCTGGAAATCGAATCCGTGGACGGCGGCCTACCGGCAGGACCGGCAACAGCCGAGTGAGCGTGAGGTGGGCTGGCTGTCCGGTTCGTGCCTGCTGATGCGCCGGGACGCCTTCGACGCTGTGGGCGGGTTCGACGAGCGCTACTTCATGTATATGGAGGACGTCGACCTCGGCGACCGGGTCGCCCGGGCCGGCTGGCAGAACGTCTACGTGCCGTCGGCGGAGGTGCTGCACCACAAGGGGCACTCCACCGGCCGTGACCCGGCGCGCAACTTGGCCGCCCATCACCGCAGTACCTACACTTTCTTGGCTGATCGATACCCGGCGGCCTGGCAGGCGCCGTTACGGTGGACAATTCGGGGCGCGCTGGCAGCACGTGCGGGCCTGGTGGTCGGTAGTTCTCGACGTAAACAGGCGAAAGGGCACTGACGTGATCAATCCCGCGGAGGTGGACGCTGTCGTCCTCGTCGGTGGACGAGGCACCAGGTTGCGGCCCCTGACCCTCTCGGCGCCCAAGCCGATGCTGCCGACGGCCGGCGTCCCGTTCCTGACCCATCTGCTGGCCCGGATCTCGGTGGCCGGCATCAAGCACGTCGTGATGGGCACCTCGTACAAGGCCGAGGTATTCGAGGAAGCATTCGGGAACGGCTCCGATCTGGGGCTCGAGATCGAATACGTCACCGAGACCGAGGCACTCGGAACCGGTGGTGCCATCGCCAACGTGGCGGACAAGCTGCGCTACGACACGGCCATGGTGTTCAACGGTGACGTGCTGTCGGCGGCCGACCTCGGCGCGTTGCTGGAGTCACATCACACGCACCAGGCCGACCTCACCCTGCATCTGGTGCGCGTCAGCGATCCGCGTGCGTTCGGCTGTGTGCCCACCGATGCCGACGGTCGCGTGACGGCATTCCTGGAAAAGACCCAGGACCCGCCGACCGACCAGATCAACGCCGGCTGCTATGTGTTCAAGAAGCATGTCATCGACCAGATTCCGAAGGGCCGGCCGGTGTCGGTCGAACGCGAGGTGTTCCCGGGCCTGCTCACCGACGGACTGAAGGTGTGCGGATATGTCGACGCCTCCTACTGGCGCGATATGGGCACACCCGAGGATTTCGTCCGCGGCTCCGCTGATCTGGTCCGCGGCATCGCACCGTCGCCGGCGCTCAACGGTCAGCGCGGTGAGTCGCTGGTCCACGAAGGCGCGGCGGTCGCTCCGGGCGCATTGCTGATCGGTGGCACCGTGGTGGGCCGCGGCGCCGAGATCGGTGCCGGCGCACGCCTCGACGGCGCGGTGATCTTCGATGGGGTTCGCGTGGAAGCCGGTGCGGTGATTGAACGTTCGATCATCGGCTTCGGTGCCCGTATCGGTCCGCGGGCGCTGATCCGCGACGGCGTGATCGGTGACGGCGCGGACATCGGTGCGCGCTGCGAACTGTTGCGCGGCGCCAGGGTATGGCCCGGGGTGTCCATCCCGGACGGCGGCATCCGGTACTCCACCGACGTCTGACACCCGGATTCGCGCCGAAACTACGGGTTTTGGCGAGAATCGGCGCGAATCGCGGCAGAAAGCGTCGTCTCGGTGGTGCTCAGCCGGTCTTATGCAGGCATCTCGCGCTGAAAAAGTGCGTTTGCCGGCCCTTGTTGAGCCTTAGGCTTCAATCGGCAGAAGGGGAGGGGTCATGTCCAAAGGCATATTCAACGGACTACGGCGCAGAGCGGTGGCGCCGCTCGCGGCTCTGGTGGTGCTCGGAGCGGGTTTGGGGGCCACCGTGCCAGAGGCGGGTGCCTGGCCCATCCCGCTGACCTGGGAAGACAACACCTATCTCAAGGCCACGCGCGGCGTGTTCCCCGGCGACGACGATCAGTTGCTGCTGGTCGGCAGGGAGATGTGTCGCCAGCTCTACACCGGTACGCCGGCGCAGGCGGTCATTGACCAGATGGCGGGCCAGTACGGTGCCACCCCGGATCAAACCGCGGTTGCGCTGCGCGCTGCCCGCCGGGCGTACTGCACGCAGGCTCCGGGCTAGGCGAATCCGGTCACGGAGCCGGCGAGTTGGGTCAGCCCGAAGTCGGTGTCCTCGGGGAGCGCATCCAACGGCCACCACCGGAGATCCAAAGACTCGTCACTGCAGGCGATCTCGGCACCTTCCGGTGCCCGCACCACGAACTGCATGTCGAGGTGTCGGGTCGGAACCCCCAGCGAGCACGTCACCGGATGCACGTGCAGGGCGGCCAGTTGCGGTTCGATGGTGAGCCCGGTGATCCCGGACTCCTCGGTGGCCTCGCGCAACGCGGCGGCGCGAATGTCGGAATCCGTTTCCTCACAATGCCCGCCGAGTTGCAGCCAGCGGCCGAAGCGAGGATGCAGCGTGAGCAACGTCCGGGTGCCGGTGTGGTCGACAACCAGTGCCGAGGCGGTGATGTGACCGGGCACGCACGCCCGAAGGCAGGCATCGGGGCGGGCAGCCAGAAATGACAGCACCGCATGCCGCAGTGTGTCCTGACCGGGATCGGCTGTCTGCCAATGCGTGAGCACCTCGACGGCGGAGGCGTGCAGGCTTTCGGCGCTCACTTCACCACCAGCAGGCCGTCGGTGGGTACCGGGTCGCGGGGCGGCTGCGGATCGGCGGCGTGTCCGATCGCGATGGCCCCCAAGGGCTCCCAATCCGACGGAAGATCGAGCTCGGAACGGACCAGATCGCCGGCGAAGATCGTGGAGCCGATCCAGCAGCTGCCCACCTCACGCACCGCCAGCGCCACCAGTAGGGCCTGCACCGCCGCGCCCACGGCGACCGTGAACATGGTGTGCTCGGCCTGGGTGCGGGCGTCGTCGGGATAGCTGTGGGCTCCGTCGGGAACCATGAAGGGAATCACCAGTTCCGGAGCGTCGTACAGGATCTGGCCGCGATTCAGGCGTCGCTCGACGGACTCGGGATCTCGGCCGTCCCCGGTGAGATCGGCGCGCCACTGGTCCTTCATCCGGTCCAGCAGTCGCCGTCGGGTGGCACCGTCCTGCACCCAGACGAAGCGCACCGGGCGGGTGTGATGCGGTGCGGGCGCGGTGAGTGCCTCGCCGATGGCGGCTTCGATGAGTGCGTGATCGACCGGTTCATCGGAGAATGCGCGCACCGAACGACGCAGAAGCTGAGCTTGGCTGCGCCCCATCTGGATCGCCTCGGCCGTCCCGAGCCAGAACAGGTCGTCCTCGCCGGAGCGCAACAGCGTGCGGGCGTTCGACCCGTCATCGGTCAGATCCAGCCCGCGTACCACCGCGACGGGGATCGCGGTGAGCTTGCCCTTCACCAGATCGGCTGCAGCGGCGATCTCGTCGGCCACCGCGACTTCGGTGACCAGCAGTTCGTTGCCGTGCCGGTCGTGTGCGCCCGCGTAACCGTGCAGCACGGTGAGCCCGGACGCGCCGATCGCGAAATCGGCTTGGCCATTGCGCCAGGCGCGGCCCATGGTGTCAGTGATCACGACAGCGACGGTGACGCCGAGTCGCTCACGCAGGCCTTCGCGCAACGCCTGCGCGCTGCTGTCGGGATCGGTTGGCAACAGCGCCAACTCGTTCGAGTCGACATTGGAGCCGTCGACTCCCGCGGCGGCCTGGACCAGTCCGATGGCGTTCTCGGTGATCAGGGTTCGACCCTTGCGTGCCAGTACGCGAACCGCCTCGCCGTCGATCAGCTTGCGCCGCATGGCGTCCCGCTCGTCGGGATCGGACGGGGCGGTGACGATGCGGCCTTCGCACTTGGAGACGATCTTGCTGGTGACCACCAGCACGTCACCGTCGCTCAACCATGGTGCCGCCTCGGCGAGGGCCGCGGCCAGATCATCTCCGGGTCGGAACTCGGGAAGCCCTGGTACGGGAAGGATCTCGACCCGGTCGGCCGATCCGTGCTCCGTGCTCACATCGCCGTTCACTCCGGTGCTCACAGCGGAACGCCGGCCAGGTCCAGGCCGGCCCGCACCATCTCGGCGGTGGTCGGCGGATCCGTCATCAGCAATGGCACCGCGCGCACCTGAACGCCCTCGACCTCGGCTTCATCGCCCTCGTGTACCAACCAGCCGTCCAGGATTCCGGTGCCCGACCGGGCGCCGAAGTGCCGGCCGACGGCCTGTGAGGTGGATTCCACACCGATGATGGACAGGCACTCATCGGCCATGCCGCGCAACGGTTTTCCGTCGATGATGGGGGAGTAGCCGACCACCGGCGCCTTGGTCGAGCGCAGTGCGCCGCGGACGCCGGGGATCTGCAGGATCGGCCCGATGCTCACGACCGGATTCGACGGTGCCAGCAACACCACGTCCGCATCGGCGATCGCCTCGGCGACACCCGGTGCCGCGGTTGCCTGTTCCGCACCGACGAACGCAAAGCTGTGCGAGGGCACCTGCGCGCGGTAGCGCACCCACCACTCCTGGAAATGGATGGCTCGTCGTGAACCGTCTTCCGGGTCGGTGATCACCACGTGGGTCTCACTGCGGTCGTCGGTGACGGGCAACAGTCGCGCACCTGGTGACCAGCGCTTACACAGCGCCTCGGTGACCTGCGACAGCGGGTAGCCGGCGCGGAGCATCTGGGTGCGGACCAGGTGCGTGGCCAGGTCCCGGTCGCCCAGGCCGAACCAGTCGGGTTGCACGCCGTACGCGGCAAGTTCCTCCTTGGCGTGCCAGGTCTCGTCGCGGTGGCCCCAGCCGCGCTCGGGATCGATACCGCCGCCCAGGGTGTACATGCAGGTGTCGAGGTCCGGGCAGATCCGGACGCCGTGCATCCAGGCGTCGTCACCCACGTTCACGATCGCGGTGAGTTCATGCTTGCTGTCGGTCTCCGAGAACTGGCCGAGGCCCAACAGGTGCTGTACCCCCAGCAAAAACCGGGCGCCTCCGACGCCGCCGACCAGAACGGTGATCTTCACAACGTCCGACCCTAGGCGTTGAGTGCGTGCGGATGGAAACGACGTCGTCACGGCCAGGACACGCCGATGTCGCGACGCGCCGATTTGACATAACGAGATGGTATGAAATCGCGCTCTGGCGCTTGACCCCGGCAGCTAACACGTGTGTAATCACAGTTGTGTCATTTCCCGGTTGGTGACCGATTCCGGTGTCGCGGACCGAGATTCGATCAACTGTTCGAATGGGGTGACCGCGCATCGCAATAGTGGGGCTCCACTTAGGATCTACGAGACCGAGTGAGGAGGCGGGGGATAATGTCTTATGAGAGCGGCGATTTCGATCATGTGGTCCGGTTTGACGATCGGCTACTCGGCTCGGTAGACAACGCACCGCACATCAACACGGGAACGACACCGATGGGGGCGGCCGGACGTCCTCAACTGAGTCTGGTTCCGGTGAGTTCAGTACCCGAACACATTGATGTTGATCCGGAAGACGAAGACGACCAATGGCAGGAACGTGCGCTCTGCGCACAGACCGACCCGGAGGCGTTCTTTCCGGAAAAGGGCGGGTCTACCCGCGAGGCCAAGCGCATCTGCCAAGGCTGCGAAGTCAAGGATGCCTGCCTTGATTACGCGCTCGCGCACGATGAGCGCTTCGGCATCTGGGGAGGATTGTCCGAACGGGAGCGTCGCCGGCTCAAACGCGGCATCATCTGACGCTCCCCGACGGAGCGCTCATCACACGATGCAGCGCTCGACGTCAGTCGTCGTCGATCGTCGGGTCGATGACTGACGGTTCAACTCCCAGATAGGTGGCCACCTGAGCCACCAGGATTTCATGCAGCAGGTCAGCTAGCTCATCGGATCCTTTGACCCGGCGCTCGATGGGCTTGCGGAACAAGACAATTCGAGCCCGGGTCGCATTTCCTCTGACGTCAACCCCAGCAGGTATCAGCCGCGCCAACGCGATCGGGCCATCGGCGATGACCTCGGGTGGCCATTGCACACTGTCGGGATCCTTCGGGGACATCCGCGGAATCTCATCGACGGCGACATCGAGTTCTTTGATCCGCGACGCCCACCGCCGCTCGATCGGCTCATAGGCTTCCAGCACAGCCATGTCGAACCGCTCGGCGCGGCTACGCCAGCCGGGAACCGAGCGCGGAAGCAGCGGTCCGCGCATATCGCGGCCGCGACGCGATCGCCATGGGTTGCGCTGGGCCACGGCGATGATCGTAACGGTTCGAGATCGGGGACCCGACGGCTGCGCGTGTCCGGCACCGCACAGCGATCGTCCAAAGTAATGTCAGTCGCGTGAATGTTCCCCGTCGCTGCTGCCGGCCCGGGTGCCCGCACTATGCCGTGGCGACGTTGACCTTTGTCTACTCCGACTCCACGGCGGTAGTCGGACCCCTGGCCACGGTGTCTGAACCCCACTCCTGGGACCTGTGTGTCGGCCACGCCGGCCGCATCACCGCGCCCAGAGGCTGGGAGCTGGTCCGTCATGCCGGTCCGTTGCCCACCCATCCCGACGAGGACGATCTGGTGGCCCTGGCCGACGCGGTCCGGGAAGGCCAGCCCGGCGCGGTTCCCCGCGGCGGGGTGGTGGCCGGATTCTCCGATCCCTCCACCGGTGTGGGCACCAGCGCGGTGATGGCGCCGCAGGTACGTCCCGCCGAGACCAACGGTCGCCGTCGCGGGCACCTGCGGGTGTTGCCGGATCCCACCGATTAAGACCTGATTAGACGACGACCGGCCCAAGAGTAGTGAACGTGTCGACGCCGCCCGGCGGTTAAGCTGGCGCCAACGATCCCGTTTCACAAGGAGCTATATGTCTAGGCCAGCGGCGGCTGTTCACGATGTCATCAAGGCCTATGACGTCCGTGGTCTGGTCGGTAGCCAGATCGATGAGGCGTTCGTGGCCGAGGTCGGCGGTGCGTTCGCTCGTCTGGTCCGCGCCGAAGGCGCCGCACAGGTCGTGATCGGCTATGACATGCGGGAGAGTTCGCCAACGCTGGCAGCTGCCTTCGCCGACGGCGTGACGGCCCAGGGCCTGGACGTGGTTCGCATCGGGCTGGCCTCCACCGATCAGCTGTACTTCGCCTCGGGTCAGTTGGACTGCCCCGGAGCGATGTTCACCGCCAGTCACAACCCGGCCGCCTACAACGGGATCAAACTGTGCCGCGCCGGGGCCAAGCCGGTGGGCAAGGACACCGGACTGTCCGTCATCTCCGACGAGGTGATCGCCGGGGTGCCGGCCCATGACGGCCCGGCCGGCGTGATCTCCGACCGTGACGTGCTGGTCGACTACGGCACCTTCCTGCGCTCCCTGGTCGATCTCAGCACGCTGCGTCCGCTGCGTATCGCCGTGGATGCGGGCAACGGCATGGCCGGCCACACCACACCCGCGGTTCTCGGGCCGATCCCTGGCGCCACCATCCTCCCGCTGTTCTTCGAACTCGACGGCAGCTTCCCCAATCACGAGGCCAATCCGCTGAATCCGGCCAACCTCATCGACCTGCAGGCCCACGTACTGGCCAGCGGCGCCGACATCGGCCTGGCGTTCGACGGTGACGCCGACCGCTGCTTCGTCGTCGACGAACTCGGGCGCCCGATATCGCCGTCGGCGGTAACCGCATTGGTGGCCGCCCGCGAGCTCAACCGGGAGATCGGCGCCACGGTGATCCACAACCTGATCACCTCGCGCGCGGTTCCAGAGCTGGTGATCGAGCGCGGCGGCACTCCTGTGCGGTCCCGCGTCGGGCATTCCTACATCAAGGGGCTGATGGCCGAGACCGGCGCCATCTTCGGCGGCGAACACTCGGCGCACTACTACTTTCGTGACTTCTGGGGCGCCGATTCGGGCATGCTCGCGGCGCTGCACGTGCTGGCCGCACTGGGCGAGCAGGACCGCCCGCTCTCGGAGTTCATGGCGGACTATCAGCGGTACGAGGCGTCCGGCGAGATCAACTTCACCGTCAGCGATGCACCGGCATGTGTGGAGGCCGTACTGAAATCGTTCGGCAGCTCGATCCAGTCCATCGACCACCTCGACGGCGTCACGGTGGACCTCGGCGATGGCAGTTGGTTCAACCTGCGCACGTCGAATACCGAACCGCTGCTGCGGCTGAACGTGGAAGCGCGCACTGCCGAGGACGTCGCCGCCCTCGTCGACAGAGTTTCGGCACAGATCCGTGGGGTGAGCGAGCCGGTGCCGTGAACGCCGTGGACGCCACGGTCGACCTGGACGACGGCGACGGACTTCTCGCCGCTGATCGCAACGGTCTGCTGCGGGCGGCGGCCATGGCGGGTGCCCAGGTTCGGGCTACCGCCGCGGCCCTGGCGGAAGGCTTGCTCGATCCGCTGCACGCCGATCACCCACCGCGCACAGTGATTTGGGTTGCCGGCCGCGGCGCCGCCGAGGATGCGGGCGCCATGTTGGCCGGTGCACTGAGCGCATCGATCGCAGCCCCCATCGTGGTGGCCGCCGAGACTCCGCCGTGGCTGGGCGCACTCGACGTGGTGATCGTGGCCGGTGACGATCCGGGCGATCCGGCTCTGGTGAACGCGGCGGCCACCGGTGTGCGGCGCGGTGCCCGGGTGTTGATCGTGGCACCGAACGAGGGTCCGTTGCGTGATATCGCGGCTGGGCGCGCGGTGGTATTGGCACCCCGACTGTGGGTCCCCGATGATTTCGGACTGACCCGATATCTGGCCGCCGGCCTGGCCGCGCTCCAGCTGGTGGATCCCGGTATGCGAGTGGATCTGGCCGCGATGGCAGACGAATTGGACGCCGAGGCGCTGCGCAACAGCGTGGGGCGAGAACTGTTCACCAACCCGGCCAAGACCCTGGCCGAACGGATGTCGGACAGCGCCGTCGTGCTGGCCGGCGACAATCCGGCCACGCTGGCGCTGGCCCGGCACGGGGCGACGGTGATGCTGCGCCTGGCCGGGGAAGTGGTGGCCGCCGCCGGACTCGGTGACGTCCTCGCCGCGATCGGCAGCGGAGCGGTCGGGCTGCCCGCGGCCCGATCTCTGTTCCACGACGAAGAGATCGACGGACCGCTGCCGCGCCGCATGCGTACGTTCGCCTTGATCACCGACACCGAACGACAACTGGTGGGGGCAAGGGTCAGCGGCTTTGACGACATCGCGGTGATCGGCGCCGAGGACGTACCGGACCAGGCTGGGACGACCCTGCCGGTCGGGCGCCCGGAACAACAACTGGCGGTTCTGGCTGTCCGCATGGAGATGACGGCCGTTTATATGAAACTGGTTCGAGGATAAGAAGTGCATCTGCTACGGGGAGCGGTGCGGACCTATGCCTGGGGTTCGCGTACTGCAATCGCTGAGTTCACCGGAAGGCCGAGTCCGACAATCCATCCGGAGGCCGAGTTGTGGCTCGGTGCGCACCCGGGCGACCCGGCCTGGCTGCTGACCGAACACGGTGAAGAGTCGCTGCTGCAGGCGGTCCAGGATGACCCCGAGGGGCAACTGGGCAGCGTGGCGATCGGCAGATTCGGCGACGCACTGCCCTTCCTCGTCAAGGTTCTGGCCGCCGATGAACCGTTGTCGTTGCAGGCCCATCCCAGTGCCGTGCAGGCGAGGGAGGGCTTCGACCGCGAGGACCGGCTCGACATTCCGGTGAACTCACCCGTTCGCAATTACCGTGACCGCAGCCACAAGCCCGAATTACTGGTTGCGCTAGGACATTTCGATGCGCTAGCCGGATTCCGCACGGTTGACCGCACGGTCGAGTTGATGCGGGCGCTGGCGGTCTCGGATCTTGACCCGTTCATCAACCTGTTGTCGGATCAATCCGATGCCGACGGGTTACGGGCCCTGTTTACCACCTGGATCACCGCGCCCCAGCCCGATCTCGACGTGTTGGTGCCGGCTGTTCTCGACGGGGCGGTCCACTACATTCGTTCCGGGGCAAAGAAATTCGCGGCCGAGGTCAAGACGGTGCTGGAACTCGGCGAGCGATATCCCGGTGATGCCGGTGTATTGGCCTCCCTGTTGCTCAACCGCATCAGCCTGCGGCCGGGGGAGGGCATCTACCTTCCCGCCGGCAATCTGCACGCGTATCTGCACGGTGTCGGTGTCGAGGTGATGGCCAACTCCGACAACGTGCTGCGTGGTGGGCTGACCCCGAAGCACGTCGACGTTCCGGAACTGCTGCGGGTGCTGGACTTCACCCCGACTCCTGAAGATCGGCTGCGCCCGGAAACCGTCACGGACGGAACGGAAACGATCTATCGGACGCCCGCGCAGGAATTCGCGGTGTCGGTGCTGACCGTCGACGGCGAACGCATCGGCGACGAGATCGACGTGCACTCCCACCACGATGGTCCGCAGTTGCTGCTGTGTATCGAAGGCGCCGCGGTGATCTATGCCGATGACGACAAGCTGACCGTTGAGCGCGGCATGGCGGCCTGGGTGGCAGCCGAGGACGGCCCGATCCGGTTGACCGCCGCCGAGCCGACGAAACTGTTCCGCGTCACCATCGGGATCTAGTCGGCCCCACCGGGTCCCGGCGTCGGGTCCCTTGGGACCCCTCTGTTGTCAACCCCTCGTTCCGCTGGCCGGAATAAATTTACGTTGCCCTCATTTTGGTCCCGCGTACGCCGCGTTCCATTACGGTGTCCGTGAAATGAGAAGAATTCTTAGGACCTCGCCAGGGTACGTCGCGTACTCGCCGTGCGGCCAACGCCGCGAGGGCCCGGGCATCCGGGGGTTGCCAGGCCACTCGCAGCATCGGGGCCCCGCGCCATTCACCTGCGGGCGGATCGGCTACCGCGACCGGGCGACGGGCTGCCTGAGTTTGCTTGGTGCCGTACGTCTAACGAACGTGCAACAACTCATGGCACAATGCCGTGGCTAGAGGCGTGATTCGGCTCTCAGATTGATACCCTCTGCAAGGAACCTCACAGAATCAACGGATAGGGCAATGACAACGGTCAGCGACTCGGGCGCCGCAGCATCAGGGGACCTCTATTTCGACAGGGTGGAGGCCCTCTCTCGTGCGACGGTCCGACGACGCTTCGATCCCCACGTTGACATCGACTGGGACGCGCCCGAGAACGCGTTGGAAGACGACGATCCGCGGTGGCAGCTGGATCCGGAGAGCGCTCCGCTCGCGGCGACCGACTGGTATGCCCAACAGCCGTTGCAGCGCCGTATCGACATGGGCCGCTGGGTAACCGCGAACACCCTCAAGGTCACGCTCCAGTTCGAGATGATGCTCATCCGCGGCGTGGTGCATTACGCCGGCAAGATGCCGAATGGTTCGCCGGTGTTCCAGTACCTTCTCCACGAACTGATCGACGAGTGCAATCACATCCAGATGTTCCAGGAGTTCGTCAACCGCACCGGTGAGGATGTGCCGGGAATGCGGCGAGGCTCCCGGATGATCGGGCCGATCTTGGGCTTCATCGGCGGCTACGCCAACATCATCCATTTCATCGGGGTGCTGTGTGGCGAACAGCCACTGCACTTTCAACAGACGCTGCAGCACCGTGGCGCGGCGCACGTGCCTCCGCTGCTGAACAAGATCACCTACATTCACCTGGCCGAGGAAGCCCGTCACATATCGTTTGCCGACGACCTTCTGGCTCAGCGGGTCAAAACCGTCAGCCGATTCAAGCGGGCGTGGTACGCAATTCTCTTCCCGTTCTTTCTCCGGTGGTTGATCGGGGAGATGATGGGTCCGCCGCGCACTTTTGCCCGGCAGTTCGGGGTTCCACGGCAGGTCTTCAAGGCCGCCTTCTGGCGTAGTGCCCAGTCGCGTCAGATGATGGCGGAATCGGCGGCCGACGTTCGGCGGGTAGCCGAGGATCTGGGCCTGCGTACGGCATGGTCACGCTGGATCTGGCGAATGTTGGGTATCGATGGGCGGCTGCCGCGATACCGCGGTGAGCCGGACCGGGGTTCTGCGGTCGCACGGGTGGCCGCGCTCCGCAACTCGGTGGCGGCGCGCCTCACGGGTGTGGCGGTCATGGCGAGTGTGGCCCTGCTGGTGGCACCGGACGGACTGAAGATCATCGCGTGTGCCGCTGCCGGTGCGGGTGTGTGGGCGGCGTACCACGCTCTCCGGGAACGCCGTGGTGGCGTGATGGGGAACCAGCCCTTTGAATGGCCGCGGCTTTTCGTGTGGGTTGCCGTGTGCGTGGCCATGATTCCCGCGGGCGGGCTGATCGGCCTCGCCTTGGTGGTGTTCATGATCCTGGCGCTTGCCGAATTCATGCCCACCATGTGACCGGACGTCAAGTCCTCGCGCCGGATGTGGTGACCCGGCCACCTCGAATCGGCGGCCTCTCAACGTCGCACGCGCTGTAGGCACGCCCGACCACACCCCGATGACCACGTCGGCGACGAGCGCCGCGCGGGTCAGGGGCTTCGGGGGAGGTAGTTACCGTCAGGCAGGCTTTTGGAACGTGTACACCCGGTACTGGATGAGGCCGACCTTGGACAGCCACTTCATCCACCGGGTGCCGACGATCATCGTCTTCTGGGCATCCGCTGACCCCTGCTCGCGGAAGAACTTGAGCAGGAAGGGATACGTCGGCAAGGTGTTCTTCCGGATGTTGCGTTTCGCGGCGAGCTTGAGCCCCGCACGCTTGCCCATGGACTTGTAGCCCCGCAGGGGGACGTTTCCGAGCGTTCCGTAGGACTTTGCGATCCGGGGGCGGATCGCCATCCAGATCGGGGTCTTGCCGAAGAACATCAGGGTCGGCACGAAGTCGGACACGGCCAGGTAGCCGCCCGGCTTGAGCACCCGCTCCGCTTCCGCGAGGAACTTCTCACGGGACGGGAAATGGAAGATGCATTCGACGGCCAGGACGCGGTCGAAGGAGTTGTCCTCGAACGGCAGCTGGCAGGCGTCGGCCTCGACCCAGCCGATCTTGTTGCCGTTGACCGGCTTGGTCTGGGCCTCGGCCGCCGCGAGCTGACGCGGATCGATGTTCAGGCCGGTGAGGTCCATGTTGGAGTAGGTGCCGTTGATCTGCTGGATGGTGCCGCCGAACCCGCAGCCGGCGTCCAGCACCTTCTGTCCGTCAGCAACCTCTCCGGCGGCGAACAGCACGTGGTCCATCTGCTCCATGGCGGCGATGTAGTCAGCCCGGGTGCCCTTGGCGGTCTTGGGGTTTTCCCAGTAACCCCAGTGCACCTGGTTTTCCCACAGCTGACCGGTTTCGCCACCGCCCTGCCGTTCATCGATCAGCAGGTCAAAGTAGGGGAGCTCAGCCATGCGCGGACCGTATCACGATCGGCATTGACTGTGACGTAGGCCCCACGTGGGCGCGACGGGATCGTTCCGACGGAAACTTTGTGCGTCCTACTCAGTTCGCGGCCACCGTGGTGGGAACATTGCGTGACCCCGGCCAGGATGAGAGGCAAACCGATTATGTCTGCCCTTCGGCGAATCAAATCTGTCGAGCAGTCGATTGCCGACACCGATGAGCCGTCGACCCGGCTCCGCAAGGACCTCACGTGGTGGGACCTCACGGTTTTCGGTGTGTCGGTCGTGATCGGCGCGGGCATTTTCACCATCACCGCCTCGACGGCGGGGAACTTGACCGGGCCCGCGATCTCGATCGCCTTCCTGATCGCTGCCGTGGCGTGCGGTTTGGCCGCCTTGTGCTACGCCGAGTTCGCCTCGACGGTGCCGGTGGCCGGCAGCGCGTACACCTTCTCCTATGCCACGTTCGGTGAATTCACGGCGTGGATCATCGGATGGGATCTGATCCTGGAGTTCGCCGTCGCGTCCGCGGTGGTGGCCAAGGGGTGGTCGAGCTACCTCGGGACGGTGTTCGGGTTCGGCGGCGGAATAGCAGATTTTGGCGGCCTGGCGGTCGACTGGGGCGCGTTGGTGATCATCGTGCTGGTGACGATCCTGCTGGTGGTGGGCACCAAGTTGTCGGCGCACTTCAGTCTGGTGATCACGATCATCAAGGTGTCGGTCGTGTTGTTGGTGGTAGTCGTCGGTGCGTTCTACATCAACGCCGCCAACTACACCCCGTTCATTCCGCCGAACGAGGCCGGGGAGGGCGCCACCGGGGCCGACCAGTCGCTGTTCTCGTTGTTGACCGGGGCGGCGGGTAGCCACTACGGCTGGTACGGCGTGCTGGCCGGCGCCTCGATCGTGTTCTTCGCGTTCATCGGCTTCGACGTCGTCGCGACCACCGCCGAGGAGACCCGCGATCCGCAGCGCGATGTGCCCCGCGGCATCCTGGCCTCACTCGGCATCGTCACCGTGCTGTACGTCGCGGTGTCGGTGGTGCTGTCGGGCATGGTGTCCTACACCGTGCTGCGCGATGCGCCCGACGGCCACGCCAACCTGGCCACGGCATTCGACGCCAACGGTGTGCACTGGGCGGCGAAGGTCATCTCCATCGGCGCGCTTGCGGGGCTCACGACGGTGGTGATCGTGCTGATGCTGGGGCAGACCCGGGTGTTGTTTGCGATGTCGCGTGATGGTCTGCTGCCGCGGCGGCTCGCCGTCACCGGCAGCCACGGCACACCGGTCCGGATCACCTTGATCGTTGGTGTTCTGGTGGCGATCGCTGCCTCGGTGTTCCCGATGGGCCGACTCGAGGAGATGGTCAACATCGGCACGCTGTTCGCGTTCGTGCTCGTTTCGGCCGGGGTGATCGTGCTGCGGCGGACCCGGCCTGACCTACCGCGCGGATTCCGCGTGCCGTGGGTGCCGGTGTTGCCGATCGCCGCGATCCTGGCGTGCCTGTGGTTGATGCTCAACCTGACCGGGCTGACCTGGATCCGGTTCCTGGTCTGGATGGTGATCGGTGTGGTGGTGTACGCCGCGTACGGCCGGACTCATTCCGCGCTGGCAGGTAAAGAAGTCGCGGCGGCGCAGACGCAGCAGTAGCTGAAATCGGTGTTCGGCCCATCGTGGACCTCTCATGCCCGGATTACTTTACAAAACACGGGTTAATGTCTAGACAAGAGACATAGGCACACTTATAGTCAAGTCATTGCAGTGACAGCTCTCACATAAGGAGGCTCATCGTGGTGGCGGAACTCTCGAATGGACCGGACGTCGCAGATGTCGGACAGTGGCGGGACAAGAAGCGGCATCTGTGGCTGATGGGACTGATCGCCCCGACAGCGATCTTCGTGATGCTGCCGCTGGTCTGGGCGCTCAACCAGCTCGGCTGGCACACCGCAGCCCAGGCGCCGTTGTGGATCGGGCCGATCCTGCTCTACGTGCTGCTGCCGCTGTTGGACCTGCGATTCGGTCCGGACGGCCAGAACCCGCCCGACGAGGTGATGGAGCAGCTGGAGAACGACAAGTACTACCGCTACTGCACCTACGTCTACATCCCGTTCCAGTACGCGAGCGTCATCATGGGCGCGTATCTGTTCACCGCATCCGACCTCAGCTGGCTCGGGTTCGACGGTGGCCTGGGCTGGCCGGCCAAGATCGGTATCGCGCTGTCGGTGGGTGTGCTCGGAGGGGTGGGAATCAACACCGCCCACGAGATGGGACACAAGCGTGACTCGCTGGAGCGGTGGCTGTCCAAGATCACCCTGGCCCAGACCTGGTACGGCCACTTCTACATCGAGCACAACCGCGGCCACCACGTCCGCGTCGCCACCCCCGAGGATCCCGCATCCGCCCGCTTCGGCGAAACATTCTGGGAGTTCCTGCCGCGCAGCGTGTTCGGCAGCCTGCGCTCGTCCTGGGAGCTGGAGGCCCAGCGGTTGCGCCGGCAGGACAAGTCGCCGTGGCACTGGTCCAACGACGTACTCAACGCGTGGGCAATGTCGTTCGTGTTCTTCGGCATCCTGATCGCGGTGTTCGGTCCCGCACTGATCCCGTTCATCGTCATCCAGGCCATCTACGGCTTCAGCCTGTTGGAATCGGTGAACTACCTCGAGCACTACGGGCTGCTGCGGCAGAAGAACGAGAACGGTCGCTACGAGCGCTGCGCGCCCGTACACAGCTGGAACTCCGACCACATCGTGACCAACCTGTTCCTGTATCACCTTCAGCGGCACAGCGATCACCACGCCAACCCGACCCGCCGGTACCAGACTCTGCGCAGCATCGACGGCGCGCCCAACTTGCCCAGCGGGTACGCGTCGCTGATCGGGCTCACCTACCTGCCGCCGTTGTGGCGCAAGCTGATGGACCACCGGGTACTGGAGCACTACGACGGTGACATCACCAGGGTGAACATCCAGCCGCGGCTGCGGGCGAAGATGCTGGCCCGCTACGGCGCAGGTGATGCCGCATGAGTGCCTACGAGTGCCCCGGGTGCGGCTACATCTATGACGAGGCCAAAGGTGCTCCGCGAGAAGGGTTCCCGGCCGGAACATCGTGGGACCAGGTACCCGACGACTGGTGCTGCCCGGACTGCGCGGTGCGGGAAAAGGTCGATTTCGAGTCGATAGGAGTAGTGAAATGAGCGAGCCGTACAAATTGTTCGTCTGCGTGCAGTGCGGATTCGAGTACGACGAGGCCAAGGGCTGGCCCGAGGACGGCATCGCCCCGGGCACCCGATGGGACGACATCCCGGAGGACTGGAGCTGCCCGGATTGCGGCGCAGCGAAGACCGATTTCGAGATGGTCGAGGTCGCACGGCCTTGACCGCTTCGAGCGACGCGCTCGAAACCCGCCCGGAAAGCGATATTGTCGCCCGTGTGAGTCGGCCGCGAGACAAACAGCGCATCCCGTATGCGGAGGCATCCAGGGTGCTGCTGCGCGATTCGATTCTCGACGGCATGCGGGAACTGCTGTTGACCCGCGATTGGTCGGCCATCACGCTCTCGCACGTGGCCGAGGTCGCAGGGATCAGCCGTCAGACGATCTACAACGAGTTCGGTTCTCGGCAGGGGCTGGCCGAGGGATACGCGATGCGCCTGGCGGATCGGCTGGTCGACGCGGTCGACGCGGCGATCATCAACAACGTCGGCGAGGTGCACGCGGCGTTCCTGGAGGGCTTCCGGGCGTTCTTCCTTGAATCTGCCGCCGACCCCCTGGTGATCTCGTTGCTCACCGGCGCGTCCAAGCCCGACCTGCTGCAGATCATCACCACCGGCAGCGGGCCGATCATCTCCAGATGCTCGGCGCGGCTGACCGGAACCTTTCAGAACAGTTGGATGAAGGCCAGCGATCAGGACGCCGGTGTGCTGGCCCGGGCGATCGTGCGGCTGGCGATGAGTTACGTGTCGATGCCGCCCGAGGCGGATCACGATGTGGCCGGTGACCTGGCCCGACTGATGACGCCATTCGCCGAGCGCTACGGTGTCATAGATACCCCGTAGCTGTCAGAGCGCCGCAGCTGTTTGATCGCATGAGCGCCTGTCCCGCGAGCCCGCAGGCTAGAGGTATCTGCATGTGGCGTCGCCGCTGGGCGCCCACGTGCGCTAGCAAGCAATCACGACTGAAAGAGGGCTCTACATGACCGAGTTGAAGGCCGACATCCGAAACGGCATCGACTTCAAGGTTGCTGACCTGTCGCTGGCCGAGTTCGGCCGCAAGGAGATCCGCCTCGCCGAGCACGAGATGCCCGGCCTGATGGCGCTGCGTCGCGAATACCACGACGTGCAGCCGCTCAAGGGCGCCCGTATCTCCGGCTCGCTGCACATGACCGTGCAGACCGCCGTGCTGATCGAGACGCTGGTTGCTCTCGGCGCCGAAGTTCGTTGGGCTTCCTGCAACATCTTCTCCACCCAGGATCACGCCGCCGCGGCCATCGTCGTCGGTCCGCACGGAACCCCCGAGGAGCCCAAGGGCACCCCGGTCTTCGCCTGGAAGGGCGAGACGCTCGAGGAGTACTGGTGGGCCGCCGAGCAGATGCTCACCTGGGAAGGTGAGCCGGCGAACATGATCCTCGACGACGGCGGCGACGCCACCATGCTCGTGCTGCGTGGCGCCGAGTACGAAAAGGCCGGCGTGGTCCCGCCCGCCGACGAGGACGACTCGGCCGAGTGGAAGGTCTTCCTGTCCCTGGTGCGCAAGCGCTTCGAGACCGAGAAGGACAAATGGACCAAGATCGCCGCGTCGGTCAAGGGCGTCACCGAGGAGACCACCACCGGCGTGCTGCGGCTGTACCAGTTCGCCGCCGCGGGTGAGCTGGCGTTCCCGGCCATCAACGTCAACGACTCGGTCACGAAGAGCAAGTTCGACAACAAGTACGGCACCCGGCACTCGCTGGTCGACGGCATCAACCGCGGCACCGACGCGCTGATCGGCGGCAAGAAGGTGCTGATCTGCGGTTACGGCGACGTGGGCAAGGGCTGCGCGGAGTCGCTGGCCGGTCAGGGTGCGCGCGTGCAGGTCACCGAGATCGACCCGATCAACGCCCTGCAGGCGCTGATGGACGGTTACGACGTGGTGACCGTCGAGGACGCGATCGGCAACGCCGACATCGTGGTGACGGCAACCGGCAACTTCGACATCATCCTGCTCGAGCACATGAAGGCGATGAAGGACCACGCGATCCTGGGCAACATCGGCCACTTCGACAACGAGATCGACATGGCGGCACTGGAGAAGTCGGGCGCGGTGCGGCTGAACATCAAGCCGCAGGTCGACCAGTGGACCTTCGGTGACTCGGGCAAGTCGATCATCGTGCTGAGCGAGGGCCGACTGCTCAACCTCGGAAACGCCACGGGGCACCCGTCATTCGTGATGAGCAACAGCTTCTCGAACCAGGTGATCGCCCAGATCGAACTGTGGACCAAGAACGACGAGTACGACAACGAGGTCTACCGGCTGGCCAAGCACCTCGATGAGAAGGTCGCCCGCATCCACGTCGAGGCGCTCGGTGGCGCGTTGACCAAGCTCACCAAGGAGCAGGCCGAGTACATCGGCGTGGACGTCGACGGTCCGTACAAGCCGGAGCACTACCGCTACTGAGTTCCCCTTCTGCGCGAGCAGATGCGAAAGTCCCCGTCATCCATGGATGTCGGGGGCTTTTGCGTTGGGGGGACGGATTACCGACCACACCCGACTGCGGGCAGTTCTGGCGCCGAAGGTGGTGGTGCCGGTCCCAGGTTGACTGCGCCCTTTTCGGCTCGGCGACCGAGCGGCACGGTGGAGGTATGAAGTTCGGAGTCAGCACATTCCTCACTGACCGGGGCCTGGCGCCCACGAAACTGGCGATAGCCCTTGAGGAGCGGGGGTTCGACTCACTTTTCGTCGCCGAGCACACTCATCTGCCGGTGGCCGGGCCGGTACCGCCCGAAGGCGACCTGCCGCCGCACGATTACTACCGGTCGCTGGACCCCTTCGTGGCACTGTCGGCGGCGGCCGTCGTCACCGATCGACTGCTCCTCGGTACCGGGATTGCCTTGGTGGTGCAACGGGATCCGATCACGCTCGCCAAGGAAGCGGCGAGCGTGGACCACCTCTCCGGCGGTCGTTTCCTGCTCGGCGTCGGCGCCGGCTGGTTGCGTGAGGAGATGCGCAATCACGGCACCGAACCGAGGACCCGGCTGGCGTTGATGCGCGAGCGGGTGCTGGCGATGAAAGAGATCTGGACCGCCGAGAAAGCCGAGTTCCACGGCGAGTTCGTCGATTTCGACCCGATGTACTCATGGCCCAAACCGGTCCAGCGGCCCCATCTGCCGGTGCTCGTCGGCGGCAACGGTCCCACCGTGTTGGAACGGGTACTCGAATACGGTGACCAGTGGGCACCGAATCTGGTTGGCACACCCGAGGAATTGGTGACCCGGGTGAAGGATCTTCGGCGCCGGGGCGACGAGCGCGGACGCGACCGGATTCCGGTGACACTGATCGGTGCCGACCGACGTGGCTACCTGGGGCCCGACCGGCAGAGCACGATCACGCCGTTGACCCACCGCGAGCTCGAGGTGTTGGCCGAAGGCGGCGTCGATCATTGCGTGTTCTTCCGCGACGCCGCAGCCGCGGAGACCGAGGCGTTGCGCTATCTCGACGAACTTGCCGAGCTGACCAGGCCGTTCCGCGACTGAGCCCGCATCAGGGTGTCGAGCCGTTCGTCGGTACCGGTCCCGGGTCTCGGGTTGTACAGCACCAGGTGCCAGCCCGGATGATCGGTGACGGCCAGGGTGGTCTTGTCGAACACCAGCTCGCCGGTCTGAGGATGAAGCACGGCCTTTATCGCCTGTGAATGGCGACCCACGTCGTGCCGTCCCCACAGCTCGACGAACTCAGGGCTGACCGTGCCGAGATCTTCGACGATCTCGGCGAACCGGACATCGTCTGGATACCGTGCCGCGTCGGCGCGGAACGCGGACACCACCCCCGGCGCGGCCGCTGCCCAGTGGAGGTACATGTCGCGGTAGCGCCTGTTGGTGAAGAACGTGACGAGGCAATTGCGATCGGTGCTGCCGTAGCCGAACACCAGCCGGGTCGCTTCGTTGACCGCGAGCAGATTCCAGTACTGGTCCTGCAGCATCGCCGGTCGCGGCGACCATGCCTCGAGCAGATGGAGAAGTTCGGGAGTGACTTCGGTCGTGCGCTCACCAGCAGGCGGGGGATTCATCCCCGACAGCGAATACAGGTGCGAGCGTTCGGGCTGCGAGAGCTGCAGGGCGGTGCCGATCGCGTCCAGCACGCTCGACGACACGTTGATGTCGCGGCCCTGTTCGAGCCACGTGTACCAGGAGGTTCCGACACCGGCCAGTAGAGCGACCTCCTCGCGGCGCAGTCCCGGGGTCCGTCGCCGGCCGCCGACCACCAACCCCACGTCGGCCGGCTTGAGCCGGGCACGGCGAGTTCGCAGGAAATCGCTGAGCTGCTCGCGCTTCATAAGACGATAGTAGAAGTGCCGCCGGGACCGGCACGCACGTCGGCCTGGTGGTGTCACCCCCTGGCTTGGCGGCCGGAGGAATGCAGGTCACCAGGCTGAAGTGGGGCGAGTTGACGACGTCGATCAACGGATTCCTCGGGGCGGGCCGGCTGGATCCGGGTACTGCGCGTCTCCATGCACGAAGATTCCGAACCGGCCGTGGTACAAAGGATTTTCACCGCCTTGCTGACGCTCGGGTTGGTGGCGGTGATCGTCTGGCTGGTGCGCAGCGTGCCGCGCCCGACACTGCGTGCGGTGCTACGCGAGCGAACCTTCCTGGCCGTCCGGCTACTGTTCCTGGTGTTCGCGATCGTCGCCGGAGTGGCCACCGTGGTGGTGGGATCGACTCCGTTGACAGATGTCTCGGGGCCGTTGCTGTTGTTCGGGGCCGTGAGTCTGAGGGTTTACGGCTGGCTGAGCGGTCAATAGGGGGATAGGCAATGAAGCAGGTGACGATCGCCTTCGACATCGACGGGACGTTGCGGGACAACACGATCACCGATGGCTATGTGGCCAACGAGCGCATCCGCACACTGCTGATCACGCTGGCGAGCATGAAGAACACCCGGATCATGCTCTGGTCCGGGGGCGGTGAGGGTTATGCACGTCGGGCCGCCGATGCGATGGGGATCGTGAAGTACGTCGACGTCTACGCCGACAAGGGCTACGGCGGCTACGACGCCGACGGGCACCCGATCTTCCACACCGAACTGAAACCGGACATCGCCTTCGACGACATCGAGGAATGCTCGCTCGGCGACCTGAATCTGATTGTGCAGGAACGTGGATTCACACCGGGCTACGTACCGCCGGCACAACGGCCATCCTCGCAGCGATAGTCGTCACGCCAGGGCCCGGCCTCAGGGATAGGCTCGCGGCGTGCTCATTGCGATCGAAGGTGTCGACGGCGCAGGCAAGCGTACGTTGACCAACGGCCTGCGGGCGGCGTTCGAGGCCGATCACAGGTCCGTCGGCAGCCTGGCATTTCCGCGCTACCACCGGTCGGTGCCCGCGGACCTGGCCGCCG
Organism: Mycobacterium sp. NPDC050441; assembly: GCF_040655355.1. Lineage (NCBI taxonomy): Bacteria > Bacillati > Actinomycetota > Actinomycetes > Mycobacteriales > Mycobacteriaceae > Mycobacterium > Mycobacterium sp. NPDC050441. Next base: position 289,418 of record NZ_JBFAJS010000003.1, on the reverse strand, counting down.
AGGCGCTGCACGGCGCCCACGGCGATCTGGCCGACTCCGTCTATGCGATGGCCGCCCTGTTCGCGCTCGACCGCGCCGGCGCCCGGGAGGAGATCCAACATCTGCAGGGCGCCTACGACGTCGTCATCCTGGACCGTTACGTCGCCTCCAATGCCGCCTACAGCGCGGCGAGGCTGCACCAGGGTGCCGACGGTGAGGCGGTGGGCTGGGTGCGTGAGCTCGAGTTCGACCGCCTCAAACTCCCCAGTCCGGATTGGCAGGTACTGCTCGACGTCCCGACCGAGCTGGCCGCTCAGCGGGCCGAGCATCGCGCCAACACCGAGGCCGACCGCGCCAAGGACGTTTACGAGCGCGACGGCGGGCTACAGCAGCGCACCGGAGCGGTGTATGCCTCGCTGGCGGCCGCCGACTGGTGCGGTCGATGGGCGGTCGCGGGCCCGGATGTGGACCCGGCAGCCCTGGCAGGTCGGCTAAGCAGCAGATAAAGCCGAGAAACCCGCGTGTGGTACCCCGGTTTTATCGCGATCGGGTGACACCATGGACACCATGAGGCAAAGGATCCTTGTCGTCGATGACGACCCATCGCTGGCCGAGATGCTCACCATCGTCTTGCGTGGCGAGGGATTCGACACCGCCGTCATCGGCGATGGCAGCCAGGCGCTCACCGCGGTCCGCGAATTGCGGCCTGATCTGGTGCTGCTGGACCTGATGTTGCCCGGCATGAACGGGATCGACGTGTGCCGGGTGCTGCGTGCCGACTCCGGTGTCCCGATCGTCATGCTGACCGCCAAGACCGACACCGTCGACGTGGTGCTGGGGCTGGAATCCGGCGCCGACGACTATGTGATGAAGCCGTTCAAGCCCAAGGAGCTGGTGGCCCGGGTGCGTGCGCGGCTGCGCCGCAACGAGGACGAGCCTGCCGAGCTGCTGTCGATCAACGATGTCGAGATCGACGTGCCGGCCCACAAGGTGACCCGTCAGGGCGAGCAGATTTCGCTGACACCGCTGGAGTTCGACCTGCTGGTGGCGCTGGCACGCAAACCACGCCAGGTGTTTACTCGTGATGTGCTGCTCGAACAGGTGTGGGGATATCGCCACCCCGCTGACACCCGTTTGGTGAACGTGCATGTCCAGCGGTTGCGGGCCAAGGTTGAGAAAGACCCGGAGAACCCGCAGGTGGTGTTGACCGTTCGAGGAGTGGGATACAAGGCCGGACCCCCGTGATCTTCAGCTCCAGACGGCGCATTCGTGGTCGCTGGGGAGGATCCGGCCCGCTGTTGCGCGGATTGGGGACGCTTGGTCGGGCGGTCAGCCTGGTGTGGCGTCGTTCGCTGCAACTACGGGTCGTGACGCTGACACTGGGGCTCTCGCTCGCCGTCATCCTGGTGCTCGGTTTCGTGCTGACCAGCCAGATCACGGACCGGATCCTTGAGGTCAAGGTCAAGGCCGCCACCGAGGAGGTGGAACGGGCCCGGGTCACGGTCGGCGGCATCGTCGGTGGTGAGGAGAGCCGTTCGCTCGACAGCAGCCTGCAGTTGGCCCGGAACACCCTGATCGATCGCAAGGCCGACGCCCGCGCGGATGTGGCCGGCGCGTTCGACGCGGTGCTCATGGTTCCCGGCGACGGGCCACGCGAAGCCGCTGCGGCTGGGCCGGTGCAACAGGTGCCCAAGGCCCTGCGTGACTTCGTCAAGGCCGGGCAGGTCAGCTACCAATACACCACGGTCGCGACCGATGCGTTCTCCGGGCCTGCGCTGATCGTCGGCAGCCCGGCGTCCTCGTCTGTGCCCAATCTTGAGCTGTACCTGATCTTTCCGCTGAACAACGAGGAAAGCACCATCTCCCTGGTGCGCGGCACGATGGCGACCGGCGGCGTGGTGCTGTTGGGTCTGCTGGCGGCGATCTCCCTGGTGGTGGCCCGCCAGATCGTGCAGCCGGTGCGGTCGGCCTCACGCATCGCCGAGCGGTTCGCCGAAGGCCACCTGACCGAGCGGATGCCGGTGCGCGGCGAGGACGACATGGCCCGGCTGGCGGTGTCGTTCAACGACATGGCCGAGAGCCTGTCGCGCCAGATCCAGCAGCTCGAGGAATTCGGTAATCTGCAGCGCCGCTTCACCTCCGACGTCAGCCATGAACTGCGTACCCCGCTGACCACGGTGCGTATGGCCGCCGACCTGATCCACGATCACAGCGAGGACCTCGACCCCGCGCTGCGCCGGTCCACCGAGCTGATGGTCAACGAACTCGACCGGTTCGAGACCCTGCTGGCCGATCTGCTGGAGATCTCCCGCCACGACGCCGGCGTGGCCGAGCTGTCGGTGGAGTCGGTGGACCTGCGGACCACGGTGCAGAGCGCATTGAACAATGTCGGGCACCTGGCGGCCGACGCCGAGGTCGAGCTCGACGTCAACACGCCCAACGACGAGGTGATCGCCGAGGTGGATCCGCGCCGCGTGGAACGCATCCTGCGCAACCTCATCGCCAACGCCATCGATCACGCCGAACGTAAACCGGTCCGCATCCGAATGGCTGCAGACGAGGACACCGTCGCCGTCACCGTGCGCGATTACGGTGTCGGCCTGCGTCCCGGTGAGGAAAAGCTGGTGTTCAGCCGGTTCTGGCGGTCCGACCCGTCGCGGGTACGCCGCTCCGGCGGCACCGGACTGGGCCTGGCCATCAGCATCGAGGACGCGCGCCTGCACCAGGGCCGGTTGGAAGCCTGGGGTGAACCCGGCAAGGGAGCGTGCTTCCGCCTGACGCTGCCGCTGGTGCGCGGACACAAGGTGACCACCAGCCCGCTGCCTTTGAAACCTGTTTCGCAGCAACAAAAGTCGCGGCAGCGTCCCGACCGGGAGCATGCGGAGGAGAACGTGTGAAGCGCCTGCTGACGGTGGTGATCGTCGGTCTGGTAGTTCTGGTGTCCGGATGCGCGGGAATTCCGAATTCGTCCTCCCCGCAAGCGATCGGCACCGTCGACAGACCGGCACCACCGAACCTGCCCAAACCGGCGCCGGGCATGGACCCTGACGTGCTGCTGCGTGAATTCCTCAAGGCCACGGCCGATCCCGCGAACCGGCACCTGGCGGCCCGGCAGTTCCTCACCGAATCGGCGTCCAGCTCATGGGACGACGCCGGCAGCGCACTGCTGCTCGATCGGGTGGTGTTCGTCGAAACCCGCGGCGCAGACCGGGTTTCGGTGAGCATGCGGGCAGACATCCTGGGATCGCTGTCCGACATGGGGGTGTTCGAGACCGGGGAGGGGGCACTGCCCGACCCCGGCCCCATCGAGCTCGTCCAGACTCCGGGCGGATGGCGCATCGACCGGCTGCCCAACGGGGTTTTCCTTGACTGGCAGCAGTTTCAGTCCACCTACAAGCGCAACACGCTCTATTTCGTCGACCCGACCGGAACCACGGTCGTGCCCGACCCCCGTTATGTCGCGGTGTCCGATCCCGACCAGGTGGCCACCGAACTGATCTCCAAACTGGTTTCCGGCCCACGCCCGGAAATAGCCAGGGCGGTACGCAATCTGCTCGACCCGCCCTTGCGGCTACGCGGTCCGGTCACCCGGGCCGACGGTGGGAAGACCGGGGTGGGACGCGGCTACGGTGGCGCCCGAATCGACCTCGATAATCTCTCGACCACCGATCCGCACAGTCGGCAACTGCTTGCCGCACAGATCATCTGGACCCTGTCGCGGGCCGGGATCAGTGGGCCCTACGTGATCAACGTCGACGGTGCCCCGCTGGATGACCGGTTCGCCGACGGCTGGGAGACATCCGACGTCGCGGCCACCGACCCGGGGGCGGTCCCCGGGTCGGCCGCCGGTCTGCACGCGCTGGTCGGCGGTTCCCTGGTGGCGTTGGACGGGCAACAGACCAGCCGGGTGCCCGGGGCGTTCGGCTCGGCGCCCAATCAGATGTCGGCCGCGGTGTCGCGCAACGGTCAGGACGCGGCGTCGGTCGTGGTGCTGCCCGACGCCCCGGAGGCCACTGCCGCCTCGCTGTGGATGGGGCCGTTGGGAGGGCCCACTGCCAAGGCCATCGAGGGCCGCACCCTCAGCCGGCCGAGCTGGTCGCTGGATCAGGCCGTGTGGGTGGTGGTCGATGACGCCAACGTGGTGCGCGCCATCCGCGACGCCTCCGGTGTGCCGGCCCGCATTCCCGTCGACGCGGCGGCGGTGACAACCCGCTATCCGGGCCCGATCACCGAACTGCAGCTGTCCCGGGACGGCACCCGCGCGGCGATGGTGATCGGTGGGCAGGTGATCCTGGCCGGTATCGAGCGGACTCCCGAGGGCCAGTTCCTGCTGACCTATCCGCGGCGTCTCGGCTTCGGCCTGGGCAACACGGTGGTGTCGCTGTCCTGGCGGACCGGCGACGACATCGTGGTCAGTCGGACCGATCCGGCGCACCCGGTGTCCTACGTCAATCTCGACGGGGTGAATTCGGACGGGCCCAGCCGCAATCTGCAGGTTCCGGTGGGCACGGTGGCCGCGAATCCGTCGACGGTCTACGTCGCCGATCAGCGCGGCGTGATGCAGCTGTCCGCGTCGGTCAGTGAAGACAATCCTGGATGGGTCGAGGTCCGGCCGCTGATGGTTCCCGGTTCGTTGCCGGTGCTGCCCGGCTGAGGCCGAGCACGTGGCGCAGCGACGATGTCACCCCCGGCGCGCAGACTGCCGGCATGCTCGACCTCATCCTGCCGCTGGAGTGCGGTGGCTGTGGGGCACCGTCGACCCGGTGGTGTGCGGCGTGTGCCGTGCAGCTCGGTGTTGGTGACGACGAGCCGCACCTGGTCACCCCACGAACCGATCCGGGAGTCCCGGTGTTCGCCCTGGGCCGCCATGCGGGTGTCCGCCGGCGCGCCATCGTGGCAGCCAAGGAGCACGGTCGCACCGACCTGATCGACCCGCTGGCCGGTGCCCTGAATGTCGGCCTGCAGCACCTGCTGACCTGGGGCGTCGTCGGTACTCCGGTGACTCTGGTCCCGGCACCCACCCGCCGCGTCGCGGCACGTCGCCGCGGAGGTGATCCGGTCGGCCGGATCGCGACGGCAGCGGTTGCCGGGCTACCCGGTGTTCGCGTCGTGCCCGCGCTGCGCCTGCGGCCGTGGGTGCGTGATTCGGTGGGCCTGTCCGGCGCCGCCCGCCAGCGCAACATCGCCGGACGGGTGCGTCTGATCCGACCGGTCGCGGGTGAAGTGGTGCTGGTCGACGACATTGTCACCACTGGAGCCACGGCGGCCGAATCGGTGCGGATGCTCACGGCGGCGGGGGTCGACGTGTCTGCTGTACTGGCGATTTCGCATGCCTGACGCGCGCGTCATTTCGTTGAGATCAAACCCACATGAAGAACTGAGAACACGTATTTGAAATTGGTGGCACGAGTGGGTGAACACGGACTACCGTCGGCAGCAACCACCCGTGAATGACTCACGGCGGCGCTCCCGAAACGCAGCGCCACTTCACCGCTAAACGGTAGGAGGTGAGTACCTGACACCTTGCGCCGATGGGTGGAGCAAACTATTCGGCCCATCGGCACCATCACGATTCGTTGAGAAGTAGGGCACGCGCGATGCGTGTGACAACTGAGAGAAACGAGTTGCCGAGTATGTCAACCCATTCCCCGGATACAAGCGCCACCATGGTGGTCGACCCCGACGAACAGGTCGGCGACACCACCCCGGAGCCGAACGCAGAGGTTGTGGTCAAAGGTCGAAACGTCGAAGTTCCTGATCACTTCCGTATGTACGTCTCGGAGAAGTTGTCGCGCCTGGAGCGGTTTGACCGCACCATCTACCTGTTCGACGTCGAACTCGACCACGAACGCAACCGCCGTCAACGCAAAAACTGCCAGCACGTCGAGATCACGGCCCGCGGCCGTGGCCCGGTGGTGCGCGGCGAGGCCTGCGCAGACAGCTTCTATGCCGCCCTGGAATCAGCGGCAGGCAAACTCGAGAGCAGGCTCCGCAAGAGCAAGGACCGCCGCAAGATCCACTACGGCGACAAGACCCCGGTCTCGCTGTCCGAAGCAACCGCGCACGAGACGCTGTTCGACACCCAACCCGTGTCCGACGATGCTCCCGCCCTTGATGGTCTTGACGACCATGAGCCGGGCCGGATCGTGCGGACCAAGGAACACCCCGCGAAGCCGATGACAGTCGACGACGCCCTCTATGAGATGGAGCTGGTCGGCCACGATTTCTTCCTGTTCCAAGACAAGGAGAGCGACCGCCCGTCGGTGGTGTATCGCCGCCATGCCTACGACTACGGGCTGATCCGCCTGGCCTGAGCGCCGGCAGACGCAGAATCGCACCTCGGAGCATTCCGGGGTGCGATTTTGTCTGTTGTCGCCAGCAGAACCAGCGACTTCGACCGGTCACCTACGATGGACGTCAACTAAGCCCGTGCGATCCCGCCCACGGGATCCATCGAACCCACAGGGGAAATAGCGTGCTGTCGAAGTTGCTCCGTCTCGGTGAAGGCCGCATGGTCAAGCGCCTCAAGAAGGTGGCCGACTATGTCGACACCTTGTCCGACGACATGGAGAAGCTCTCGGACGCCGAGTTGCGAGCCAAGACCGACGAGTTCAGGAAGCGGATCGCCGACGGCGAGGACCTCGATGACCTGCTTCCCGAGGCGTTCGCCGTGGCCCGTGAGGCGGCGTGGCGGGTGCTGTCCCAAAAGCACTTCGAGGTCCAGATCATGGGTGGCGCGGCGCTGCATTTCGGCAACGTCGCCGAGATGAAGACCGGTGAGGGCAAGACCCTGACCGCGGTGCTGCCGGCGTACCTCAACGCGCTCGGCGGTGAGGGCGTGCACGTTGTCACGGTCAACGACTACCTGGCCAAACGCGACAGCGAGTGGATGGGTCGCGTGCACCGGTTCCTGGGCCTGGACGTGGGCGTCATCCTCTCGGGCTTGACCCCGGAGGAGCGCCGGGCGGCATACCACGCCGACATCACCTACGGCACGAACAACGAGTTCGGCTTCGACTACCTGCGCGACAACATGGCGCATTCCACCGAGGACATGGTCCAGCGTGGCCACAACTTCGCCATCGTGGACGAGGTCGACTCGATCCTCATCGACGAGGCCCGTACCCCGCTGATCATCTCGGGGCCCGCCGACGGCGCCTCCAACTGGTACAGCGAGTTCGCCCGGCTGACCCCGTTGATGGAGAAGGACACCCACTACGAGGTCGACATCCGCAAGCGCACCATCGGTGTGCACGAGCTGGGTGTGGAGTTCGTCGAGGACCAGCTGGGCATCGAGAACCTCTACGAGGCCGCCAACTCGCCGCTGGTCAGCTACCTGAACAACGCCATCAAGGCGAAGGAGCTGTTCCAGCGCGACAAGGACTACATCGTCCGCGACGGCGAGGTGCTCATCGTCGACGAGTTCACCGGCCGCGTGCTGCTGGGCCGCCGCTACAACGAGGGCATGCACCAGGCGATCGAGGCCAAAGAACACGTCGAGATCAAGGCCGAGAACCAGACGCTGGCCACGATCACGCTGCAGAACTACTTCCGGCTCTACGACAAGCTGTCCGGCATGACCGGTACGGCCGAGACCGAGGCCGCCGAGCTGCACGAGATCTACAAGCTGGGTGTGGTGCCCATCCCGACCAACAAGCCGATGGTGCGTGCCGATCAGGGCGACCTGATCTACAAGACCGAGGAAGCCAAGTACATCGCGGTCGTCGACGACGTCTCCGAGCGCTATGAGAAGGGCCAGCCGGTCCTCATCGGTACGACGAGCGTCGAGCGCTCCGAGTACCTGTCGCGGCAGTTCACCAAGCGCAAGATCCCGCACAACGTGCTGAACGCGAAGTACCACGAGCAGGAGGCGAACATCATCGCCGAGGCCGGCCGCCTCGGCGCGATCACCGTCGCCACCAACATGGCCGGCCGTGGTACGGACATCGTGCTCGGCGGCAACGCCGATTTCCTGGCCGACAAGCGCCTGCGCGAAAAGGGCCTGGACCCGGTGGAGACCCCCGAGGAGTACGAGGCCGCCTGGGACGACACCCTCACGGCCATCAAGGAAGAGGCCAACAAGGAGGCCGAGAAGGTCACCGATGCCGGTGGGTTGTACGTGCTGGGCACCGAGCGCCACGAGTCCCGGCGTATCGATAACCAGCTGCGCGGCCGCTCGGGCCGCCAGGGCGATCCGGGCGAGTCCCGCTTCTACCTGTCGCTGGGTGACGAGTTGATGCGACGGTTCAACGGCGCGACGCTGGAGTCGCTGTTGACCAGGCTGAACCTGCCCGACGATGTGCCGATCGAGGCGAAGATGGTGACCCGCGCCATCAAGAGCGCGCAGACCCAGGTCGAGCAGCAGAACTTCGAGGTCCGCAAGAACGTCCTCAAGTACGACGAGGTGATGAACCAGCAGCGCAAGGTCATCTACAAGGAGCGCCGGATGCTGCTGGAGGGCGAGAACCTCCAACAGCAGGCCCACGACATGCTCGTCGACGTGATCACCGCCTACGTCGACGGTGCGACCGCCGAGGGCTACGCCGAGGACTGGGATCTGGCCAAGCTGTGGGAAGCGCTCAAGACGCTGTACCCGGTCGGTATCGACCACCACGACCTGGTCGATTCCGATGCGGTGGGCGAGCCCGGTGAGCTGACCCGCGAGGAGTTGCTCGAAGCGCTCGTCGCCGACGCCGACCGTGCGTACGCCGAGCGCGAGAAGCAGCTCGAAGAACTGGCGGGCGAAGGTGCCATGCGTCAGCTGGAGCGCAACGTCCTGCTCAACGTGATCGACCGCAAGTGGCGTGAGCACCTCTACGAGATGGATTACCTCAAGGAGGGCATCGGCCTGCGGGCGATGGCGCAGCGCGATCCGCTGGTCGAGTACCAGCGCGAGGGCTACGACATGTTCGTCGGCATGCTCGACGCGCTCAAGGAGGAGTCGGTCGGGTTCCTCTTCAACGTTCAGGTCGAGGCCGCGCCGGCTGCCCCCAGCGCTCAAGTCGCACCGGTGGCCGCGCCCAGTGGGCTGGCCGAGTTCGCCGCGGCCGCCGCGGCGAAGGCTGGTGAGGCCACGGCTGCCGACGCGGATTCCGGTGCGGTGGCCACCAAGGAGCGGCCGGCACCGGCGTTGCGTGCCAAGGGGATCGACAATGACGCACCGCCGCTGACCTACACCGGACCGTCCGAGGACGGCACGGCTGAGGTGCAGCGCTCCGGCGGTGGCGGGCGACATTCCGCGGGGGCCGGTGGTACCCGGCGTGAGCGTCGCGAAGCGGCCCGCAAGCAGGCCAAGACCGGCCGGCCGTCGAAGTCGCACCGCAAGAGCTAACCGAGCTGCAGCGCAGTGAGTTGCCAACGGCCACTGCGTGATTCGATACGTCCCGCGATGGCGCGCACGCGCGGCCCGCGCGTGTAGGTGGCGAACAGCTCGGCGGCCTCGGGTGAGGCTGCCGGGCGTAGCCCCACCCGGCGCAGGCTGGCGGTGGTGCCGTGGCGGGACGCGGTGGAAGCGATGACCGCGTCGAGCAGCAGTTGGCTCATCAGTGATTTCAGCTGGGACGGTGGCCTGCGCCGGTCGACGACCTCAAGGACCCGGCGCAGGGCCATATCGGCGAACTGTGCGGCGCCGGGCTGCAATTGCCCGTCGGTCTCGGGGCCGACCAACCGCAACCGGCGCGGGCTGTGCCCGTGCAGCACGGTCGGTGCCGGACAGGGCGCCGGCAGTGCCGGCAGTGCCGGCAAGGCAACCGGTGTGCCTCCCAGCAGCAGGGCGGGCGGCTCGCAGTCGATCACCGGGGCGGTCAGCGGCAGACGCCGGGAACCGTTCGCAGTGGCGGATTGCGCGGGAAGTTTCGGGGTGGGCACAGGCAACCTCCAGCGGTCGGCATCACGGACGACATCTGCTGGAGAGGTGCAGACCTACCCATGATCGCATGGGGTGCGGCGTGCCGGAGGCACGCATAATCCGGTGCTCGGTTTCTCCGGTTAGCGTGACGAGAGTCGTCGAACCAGGGGGAGCGGAATGGTTCAGCCCAGCATCGATTGGCCGGCCGAGCCGCTGCGCTCGCTGATATGGACGCTGCAGGCGTGGGGGATCACCCTTGTGGTGTTCCTGGCAGTGGCGCTGCTGATCGCGAGATTCACCCGCTGGGGACAACAGTTCTGGCGGGTCACCGCGCCGTTCTTCAGCGGGCCGGGCAGTTGGCGCACCTGGGCGCTGCTGGCGTTCATCCTCTGGCACACCGTGTATTCGGCGCGGGTGGTGGTGATTTTCACCTACCAGTATGCGGACCTGATGAATGCGGTGCAGGCTGGTGCGGAGGCACTGGCCACCCATGACGGCGCGAAGCTCGACGCTGCACGCCAGGCGTTCATGACGTCGTTTGCGATCAGCGGGATTCTGGTGGCACTCACCGTGATCTACACGGTGGTCGATCTGTTCCTGCGCCGGGTCTTCTCGATCCATTGGCGCATCTGGCTCAACACCCGTCTCGTCGACGACTGGATGACCGGCGATGCGTTCTATCGCAACCGGTTTCTGGACCCTCCGGTGGAGAACCCCGATCAGCGCATCCAGACCGACGTCGAGACGTTCACCACCAAGTCGGTGGACATGAGCATCGGAGCGGTGAACAGGTCGCTGTTGATCGTCATGTTCACCGGTGTGCTGTGGCAACTGTCCGGTCCGTTGCAGTTGGGCGGCTGGACGATTCCGCGGGCCATGGTGTTCGTGGCGTTCGTCTTCTCGATCACGGTGACGGTCGTCGCGTTCTGGATCGGCCGCCCGCTGGTGCGCCTGAACTTCCTCAACGAACGGTTCAGCGCCAGTTTCCGGTACGCGCTGGTTCGATTGCGCGACAGTGCCGAGCGCGTCGCGTTCTACCGCGGTGGGGAGCGTGAACGGCAACTGCTGCACTCGAGGTTCGCCGAGATCATCGCCAACATGTGGCGCATCGTGTTCGCCCAGTTGCGACTCAACGGCTGGAACCGCGGGGTCGGCGACGTGACGACCGGGATGATTCCCTACATCGTGCAGGCTCCCCGGTTCTTCGCCGGCCAGATCACGCTCGGCGGCCTGCTGCAGACCGTCGCGGCCTTCGGAAATGTCTGTGCGGCAATGGCGTTCTTTCGGGACAGCTATGACGAGTTCACCGTCTACCGCGCCGCGCTGATGCGCATCGACCAGATGCTCGCTCACGATCACCGGGCACGGGAGTTGCCCCGGATCTCGGTTGAGGCCACCCGCGATTCGCTGGCGCTCACCGAGGTGCAGGTGGATGACCTGCAGGGGCGGCCGCTGATCACCGATCTGTCGATGGTGTTGAACCCGGGGGACAGTGTGGTGGTCAAGGGTCCGTCCGGCTGCGGTAAGACCACCTTGCTGCGTAGCCTGGCCGAGCTTTGGCCGCGGACTGGGGGACTTGTGCAGTACCCGTCCGGATGGGCGACGCTGTTCCTGCCACAACTGCCGTACCTGCCGCTGGGGGATCTGCGGGCCTCGGTGGTGTACCCGCTTCCGATTGCCGACGTGAGTGACAGCGAACTGCGGGACACCTTGCGCGCGGTGGCCCTCGGGCATCTGACCGAGCGCCTGGACGACGAAGCGGACTGGGCGTCGGTACTTTCCCTGGGTGAGCAACAGCGGGTCTCATTTGCGCGGGTGCTGCTGGTCCGTCCGCGGGTGGTGTTCCTCGATGAGTCGACCTCCGCGTTGGACGAGGGACTCGAGGACGCCATGTATGGATTGGTGCGTGAACGGTTACCCGAGTCCGTGGTGGTGAGCGTCGGGCACCGGTCAACCATCGACCGGCATCACCGGTCGCGACTGCAGTTGGAGGGCAGCGGGCGCTGGGAGCTCTCGGTGATTACGGCATGAACTCTCGGCAGCTCCGGCGTGAAATTGACGCGCGGCAGCACCCGTGATGCGCAGTAGCAGAATCGCCGGTTAACGTGACGGGGTTCGAGCGGAGCGAGAAGGGGAGGGTGGCGCCGCATGGTGAACAGGCTGTCGGCGTCCGATGCAGCGTTCTTCCATCTGGAGAACAGCGCTACGCCGATGTACGTCGGGTCCTTGTCGATCTTGCGCAAGCCGCGTGCCGGCTTGAGTTACGAGACCCTGTTGGAGACCGTCGAGCATCGGTTGCCGCAGATTCCGCGTTACCGCCAGAAGGTGCGTGAGGTGACGCTGGGCCTGGCCCGGCCGGTGTGGGTGGATGATCGGGATTTCGACATCACCTACCACATTCGGCGGTCGGCGCTGCCGTCCCCGGGCAGCGACGCGCAGCTGCACGACCTGATCGCCCGGCTCGGCTCGCGGCCGTTGGACCGGACCCGTCCGCTGTGGGAGATGTACCTGGTCGAAGGGCTGACCAAGAACCGCATCGCGATCTACACGAAGACGCACCAGGCCCTTGTCAACGGGATGACCGCGCTCGAGATCGGGCACGTGATCGCCGATCGTGCGCCGAAGCCGCCGGAGTTCGGCGAGGACATCTGGATCCCGGCCCGCGAACCCAGCGACCGCCAGTTGGTGCTCGGCGCGATCGGGGAGTGGATCACCCGGCCGACCAGCCAGCTCGCCGCCTTGCGCGACACCGTGACCGAGGTGGCCACGAGTGCCAGCGAACTGGCGGCGGTGGGCCGGCGGGTTGCCGACATGGCCCGCACGGTGGCGCGCGGTACCGCCCCCAGCAGCCCGCTCAACACCACGGTCTCGCGCAACCGCAGGTTCTCGGTGGACGAGCATCGGTTGGAGGATTACCGGCTGGTGCGGGCCCGCTACAACTGCGACATCAACGACGTCGTCCTGGCCGTGGTGGCCGGCGCGTTACGCAACTGGCTGCTGTCGCGCGGAGAACCGGTCACCCCGACCACCACGGTGCGGGCCATGGCGCCGATGTCGGTGTACCCGGATGCCGAACTGGACTCCACTGGGCCGGGCCAGGCCATCAGCGAGGTATCGCCGTTCCTGGTCGACCTCCCGGTCGGCGAGGGCAACGCGGTGGTGCGACTGTCGCAGATCGCGCATGCCACCGAATCGCATTCCACCGCGGCCAGCCTCGTCGACGCGCGCACCATCGTGACCCTGTCCGGATTTGCACCGCCGACCTTGCACGCCATGGGTATTCGGGTGGCGACGGGTTTCTCGGCGCGGCTGTTCAACCTGCTGATCACCAACGTGCCCGGGGCCCAGAAGCAGATGTATGTCGCGGGCACCAAGTTGCTGGAGACCTACGCGGTGCCGCCGCTGCTGCAGAACCAGGTTCTGGCCATCGGGGTGACGTCGTACAACGGCATGTTGTACTTCGGGATCAACGCCGACCGGGACGCGATGAGCGACGTCGACGTGTTGCCGAGCCTGTTCCGTGAATCTCTCGAGGAATTGCTCGAGGCGGCCAGATAAAACCTGGCGCAACGTGTGGGCTGTTTGACCTGAGCCGCAATTCGCGGTCTGATGAATTGACCATGCCAGCTGAGATACGAAAAAGTAGATCCGACGAGAACACGCAAGACGCCAAGAAATCAGTCGTCAAGAGAACTGAAAATGCGCTCAAGTCGGTTGCCGAGGTGGTGCCCCACCACCCGGTGCTCGACGTCCCGGTCGAGCAGAAGGCCTACACCCGCCGCGCCGGTGTGGACTGGGTCGTATTCGGGGTCACCGCTGTCATCGCTCTCGCATTCCTGGTCTGGGGATTCGTCAGCACGGGTTCACTTGCCGCGGCATCGTCGAACGCACTCAGTTGGGTGATGGCCGATGTCGGTTGGCTGTTCGTCCTGACCGCGTCCGGGTTCGTGGTTTTCGTGATCTGGCTCGCGATGAGTCGCTACGGCAACATCCCGCTGGGCCGTGACGACGATGAACCGGAATTCCGCACCGTGTCCTGGGTGGCGATGATGTTCAGTGCCGGCATGGGGATCGGCCTGATGTTCTTCGGGGTGTCCGAGCCCCTGTCGCATTTCGCCTCCCCGCCACCGGGCACCGGCGGGCCGGGCAATCCCCAGGCCGCGGAGACCGCGATGGCCACCACGATGTTCCACTGGACGCTGCACCCGTGGGCGATCTACGCCGTCGTCGGCCTGACCATCGCCTACGGCGTCTACCGCAAGGGCCGCCTGCAGTTGGTCAGTGCCGCGTTCGAGCCTCTGCTGGGCAAACACGCCAACGGGCCGTGGGGCAAGGTGATCGACATGCTGGCGATCTTCGCCACGCTGTTCGGGTCCGCGGCCTCGCTGGGCCTCGGCGCGCTGCAGATCCGCAGCGGGTTGCACATCGTCGCCGGAATCGGTGAAACCGGCAATGCCGTCTTGGTTGGCATCATCACGGTCCTGACCGTCGCGTTCGTCCTCTCGGCGGTGTCGGGCGTCGCGCGCGGGATCCAGTGGCTGTCCAACATCAACATGGTGCTGGCACTGGGCATGGCGCTGTTCATCTTCCTGGTCGGCCCGACCATGTTCATGCTCAACATGATTCCGACCTCCATCGGCAGTTATTTCGGAGATCTCGCGCAGATGGCCGCCAGGACGGGCGCCGAAGGCGACGCGGTCAGCACCTGGCTGCAGAGCTGGACCATCTTCTATTGGGCCTGGTGGATCTCCTGGACCCCCTTTGTCGGGATGTTCATCGCCAGGATTTCCCGTGGCCGCACCATCCGGCAGTTCGTGACGGGCGTGCTGCTGGTGCCCAGCGTGGTGTCGGTGATCTGGTTCTGTGTGTTCGGCGGCGCGGCCATCTTCGAGCAGCAGAACGGTGTGGACCTGGCAGGAATGGGCAGCCAGGAGAAGCAGCTGTTCAGCTTGCTCGGCGAGTATCCGATCGCGACGGTCACCAGTGTGGTGGTGATGGTGTTGGTCGCCATCTTCTTCGTATCCGGTGCCGACGCGGCGTCGATCGTGATGGGTTCGCTGTCCGAACGCGGCACCATCAAACCGACCCGGCCCACGGTGATCTTCTGGGGCGTCGCCACCGGTGCGGTGGCGGCGGTCATGCTGCTGGTCGGCGGTGCCGATGCACTGAACGGTCTGCAGTCGATCACGATCATCGTCGCGGTGCCCTTCGTCCTGGTGATGATCGGGCTCGCGGTGTCGCTGGTCCGCGACCTGCGGCAGGATCCGTTGGTGGTGCGCCGCGAGTACGCGCTGGAAGCCGTCAACGATGCTGTGGTCGCCGGTGTCACCCAGCACGGCGACGATTTCGTGTTTTCCGTGGAGAAGGACCCGCAAGCCGACGACCGCATAGACGCCGTGGACGATTAACCTCGCGGTGTGCGCGTCTACATCCCGACGACCCTGGTCGCCCTGCAGCAGCTCGTCGCCGACCGTCACCTGCTCGTCGTGAACGGAACCGCCTTCGCGGTCACCCCGACGCTGCGGGAGGCCTACGCCGAGGGTGACGACGACGAACTCGCCGAGGTGGCCTTGCGGGAAGCCGCGCTGGCCTCCTTGCGGTTGCTGGCCGGCGGGCCGACCGATTCGGGTCTGCCGCCGCGCCGCGCGGTGGTGGTGGCCGATACGGGGGCGCATGTGGAGGTCACGATCCGTCCCGACCTCGATGACGCCGTCGTGCGGTTGTCCGGGCCGTTGCCCATCGACGCCGTCGTCGCGGTGTACGTCGACAATGCCGATGCGGAGTCGGCGGTGCTGGCCGCCGTCGATGTCATCGACGAGGCGGACATGGGGGACGAGGACGCCGAACTCACGGTGGGAGACGCCCAGGATCACGACCTGGCGTGGTACGCCCCGCAGGAACTGCCGTTTCTGCTCGAACTGCTCTGATCGACTCGACGGGAGATTTTGATGCGCGGATTCGGGCTGCTGACGGTGCTGGCCGTGGTCTTGGCCAGTGCGGCGTGTTCGACCGGTGACGGCGACACCTCATCGGCCGGATCCTCAGAGCCGGATCGCCCCGCGGAGTCCGCGCAGGCACCGCCGCCTGCGGCACCTCCTGGCGCCGGGCCGGCCATCACGGACTTCCGCAACGTCAAAATCTTTGACGGTCACAGTGATCGGCTGTCGGCGCCGTCGAATGTACGGGTCAAAGGCAACCGGATCGAACGGATCTCCACCGAGGCGCTGCCGGCCGATCCGGCTGCCACGGTGATCGACGGGGGCGGTCGCACATTGATGCCGGGCCTGATCGACAACCACTGGCACACGATGCTCGTGCGGCCGCCGGTGACACAGTTGACGACCTTGGATCCGGGGTACCTCAACCTGTTGGCCGGCGCCGAGGCCAACGACACCTTGATGCGTGGGTTCACCACAGTCCGCGATCTCGGCGGCCCGAGCTTCGGGCTCAAGCAGGCCATCGACGAAGGCGTCGTCAACGGTCCGCGCATCTTCCCGTCGGGCGCGATCATCACCGTCACCAGTGGCCATGGTGACTTCCGTACGCCCGCGGACCTTCCGCGCAATCCGGGTGGCCCGCCGTCGCGGCAGGAAGAACTCGGCGCGGCCATGGTGGCCGATAGCCCCGACGAGGTGCGGATGCGCGCGCGCGAGCAGTTGTTCCAGGGCGCGTCGCAGATCAAGCTGACCGCCGGCGGCGGCGTGTCCTCACCGCACAGCCCGCTCGACGTCACCACCTTCACCGAACCCGAGTTGCGGGCGGCCACGGAAGCGGCGGGCAACTGGGGCACCTATGTGACCGTCCACGCCTACACCCCGCAGACCATCCAGCAGGCGATCCGCGCCGGGGTCACGTGCATCGAGCATGCACATCTGATGGACGAGGCAACGGCGAAGGAGATGGCGGACAAGAACATCTGGCTGAGCACGCAGCCCATCCCGGCCGAGATGATCGGGGCGTTCCCGCCGGGCTCCGACGAGGCCGCGAAGGCCAAGGAGATCGTCGACGGAGTGGGCAACGTCTACCAGTTGGCCCGCAAGTACAAACTCAAGACGGCCTTCGGCACCGACATCCTGTTCTCGCCGCAGCTGGCACCGAAACAGGGGGCGCTGTTGGCGGGGCTCGGTAAGTGGTTCTCGCCCGCCGAGACGTTGACGATGGCCACCGGAACCAACGCCGAACTGCTCGCGATGTCGGGCAAGCGCAGCCCCTACGCGGGCAAGCTGGGCGTGGTTCAAGAGGGTGCCCTGGCGGATGTGTTGCTGGTCGACGGCGACCCGTTGGCACGCCTGGACCTGGTCGCCGACCCGGAGCACAACTTCAAAGTGATCATGAAGGACGGGAAAACGTACAAAAACACTTTGGTGTCCTGACCTGCGATGGCCGTCGTCCGACTAGCTACGGGGCAGTAACCTACGGTACCGTAGGTTCATGGCCAAGAACTCGATCAAGGTCTCGGCCAATGTGGCCGATACGGTCCGCCCGACCATCGCCGGCGCCGAGCGGCGTCCGGGCTGGAACGCGTTGCGTCGCATCGTCGCGCAGGTGACCACACCGCTGCTGCCCGACGATTACCTCAAGTTGGCCAACCCGTTGTGGTCGGCGCGGGAGTTGCGCGGACGGGTTGTCGAGGTGCGGCGGGAAACTGCCGATTCCGCGACATTGGTGATCAAACCGGGCTGGGGATTCTCGTTCGAATACGAGCCCGGCCAGTACGTCGGTATCGGCGTGCTGATGGACGGGCGCTGGCGCTGGCGGTCGTATTCGCTCACCTCGACGCCGGAGAAATCCCACTTCGGCGCGCGCACCATCGCGATCACGGTCAAGGCGATGCCCGAGGGGTTCCTGTCGGCGCACCTGGTCGACGGGTTGCAGCCGGGCACGGTCGTGCGGCTGGCGGCTCCGCAGGGCAACTTCGTCATGCCTCAACCGGCGCCGGCCACGGTGTTGTTCGTGACGGCGGGTTCTGGCATCACCCCGGTGATGTCGATGCTGCGCACCCTTGTCCGTCGTGACCAGATCACCGACATCGTGCATGTACATTCCGCGCCAACCGATTCCGACGTGATGTTCGGCTCGGAGCTGGCCGCACTGCACGATGCGCATCCCGGTTATCGGCTGCTGTTGCGCAGCACCCGGACCGAGGGCAGGCTGGATCTGGCGCAGATCGGCGACGTGGTTCCCGATTGGCGTGAGCGTCAAGCGTGGGCGTGCGGGCCCGAAGGCATGCTCAATGATGCCGAACAGGTATGGGAAGCCGCCGGCATCGCCGAGCACCTGCACCTGGAACGGTTCGCGGTGTCGCGGGCAGCACCGCACGGCGCCGGGGGCACGGTGACGTTCGAGCGCAGCGGTAAGGAAGCCACCATCGATGGGGCGACGCCGTTGATGGACGTCGGCGAAAAGGTGGGCATCCAGATGCCGTTCGGCTGCCGGATGGGTATCTGTCAGTCGTGCGTGGTGGGCCTGGTCGACGGACATGTGCGCGACTTGCGCACCGGCGTCGAACATGAGCCCGGAACCCGGATTCAGACGTGTGTTTCGGCAGCGTCCGGCGACTGCGTGCTGGACATTTAGACTTTACCGGCTAGTAACCTACGGCATCGTAGGTTACGCTACCGTAGGTAAGCGAGAGGAGGCCGACGATGGCAATTACCGACGTTCCCGAGTTCGCGCATCTCACTGATGCCGACATAGAGAATCTGGGCATCGAGCTCGATGCAATCCGTCAGGACATCGAAGACTCCCGCGGTGAGCGCGACGCGCGCTACATCCGTCGCACCATCGCCGGCCAGCGCGCCCTCGAGGTGGCGGGCCGGGTGATGCTGGCGGCAAGCTCGCGCCGCTCGGCGTGGTGGGCGGGCACTGTGACCCTGGGCGTGGCCAAGATCATCGAGAACATGGAGATCGGCCACAACGTCATGCACGGCCAGTGGGACTGGATGAACGATCCCGAGATTCACTCCTCGACGTGGGAGTGGGACATGAGCGGGGCATCCAAGCACTGGCGCTTCACCCACAACTTCATGCACCACAAGTACACCAACATTCTCGGCATGGACGACGATGTGGGCTACGGCGTCATTCGGGTCACCCGCGACGCGAAGTGGAAGCCGTTCAACCTCTACGGCAACCTGCTGTTCAACACCCTGCTGGCGATCGGCTTCGAGTGGGGCGTCGGGTTGCAGCACCTGGAGCTCGGCAAGATCTTCAAGGGCCGCGACGACCGCAAGGCCACGCTGATGCGGGTTCGCGAGTTCGGGGTGAAGGCCGGCAACCAGGTCGCCAAGGACTACGTCGTCTGGCCTGCGCTCACCGCGCTGTCGCCCGGCGCGACCTTCAAGTCCACGCTGAAGGCCAACGCGGTGGCCAACGTCATCCGCAACGTGTGGGCCAACGCGGTGATCTTCTGCGGCCATTTCCCCGATGGCGCAGAGAAATTCACCAAGACCGACATGGTCGGTGAGAGCCGCGGCCAGTGGTACCTGCGCCAGATGCTGGGCAGCGCCAACTTCAACTCGGGTCCGGCGCTGGCCTTCATGAGCGGCAACCTGAGCTACCAGATCGAGCATCACCTGTTCCCGGATCTGCCGAGCAATCGGTACGCCGATATCGCGGTCCGGGTGCGGGCGCTGTGCGACAAGTACGACCTGCCCTACACCACGGGACCCTTCCTGGTGCAGTACGGGAAGACCTGGCGCACGATCGCCAAACTGTCGCTGCCGGACCGGTTCCTGCGTGACACCGCCGACAACGCCCCGGAAACCCGCAGCGAGCGGATGTTCACCGAGCTCGACGGGTACGGCGTCACCGACCCGGAGACCGGGCGTCGCCGTGGCCTGAAGACGGCCATCGCGACAGTGCGGGGCTGGCGCCGCAAGTAGTTTCATCTGGTTTCTTCATCGAATGTGGGCTTGTGTCCGAGGATCCGCCGAGATCCCGACACAAGCCCACATTCGTTTCCGCGCCCTGTCCAGATTCCAAGCAACCACCCGTCGTACTCCCAGGGTCCTCGCAGCCGCCGCTCATAACCTGTGGCCTCAACAGGTAGGCACCGCCCGGAACGGAGTTCGCGATGAGGAAGCTACTTGCGGTTGCGATGGTGCTCGGCGCCTCGGCCGTTCCCGTGGGTGCACTGACCACCGGTATCGCAGCGGCCGACGACTACGCCGGGCAGAAGTACTCCGACGTGCAGTCGGCGCTGTCCGACGCCGGGATGAAGGGTGTCGTTGCGACCCGCTCGGGTGATTCGGAGGCCGACGACGACTGCGTGGTGGCGAGCTCGGAAAAGGCGTCCTGGCACAAGGGCGACAACTTCGCGCCGGTCACCGACACCGTGCTGCTCAACCTGAACTGCAATGCCGGGGTGGCCTCGGCCAAGACCCCGGGCAACTCGGCGGCCAGCCCCGAGGGACGTGCGGCTATTGCGGCGGCCAAGCAGCAGGCCGAGGAGGAGCAGCAGCAGGCGGCGGCCGACGAGACCAAGCCCAAGCACTGACCGTCACATATTGAGTTCCCACACCTTCGGCCAGTCCCGGCCGCGGAAAGCAGCGTCGGTGCCGCCGTCGACGAAGATCACGGACCCGACGAAATATCCCGCTTCGGGCCCCAGTAGGAACGCCACCAGTGCGGCCACCTCTTCGGGGCGTCCGCCCCGCCCGGCGGGGATGGTCTTGAGGAACTGCTCCATCGCCTCGCCGGTCAACGGATCCTTACGACCCTCCTGGGTCATCGGAGTGTCGATGAGCCCCGGCGCGATCGCGTTGAGCCGGATGCCGTCGGCGATGTACTCCGCGGACTTGGTGCGGGCGTAGTACGCCAGGGCGGCCTTGGTCGCCGGGTAAGCCTGCAGCGCCGCGAAATCGCCGTAGGTGGAGGCGACGGTGTTGGCGCCTGCCTCATCACCGGCCAGGCAGGCATCGGCCAGCTCGACCGGCCAATTGGGTTGGCTGGTAGTCGAATTCGAGCTGATCAGCACCACCGACGCGGTCTCCCGGCCGGCCAGCAGCGGGCGCAGACCTTCGAGCAGCTCGATGGCGCCGAAGTAGTTGACGGCGATGAGCAGATGCGCCGGACGCCCGGTTGCGGCCGCCAGTCCGGCGAACGGGACGAAACCGTCGATACCGCCGTCGGCCAGCTCGGTGACCTTGACGATCGCCTCCGCGCGCCCGTCCGGGGTGCTGAGGTCCACGTTGACGTCGGCGCCGCGCAGGTCGACGCCGATCACCCGATGCCCGTCGGATTCGAGCCGTTTCTTGGTTGCCGCCCCAAGCCCAGAGGCGCTGCCGGTGAGAACGTAAGTAGCCACGATTAGCGACCATAGTGCGCCGGGTTCGACAGTTGACCTCATGTGCCGCACAGCGGTATGCGGAGTCGGTCAGGCTTCCTTCAGCACGGCCAGCAGGTGCCGGGCCGCGGCGACCCGGCCCGCAGCCGGGCCGGACAACGTGTCCAGCGCACATTCGGGATCGGCGGGCGGGCCCATGTGGCCGCAGCCGCGCGGACAGTCCTCGATGCTGTCGGCCAGATCCGAGAACGCCCTGATCACATCGTCCGGTTCGATATGGGCCAGCCCGAACGAGCGGATCCCGGGGGTGTCGATCACCCAGCCCTGGCCGTCCAGCGGTATCGCCACGGACTGGGTCGAGGTGTGCTTGCCCTTGCCCACCCCGGACACCTCGCCGGTGGCCCGATCTGCCTCTGGGACAAGACGGTTCACCAGGGTGGATTTGCCCACCCCGGAATGTCCGAGGAACACGGTGACCTGGTCGGTCAACAGCGGTTCCACTACATCGAGCGGATCCTCGCGACCCGCGGTGACGATGGTCAGATCCAGATCCGCGAACTGCGCAGCGAACGGTTCGGGTGCGGCCAGATCGGATTTCGTCAGGCACAGCACCGGTGTCAGTCCGCCGGCGTACGCGGCGATCAGCGCGCGTTCGACGAATCCGGTACGCGGCGGCGGGTCGGCCAACGCCACCACGATCAACAGCTGATCGGCATTGGCGACCACCACCCGTTCGGTCGGATCGGTGTCATCGGCGGTGCGGCGCAACACCGTTCGGCGTTCACCGCGGCGCACGATCCGGGCCAGGGTGTCCGGCCGGCCCGTCAGGTCGCCGACGATGTCGACGTCGTCGCCGACCACGATCGGGGTGCGGCCCAGCTCACGTGCCCGCATCGCGACCACGCGGTGATGCGGGTCGCGGTCCAGCGCGCAGCCCCAGCGGCCGCGGTCGACGGTGACCACCATCGCGGACTGGGCATCGGCATGGTCGGGGCGGATCTTGGTGCGCGGACGGGTACCGCGGCCCGGCCTGATCCGGACATCGGATTCGTCGTACTCCCGCGCTCCCAAGGTGGTTTACTTCCCCCTCGTGTGCGGGTCGCCCGTCAGCATCTGCTCCCACATCAGCGGGAAATCGGGGAGGGTCTTGGCCGTGGTCTCGATGTTCTCCACAGCCACACCGGACACCCGCAGGCCGATGATCGCCCCGGCGGTGGCCATCCGGTGGTCGGCATAGGAGCGCCAGGTCCCGCCGTGCAGTGGGCGCGCCGTGATGAGCAGCCCGTCCTCGGTTTCGGCGCAGTCGCCGCCGAGTCCGTTGATCTCGGCGGTCAGCGCGGCCAGCCGGTCGGTTTCGTGTCCGCGCAGATGGGCGATGCCCCGCAGCCTCGAGGTGGCGCCGTCACCGGCCAGCGCGGCCAGCGCCGCCACCGTCGGGGCCAGTTCGCCGACATCGTGCAGGTCGGCGTCAAACCCGTCGTAGCCTTCGGAGCCACTGACCTCCAGATATGAATCACGTTGGTGAACAGTCGCATTCACCTTCGTCAGCAGGCCGAGGATGGTGTCGGCGGGCTGGATGCTGACCGAGGGCCAGTCGGCGATGCGCACTGTTCCGCCGGTGACGATCGCCGCGGCCAGAAAAGGCGTGGAATTCGACAGGTCGGGCTCGATGTGCCAGGCCCGCGCGGCGATCGGTCCGGGGGAGACCCGCCAGCGATTGGGGACCGAATCATCGATCTGGACGCCGGCGTCGCGCAGCATCGCCACCGTCATCGCCACATGCGGGGCCGAGGGCACCGAGGTTCCGGTGTGCACGATGGTGAGCCCGTCGGTGAATGTCGCACCGGACAACAACAGCCCGGAGACGAACTGCGAGGACCCCGACGCGTCGATCTCGACGGTGCCGCCCGCCACTGCGCCACGGCCGCGCACCGCGAACGGCAGCGCGTCTCCGTCGACGTCGACTCCCAAGCCGCGTAGCCCATTGAGCAGCGGCGAGATCGGTCGGGCCCGGGCCTGCTCGTCGCCGTCGAAGGTGACCGATGCCGTGCCCAACGCGGCGACCGGAGGCACGAATCGCAGCACGGTGCCGGCCAGTCCACAGTCGACCCGCGCATCCGGGGCGGGCGCGATGCGGCCGCTGATCGTCAGCTCGGTGTCGTCATGTTCGGCCGGCGTGACGTTGACGCCCAGGGTGCGGATGGCGTCGATCATCAGATCGGTGTCGCGGCTGCGCAACGCGCCGCTGACCGTCGAGGGGCCCTGCGCGGTGGCCAGAGCGGCCAGCACGAGCGCGCGGTTGGTCAGAGACTTCGAACCGGGCACCGTCACCGAGGCGTCGACCGGGGTCGTGGCCGACGGAGCCGGCCAATGTGTCATCTGCTCCTCACGTGCGCTCACGCACTACATCCTGCCTTGTCCGCGGACTCTGCAACCATGGGCACTATGTGTGGACGTTTCGCGGTGACCACCGATCCTGCATTGCTGGCGCAGAAAATCCAGGCCCTCGATGAGACCGTGGCGAGCACGGGCGACAAGGCCGACAAGGATGTGGCGGGCACCAATTACAACGTGGCCCCCACGACGACCATCTCCAGCGTCGTCAAACGGCACACCGAACCCGAAGATGAATCGACCCGCCGGGTCCGGTCCATGCGCTGGGGGCTGATCCCGCCGTGGGTCAAGACCGCTGAGGGCGGCGGACCCGATACCAAGGGGCCGCTGCTGATCAATGCACGTGCCGACAAGGTCATCACCTCACCGGCATTCCGCAACTCCGCCAAGAACAAGCGCTGTCTGATCCCGATGGACGGTTGGTATGAATGGAAGCCGAACGCGGGTAGTGAAGGAAAGAAAGCCGGATCTTCCAAGAAGACCCCGTTCTACATGTACGGCGCCGACGGTGAGCTGCTGTTCATGGCGGGCCTGTGGACCACCTGGCGTCCGCAGGGCGCACCGAAGGACCAGCCGCCGCTGCTCAGCTGCACGATCATCACCACCGACGCCGCCGGTCCGCTCGCCGAGATCCACGACCGGATGCCGCTGACCATCAGCGCGCCGGACTGGGACCGCTGGATGGATCCCGACGCCCCCATCGACGAGGGGCTGCTGCGCGGTCACGGGGACCTGGACCGGATCGCCGTTCGTGAGGTGTCTCGACTGGTCAACAGTGTCCGCAACAACGGCCCCGAGCTCATCGAGCCCGCCGAGCCCGAAGAGATGGGGTTGTTTTGAGCCGGATTGACGGAGGTGTCGACTCTGGCCTTCTCGATGCGATCGGTGCCGACCTGCGATCGGCCGGATTCACCACCGACGGGGTGGCCGAGCTTCTGGGCGCCGACGCCAATGCCGCGCTGGGCCGTGGCGTGTGGTGGCCGGTCCTGCGGGTCACCCAGGCTGCTCCGGCTGGGCGGCAGCGGCTGGCCGTACTGGTGCGTCTGCTGCTGCTCGGTACCGAGGAGACACCCGATCTGGTCGAGGCGGCGTTCCCGTCGGCCGGCCTGCAGACCCTGATCGCGGGCGGAGTACTGGACTCGGGCGGAAACAAGGTTCGGGCCGCCCTCGACATCCGCCCGCACAGCGACGGAACCCGGGAGTTCTACGTTGTCTCCGATCAGGATGCTGCCGTGCGCCGCGGGCCGTTGCGCCACGATCATGTGCTCGGGATCGGCGGTGCGTCGGTGTCATTGGCGCGCGCGGTCACGCGTGACCCCGTCGGCCGCGCCCTCGACCTCGGCACCGGATGCGGTATCCAGGCGCTGCATCTGGACGCACACTGCGACGAGATCGTCGCCACCGACACCAACGAGCGGGCGCTGGCACTGGCCGCGATGACCGCCCGGCTCAACGGCATGTCGTGGGACCTGCGCCACGGCAGTCTGTTCGAACCGGTGGCGGGCGAGCGTTTCGATCTGATCGTCTCCAATCCGCCGTTCGTGGTCGGCTCGGGCGCCCGCGACTATATCTACCGGGACTCCGGTCTGGCCGGAGATGCGTTGTGCCAGAGTCTTATCGAGCAGGTGGGTGATCATCTGCTGCCGGGCGGCACCGCGCACATCATGGCGAACTGGATCGTGCGTGACGGCGCGGATTGGCGCGACCGGGTGCGCGGCTGGTTGACCGGCACCGGCCTGCACGCCTGGGTGGTGCAGCGCGAACTGGCCGACCCGGTCAGCTATGTGTCGCTGTGGCTGGCCGATGCCGGGGAGGACCTCGAACGGCAGGCACAGCGCGGCGGGCAATGGCTCGACTGGTTCACCGAGCAGGACATCGCCGGCGTCGGGATGGGCCTGATCTCGCTGCGGGTCCCGCGTGACGGGGAACCGCCAGAGCAGATCGTCGAGGAGATCACCGGCGCCGATGAGGCGGTCACCGGAGCGGAGGTGGACGCGTTCTTCGCCCGGCGGGCCTACTTGCGCGACACCTCCGACGACACGCTGCTGGCGGCTCGGCTCTCCACGGCGCCGGTCTTTCTGGAGGCACAGTCGCTGCCCGGGCCGGAGGGCTGGCAGGAGGTCGGGGCCGCGGTGCGCCGCCCGGGTGGCCCGGCCGCGGTCATCGGGGTCGACGAGGTACTGCGAGCGCTGCTGGCGGGCTGCCGCGGGGAGGTGCCGCTGGGCACCTTGATCCAGCTGTTGGCCACTCATCACGGGGTGGATGCCGACGCCCTGGCGCAGGCCGCGCTGCCCGAGGTACGTGAGGCGATCGGGCGCGGAATCCTCTATCAGGCGGAATAGCGCTGTAGAGAATTCCTCGGTTTTGCTAGAGTAATCCTCGTGCCACCGCCCAGGGCCAAGGGTGCGCGAGACCGGCTGCTATCGGTTGCGCGTCGTCGATTCGCGGCCGAGGGGGCGATCGCCCCGACGCTCGATGAGGTGCGGCGTGAGGCCGAGGTGAGCGTCGGCTCGCTCTACCATCACTTCCCCGACAAACCTGCTTTGGCGGCGGCGGTCTACGCGCAGGTCATGGCCGAATACCAGGCGGGTTTCCTGGTGATGCTGCGTGAACAGGCCACCGCGCAGGACGGGATCCGTGGTGGTGTCCGCAATCATCTGAACTGGGTCGCGGCTCACCGCGGTGAGGCCGTGCTTCTGCTCGGCGACCGCCTCGACAGCGCCGAGCTACGCGAAGCGAACGGGAACTTCTTCGCGGCCATCCGGGACTGGTGGCGTCCGCACCACACCTACGGGGCGCTGGTGGCCATTCGGCCGGGTATCACGGCCGCGCTGTGGCTCGGTCCCGCACAGGAGTACGCCCGCTACTGGGTGGCCGGCGACGTCGCCGAGATGGACAGCGAGGTCGTCGAGACATTTGCCGATGCGGCATGGAATGCATTGCATGCCAGACCGATTGAGGAGAATTTCTGATGGACAAGCCCTTGTATCGCGGCATGGTGGCCGATGGTGACGATCCGGCTGCGCCGCAACGGATTCTGGTCGAACGCAGCGGCGACCGCGCGGTGGTGACCCTCGACGAACCCGACCGGCTGAACGTCCTGTCCGCACCGCTGGTCCGGCAGCTGCGCCGGGCACTGGAGGATCTGGTGGCCGACAACGACATTCGTGCCGTGGTGTTGACGGGCGCCGATCCGGGCTTCAGCGCGGGCGGCGACCTGCGCATGATGCGTGCGGCCGTCGAGAATCGGTACCAGGCCGAGGGAACCGCGGACGTATGGCGCTGGATACGACGTGAATTCGGTGGTATCGCCCGACTCATCGCGGGTTCGGACACCGTCTTCGTGGCCGCCCTCAACGGTCCGGCCGCCGGTGTCGGGCTGGCCTGGGCGCTCACGTGTGATCTGACCATCGCCAGCGAGAAGGCCGTCATCGTGCCTGCCTTCGCCCGCCTCGGATTGATCCCTGAGGTCGGCACCAGCTGGGCGCTCACCAGGAAACTCGGCTATCAGGGCGCGCTGGCCTACTACCTGAAAGGCGAGCACATCGACGCCGAAGCCGCGCAGCGGCTGGGCCTGGTGCATGAGGTCGTCGCCCACGAGCAACTGCTCGCAACCGCAGATATGTGGTGCTCGCGCGTTGCGGCGCTGCCGCCGCACGCGGTCGCGATGACCAAAACCCTGTTGCGTGCCGCGGCCGACGCCGATTGGAACGATGCACTCACGCTGGAAGAGTTCGCCGAACCGACCTGTTTCACCACCGCGGCATTCGCCGACAGCGTCGAGACGATGCTGTCCGGTGGGACGCGTCCGAGCTAGACGTCCCTGTGGGTCACGGCTTTCGGAGGGCGGTCACCACCGCGTAGGGCGCCTCGAAGGCGACCTGCCCGGCGCTGTCGGCTTGCGCGCTCAGGGCGGCGGTGAAGGCGTCGAGCAGGCGGTCCCGCGTCGCCTGGTCCAGCTGACTCAACAGGTGGACATGCATCGGTGACTCGTCCGAGATGAACCGCACCGCGGACTCGACCGAGTCGAATTGCCAAGTGTGCGAACCGGATTTGGCGCTGATCTGGTCGAATCCGGCGCGCAGGCGCGACTGCACGACATCGAGATCGCCCCACTGGTCCGGAGAGTAGGCCCCGGCAGGCGGCTGGCCCAGGGTGTCGACGATGGGGTTGAAGAACGGGCTGCCTGCCTCGTCGCGGACCCAGGTGGAGAACGCGAACACTCCGCCGGGGACCAGCAGCCGGGTCACCTCGGCGACCAGGCTCGTGGGCTCGACGAAGATGATGCCCATGTTCGACACCACGGTGTCGAACCCGCCGTCGGGCAGGCCGGTGCGGGCGGCGTCGGAGACCACCCACTGCACCGCGTCGGCTCCGGGCCTCGCGGCGGCGAGGGCGATCAGTTCGGCGGTGAGGTCCACACCGGTGACCCGGGCGCCGGCACCGGCGGCCGCCAGCGCGGCGCTTCCGGTGCCACAGGCCAGATCGACCAGCGCGGTGTCACGGATCGGCCGCAGCGCGTCGGCCGCGGCGACGACCTCACCGGCGATGACGGCGATGCGTTCGGCGACGGCCTGGTAGCGGCCGGCGGCCCAGTTGGTAGGCCGCGGGTCAGGGAGTTGTGGGTCAGGCATGCAGACGAGCCTAGATGGGGTGGGCGGCATACATGCATGGCACGGAGATGCGGTGCGCCCGTGCCATGACCCCATGCGTACCTGGGTGAAGCGGGGTGAGGTCGTCGGCGTTGGTGAGGTGTGTGACGATGGCGCCGGTGGCGATCAGTTCGGCCAGCAGGGGTGCCGGCACGACCCCGCCGCCGAGAATGACTGCAGGAGGCCCGGTTACGGCGGGCACGCGGTCGGCGGGGTAGTCGTTGAGGGCGGGTTCACCGTGGATACGTGGGTCCCGGGGTGGTTGCGGCGGGGCTGCGGGTGCCTGTTCGGCGGGTGTCTCGTCCGTGCCGTAGGTATTGGCGTGCGCCTCTGCGGGATCGCTTGTGTCTGGGCCGCACTGGCTCTCGTCACCCGCGTCACTGGTGGCTGACTGGGGCAGTATCTGAGCGAGCAGGTGGATCACCACGGCACGGGAGCGGGGGTCGATGCCGCTGGCTGCGCAGTCGGGGGTGTTGCATTGGCAGGTGAGGTGGTCGGCTCCGGCGCCGATGACGCCTAGTGCGTCGGAGCGGCGTTGTCCGGTGGTGCGGGGATCGTTGTCGCACACTCCTCGGGCCATGGTGTTGAGCAGGTTTTTGATCAGCGCGGCGTCGGTGGCCAAGAGTCGCCCCCAGATGGAGACGGTGCCGTTGGGATCGTCGGGGTCACCGAAGTGGATGTCGCGCTCGCGGGCGGCGGTGCGGGTTCTGCGCACGGCGGCGGGGTCGAATTTCTCCACCCAGACATCGATGGCTTGTTCGGCTTTGGTGGCGGTCAGCGCGCCGTAGATGGTGGCGGCGCCGGCCAGGGCGGTGTCGATCAGTTGTATGGCGTCGTCGTCGGTGACGAGTTGGGTGCGCCAGGTGATGGTGGAGACGACGGCGGTTGAGATGTCTCCGCGGGCGAAGACGGCGGCGACTTTGGGGAGTCGTTCACGCAAGGCTTGGGCGATGCGCATTTGGGCGGAGGCGGCGCGGCGGGTCAGGTTGCAGGCGGCGCTGATCGCGGCGGTGGCGGTTTCCCAGCCGTCGATCACCCGGAATGCGGAGATGTCGTCTTCGTCGTCGCAGTGGCGGGCAACTATCTCGGCGATGGTTGCCAGGCGGCCAGCGGCTTCGATCGCTTCGGCGCGGGTGCGGTGCTCGCGGGCGTCGATCAGTGCGGCGTCGGTGTATTCGCTGAGCGCCGACCGATCAAGCAATTCGAACACATGTTCGATATTACTCGTATATCGGCAGGTTGGCCATGTTTTTCGATTGTCGCTGAATTGTCGCTCGCCAGGCGGGCAAACGCCTGGCGAGCGGCGGGGATCACGGCTGGACGTATCCCGGGGGGTTGGGGGTATCCACCCACAGGTCCACGCCGAGGTCCGAGCCGGGCACGCAGTCGTACACCGACAGGTCGGCAACGCCGTTGGCGAGCAGCACGTCCTCGCACAGCAGACTCTGGCCGGTGTACTCCCGGGCAGGCATGTTGAAGATCGTGTAGGCCGCGTCGGCGTATACGTCGGGCTTGCGTGCGCGGCCCATCGCCTCGTCACCGCCGAGCAGGTTCTGCACCGCGGCGGTCGCCACCAGCGTGCGTGGCCACAGCGTGTTGGAGGCGATGCCCGCCTCGCGCATCTCCTCGGCAATACCCAACGCGCACAACGTCATCCCGAACTTGGCCATCATGTACGCGGTCGGCTTGAGCCACTCGGACTCCAGCCGGATCGGCGGGGACAGGGTGAGGATGTGCGGGTTCTCCCGGCCCTTCATGTGCGGGATGCAGGCTTGCGACACCGCGTAGGTGCCGCGGATCTGGATGCCGTTCATCAGGTCGAAGCGCTTGAGTGGTACTTCCTCGATCGAGCCGAGGTTGATCGCCGAGGCGTTGTTGACGCAGATGTCGATGCCGCCGAATTGTGCGACCGCTTGATCTACTGCTGAGGCCACCGAATCACCGTCACGCACGTCTCCGACGATCGGCAGGGCCTGCCCGCCGGCCTCCTCGATCTCCTTGGCTGCCGTGTAGACGGTGCCCTCGAGCTTGGGATGCGGTTCGGCGGTCTTGGCGACCAGCGCGATGTTGGCGCCGTCGGCGGCGGCTTTCTTGGCGATCGCCAGGCCGATGCCGCGGCTGGCGCCGGAGATGAACATGGTCTTCCCGGACAGAGTCATAGAGACACGATAGGCCGACCCATTTGTATTGATCTCGCCGGTTCAGCGCCGTGGGAGGGGACGATGGGATCGGAGTCATCGGCGGCGACATATGGAGGTGTGCGATGAGCGTCGTCCCGGCAGGGACCGTCCTGACCTGTGCTCACGAGGGCTGTGGGTGCCGGATCCGCGTCGAGTCCGAATGCCATTGCGAAGGTCCCGAAAGCAGCTACAAATGCACCTGCGGTGCCGACATGGTGCCGGTCACCGAATAGGTCACCGAAAAGGGTCAGCCCGCTGCGTTGGGTTGCAGCGGCGGACAGTTGCCGGCCGGGTCGGCGACGAGCTCGAAATGCCACAGCTCGTTGGCGTAGATCTGGCACAGTCCGAAGCGTGCGCCGTTGGCGATCAGCCAGTGATCGGCCTGCGGGCCGCCGACATCGACGGCCTCACCGGTCACATGCCGGGACGCAGTTGGCGTCTGCACGTACTGGCGGGCGGCCGCGAGGCTGCCGTACGTCTGCACGGCCTGGTTGAGCAACGACTGCTGGAAATCGGCCGACCGCCACCCCGAATTGATCGTCATGGTCACGCCGTCTGCGGCCGCGGCATTGGCGGCGTTCTGAACGGCGGCCAGCAGGCGCGGGTCCAACCGGCCGATCGCCGGGTTCTGCACGTCGAACGGGGTCAGGACCTGCCCGTCGGGTAGCGAGCCGTCGCCTTGAGTCATCGGGACGGTGTCATCGACCAGCCGGATCTGCGGTGCGGTCGGTACGGGCGCGGGTGTGCCGAGCAGGGCCGCCAGTGCGGCGACACCCGAGGCCACAGTCGCACCCACCATCATCGGAATCACTGTGATCACATTACTGCGCCCGCTCCCGGGCCAGGGTGGCCGCCAGCTCAGCCACCAGCGCTTCGATCTCGGCCGGGTCTTTCAGACGGTCGGGCACCCAGGCCAAGGCGATTCGCGCCGGTGCCCAGGTGCTCTGGTCGATGGGAACCAGCGTGAATTCGGGCGGCGAGAAGATCTTGCCGATCAGTGACTCGGGCGCGTAGGGCACCACCGCGACGAGGTGGCGATTGAACACCTGGGCGGCCATCTCCAGTTCGCCGCCGAACTGGTTGGTGGTGCGCACGATGCGGGTCACCCCGCGCGCGTTGAGCGCACGGGTCAGGCCGGCCAGCATGACCGGATTGGGTCGGGCGAAGTCGATGACCACGTCACGATCGCGCAGTTCCTCGATCGACACCAGGTCCTTGGTGGCCAGCGGATCGTCGAAACGCACCGCGACGGCACCCTGGAAGGTGGCCACCACCCGGAACTCCAGCCGCTTGTCGGCGGTGGGCAGGTGGATCAGCCCGAGGTCGAGATGGCCGGACACCAGCTTGGCCGTCACCTCGGCAGCCGACCCGGGAACGCTGAACTCGGTCGACACCGGCAGGTCGGCGACCGCGCGCTGGACCCGCGCGACGAAATCCGATGGGGCATAGGCGGTGGCACCGACCCGGACCGTGGCGGCCCCCTCGGTGAGCCGGGTCGCGGTGGCCCTCAATTCCTCTACCTGGCGCAGGATTTCGCGCGCCGGGCCGAGCAGCTTGGCGCCCAGCGGCGTCAGCCGGACCTCGTGGTAGTTGCGCTCGAAGAGTTGCCCGCCGAGTTCCTTCTCGAGGAGTTTGATCTGCTTGCTCAACGGCGGCGGCGTGATCAGCAGCCGGTCGGCGGCCCGCTTGAAGTGCAGTTCCTCGGCAACCGCCACGAAGTACCTGAGTCTGGTGAAGTCCATGCGGTCTTTTCCGGCGTTACGAGGGCGGTATTCGAGGGGGTGTGACCCACGAATCGTACGAGACGCGCGATCAGCGTCCTGCCGGTTGCACGCTCTGCGGAATTTCGAGCACGCCGGCGGCGATCAGTTCATCGACGTCGGCGCCGTCCAGGCCCAACAGTTCGGCGGCGATGTCGCGGGTCTGCTCGCCGAGCAGCGGCGCCTGCCGCAGCGGTGGATCAGCGATGCGATCCGAATGGATCTGCACGTTCTCCATCGTGAACGGTTCATCGGCGTGGGGGTGCAGCTCCTCGCGGAATGCGCGCCGCTGCACGTAGTACGCCCAGTCGGCGACCTCGGCGGCGCGCAGCGCGGCACCGGCCGGAACACCGGCCGCCTGCAGCAGATCCATCGCCTCGGTCGCCGGGCGCTGTGACGTCCAGGCACGCACGGCCTCGTCGACGCGGCCGCGGTGGGCGTCACGTCCGCTGCGGGTCCCGAGTTTTGCATCGGCAGCCAGATCCGGACGGTCGATCACCCCGCACAGCGCGAGCCAATCGGCATCGTCGCGGACGGTGACCGCCACCCATCGGTCGTCGCCGGCGGCGGGGAACAGGCCCCAGGGCGCATCGTGGACGGGTTGAACCGAGGGTTCGTGCCCGCGACGCACCAGGACTTCGGCGGCGATCTCGCCGGCCAGGTGACTGAGCATCACCTCCGACTGCGCGATGCTGACCGACCCGCCGGTGCCGGTGCGTTCGCGGCGCAGCAGCAGGGCCAGCGCACCGAGCGCACCGATCCGGGCGGCCACGTGGTCGGGGTAGACGGTGACCGTGTCGCAGAACGACTCCGGTTCGTCCGGGTACACCCACAGGTCGGTGAACCCGGCGGCGGCACGCACCAGTGGGC
The DNA here is from genome assembly GCF_040655355.1 of Mycobacterium sp. NPDC050441. NCBI lineage: Bacteria > Bacillati > Actinomycetota > Actinomycetes > Mycobacteriales > Mycobacteriaceae > Mycobacterium > Mycobacterium sp. NPDC050441. Next base: position 256,449 of record NZ_JBFAJS010000003.1, on the reverse strand, counting down.
CGTAGCCCATTCGCTTCGCCCACGGCCCGGTGGGCCCGAATGCCGAACTGTCCACGACCACGATGCCCGGGTTCAGCTCGCGCAACGTTCGGTAGTCCATGCCCAGCGTCTCGGCCACGCCCGGTTTGAAGTTGGTCAGCACGACATCGGACGTCGCGACCAGCTGGTGTGCCAAAGCCCGGCCCCGCGGTGTCCGCAGATCGATGCCGATCGAGCGCTTGTTGCGGTGGCCGGCGGCGTAGGTCTGCGACATCGAGGTCAGGCTGCCGCGCAGACCGTCCGGGAACGCCGAATTCTCGATCTTGATGACGTCGGCGCCGAGGTCACCGAACAGTCGTCCCGTGTCGGACCCGACGACGATCACGCCGAGGTCCAGCACGCGCACACCCTCCAGTGGAAGGCCCTCGTTGCGGCGTTGGCGGCCGGCGAGCACCGGTGCGACATCAATGCGTCGCGGCGGGTGGCTTGCCTCCGTGGGTTCGGACCGGTTCGCCGTGTTCGCCCGGTGCCCGTCGATCTCGACGACACCCGCCGGCACCGGTGCCGATATTCCGGGGGCCAGGTCGACCTCGTGGAAGTACCCACGGCTCTTGACCTGTTCGGCGCTCAGCGTTTCGGCGAGAGTCAGCACTGCTGCCGTCGGCACTCCGTGCCGTTGGCCGGCGACCTCCAACTCGGCTCGGGTCTGCCCGGCGCAGAACCGCCCGATCGCGGCCATCAGCTCCGGCGAGCTGAACCGCACCCGCAACCGGTCGAACGACGGATCGGCGAACTCAACGGGTCGGCCCATCCACTCGAACATGCCGTGCCACTGGCGTTTTGCCAGCAGGCAGATCCGCACATGCCCGTCCTTGCAGGCGATGATCGGGTACCGCAGCCGTTCGGCGTTCCAATCGCGTTGCTGCGCGCTCAATGCGACCCCGGCGGAGGCCGTCCCTGCCGTACCGAACGGAGGATCGAGCGTCTGCATGGCCCCGTCGAGGATCGAGAAGTCGATGAGATCGCCTTCGCCGGTGCGCAATCGGTCGAGGTACACGCTCGTGGTCATCACCGCGGCCTGAGCCGCCGCCACGCGATAGGGCAGCTGTGCTGCCGGCGGTATCAGGGGCTCGCGCCCCGGGATGCCGGAGCGGGACAGCTCGCTGGTCAGGGCATGCAGCACTGGCGTGGTGGCGTGCCAGCCGCGGTAGGTGGTGTCACGGCCGAAATCGCTGATGGACAGGATCACCAGTCCAGGGTGTTCGGCGTGAATGGTTCGCGCCGACAAGGCTTTCTCGGCAGCCGAGCCGGGGAGGGTGTCCTCGATCAGGATGTCGGCCCCGGCCAGCAGGTGAACCCAGCGGCGGCGGTCGTCGGGGATCGAGGGATCGATGACGACGGTGCTCAGGCCGTGTCGGTTGATCGCGATGCTCACCGGGTCGGGGGCGACTCCGGCACCCGCGGCGAGGCGATCGTCGGGTTCCTCGGTGACACCGGGCAGGTGCACCTGGCTGACCGCGGCGCCGAGATCGGCCAGCAGGCGACCGACCGCCGTCATCGGGCCGCGGGACAGGTCGAGGACGCGAACGCCGGCCAGCGGCGGGTCGTAGTTGTCCGGGTTGGCCATCATTCAGCTCCGGCGGGCCTGGCGGAACGGGATGTCGCGATCGACCTCGGGTTCTTTGGCCAGGCCGAGTACGCGCTCGCCGATGATGTTGCGCTGGATCTGGTCGGTGCCGCCGCCGATCGAGGTGAAGAACGCGTTGAGAGTCAGGAAGTTGATGTCGTCGGCCTCGGGGTTCTCGGGGCCGGCCAAAAGTGCTTCGGCGCCGATGATCTCGGTCTTGAGGCGGGCCTCGGCGTGCAGGATGTTCGACATCGCCAGCTTGCCCAGAGACATGATCGAGCTGGAACTACCTTGTGCCGCAGCGGCTTTGGCTCGCGCATTGTTGAGTGAGTTGAGTTCGCGCAACGCCAGCACGTCGGCCAGCTCCTTGCGCACCGCGGGATCCTCCAGGCGGCCGTGATCGCGGGCCAGGCCGATGAGGTCGTCGGCGCGGGTGCGGTTGCGTGAGCCGCGCCCGCCGTCGCCCATGATCGACCGTTCGTAGGCCAGTGCGGTCTGCAGTACCCGCCACCCATTGCCTTCGCCGCCGAGCAGATAGGCGTCGGACACCCGAGCGTCGGTGATGAACACCTCGTTGAAGTGCGATTCGCCGGTGATCTGCACCAGCGGACGGACCTCGATGCCGGGCTGGCGCATCGGAATCATGAAGAAGCTCAAGCCCTTGTGCTTGGGCACGTCCCAGTCGGTGCGGGCGATCAGCAGCGCGTACTCGGCGGTGGTGGCGCCCGACGTCCACACTTTCTGGCCGTTGATCACCCACTCGTCGCCGTCGCGGACCGCGGTGGTGCGCACGGCGGCCAGGTCGGATCCGGCCCCGGGTTCGCTGTAGAGCAGGCAGGTGCGGGCACGTTCGGTCAGGAATTCACGCACCAGGTCGTTCTTGAGCTGGTCGGTGCCGAACTTGAGCGCGGTGTTGGCCGGGATGCTGTATTTGTCCTGGCGCGCACCGGGGGCCTTTACTGCCCGGAATTCCTGTTCGATGAGTGCGGCCAGTGCATTCGGGTACGCCCGCCCGAACCATTCGGTGGGGTATGTCGGCACCGCGTAGCCCGCGTCGAGAACTTTCTGCAGCCACGCCACCCGCTCGGGGGAGCTGACCCACGGATTGGTGGATTTCGGTAACCCAGCCCAGTTCTGGGCGAGCCAGTCGCGCACCTCGGTGCGCAGTTGATCGGCGTTGGGCAGGTCGTTGGCGGTCATCTTCAGGCGCCTTTCGACGAGAGGTAGCGCTCGCGGTGCAGCTCCGAGCCGCCGAGCAGTTGCAGGCCGGTGCGGGCCCGGCGCAGGAACAGGTGGGCCGGGTGCTCCCAGGTGAAAGCGATGCCGCCGTGCATCTGGATCGCCGACATGGCGGTCGTGTGGTAGGCCTCGGCGCAGGCGAATCCTGCCAGACCGATTGCACCACTGGCCATTTCGCTAGCCGCGTCATGTTCGGCCGCAGCGTGCTGGGCGGCCGAGGTGGCCGATTCCACCTGCACCAGCAGGTCGGCGGCCATGTGTTTGAGCGCCTGGAAGCTGCCGATGGGTCTGCCGAACTGGATCCGGGTCTTGAGGTAGTTCACGGTGATGTCGAAGATTCGCCGTGCCCCGCCCACCTGTTCACCGGCCAGCGCGATCACCGCGAGGTCGAGCGCCTGCTGCGCCGCGTCCCATCCCGCGGTGCCGAGACGGCGGGCGGGGGTGGCGTCGAACGTGTAGGTCGACAGCGGGACGGTCGGATCGAAAACCGTTGCGGCCGTGCGTTCGAAGCCGGCCGCTTCAGGTGCGACCTGGAAGACCCCGAAGTCGCCGTTGATGCGGGCCACGACCAGGATCACGTCGGCAACCTGACCGTGGATGACGTAGTGCGCGTTGCCGGTCAATGTGTAGTCGGTGTCGTCGGAGGTACCCGCCGATGCGGCGCGTACCGCGACGCCCTGCGGAGCCCAGGTGCCGCGGGCACCGGTCACCGCGACCGTCCCCACCGAGGTACCTGCGACCAGGCCCGGCAGTAGACGTTGCTTGTCGGCGTCGGTGCCTGCTGCCTCGATCAATGCCGACGCCAACACCGCGCTGGACAGGAAGGGTGCCGGGAGCAGCGCGGCCCCGGTCGCCTCGGCGACGGCCTCGAGCTCGAGGGCGCCCAGGCCGACGCCGCCGTACTCGCTGTCGACCAGCAGACCGGTGACTCCCTGGGCGGCGAGCTTGCGCCACAACTCGCGGTCGAATCCGTCGTCGCTGTCCATCGCCCGGCGCACGTCCTGCTCGGTGCACTCGTCGTGCAGCAACTCGGAGACCGCGGCGGCCAGTTCCGCTCGCTCGGCCACGCTGATCGTCATGGAGACCCGCCTTCCTCGTCGGGTCCATGCAATCCGGCATCGGTCGTGATGTAAATCACGGATTCGGACACCGGCACGTTTCCGATTGCGACATGCCGATGTCGAAGGTGGCAGGACGGCTCAGGCGGTGACGGCGATCTCGGCGGTCACCGCGCCGGTTGCCCGGATCAGGTCGGCCGGGGCGAGTGCGACGTCCCAACCCCGTTTTCCCGCGCTGCACAGCACCTTCTCGAACGTCAACGCCGAGGCGTCGACGACTGTGGGTAGCGGCTTGCGTTGCCCGAGTGGCGATATCCCGCCTACCACATATCCGCTGGAGCGCTGCGCCGCGGCAGGGTCGGCCATCTCGGCTTTGGGCACCCCCAGCGCCGCGGCCGCGGCCTTGAGCGACAGCTTGGTCGGCACCGGCAGTACCGCTACCGCCAGGCCCTTGGGCAGTGCGATGACCAGTGTCTTGAACACCTGCTCGGCGGCGAAGCCGTCCGCGGCCAGTTCTGCGACCGCTTCGGCGCCGAACGAATCGTTGCGAGGGTCGTGGTGGTACTGGACGACCTGATGGTCGATACCCGCGGAGATCAGGGCGGCGATCGCGGGGGTTGCTGCGCGGGCCATCGGCACAGGGTAGCGGGGCACGCCGGGAACACAGGGGCCCCTGCGTGCTGTTATTGCTCTCGACACCTGCTCAGCGCTACTTGTCGGTAGCACGCTCTAGGATCTAAGGAGGATTCTGGTGCCAACCGTATGCCTGGAACGGCCGGCGGATACCCGGTGGTATTCCGTACCTGTTGGTGGCGCCGCGACAGAAGGGAAGGTGTTTCCCACGATGACTGACGTCGAGCAGGCCGAGCCTGACGCGCCGCAGCCTCCTGCCGAAACTGATGCCGAGCTGACCGCCCGGTTCGAACGTGATGCCATTCCGCTGCTGGACCAGCTCTACGGTGGCGCGTTGCGGATGACCCGCAACCCCGCTGACGCCGAGGACCTGCTGCAGGAAACCATGGTCAAGGCCTATGCCGGTTTCCGGTCATTCCGCGAGGGTACGAATCTCAAGGCGTGGCTGTACCGCATTCTGACCAACACCTACATCAACAGCTACCGCAAGAAGCAGCGCCAACCCGCTGAGTACCCGACCGACGAGATCACCGACTGGCAGCTGGCGGCCAATGCCCAGCATTCTTCGACCGGTCTGCGATCGGCAGAGGTCGAGGCACTGGAGGCGCTGCCCGACACCGAGATCAAGGCAGCACTGCAGGCGTTGCCCGAGGAATTCCGGATGGCGGTGTACTACGCCGACGTCGAGGGCTTCCCCTACAAGGAGATCGCCGAGATCATGGATACTCCCATCGGGACCGTGATGTCCCGTCTGCACCGCGGCCGCAAGCAGCTACGTGACCTGCTGGCGGATGTGGCCAGGGATCGCGGCTTCATCCGAGGTCAGCAGCTTGGTGAGCCGGAGGAGGTCTCGTCATGAGTGACAAGCGCGATGAGGACGAGCGCTGGACCCCGCCGGTCGGTCCCGTCGACCCTGAGCACCCGGAGTGCGCCGCGGTGATCGCCGAGGTATGGACGCTGCTCGACGGTGAGTGCACGGCCGAAAGCCGCGACAAGCTCAAGCACCACCTCGAAGAATGCCCGGCCTGCCTGCGTCATTACGGGGTCGAGGACCGCGTCAAGAAGCTCATCGCGGCCAAGTGCAGCGGTGAAAAGGCCCCCGAGGGGCTGCGGGAACGGCTGCGGATCCAGATCAGCCGGACCACGATCATCAGGGGCTGACAGGGCACGTAGCCCTGGGTGGCCCGACGACAAACCGCCCGATCTCCGAAGGGAGTCGGGCGGTCACAGTCTGCCGAAGCGGCTAGCGCACTGACTTCGAACCGGCGTTGGGGCGCTTGCCGTGGTTCGCCTTCGAGTGCTTGCGGTCCCGCTTCTTGCGGCCACGCTTGGCCATGATGATCCTCCAGATGGTGTAAGGGCTTGCTCCCTAGTGTCTCATGCCCCGGGGGCGGCACCGTCCACCCGGGGTTGTGGTTCGATATAGGCCGCAGAAGTAGTCGGGTTAGCGCCGGAGTGAAGTGGGGTGAAGATGGCCGAGGACGTTCGCGCCGAAATCGTGGCCAGTGTGCTCGAGGTCGTGGTTCACGAGGGCGATCAGATCGGTGCGGGGGACACCCTGGTGCTGCTCGAGTCCATGAAGATGGAGATCCCGGTCCTCGCCGAGGTCGCGGGCACCGTCACCAAGGTCAACGTCGCCGAGGGCGACGTGATCCAGGCCGGCCATCTCATCGCGGTGATCGACTGATTCGGTTCATTTCCCTGCTCCCGGTGGACGTTGGCTGATGTCCACCCTCGGTGATCTGCTCGCCGAGCACACCATGTTGCCCGGCAGCGCGGTGGACCATCTGCATGCGGTGGTCGGGGAGTGGCAGTTGCTGGCAGATCTGTCGTTCGCCGACTATCTGATGTGGGTGCGCCGCGACGACGGCGTGTTGGTGTGCGTCGCGCAGGTGCGGCCCAACACCGCCCCCACCGTCTTGTTGGCCGACTCGGTCGGCACCTTGGCCGCGGCCGCAGACCTCCGCATCGTCACCACAGCCTTCGAGTCGGGTGCGATCGGTAGGGGAAACGGTGGTACGCAACGACATTCGCCCGACCTTCCCGGTCTGAACGTGGAAGCGGTGCCGGTGCGTCACCGCGATCACGTAGTTGCGGTGTTGACCCACCAAACCGCTCTGGCTGCCCGTCGGATGGCCAGCCCGCTGGAGGGCGCCTACCTGGACTGTGCGAGCGATCTGCTGCACATGCTGTCCGAGGGCACCTTCCCGAACGTCGGGGATCTGGCCATGTCGCGTTCCAGCCCGCGGGTGGGCGACGGGTTCATCCGCCTCGACGAGGTCGGCGACGTGGTGTTCGCCAGTCCCAACGCCATCTCGGCCTATCACCGCATGGGCCTGGCCTCCGAACTCGACGGGCACAATCTGGTCACCGTCACCCGGCCGTTGATCTCCGACCCGTTCGAGGCCCAGGAGCTGGCCAACCACGTCCGCGACTCGCTGGCCGGCGGCTCCAGCATGCGCATGGAGGTCGACGCCGGCGGTGCGGCCGTGCTGCTGCGAACGCTGCCGCTGGTCGTACATGGCGCCGCGGTCGGTGCCGCCGTGCTGATCCGCGACGTCACCGAGGTCAAACGGCGCGACCGTGCGCTGCTGAGCAAGGACGCGACCATCCGGGAGATCCACCACCGGGTGAAGAACAATCTGCAGACCGTGGCGGCCCTGCTGCGGTTGCAGGCGCGTCGGACCAACAACCTGGAGGCCCGCGAGGCGCTGATCGAATCGGTGCGGCGGGTGTCTTCGATCGCTCTGGTGCACGATGCGTTGTCGATGTCGGTCGACGAGGAGGTCAACCTCGACGAGGTGATCGACCGGATCCTGCCGATCATGAACGATGTTGCCTCGGTGGACACCCCGATCCGGATCAACCGGGATGGTGCCCTCGGCGTGCTCGACGCCGACCGGGCCACTGCGTTGATCATGGTGATCACCGAATTGGTGCAGAACGCCATCGAGCACGCCTTCGACGCCGACACGCCCCAGGGTTGCGTGACGATCCGGGCCGAGCGGTCGGCCCGCTGGCTCGATGTCGTGGTGCACGACGACGGGCGTGGGGTGCCCGACGGGTTCAGCCTGGAGAAGTCCGACCGGTTGGGCCTGCAGATCGTCCGCACGCTGGTTACCGCGGAACTGGACGGGTCGCTGGGCATGCACGATGTCGCGTCGGGCGGAACCGATGTGGTGCTGCGGGTCCCGATCGGTAGGCGGAGTCGCGGCGTTCAGTGAGCCCGGGCGGGGCACAGGACGTTCACAGTGGGACGTCAGTACCACTGAAGTAATTACGCAGTTGCGTCAATAGAAGATGTGATGACAATTACGCAATTTGCCACATGCAATTGTCGAAAAAATAAGCTATGGCCCCGACATTCGTCGGGGCCATAGCTTGCGTCGGGATCTGGACCGAAGGTCAGACTCCGGTGCGGGCCTTGGTGCGGGCGTTGCGACGCTTGAGCGCACGACGCTCGTCCTCGCTCATCCCGCCCCACACGCCGGCGTCCTGGCCGGAGTCCAAGGCCCAGGTGAGGCACTCAGTGGTTACCGGGCAGCGGTTGCAGACCAGCTTCGCGTCGGCGATCTGAGCAAGCGCCGGGCCACTGTTTCCCACGGGGAAGAACAGCTCCGGATCTTCGTCGCGACAGACGGCCTTGTGGCGCCAATCCATAAGATCAAACTCCTCGTTAGACATGTCATGTGTGCGCGGCAAAGCGCACCAGATTTTCTTCGGCTGTTAACGCGTGCACACGAATGTTTCTGCACTGTTGCATTGATGCTTTCACAGGCTGAACAGATGTCAATAGCATTGAGTTAACACGTGGGCAAAGTCACTGGGTGGGGCGGTGACCGGAACCCTCACTCCTGTGTACTACACTCTGGATCTAGCTGCGCCCTAATTCCACCCTAGGCGGTGTGTTTGCGCAGGTCAATCAATTTTCTTCGTCGGCGCGACGACGCTCAGTGCCTCGGGAACCGACGTGAAGGTCATACTTTCGCGCGTGCCGATGTAATCTCCGTCAATCTGGCAGGCAGCAGGCGTGTTGCTCGTCACGGTGACCGATGCGACGTTGTCGTCACGGATCAGATGCTTGGCTTCGAGGCGCGGGTTGCGGGCCACCATCTGGCGGACCAGTCGCAGATTCGCCCAGATGTTCATGCTCGTGGTGGCGAACACTCCCAAACCGGTGTCGAACGTGGTTTCGGGGTTCGTCCACACCGGGCGGCTGTTCGCATACGTCCACGGACTGGAGTTCGACACGAACGCGAAGTGCACTCCTTCGACCGGGTCGGCGCCCGGCAGATGCAGCGTGAGGGCCGGCTCCCTGCGCACGCTGGTCAGGAACTCGCGTACCGCCACCCGGATGTAGCGCGATGCGGTGACCTTGCGGCCCTTCGCACGCTGGGCCTCCACGGCCGCCACGACGTCACCATCCACGCCCATCCCGGCGGTGAACACACCCCAGCGCTCACCGCAGTCCATCAGACCGATGCGGCGCCACGCGCGTCCCATCCGATAGCCGCCGAGCAGGTCGACGAGTTGGTTGGTGGCCTCGATGGGATCGGGGCTGATGCCCAGGGCCCGAGCGAAGACGTTGGCCGAACCTCCCGGCACGACGGCCACTGCGGGCGCCAGGGCGGCATCGGGCCGAGTTCCACAGTCGCCGAGCACGCCGTTGACGACCTCGTTGACCGTGCCGTCGCCGCCGTGCACGATCAGCACGTCCACACCGTCACGGGCGGCGTCACGGGCGATCTCGATGGCGTGACCTCGGTGATTGGTGTGTTCGACGGTCAGCGTCACCCGGCTCTCCAGCGCGTGGGCGAGCAGGTCACGCCCGGCCGGGGTGGTCGAGGTCGCGTTCGGATTGACGATCAGCACGGCACGCACGGGGCATGAGCCTAACTGCGCAAGGTGTACAGCCGTTATTCGTAAATCTGTCCATTCAGGTAGCGCCACCGGCCGCCGACCCGCTCGAACCGGCTGCGTTCGTGAAGGATGTGGCGGCTTCCGTCGTGCTCGTACTGGGCGCGGAACTCGACCACGCCCGCGGTGTCGTCCTCGCCTCCCGACTCCGTGTCGACGATCTGCAATCGCCGCCAGATGAGGGTCTCGTCGAGGGTCAGGTCGGCGGGGCGGGTGTCGGGATGCCAGGAGTTCAGCAGGTAGCCGACGTCGCCGATGGCGAACGCGCTGAACCGCGACCGCATCAGTGCGACGGCCGTGGGGGCCCGGCGGGTGCCGGTGTGCAGCGGCCCGCAGCAGTCGTCGTAGGTGCGGCCGGTGCCGCACGGGCATGGGTTGTCGCTCGACACGCGGTCAAGTATCCCGGTAGGTCTCTTGCGCCGAGATCGACATCAGGGCTGTGGTTTTTGTCGAATCACAGCCCTGATGTCGATCTCGACGTCGTGAACCGGCGCAATCGGCACGGCCGACGCCCCGGTGCGTCTTGCCTGCCGGGACCCCTGCGCCGGTACCGTACGGAGGTGACCGAACGCCCGGGCAAGCCCTGTTTACTGCTCGTCAACGGACCGAATCTCAACATGCTGGGCACCCGGCAGCCTGAGATCTACGGGTCCACCACGCTGGCTCAGATCGAGCAGCGGGTGGCCGAGCTGGCCGCCGGGTTCGGCTTCGAGGTCCGCGCCGTGCAGAGCAACCATGAGGGTGCGCTGGTCGACGCCATCCAGGCGGCCCGACAGGACTGCGTCGGCATCATCATCAATCCCGCGGCCTACAGCCACACCTCGGTGGCGATCCGCGATGCGCTCAGCGCCGCCGAACTGCCCGTGGTCGAGGTTCACCTGAGCAATATCCACACCCGGGAGGCGTTCCGGCACCATTCCTATGTGTCGGCTGTCGCGCAGGTGGTGATCGCCGGCGCGGGTCCGGTCGGATACGAATACGCGGTCCGCTATCTGGCGGAGCGGCTGTCGTGATCCAGCCCCCCTCAATCCGGTATGCAGGTTTTCTGACCGCCGCCGAAGGGATTGCCGCGCTGATCATGGCGGTCGTGCTCCTGGTGCGGGCGGTGGGCGGTGCGGACCAGCACATCGTCAGCGGTTACGGCACGGCGATCTGGTTCGTGTTGATCGGTGGTGGGGTGCTCGCCGGCGGCTGGGCGCTGATCACGGCACGGCGTTGGGGCCGGGGGATCGCGGTGCTGACCAACCTGCTGTTGCTGCCGGTGGCCTGGTACGTGATCACTTCGCACCACGTGGTGTACGGCGTGCTGGTCGGGCTGCTCGCCCTGGTGACGCTGGGGCTGCTGTTCAGCCCGTCCTCGGTGGACTGGATCACCGGACGCAGCTAGCCGAGTCGCTCGGCGGCCAGCGCCGAAAGCTCGGGGCCCGATACCCGGTAGGTGGTCCACTCGGTCTGGGGCTTGCCGCCCACGGCGTCGTACAGCGCGATGGCGTTGACGTTCCAGTTCAGCACCGCCCAGGTCATCCGGGTGTAGCCCTGTTCGACGCATTCGGCGGCCAAGGTGGACAACAGCTTTCGGGCCAGCCCGCGGCGCCGGAAGGCCGGACGCACGTAGAGGTCCTCCAGGTAGAGTCCGGCGACGCCGTCCCAGGTGGAGAAGTTCAGGAACCACACCGCGGTCGCGGCAACCTGCCCGTCGACCTCCAGCATGTGTGCGTAGGCCACCGGTCGCTCGCCGAAAAGAGCTGTGTGCATCTGCTTTTCGGTGACGGTGCACTCGTCGGCGGCCCGTTCGAACTCGGCCAACTCGCGGATCATCGCGGTGATCTCGACCTCGTCGCCGGGCCGCGCCCGGCGGATCAACTCGCTCATGTCGCCCCTAGTCCAGTCAGGATGGTTCTGAATTTCGTGGTGGTCTCGTCGACTTCGTCATCGGGATCGGATTCGGCGACAATACCGCCGCCGGCACTGGCCAGTGCCGTGTATCGATCCGCGGACAACACCGCACAGCGAATCGACACCACCCAGCGTCCGTCGCCGCTGCTGTCGCACCAGCCGACGGCGCCCGCGTAGAACCCGCGGTCACCCTCCAATTCGCCGATCAGGGTGGCGGCGCGGTCGGTGGGCACTCCGCCGACCGCGGGAGTTGGGTGCAATGCCAGCGCGAGATCGATTGCCGTGGTGCGCTTTTCGCGTAGCCGACCGAGAACCGGGGTGCTCAGGTGCCACAACGCGTCGGTGCCGTGCAACTGTGGCTCCTCGGCGATCTGCAGGTCGGCGCACAACGGATCCAGCGCCTCGCGCATCATGTCGACGACCAGCTGATGCTCATGGCGGTTCTTCGCCGAGGCGGCCAGCGCAGCGGCGTTGGCCGCGTCGACGGCAGGATCGGCCGATCGTGGGGCTGACCCGGCGAACGGCTGGCAGATCACCGTCTCGCCCTCGCGTGCCACCAACAACTCGGGGCTCGCGCCCACCAGAGCCGTACCGGCATTCGCGCCTCCGGCCGGTGACAGGTCCGCCAGATAGACCGTGGCAGCTGGGTCGGCGTCGGCCAGTCGGCGTAACACGGTCCGCACCTCCCACGGCGAATCGGCGGTCAGGCGCAGCGCACGGGCCAGCACCACCTTGTCGATCGGGATCAGTGGATCCCGCAGCCGCCGGATCGCCTCGGCCACCCGCTCGCGGTGCACCGATCCCGGTGGCAGGGTTTCGCGCTCCACTACCGCCGGAGACGCATTCACGGGCCATTCGGGCAGCGCGTCGGTGAACCGGACCGTGTCGGGTTCATACAGGGCGGCCGGTGCGGTCGGGTCGAATGGCAACGCGCCCAGAACAATTGGCGTTCCCGACCGCAGCGCGTCCTGCGCGTCGGTGATGCCGGAAAACCCGGCGCGTACGCCCTCGGCCAGGACCGCCCCGTTCGGCCCGGCCAACACGAACGACGGGTTCACTGCGACAGACACGGGTTGGGGTGACCGGTGAGCCCGAGCGCGGTGATCTGGCGCACGCCGTGCTCGAATCCGCACACGGCCAGAGAAGCGGGCACCATCGACAGCCGGATGCCTTCGGACACCGGCAGTTCGGCCCAGCGGGTCAACATCGCGCGGGAGAAATGCCCGTGCCCGACGAACACGACGTCCCGGGCGGGCAGATGTTCCAGCGCCAATGCGACCGCGCGGTCGGCGCGGGCGCCGACCTGCTCGACGCCCTCACCGCCGGGGCAGCCATGCGTCCACACCAGCCAATCGGGCACTGTCTGGCGGATCTGAGGCGTGGTCAGTCCCTCGTAGTCGCCGTAATCCCACTCGGACAGCACCGGGTTGATCTCGTCGACGTGCAGGCCGGCCAGTTCGGCGGTGTCCAGCGCGCGGCGCCGGGGGCTGCTGATCACCAGCGGGTCGGTCAACTGCAGTTCGGCAAGTGCCGGGCGCGCCAGGACGGCCTGTTCCCGCCCGGTTTCGGTCAGGTCCTGCTCGGTGCGGCCGGTGTGCCTGCCGGTGGCCGACCACTCGGTCTCGCCGTGGCGGAGCAGGATCAGGCGGTGCAGGCGGTCGCTCACACCGGCGATTCTGCCGCACGTTCCGGCAATGCCGCCGGGAGCGTGCTTGGATGAAGGTGTGACGCGAGTATTAGCGGTCGCCAATCAAAAGGGTGGGGTAGCCAAGACGACGACGGTGGCGTCGCTGGGTGCGGCGATGTCCGAGCAGGGCCGACGGGTACTGCTCGTCGATCTGGATCCACAAGGCTGTCTGACGTTTTCATTGGGCCACGACCCGGACAAACTGCCGGTGTCGGTACACGAGGTGTTGCTCGGCGACGTCGAGCCGGGGGCGGCGCTGGTCGAGACGGCCGAGGGGATGACGCTGCTGCCGGCCAACATCGATCTGGCCGGATCCGAAGCCATGCTGTTGATGCGGGCCGGACGGGAGTATGCGCTCAAGCGGGCCCTGGCCAAGGTTTCTGGCGATTTCGACGTGGTGATCATCGACTGCCCGCCGTCACTGGGCGTGTTGACGCTCAACGGTCTGACGGCCGCGAACGAGGTGATCGTGCCGTTGCAGTGCGAGACCTTGGCGCACCGCGGTGTGGGCCAGTTCCTGCGCACGATCACCGACGTGCAGCAGATCACCAATCCCGAGCTGGCGCTGCTGGGCGCACTGCCGACGCTCTACGATTCGCGCACCACCCACAGCCGTGACGTGCTGCTGGATGTCGCGGACCGGTACGAACTGCCGGTGTTGGCCCCGCCGATTCCCCGCACCGTGCGGTTCGCCGAGGCCAGCGCGTCGGGATCCTCGGTGTTGGCCGGCCGCAAGAGCAAAGGTGGGCTGGCCTATCGCGAGCTGGCCCAGGCCCTGCTCAAACACTGGAAGTCCGGCAAGAAGCTGCCGACGTTCGCACCCGAGGTGGTGTAAGCAGCGCCTTCTCCGGTGGCAGGGGGTCGCCGGAGCGACGAGAGGACGATCTGGATGGCTTCGGTGTTACGGTCCGCAACGGCCACCGATCAGGGTCCGGTGCGGGAGAGCAACCAGGATTCCCTGCTGGCCGACGGCATTCTGTACGCGGTGGCCGACGGTTTCGGGCCCGAGGGTGAACACGCCAGCCGGATCGCGGTGGAGGTGCTGGCCGCCGGTTTCGCCGCCGCACCCGACCGTGACGGCCTGATCGGCGCGGTCCAGGAGGCCAACGATCAGGTCTTCGCGCATGTCAGCGCGTCGGGCACCAGTTCGGGTGCCACGCTGACCCTGGTGGCGGTGTTCGGCGACGAGCAGGGCGGACCGCTGGCCATCAATATCGGGGATTCGCCGTTGAACCGGATTCGCGATGGCGCCATGAGTCAGCTCACCAACGACCACAGTGTTTCCGGCGAGCTGGTGCGTGCCGGTGAGATCACCCGCGAGGAAGCCCGCTTCCACCCGCACCGCCATCTGTTGACCCGGGCGCTCGGTATCGGCCCAGTCATCCGGCCGGATCTGTTCGATCTGGACTGCCTTCCCGGGGACCGGCTGTTGATCAGCAGTGACGGATTGTTCGCCGGCGCAGAGGATGCCGACGTCGTGATCGCTGCCGCGGGTGACGAACCTGAGGTCGCGGCGCAGCGGCTGGTCCAGGTCGCCAACGATGCCGGCGGTAGTGACAACACCACGGTGATCGTGATCGATTTCGGCTGAGCCTCGCGGGTCAGGTCGCGCCGAGGGCCACCAGTTGCGTGCCGCGTTGTTCGAGCACGGTGTCCCCGGCCACCGCCGGCACCACCGGTGACACGCTTGGTGTGCGTGGCAGGGCGATGTGGCGCTGGCCGGCTCCGGTGTCCTGATCGAAGACGTCGTAACCGTCGCTGACCGGAACCAGCAGCTGGCCGGCCATCACCGTGGCGGGCCCGACGGGAAGCTGCGGCCCCGACGGGGTGACGGTGAACTTGTACTGAAGGCCGGAGGCTCCGGTGGTACTGAAGACCAGCACCGAGTCGCCGGTCCACCAGGTGATCAGGTCCCCGGCCCGGGTGGTGGTCGACTGCGGTGCCGCCGGCTTGGCAAGCGGCAGGCTGGCGAGCGTCTTTCCGGTCTCGTCGATGACGTTCACCATGGGCCTCGGCGTGGGCAGGTACACCGCGGTCGTGGTGCCTGACACCGCGATCACCTTGGCCCCGGATTCGTCCGTGATGTCCTGCATTTCGACGTAGCGCACGTCGGGAGTGTCTTCTTCGTCGGCCGGACGCAGCAGCGTCAACCGGATGAACTTGCTCTTCGGGCAGGATTCCAGCACCGACACCGCCGAGGAACTCGCCGCCGCCGACAGCTGGCGGCATACCGGTGAGGCCGGCACGTCGGGCTTGATGCGGGCGTCCAGCGCGCCGTAGGACAGCATCCGGACCATGTCCGAGCGCCACAGCTCGAGGCGGCTGTCCCCGGCGGAGAGCACCGTGGAGCCGTCGGACGACAGCTGGACCTCGGGGTCGGCATAGGCGGTGCGGGCGGGCCCGCGCGTGCCGGTCTTGCCGTCGACGGTGCTGACCTGCCCGCAGCCGCGAACATCGGGATACACCGCGACCGCGTACTGGTACACCGACGTCACACCGCACAGTTCGAGGTCGCGGGCATAGCTCCACAGAACTGCGCCGCTGACGGGATCGCGGCCCGCGACGGTGGAACCGTCGGCAGTCACCACCGAGCCGCCGGCGAGCACGGGCTGGGTGGTCCGCGGACTGTTTGCCGTCCACAGCTGTTGCAGGTCGGCCGGTATCTCGTGGGCCGGCGTCAGGTAGGGAACCGGCGCTGCAGCGGGTCTGCTGATGGTTGCCCGCGCATCACTGGTCCACCAGATCAGGCCGGCCGCCAGTGCGACGATCGCGACGATTGCCGCCGCGGCGGCCATGTCGCCGCGGGTGCGGCGTTCGGGTTTGACCACTGACCGGTCTTTGTCTGGCGTGAGCCGGTCAGCCGGCCGTTGCGGTCTCGGTCTTCCGGGGACGGCGACGACGTCGGCGACGTCCGGCGGACGCTGCATCGCCGGCGGTGTCGTCCGACTCGGTCACAGGTGCGGAATCGGTGTTCTCCGGTGCCGGAGCAGCGGCGCCCTCGGGATGCTCGGAGCCTGCCTCTCCGCCGCGGGTACGGCGACGGTTGCGGGTCCGGGTCTTGGCAGGCCGACCCTCGGAGTCCGCCGAGGAGATGCGCTTCTCGTCGGCGCTGCGCTTGGGCTTGGCTTTGAGCGGTTCGCCGATCCGGCCGGTCGCGTCGCTCGGGATGCCCAGTTCCTCATAGATATGCGGTGAGCTGGAATAGGTTTCGGCGGGATCGGGGCAACCCAGGTTGAGCGCCTTGTCGATCGTCTCCCAGCGGGTCAGTTCGTCCCAGTCGACCAGGGTGATTGCGACACCGGTCTTGCCGGCGCGGCCGGTGCGGCCGATGCGGTGCACGTAGGCCTGCTCGTCCTCGGGGCACTGGTAGTTGATGACGTGCGTGACGTCGTCGATGTCGATGCCGCGCGCGGCCACGTCGGTGGCGACGAGCACGTCGACGGCTCCGGAGCGGAACGACTTGAGTGCCTTCTCACGGGCGCCCTGGCCCAGGTCGCCGTGCACGGCGTCGACCTTGAATCCGCGCTCGGCGAGCTCGTCCGACACCTTCTGTGCGGTGCGCTTGGTGCGGGTGAAGATCATCGTGGCGCCGCGGCCGTCGGCCTGCAGGATCCGGCTCACCAGTTCCGACTTGTCCAGGGCGTGGGCCCGGTAGGCGAACTGCTCGGTGGTGTCGTGGGTCGCCGCAGAGTGCGGGGCCTCGGCCCGGATGTGGGTCGGCTGGTTCATGAACGTGCGGGCCAGCGTGATGATCGGGTCGGGCATGGTGGCAGAGAACAGCATCGACTGCCGGTCATCGGGGGTCAGTCGCAGGATGCGCTCGATGTCGGGCAGGAAGCCCAGGTCCAGCATCTCGTCGGCCTCGTCGAGCACCAGCACGGACAGACCGCCCAGCTGCAGGTGTCCCTGCTGGGCCAGGTCGAGCAGCCGGCCGGGGGTGCCGACGACGACGTCGACGCCCTTGCGCAGCGCTTCGATCTGGGGCTCGTACGGGCGCCCGCCGTAGATCGAGGTCACCGAGAATTTGCGGTGGGCGGCGGGGTCGGCGTCCACCGTCAGGTATTTGGCCGCTCCGGCGAGGTCGCCGTAGACCTGAATGCAGAGCTCACGGGTGGGCACGACGATCAGGGCCCGGGGGGTGCCGTTGAGCGGGCGGGTCTCATCGGTGGAGATGCGATGCAGCAGCGGGATCCCGAAGGCGTAGGTCTTGCCCATGCCGGTGCGGGCCTGACCGATCAGGTCGTCGCCGGCCAGTGCCAGCGGGAGGGTCAGTTCTTGGATTGCAAAGGGGTGTTCGATGCCTTCCTCGGACAGTGCACGGACGATTTCGTCGCGGACGCCGAGCTCGGCAAAAGTCTTATTCAGATGAGTCATGGTGGGTGGAGGTGGCCTTTCACTGTCAAACCTCATGGGCATCCAGCGCACACGAGTTTGACGATGAAACGGTCGGGTTCGCCCGGATACGGTCGTATCCGTCGGCGCTGCCGATCCGCTGGGCCCAGCTCCACAGGGCGGGCCAACTGCGTGCACGCACATTTCCTGGTAGCGGTTCGGGCGCTGAAAACAGTCGGCTCGAAGCCGTTACCAAGTGTCATTGTAGCTGGTCGCGGGACCTGGGCCGATTTGCCAGCAGATCACGGTGCCCCGGCGGCGTCTAGAGTTGGCCTCATGAATTCGCCTCAGCCTGCCGCGGAACAGATCGTCGAACCGGTCGATGCGGGCGTGACGGCGGATCATCCCGGGGTCAACGAACTGTTCGCGGTGCTGGCTTACGGCGAGGTCGCCGCGTTCTACCGGCTCACCGAAGAGGCACGCATGGCGCCGAATCTGCGCGGCCGGATCAACTTGGCGAGTATGGCCGCTGCTGAGATGGGCCATTACGAGTTGTTGCGGGATGCGTTGGAACACAGGGGAGTTGACGTCGTTCCGGCGATGACAAAGTACGCCTCGGCGTTGGAGAACTATCACCGGATGACCACTCCGAGCACGTGGCTGGAGGCGTTGGTCAAGACCTACATCGGCGATGCGCTCGCTGCGGACTTCTACCTGGAGATTGCCGACGCATTGCCTGAAGCGGTCGCGACGGTGGTGCGCGCGGTGCTGTCCGAAACCGGGCATTCGCAGTTCGTGGTCGCCGAGGTGCGCGCAGCGGTGACCGCGAGCGATCGTCAGCGGCACCGGCTGGCGCTGTGGGCGCGTCGTCTGCTCGGCGAAGCCGTCACCCAGGCGCAGTTCGTGCTGGCCGATCACGACGAACTTGTCGACCTGGTCATGTCCAGCGGTGAGGGTCTGACCCAGTTGGCCGAGTTCTTCGGCCGCCTGCAGAACACCCACCAGTCCCGGATGCAGGAACTGGGCCTGGCGTAGTACCCGCCAGACCCAGTCCGTCACTGCTTGGTTGGTCGCTACTGCGTGCAGGTGGTGATCATCGTGTTGTTGGCCTGCGCGATGAGCACGGCGCCCGATGCGTCGGCGATCGAGCAGTTGAGCTGACCGGCGACGCTGGTCGCGGTCACCGACTTGAGCTGGACACCGGGGTTGAGCACCACGGTCTTGGCCCACGGCAGCGCGACGTTGATGTCAGTCTGCAGTGCGCCCTGCGCGTCGGTGTAGACGACGGTCACCAGGTCGATGAGCTGCCGGTTGCCGGTCACCCGGTAGGTGATGGTGTTCGGATTCACGGCGGCTGCGGGCGGGGCCGCTTCAGCCGGCGGGGCGGCGGGCACGGGCGCCACGGTGGCACTGGGCGACGGCGTCACCGTGGTCACGGTTTCGGGCGAGAGCGGCGCAGTCGGTGCGGCGCGCGGCGGGACCGGCTTGGAGGTGGCGTCCTGGGCCGGTTGGGTGGTCTGTGTCGGCTGGGCCGATGGCGAGGTCAGGGTGGCCGACACCGAACCGCTGTCCCCGCCGCCGAGGATCACCACGGTGCAGATCACCGCGACCAAAAGGATCGCGCCGGCCACGGCGGCCACCCAGATCCAGCGCCGGTCGATCGGGTCCTCGTAGAACGTGACCTCGTCGTAGTCGTCGTAGTCGGCGTCGTAGTCCGTCCCGGGGTCGGCGGTGTAGCCGTCGGCGGTATGGCCGGAGTACCCGCCCGGCTCATAGGGGTGATCCCCGAAGCGCTCGGTCGGCGTGGTGTCATACGGCGAATATTGCCTGGTCATGCGGCTGTCCCAGTCGTCTCGTCCAATGTCGAAACCGATGCTATCGAGGCAGAAGTGACAGATGAGGTTGAGCTCGGTGCGTGTCGGTCACGGTCCGGACTCAGTTCGGTATCTGTGTTTCGCGCACGGCGTACCTCCGGTGCAGCCCCGCTCGCGGTCGGCGGGCTCGGCCGTCCACTAGCCTTCTCAGAGAAGTCGACAAACGTTGTGAGAAAGAAAGAAGGGTCCAGCGTGGAGGTCAAGATCGGTGTCACGGACAGCCCTCGCGAGCTGACCTTCAACAGTGCGCAGACACCCACCGAGGTGGAGCAGCAGGTCAACGACGCACTCGCCAAGGACGCGGGTGTGCTGGCGCTGACCGATGAGAAGGGTCGGCGATTCCTGGTGCAGAACAGCCGGATCGCCTATGTCGAGATCGGCGCCGCCGACGTGCGCCGGGTCGGTTTCGGAGTGGGAGCGGAATCCGCCTGAGATCAGGAACGGGTGAGTGGCACGTGTGACAGTCCGCCCCAGGCGAACTGCACCGTGCCATCCACGGCGGTGTTCCGGTCGATGGGCCGGTCATTGGTCAGCCAGTACCGCGCTGAGTCGACGCTGACGGCCACCAACCCGACCGCGATCATCCTGGCGCGGTGCGCTTCCAGTCCCGAATCGCGACTGATGAGATCGAACACGGCATCGGTGCAGGCCTCGGTCGCCACCTTCACCTGAGCTGCCACCTGCGGCTCGCTGACGTAGTCATTCTCGAAGATCAGCCGGTAGCCCTGGCTGTCATGCTCGATGAAATCGAAGAACGCCTCGACCGCGGCGCGCAGCCGCTGCCGGTTGTCGGTCGTGGTGCGCAGGGCCTGACGCACCCCGGACACCAGGTTGTCGACGTGGCGTTGCAGTACAGCGAGGTACAGCTCGAGCTTCGACGAGAAGTGTTGGTACAGAACAGGTTTGCTCACACCTGCGCGGTCGGCGATCTCATCCATCCCCGCCGCGTGGTACCCGCGTTCGACGAAAACCTCGCTGGCGGCTGCCAACAGCTGTCCACGCCGCTCATCACGAGGGAGGCGGTTGCCGCGTCGACCACCGGTCGGCTTGTCACCTCTCCTCTCGGCGGTGTTGGCGAGATCGCTCATCAGGTCCTCAATCTGTATTGCTCTGGCGCACTTGGACATGTTCATCCGAGCGGCTGATCGCACCGACACTACTACCGTGACGCGCCGCTGCCGTCGCGCGGTCGATGCGAAACGGACATGGATTTCGAAATGACACCGGCGAGGTCACGGCATAGCTGCGCTCGGAACCGCTCCACAGGAGTCTGTGCCATTCTGGTCCGGTGACCTACGACCCGGGACGTCGCGGGGGTGGCCGTGTCCCGGCGCTGCGAAACGAGTGGCGGGAGCCGCTCCGCGCTCAGCGAGATCCGATTGGCGCCGATTCAGGCCGAGCCAGATCCAATCGGGACGACCATCAGCAGTGGCGTAAGCAGACTTGGATCGGCCGCTTCGTGTCCACGTACGGCTGGCGCGCGTATGCGTTGCCGGTGCTCATCGTGCTGACCGTGGTGGTGATGTACCAGACCGTGACCGGCACGAGCGTCTCGCAGTCCGCCCAGGAGGAGGAGGGCCCGGTGCAGGGCCCGCCCACCATCGATGTGGCCAGCACCTCGATCATCGGCGCGCCGCCCAAAGGCCTGACCCAGTTCGACGCGAACCTGCCGACCGGAATCCTGCCCGCGGGCGGCCAGTTCACCGAGGCGGGGACCCGGACCTGGCGGATCGTGCCGGGGGCCATCCCCAAGATCGGTGAGGGCACCACGAAGTCGTTCACCTACACCGTCGAGGTCGAGGACGGGGTGGACACCACCTCGTTCGGCGGTGACGACGGTTTCGCCCGGATGGTCAGCGAGACCCTGGCCAATCCGAAGAGTTGGACTCACAACGGGCTGTTCGCCTTCACCCGGGTGGATGAGACCAGCGGTGTCGAACCCGATTTCCGGGTGTCGCTGACCTCTCCGATGACGGTCCGGGAGGGCTGTGGCTACGACATCGAGCTGGAATCGTCCTGCTACAACCCGTCGTACGACGGGCATCAGCCCCGCGTGTTCGTCAACGAGGCCCGCTGGGTGCGCGGTGCGGTGCCGTTCCAGGGGGACATCGGGTCCTACCGCCAGTACCTGATCAACCATGAGGTTGGTCACGCCATTGGGTACCAGCGGCATGAGGCCTGCGAAGGCAACGGAAAGCTGGCGCCGATCATGATGCAGCAGACGTTCTCCACCTCGAACGACGATGCCGCCAAGTTTGACCCCGGAACCGTCACGGCCGACGGTCTGACCTGCAAGTTCAATCCCTGGCCTTACCCGATCGCCTGACCGCCCGGTCTTGTGATGGGATTCTCCACGCTGCGCCGGGTATCGCGATGCGGACCGGATGGGTCATGTGCGCGGTCACGGTAGCCCGACGGCGGGAAGCTTGAGGACCGGATTACCGTTGTGGGTACGAGCAGCTGGGACGATGAACTGCCCAGAAAATCTGAGGAGACATACGGTGTCCGCGAATTTGGACGTGTCGTTACCGCCGTTGGTTGAGCCGGCCGCCGAGCTGACCCGTGAAGAGGTGACGCGCTACAGCCGGCACCTGATCATTCCGGACGTCGGCGTGATCGGGCAGAAGCGGCTGAAGAACGCCAGGGTGCTGGTAATCGGAGCCGGTGGGCTCGGTTCGCCGACCTTGCTGTACCTGGCCGCCGCCGGGGTGGGCACCATCGGCATCGTCGAGTTCGACGTGGTCGACGAGTCCAACCTGCAGCGGCAGATCATCCATGGCCAATCCGACATCGGCCGGTCCAAGGCGCAGAGCGCCAGGGACTCGGTCCTGGAGATCAACCCGCTGGTGACGGTGAACCTGCATGAGTTCCGGCTGGAGCCCGACAACGCGGTGGAGCTGTTCAGCCAGTACGACCTGATCCTCGACGGCACCGACAACTTCGCTACCCGCTACCTGGTCAACGATGCCGCGGTGCTCGCCGGCAAGCCCTACGTGTGGGGCTCGATCTACCGGTTCGAAGGCCAGGTGTCGGTGTTCTGGGAGGACGCCCCCGACGGGTTGGGCCTGAACTACCGCGACCTCTATCCCGAGCCGCCGCCACCGGGAATGGTGCCCTCCTGCGCCGAGGGCGGGGTGCTGGGCATCCTGTGCGCTTCGATCGCGTCGGTGATGGGTACCGAGGCCATCAAGCTCATCACCGGCATCGGCGAGCCGCTGCTCGGCCGGCTGATGGTCTATGACGCGCTGGACATGACCTACCGCACCATCCGGATCCGCAAGGACCCGGCGACGCCGAAGATCACCGAGCTGATCGATTACGAAGCGTTCTGTGGCGTGGTGTCGGACGCCGCCGCCGAGGCCGCTGCCGGATCGACGGTCACCCCGCTCGAGCTCAAGGAGCTCATCGACTCCGGGAAACCTTTGGCGCTGATCGATGTCCGCGAGCCCGTCGAGTGGGATATCAATCACATCGAGGGCGCCGAGCTCATCCCGAAGCCGACGTTCGAATCGGGCGACGCATTGGCCAAGCTCCCGGTGGACCGGACACCGGTGCTGTACTGCAAGACCGGAATACGTTCCGCTGAGGTGCTCGCCATCGTCAAGAAGGCCGGTTTTTCCGACGCGATGCACCTGCAGGGCGGAATTGTGGCCTGGGCCAAGCAACTCGAGCCCGACATGGTGATGTACTGACGGCTGGTTTGCCGGTCAACACCTTAGGCTGAGGTTGTGAGTGTGGAACGGCCGCCGGAACATGTGCTGGCGGCGTTCGGCCTGTCCGGGGTGCGCCCGGTACCGCTCGGCTCAGGCTGGGAGGGTGGCTGGCGCTGCGGCGAAGTAGTGATGTCGATGGTGCCCGAGCACGCCCGTGCGGCGTGGTCGGCCAAGGTTCGGGAATCGCTGTTCATCGACGGGGTGCGGCTGGCTCGCCCGGTCCGCTCGACGGACGGCCGCTACGTGGTCGCCGGGTGGCGTGCCGACACCTTCGTCGCCGGCACGCCCGAGCCCCGTCACGACGAGGTGGTGTCGGCCGCAGTGCGATTGCACGAGGCCACCTCGAAATTGGAGCGACCACGCTTCCTCACCCAACCGCCCGTCGCGCCGTGGGCCGACGTCGACGTGTTCATCGCCGCAGACCGGGCGGCCTGGGAGGACCGGCCGCTGCATTCGTTGCCGCCCGGGGCCAGGGTCTCGCCCGGATCATCGGATGGCCAGCGCTCGGTCGAGCTGATCAATCAGTTGGCCGGCCTGCGCAGACCGACCAAGAGCGCCAGTCAACTGGTCCACGGTGACCTATACGGCACAGTGCTTTTCGCCGGAACGGCCGCGCCGGGAATCACCGACATCACCCCGTACTGGCGCCCCGCCCCGTGGGCCGCGGGAGTGGTGGTGATCGACGCGCTGTCCTGGGGCGACGCCGACGACGGATTGATCGAGCGGTGGCAGTCGCTGCCCGAATGGCCGCAGATGTTGTTGCGGGCGTTGATGTTCCGCCTGGCTGTACACGCACTGCACCCGCGGTCCACCGCCGCGGCCTTCCCGGGCCTGGCGCGCACCGCCTCACTGGTCCGGCTGATTCTCTAGCGCGCTAGAAGGCGTGGCGGTATTCCCGCAGCGGTACCCGCCCGTCGACGGCCAGCACCCCCTCGGCGCGCAGCTGTTCCAACTGCCGCGTGGCCAGGTGCGGGGCCGGGCGGCCTGATGCGGGGATCACCCGGTGCCAGGGCAGGTCCGAGGAATCGGTCCGCATGATCCAACCGACGATCCGTGGGCTGGAAAGGTCTGCGGCATCGGCAATGTCGCCGTAGGTGCAGACATGGCCCGGCGGGATCGCCGCGACCAGCGCCCGCACGGTTTCCACCTGCTCCTCGGTGATCTGGTTCGATCCGCCGGCCATCGTCAGCCCAGCTGTTCGAGGATCAGCTTCGCGGTATCGGCGGGTTTGGCCTGGGCCACCATGTGATCGCAGTCCCAATCCAGCAGCGTGAAATCCGGGCCCAGTTGCCCACTCAGCGCACCGATGAGACAGTCCCGCGCATACGGCGGACTGGTACGGGTGGCGCGGACCAGAACCGTGGGAGTGCCCTTGCGCGGCAAGGCAACCGGGCGGGCCAACTCGCTCCAATACGACATCATGGCCGGGATGCTGATCCGCCACCCGAAGCGTCCGCCGGGTAGCTCGACGAGGTGTTCGTCGAGGTCCCGGTCCAACTCATCCGGGGCGACCTCGCCCCACGAACCGTTGGCCTTCTCGGCGCGTGCCTCGGCGCGGTCTGGATAGTCGGGGGAGGCCATCATGCTGTCGGCGATGTCGCGCATCCATTCGCCGTCGAGTTCCACCGCGGGGTCCAACAGCACCAGCCCGCTGACCAGATCAGGATGTGCGGCAGCAAGATTGAGCGCCACCGCACCGCCGAACGAATGCCCGGCCACCAGGGTCGGACCGTCCAGCAGCGAGGCCAAGGCCTCGACATTGGCATCGAGTGTCCACGGGGCGGCCCACGATGAGCGGCCGTGCCCGAGCAGATCGGGGGCGAGTACAGGCACCTCGGGCAGGTGTTGCTCGGCCAGTGTCTTCCAGCGTTCGCCGTGCCCGGTCAACCCGTGGATGAGCAACAGCCGGGCCGGCTGCGCGGGACCGTACTGGTGGACGTTCAACTTCGCGGCTGACATTCGTTCATGCTGCCAGGAGTCGCAACCGCTACTTGTCGGGGCCCTCGCTCCAATCCGCTCCGCTACTTGTCGGTCCCTTCTGGTGTCATCTCCTCCATGACCACACACCACGTCGAACCGGCACTGGCGGGCACCGAGCTGCTGGTACCCGGGCGCGGCGGGGTGGTGCGGGTGCTGGGCGGGCCGGGGACGGGCAAGAGCTCGCTGTTGATCAGCACCGCGGTCGACCACATTGCGGCGGGCACCGATCCCGAGTCGGTGCTGTTGCTGACCGGTTCGGCCCGGTTGCGGGGCGAGGCCAGGGCCGCCATCACCGCGCGGCTGCTCGGGGCGGGCACCCACGGCGTGGTGCGGGAACCGCTGGTGCGCACGGTGCACTCCTACGCCTTCGCACTCCTGCGGCTGGCGGCCCAGCGCAACGGTGATCCGCCGCCGCGGCTGATCACCACCGCCGAACAGGACGGCATCATCCGGGAACTGCTGGCCGGCGACCTGGAGGACGGTGCGGATTCTCCCGTTGGCTGGCCGGAGCAGCTGTGGCCGGCGCTGAGCACGGCGGGCTTCGCCACCGAGCTGCGCGATCTGATGGCCCGCTGCACCGAGCGCGGTGTGGATCCGCGCGCACTGCAGCGGCTGGGCCGTTCGGCGGGACGCCCGGAATGGTTGGCGGCGGGCCGGTTTGCCCAGGCCTACGAGCAGATCATGCTGTTGCGGTCGGCGGTCGGTATGGCCGCACCGCAGGCCACGGTCCCCGCATTGGGGGCGGCCGAGCTCGTCGGTGCGGCGCTGGAGGCGCTGGGGACCGACGCGGATCTGCTGGCCGCCGAGCGGGCGCGGATCAGCCTGCTGCTGGTCGACGACGCCCAGCACCTCGACCCGCAGGCCGCGTTGTTGGTGCGGGTGTTGGCCGCCGGGGCGGGGTTGACCGTCCTTGCCGGCGACCCCGACCAGACTGTGTTCTCCTACCGCGGCGCCGATCCGGTGTTGTTGCGCGATCACGGCGGGGAGGATGCCCCGTCGATCACCCTCACCCAGTCGCACCGCTGTGCCCCCGCGGTCGCTTCGGCGATCTCGGGCATCGCTCGCCGGCTGCCCGGTGTGGGGGCCGGCCGCGTGATCGAGGGCAACCCGGAGCGCGGACCGGGTGAGGTGACCATGCGGTTGGCGGCCACGCCGCATGCCGAGAACGCCTTCATCGCCGACGCTTTGCGCCGTGCTCATCTGATTGACGGGGTGCCCTGGTCCGAAATGGCGGTGGTGGTGCGCTCGATTCCGCGGGTGGGTGCGGCACTGGCGCGGGCACTGAGCGGGGCCGGGGTGCCGGTGCAGGCCACGGGCACTGAATTGGGGCTGGCACAGCAGCCTGCGGTCGCAGCCTTGCTGACCGTGTTGGAGGTGACGGCGTCCGGGAACCTGGACGGTGACAGCGCCGTCAGCCTGCTCACCGGTCCGATCGGACGCGTCGACCCGGTGACCCTGCGGCAGTTGCGACGGGCGCTGCGGCGTGCCGATGGTTCCACGCCGCCAAGGGATTTCGCCGATCTACTCGTGGCCGCCATCGATGCGGAGCCGGCCGGACTGTCGGCCGAACACGCCAAGCCGCTGCGCCGGCTGCGGTCTGTGCTGGCCGCCGCCCGCCGCAGCGAGCGGGACGGCGCCGATCCGCGCTACACCTTGTGGCAGGCCTGGAATGCCTGCCGGTTGCAGCCGCGCTGGCTGGCCGCCAGTGAGCGGGGCGGCACCATCGGGGCACAGGCCGACCGCGACCTGGACGCGATGACCGCGCTGTTCGATGTGGCCGATCAGTATGTGGGCCGGACGGCAGGGGCGTCGCTGCGCGGGCTGGTGGACCACGTGGCGACATTGGGTTCGTCGATGTCGGCCTCGGATTCGAGCCCAAGGGCTGACGCGGTCTCGGTGCTCAGCGCGCACGCCGCACTGGGCCGGGAGTGGGACTTCGTGGTGATTTCTGGCGTGCAGGAAGGATTGTGGCCCAACACCATTCCGCGGGGCGGCATCCTGGGTACGCAGAATCTGGTGGATGTTCTCGACGGGGTGTCCGCCCCGGCTGACCGCGTGGTGTCGACCCGGGCGCCCCTGCTCGCCGAGGAACGGCGGCTGTTGATGGCGGCTATGGGCCGGGCCCGGACCAGGCTGCTGGTGACCGCGGTCGACAGCGACGGCGGGGATGAATCGCTGCTGCCGTCACCGTTCTGTGCAGAGCTGGCCGAGGTGGCAACGGAATCCGTGTCGCTTCCGCCATTGGCCGCACCGCGGGTGCTACTGCCCTCGGCGGTGGTCGGTCGGCTGCGGGCCGTCGTGTGCGCGCCGGAGGGCGCCGTCGACGACGAGTCCCGGTCCTGTGCCGCAACTCAATTGGCAAGACTGGCCGCGGCGGGAGTGCCAGGGGCTGATCCTTCGCAGTGGCACACCATGACGGCGTTGTCCACCGAGGAGCCGCTGTGGTCGGAGACCGACGGCGTGCTGCCCGAGGTCGCCTTGTCGCCGTCGACGCTGCAGATGCTCACCGACTGCCCGTTGCGTTGGCTGCTGGAGCGCCACGGCGGCGGTGACGGACGCGACGTGCGTTCGACGGTCGGGTCGTTGCTGCACGCGCTGGTCGCCGATTCCGGCAAGACCGAGAGCCAGCTGATCAACGACCTGGAAAAGGTCTGGGAAGACCTGCCTTTCGAGGCGAAGTGGTATTCGGACAATGAGTTGTCGCGCCACCGCGAGATGCTGGAAACCTTCACGCGGTGGCGTGCGGACACCCGGGGCCAGTTGACCGAGGTCGCCGTGGAGATCGATGTCGAGGGCGTGCTCGTCGAGCCGGGGCCCGACGGGCCGGGTGTCCGGGTGCGGGGCCGGTTGGATCGCCTCGAGCGCGACCAGGCGGATCGGCTCGTCGTGGTCGACCTCAAGACCGGCAAGAGTCCGGTCACCAAGGACGATGCGCAGAAGCACGCCCAGCTGGCCACGTATCAACTTGCGGTGGCCGCGGGGCTGTTACCGCACGGCGACGAGCCGGGCGGGGGCCGGTTGGTATACCTGGGCAAGGCGGGGGCGGCGGGCGCCACCGAACGCGAACAGGATCCGATGACACCAGACACTCGTGCCGACTGGCTGGGCACGGTCAGCAGTGCGGCTGCGGCCACCGCCGGGCCGCAGTTCGTGGCCCGCGTCAACGACGGCTGCGCGAACTGCCCGGTGCGTTCGTCGTGCCCGGCCCAGGCTGCCGGGGACCGGTCATGACGGAAACCACACAGACCGGCGTGCGGTACAGCCCGGCCGAGTTGTCCGCCGCATTGGGTCTGTTCCCGCCGACCGAGGAGCAGGCCGCGGTGATCGCCGCGCCGCCAGGGCCGTTGGTGGTCATCGCGGGCGCGGGCGCCGGTAAGACCGAGACCATGGCGGCCCGGGTCGTCTGGTTGGTGGCCAACGGTTATGCCACGCCCGCACAGGTGCTGGGCCTGACCTTCACCCGCAAGGCCGCGGGCCAGTTGCTGCGCCGGGTGCGGACCCGGCTGGCCCGGCTCGCCGGTGCCGGTCTCGCGCCGGTGACCGTCGGCGCCGATGAAATCGCCACGGTCAGTACCTATCACGCGTTCGCCGGAACCCTGCTGCGCGAGCACGGGCTCCTGCTCCCGGTCGAACCGGACACCCGCCTGCTCAGCGAGACCGAGCTGTGGCAGTTGGCCTTCGACGTGGTGTGTACGCACCCGGGGGAGCTGGCCATCGACAAGACCCCGGCCGCCGTCACCGGCATGGTGCTGCGGCTGGCGGGCGCGCTGGCCGAGCATCTGGTGGACACGGATCAACTGCGCGATACGCATCTGGAGCTGGAACGGTTGGTGCACACCCTGCCGGCCGGCCCGTATCAGCGTGACCGCGGACCCAGCCAGTGGCTGCTCAAGATGCTGGCCACCCAGACCGAACGCACCGAGCTGGTGCCGTTGATCGATGCGCTGCACCAGCGGATGCGTACCGACAAGGTGATGGATTTCGGCATGCAGATGTCCGCGGCGGCGCGGCTGGCTTCGAGCTTTCCTCAGGTTGGTGAGCAGCTGCGGGAACGTTTCCGGGTGGTGCTGCTCGACGAGTACCAGGACACCGGGCACGCGCAGCGGGTGGCGTTGTCCTCGCTGTTCGGCGGCGGCGTGGACGAGGGCTTGGCGCTCACCGCGGTCGGTGATCCGATCCAGTCGATCTATGGCTGGCGGGGCGCGTCGGCGACGAACCTGCCCCGGTTCACCACGGACTTTCCGCAGGCCGACGGGACCCCCGCCCCGACGCTGGAATTGCGGACCAGTTGGCGCAACCCGCCGAGCGCGCTGCATCTGGCCAACGCGGTGTCCGCCGAGGCACGTCGCCGGTCGGTGACGGTGCATGAGCTGCGGCCCCGGCCTGACGCCGAGCCGGGCACCATCCGGTGCGCGCTGCTGAATGATGTCGAGACCGAACGTGATTGGGTGGCAGATCACCTGGCGCGGATCTACCACGGTGCGGTGGCACAGGGGTCGGCCACGCCGACCTCAGCGGTACTGGTGCGCCGCAACGCCGACGCCGCGCCGATGGCCGAGGCTCTGAGTGCACGCGGGGTGCCGGCCGAGGTGGTCGGGGTGGCCGGACTGCTGGCCATAACCGAGGTGGCCGATCTGGTGGCGATGCTGCGGTTGGTGGCGGATCCCGCAGCGGGATCCGCGGTGATGCGGGTGCTGACCGGGCCGCGGTGGCGGTTCGGCGCCCGGGATATCGCGGCCCTGTGGCGCCGGGCCAGGGAACTCGACGACCGGCCGGTGGGGGAGCCCAGCGCCGCCGAGATCGTGGCCCAGGCCGCCCCGGATGCCGATTCTGCCTGCCTGGCCGACGCGCTCTGCGATCCCGGTTCCGCCGAACACTATTCGTCGGCCGGCTATCGGCGGATCGAGACCCTCGGGCGCGAACTGACCATGTTGCGTGCGCACCTGAGCCACCCGCTGCCCGAGTTGGTGGCCGAGGTGCGGCGCGTCGCGGGATTGGATGCCGAGGCTCGCGCGGCCCGCCCGGTGGCTGCGGGCTGGACGGGTACCGAGAACCTCGACACGTTCTGCGATCTGGTGGCCGATTTCGCCGGGAGACCTGGCGCGTCCGTGCTCGCGCTGTTGGCCTACCTGGATGTGGCCACCGAGGTGGAGAACGGCTTGGCGCCGGCCGAGTTGACGGTGTCGCACGACCGGGTGCAGATCCTGACCGTGCATGCTGCCAAGGGGCTGGAATGGCAGGTGGTCGCGGTTCCGCATCTGAGCGGCAGGGTGTTCCCGTCGACGGCCTCGGCACGCACCTGGCTCACCGATTCGTCGGATCTGCCTCCGCTGTTGCGCGGCGATCGTGCGACCGAGTCGGAGCTGGGTGTGCCGGTGTTGGACACCTCCGACATCAACGACCGGAAGATCTTGTCGGACAAGATCTCTGATCACAAGCGCAGCCTTGAGCAGCGCCGCATCGACGAGGAGCGCCGGCTGCTCTACGTCGCGATCACCCGCTCGGAGGACACCTTGCTGATCTCCGGGCATCACTGGGGTGCGACCGAGGGTAAGCCTCGTGGCCCCTCGGAGTTCCTGTGCGAGATCAAGACCATCGTGGAAGATGCTGCCGCGCAGGGTCATCCGTGCGGCGAGATCGAGCAGTGGGCTCCCGAGCCGTCGGCGGGCGAGGTCAACCCGCTGCGGGACAAGGCTGTCGAAGCGATCTGGCCGGCGGCCCCGGCCAGAGAGACCGACGTCGACCGTGGCGCGGCACTCGTGGCGCAAGCGCTGGCCGGCGACCGTGGGACCGAGGCGGGCCCAGGCCAGACCGGCGAGGCCGGCGACGCCGATGCCGGCGGGGAGGGCTGGGCCGCTGACGTCGATGCGCTTCTGGCCGAACGGGATCGCGCACCGCAGGTCGCCCCGCTTGAGCTGCCCGGCCAGTTGTCGGTCAGCACATTGGTGGAGTTGAGCCGTGATCGGGAGGCCGCTCTGCAGCGTTTGCACCGACGGTTGCCGCAACGTCCGGATCCGCATGCCCTGCTGGGCACCGCGTTCCACGAGTGGGTGCAGCGGTACTTCCACTCCGAGCGTCTGTTCGACCTCGACGACCTACCCGGTGCGGTGGACAGTGACAGCGGGCGCGCCGGTGCGGCCGAACTGTCCGAGCTACAGGACGCATTCGTCATGTCATCGTGGGCCGCACGCACCCCGATCGAGGTGGAGGTGCCGTTCGACATGGTGATCGGAACGACCCGAACCACCATTGTGCGAGGCCGGATCGACGCGGTTTTCGCGCAGGACGACGGGACCACCACTGTGGTCGACTGGAAAACCGGAGAGCCACCGACCACGCCGGAAGCCATGGCGCAGGCGGCGGTTCAGCTCGCGGTGTACCGCCTGGCCTGGGCGGCGCTCCGCGGATGCGCGCCGGAATCGGTGCGGGCCGCGTTCCACTACGTACGCTCCGGGCAGACCGTCAGCCCCGAATCACTGCCGGGGGAGGACGAACTCGTCGCCCTGCTGACCGATCCCACGGCCGCACCGGCGGATCCTGGGCAGCAGCCCTAGCCGTCACCCGAAGGAGTCAGGTTGGCGATCTCCGATCCCCACACCGACCGCGCTCCCAGATCGCCGATCCGGTAGATCTGAACGATCGAGGCAACCGCCACCAGAACGGCGACCACCGCGACGACACCGTGATAGATGACCCGTCGGCTGTCGTCGCGGCGTTCGGCGAAATGCACTCCTACCAACGCCAGTGCGACGACCAGGAGCGCGAGCGAGAAGTAGATCATGGTGTCGCCGCGTTCGGCGTGCTGTTGCAGGACGGCATCCTGAGCGGGCCGTAGGTCGTAGAGCCATTCGCCGGCGTACGTCGTCAGCGGCGTCAAAACCGTTGTGACAACGGCCAGGATGAGCGTGAGCCACAACAAATGGCCTCGGCGGGCAGGAGGCCACAGCGCGCAGACCATCTCCAGCACGGCGGTCAGCGGTACGAGTACGACCAGCGCGTGGACGAGCAGCACATGGGCGGGCAGGCCGTTGATCACTGTCACGGGAACTCCTTGGCTGGTCAGAAGATGCGACGGGCTAGGTGATGGCGGTCCCCACCAGAAGACCGATCAGATAGGTGATCGCCAGGGCCAGGCCGCCGCCGATCACGTTGCGCAGCACCGCGCGTCCCTTCGGGGCCCCACCCAGCCCGGCCGATACCGCCCCGGTGAGCATCAGCGCCAGCAGCACGGCCACCACGGTCACCGGGATGCGCCACGTTGTCGGTGGGACCAGGATTGCGATCAACGGCAGCAGCGCCCCGATGGTGAACGACAGCGCCGAGGACGCCGCCGCCTGCCACGGACTGGTCAGATCCTTGGGATTGATACCCAATTCGACCTCGGCGTGCGCGGCGAAGGCGTCGTGGTCGGTGAGTTCCTCGGCCACGGTGCGCGCGGTCGCCGTCGACAGGCCTTTGGCCTGGTAGAGCGCGGTCAACTCGTCCAGTTCGGCGGCGGGGTCGTCGCGCAATTCGAGGCGTTCCTTGGTCAGCAATGCGCGTTCGGTGTCGCGTTGCGTGCTCACCGAGACGTATTCACCCAGCGCCATCGAGACGGCTCCGGCGGCCAGGCCGGCGATGCCTGCGGTCAGAATCGGCGCCTGCTCCACCGTCGCGGCGGCCACGCCCACCACGATGCCGGCGGTGGAGACGATTCCGTCGTTGGCGCCCAAAACCCCGGCACGAAGCCAGTTCAGCTTCGAGGACAGAGAACCCACATGCGGCTCGGACGGATGGCTGGGATTCGGCACGATCCCGACAATATCGACCCAAATCGCGCGCCACCAGCAACGATAGCCTTGCCAAACCTCGATTCGGGAGGGATCCGACCTCGCATCGGGGGGTGAAACCCGTTGGTGTCCAGGTGTTCTGGCCGAGAGACTAGGAGCTGCGGTACACCCGCAGCGCTGCGGTGATCATCGGGATCTGCAGCGGCAGCCGGGCGATCGCGACAATCCGCATCGGCCAGGGCTTGTCCCACCACAGCCGGACCATGTTCAGATTGCCGGGGAACACCGCGATGAAGAGGGTCACGGCCGCCAGCGCGCCCAGGCGCCGGGTGCGGGGCACGGCCAGCAGGGCACCGGCGGTCAGCTCGCCGACGCCGGAGGCGTAGGTGTAGAAGCGGGCGCTGCCGGGCAGCTCGGCCGGAATGATGGAGTCGAAGGGTTTCGGTGCGACGAAGTGCAGCGTGCCCATGCCCACGAGCAGGGCGGCCATGCGTTGGGCGGCGGGTGCGGAGGAGATCCGCTGAGCCTCGGGTGCGGTCATGGTTACATTGTGGCGTGCGTCTGATCGGAACGATCCCGGCACGCCCCGGGGTGCTTTGCTCGATGATGGGTTCGCGTGGCTAAAGGCAGGCTGCGGCGCCGACTCGCCGCGATGGACCCGAACCTGACTTCGCGCCCGGATGCCGCGCTCGTCGATGTGCTGCGTATCCCCGAGCCGTTCGTCAGTCCGGCCCGCAAGATCTTCATGCGGGTGCTGTACGCGTTGGGGGCCCTGTTCGCCGCGGTGCTCATCGTCTACGCGGATCGTTACGGCTACCGGGACAACGACAGTGCCCCGGATCCGAACAATCCGTTGACCTTCCTGGACTGCCTGTACTACGCGACGGTGTCGCTGTCGACGACCGGCTACGGCGACATCACGCCGTATTCGGATTCGGCGCGTCTGGTCAACGTCATCGTGATCACGCCGCTGCGGGTGGCCTTCCTGATCGTTCTCATCGGTACCACCGTGGAAACCCTGACCACCCAATCCCGGCAGGCGCTGAAGATTCAGCGATGGAGGAACAAAGTGCGTAACCACACCGTCGTCGTCGGATACGGCACCAAGGGCCGGACGGCGGTCGCCGCGATGGTCGGCGATGAGGTCTCGCCGGCCGACATCGTCGTCGTCGACGAGAGCGCGGCCGCGCTGGAACGCGCCAAGGGCGCCGGGTTGGTGACCGTGCACGGTGACGCCACCAATTCCGCTGTCCTGCGGCTGGCGGGTGCCCAGCACGCCAAGTCGATCATCGTCGCGGCCGACAACGACGCCAGTGCGGTGCTGGTCACGTTGACGGCCCGCGAGCTTGCACCGAAGGCCAAGATCATCGCGGCGGTGCGGGAATCGGACAACCTGCATCTGCTCAAACAGTCCGGTGCGGACTCCACGGTGGTGTCTTCGGAGACTGCCGGCCGGCTGCTCGGGATTGCGACGCAGACCCCCAGCGTGGTGGAGATGATGGAGGATCTGCTCACTCCTGACGCGGGATTCGCCATCGCCGAGCGCGAGGTCACTCCGAAGGAGGAGGGCGGCTCTCCGCGCCACCTGCACGACATCGTGCTGGGTGTGGTGCGTGAGGGCCGGTTGGTGCGGGTCGATGCGCCAGAGGTGGATGCGCTGGAGGCCGGTGACCGGTTGCTCTACATCCGCAGCGCGGACGCCGAGCGATGACATATCGAACGTTCGGCCTGCGCAACGTTCCTCTGCTCTCACGGGTCGGCGCCGACCGTGCCGATGCCCTGCGCACCGATATCGATGCTGCGACCGAGGGTTGGAGGGACGCGCTGCTGCTCCGTGTCGACCGCCGCAGCCAGGTGCTGATCTCGGGTGGCCAGGTGGTACTCGGTAAGGCCTCGAGCCTGGGCACCGAGAAGCCGCCGGAGCACGCGGTCTTCCTGGGGCGGCTGGCCGATGGGCGGCATGTCTGGGGTGTCCGCAGCGCATTGGAAGGGCCCGAGGATCCGGATGCGCCGGCCGAGGTGCTCGATCTGCGCCGGGCCGGTGAGGTCTTCGACGACGTCAGCGCCCAGTTGGTGTCGACCGCTACCGCGTTGCTCAACTGGCACGACCGGGCCCGGTTCAATGCGGTGGACGGCGCGGCGACAAAGTCTGCCAAAGGTGGCTGGTCGCGGATCGACCCGGTCAGCGGGCATGAGGAATTCCCGCGCATCGATCCGGCGGTCATCTGTCTGGTCCACGATGGCCATGACCGCGCGGTGCTGGCCCGTCAGACGGCATGGCCCGAGCGATTGTTCTCGATCCTGGCCGGATTCGTCGAGGCCGGCGAATCCTTCGAGACATGTGTGGTGCGTGAGATCTCCGAGGAGGTCGGCCTCACCGTGACCGATGTGCAGTACCTGGGTAGCCAGCCGTGGCCGTTCCCGCGGTCGCTGATGGTCGGGTTCCATGCGATCGGTGATCCCGAACAGCCGTTCTCATTCAACGACGGCGAGATCGCCGAGGCCGACTGGTTCACCCGAGCTGAGATCCGCGAGGCGCTGGATCAGGGTGACTGGAACTCGGCCGCCGGCGATTCGCAGTCCCGGTTGCTGCTGCCCGGGTCGATCTCGATCGCCCGGGAGATCATCGAGTCGTGGGCGGCCCTGGACTGACTTTCAACTGCCGCAGAATGTCAGCCGATTTTGGCTTTGACCTGCTTGATCGTCGGGTTGGTCAGGGTCGACCCGTCGGCGAACTTCACGGTCGGCACCACATGGTTGCCGCCGTTGACCGAACCGACGAAATCGGCGGCGGCCGGGTCCTGCTCGATATCGACCTCGGTCCACGCGATGCCCTCGGACTTCAGAGCCATCTTGAGCCGCGAGCAGTAGCCACACCACGTTGTGGTGTACATGGTCAGAGCAGTCGGTGTAGCAGTCATAGTGCACATAACGTAGCCGAACGGCTGTCACATGCCCCGCGGTGACGCAGGTCTCTGATCTACAGCGGTAAGTTGCCAATCTGCGATGGGACGGAGCCGAACATGACCCGATTGGTGCCGCCGGTGGCCGGCGACCCGCATGCGCTCGACGAGTTGCGGTTGCAGGTGCGGCAGTTCGTCGCCGAGCAGCAGCAGGCGGGCAAGGTCGGCAGGTACGCCGACAGTTGGCTGACCGGTTGGGATGAGGAGTTCAGCCGGGCACTGGCCGCCCGGGGGTGGCTGGGCATGACGGTGCCGGTCTCCTACGGCGGGCACGGGCGCAGCCACCAGGAGCGTTTCGTGGTCACCGAGGAACTGCTGGCGGCCGGGGCCCCGGTGGGGGCGCACTGGATCGCCGACCGCCAGATCGTCCCCTCCCTGCTCAAGTACGGCACCGAGGAGCAGCGGCGAAAGTTCTTGCCCGCCATCGCCAAAGGCGAGTGCTACTTCGGGATCGGTATGAGCGAGCCGGATTCCGGCTCGGATCTGGCCAGCGTGCGCACCAAGGCCGTGCAGGCGGACGGTGGCTGGACGATCACCGGAACCAAGGTATGGACGTCGGGTGCCCATCTGGCCCACGCCTTCATCTGCCTGGCCCGCACCGCTGCGGTGGATCCCGCACACCGCCACGACGGTCTCAGCCAGTTCATCGTCGATCTGCACGCGCCCGGCGTCGACATCCGGCCCATCATCTCGATGAACGGCAAGCACCACTTCAACGAGGTCATCCTCGACGAGGTGTTCGTGCCCGACGACATGGTGTTCGGCACCATCGGCAACGGCTGGCAGCAGGTGACCTCGGAGCTCAGCTTCGAACGCAGCGGGCCCGAGCGCTTCTTGTCGACGTTCCCGCTGCTGGCGGACATGGCCTCGCACATGCGCGACGGGGCGCTGCCGCGCCATACCGATCTGGGCCGGTACCTGGCCCGCATCACCGGACTGCACCAGATGTCGATG
Organism: Mycobacterium sp. NPDC050441; assembly: GCF_040655355.1. Taxonomy (NCBI): domain Bacteria; kingdom Bacillati; phylum Actinomycetota; class Actinomycetes; order Mycobacteriales; family Mycobacteriaceae; genus Mycobacterium; species Mycobacterium sp. NPDC050441. The sequence continues at coordinate 219,828 of NZ_JBFAJS010000003.1, read as the reverse complement.
GCGGTCGCCGGTGCGCTGGAGCGTCATGAGCCGGCCGACACCGCGGCGGCCGTGGTCAAGGTGCTCGGAACGTCCGCCGAAGGCGACATCGCCGATTTCGCTGATGTTCTCGGTGAGATCGACGACGAGGGCTACTGCTCGATGCTGGCCGACGCCGTGGTGCAGCGCCCCGGGTTTACCCTGCGTGGCGGTACCAACGAGGTTCTGCGTGGGGTCATTGCGCGGGGATTGGGGTTGCGCTGATGAGCGCTTGCGCGAAGAGGAGACAGTGCTGATGAGCGCTTGCGCGAAGAGGAGACAGTACTGATGGGGACTGTCGATGCCGAACTGGTCGAGATGATGTCGGCGGTCTTCGCCGCGCACCGCGAACAGCACGAGCCCGGTGAGTCCATCACCGAATTATGGGACCAGTTAGGCGAACTCGGACTGATCCGGCTGACCGGCTCCGAGGAGTCGGGCGGGAGCGGCGCCGGCTGGGCCGAGGCTGTCGAGCTGCTGCGCGCAGCCGCCTGGCACGGGGTGAGAATCCCGCTGGCCGAGCACGATCTGCTGGCCTGCTGGCTGTTGGAAACGGCCGGTCTGGCTGCCGACGATTTCCGGCGCACCGCCTGCCTGCTCGATGACGACGGCGTGGCGCGCGGGGTGCCGTGGGCGGCGGACTCCGAGCGGGTGGTGCTGCTCTGGCGCGACGGCACCGGATACCGCGCGGCTGATGTGGATACCGCGTCACTGTCGGTCACCCCTGGCCACAACAGGGCGGGGGAGCCGCGTGACGACGTCAGCGCTGATGTCACCGGATTGACGGGAACCCCGGTGCCCGACAACGTGATCGAGCAGTTCACTCGACGCTCCGCGCTGGTGCGGGCAGTGCAGGTGTGCGCGGTGCTGGACCGGATCCTGGCGATGTCGGTCGACCACGCAGGCGAACGCACCCAGTTCGGCAGGCCGCTGGCGAAGTTCCAGGCGGTCCAGAATCTCGTGGCCGACATCGCCGCCGAGTCGGCGCTGGCCCGCGCGGCCACCGACGGTGCGCTGGCCGAGGCGCTGCGTTCGGACTGGTCCTCGGCGCATCTGGATTTCCTTGTCGCAGTGGCACGTTCCTGCGTCGGCCATGCCGCATCGGTGGTGGTGCGCAATGCTCATCAGGTGCACGGTGCGATCGGCACCACCCGCGAGCACCGCCTGCACGAGTTCACGATGCCTGCCCTGTCCTGGCGTTCGGAGTACGGGTCGGTCGCGTACTGGGATGACAAGCTCACCGAGTACGCCACTCAGGCGGGCTCGGACGGGTTGTGGGCGTTGATCACTGCCGCCGGCGACTAGTCGCCTCGTTCTTGTCGTTCGGAATGTCGGCGATATGACACCTGCTGTCCTATGGGACCATGTGTCGAGCCGGGTATCCATCACAGCGAGCAGGAGGTGTTATGAGCGCCCTGTTGCGAGCTGTGCGTCAACAGCGAGGCATGACGCTCGAGGAGCTCGCCGAAGCGACCGGGTTGACCAAGAGTTACCTGTCGAAGGTCGAACGCCAGCGTTCCACCCCGTCGATCGCGGTCGCGATGAAGCTGGCGCGTGCGCTCGAGGTCGATGTCGCACAGTTGTTCTCCGAGGACCCAGCGGTCACGACGTTGTCCATTGACCGTGCCGGTGAGCGCGCAAGTAGCCGGTATCACGCGGTGGCCGCGGGGATGCTCGGAAAGTCGATGTCGCCGTTCATCGTGCGACCGACACTCAAGTTCGCCGAACATCCGCATCCCGAGCACGCCGGACAGGAGTTGGTGTTCGTCCACGCGGGCGTCGTGGAGCTGCGCTACCAGGACGATCTGTTCACCTTGGAACCCGGCGATTGCGCGTACTTCGACGCCTCACTGCCGCACCAGCTACGGCAGCGGGGAAGCACGCCCAGCGAGGTTCTGGTGATCACCCACACCGACTACGGCCGCAATCGCTGACTTGCGCTCATGGCTGGCGTGAGCACTTGAGGTTCACGTGCACGGTGTGGATGGGTTCCAGGTCCGGCAGGCCGTGAATTGTGACCGTCTTCGCCTGGGGGCGTATGACGACTGCGCGGACATCGGTCACCGTGCACTGACTGAGCGGCCCGCTGCCGACCCTGTTGATGATCACCCGATTTCCCTCTGCCTGTAGGCGCGCGATGGTCTCGGCTGCCGACGGGCCAGTGGGGGCTGCCGCGGCCACCGCGGTGCCCACCGTGAGCCAGCCGGCGACGGCGCCTAGGGAAAACGCCGTGGCGGTTGCGATGTGCTTCATGGCTTCTCACTCCTTCTTCGATGGTGCGATCACGTGCTCCAATCATAGGACACAAAGTGTCATATAAGAAACAATTGTGATGCACCGGGCGAGTGTAAACCCTCAATCTGGTTGACTAGAAGACACAATGTGTCATACAGTCTTGGTTGTGTCTCCAGCCCTCCACTCAGAAAGGTATGCCGCGATGACCACCACGCTTGGTGATTCGAAACAGGATTTGATGCAGCGTGCTCTCGACGGGTTGTCAACCCATATCGAGGAGTCCGCCCTGACGACGCAGCAGAAGCTGGCGTTGACGTGCCGAGCGCTGTTCGATGCGGGTCACGACTCGGGCCTGGCAGGCCAGATCACCGCACGAGCCGAGAAGCCGGGTACCTACTACACCCAGCGGCTGGGATTGGGCTTCGACGAGATCACCGAAGACAATCTGCTGCTCGTCGACGAGGATCTCAATGTTCTCGAGGGCGAGGGAATGGCAAACCCCGCAAACAGATTCCACACCTGGATCTACCGCGCCCGGCCCGATGTGCAGTGCATCGTGCACACTCACCCGTTCCATGTCGCCGCGCTCTCGATGCTGGAAGTCCCGTTGCACGTGTCGCAGATGGACATCGCACCCCTCTACGACGACTGCGCATTTCTGGCCGACTGGCCCGGAGTCCCGGTGGGCAACGAAGAGGGCGAGATCATCAGTGCCGCGCTGGGGGACAAGAAGGCCATCCTGTTGGCCCACCACGGCCATGTGATCGCCGGAGCCAGCATCGAGGAATCGTGCTCGCTGGCGATGCTCATCGAGCGCGGCGCCAAACTGCAACTGGCTGCCATGGCAGCGGGCACCATCGCTGACCTGCCTCCGCGACTGGCACGCGAGGCCCACGACTGGACGTTGCGGCCCAAACGCAGCCAGGCCAACTTCGCCTACTACGCGCGCCGCGCGCTCCGCAACCACCCCGATGCGCTGACCAGCTGACCACCCGCACCCGAACCGATCCGAACCGCAGAAGGACGCCAAACATGACCGCCAACACTGAAATCCACGGAATTCTCGCCTATCCCGTCACACCGTTCACCGCAGACCAACGCATCGACACGGGCAAGCTCGCCGCCCTGGTCGACCGGTTGGTGACCGACGGAGCGCACGGGATCGTGCCGCTCGGCAGCACCGGTGAATCGGCCTATCTCACCGAAGCCGAGTTCGACGCCGTCATCGACACCACGATCGGTGTGGTCGATCGCAGGGTGCCCGTCATCATCGGCGCCTCGGATCTGACCACTGCCAACACCATTCGCCGGGCGCAGTATGCCGAGCAGGCCGGCGCGGACGCGGTGATGGTGCTGCCGATCTCCTACTGGAAACTGTCCGAGCGGGAGATCGCGCAGCACTATGCCGCGATCGGGGCGGCCATCGGAATTCCCATCATGGTGTACAACAACCCGGCGACCAGCGGCATCGACATGCGGCCGGAACTGCTGGTGCAGATGTTCAAGGACATCGACAACGTGACCATGGTCAAGGAATCCACCGGAGACCTGTCGCGGATGACCCGCATCGCGGAGCTGAGTGACGGGCAGCTGCCCTTCTACAACGGTAATAACCCGTTGGCGCTCAAGGCCTTCAATGCCGGAGCGAAGGGGTGGTGCACGGCAGCGCCGAACCTGCGTCCGCAGCCGTGCCTGGATCTCTACGATGCGATCCGCGCGGGCGACCGGGCCCGGGCCGAATCGTTGTACGAGGACCTACGCCCCTTGTTGGAGTTCATCGTGGCCGGCGGTCTGCCCACCACCATCAAGGGCGGACTCGAGCTGCTGGGTCAGGGCGTCGGGGTGCCGCGGCTCCCGTTGCTTCCGCTCGACGACAGTGGGCGCGACGAGTTGCGTCGACTGCTCGCCGTTTCTTGAGGGCGGCGGCGTGGATCGCACTGCGCCGGTGTTGGGGGATGCCACCGCAACCACATTGCTCGCGGCCGGGCTGATCTTTCTGCTGGCTCTGGTGCTCGGAGTGTGGAAGTACCGGCAGATGGCCACCTCCGAGCGGCACGTCGCCCATCCGTATGTCGACATTGCTCACCGGGCGTCGCTGCTCTATGCGTTCGCCACACTGCTGACTGCGGTTTTTGTCGAACTCAGCGCCTGGCCGGAATGGGTCAACCTGACCGCGGCGATGGTCCTGGTCTTCTTCTTTCTCGCGGCCATCCTGAGCTACATCGTTCACGGTGCCCGACGGGACACGACCAATCAGTTCGAATCCCCGAGTCCCGGGATGCACATCTCGATGGCGTTGCTCATTGTCGGGGAGGTAGGCGGGTTCGCGGTTCTGCTCGCCGGTTTCATCGCGGGCCAGTGGGCCTGAGGAGTCGGGACCGGTCGGTTCATTTCCCTCTCTTGCCCAACAGCTTTCGGGTGCGTGCCGGTGCCGTGGCGGGCAGGTCGGCGAGGATGTCGGCAAGCGTGACGCCGTCGAGGCTGGCTCGCCAGGCCTGGTGAGCGTCAGCCATTTTCACCGCGAGGATGCACTCGTGGCGGCACCAGGCGGCCGGTAGGGCACCGCGGCCCTGCTGGCGGATCTCGCGGCATTCGTACGGCGGGGATGCGCCGTCGACGGCCTCGACGATCTGCAGCAGCGTGATGTCGGTCGGTGCCCGGCCCAGCCGGAACCCGCCGCGGGGGCCGGTCGTCGCGGCGAGCACGCCCGCGCGGGTGAGAGCCTGCAGCTGCTTGGCGAGATAGGCCGCGGGTAGGTCGAAGTACTCCGCGAGGTCGGCGGCCGACGCGGTGGCCCCGGCGTCGAGCTGCGCCAGCGACGTCGCGCAGTGCAGCACCCACTCGGTGGCCACGGGAAGTTTCACGGCCTGTAGTTTATTACAGATATTAAGGACCTATATAGTCCGAGATATTTATCGGCCAGGACGGGAGACATCATGCGAATCGCAGTCGCCGGAGCTACGGGGAACATCGGGACGCGCGTAGTCGCTGCGCTGCAGCGCGCTGAACACCAGGTGGTGCCGATCAGTCGCTCGAACGGGGTGGACCTGTCCACCGGTGACGGGCTCGACGCAGCCCTGGCCGGGGTGCAGGCGGTGGTGGACGTGATGAGTGCGCCGCCCACCGATCGGGACAGCACCGTGCACTATCTGGGCGGCGCCACGGGCAATCTGCTCGCCGCCGAAGCCCGCGCCGAGGTGGCGCATCATGTCCTGCTGTCGATCGTGGGGATCCACGACATCGAGGGCAATCCGCACTACGCCGGAAAACGTGAGCAGGAGCGGCTGATCCAAGCGGGGACGGTGCCCTGGACGATCGTGCCCGCCACCCAGTTCCACGATTTCGCCGAGATGGTGGTGAGCTGGACCGAACAGGACGGGACTGCGCCGATCGCGCCGCTGCTGGTGCAGCCCATCGATCCGGACGACGTGGCGGCCGTGCTGGCCGAAGTGGTCGTGGGTGATCCGCAGGGCCGCTACGTCGATGTGGCCGGGCCGCAGACGCAGGATCTGGTCGACATGGCCCGCCGGACCCTGGCGGTGCGCGGCCGCGAGGTGACGTTGGTGCCGACGCGGTCGTCGATATTCGGCGTGCAGATGGCCGGCAACGCGCTGCTGCCCGCCGAGAATGCCCGCATCGCACCCACCACCTTCGACCAGTGGCTGAGCCGCCAGCGGTAGGCCGGGGGCACGCCGGGCCCGGGATTGTCACCGGTCCCTGACATCATGGACCGATGCCGTTGGAGGCTCCTTCGCCCGCTCTGGGCGATCTCGATGATGAGCAGCGGGAGGCAGTGCTGGCCGCCCGCGGCCCCGTGTGCGTGCTTGCCGGTGCCGGTACCGGCAAGACCCGCACGATCACCCGCCGGATCGCGCACCTGGTGGCCGGCGGCCACGTCGCGCCCAGTCAGGTGCTCGCGGTGACATTCACCGCGCGAGCCGCGGGCGAGATGCGCGGCCGGTTGCGGGCGTTGGGTCAGGAGTCCGGGGTGAACACCGCGGCGGTGCAGGCGGTGACGTTCCACGCCGCGGCGCGCCGCCAGTTGCAGTACTTCTGGCCGCGCCTGGTCGGCGACACCGGGTGGGAGCTGCTCGACAGCAAGTTCGCCGTCGTCGCGCAGGCCGCCAACCGGGCCGGGATGCAGACCAGCACCGACGATGTTCGCGACCTGGCAGGCGAAATCGAGTGGGCCAAGGCATCTTTGATCACCCCGGAGGCCTACAGCACGGCGGTCGCGAAGGTCGGGCGTGACATCCCGTTCGACGCGGCCAAGGTCGCGGCGGTCTATTCGGGCTACGAGGCGCTCAAGGCCCGCCGCGATGGCTCGGCGCTGTTGGATTTCGACGACCTGCTGCTGCACACCGCAGCGGCCATCGAGAACGATGCCGCGGTCGCCCAGGAATTCCGCGACCGCTACCGCTGCTTCGTCGTCGACGAGTACCAGGACGTCACGCCGCTGCAGCAGCGGGTGCTCGACGCCTGGCTGGGGGAGCGCGATGACCTCACGGTGGTCGGTGACGCCAACCAGACGATCTATTCGTTCACCGGGGCCACCCCGCGTTTCCTGCTGGACTTCTCCCGGCGCTTCCCCGACGCCGCAGTGGTGCGGCTGGAGCGCGACTACCGCTCGACGCCGCAGGTGGTGTCGTTGGCCAACCGCGTGATCGCGGCTGCACGCGGCCGGATGGCGGGCAGCAAGCTGCATCTGGTGGGGCAGCGTGACCCTGGCCCGGAGCCGACGTTCTCCGAATATCCCGACGAGGTGGCCGAGGCCAACGCCGTCGCCCGGTCGATCAAGAAGCTGATCGAAAACGGAACGGAGCCGGCGGAAATCGCGGTGCTGTACCGGATCAACGCGCAGTCCGAGGTGTATGAGGAGGCGCTCACCGAGGCCGGGGTCGCGTTCCAGGTGCGCGGCGGCGAGGGTTTCTTCAGCCGCCAGGAGATCCGCCAGGCGTTGGTGGCGATGCAACGCTTCGCCGACCGTGACATTCCCGAGGACAACCTGCCGGCCCTGGTACGTGAGCTGCTGGAGCCGCTCGGACTGACCGCCGAACCACCGGCCGGCACCAAGGCACGGGAACGCTGGGAAGCGCTGACGGCGCTCGCCGAACTGGTCGACGAAGAGGTCACGGTGCGCCCGGAACTGGATCTGCGGGCACTGGTCGCCGAACTGCGCCAGCGGGCCGACTCCCGGCACCCACCGGTGGTGCAGGGCGTGACGCTGGCATCGCTGCACGCGGCCAAGGGCCTGGAGTGGGATGCGGTGTTCCTGGTCGGCCTGGCCGACAACACCCTGCCGATCTCACACGCCCTCGCGCACGGGCCCGACAGCGAGCCGGTGGAGGAGGAGCGTCGTCTGCTCTATGTCGGGGTCACCCGGGCCCGGGTGCATCTGGGGCTGAGTTGGGCGCTGGCCCGCACTCCCGGTGGGCGCCAGGGCCGACGGCCGTCGCGGTTCCTCAACGGCATCGCGCCGCAACTGCAGAATTCCACCGGCTCAGGACCGGACCGGTCGCGTCGTCCGCGGGGGCCGGCGCCGCGCTGCCGGGTCTGCAATGCCGCACTGACGAGCCCGCCGGCGATCATGTTGCGCCGCTGTGAAACCTGCCCCTCGGACTTGGATGAGGAGCTGCTCACCGAGCTCAAGGAGTGGCGGCTGCGCGTCTCCAAGGAGATGAAAGTGCCGGCGTACGTGGTGTTCACCGACAACACCCTGATTGCCATCGCCGAGTCGCTGCCGACCGACGATGCCGCACTGGTGGCCCTTCCCGGGATCGGTGCGCGCAAGCTCGAGCAGTACGGCCCGGATGTCCTCGAGTTGGTCGTCGCACGGGTGAAACCCCGCCAAGGTTCGTAAAGATCGCGCCAAAACCGCAGGTAGAAAATAGGTTGTGCGATTTGGCTGTTAGGCTTTAGCCTCGTAACACAGCTCTGGTAACGAGACGGAAGGAGGGTGCCCGCAATGGATAGCAACATCAATTTCAGTGGTGTAGCGGCTGCAGGCATGCCGTCGTCCGTGCTCGCCGTCGCCGCTTCCGAGGCATCCTCGGTGGCACGCCGGTACGCCGCACCCGCTGCCCCCGCCCCCGCCGCCGCGTGGCTGGCCGCCGCTGCTATTGCGCCGCAGCATAAGCGCCGCCCCGCCGCCGCGACTGGCGCGTCCGTGGATCGGAGCCCTTTCTAGGAAGAGCTCCCATCACCAGCCAAATGGCCACGGACCCGCAGTCAACCGGATCCGTGGCCAATTTTTTTGGGAGTCGTCCTCCCCGGAAAACCTGGTCGCAGATCCGTCGAAGAGACAGATCGCCGACAACTACGACCAGGAAGCAGGGGGATAAGCACATGTCCATTGCGATGACCGCTCCGGAGGTGAGCGTCGCGCCGATGACATGCGAAGAGCGGCTACCGGTGGTGCCGTGCCACATCGGGAATCCCGATCTGTGGTTCGCCGAGAGCCCAGTCGATCTGGAGCAGGCCAAGGCACTGTGCGCGGATTGCCCGATCCGCAACGAGTGCCTGGCCGCCGCGCTGGAACGGCAGGAGCCGTGGGGTGTCTGGGGCGGTGAGATCCTCGACCGTGGAACCATCGTGGCCCGCAAGCGGCCGCGTGGGCGTCCACGGAAGAACGCCGCCGGGAACCCGGCCGCCGCGTGACGCCTGAAAACGCCGACGGCGCCGAGTGTGTGACACTCGGCGCCGTTCGGTGTTTGTGCGTTCCGCGAAATCCGTTGCGTTAGGCCGCCTCGTCGGCGAAACCCGGAACCAGTTCGGTGGCAATCGCTTTCATCGGCACATGCGCATCGAGCTGGCAGCTCATCGCGATGGTCGAGGCGATCACCCGCAACGGGATGGCCAGGTTCGGCGGCAGGTCGAGCTGGCGGGCTGTCCTGATCTGGGCCACCCAGTTGTCCATCTGGCCGGCCGCCATCCGCTGGATCCACCGGCGGTTGTAGTGGAAGACGTCGACCTCGATCGGTTCGACGTACTGGCGCAACATGTCGTCGACTTCCTCGATCGAAACCTGTTGGCCCTTCTGGATGAAGCCCGCTTCCTCCATGGTGGGCAGCAGTGCGTCGTAGTTCTTGTCCCGGGCCAGCCGGATGCACTCGCCCAGGGCGGTCGGGAAACCGTCGGGAAGTGGTGCGACGGCGCCGAAGTCGATGACGCCCATCCGCCCGTCGGGCAGCAGCATGAAGTTCCCCGGATGGGCATCGCCGTGCATCATCTGCAGCCGCTTGGGTGCGTCGAAGGTGAGTTCGGACAGCCGGGTGCCCATGAGGTCCCGCTGTTCGGGGGTGCCGTCGCGGATGATCACCGACATCGGGATGCCGTCCATCCATTCGGCGATGACGACCTTCGGTGCGCTGGCGACGATGGCGGGGACGCAGAAATGGGGATCGTCGCGGTACGCCTTGGCGAAGGCCCGCTGATTCTCGGCCTCAAGCCGGTAGTCCAGCTCCATGTCGGTGCGTTCGATCAACTCGTCGACGATGCCCTGGATGTCGACGCCGGGAGCCAGCTGCTTGAACACACCGACCAGCCGCTGGATCGTCTTGAGATCCGCGCGCAATGCCTCGTCGGCACCGGGGTATTGGATCTTGACCGCTACTTCGCGTCCGTCGGACCAGACCGCCTTGTGCACCTGACCGATGCTGGCCGAGGCCACGGGGGTGTCGTCGAACGAGGTGAACCGCTCCCGCCATTTGGTGCCGAGCTGCGCATCGAGCACCCGGTGCACCTTGGCAGCCGGGAGTGGCGGTGCTTCGCGCTGCAATTTGGTCAACGCCTCGCGGTACGGCTTGCCGTACTGCTCGGGGATGGCCGCCTCGAGCACCGACAGCGCCTGGCCGACCTTCATCGCCCCGCCCTTGAGCTCGCCGAGCACGGCGAACAATTGTTGGGCGGCCTTGTCCATCAATTCGGCCGTGACCTCGTCCTTGGACTTGCCGGTCAGGCGCTTGCCGAAACCCAGTGCGGCGCGGCCGGCCATGCCGCCGGCCAGCCCGGCAAGCTTGGCATTACGTGCGACGCTTCCCCGTTTGATGTCGGTCACCAGACCATCATCCACGACTCGGCTGAACCGCCCACAACCAACTGGCAACATCCGTTTTCAACATGGGCAGTCGGGGTGCCGGGACCACCGCCGCGCGACGATCGAGTATCCGTCGGCGTCGAGTTCGAGGGTGGTGTTCAACGTCGCCGGCGCATCGGGTGCGGGCTCGTCACCGTCGGTGTGTCTGACCGCGCGGATCACCAGGTCGACCTGCCGCATCGCCAGCGCCGCAGTGGCCAGGATGGTCGCGCGGCCGGCGCTGCCGACGGTGCCCCTGAGCTGGGTCGCCACGGCAGGCCATGCCGCGTCGCGATCGGTGCGGTGCAGATCGGCGCAGTGCAGGCAGCTGGTCAGCCCGGGGATCACCAGTGGCCCCACCAAACCGGCGCCGTCGCGGACCCGCACCGGCAGGTGGGCGATCCCGCCGTGATGCAGTTCTCGCAGCAGCCGCGGGTCGGTGATCTGGTAGTCGGCCAGCACCACCAGGTCGGTGGAGGCCGCCACGCTCCTGGTGTGTGGGTGCGTGCTGTGCCTGACCCGGGCGCCCGAGCAGCGCAGGCCGTTGGCCAGCAGTTCCGACAGCGGTCCGCGGCCGTGCACGCGGATGGATGCCGACCGGGTCGCCCGCGAGGACGTGGCGACGACGGTGAGCATTCCGGTTTCGGTCAATGCGGTGATCAGCTCATCGATGGCCTCGGCACCGTCGAATGATTCTGCGGCCGTGACCAATTCATCGCGGGTGGCGCCGGCCTGCAGTGCCCGCAGCAGATCGGCCAATTGTGCCTGGCTCATTCCGGTCGGGGGACGCACCAGTACCGCGCGCCGTGGATCCCAGCCCAACTGAACCGCCTCGTCGGGACGCAGCAGGATCGGCCGGCCCGCGGCGAGCACGTAGCGCGTCATGCGATGACTCTGCCACGCCGGCGGGGACCGCCGTTTCAGTTATCCACAGGCCGCGGTACCGGGGTCAGGACTGGCTGCCGCCGTCACCTTCGGCGTCGCCTTTGCCGCTCTCGCGCTGCTCTTTCTCCAGGTCGGCGATGGCCTGTTCGAAGGCGCTGTCGATGCCGCTGGTGTCGCCGCCGATCATCCGGTCGATGAAGCCGGCCGGATCGTCGAGGTCGGCTGCGCTCGGGAGCAGGTCGGGGTGCTGCCACACGCTGTCGCGGACGTCGGTGCCGACTGCCTCGGTCAGCCGTTCCCACAGCACCGCGGCTTCGCGCATCTTGCGGGGGCGCAGTTCCAGGCCGACGAGCGTGGCGAAGGTCTGTTCGGCAGGTCCGCCGGTGGCGCGCCGACGGCGGAGTGTCTCGGCCAGTGCCGAGGTGCCGGGGATGCGATCGCCCAGCGCCGCGGTGACGACGGTCTGCACCCACCCCTCGATGAGCGCGAGCAGGGTTTCCAGCCGTTCCAGGGCGACTTCCTGCTCGGGGGTGGCTTTGGGCTCGAAGATGCCCTGGTTGAGCAGCTGCTCCATCTCCGACGGGTCGCCGAGGGAGGCCGGGTTGAATCCGCGGGCGAAGTCCTCGATGCCCGACATGTCGACCTTCATGCCCTTGGCGAAGGCCTCGACGGTGCCGAGCAGTTGGCTGGACAGCCACGGCACATGGCTGAACAGTCGATGGTGGGCGGCCTCACGGGCGGCCAGGAAGGTCAGGATCTCGCTGCGCGGGCGCTCCAGGCCCTCGGCCAGCGATTCGATCGCCTCCGGCATGAGTGCCGCGACCCCTTTGGGGCCCAGCGGCAGGCCGACGTCGGTGGAGGTGAGCACCTCGCGGGACAGCTTGCCCAGCGCCTGGCCCAGTTGGGAGCCGAACGCCATGCCGCCCATCTGCGACATCATCGCCAGCAGCGGCCCGGCCATGCTCTTGGCCTCTTCGGGCAGCGCCGACGCCCACACCGAGGAGATCTGCTCGGCCACCGGGTCGCACAGCCGCTTCCACGTGTCCAGCGTGTTGTCCAGCCAGTCGCTCGGGGTCCAGGCCACCGACCTGGTGGTGCCCGCGGGCAGCGGGGTGACCCCGTCGAGCCAGGTCTCGGCCAGACGTACCGCGTCGGCGACCGCGCCCGTGGTCTTCTCCGGCACCGGGGCGACGAACCCGATCGAGTTGGACGCCAGCTGCCGGGCCAGGTCGTAGTTCACCGGACCGGATTGTTTGCCGCCCATGGCACCGCCTGCGCCGCTGAACATCTCGCCGAGCTTGGTGAAGATCTGCCCGAGGTCGCCCATGTCGAAGTTGGCTCCGCCCATGCCTAAACCGAACGGATCCGAACCCGGGCCTGGCCCGGAGTTGCCGGAACCGGACCCCGAATCGGGGTCCTTCTTGTCTTTGTCTCGGTCCGGGTCGTCCCCGGCGGAGAAGCCGAAGGGCAGGTCAGCCATACCCACAACGGTACTCATGACGAGGTGTCCGGGTGTGCCTGCGGGTCACGCTGTGGGTGAACACGATGGTGCAGGCCTTACTGTGGGCGGCGTGAACAGGCGGATTTTGACGCTGCTGGTCGCGCTGGTGCCGATTGTGGCGTTCGGCGTGCTGCTGTCGGTGGTGACGGTGCCCTTCGTGTCGTTGGGTCCCGGTCCGACGTTCAACACGCTCGGCGACGTCGAGGGCAAACAGGTGGTCGATATCAAGAGCACCGACGGGACCGGCGGTTCCGTGGTCCATCCCACCTCGGGGCACCTGAACATGACCACGGTGTCCCAGCGTGACGGCCTCACCCTCGGCCAGGCGATGGCGTTGTGGATGTCGGGCCGTGAGCAACTCGTTCCGCGCGACCTGGTGTATCCGCCGGACAAGTCCAAGAACGAGATCGACGAGGCCAACAACTCGGATTTCAAGAAGTCCGAGGACAGCGCCGAGTACGCGGCGCTGTCGTTCCTGAAGTACCCGGTGGCGGTGACCGTGCAGAGCGTCACCGATCCCGGTCCTTCGGCGGGCAAGCTGCGCGATGGTGACGCGATCGACGGGGTGAACGGGATACCGGTTGCCAACCTCGACGAGTTCCAGGCCATCCTGAAGAAGACCAAGCCGGGCGAGCAGCTGGTGATCGACTTCCGTCGCAAGAACGCTCCGCCCGGGGTCGCGACCATCACGCTCGGTGACAACCCGGACCGGGATTACGGATTCCTCGGCGTGGGTGTGCTCGACGCGCCGTGGGCGCCGTTCGAGATCGACTTCAACCTGGCCAACATCGGCGGCCCGTCGGCGGGGCTGATGTTCAGCCTCGCCGTCGTCGACAAGCTGACCACGGGCGACCTCAACGACGGCAAGTTCATCGCCGGCACCGGAACCATCACCGGCGAGGGCAAGGTCGGGTCCATCGGCGGCATCACGCACAAGATGCTGGCCGCCAAGGAAGCGGGCGCCACGGCGTTCCTGGTGCCCGCCGACAACTGCACCGAGGCGCGCTCGGCGCCTCAGGACGGCATGGACTTGGTGAAGGTGGACACGCTGACCCACGCTGTCGAAGCGCTGCACACGATTTCTGCCGGTGGCGAACCGCCTCGCTGCTGAACCGCATAGCGCCTGTGGATGACTAGAGTTGTAGGAAATCGGGCGGCCCTGTCGGGCATGCCACGAGTCCACCGAGGCTGAAACGGGAGTTCACCAGTGGGGATGCGGCCCGCGGCGAGGATGCCGAAGCTGACGCGACGTAGCCGGATGCTGATCGGCCTGGCGCTGGTGGCAGTGCTGGCCCTGTTGATCGGGCCTCGGGTGGTCGACGGCTATGTCGACTGGTTGTGGTTCGGCGAGCTGGGGTACCGGTCGGTGTTCACCACCGTGCTGGCCACCCGGCTCATCGTGTTCCTCGTGGTCGGGCTGCTCATCGGTCTCGTGGTGTTCGCCGGGCTGGCGCTGGCCTATCGGACCCGTCCGGTGTTCGTCCCGGCCGCCGGCCCGAATGATCCGGTGGCGCGTTACCGCACCACCGTGCTGGCCCGGTTGCGGCTGTTCGGGATCGGCATTCCGGTCTTCATCGGTCTGCTGGCCGGTGTGATCGCACAGAGCTATTGGGTGCGGGTGCAGTTGTTCCTGCACGGCAGCGACTTCGGGATCACCGATCCGCAGTTCGGTCGGGATCTGGGCTTCTACGCGTTCGATCTGCCGTTCTACCGGCTGGTGCTGACGTACCTGTTCGTCGCGACGTTCCTGGCGTTCGTCGCGAACCTGCTGGGGCACTACGTATTCGGTGGCATCCGTCTGGCCGGGCGTAGCGGGGCGCTGAGCCGCGCGGCACGCATCCAGCTGATCAGCCTGGTCGGCTTCCTGATCCTGCTCAAGGCATTCGCGTACTGGCTGGACCGCTACGAGTTGTTGAGCAATACGCGCGCCGCCAAGCCGTTCACCGGTGCCGGCTACACCGACATCAACGCCGTACTCCCGGCCAAGCTGATCCTGCTGGCGATCGCGCTGATCTGTGCGGTGGCGGTGTTCTCGGCGATCGTGCTGCGCGACTTGCGGATTCCGGCCATCGGTGTGGTGCTGTTGCTGCTCAGCTCGATGGTGGTGGGCGCCGGGTGGCCGCTGGTCGTCGAGCAGTTCAGCGTCAAGCCCAACGCCGCGCAGAAGGAAAGCGAGTACATCAAACGCAGCATCACCGCGACCCGGCAGGCCTACGGCCTCACCGACGACACGGTGACGTACCGCAATTACGAGAGCAACGGTCAGACCACGGCCGCGCAGGTCGCTGCGGACCGGGCGACCACGTCGAACATCCGCCTGCTCGATCCGACGATCGTCAGCCCCGCATTCACCCAGTTCCAGCAGGGCAAGAACTTCTACTTCTTCCCGGATCAGCTGGCCATCGACCGTTATGCCGGCCCTGACGGCAATCTGCGCGACTTCGTCGTCGCCGCACGCGAACTCAATCCGGACCGGCTGATCGAGAACCAGCGCGACTGGATCAACCGGCACACCGTCTACACCCACGGCAACGGATTCATCGCCTCGCCGGCCAACACGGTGCGCGGAATCGCCAACGACCCCAATCAGAACGGCGGTTA
Source organism: Mycobacterium sp. NPDC050441 (assembly GCF_040655355.1). Taxonomy (NCBI): domain Bacteria; kingdom Bacillati; phylum Actinomycetota; class Actinomycetes; order Mycobacteriales; family Mycobacteriaceae; genus Mycobacterium; species Mycobacterium sp. NPDC050441. The sequence continues at coordinate 204,514 of NZ_JBFAJS010000003.1, read as the reverse complement.
CCCCGAGTTCCTCGCCAGCGTCGTCGGCGCCAACGGCAAGGTGGTCTCGCCCGGACCGGCGCCGCTGGATCAGCCCCGGGTCTACTTCGGACCGGTGATCGCCGATACCGCGGACGACTATGCGATCGTCGGCAAGAACGGTGATGTCGACCGCGAGTACGACTACGAAACCAACACCGACACCAAGAACTACTCGTACTCGGGCACCGGTGGTGTGGCGATCGGCAACTGGTTGGCCCGGTCGGTGTTCGCCGCCAAGTTCGCCGAGCGGAACTTCCTGCTGTCCAACGTGATCGGTGAGAACAGCAAGATCCTGTTCAACCGGGATCCGGCCGAGCGCGTCGAGGCGGTGGCGCCGTGGCTGACCACCGACACGAGCATGTACCCGGCGATCGTCAACAAGCGCATGGTCTGGATCGTCGACGGCTACACCACCCTGGACAACTATCCGTATTCGGAGTTGACCACGCTCTCGAGTGCGACAGCCGATTCCAACGAGGTGGCGGTCAACCGGCTGGCTCCCGACAAGCAGGTGTCCTACATCCGCAACTCGGTCAAGGCCACCGTCGATGCCTACGACGGCACGGTGACGCTGTATGCCCAGGACGAGCAGGATCCGGTGCTCAAGGCTTGGATGAGCGTGTTCCCCGGCACGGTCAAACCGAAGGCGGACATCTCCCCGGAACTGCAGGCACACCTGCGTTACCCCGAGGACCTGTTCAAGGTTCAGCGGTCACTGCTGACCAAGTACCACGTCGACGATCCGGTGAAGTTCTTCACCAACGCCGATTTCTGGAACGTGCCGCTGGATCCCAACCCGACCGCAAGCAGCTATCAGCCGCCGTTCTACATCGTCGCCAAAGACCTTGTGAACAACAGCGGTTTGGCGTCGTTCCAGTTGACCAGTGCGCTGAACTGGTTGCAGCGCGAGTTCCTGGCCGCCTATGTCAGTGCCAGTTCGGATCCGTCGAGCTACGGCAAGATCACCGTGCTGACCATTCCGGGTGAGGTGAAGGGTCCGAAGCAGGCGTTCAACGCGATCAGTACCGATACCGCGGTGACGCAGGACCTCGGCGTGATCGGACGGGACAACCTGAACCGGATCCGCTGGGGCAACCTGTTGACCCTGCCGGTGGCCGATGGCGGATTGCTCTATGTGGCACCGGTTTACGCATCACCTGGAACCAGCGATGCGGCCTCGACCTACCCGCGGTTGATCCGGGTGGCCATGCTCTACGGCGACAAGGTGGGTTACGGCCCGACTGTCAGTGACGCCCTGACCGAGTTGTTCGGACCGGGGGCGGGCGCCACTGCCACCAATGTGGCTCCCACCGACGGCAAGGCGCAGGCGGCCGGAACTCCCGAGGCGGCACCGGTGGCCCAGCCACCGGCCAATCCCGATGGTCAGGCGCCGCAGGTTGTCGCGCCTCCGGCGGCGATCCCGCCGGGTGAGCCCGTGCAGTTGTCGCCGGCCAAGTCCGCCGCTCTCAAGGAAGTCGAGTCGGCACTGACCGAGGCGCAGGATGCCCAGCGCAGCGGTGACTTCGGCAAGTACGGTCAGGCGTTGCAGCGCTTGAACGATGCGATGAAGAAGTTCGACTCGTCGAAGTAGCCGACTCCTCTCCGTCGAATATTTGGTGCGTCACCGGGCCGGTCCGGTGGGTGACAATGGACCGATAGTTCGGTGGATGGGGGGACGGATGAGGAGTCGCTGGTGGCGGTGACGATCTCGCAGGTGCTGGGCAGCCATCCCGAACAACTGGTGTCCGCCGCCGGTGACGTGGCCTCGGCGGCGTCTGACCTCGACAGTCGGATCGCCCGTGAACGCCTCCAGTTGACCAGGTTGGCATCCGACTGGCGGGGTAGCGCGTCCGACACCGCACAGGGCCACGCCAACGAGATGTTCGGCGATCAGGAGCTCTACCGCGACAGGCTCAAGTCGCTGCACACCGCGATGTCCTCCGGTGGTGCCGAGCTCGGCGGCATCCGCACCCGGGTGTCGGATCTGGTCTCGAGTCCGGAGGCCGACCTGTTCGACATCTCCGACGACGGCCGCGTCGCGTTGGGATGGAGGCTGAAGCTTCTGGTGGCGAGCCTTCCGGTGCTGGCGCTGAAGTGGGGGATGCGGCGCCTGGCGCTGCAGACGGCCATTCAGACTGCGTTGGCCGAGTTCGACGCGGCAGACAAGTCGACGGCCAACAAGATGGACCGGATCAACAAGGGGCTCGTGAAATGAGCCTCGGGACCTGGGCCGCGTGACATGAGCGGCGCAACTCTCGAGGTCGATGAACAGACCATGCGGGAGACGGCATCCGTCTTCGACACCTCGGGCCACGACGTCAGCGGCAATCGCGCCGGGCCGGCCATCTCCGGTGCCGCCGGGTCGATGCCCTCGCTGGCGGTCGGGACGGCGTGCGGGACGGTGGGATCCGCACTCACCGAGCAGGCGAAGCTGTTGGGTGGCGATGTGACGGCGTACGCGCAGAAGTTACGGGTGGCCGCCGACCGCTACGAGCGCGGCGACGACGAGGCGGCTGAGCGGATCGACTTCACCGGAACAGCCGAGCTGCCCGACGCCGGTGAGCATCCGCCGGTCAGTGACTACGAGAAGGCGTTGCGTGATGCCGGGCTCCTCACCGGACCAGTGGTGCCAGGGTCCAAATACGCTCAGTGGCTGGAGAATGCGTCCAAGCACGGGGTGGATCCGCAGACCATGGTCGACATCGCCCGCGCACAGAACATCACCCCACAGTCGTTCGACGTGCTCAACGGACTGCAGGAGGTCAAGGACAAGGACGGCAAGTCGTTCTTCATCCTGCCGCCCGGCACCAGCAAAGAGGATGCGAAGAAGGCCGTTGTGATGACCTACGTCCTCAACGCCGGCACCGACTACGACGCCGCCGAGGCCGGTGCGGACGGAAAGCTGGGTACCGCCGATGACGTTCAGAACGATTTCGAGGAAACGCCCTACTCGGCTTCCGAGGTGCAGCGCATCATCGACCGACAGAATGCGAATTCCTGGAGTTATGACCAGATTTTCGACAAGGGCGGCGGGGGATCGTTGGCCACGACACCCAACGGCATGCTGATGGGTTTGGGCGGGCCGGTGATGGACAAGATCGGTGTCCACGGCGGGACGACCTACGGCGACGTGTTCGTGATGAACATCGACGGATCCAAGGATCCGGCAGACCAGCTGAGCAAGATCATCCAATCGGGGGCCAACTGGGGGCAAGATGACAGCGGTCTGCCGTTCCAGAGCACCCTCGACCTCGACCGCTTGTTGCACCACGAGGAGCGCCATTCCGAGCAATGGGCCCAGAAGGGATTCGTCTGGATGGCACGGGATTACGGGCTGGGCGCGATCATCGAACAGCAGACCGGTATCAACCCGCTGGAACGCGATGCGGGCTTGTCCGACGGGGGTTACTCGTGAGGTTGTGGCTGGCCGTGTTGTTGACCCTGCTGGTGACGGCGGGGCTCACCAGTTGCCGGACCGGGGACCGTCCATGGTCGGATGCGCCGTTCGCCGCCCCGATGCGGCCGGCGTTCGGTGCCCGGGTCACCGACGGCAAGCTGGAGATCTGGGTGCCGCCGGGCTGCGTCGGGGTGCGGTCGGTGGAGGTCGGGTTTGGATTTGGCCCGAAGCTCGTGTTGACCGATACCTCCGGTACGGCGACGCTCGACCGGTTCACCGTCGGTGGACCCTATCCGGGTCTGACCGTGACGGAAGCGCCGCCGCCTGACTTCGATTGGCGCACAGAAGAATATTTGTTTCTCAATGTGCAGTCCACGCCCGGAGGGTACCCCGCGACCGCTCGGACGGCCGAGGTTGTCGCCGGATCGAACAATCACCCGGCCGGCACCTTCTTCTTCGATGGCGTCGGTTGGCTCGACGCCGCGGGTGTGGCGGAGAAGGAAGGCAAGGAGTTTGAAGGGGTGTGCACGCCGCAAAAGAAGTGAGCAGTATCTGCTCCCCGGGTTGCGGCGCCGACAATTATGCTGCGTCGGTGCACTTTCGTTTGCTGGGGCCGCTGCAGGTGGTGCGTGGCGATGTGGCCGTCGAGATCGGTGCACCCAAGCAGCGGGCCGTGCTGGCGATGTTGTTGCTGGCACACGGGCGGGTCGTCTCGGTTGACCGGCTGATCAGCGGGGTCTGGGGTGAGGATCCGCCGGCCAGTGCCACCGCCAGCCTGCAGGTCTATATCTCCCACTTGCGCCGGGCTTTGCGTGACGGCGCCGCGTCGGCCTCGCCGATCGTGCGTCAGCCCCCGGGCTACTACCTGGATGTGCCTGCCGATTCGGTCGACATCGCGGTGTTCGCCGACGGCTGCGCCCGGGCCTCGTCGGCGGTCGAGCAGGAACGCTGGGCCGAGGCATTGAGCGCCGCCGACGAGGCTCTGGCGCTGTGGCGCGGAGACCTGCTCGATGATCTGGGCGATCAGGACTGGGTCACCCGGGATGCGGCCCGGCTGCGCGAGCTGCGCACCGAGTGTCTCGATCATCGGATCACCGCCCTGCTCGCCTTGGGGCGGGTATCGGCCGCGCACTCCGCGATATCGGATTTGCGGTCGGCCGAGCCGCTTTCGGATCGGGGCGCGTGGCTGCACATGCTGGCCCAGTACCGGTCCGGTCGCGCCGCGGAGGCGCTCGAGATCTACACGCGCTACACCCGCCTGCTCGACGCCGAGCTGGGTCTGTCGCCTGGTGTCGAGCTCCGCGAGTTGCAGACCGCGATCCTGCGTCAGGCGCCGGAACTCGCGGCCTGGCCCCGGTCCGCGGAGTGGAGCGGCGCCGGTGAGGTGCATACCCCCGCGGTGCCGATGATCGAACCTGAGGTTCCTGACTCCGGGCGCGCGGCGGTGATCGGCCGGGATCGCGAATTAGATGTCGCCGCAGAGCTTCTCGTCGATGTCCGTGCGGGCGAGACCCGGTGGCTGGTGCTGTCCGGTCCGCCGGGAATCGGCAAGACGCGACTGGCCGAGGAGATCGACGACCGGTTCTCCTCCGATGCCGTCTGGGTGAGTTGCCCCGACGGGTCGTCGACTCCGCCGTGGTGGCCGATGCGGCAGTTGGTCCGAGGCCTGGGCGGTGACCCTGACGAGGTGCTGGAAGTGCCGGGCGACGCCGATCCCGACACTGCCAGATTCCGGGTGTACGAGCGGGTGCAGACGCTCCTGGAGTCGGCGCGCCGGCCGCTGATGGTCGTGATCGACGATCTGCAGTGGGCGGATTCGACCTCTGCGGCATGTCTGGCCTACATCGCCGGTGCGCTGTGGGGCCACCCGGTGGCGATCGTGTTCACCGTCCGCGACGGTGAACACATCACCGATGTGGCCCGTCTGCTGGCGACGGTGGCCCGTGGTGCGGGCAACCGGCACCTGACCCTGACCGCGCTGTCATCGGAAGATGTTGCGGTACTGGTCAATCAGATCGCCGAGGACTTCGTCGATGACACCGAGGCCAGCGTGCTGACCGAACGTACCGGTGGTAATCCGTTCTTCGTCTCCGAGTACGCGCGATTGCCCCGAACCGAGCGTGACGAGATACCTGTCGCGGTGAAGTCGGTGCTCGACCGCCGGTTGGCCGGACTGCCGCCGGAGGTCGTGGGACTGATGCGGGTGGCGGCGGTGATCGGCGACGCGATCGACGCCGACGCGGTGCCGGTGCTGGCGCGGGTGGCAGGGCTCGACCTCGACAGCCTTGCCGATCACCTCGACGCGGCCGCCGACGAACGGATTGTGGTGAGCGCCCACAACGGCGACGGCTACGCATTCGCGCACGGACTGTTGCGTGAGCACTTGATTGCCGGCTTGCCGGCCATGCGTCGTCACCGTCTCCACCTACAGGTTGCGGATGCGTTGGTACACAGTGCTTCCGGAGATTCGGTCACCAGGCGTGCTCAGCATCTGGTGGCCGCTCAACCACTGGCCGACCCGCAGGACGTGGTGTCGGCCTGCCGGTTGGCCGCCGAGGAGGCTGCCCAGCAATGGAGTTCAGATATCGCTGCGCAATGGTGGCAGGCCGCGCTCGACGCCTATGACCGGTTGCCCCTCGCCGCCCGTGACGACGCCGAGCGTGATGGGTTGACAGTGGCCATGCTGGACGCCCATTCGCGCGCCGGCCGGGGGCGCTTGGTGCTCGATGCCGTCGAACGCAACCTTGCCGAAGCACTACGCAGTGAGCGGGCCGACACCGCCGGACGGGTGGCCAGTGCGCTGCTCCGCGCCAGCGGTGGATGGCCGTGGCTGGCACCAGGAGACGACCCGGGCGGGTTGATCGCGCTATTGGAGCAGGCCGCGACGATGGCGACCGCGCATCCGGCCGCCGGTGCGCGGGTGTTGGCGGCGTTGGCTGTGGGCTGCTGCTATCAGGCCGATCCCGCGGTGGCCGCCGGATACCTCGACCGGGCCGAGCGGTTGGCCACCGGCACAGGCGATCCCGAAGTGATCGCCGATACGTTGATCGGCCGGCTCATCACCTACTCGGGTGTGGCCGAGTTCAGTGTTGCGACCTTCGAGTGGATTGACCAGCTGAACTCGCTGCGGCACAGCAGGTCCCGTGAGGACGCGGTGATCGCCCATTCGGTCGCGACCATGGCGGCGATGCACCTGGGTGACATCGAGCTGACCGAGCGTCATCTGCGTGCCGGTATGGCGGGCAGCGAGGAGCTGCAGCTGCCGGTGTTGCGCGCCCAATTGCGATGGATGCAGGCGGTGTTGGCGATCTGGCGGGGTGACTTCGCCGAGGCGGGACGACACCACGCCATTGCGGCGCACGTGCACGAGCAGACCGAGCTCTACGGCGCCGGAAGCGGTTTGCTTGCTGAGGTGACCTTGCTGCGGGAGACGGGTGGCCCGGTCAGCGAGGGTCTGGTTGCCACGCAGGCCGATATCGACACCGGTGGCCAGGGGATGGAGGCTCTGGTGCACACAGCGCTACTCACCGTCGTCGAGGGGCCCCGGGCCGATGCGCTTGCGCGCTTGCAGGAGTGGCGTGCCGATGCGGGTCGCGGGCAGGTGTGGACCGGACTGGGGCAGGCCGCCTGGATGGCGCACCTGGCCGCCGACTACGGACTGGATGAATATGCCGACGAGCTGCTGGCTGCGCTGCAGCCCTACGGCGACCGCATCGCGGTGATCGGGCAGGTCGGGCACGCGGGGCCGGTGGCGCTGGCGATCGCCCGGCTGCACGCACTGCGTGGAGATCCGGAGCGCGCCTTGGCCGACCTGGCCCGGGCCGAGGACATCGCGCGTCGGACCGGTGCCGTGCCCACGCAACTGTGGTGCGCGCTGGTCCGTTGCCAGCTTGACGGCGTCGGCCCGACACGGCGCGAGACGGCACGCAGGTTGGCGGCCGAGGCGGAGGCGCTGGGTATGGCCGGCCTGGCGGCCCGCGCGCTGCAGCTAGTGTGAACTGGGGTTTATCTGGCTCTTGAGTCGGCGCCAAGTGATCGCCAAGTCGTCCTGGTGATGCTGTGCGTTCAGAAACTGAACGAACTTTCTGAGCTCATCTTGAGAGGACCCCGATGACCCTGACCGATATTGCCCACGACGGCCTGGACGACGCGTTGAAGGGCCTGCGAGCCCACGTCGCCGCTCCCGTGGCGCTGCCGGGGGAAGTCGGCTACGAGCGGGCCACCCCGTGGAATGTGGCGGCCACTGTGGAGCCTGCCGCCGTGGTGCTGGCGGCCACCGCCTACGACATCGCCAACACCGTGGGCTTCGCCGCGGCCAGGGGATACCGGGTCAGCGTCCAGGCCACCGGCCACGGCGCCATGGCGGTGGCCCCTGACACGATCCTGGTGGTGACCTCCGGGATGACCGACGTCACGGTGGATCCGGTGACGCGCACCGCACGGGTGGCGGCTGGGGCGACGTGGCAGCAGGTGCTGGACGCGTCCGCCCCGCACGGTCTTGCCGGCCTGTGCGGATCGGCTCCCGGCGTCGGCGTCGTGGGATTCCTCACCGGTGGGGGGATCGGGCCGTTGGTACGCACCGTCGGGCTGTCATCGGACCACGTGCGGTCCTTCGAGCTGGTCACCGGCGCGGGGGAGTTGCTGCGTGCCACACCGGAGGAGAACGCCGAGCTGTTCTGGGGACTCCGTGGCGGAAAGTCGACGCTGGGCATCGTCACTTCGGTCGAGATCGATCTGCTGCCGATCCCCGAGTTCTACGGTGGCGCGGTGTATTTCGACGGCGACGACGCCGGCATTGTCCTGCGTGAGTGGGCGAGATGGTGTGCTGACCTACCCGAGTCCATCTCGACGTCCATTGCCCTGCAGCAGCTTCCGCCGCTGCCCGGAATTCCTGAGCCGCTGGCCGGCCGCTTCACGGTGGCGGTGCGGTACGCGGCGGTCGGCGATTTCGCCGAGGCCGAACGACTGCTGGCGCCGATGCGCGCGGTCGCCAGCCCGGTGCTCGACACCGTCGCCGTGATGCCGTACACCGCTATCGGTGCGGTGCACGCCGACCCGGTCGATCCGATGCCGATCTACGAGCACCACACGCTGTTGCGGGAACTGACCGCCGAGACGGTCGAGGTGCTGCTAGGTGCCGCCGGGCCGGAATCCGGCTCGGTGCAGACCATCGTCGAGGTCCGGATGCTCGGTGGGGCGCTGGCGCGTGAGGGACGGCACCGCAGCGCGTTCTGCCATCGCGACGCCGCCTTCGCGGTGACCACCATCGGAGTCCTGGCGCCCCCGATCGCCGATGCCGTGGTGCCACACGCCGGTGCGCTCATCGTGGCGCTGTCGCGATGGTCCAGTGGCGGCCAGATCGCCAACTTCGCGCCGTCGGAGGACGCGGGGCGGGCGGCCCGGGTCTATGACGAGGACACCCGGCACTGGCTGGCGGCGCTGGCGCAGCGGCACGATCCGGCCGGCGTGTTCCGGTGCGGCCAGGTGGTGCGTTTCGTGGGCTGATTCTGGGCCGGTTCTCCGGCCCGATTTCGGGTCGGATTCGACCAAAAACCGGCTCTGAGCACCCGATTTGGAGCTCTACGTAAGACCCCGGTAACCTTGTATTTGCAACGCGGGGTGGAGCAGCTCGGTAGCTCGCTGGGCTCATAACCCAGAGGTCGCAGGTTCGAATCCTGTCCCCGCTACCAACGAGAATGGCCCTCGGAGTTTATCTCCGGGGGCCATTCTCTATGAAGCGCGGCGGTTCGTTGTTCCGAGCGAGAGGCGACGTGGCGTGTGCGGACCAATCGGTTGATCAGGGGTCGGGCTCACTACCGGAGGCGGCAATCGTGCGGGCCACGCCTGGGCGTCGGTCGTGGAGACCGAGGTCGGGGGGTTGGCGCACCAATGTCGGACGGTGCAGTGCTGACCGTCGGTGTCGGAGCCGCTCTATGCGTTCTAGGGTGTCCGCAGTTGATCGATCTGCCTCGGGGTCGCGGAACTGTGCTGGCAGTTGGTGAACTGCGATGGTACGCATACCCTTTCGCGACGTGACCAAATCGGGGAATGCAATCGGTGCACCGTCGATGTGGCTGATTCTGAGGGACCGCGAACCTCGGCGGGAGTTACGAAGCGGCCTACGGTCGCGTCCGACGAGCCGGTGGGTCTTCGAACACGTTGTGCCCCAATCTAATTCACGCCAGGAGTGTCCGCGGGCTGACGGGCGTCGCATCGGGAGATTGCAGGGGACATTCCGGATGGCAGTCGGCCCCCTCCGGGGAGGGGGCCGACTCGGTGAGGTGTGGTTATTTGGTTGCGCGGTGTTTGCCGCCGTTGCCGCGCGAGGTGCTGGAGCTGTCACTGGCCTTCGGGCTGGCGGAGGCACTGTCCTCGCCGCTGCCACCAGTGACGTTCCTCGCTGCTTTCTTCAATCCATCGGTCATGCCCTTGACCGTTTTGGTGATGCCGTCGCGGACGCTTGTCGACGAGGTCCCGCTGCCCGCCGAGGCCGAGTCATGCCTGATCTGGCCGGGCACCACTTTATTGCCGCCGGTGGGCTCGGTAGCCCGGGTCGTGCTGACGGTATCTGCGGCACCGTCATCCGACGCCGCGGCATCCTCGGTTCCCTTGGTCGCCTCGGTCCCTTCGGTTGATTGGGCACCTTCGGATGTCCCGGTTGCCTCGGCCTGCGTAGCGACTTCCTTGACGGCCCCAGCAGCTGCGGGAACGGGAGCCGTGACCGCCGATCGAATTGCCAGGGTTACCGGGCTCACTGCGGCATTGGGTGCTGCGTTCAGCGCGGAAAACTCGGCCGGTGGCCGCAGGAAATACGCGAGCATCGCATTTGCGTCGAGGAGCCCGTTGATGGGGCCGTACAGGCCGAGAAGCCCGTGGGTGTTGGTGGCTGGGTTCCCGTTGAGCAGTTCCTGTGTGAGGTTCGCCGCGCCGGTGGTGATGGCGTTCGCGATCTTTTCTGGGTTACCGGTGCTCAACGCGTCGGCCACGCCGGTGATGCCATTGATGATCTGGGTTTGCGCCGCATAGAAACTGTTCAGAACCGGAAAGGCGGCACCTACCAAGTAGGAGATTGGAAGGTTCTCAATCAATACCTGTGCGTCGACGAGAGGTCTCTTCAGGACATTGACGAGCTTGGGCAGGTCGGCCATGACTAGTGGAACGAACGGGCTGACGAAGCCCTCTTCGATGGTCCGAAGTGCTTGGTCGATGTTGCCCGCCTGAAATTGACCGATCGCGGTCTGGAAATTTCCCGGCACGGCTTGCGCTAGCGCGGCGAGTGCTTGGGCAACATCGGTGCCCAGTCCGGCCAGGGTGCCCAAGCTATCGAGCTGGTTGAGCGCGAGCGCCTGCAAGACGGGCAGCGGGCTCTGCATGACCTTTTGCCCGATGACCTGTGAGTTCGCCATCGCCTGCTCAACGATGGGCGCGAAGACCTCCAGCGGATTCAACAAGGCGGACAGTTGCACATCGGCGGTGTGAACGGTGGGCACTTGGATGTCGTGCAGGGCCGGCGCGACGGGCGTGACAGGGGTGACGGCGATGATGCCGGCACCGGCAAGGGCAACCCCTGCATTGAGATACGAGCGAACACTTACATGCATGCGATACCTATCGTTGTTGTGATTGTTGCCGCGCGGAAAGCTATCTGAGAACTGCTGAAAATTGCGCAAATTGAACAGATGGTTCGGGGTGTTAAATTCGAATTCTCGTAAGCACAAGATTCTCAGTCGAGGGGTAGATATCCCTGGTAAGGGCATACCTGTATCGCCCAGGTGACAATGCGGCCTGGACGCGTATTTGGGTTTAAGCCCAACGATTATCGGGGGACTTCTGCTCAATCAGCGCAGCTAACGCCCCGTGCCGTCGGGCCCGCCTGCGGGCGTTACCGCGAAATTTCCAGCAAATTCAACGGAATTTTGCTGGAACAGCCGCATTCTTCGTCGGCGTCGAAGCCGAGACAAGCTCGGCGGCTACGGCACGATCTACCGGCAATCAGACGTTCGATCGTTGGGCTCAGGCGCCCAGGTGCCGCCGCCGTCTTCGCCAAGCGTCCCTGCGGCCGAGGTATTGGCGATGTCTCACCCGGCGGTCGGTGAAGATCGAAGTGATAGCTGCAAGAGAGAATCCGTTCGTTACACCCCGGGAGGCTTCCTGGCCGCCGCCGGGAAGCTCGGTCGGCCAGGGGGAACCTATCGGCAAACGTTGGGAATAACATTCACATTCTGTAACACCTTCGAATTATTTCTGAGTTCGACGTTGCGGGGTGTTGTTGACCGGTGACTGCGCCCGGTATCGAAGCCGTCGATGCTTGCTCCAGTCCCGCCAGGGCTGAAGCGTCACCGGATATCAGCAGGCGCCCAGTGCATTCCGGATCCGGTTACCGCAACCAGCCTTTGCCATCTGCCCGCACCGAAGCGACCCAGTTCGCCCCGCTGCGGACTTGGGTGCAACGAGCTCCCGATGCGCCTGCGCTGAGACAAAAGAGCCAAACCTTGACCCAGATTGAACGCACGTTTAATGTACTGAACATGCGTTCAGTGGTGTAGCGATCGTTCAGACGGTCCGCGGCGCGGGTGCCGGTCGCGCGGCCGGTCCGATTCTCGGGTCGCACCGTCACCGGCCCGCGAAGAAAAGGATGAGCCAATGGCAATGCCCGTTCCGACCCTCAATCAGGTGCAGGCGAGCCTGTGGTTGACATTGTGCGGCCGAGCGCTCGACAACCGGCTGTCGCGACCCATCCTGGGGGACGACATGGCCGACCAGGTCGTGCGGACGGTCGACTTCGACTACGGGAAGCTTCACATCCCCACGAGCAGTGCGATATACATCGCGCATCGGGCCAAGAAGCTGGACGAAATCGCCCAGCGGTTCATCGCCGACCACCCCGACGCGGTCGGCCTGGACCTCGGCGCCGGCCTGGACAGCCGAACGCTGCGAATCGCCCCGCCACCCACTGTCGAATGGTGTGACATCGACTATCCAGAGGTCGTCGCGGCCCGTCGGCAACTTCTGCCCGAACCCGCCAACCGTCATCCCATCGGTGCTGACCTGACCGATCCCGCCTGGCTGGACGGCCTCCCCACCGACCGGCCGGCGGTGATCGTCGCCGACGGACTGATCGCCTTCCTCTCCGAGGAAGAAATGCGAATGTTGTTGAGCCGCATCATCAACCATTTCCCGAGCGGCGAGATTGCGTTCAACGGTTACAGCAAGTTCGCCGTCTGGGCCCAGAAGCGCTTCGCCGGGGCCGAGTCCATCAAGACGGCGACCAAGTTCCCTGGCTTCGATGATCCTCGCTACCCCGAACGCTGGCACCCCAAGCTCAAGCTGGTCAAAGAGATCCTGTGCACGCGTGAGCCCGAGGTCGCGGAGTTCCCGTTGGGTCTTCGCCTCATGAACCGGCTTACCGCGCCAAGCGCCGCCGTGTCCCGTAGAGGAAACGTAGTTCTGCACTACGCCTTCTAGTTTTAGTAGTTGCCGGGGCTAGTGCTCCGGGGGCTCAAGGTCGTCGACAACGGCCCGGAAGACCTCGGCGATCGTTTCTGCTTGCTTTTCCGCGGCGTGGGCGTAGAAGTGCGGCGGACACCGCGTAGGTGGGTGGGCCAGGCGGCTTGTAGCGCAGCGAGCCCGCCGTCGGTCAGCGTGACACGAATGGACCGACGGTTGTCGGGGTCGACGACTCTGCGCGCGTAACCGGCACGCTCGAGGCCGTCGACGACTCGAGTCACTCCGCTTGCGCTGTACACGAGCGCCGCGGCCAGGTCCTTCATGTACAGACGTTGATCCGGGGCCTCCGACAGCCGCACGAGCGCGTCATAGGTCAACAAGCCGACGGCACGATCGACCTCGGCCCGTCGCACACTTACGCGCTCGACGAGATCCGCGATGCCCACCGAGCGATGGAATCCAACACCGGCGCTGGGAAACTCGTCGTCGTGCTCGACCCCACCTGAACGGAGGTGTCCCCGGCAACTCAGTGCTTCCGGTCGGACCGGTACCGAAACCCGAACTACCTGACATCCTGAAACCACACCCTCGAACAGGGCATCTGGCCACTCAAGGAAGGGACAGCATCATGTCTGAAAAACCAGCGGTAGTTCTGGTGCACGGATTCTGGGGCGGTGCGGCCCACTGGACCAAAGCCATCGTCGAACTGCGCAACCGCGGCTACGAATCACTGTTCGCCGTGGAGAACCCGCTCACATCGTTGGCCGACGATGCGGAGCGGACCCGCAAGATGATCAAGCAGATCCAGGGGCCGGTCCTGCTCGTCGGTCACTCGTACGGCGGCGCGGTCATCACCGAAGCCGGCGATCTGCCCAACGTGGCCGGGTTGGTCTATATCGCGGCCTTCGCTCCGGACGCAGGCGAGAGCCCCGGTCAGATAAGCCAGGAATTGCCGCCGGCAGCGATCGAGAACCTGGCACCCGATTCCGACGGCTACCTGTGGATCAAACAGGACAAATACCACGAAAGCTTTTGTCAGGACCTGCCCGCCGACGAAGCCTTCGCCATGGCGGTCACCCAAAAGGCTCCTCTCGCGTCGACATTCGGCGACAACGTCACCGCGCCGGCGTGGAAAGCCAAACCCACCTGGTATCAGGTGTCCACTCAGGACAGAATGATCCACCCAGACAACGAACGCCGGATGGCTGACCGAATGAACCCGCGCAAAGTCATCGAACTTGCGGCCAGCCATGCATCGCTGGCGTCGCAGCCCCGAGCGGTCGTCGATCTGATCGACGAAGCCGCCACCACAGTCGGCAAACCCTAGGTTCGGCGAAAACTGGTTTCCCTGACCCGGGGTGTCCCACCTACCCTGGGTGGCTGCGCAGACGGCGTAGGGGGAGACAGGAGTGGCAATGACGACGGGCCCGAGCACGGGGGAGATCGCGGCGCAACCGCGTGCCCAGTCGAGCGCCAACGTCATCATCGCGCTGTTGGTCGGCTCGGCGTTCGTGATGATCCTCAACGAGACGATCATGAGCGTGGCGCTGCCGGCCCTGATCGTCGATCTCGATATTTCCGCGAGCACGGCCCAATGGCTGACCAGTGGCTTCCTGTTGACCATGGCCGTCGTCATCCCGATGTCCGGCTCGCTGCTGCAGCGCTACCCGGTGCGCAGCATCTACGTGGCGTCGATGGCGTTGTTCTGCACGGGCACGTTGGTGGCCGCGTTGGCGCCGGGGTTCGCGGTCCTGCTGGCCGGACGGATCGTGCAGGCGTGCGGCACCGCCGTCATGATGCCGCTGCTGATGACGACGGTGATGACGTTGATCCCCGCCGATCGCCGCGGGCAGATGATGGGCACCATTTCGATCGTCATCGCCGTCGCGCCGGCGATCGGGCCCACCCTGTCGGGGTTCATCCTGGGCTCACTCGACTGGCGGTGGATGTTCTGGATTGTGTTGCCCATCGCATTGGCGGCACTGAGCGCCGGTCTCACGTGGCTGCGGGTCGACGATGAACGGGAGGAACCGACGCCGATCGATCCCATCTCGGTACCGCTGTCGGCGATTGCGTTCGCGGGCTTGGTGTTCGGCCTCTCGCTGATGGGCGAGTCCGCGCACGGCCGGCAGGGGATACCCGCGTGGGTGCCGATGGCGATCGGTGCGGTGGCGATGGTGGCATTCGGTGCGCGCCAGATACAGCTGCAACGGCGCGACCGCGCGTTCCTGGATCTGCGGCCGTTCACCTATCGGCGGTTCTCGGTATCGCTGAGCTTGGTGGTCCTGGGGTTCATGGGATTGTTCGGCGCCATCATCATGGTGCCGCTGTATGTCCAGGACGTGCTGAAGCAGAGCGCGTTGGTCGCCGGATTGGCGACTCTGCCGGGCGGGCTTTTGATGGGGTTGGCCGGGCCGTTGGTCGGGCGGGCCTATGACCGTCACGGCGCCCGTCTGCTGGTCGTGCCCGGTTCGGTGATGCTGTGCGTGTCGCTGTGGGGTTTCACGCTGCTGTCGGCGGCGTCGCCGGTGTGGGAACTGGTTGTCCTGCAGTCGATCATGATGCTGGGCTTGTCGATGATGTTCACCCCGTTGATGACTGACGCGCTCGGAGTCCTGCCCGACCGGTTCTATTCGCATGGCAGTGCCATCCTGACGACGCTGCAGCAGGTTGGTGGCGCGGCGGGAACCGCGTTGTTCGTGACAGTGATGACCAAGGCGTCCCACTCGGGTGGGGCCCCGGATCTGCCCGGCGTGCATGCGGCCTTCACAGCCGCCGCGGTGATCAGCGTGTTCGCCGTGATCGGGTCGTTCTTCACCGCGCCGCGCCCGAGTCCAGCGGGCGGTACGCCGACGCACTAGGCGCGGGCTTGGGTGCTCAGTCGAGTAGTGCACTACGCGTGCTGAGTGCGTGACGGCGGCCGACAGTGGGAAGTGCCCAACGACCAGGGGCGCATCGGCACTCGGCATAGGAGTTCAACATGAGCTGGAGATGGACCGGCAATCACGGGGACGCCCCGTCGGCGGCGGCCGCGGCCACCGCATCGGGCGCGGGACCCGGTGAAGCGATCTTCGAGGTCAATGACGGCGGGACCGTCGGCCTCTACATCTTCGACAACCACACCGGCACCGGCGGTCGCGCGTGGAACTGGACCGGCAATCATGCCGATGCCCCGTCGGCTGTAGCCGCTGCCAACGCTGCCGGGGCCGGACCTGGTGAGGCCGTTTACGCGGTGAATGACGGTGGCACGGTAGGTCTTTACCTGCTTCGCTGAACTCCTTCGCCTCAGCGTAACCGGCGATCCCGGATGCGCTGAGGCGAGGTCGGGCACAATCGGACCGTGCAGAAAGTCGTGATCATCACCGGCGCCGGCAGTGGCATCGGCCGTGCGACGGCCCGGGTCCTGTTGGACGCCGGCCATCATGTGGTGCTGGCGGGCCGTCGCGCCGAACCACTGGTCGAGGTCGGCAGCGGGGACCCGAACGCCCGCGTCGTCCCCACCGACGTCACCGATTCAGCTTCGGTGCAGGCGCTCTTCGCCGACGCGGTATCGACCTTCGGCCGGGTGGATGTGTTGTTCAACAATGCGGGGGTGTTCGGGCCGTCGGCGTCCGTCGCTGACCTCGACGACGAGCAGTGGCACGCCACGTGGCGCACGAATGTCGACGGCGCGGTGTTCTGCGCGCGGGAGGCCGCCCGCGTCATGGCCGCCCAGCTACCCAGGGGTGGGCGAATCATCAACAACGGATCGATCTCGGCACACCGGCCCCGCCCCAACAGCCTGGCCTACACCGTCACCAAACACGCGATGAGTGGGCTGACCGCGTCAATGTTGTTGGACCTGCGCGATATCGACATCTGCATCACCCAGATCGACATCGGCAATGCCGCCACCGAAATGACCGCAGGATTCAGCCACCAGACTCTGCAGGCCGACGGAAGTCTCGCGGCTGAGCCGACTTTCGACGTCGAGCATGTGGCCCGCGCCGTCGCGCACCTGGTCGATCTACCCCTGGAGGTGTCGGTCCCGTCGCTGACGGTGATGGCGCGGTCCATGCCGTACTTCGGCCGCGGCTGACCGACCAAGCGCCGGAAACAGCCGCCGAAAACAACAGAGCCGGAGGCCTTCGGGCCACCGGCTCTGTACAGCGGAATCGTCGTCTCAGTGATCTGCATCCTGAAGCTCGTGCCGCTGCACGACTGCGATCAACTCTTCGCGAACCGACGAGTTCGGCAGTTCGTTGATCCGCGCATAGAGGCGGCGCCGCATGTTGGCGCGCTTCTGGTTTGCGCGAAACTGTGTGAAGGACATACTTCTCACTCCTCAAAAGTGCCCCGGATCACGGGTACTCATCTGCTTTGTTGACGTCCACACGTCGAGGATCGCTCGCCGCATGGATAACTCCATGCTCCCGTCGCGGCTGTCTAAAAGCAATTCTTAGAGTGTGAGTTTCGCTACAGCTCAACCTGTTTCGTTGCATGGAAGTGTGCGCTGTCACAGTTGGGTGATGAGGTGACCTCCCGGAGGCCTGGCCGCCCGCCTTGACCACCTGTTCCGGTGGCCTATGCTCGGTGCGGCGAACGGCGTGCCCCAGGGTGTTCTCGTCGTCAGTGACCGGCGAAGACAGCCCAGGGAAAGTTCAGCGTGCAGGTGATTGTTGACGATCCGGTTCGCGTTCCTGCTGCCACGCGGCGGGTTCGCGATGACCTGATCGGATTGAGCGGTGTGGCCATCGTGATGGTGGTCGTCTGCCATTTCTGGTTCGGGCGGGCCTCAGGCGGGGTGGATGTCCTGCTGGTCCTGGCCGGTTTCTTCGTCGGCGGTCGCGTCCTGCACAGCATTGGTACCGCGAGCCCGTCGTCCCTGGCCGCCGAGGCGGGCCGGGTGGCGCGTTGGGTGGTGCCGCCGTTGGTTCTCGTGCTGGTCGTGTCCGCGGTGCTGACCGTGCTCGTCCAGCCGCAGACCCGGTGGGAGTCATTCGCCGAGCAGACCCTGGCCGGCCTGGGCTTCTACCAGAATTGGCAGTTGCTCCAGTCAGCGGACGACTATGTGCAGGCCGGTGAGGCGGTGACCCCGCTGCACCACCTGTGGGCGGTCTCGGTGCTGGGCCAGTTCGCGCTCGCGTTCGTCGTGCTGGCCGCCGCGGTCATCGTGGTGATGCTGCGTCGGGGTGGTGCCGCACGACGCACGATTCTGGTTGTGGTGTCCGGTATCGCGATGACGGCGTCGCTGTACTACGCGGTCACCACGCAATCGGACAGCCCGATGCTCGGCTACTACAGCACCGCCGCTCGGGCGTGGGAGCTGTTGGCAGGGGTGATGGCGGCAGCCTTGGTGGCCGGCCCGGTGGGCCGAATCCCATGGCGTGGCTGGTTGCAGGCCGGTGCGACGGCGGCCGGGTTGGCGGCAATCCTGGTGTGCGGTGTACTCACCGACCGGACCGTGCAGTCCCCGGGAGTCTGGACGTTGATTCCGGTGGCGGCGACGCTGTTGGTCATCGTCAGCGGCGTCGCGGAGACGTCGTCGGGGACGAACGAACTGTTGCGCAGCGCTCCGTTGGTCGCCGTCGGGGCGATTGCCTATCCGCTGTACCTGTGGCATTGGCCATTGTTGATCTTCTGGTTGGCGGCCATCAACGACGATGCCGTCGGCCCGGTCGACGGCATCGCGGTCATGCTGGTCGCAGTGCTGCTGGCGGTACTCACCGCGCGGTGGGCCCAGCTGCCGTGGCGTCGTGGGGTCGGCATGCGGATGGTGTCGGGTGCGGTCGTCGTGTTGGTCGCGGTGATGCTCGTGGCGATGTCGCTCATGTGGCAGGGACATGTGGTCCTGGCCCGGGCCAGCGGTGCCGAACTGAGCATGCTCTCGATTCGCGACTATCCGGGCGCGGAGGCGCTCATCGGGAATCACCGAGTGGCGAAGCTGCCGATGCGCCCGAGTGCGCTAGAGGCCGATGACGACATCCCGCCGTCGTCGATCGACCATTGCGTCACGGGATTCACCGGTGATGAGGTCGTCACGTGCGTGTACGGAGATCCCAAGGGCGCTCACACGATTGCGTTGGCCGGTGGGTCGCACTCCGAGCACTGGCTGACCGCGTTGCATCAGATCGGACGTCAACACGGCTTCAAGGTGACCACCTACCTGAAGTTCGGATGTCCGCTGACCACCGAACGCATGCCGATCATCGCGGGATCCTTCGACAAATACCCGTCCTGTCGAACGTGGTCGGATAACGCGTTGGCGCAGATCATCGCCGACCGGCCGGACTACGTGTTCTTCACGTCGACGCGCCCGATTCTCAACAGTCCGGGTGACTATGTGCCCGACTACTACCTGGGGATCTGGGATGAGTTGTCCGCCAAGGGAATTCCGATGCTCGGCATACGGGACACGCCCTGGATGATCCGTGATGGATGGTTCTTCTCGCCGGTGGACTGTCTGTCGTCCGGCGGTGACGCCGAGTCCTGCGGGGTACCGCGCAACGAAGCGCTGGCCCAGCGCAATCCGACCCTCGATCACCTGGCCGACTATCCGTTGATGAAGGTTCTCGACCTCAGTGATGCGGTGTGCCGGCCGACGATCTGCCGCGCCGTGGAGGGCAACGTGCTGGTCTACCACGATGCCCACCATCTGTCGGCGGCCTACGTGCGCACGCTCACCACCGAGTTGGCGCGGCAGATGTCCGACGCCCTCGGTTGGTGGTAGCCGTCATTCGACGATGAAGACCGGAATCTGTCGGTCGGTCTTGGTCTGGTATTCGGCGTACGGCGGGTAGGCCTCGACGGCCAGCTTCCACCAGTGCTCGCGCTCGTCACCGGAGATCTCGCGAGCAGTCAGTGACGCGGTCTTGTCACCGTCCTGCACTGTCACGGCAGGGTGGGCCTTCACGTTGAAGTACCACGACGGGTGCTCCGGGGCACCGCCCTTGGAGGCCACCATCGCGTAGCGGCCGTTCTCTTCCACGCGCATCAGCGGTACGTACCGCTTCTTGCCGGACTTGGCGCCCGTCGTCGTGAACAGCACGATGGGGCGGTCGAGTATCTCGACTCCGTCCGTCGTGCCCTGTTCCAGGATGCGTTGGGTCTGATCGCGTACCCAGTCGGTCGGGCTCAGTTCGGCATGCTCAGTCACGCCGCCCATAACGTCGGCCGAGGCGCTGCTATTCCCGGATCACCGAAGCTTCAGCACGACTTTGCCCTTGGCGTTGCGGTTCTCCAGCGATGCGATGGCCTGCGCTGCCTGCTCGAGCGGACGCACCTCGGGCTGCGGTGCGGGCACCGCGCCAGAAGCCAGCAGCGGCTGCAGCTCGGCCCACTGTTCCTGCAGGTAGCCGGGGTGTGAAAACGTCCAGGCGCCCCAACCCGCACCGACCACGTCGACGTTGTTGAGCAGCAGGCGATTGACCTTGACCGTGGGGATCTCGCCGCCGGTGAACCCGATGACCAACAGCCGTCCGCCCACGGCCAGCGACCGCAGTGAGTCGGTGAAGCGGTCACCGCCGACCGGGTCGACGACGATATCCACGCCGCGTCCGTCGGTGAGTTCCTTCACGGCGTCACGGAATCCGTCGGCGAGTACCACATCGGATGCGCCTGCGGCCCTGGCGATCTCGGCCTTCTCCTCGGTGGACACCACCGCGATGGTGCGTGCTGCCCCCAGCGCGGGTGCCAGCCGCAGCGCCGAGGTGCCGATGCCGCCCGCCGCGCCGTGCACGAGCACGGTCTCGCCTTTTGCCAACCGGCCGCGGGTCCGCAATGCGAATTGGACGGTCAGGTCGTTGAACAGGATGCCGGCGCCGGCCTCGAACGAAACCGCGTCCGGCAGTGCGAACACCCGTTCGGCGGGCAGGGCGACGACTTCGGCCATCCCGCCGGAGAGCATGGTCAGACCCAGCACGCGGTCACCGGCGCGGACGTGAGCTCCGGCGGGGGCGCTGCGCACCACGCCGGCGACCTCGGCGCCCGGGGTGAACGGAAGCTCCGGCTTGTACTGGTAGAGCCCCCGGGTGAGCAGGGCGTCCGGGAATGCGACCCCGGCGGCGTGGACGTCGATCACGACCGCATCGGTATCGGAGGGTTCCTCCACCTCGGCCACCCGCACTGCGTCGGGACCGTCGAGCCGGGTGATCTGTGCTGCACGCATCGGTGTCTCCTTCTGGTGGGGTCGCCAGCCAATTGTGACAGGTGTCAAGTCGGTGCTTTAGCATCACCGGATGCTCAACGCCCGCGCCGCGGTGGTGCTCGATGCCGGAGCCGATCCACAGCTCATCGACGTGCAGATTCGGGAACCGCGCGGCGACGAGGTGCTGGTCCGCATCGACGCGGTCGGCATCTGCCACACCGATGTGAGTGTGGCCGCGCGGTTTCGCAAGCTGCCGATGGTGTTCGGTCACGAGGGCGCGGGCACGGTGATCCAGGCCGGACCGGACGCTGTACCCCGGGTCGGAGATCAGGTCGTCCTCACCTTCGCCAGTTGCGGCACCTGTCCCAACTGCCGGGTGGACGCCCCGGCCTACTGCGAGCGGTCCACCGACCTCAACATGCGCGGCACCCGCGGCGAGGCCAGTGCACTGCACCACGACGGTGTCCCCATCGGCGGCGGCTTTTTCGGCCAGTCCAGCTTCAGTACCCATGCGATCGCCGGCAGCCGCAATGCCGTGGTGCTGCCCGAGGCGATCGATCCCGCGCTTGCCGCGCCGCTGGGTTGCAGCGTGCAGACCGGAATGGGGGCCGTGCTCAATGTGCTTGCGCCGCAACCCGCGGACGCGCTTGTGGTGTTCGGTGCCGGCGCCGTGGGGCTCTCGGCGGTCATGGGTGCCCGGATTGCGGGCTGCCGGACCGTCATCGCCGTCGACCCGATCGCCGAACGACGGACGCTGGCAACCGAATTGGGTGCCACCGCGACGATCGACCCGACCACCACCGAGGTGGCAGCGGCAGTGCTCGAGCTGTCCGGGGGAGTGGCCGCCGCGGTCGACACCACCGCGCGGCCCGATGTTCTCGCCGCAGCGGTCGGGGTGTTGCGCGAGCGCGGCACGCTGGCGCTGCTGGGCCTCGGCGCCTTGACAGCCGACCTGCCGGTCGCGGCGATCATGGGTAAGGGTCTGACCGTGCGTGGTGTGGTGGAGGGGGACAGCGAACCGCACACCTTCATCCCGCACCTGGTCGATCTGCACCGCCGTGGCGAACTTCCGCTCGACAAATTCGTGAGCCGCTACCCGTTCGGCGACTTCGGCCGGGCCTGGGCCGCCGCGAAAGCCGCTGACGTGGTAAAACCCGTGCTGATCACCCACGCGGTAGGCTCGTAAACCCTCAGTTTCACCTGGCAAAGACGCCAACGATCGGAGCATCATGACCCTTCCTCAGCTACCACCGGGACGCAATGTCGAGGTTCGTGCAGTCGACGGCGTGCGGTTGCATGCCGAGGTGTTCGGGCCCGAGGACGGCTACCCGATCGTGCTGGCGCACGGCATCACGTGTGCCATCGGGGTCTGGGCCCACCAGATCGCCGATCTGGCCACCGACTACCGGGTCATCGCCTACGACCACCGCGGGCACGGCCGCAGCGAGACGCCGCGCGGGCGTCACCGGTACAGCCTCAACCACCTCGCCGCCGACCTGGACTCAGTGCTCGACGCCACGCTGAAGCCCGGCGAACGGGCCATCATCGCCGGACATTCGATGGGCGGCATCGCGATCACCTCGTGGTCGCAGCGCTACCCGGCCCGGGTGGCGGCCCGCGCCGACGCTGTCGCACTGATCAACACCACCACCGGGGATCTGGTGCGCGACGTGAAATTGCTGAGAGTGCCTGCGCCGCTGGCATCGACGCGCATCCGGGCGGCGGGTACGGCGATCCGGACCTTCGGCGGGACGCGCATGCCGCGGATCGTCGAGCGGCCCAACAAGCGTTTCGTCGCGCGTCTGGCGGTGGGCCGTGACGCCGACCCGTGGGTCGCGGAGTTCATCTATCACCTGTTCGCCGAGACCCCGTCCGCCGGACGTGGCGGCTGGGCCCGCACTCTGGTCAACGGGCTGGGCGCACAACATATCTCGCTTCGGAACCTGTCGGTGCCCACGCTGGTGATCGGCAGTGCCAAGGACCGCTTGCTGCCCATCGACGCCGCCCGCCGGATCGCCGCCGACGCGCCGAACCTGAGTGCTTTCGTCGAGATGCCCGGTGGGCACTGCGCCATTCTGGAATGCCCGTCACAGGTGAACGCCCAGTTGCGGACGCTGGCCGATTCGGTGGCGTCGCCTCAAGCGGTCAATCAGTAACGGGCTCAGTCGGTAAGCCGGCCGGCCACTTCCGCGGCCGCACGCTGACCGGACCGGACCGCCCCGTCGAGGAAACCGGTCCACTCATCCGCGGTTTCGGTGCCGGCCCAGTGGATCGCGTCCACCGGTTCCCGCAGCCACTTGCCGTACTGCGTCCACGATCCCGGCGGCACCGCCGCCGTAGGCCCACCCGGAGCGAATTGCTCTGCGCTCCAACAGTGGTCGGTGTAGTCGATCGGTTTCAGGGCGGCATCGCCGAACAGGGTGGCGAACCCGGACAGGGCCTGCTCGCGGCGCTCCGTCGGGGACAGCCGGTCGAAGCTGCGGGCGTCGGTGAACCCCAACAGGATGCCTGGGCGGTCTTCACCACCCGGGCTCACGTCGAAGGTGATGAATACCGGCCCCTCGTCGGACAATGCTTCGCCCGAGCAGCCGTTGGTGCGCCAGAACGGCCGTTCATAGGCGGCGTAGGCCTTGCTGAGGTTGCCCTGCGGCCAGTTCACGGCCAGCTCGGCATACGGCTTGGGCAGCGCCGGGCTGAACTCGATCCCGGTTCGGTGCTGCGGTGGGATCGCCACGATCACTGCACGCGCCTGCACCACGCCGGACGGACAGGTCACCGCCAGCGTGCCGTCGTCATGCCGCTCGATGCGGTCCACCGGGGCGCTGAGCACCACCCGGTCTCCGAGTTCCTCGGCCATCTTGCACGCGATCTGCTGGGTGCCCCCGGGAAACCGGTCTTGCTGGGCCCCGCCGCGGACGTCGAGCATGCGGTCCAGCCCGCCGGCGGCCTTGACGTAGCGGGCGGCGTGCAGCATCGACACCTCGTCGGGCTCGGCGCCCCAGGTAACCCTCGACATGATCGCCATCAGGTTGCGTGTCGAGGCGTTGGCGCCTGCCGAGCGCAGCCACTGCTCCAGCGTGCGGTCGTCGAGCTTGTGCGCGTTCGGGCTGTTCCACGGCTCATCCACTCGGATCAATCGGCAGAGCCGTTCGAACCGCCACTGGATGCGGGACACGTCGAACAGTTCCATCATCGACAACCGCGGGATGGTGCTGCGGTAGGACCGGACGCGTCCGTGCCAGCGGATCAGGTTCTTGCCGCGGTCGTAGGTGGGCACGGTGCGGCACCCGAGTTCGTCGGCCAGCGCCAGTACCGCGTCCTGGGTGGGGCCGACGAACGTGCCGCCCAGGTCGACGGGCACTCCGGCGATCGTGGTGGTCGACGAGCGTCCGCCCACCCGGTCACGTCCCTCGAGCACCACCACCTGGTGTCCGAGCCGGACCAGGGTTCGGGCGGCGGACAGCCCGGCGAAGCCGGCGCCCACGACGACGACGTCGGTGCTGGTTGGGATACTCACCTGTCTAGGCTCTCACGCGTGAAGGTGATGACAGCGTTGTTCGGGCCGCGCGACGCGATCGGTCGGGCCGCGGCCCTGCGTGAGGCCGGGGCCAGTGGGGTATTCACCTTCGAGGGGCCCCATGACGTATTCACCCCGTTGACGCTGGCCTCCACGGTCGGGGATCTCGACCTGATGACCAATGTGGCAATTGCGTTCCCGCGCAACCCGATTCATCTGGCACACCAGGCTATCGACCACCAGATCCTTTCTGGTGGCCGGTTCACCCTGGGGCTCGGCACACAGATCCGCACCCAGATCGAGAAGCGGTTCGGCGCCGAGTTCGACCGGCCGGTGGCCCGGATGTCCGAGTTCGTCGCGGCGTTGCGGGCGATCTTCGCGGCGTGGGAGAGCGGCGAGCGCCTGGAGTTTCGCGGCGAGTACTACCGGCACACGCTGATGACACCCACGTTCACCCCTCGGGACAACCCCTACGGTCCGCCGCCGATCTATGTCGGGGCGCTGGGCCCCCGGCTGACCCGGGCCACCGCGCAGTTCGCCGACGGCCTGCTGGTCATGCCGTTCGGGTCGAAGCGGTTCCTGCACGAGGTCACGCTGCCCGCGGTGCGGGGCGGGCTCGTCGCGGCCGACCGTGACGAGGCGGATCTGGCCATCGTCCCGGAGATCATCGTGTCGGCCGGCGACGATCATGACGCGGCGCGACGGCTGCTGGCCTTCTACGGATCGACCCCGGCGTACCGGCCGGTGCTGGAGGTACACGGGTGGGGCGATTTGCAGCCCGAACTCAACGCGCTGTCCAAGCAGGGCCGCTGGCAGGAGATGGGTTCGCTGATCGACGACGAGGTGCTGCACACCATCGCGGCCTGCGGCAGCCCCGCCGACATCGCCGCTCATATCCGTGACCGGGTGGCGGGGGTGTCGGACCGGATCTGCCTGTATCAGCCGGGTCCGATCGCCGTGGATTCGCTTGCCCAGATCGTTGACGCACTGCGCAGCTGAACGCCTAGGGTGGGTGGTACCGAGCGGGACCAAAGGAGGTTCGCCATGGGTGCTGCGGATCCGGAGTACACCGATGTACTCATCATCGGGGCCGGGATCTCGGGGCTGGGCGCGGCCTATCGTGTGCACGAGAAGAGCCCCGGCCTGACGTACACCGTGCTGGAACGCCGGGCGAGGATCGGTGGCACCTGGGACCTCTTCCGGTATCCGGGGATCCGCTCGGACAGCGACATCTTCACGCTGAGCTTCCCGTACCAACCCTGGACCCGGCCGGAGAATGTCGCCGACGGTGGCGATATCCGCGACTACCTGACCGAGACCGCCAGCACTTACGGCATCGACCGTCATATCCGGTTCAACACCCGTGTGTTGTCGGCGGATTGGGATTCGGGCACCGACACCTGGACCGTGCATACCGAGCAGGACGGCCAGGCCGGGACCTACCGGTGCCGGTACCTGTTCTGCGGCACCGGCTACTACAACTACGACGAGCCCTACACCCCGGAATTCCCGGGTATCGAGAGCTTCGGCGGCGACGTGGTGCACCCGCAGTTCTGGCCCGAGTCGCTGGATTACTCGGGCAAGCGCGTGGTGGTGATCGGTAGTGGGGCCACGGCGATCAGTCTGGTGCCCGCGTTGGCCCAGCAGGCCTCGCACGTGACGATGCTGCAACGCTCGCCGACCTACATGATGTCGATGGCGCGGATCGATCCCATGGTGCAGGCCATCCGTAAGGCACTGCCGCGCAAGCTGTCTCATCAGGTGGTGCGGTTCCGCAATGCGATGATCCACGTACTGATGTACTTCGTGTTCCGGAAGGCACCCAAGTTCGGGCGGTGGCTGATCCGCAACCGGACCGTCGCCGCACTACCCGAGGGTTACCCCGTCGACGTGCACTTCAAGCCACGGTACAACCCGTGGGACCAGCGCTTGTGCCTGGTTCTCGACCGAGACCTGTTCGAGCACATCAGCCATGGCCAAGTCGATGTCGTCACCGATCACATCGACCATCTCGACGCCGCGGGCATCGTGCTGAAATCCGGTGAGCGAGTGGATGCCGACGTGATCGTCACCGCGACCGGGCTGCAACTGCAGGCGCTCGGCGGGATCAGGCTCACGGTCGACGGCCAGGAGGTCAAGCCGACCGAACGGTTCGTCTACAAAGAGTTCCTGCTCGAGGACGTCCCGAACCTGGCGTGGTGCATCGGCTACACCAACGCGTCGTGGACGCTGCGGGCCGACATGACAGCGCGGGCGTTCGCAAACCTGTTGGCCTACATGGGTGCTCACGGTTACACGCATGCCTATCCACACAAAGGTGCGGCGCCGATGCCGGAGAAGCGGACATGGGACCTGGAGGCCGGCTACATCCAGCGTTCCGAGCACGCGCTGCCGCGTTCGGGCACCAAACGGCCGTGGCACGTCCGCCACAACTATGTGCTGGACGCCATCGACCACCGCTTCGACCGCATCGACGAGTCGATGGTCTTCGGCCGCGCCCCCGCCACCGAGTCGGTGGCTTCCTGATCGTCACGGTGTGCGGATGCGCAGCCCTGTCGTCAGGAGCTGTGTCGCCGACAATCCGAACGTGGTCTTGAAGGTGTCCGCCAGGTGCGACGGGCTGGCGAACCCGGAATCGGCGGCTGCCGTGGTCAGATTCGCACCGGCCGCCACCGCGGTACCGGCCAGCATGAGCCTGCTCCACATCCGGTAGCGCCGCAGGCTGGTCCCGGCCTCGCGGCGGAACAGATGCAGGAACCGGGATTCAGATAATCCCGCGGTCGCCGCGAACTCACGGGCCGATACCGCTGCCGCCGGGTCCCCGCGAATCTGCTTGGCCACCAGCTCGATCCGAGGATCGATCCGGTGCGGCTCATCGGGGGCGGCCAGCTTCAGCCAGCGCCGGGCAGCCTCGTCGTCGTCCGGTCTCGTCGTCAGCGCGGACTCGGCGGCATGGCCGACGCCGATGCTGTCCCGGAATTCGGTGAACTGCTGTCGGCATGACGCGCTGCGCTGGGAACCGGGATCGAGATAGCACGACACCAACGCGCCCCGCATCGACAGGTGATGGGTGAGCCGCGGTGGAATCAACAGGCTCCGGGCGGTGATCGCATTGCCCTGCACCGTCACCGTCAGGGGTCCGTCGACGCCGACGGCCAGGCACCACACGGATCCGGAATGCGGCTCAAGGCCGAGTCCCGGCCCGGAGTAGAGCGCCTGCCCCGGCCACAGCCACACCGTCGGGCAGCAGGTTTGTGGAAGCGCCGGCACGGGTTCAGTCTGCATGCTGGGCTCCTCATCAACTGATCAGGAGGCTACCGTGGTTATCGCAGTGATCGTCGTGGTCGGGGTGTTCTTCCTCGGCATGGGTGTCTACGCACTGGCAGCTCCGCAGGCGATTCTGCGCCCGTTCGGGTTCAGCATCGACACCGCGGCGACGCGCGCCGAAGTGCGGGCCGTGTACGGAGGATTCGGGTTGGCGATCGCCGGTGTGCTTGGCTACGCCGCAGCGACGCCGGGGGAGGTGCGCACCGGAATCCTGATCACTGTCGGCACCGCACTGGCCGGAATGGCGTTCGGCCGCATCGTGTCAGGGTTGATCGGCGACCGAACCTCGTTCTACCCCAACTGGTTCTACTGCCTGGTCGAGGCGATCGGAGCGGGGGCGTTGTTCGTGGCGGCCTGAGCGCACCGTTGTCACGCCAGAGTGGCTGTCGCCGTTGACCTGGCGTGACGCCTGGTGTCCTAGGGGGCGACGGTGAGCCAGTCGGCGAAACCGGAGGGGTCGTGGCGGCCGAGTGCACCGTGCTCGAACAGTCCCCAGCCCTCCACCGGCGCACGATTGCCTTCGGTGCAGACGGCACGGCCGACGTGGTCGATCACACCGAACGCGGTCCGGCCGACGACCGCTGGATCGGTCATGTCGTAGGTCCGCCGTTCGGTGAACTTCTCGCCCTTCCACACGCCGTGGATCCAGTCGACGTCGCCGCCGTAGCCGCCGCCGACGTGAATCGGCACGGGCAGTTTCGATTCCACGTCGAACCGGACCGGGGTGCCGTCGGGTGTGGTGGCCTCGATGGTGGCACCGGTCGGGATGCGGGTGCCGGAACGGTAGTGGATCTTCACCCGCGGCCAGCCGAGCTGTTCGACGCGGCCGTCCTTGAAGACCCGGCTGCAGTCGTTGAGCGAGCGGAACCCGCTGGGATCCTCCTGGATGATGAAGACGATCGAGAAGTCGTCGAACGCCATCGGCACGTACAGCCACCACATGCCCTCGAACGGCGGGTCGGCCGGACGTCCGGCGGGCTCGGCCTCACCGACCGGGCGGATGCCCCAGGACCGGTCGCGGGAGCCGATCCAGGTTTCCGGGTCGACGTCGATGCGTTGGCCGTCGATCTCCAGATAGCCGCTCCAGGCACCCAATTGGGCGAAGCGCTGGGCGTCGAGCGTGACCCGGTTCCCCTGACGCATCAGGTGCGGCTGCTCCTGCACGACATCGAACAGGCCGTCCCAGGTGAGATCCGCAGCGACACCCTCGGTCTCGTCGAGCACGATGCGGATCTTCTTGAGCGGCTCGGTGACCTCGACCCGGTAACCCACCACGTGCTGGTTGAGCCGGTCCTGATCGATCGCGTCGGACAGATGGACCGCCGTCTGCTCATCGCCGCGGCGTACGAGAAAGTACGCGTCCTTCACCCCGAGGTTGGGGTAGTAGCCGAGGCCGGTGATGACGAAGATGTCGCCGGTGCGGTCGTGGGCATTGAAGTACGAACGGTCGTAGAAGTTCCGGTCCGAAGATCCCGGCCAGGCGATCGGCTGAGGAACTTGATGTACCGGGAATTCGTCCATCGGGCCGAGCATTTAAGACTCCTCAATGAGACGCCGCAGCAACGGCGCGTGGTAGAACATCGTTTCGACGTCGTCGGGCTTCTCGGTCTCGCCGAAGTGCACGCGCCGGGCGCCGGTGCGCATGAACACGCAGCACCAGATGACGCCTGAGTAGACGTAGAACCAGCGCAGGTCGCCGAGTTCGGCCCCGGTCAACTCGCGGTAGGTCGCGCGGACATCCTCCTCGCGCATCACGTCGGGCAGGCCGGGTAGCCCGGCCATACCGGACAGCTCTTGAAACACCATGTGCGCAAAGATGATCCACGAAACGTCGAGCTCTCGGGGGCCGAGGGTGGCCATCTCCCAGTCGAGTACGGCCGCGGGACGGAAATCGTCGTAGAGCACGTTGCCGATGCGTGAATCACCCCACGTCAAAACGGTTTCCGACGCTGCCACGTCCTCGGGGAAGTTGTCTTCCAGCCATTTCAGTGCCCGCTCCACCAGCGGTGAACGGCCGATATCGGGTACCGCGTAGTCGTACCAACCCTTGAGCCAGCCGAAGTGCCGGCGCAGTGGGGTATCGCCCGGCGGGTCGATCTCGGACAGGTACGCGAACCGCTCGGCCGCGTCGGGGATCGCGTGAAGCTTGGCGAGTACCTCCACGGTGCTGTCCTGCAGTTCGCGCTGGCGTTCGACCGGGGCATCGGCGAACCAGTTGCCGCCGAAGGTGTAGGGCATGACATCGGGCGGCACCTGGCCGTCGATCCGGTCCATCAGGAAGAACGGCGTGCCCAGCACCTCGCCGGTGGTGTCCATCCAGCGCACGTTGGGGACGGGCACGTCGGTGAGTTCGCCGACCTGACGCATCACCTCGAACTGGTGATCAAGCCGGTACGACGAGAACACCGGGACGTCGTCCTGCGTGGGGGCGACGCGGGCCACCCACCGCTGCTCCTTCGCCTCGCCGTCCTCTTCCCAGCGGCCGGTCAGCATGATCGTTTCCGAGGACATGCCGTTGGAGTCGACTCCGCTTTCCACGGTGATCTCGGGAGCGACACCGCCCGGCATCACGGTGGACAGCCATTTCGACAGCACCGATGGCAACGTGGTGACGTCGCGGCTGGAGCGTTGCAGGTGGTCGACGTTCTCTACAGGAGCGTCCACGGCCGGCTCATTTGCCATTCAACTCTTCCTTACGGACACAATTACGATACTGTTGGTAGCGTTATGAAAGCAGAGCCATCACCGGTTGGCAAGACCGCCGGAGCGGGACGTCCTCGCGACCCGCGCATCGACGCTGCCATATTGCAGGCCACCTCGGATCTGCTTGTCGAAATCGGTTATGCGAACCTGACGATGGCCGCAGTGGCCGAGCGGGCGCAAACCACGAAAACCGCGCTGTACCGCCGGTGGTCGAGTAAAGCCGATTTGGTGCACGAGGCGGTCTTCCCGGCAGCCGCGACGGCGTTGACGACTCCGGCCGGTGACATCGCCGCCGATATTCGGGCAATGATCGGTGCGGCCCGCGACGTCTTCACCAGCCCGGTGGTGCGCGCGGCACTGCCGGGACTCGTCGCCGACGTCGCCGCCGACACCGACCTCAACACACGGGTGATGCAGCGGTTCGCCGGGATGTTCGTCGCGGTGCGCGCCCGGATCGTCGACGGCATCGCGCGCGGTGAGGTGCAGGCCGACGTCGACCCGGACCGTCTGGTGGAACTCATCGGCGGATCGACCCTGCTGCGGATGCTGTTGTGGCCCGAGCGCGAACTCGATGACAAGTGGGTGGCGCAGACGGCGGCGATCCTGGTGCACGGGGCCACCGTCGGTACGTAACGTCTGGTGCATTTGCGTCACCCTGAGGCCAAATCTTCCGGGTGATTCAGGCGCCGCATAACCTGCGGCCACGTGACTATTACCGACCCACGTTCCGTGGCTACCGCCAAGCCGAGTGCGCGCACCGTCGCGCTGGGTAGTGCGGTCGGCACCACGATCGAGTGGTACGACTTCTATCTGTATGCCACGGCCGCGGCCTTGGTCTTCAAACCGTTGTTCTTCCCGAATATTTCATCGACGGCAGGCACGCTGGCCTCTTTCGCGACCTATGCCGCAGGGTTCGGGGCCCGGCCGTTGGGTGCCCTGATATCCGGCCATTACGGAGATCGCTTGGGGCGCAAGGTAGTTCTGGTAAGCGCGTTGGTGGGGATGGGTCTGAGCACTTTCGCGATCGGACTCCTGCCGACGTACGCCCAGGTTGGGCTGCTCGCACCCGCACTGCTGGTGAGTCTGCGGTTGCTGCAGGGCCTGGCGGTCGGCGCCGAATGGGGTGGTGCGGCGTTGCTTTCGGTAGAGCATGCACCGGCGGGTCGCCGCGGTCTGTTCGGAAGCTTCACCCAATTGGGCTCGCCGGCCGGCATGTTGCTGTCGACGGCCATTTTCTACGTGACGAGGACGGCCACCGGGCCCGGCGCCTTCCTCGCCTACGGTTGGCGAATCCCCTTTCTGCTCAGCGCTGTTCTTGTCGTCGTCGGCCTGGTGATCCGGCTGAGGCTCACCGACGCCGAGGTGTTCACCAGCGTCAGAGACCGCGGCGAGGTGGCGCGGTTGCCGGTGCTGGAGGTGCTGCGCACCCAGCCGCGGAATGTGTTGATCACCACCGGTCTACGATTTTCGCAGATCGGACTGTTCGTCCTACTGACCACGTATTCACTTACCTACCTGCAGGATTCGTCGACCGCCGGCAGTCAGGTCGGCTTGACGGCGGTGCTGATCTCATCGGCCATCGGGCTGGTCAGTACGCCGCTGTGGGCAATACTGTCCGACCGGGTGGGCAGACGGCCTCCGTACCTGTTCGGCGCGGTGGCCGGTGTACTGGCCCTCATCCTGTTCTTCGTGGCGGCGGGGACCGGATCTCATATCGCGATCGTGTTGGCGATCGTGTTCGGTGTCAACATCGCCCACGACGCCATGTACGGGCCGCAGGCCGCCTGGTTCGCGGAACTGTTCGATACCCGGGTGCGCTACAGCGGTGCTTCGCTGGGGTACCAGATAGGCGCCGTGCTCTCGGGTGGGTTCGCACCGTTGATCGCGGCTGCGCTGCTGGTCGCGGGTGGCGGTAGCCCCTGGCTGATCGTCGGCTATTTCGGCGTGCTTACCGCGATCACCTTCACGGCCGCCTGTTTCGCACGGGAAACACATCTGGATGAGATCGGAGATGTGCGATGACCCGGATCTATCTCAACGCCTTCGACATGGCCTGCGTCGGGCATCAGTCCGCCGGATTGTGGCGCCACCCCGACGATCAGGGCTACCGATACCGGGAACTCGGATACTGGACCGAACTCGCCCGCATCCTGGAGGGCGGCGGCTTCGACGCGTTGTTCCTCGCCGACGTGCTCGGTGTCTACGACGTCTACGGCGGATCCCGGGACGCGGCGGTGGCCGATGGCGCACAGGTCCCGGTCAACGACCCGACACTTGCGGTTTCGGCCATGGCGGCGGTCACCGAAACCCTGGGATTCGGTGTCACGGTGTCGTTGACCTATGAGCAGCCCTATGCCCTGGCCCGCCGCCTCTCCACACTGGACCACCTGACCGGTGGCCGGGTGGCCTGGAACATCGTCACCTCCTACCTCGACAGCGCTGCTCGCAATCTCGGACTGGATGCCCAGATCCCGCACGACGAGCGCTACGAGATCGCCGAGGAATACCTCGAGGTCTGCTACAAGCTGTGGGAAGCATCGTGGGAACCCGGCGCCGTCGTCCGCGACCGGGAACGAGGCGTGTTCGCCGATCCGGCGAAAGTCCATGACATCGAACACAAAGGCCGCTACTTCAGCGTCCCGGGGCCGTTCCTGTGCGAACCATCTCCGCAGCGCACCCCGATGCTGTTTCAGGCCGGTGCCTCACCGCGCGGAGTCCGGTTCGCCGCGGCACACGCCGAGGCGGTGTTCGTGTCGGGCCCCACGCCCGAAATCGTTTCCAAGCCGGTCAAGGCCCTGCGCGCCGCCGCAGCCGAACACGGACGAGATCCCGGGTCCATCAAGGTGTTCACGATGCTGACCCCGATCGTCGCCGAGACCCATGAGGCGGCGGTCGCCAAGCTGCACGAGTACCGGCAGTTTGTCAGCGCGGAGGGCGCATTGGCACTGTTCGGCGGCTGGACCGGTGTCGATCTGGCTGAGCTCGGGCCCGATGAACCCCTGAGATACGTGCAGACCGAGGCCAATCGTTCTGCGCTGGCATCGTTTACCACGTCGGACCGGAACTGGACGGCGGGGGAGTTGGCGCACGAGGTCGGTCTGGGTGGCCGTGGCCCGGTGGTCGTGGGTTCGCCCACCGAGGTTGCCGATGAGCTCGAACGTTGGGTCGACGAGGCCGGCGTCGACGGGTTCAATCTCGCCTACGTCACGACACCGGGCACCTTTGTCGACTTCGCCCGCCACGTCGTGCCCGAGTTGCGTCGTCGCGGGCGAGTGCCCGAGCCCGCCGAACGGACCACGCTGCGGGAACGGCTCGGCGGCGCCGGACCATTGCTGGCTCCTGAGCATCCGGGCGCAGCCTATCGGCCGCCGGGCTGGGGCTGAGGCGATCAGCTGGTTGACATGAACCGCGGTTCAAGTTCGACACTGGTGCGGTGAATACCGAGGATCAGCAGGACCGCAACGGCATCGTCAGCTACGTCCTCGTCGAGAACGACGGGCGCTGGCTGATCCGCTCCGCCCACAACACCCGGGTGAGCTAGCAATGGACATCCAACCGTTTCCCGCCGATTGGCAGACCGCGCTGGTGCTGGTGGCCCACCCGGACGATCCCGAGTACGGCGTCGGCGCGGCCGTCGCGAAGTGGACTGCCGCGGGCAAGAGCGTGCATTACGCGCTGGCCTCGCGGGGCGAGGCCGGTATCGCCGGAATGCCGCCGGAGCAGGCCGGGCCGTTGCGGGAAGGGGAGCAGCGGCGATCGGCTGCCATCGTCGGGGTTCACGACGTCGCGTTCTGGGACTTTCCGGACAGCAACATCCGCGACACCCCCGAGCTGCGGGCGAAGATCGCCGAGACCATCGCGGCGCTGCGTCCCGATGTCGTCGTCACCCTTTACAGCGGGCCCAGTTGGGCGCCGGGCGCACCGAATCAACGTGACCACATCGAGTTCGCGCACGCGGTCGCGGCGGCGTATGACAGTCTGCCCAGCCCGCCGGCCTGGCTCTTCGAGAACGGGCCGGACCCGTCGCACTGCGAGGTGGTCGACGGCTACACCGATACGGCAGTGAGTTCTCTTGCTGCCCACGAGGTTTACCTGTCGGTGCTCGATCCCGAGACTCCTGTCGTCGAACAGGCCCGACGGCAGGTGGAGATGTCGACCCCGGCACTCCCCGGATTCGGCGGGCGCACCGTCGGCTTCATTGTGAAGCGGCATCGCTGAGCCGGTCCGGAGGCGGCCTACCATCGCAGCTGTGCGTGCTGTGGTCTATTCCGAGGTGGGCGTGCGGCCCACTGTGGTCGAGGTGGCCGACCCCGTATGTCCTGACGACGGTGTGGTCGTCGAGGTCGCGGCCACCGGCGTGTGCCGGTCCGACTGGCACGCCTGGCGGGGGCATGATCCGGTGACCTTGCCGATCATTCCCGGACATGAATTCTCCGGGACCATCGTGGCGGTCGGTGCCGAGGTAGCGGGCTGGCAGGTGGGCGACCGCGTGACCGCGCCCTTCGTGCTGGGCTGTGGGCGCTGCGAGTTCTGCGTGGCCGGCGATGCCCAGGTGTGCCCCGACCAACTACAACCGGGATTCACGCTGCCGGGCTCCTTCGCCCAGCGGGTGGCGGTTCCGCGGGCCCAGGCCAACCTCGTGCGTCTGCCCGACACGGTCTCGTTCGTCGCGGCGGCCTCGCTGGGGTGTCGGTTCGCGACCTCGTTTCGCGCCGTGGTCAGCCACGGCGGGGTGCAACCCGGCCAGTGGGTCGCGGTCCACGGGTGCGGTGGGGTAGGTCTGTCGGCAGTGATGATCGCAAAAGCCTTCGGCGCCAGAGTTGTTGCCGTCGATCGCAGCGCCCAGGCGCTGGCCGCCGCCGGCGGACTCGGCGCCGATGAGTTGATCGACGCCAGTGAGATCACGGACATCGCAACCGAAGTCGTGCACCGCACGGGTGGCGGTGCGCACATCGGGGTCGACGCCATCGGGCATCCGGCGGTCGCGGCGGCCTCGGTCTCCTCGCTGCGCCGTCGTGGCCGCCATGTCCAGGTCGGCCTCCTGCTGGGTGACGCGGCACAGACTGCCCTCCCGATGGACCGGGTGATCGCCCAGGAACTGGCGATCTTCGGGTCGCACGGAATGCCGGCCGTCGACTATCCGGTGATGCTGGACCTTCTCGCATCCGGTGCGCTGCGGCCCGAGTTGTTGGTCACCCAGCGAGTGGGGCTGGACCAGGCGGGCGCGGCGTTGGCCGCCATGGACGCCCCCGCGGGGCCGGGGATGACGATCATCGAGCCCGCCCGGACCGGCTAATCGTCGATCTGACCGCGATTGCGTTGAGCTACCGCCTGATACCGGTCACCCAACCCGTCGAAATCACGCGCCTGCGCGCCGGCGATGGCCTGCTCCGCGGACAGCGCGGGTGCGATCAGCGGAGCCGTGCCCCGGACATAGATCTCTTTGAGCCCGGCCATGATCGGGCCGGGCACCTCGGCGATCTGGCCCGCGAGCTCGAGTGCGCGGGCCAGCAGTCGCTCGTGGGGCACCACTTCCGTAACCAGGCCCAGGCGTTCGGCGCGTGTGGCGTCAACGACCTCGCCGGTCATCGAGAGCCGGCGCGCCATCGCAGCACCGACTACATGGGGCAGCCGTGCCGTCATCCCGCCGCCGGGCAGGATCCCGACCCGGGCGTGTGTGTCGGCGAACACCGCCCGGTCGGAGGCGATCAGGAAGTCGCAGCCCAGGGCCATCTCCAGCCCACCGGTGAACGTGGCTCCGTTGATCGCTCCGATGATCGGGGTACGCAGCTCGCCGGTCTTCGTGATGCAGTTGTGCGACCGGAACTTCTCGAAATACTCCATGCCGAGCGTCTGCGCCTCTTTGAGATCGACGCCGGCGCAGAACGCCGGGTCGGTCCCGGTGAGCACGATGGCCCGCACCGTCTGATCGGTATCGGCGTCGTCGAGGGCGCCGTACAGTGCCTCGATCAGCTCGCGTCCCAGGGCGTTCCGTGACCGCGGACGATGCAGGGTGAGGACCCGGACGGCGCCGTGGTCAGCGGTCAGGACGGTTGTCATGGGTTCGAATGTAGCCCGCTAGATGAGATATCGGCGAAAGTGCTGTCTATTGGCTCGTAACTTGCTGTGAGCCTGGGAAATTGGAATCCCGACCGGCGGATTCGAGTAGTCGGGTACGCGCGCGTGTCATCGTCGGCGAATGCAGTCTGGGGGTACCCGCGGTTTGACCGCGCCCGACGCCGAAGGAGTCCCATCATGTCGACCGTCCGCGCCTCCAATGCCGTGCTCGCCGTCAACGCCTTCTGCGGCGACGCCAAGACCCTGCTGGCCTTCGATCTGAGCTCCGACTCCGCGCGGACCGGACTGGCGGGTTTCACCGTCGAGGTTCATCCGCCGGGAGTCCAGCCGTACTACGTCGACAACAATCTGCGGTTGGCTGCCTCACCAGACCATGCCCAGGTCGCGGGGGTGTCACCGTTCTCGAGCGTGAACGCCCCGATCCACAAGTTCCGGTGGGTGCACGTGCCCGGGCTCGTTCATCAGGGTGGCTCTCCAGCCTTCGGGGCGTACCGCTACGTCGTCACTCCGCGGTACTTCAGTGACGCCGGCGCGTTGCAATTACTGGACCCGAGCCTGGCCGTGACCGTTGACGTGGAAGTCGGCCCCTTCGTCAAGGGCAATCTGGCGGCCAGTTTCACCCGCGGCTATGTGCAATCCCAGGCGTTCGTGCGTCATTTCGGGCCCGCGACACATCTGCGCCCCGCCGACGACTTGTTGACGTTCGACACCTCGGCGGTGGCGGGAACCCGGTCCGATGGCCAAACCTACACTTATGCACAAGAATACGAGTGGTTGGGGTTTACCGCCCGCAAGCGGGTCCTCGATCTGCTTTCGGAGGTGCAGTCCGATCCGACCCTGTCAGTCGACGTGTTCGCCTACGACCTGAACGAACCCGACGTGTGTGCCCTGTTACTCAAGTTGGCTGCGAGCAATCAGGTCAGGATCATTCTCGATGACTGCCCCGAGCACCACAGCACAACCAAGCCGACGCCCGAGGACCAGTTCTACGACGCGTTCACCGGACAGGTGGGCACCGATGCGATCCTGCGAGGCCATTTCAGCCGCTACGCCCACGACAAGGTGATGGTGGTCTCCGACAAGGACGGCGCGCGCACCGTGCTGACCGGGTCGACCAATTTCTCGATCAACGGTCTGTACGTCAATGCCAACCACGTGCTCGTGTTCGACGACCGCGAGGTTGCGGCCACCTACGCCGCCGTGTTCGACGAGGTGTGGCAGGACGGGGTCAAGACCAAACCGTTCGCAGCATCGCAGTGGGCCACCGGCCCGCATACGTTCGGCGGCGACGCGTCGGACACCCCGGCCACCTCGATCACGTTCTCGCCGCACACCTCAGATACCGCCGGCGAGATCCTGGGCGCGCTGGTCGACCGGGTGAACGCCGAGTCGAAAGCGACATCGCCGCAGGGTTCGGTGTTCTTCGCCGTCATGGTTCTGGGCGGTACCTCGGCGAACCCGGTCTACGATGCGCTGAACGAAATACATTCAGACACTGCGGTATTCAGTATGGGCATTTCGGATGCTCCCAAAGGTGTCGCACTGTACGTACACGGGCAGAAGACCGGTCTGATCGTGTCAGGCAAGCCCGGCCACGTGGCCCTACCGCCGCCGTTCGACCAGGTACCGCAAGTTGTCGGGCACGAGGTGCACCACAAGTTCGTGGTGTGTGGTTTCCGCGGTGCGGACCCGGTGGTCTATTGCGGGTCGTCGAATCTGGCGCTGGGCGGGGAACAGGCCAACGGTGACAACCTGCTCGCGATCAGTGATGAAGATGTCGCGACGGCGTTCGTGATCGAAGCTCTGGCGTTGGTCGATCACTACCAGTTCCTGGACACACTCAGCAGCAAATCCGCTGCGCCGCCCAGTGTCGCCGCGGCGACACTCGATCGCGGGGCGGCAGCCGTGGCGGCGGGCTGGTTCCTTGGGACCACAGACGCCTGGGCACAGAAATACTTCGATCCGACCGATCTGCACTGTGCTGATCGGGAATTCTTCGGTAGCT
Source organism: Mycobacterium sp. NPDC050441 (assembly GCF_040655355.1). Taxonomy (NCBI): domain Bacteria; kingdom Bacillati; phylum Actinomycetota; class Actinomycetes; order Mycobacteriales; family Mycobacteriaceae; genus Mycobacterium; species Mycobacterium sp. NPDC050441. The sequence goes on along the minus strand of NZ_JBFAJS010000003.1, from coordinate 165,894 downwards.
GAACTATCCCAATTTGGGAATCGTCGCGAGAATCACTGGGATGTCGGTATTTTCGTCGATGTAGTAGCTGGCGCACACTCTGTGGTAGCCGTCGGCGATCTGCAGCGGTACGGTGCGAGACAGCCGGCCGCGCACCAGCAGGATCGGTGAGAGCGCTGTGCCCTGATCCACCTTTTGCAGGTCGGCTTTGACATGCGCGTTGTCCTTCGGCAGCAGGGGCAGCCCCGCGGCGCGCAAGATGTCCTTGGCCTTCTTGTGCGCGACGGTTCCACCACGCAGGGCGTCGATGATGCCGGAAACCGTGTCACTGTCGGCGATCAGGTCCAGATAGTCGGCCGCTGCTGGGTAGTCGTGCGTCTCGGGCTTGTCCAGCCAGTGGATCTTCGGCATCTTCGTGCCCTTTCGGTTTCGGGTTGACGGGCGGAGGCTGCGCCACGCCGACGTGCTGCCATCTTGCCCTTGGAGCGCCGAGGGGTCACGGGTAGCCGGCTACTCGAGTTGAAACAGGAAACGTGCTGTGAGACAGCCGATATCTGGCTGTGAACGCCTAACGAAAGAACGTCTGGGCGTTGTTGGCGAGATCCAGCAACGGCTGAGGGAGGGCACCGAGCGCGAAGGTCACTGCCGCGGTGACCGTGATGACGGCGGTGGTGAGCCCGCTCGGGACGACGACGTCGGGTGCGTCCTCGGGAGGGTCGGTGAAGAACATCAGCACGATCACCCGCACGTAGAAGTAGGCCGCAACGGCGCTGGCGATGACGCCGACGATGACTAGCGGGATCGCCCCGCCCTCACCGGCGGCCTTGAACACCGCGAACTTGCTGACGAATCCGCTGGTCAGCGGAATCCCGGCGAACGCCAGAAGGAACAGCGAAAACACCACGCCGACAATCGGATATCGGCGGCCCAGTCCGGCCCACCGGGCCATCGACGTCTCCTCCTCGTCGGCGGCGTTGCGGACCAGGCCGACGACGGCGAATGCGCCCAGCGTGCTGAATCCGTACGCGAACAGGTAGAACAGCGTGGAGGACACCCCAGCGGGGTTGGCGGCGATCACGCCGGTGAGGATGAAACCAGAGTGCGCCACCGCGGAGTAGGCGAGCATTCGTTTCACGTCAGTCTGGGTGACGGCGGTGATGGTCCCGACCACCATGGTCAGGATCGCGATCGCCCACAGGACCGGCCGCCAGTCATCGCGTAACTGCGGTACGGCAACGTAGAAGATGCGCAGCATGGCGCCGAAGGCGGCGATCTTGGTGGCCGCGGCCATGAACGCGGTGATCGCGGTAGGGGCGCCCTGGTACACGTCGGGAATCCACGAATGGAACGGAACGGCACCGACTTTGAACAACACCCCGACCAGCAACAGGGCGATACCGATCAGTGCCAGCGGGGTGTTGGGTGCCCTGGTGGCCACGGCCGTGGCGATCCCGTTCAGGTCCAGGGTGCCGGCATAGCCGTACAGCATGGCCGCACCGTAGAGAAAGAAAGCCGACGAGAACGCGCCGAGCAGAAAATATTTCAGCGACGCCTCCTGAGAGAGCAGCCGCCGGCGACGGGCCAGCCCACACAGCAGATACAGCGGAAGCGACAGGACTTCCAGCGCGATGAACATGGTCAGCAGATCGTCGGCGGCCGGGAACAGCAGCATGCCGCCGATGGCGAACATCGTCAGCGGAAAGACCTCGGTCTGCATCACCCCAGCCTTGGTGGCCAGTTGTTCGGCCACACTTCCCGGCGCCGAGGACGCCTGCGGCGTAAAGCCGTCCAGACCGCCGATGCCGTCTCGCGCCGCGGAGCGGGGTTGCCGTTCAGCGATCAGCAGGATCCCCAGCATGCCGACCAGGGCGATGGTGCCCTGCAGGAACAACGCCGGGGCATCGAGGACCACCGCGCCCAGTACCGCCGGCCTGCCGGGGGTGCCGTGCAAGTCCCGGGCCAACAGGACGACCGCCACCACGGCGGCCACCAGCCCGCCGAGCGCGAGGGCAACCTGTACCCGGTAGCGGGCCGATCGGGGCAGGAATGCCTCGACGAGTACACCGGCCACGCCCACCCCGAACACGATCAGCATGGGGGAGAGCAGGCCGTATTCGATGCTCGGTGTCACCATGATCAGCGAACCCCCTCTGCCATCTTGGGTAGCACCTGCGGTGGCGGATCGGTCTGTCCGATGGTGGTCAACGTGTGCTGGACGGCCGGATTGATCACGTCCAGTGCGGGTTTGGGATAGATGCCCAGCACCAGCAGCAGCGCGATCAAGGGGGCCACAACGACGAGTTCGCGAGGCACCAGATCCCGGATCCGGTGCTCGTCTCCGGAGGGCTCCTCGGGGACCGGACCGGTCATCATCCGCTGGTACATCCACAGGATGTAGACGGCGGACAGCACCAGTGCGGTGGCCGCGAACACCGCGACCACCGGATAGCGCGTGAATGTGCCGATGAGAACCAGGAATTCACTGATGAACGGCGCCAGGCCCGGCAGCGACAACGTCGCGAGCCCGGCCACCAGGAACGCCCCGGCGAGCACCGGAGCCACCTTCTGCACGCCGCCGTAGGCGTCGATCATCCGGGAACCGCGGCGTGAGACCAGGAATCCGGCGATCAGGAACAGTGCGGCCGTGGAGATCCCGTGGTTGATCATGTACAGCGTCGACCCGGCCTGGCCCTGGCTGGTCATCACGAAGATGCCCAGGATGATGAAACCGAAATGCGAGATCGACGTGTAGGCGATCAAGCGCATCACATCGGTCTGGCCGATCGCCAGGACGGCGCCGTAGATGATGCCGATCACCGCGAGGGTGATGACCAGCGGGCGGAAATACGTTGACGCATCGGGGAACAGCGGCAGGCAGTAACGCAGCATGCCGAAGGTGCCGACCTTGTCCATGATCGCCATCATCAGCACTGCGCTGGCCGGGGTCGCCTGCACGGCGGCATCCGGCAACCACCGGTGAAACGGCCACAACGGTGCCTTGACGGCGAATGCGAACATGAAACCCAGGAACAGGAAGTTCGCCACCGCGGGGTTGATCACCAGCGCACCGGACGATACCGCGGCGACGATCGCGCGGAAATCGAAGGTGCCCGAGGCAGGATTGTCGGCACCGCCGACGGCCGCGAACGCGTCGCTGCCCGCGGTCACCACATACAGACCGATCACCGCGGCCAGCATGACCAATCCGCCGAACAGGTTGTACAGCAGGAACTTGACCGCCGCTTTAGACCTGTTCTCGCCGCCGAAGCCACCGATCAGGAAATACATCGGGATCAGCATGGCTTCGAAGAACACGTAGAACAGCAGGATGTCCAGGGCCACCAGGGACATGAACACCATGCCCTGCACGGCCAGCGTCAACGCCAGGTAGGCCTGCACGCCGCGGCCACCGAGCCCGGTCTGGTGCGCGGCGTCATTCCAGCCCGCGACGATGAGCAGCGGCAGCAGCACGGCGGTGAGAACGACAAGGGCCAGCGCGATTCCGTCGACACCGAGGATGTAGCCGGTTCCGAACGACGGTATCCAGCGGTGTGATTCGACGAACTGAAACTGCTCGCCCGCCGGATCGAAACCGACGGCGAGCACGGCCGCCAGGCCCAGCACCACCAGCGAGACCACCAGCGCCAGCCATTTCGCCAACGTCCGCTGCCCGGCCGGGAGCAGCATCACCACGGCGGCTCCCACCGTCGGGGTGGCCCACAACGCCGTCAGCCACGGAAATGTGCTCACCACAGTCGCACCGCCAGGATCGTCGCCACCACCAGGGCCGCCCCGCCCAGCATGGAGAGCGCATAGGAGCGGGCGAAGCCGGTCTGCAACTGGCGCAACCCCTCCGATGTTCGGCTGACCAGCGCGGCCAGCCCGCCGGCCGTTCCGTCGACCACCTTGTCATCGACGGTCACCAGGGCCGCGGTCAAGGTCTGGCCACCTCGCATGAACACCGCCTCGTTGAATGCGTCGCCGTACAGATCGCGTCGGGCCGCCACCGCCCACGCTGACCCGTCGGGCACGTCGGCCGGAACCGGCTGCTGCGCATACATCCGGTAGGCCACCGCGATACCGACCGCCACGACCGCCAGCACTACCACGGTGACCACCCACGCGGGGATCGCGTGGTGCGCCTCGTGAGCGCCGACGACCGGCTCCAGCCAATGTGACAGCGTGCCGCCGATCGCCAGCGCACCGCCGGAGACCACCGAGCCGACCGCGAGCAAGATCATCGGCCAGGTCATCACGGCCGGGGCCTCGTGGGGATGCGACTGTTCGTCCCAGCGCTTTTCGCCGAAGAACGTCATGAGCATCACCCGGGTCATGTAGAACGCGGTGATCCCGGCCCCCAGGATGGCCGCCCCGCCGAGGATCATGCCGCGCACGCCCCCGGCGCCCAGCGCCGCTTCGATGATGCTGTCTTTGGAGAAGAAGCCGGCAAGCGGCGGGACCCCGATGATGGCCAGATAGCCGAGTCCGAACGTGGCGAACGTGACCGGCAGGACCTTGCGCAGGCCGCCGTAGCGCCGCATGTTCACCTCGTCGTTCATGGCGTGCATCACCGACCCGGCGCCGAGGAACAGGCCGGCCTTGAAGAATCCGTGGGTCAGCAAGTGCATGATCGCGAACGCGTAACCGGCGGGCCCGAGTCCGGCGGCGAGCACCATGTAGCCGATCTGGCTCATGGTCGACGCGGCCAGGGCCTTCTTGATGTCGTCCTTGGCGCAGCCGATGATCGCGCCGAACAGCAGCGTGACCGCCCCGACGATGACCACACCGGTCTGGGCGCCCGGCGCCAGGTCGAAGATCGGCCCCGAACGCACGATCAGATAGACGCCTGCGGTGACCATCGTCGCGGCATGGATCAGCGCCGACACCGGGGTCGGGCCCTCCATCGCATCCCCGAGCCAGGACTGCAGCGGCACCTGGGCCGATTTGCCACACGCGCCCAACAACAGCAGCAGGCCGATCGCGGTCAGGGTTCCTTCGCTCAATGCCGGTGCGGCGCCGAACACCCCGGCGAACGAGATGGATCCGACGGTGGCGAACATGATCATCAGTGCGATCGCCAGGCCCATGTCGCCGACCCGGTTGACGACGAAAGCCTTCTTGGCTGCGGCGGCGGCCGAGGGTTTGTACGACCAGAATCCGATCAGCAGATACGAGGCCAGGCCCACGCCTTCCCACCCGGCGTACAGACCGAGGTAGTTGTCCGCGAGCACGAGCAGCAGCATCGCCGCAAGGAACAGGTTCAGATATGCGAAAAACCTTCTCCGGTCCGGATCGTCAGCCATGTAGCCGATCGAGTAGACGTGGATCAGCGAGCCCACACCGGTGATCAGCAGCACGAAGCACACCGACAGCTGATCCAGTTGCAACCCGAAATCGACCTGCAGGCCGGCCACCGGAACCCAGGAGAACAGAGATTCCTGAAGCGCGCGGTGCTCGTCGTGCCGGCCCAGCATCTGGGTGAAGAGCACCGCTCCGACGGCGAAGGCGCCCACGGCGGTCGCGCAACCCAGCAGATGCCCCCACCGGTCGGATCGTCGGCCGCCCAACAGCAGCACCGCTGCTCCGGCGGCGGGGAGGGCGATCAGCAGCCACACAGGTAATGTCATGTTGCCCTTAGTGCTTCAGCAGGCTGGCGTCGTCGACCGAGGCCGAATGGCGGGTACGGAAGATGGTCATGATGATGGCCAGGCCGATGACCACCTCGCAGGCGGCCACCACCATGGTGAAGAACGCCACCACCTGACCGTCGAGATGGCCGTGCATGCGGGAGAACGCCACGAATGCCAGATTCGCCGCGTTGAGCATGAGCTCGACGCACATGAACATCACGATGGCATTGCGCCGCAACAGCACTCCCGATGCGCCGATAGTGAACAGCAGCGCCGACAGGTAGAGATAGTTGTCGGGATTCATCGCATCACCCCTCCCCGTTGGCCGAGTTGCTGATCGTGCGCCGCGGCAGGATGGCGCTGACCGACAACGCCGCGTCGGAGCCATCGGGCAGGCGTGCCGGGACATCGACGGCGTTGTGCCGCGCGTAGACACCGGGATTGGGCAGCGGCGTCGGGTGGCCCCCGGCCTGGAAGCGCTCGACGGCCAGCTCCCGCTGGGTCTTGCGGTGTTCGAAGCGTTCCCGGTGCGCCAGCACCATCGCCCCCATTGCCGCGGTGATGAGCAGTGTGCTGGTCAACTCGAATGCCCACAGGTACCGGGTGAAGATCAGGGCGGCCAGACCTTCCACGTTGCCGCCGCTGTTGGCTTGGGCCAGGCCGGTGAACCCGCTGACGGACACGCTGCCGATCCCGGCGATCAACAGGATGCCGAACCCGGTGCCGGCCGCGAGTGCCGCAAGACGTTGGCCGCGTATCGTTTCGGCGAACGATTCGGACAGGTCGACACCGATGAGCATCAGCACGAACAGGAAGAGCATCATCACCGCGCCGGTGTAGACCACCACCTGCACCACGCCGAGGAACAGGGCGTCCTGGGCGATGTAGAGCACCGCCAGCGAGATCATTGTGCAGGCCAGGAACACCGCGGAGTACACAGCTTTCGGTGCGGCGACCACGCCGATGGCGCCGAGCACTGCGACCGTCCCCAGGATCCAGAACAGCACTGCCTCTGATGTCGACGTGCGCGCCGCGGGTTCGGCCGCGGCGAGCCGCGAAATGTGCTCGGCCAGCAGCACGACGTCGGGGGTCATTGGACGTCCTCGGTGAGCGGTTTGATCCGGCCGAGGTAGTAGTCGTCGTCGGTACTGCCCGGTGCCATGTCGTGAGGAGGCGCCTGCATCCCCGGTTGCATCGGGGCCAGCAGTTTGTCCTTGCCCCAGATCAGATCTGCCCGGTTGTCGTCGGCCATCTCGTATTCGTTCGTCATCGTCAGGGCCCGGGTCGGGCAGGCCTCGATGCACAATCCGCACCCGATACAGCGCAGGTAGTTGATCTGGTACACCCGGCCGTAGCGCTCGCCCGGCGAGAAGCGTTCTGCGTCAGTGTTGTCGGCACCTTCGACGAAGATGGCGTCGGCCGGGCAGGCCCAGGCGCACAACTCGCAGCCGATGCACTTCTCCAGGCCGTCGGGGTAGCGGTTGAGTTGATGCCGGCCGTGATAGCGCGGTGCGACCGGTCCCGGCTTCTCCGGATACTCTTCGGTGATCGTCTTTTTGAACATCGAGCTGAACGTGACCGCGAATCCGGCCAGGGCATCGAGGAACTTGGGCTTCTTAGACATCGACCGCCTCCTTTCCAGCTTTCGGCAGCGGCGGCACCGGATAGGCCCCGGCGCTCTGCTGCGGTATCGGCTGTACGGTTCTGCCCCGCAGTGCCTTCCACAGTGCGACGGCCAGCACCGCCACCACCACGACCGCCGTGGTCACCAGACCGGTGGCCCAGTTGTGGTAGCCGTGCTCGCGCAGGCTGTGGGTGACCGCGACGACCATGATCCAGACGAGTGACACCGGGATGAGCACCTTCCAGCCCAGTGCCATGAACTGGTCGTAGCGCAGCCGGGGCAGGGTGGCGCGCAGCCAGAAATAGAGGAACATGAACGTCCACACCTTGGCGGTGAACCACAGCAGCGGCCACCAGCCGCTGTTGGCGCCGTCGATCAGGTTGAACGGGAACGGTGCATGCCACCCACCGAGGAACATCGTGGTGGCCAGCGCGGACACGGTGGTCATGTTGACGTACTCGGCGAGCATGAACATCGCGAACTTCAACGACGAGTACTCGGTGTGGAAGCCGCCGACCAGTTCCCCCTCGGCCTCGGGCAGATCGAAAGGCGCCCGGTTGGTTTCACCCACCATCGACGTCACGTACACCACGAACGAGGGCAGGAGCAGGAACACATACCAGGTGCGATCCTGGGCCGCCACGATGCCCGAGGTGGACATGGTGCCCGCGTAGAGGAAGACCGCGGCGAAGGACAAGGCCATCGCGACCTCGTAGGAGATCACCTGGGCGCTGGAGCGCAGCCCACCCATGAGCGGGTAGGTGGACCCGGAGGCCCAGCCGGCCAGCACGATGCCGTACACGCCGATCGAGGTGACAGCCAGGATGTAGAGCACCGCTACGGGGAGATCGGTCAATTGCAGTGCGGTGCGGTGACCGAACACCGATACCTCACCGCCCATCGGGATCACCGCGAACGCCATGAAGGCCGGGATCACCGCGATCACCGGGGCCAGTAGGTAGAGGGGTTTGTCGACGCCGGCCGGGGTGAGGCCCTCCTTGAGGGCGAGCTTCACGCCGTCGGCCAGGGACTGCAGCAGACCCCAGGGACCGACGCGGTTGGGCCCTGGCCGCATCTGCATGCGGCCCAGCACCTTCCGTTCGATGAGGATCGCCGCGAGCACGGTCAGCAGCAGGAAGACGAACACCCCGAGTGCCTTGGCCAGGATCAGCCACCACGGGTCGTGGCCGAACAGGGTGGGGTCGGGGTAGGTCATGAGGCGGCCCGCCCGATCGCGACCAGGGCACCGGCGGTCACCCCGAGTTGACGATGGATCGCCGATCCCGGGGAATTGGTGGGCAGCCATACCACCCGGTCGGGCATCTCGGTAACCGACAGCGGCAACGTGACCGATCCTCGGTCGGTGCTGACGGTCACCGGATCTCCCGCTGCCGCACCGAGTTCAGTGGCGGTGCCGGGGGAGAGCCGCACCACCGGGCTGACCGCGGTGCCGGCCAGATAGGGTTCGCCGTCCTGCAGGCGTCCGGCGTCCAGCAGCAGACGCCAGCTGGCCAGCACGGCCTGTCCGGGTCCGGGGGTGGGGAGCGGTTCGGGTGTCGTCGACGGCTCCGCGGGGCAGGGTCCGGTCCAGGAGCCGAGCCGGGCCAGTTCGGCGTCGGCGGCTTCGGGTCCGGTCAGCCCGAGGTCGACGCCGATCTCGTCGGCGAGGTACTGCAGCACCCGCAGGTCGGGAATCGCGTTGGTCTGCAATGCCGGCTTGAACGGGCGAATCCGGCCCTCCCAGTTGAGGTATGCGCCGGCCTTCTCCACCACGGGCGCCACGGGGAACACCACATCGGCCAGTTCGGTGACCTCGCTCTCGCGCAGCTCGAGGCTCACCACGAACGGGGTGGCCCGCAGCGCGGCCAGCGCCGTGACGGGGTCGGGGAGGTCGGTGATCTCGACGCCGCCGACCAGAAGCGCGGAGAGTTGTCCGTCGGCGGCCGCGGCCAGGATGGCGTTCGTGTCGCGGCCGGTGTTGCCGGGCAGTTCGGCGACGTTCCAGACCGCGGCGGTCTGGGCCCGCGCGTCGGCGTCGGTCACCGGGCGCCCACCGGGCAGAAGGTTCGGCAGGGCGCCGGCCTCCAGGGCGCCGCGCTCACCGGCCCGGCGCGGGATCCAGGCCAACCGGGCCCCGGTCGCGGTGGCAAGACGCAGCGCGGCCGACAGTGCACCGGGTGAGGTGGCCAGTCGCTCACCGACCAGGACCACGGCGCCCGGGCGTCGCAGCCGCTCATCGGTCTCCAGCGCGGCCAATGCGTCCGCCTCGGCCCCAGGGACGGTCGCGATCAGCGTGCCCGCCATCTTGGTCAGCCCGCGGCTGGCGAACGGTGCCACCGCGAGCACCTGCTGGCCGTTCTTGCGGGCGGCCTTGCGCAGCCGCAGGAAGACGATCGGGGATTCCTCTTCGGGCTCCAGCCCGACCAGCAGAACGGTCGGTGCCTTCTCCAGTTCGGCGTAGCGCAATGTCATCGGCTGCGCAGCGATGCGGGAGGACAGGAAATCGGCCTCCTCACCGGAGTGCGGGCGGGCGCGGAAGTCGATGTCGTTGGTGCCCAGCACCATTCGGGCGAACTTCGAATAGGCGTAGGCGTCCTGCACGGTGCAGCGTCCACCGACCAACACGCCGGTGTTCGACGCCGCAGCCAGCAGGCCCGCCCCGGCAACCGTCAGCGCCTCCGACCACGATGCCGGGCGCAGCGTGCCGTCTTCGCGAATCAACGGTGTGGTGATCCGGTCGCCGGTGGTGGCATAGGTGAAGGCCCACCGGCCCTTGTCGCAGTTCCACTCCTCGTTGACCTCGGGGTCGTCACCGGCCAGGCGGCGCAGTACTTTCCCACGGCGGTGGTCGGTGCGCTGGGCGCAACCCGACGCGCAGTGCTCGCACACGCTGGGGCTGGACACCAGGTCGAAGGGCCGCGCCCGGAAGCGGTAGGCCGTCCCGGTGAGGGCGCCCACCGGGCAGATCTGCACGGTGTTGCCGGAGAAGTAGGACTGGAACGGCTCGCCCGGGGCGATGCCGACCTGTTGCAGCGCACCGCGTTCCAACAGCTCGATGAACGGGTCGCCGGCGATCTGTGCGGAGAACCGGGTGCACCGTGCGCACAGCACGCACCGTTCGCGGTCCAGCAGCACCTGCGCGGAGATGCTGATCGGTTTCGGGTAGGTCCGCTTGACGTCCTCGAACCGGGTTTCCGGGCGCCCGTTGGACATTGCCTGGTTCTGCAACGGGCATTCACCGCCCTTGTCGCAGACCGGGCAGTCCAGCGGGTGGTTGATCAGCAGCAGTTCCATCACGCCGCGCTGTGCCTTGTCTGCCGCCTCGGAGCTGTACTGGGTGTGTACCACCATGTCCGGGCTGACCGTGGTGGTACACGAGGCCATCGGTTTGCGCTGGCCCTCGACTTCGACCAGGCACTGCCGGCAGGCCCCGACGGGATCGAGCAGCGGGTGATCGCAGAACCGGGGGATCTGGACACCCATCAGTTCGGCGGCGCGGATCACCAACGTGCCCTTGGGGACACTGATCTGTTCACCGTCGATGGTGAGCGACACCATCTCGACCGGCGGGGTGTCCTTGGTCGGTTCGGCCAGCGTCATGCACGCCCCCCTCTCCTCGCGGTGAGAAACATCTACGCACCCGCCCCTTCGGTCGCCATCAATGTCGAGGCGTGCGGATCGAACGGGCACCCGCCGTCCAGATGCGCCACGTACTCCTCGCGAAAATGCTGGATCGACGACATGATCGGGCTGGCCGCACCGTCTCCCAACGCGCAGAACGACTTTCCGAAGATGCCGTCGGCGATGTCGAGCAGCTTGTCGATATCGGCCTGAGTGCCCGCACCGGTTTCCAGCCGGGCGTAGATCTGGGCCAGCCAGTAGGTGCCTTCCCGGCACGGTGTGCACTTACCGCAGGACTCGTGGGCGTAGAACTGCGTCCAGCGCCGCACCGCCCGGACCACACAGGTGGTCTCGTCGAAGATCTGCAGTGCCTTGGTGCCCAGCATGGAGCCGACGGAGGCCATGCCCTCGTAATCCAGTGGCACATCGATGTGTTCGGCCGTCAGGAGTGGTGTCGACGAACCGCCCGGGGTCCAGAATTTCAGGGTGTTCCCGTCGCGGACGCCGCCGGCGTAGTCGAGCAGTTCCCGCAGGGTGATTCCCAGCGGCGCCTCGTACTGGCCGGGCCGGTTGACGTGGCCCGACAGCGAATACAATGTGAAGCCGGGGGATTTCTCCGATCCCATCGACCGGAACCAATCCACCCCATTGACCATGATCGGCGGGACACTCGCGATGGACTCGACATTGTTGACCACCGTCGGGCACGCGTAGAGACCCGCGACGGCGGGAAACGGTGGGCGCAGCCGTGGTTGGCCGCGGCGGCCCTCCAGGGAATCCAGCAGTGCGGTTTCCTCGCCGCAGATGTAGGCACCCGCACCGGCGTGCACGGTCAGCTCCAGATCGAAGCCCGAGCCGAGGATGTCGGTACCCAGATATCCCGCCGCATAGGCCTCGGCGACCGCGGCCTGCAGACGCCGCAACACCGGCACGACTTCGCCACGCACGTAGATGAAGGCATGCTTGGCCCGGATCGAGTACGCCGCGATGATGACACCCTCGATGAGGAAGTGTGGCGTGGTCAGCAGGAGCGGAATGTCCTTACACGTCCCGGGTTCCGACTCGTCGGCGTTGACCACGAGATAGTGCGGCTTGGCTCCTGCGCCCTCTTCGCCCTGAGGGATGAACGACCACTTGGTCCCGGTCGGGAACCCGGCGCCGCCGCGGCCGCGCAGCCCGGAATCCTTCACCAGTCCGATCACGTCGTCCGGCCCCATCGCCAGGGCCCGCTGCAGCCCGCGGTAACCGTCGTGGCGGCGGTAGGTGTCCAACGTCCACGGTTCTGGTTCGTCCCAGAATCGGCTGAGTACCGGGGTCAGCGCCGTCATGCGCTCGGACCTGCCGCTTCAGGAGTGAACATTCCGCGTTTGCGGGCTTCCCGCAGCCCGGCCAGGGTGGCCGGGCCTGGGGTGCCGCCCGGCGCGTTGGGATCGCTCAGGCCGGCCAGGGTGCGGGCTGTTTCCCGGAAGGTGCACAGCGGCGCGCCGCGGGTCGGTGCGGGTGGAGTTCCGCCGCGGAGCCCGTCGACGAGATCCCGTGCCGACGACGGAGTCTGGTTGTCGTAGAACTCCCAGTTGACCATCATCACCGGCGCGTAATCACACGCGGCATTGCACTCGATGTGCTCCAGGGTGACCCGGCCGTCTGCAGTGGTTTCCCCGGCGTGGATGTCCAGGTGCTCCTGCAGCGAATCCAGGATCGCGTCGCCGCCCATGATCGCGCACAACGTGTTGGTGCACACCCCGACGAGGTAGTCGCCCGTCGGGGTACGCCGGTACATCGAGTAGAACGTGGCCACCGCGGTGACCTCGGCGTCGGTCAGGCCCAACAGCGTTGCGCAGAAACCGATTCCGGCCGGGGTCAGGCAACCGTCCTCGGCCTGCACCAGATGGAGCAACGGCAAAAGAGCGGAACGGGCATCGGGGTAGCGGGCGGTGATCTGCTCGGCCTCGGCAGTGAGTCGCGCCGTCACCTCATCCGGATATGCCGCGGGCCCGTTGATCGGCGGGCCCGCTTCATCGGGGCGCTGCCCCAGCTGAATGAATACGTCACTCATCCTTGCTGTCTCCCCTTCGCGCAAGCGCTCATGTGCGGTCTCTTCTTCGCGCAAGCGCTCATCAGCGGTCAACTCCGCCCATGACCGGGTCGATCGACGCCACCGCGGCAATGGCATCGGCGACCATGCCGCCCTCGCACATCGCCGCCACCGCTTGCAGATTCGTGAACGAGGGGTCCCGGTAGTGCACCCGGTAGGGCCGGGTGCCGCCGTCGGACACCAAGTGCACTCCGAGCTCGCCGCGCGGGGACTCCACGGCGACGTACACCTGCCCGGCGGGAACCCTGATGCCCTCGGTGACGAGCTTGAAGTGATGGATCAGCCCCTCCATCGAGTGGCCCATGATCTTGGCGATGTGCTCGGGGGAGTTGCCCAATCCGTCTGGGCCGACTTTGAGATCGGCCGGCCAGGCCAGCTTCTTGTCGTTGATCATCACGGGACCGTCGCCGAGCTTCTCGAGTCGGTCGACGCACTGCCCGACGATCTTGAGCGACTCCCGCATCTCCTTGACCCGGATGATGTACCGGCCGTACGAGTCGCAGCGGTCATCGGTGATCACGTCGAATTCGTAGTCCTCGTAGCCGCAGTACGGTTGTGCGCGACGCAGGTCGTGGGGCAGCCCGGTGGAGCGCAACACCGGGCCGGTGATGCCCAGGGCGATACACCCGGTCAGGTCGAGATACCCGACACCGACGGTGCGGGCCTTCCAGATGTAGTTCTCGTTGAGCAGATCCTCCAAGTCCTGCAACCGCTTCGGCAGGAGATCGAGCAGCGCCCGAACCTGGCCTATCGCGCCGTCGGGCAGATCGGCGGCCAGCCCGCCCGGCCGGATATAGGCGTGGTTCATCCGCAGGCCGGTGATCGACTCGAAGACCCGCAGGATCTCCTCGCGCTCTCGGAACCCGTAGAACATCGCACTCATCGCACCGAGTTCCATGCCGCCGGTGGCCAGCGCCACCAGATGCGAGGAAATCCGGTTGAGCTCCATGAGCATCACCCGGATGATGCTGGCGCGCTGGGGAATATCGTCGGTGACGCCGAGTAGCTTCTCCACGCCCAGGCAGTACGCCGTTTCGTTGAAGAACGGCGAGAGATAGTCCATCCGGGTGACGAAGGTGACGCCTTGCGTCCAGTTGCGGTATTCGAGATTCTTCTCGATACCGGTGTGCAGATAGCCGATGCCGCAACGGGCTTCGGTGATGATCTCGCCCTCGATCTCCAGGATCAGCCGCAGCACCCCGTGGGTCGACGGATGCTGGGGGCCCATGTTGACCACGATGCGTTCGCCTGCATGCTCACGGGCCGCGGCGACCACGTCATCCCAGTCCTGCCCGCCGACCACCACCACAGGAGATTCGGTACTCATCAGTTGTACGACCTCCGCTGATCGGGCGGCGGGATCTGCGCGCCGTGGTATTCGACCGGAATGCCGCCCAGCGGATAGTCCTTGCGCTGGGGATGGCCGACCCAGTCGTCGGGCATCTCGATCCGGGTCAGCGCCGGGTGCCCGTCGAACACGATTCCGAAGAAGTCGTAGGTCTCGCGTTCGTGCCAGTCGGTGGTCGGATAGATCGTGAACAGCGACGGCACATGCGGATCCGCATCGGGCGCTGCGACTTCCAGCCGGATCCGGCGGTTGTGGGTGATCGACATCAGCGGATAGACGGCGTGCAGTTCGCGGTCGGTGTCGTCGGGATAGTGCACCCCGCTCACACCCAGGCACAGTTCGAACCGCAACTGCGGATCATCGCGCAGCACACTGGCCACCGCGGGCAGTTGGACCCGGCTGACCTCCAAGGTCAGCTCATCGCGATGCACCACCACACGCTCGATCGACACCGCATAGCGTTCCTCGCCGAGGATTTCGGCGAGCCGGTCCACCACCTCATCGAAGAACCCGCCGTAGGGCCGGGGGGAGCTGCCGGGCAGTGCCACCGATCGCACCAGCCGGCCGTACCCGGAGGTGTCGCCCGTGCCCGAGGCGCCGAACATGCCGCGCCGCGTCCCGATCACCTCGGGGGTGTCGCCGCCGTCCGGGCCGTTCCCGTTGGCCGTGCTCACCGCAGCAGCCCCTTGAGCTCGATGGTCGGTGTGACGGCCAGCGCTGCCTGCTCGGCCTCACGGATCGCCTCCTCGCGGTTGACCCCGAGCGGCATCTGCTGAATCTTGTCGTGCAACTTGAGGATTGCGTGCAGGAGCATCTCCGGCCGCGGTGGGCAGCCGGGCAGGTAGATGTCCACCGGCACCACATGGTCGACGCCCTGCACCACCGCGTAGTTGTTGAACATGCCGCCGGAGGAAGCGCAAACCCCCATGGCCAGCACCCATTTCGGCTCGGCCATCTGGTCGTAGATCTGTCGCAGCACCGGCGCCATCTTCTGGCTGACCCGGCCCGCGACGATCATCAGGTCGGCCTGCCGCGGCGTCGCGGAGAACCGCTCCATGCCGAACCGGGCGATGTCGAACCGCGGCCCGGCCGTCGACATCATCTCGATTGCGCAGCAGGCCAGGCCGAAGGTGGCCGGCCACAACGACCCCTTACGTACGTAGCCCGCGACAGCCTCCACCGTCGACAGCAGGATTCCACCGGGCAGGCGCTCCTCTAATCCCAATTCAGGCCTCCTCGCCGCCAGACATAGGCGTACGCCACGAATACCGTGAGCATGAACAGCAACATCTCCACCAGCGCAAACAGCCCGAGATTGTCGAAGGCCACCGCCCACGGGTAGAGGAAGACGATTTCGATGTCGAACACGATGAACAACATCGCCGTCAGGTAGTACCGGATCGGCATGCGCTGGCCGGTCACGCCGGCAGCCCCGGGCTGCATCGGTTCGATACCGCATTCGTAGGCATCGAGTTTGGACCGGTTGTAGCGGCGCGGGCCGATGACGAGCGCGATCCCCACGGACCCCACGGCGAACGCGGCCGCGATCGCTCCGAGAACAAGGATGGGCGTGTATAGATTCATGCCACTTATCGCTCCCTCGCTGGGCTGTCGATGTGAGCTAACCCACAGCCTAGCGAGGTTTGCGGCCTGCGCCACACATTTTGGTTAGTATCGTTTCATATCGGGGCAGCGTGTCGCTGCGGCCACAGCCGTGCCGTGAACAATCAACGGCAACAGGGCAATTCGCAGAAAATTTACTGAGCTGGGGTGCGCAGCAGAGACACCACGGCATCGCCCAGCCGGATCGGATCGATCGGGTGTGGCACGGCGGCCTCCGCCTGTGACCAGCTAGCCAGCCAGGCGTCGTCGGGACGCCCCGTGAGCACGAGGATCGGCGGGCAATCGGTGATCTCGTCCTTGAGCTGTTTGGCCACTCCCATGCCCCCGGCCGGCGTGGCCTCCCCGTCGAGAATCGCCAGGTCGATACCCCCGGCGTCCATCTGCGAGATCACCATCGGTGCGGTGGCGATCTCCACGTACGCCAGTTCCGGCAGTTCCGGGTGCAGGCGTTTGCCCAGTGCGAGTCGTACCTGTTCGCGGGTGCGCGGGTTGTCGCTGTACACCAGGATGCGCAGCGGCGCTGGGCCGGCCATGGTGCCGATGCTACTGCGCGCGACGCCGTTGGCCGGACAACTCAGCGAATTCTGTTGTGGCGCATCAGTCCCGGGTGAACACCAGTTCACCCGAGAGGATCGTCGTCGGACCCACCATCCCGAGTAGGTCGCCCGACACGCCGAAGTCGGCCCGCTGTACCGAGCACCAGCCGGAGAGTTGCAGTGAACCGTCGTCGAGAATCTGCACGTCGACCGGCAACTCGATGGTTCGCGATACGCCTCGGACCGTAAGAACCGTCGTCAATCGCGCGCTTTCGTCCGACGGATCCAAACCTGTCACCTGAACGGCGATATCGGGGTGAGCCTCGGCATCGAAGAAATCGGCCGACCGCAGATGCGCGTCACGCTTGCCGATTCCGGTGCGCACTGACGCTGCTTTGATCACCACGCGGCCGGTCACCCCGTCATCGGCCCTGCCCTCACCGGTGAACTCGGTGAACCGCCCGGTGACGGTGGCCAGGCCCCACAGCGTCTTGTTCCGGAACGTCACTCGGGACCGGTCTGGGACCAGGGTCCAGTTTCCGGCGTGCGTGGTCAGGATGTCAGGGATCGTAGCCATGGCATCTCCGTTCAGTCGGCATTCTGTCGGCTCGGGTCAGGTGAACAAGGGTGCGATGTCTTTTGGATCGAAGTATTCGTCGATGCGGTGGATCAGACCGTCGGTACCCACTTTGATCACGATGCACACCCGGAGGGCGATCAATGCACCGTCGCGTCCGGTGGCATGCAGGACATGTTGCTGGACGAATCCGCCGTCGAAGAACTGCCGGTCCAGCACTTCGTAGCGGCGCTCGCCGGTGGCGTTGATGAACCAGTCGATGACTTTCAACGCGCGGGTGTGGTCGTTGTCCCGGGAGTCGCCGGCGTGCCATACCGCGACGTCATCGGCCCACAGCCGGGCTACCCCGGCCTTGTCTCCGCGCTCGATCGCGTCGAACAACCGGTGCGCGACGTCATCGATGACCTGGGTGTCGGCTGGGGATATCATCGGCCTCCTCGGACAGGGCTTGACCTCAATGGTTATTGAGGTTTCAGACTCGAATCATGAACTCCACACCCGCGCACTCCCTGTTCGACGAAGCCTACGAGCACCGCACCGCACCGTGGGTGATCGGCGAGCCGCAGCCGGCGATCGTCGAGTTGGAACGCGCCGGCCGCCTGCGCGGCAAGGTGCTCGACGTCGGCTGCGGTACCGGTGAACACACCATGTTGCTGACCCGACTGGGATACGACGTACTCGGAATCGACTTCTCCGAACATGCTGTCGCTCAAGCCCGCGAGAATGCCGCGCAGCGGGGAATCGACGCGTACTTCGCAGTGGCCGACGCGACCCGCCTCGGGGAGTCGCCGGACCCGCGCTACGACACCATCGTCGACAGTGCGCTGTTCCATGTCTTCGGCGACCCTGCCGACCGCCACCGCTACGTCGCCAGCCTGCACCGAGCCTGCCGGCCGGGTGCGACGGTGCACGTGCTGGCGCTTTCCGACGCGGGCCGCGGATTCGGACCCCAGGTCAGCGAGGAGGTGATCCGGCAGGCCTTCTCCGACGGCTGGGAACTGGAATCTCTGGAGACCACCACCTACCGCGGTGTGGTGGGCACGGCGCATGCCGACGTGCTCGGCGAGCCGGTCGGGGCCCGCGTGGACGAGCCGGCCTGGCTGGCCCGGATCCGCAGACTTTGACGGATTCACGGCTCGTCGTAGCCCGGGTGTGCGGCGGCGAGCCGTTGACGCACCAGGACGCGCAGACAGGGGGTGACGTCATCGGC
Source organism: Mycobacterium sp. NPDC050441 (assembly GCF_040655355.1). Taxonomy (NCBI): domain Bacteria; kingdom Bacillati; phylum Actinomycetota; class Actinomycetes; order Mycobacteriales; family Mycobacteriaceae; genus Mycobacterium; species Mycobacterium sp. NPDC050441. Next base: position 147,651 of record NZ_JBFAJS010000003.1, on the reverse strand, counting down.
CCGGTCGTCGAGTTCGCCGGCACGGATCGCCGCCGCGAGCGCGGCCTCGTCGGTGAAGCCGATGCCGGCCAGCGCCGCAAACGGGGCGGTGGCCGCAGCAGGGGTGTCGGAGGCCAGCAGTTCGCGCTCCACCATGCGCAACGCGTTGGCGGCGACGCGAGCCTGAAATTTGACCGGCGCTGCGACCGTCTCGCTGTCGCGCACCTCGGTGTCGAGGAACTCCGCCACCGCAGCCACCAGTTCGGCCGCGCTCGGTCGTCCGTACAGGTTGCTCACCAGCTGCTCCCGTCCAGCAGACACAACAGGTCCCACTCGGTTTCGCACACCCGACGGCCGATGGTTGCCAGCTCCACCGATCGGGTCTGCCCGCTCAGATGCCGCTCGGCCTGGTAGCGGCAGATGACGCCCCAGCGCAACGTGGCGAGCACGAGCCACCAGCGGATCGCCGACCGGTCCAGTGTCTGCCCGGCGGCTTTCTCGTAGGCGCTCAGGAAGCTCTCGATGCTGCCGAGCCCGCCCGCCCCGAGGTCGGCCGGTGCCCCGAACCGCCAGGCCCGGATGCAGAACCAGGCCAGGTCCTCGTACACCTCGCCGAGGTGCACCAGCTCCCAGTCCAGCACCGCGGCCAGGCCGGAGCCGTCTACGATCACGTTGCCCATCCGGAAGTCGCCGTGCACCAGCCGCAGTGGCGACGCGGGCGGCCGGTTGGCGTCCAGCCAGCGAAACACCCATTCGAAAGTGGCTGTGGTATCGCCCATCTCGTCGAGTTGCTCACGCCACTGCGACACCTGGTCCAGCTCCGCGAGGCCCGTCAGCGCCGGCGGCTCGGCCCGGTGGATGGCGGCCAGCGCCTGCGCGCACTGGGTGAGCAACCGTGCCCGGCCGGCGTCGTCGAGCATGCGCTGAATCCGCCGCACGATGGTCTCGCCACCGATGAAGTCACAGATCAGGAAGGGATCACCCAGGGCGGCAGCGGAATCGTCGGCGACCAGCACGGGGGGGACCGGCGCGCCGGCCAGCGCCGCCGCCCGTTGTGCACCGGCCTCCAGTTCCATCCCGGCGTGCACCTCATCGGGCGCGCCGGTACGCAGGATCAGGGCGCGCCGAGTCGAGTCCGTGACGGCATCGAACGACCAGGTGGTGCGGCTGGCTCCGCCGGTCAGCTCGCGCAGATTCTCGACGGCGACACCGGCGCCGAGCACCGGGGTGAGGACATCGACCAGCCGAGGGGTGAGCAGATCGGCCGGCCGGGACAGGCTGGTCACCGCTTGGCCTTGCCAAACCCGAACAGCCGCTGCGCCACTCGGCGCATCTGGATCTCCTCGGCTCCTTCGGTGATCCGGTACCGCCGGTGGTGGCGGTAGATGTGCTCGAACGGCTCGTGACGGCTGTAGCCGATGCCGCCGTGTACCTGCATGGCCCGATCGGCGGCCTCACACACCAGACGGTTGGCGCGGTAATTCGCCATCGAGACCTTGTCGGAAACCTCCATGTGGTGGTTCTGGTCCAGCTGCGTTGCGGCATACCGGACCAGCAACCGGACCATCTGCGCCTCGGTCTGCAATTCCACCAACGGCCACTGCACGGCCTGGTTCACCGCCAGCGGCTTACCGAACACCATGCGCCGGTTGGCGTAGTCCACGGCGCGGTCGATACAGAACTGGGCGGCACCCAGGCTGCTGGCGGCCTGACGAATCCGGTTCTCGTGCAGGAAGGTCTGCCCGACCTCCAGGCCCCGGTCGACTTCGCCGAGCACCGCATCGGCCGGCACCCGGACGTCCTTCAGCTCCACCTCACCGTGATCGGTGGGCATGTTGAACGTCCACCAGTAGAACGGGACGGTGAATCCCGGCGCGTCGGTGGGCACCAGGAATGCGCTGATGCCACGGGCTTGTCCGGGCTCGCCGGAGGTCCGGGCGAAGATCAGATCATGAGTGGCACGGTGTACCCCGGTGTTCCACCGCTTGCGACCGTTGATGATCCAGCCGTCCCCGTCGGGTACCGCCGTGGTCTCCAACCAGGTGGCATCCGAACCGTGGTCGGGCTCGGTCAACCCGAACGCCATCGAACGCTTGCCGGTGAGCATCGCCTCGACCCAGTCAGCCTTCTGGGCCTCGGTCCCGAAGCGGTCCATCATGATCACCTGCGGGAAGTTCCCGACGATCGAGGACTCGTCCTGCAGGTCGTTGTGCAACCCCAGACCCTTGTGCGCCAGGTGTTCCCGGATGACGGCCATGTCCAGGTTGCTGCCGTCGCGTCCGCCGAACCGGGCAGGCAGCCCGTACCGCAGCCAACCCGCGGCATCGGCACGTCGACGCATCTCGTCGAGCAGATCCTCCCAGGCCCGGGCGGGTACCCCGCCGTTCTCCCAGTCGGTGCGGGCGTATTCGCGGCGCTGGTCGAAATACTGCATGTGTTCGCGCTCAAGCGGCCTGATCTCGGCCTCGATGAACTCGTCCATCTCGGCAAGCACATCCGAAAGATGTTCGGGCAAAGCGAAATCCACTGTGATCTCTCTTTCTCGGATCAGAAGCCGTACAGGGTCTTCTTCCAGATTGTGGACAGGGTGGTGATGGCCTCGGTATCGCTGATCTCGATGCCGAGCCCCGATTGACCGACGAACACCGTGGTGAAGTTCTCGAACAGCAAGGCGATGGCCGCCCCCACGTGTTCGGGTTGCAGTCCCTGAGCATGGCCCTGGTCCTGCGCGTGATGCACCGACGCGATGACGATGTCGATGCCGAACCGGCGGAACTTGTTCTGTACGTCGGCGAATCGCTGCTGGGTGGCGGCCAACTGGGCGACCGCGATCATGATGCCGATGTTCTGTTTGAAGATGTTCCAGTAGCCGGTGACCACCGTGGTGAAGAACTCGGTGTCTTCCGGGGAATCCGGCAGGTGCAGGTTCAGCCCGGACGGTTCGACGACGTCGTGCAGGAACGATTCGGCCAGCGCGGCCAGCAGATCCTCCTTGTCGGTGAAGTACCGATAGAACACCGCCGGGCTCTTGCCCGCGGCCGAGGTGATGTCGGACAGGGTAGTGCCGTGAAAACCCCTCTCGGCAAATAGTTTTCGAGCGGCAAGCTCGATCGCCGACCGCGTCTGGCGGCCCTTGGTACCCAGCTCGGCAGCGGTCATCGACGTCTCAGTTCAAGATCCGGTCGCCGGCCCGCAGCAGTGCGCTGGGAAGCTCGTGGCCCACGGCCTCCTGCGCGACGCGTGCGGCAACGATCGCGGTGGGCAGGTCGACGTCGACGGCGATGTCGCTGTCGCGCAACATGTAGACCAGGTCTTCGGTGGCGATGTTGCCGCTTGCGCCTGGGGCGAACGGGCAGCCACCCAATCCGCCGACCGACGCGTCGAGGCGGGTGACCCCGGATTGCACGGCCGCGTAGGCGCTGGCCAGGCCCGCGCCGCGGGTGTTGTGGAAGTGCGCGCCCAGCGGCAGGTCACCGATCAGCGGTCGGACCTGCGCGATCAATGCGCTCACCCGGCGCGGGGTGGTGGTGCCGATGGTGTCGGCGATGGCGATCCGGCTGACCCCGAAACCGGCGGCGGCCGAGGCGATGTCGAGCACCCGCTGCGGATCGGTCGGGCCGTCGAACGGGCAGTCCCACGCGGTGGCGACGATCACCTCGACCGAGGTGCCGCTGTCTGACGCGATGGCCACGATGTCGGCGATCTGTGCGGTGGCCTCCGCCGAGGTGCGTCCGACGTTGGCATGGGAGTGGGCGTCGGAGGCAGACACCACGTACTCGATGGAACGCAGGCCGGCGGCGATGGCGCGTTTGGCGCCGTTGGGGCTGGCGACCAGGGCGGAGAACTCCACATCTGGAAACCGGTGCAGCTCTGCGGCGAGTTCGGCCGCGTCGGCCAGGGCCGGCACTTTCGAGGGGGAGACGAACGCCGTCGCCTCCACCTCCCGTACTCCGGTGGCGACGATGGCCTCGAGGATCGCAACCTTGGCCGACAACGGGATCGGCGTCTCGATCTGCAGGCCGTCCCGCAGGCACACCTCGCGGATATCGACCTTGTTGGGCAGGGTCGTCTCAGCGTTCGTCATGTCACAGCACCCCCTCGGCGCGCAGTGTTTCCAGGTCCTGTGCACTGCGCCCGAGCAGGCCGCCGTACACGTCTTCGTTGTGCTGGCCGGGCCGGGCTGAGCCGGCATTGCGGATCGTGCCAGGTGACTCGGAGAGCACCGGGACGACGCCGGGGCCCTTGACATTGCGTTGCACCCGTTCGTCCCAATGGTCGGCGAGCATGCCGCGGGCCTGCAGTTGCGGATCCTGCATGACCTCGGCCACGGTGTTGATCGGCCCGCTGATCACTCCGGCTTGTGACAGGGTTTCGATGATCTCCTCCGGCTGCCGGCGCGCCGCCCAATCGCCGATGATCTTGTCCAGCTCGTCCTGATTGCGGCCCCGGGCAACATGATTGGCGAATCGATCGTCGGTCGCCAGCTCCGGGCTGTCCATCGCCGCGCACAGCCGGCGGAACACGGTGTCCTGGTTGGCCGCGATCACCACCCAGCTGCCGTTGGCACTCTGGTAGATGTTCGACGGCGCGATGCCTTCCAGCCGGGTGCCCGACGGCCCGCGCACCACGCCGCCGACGTCGTAGTCGGGGATGGTGGATTCCTGTATGGCCAGGCAACTTTCGGTCAACGCGGTGTCGACGATCTGGCCCTCGCCGGTGACGGTCCGGCGGTACAGGGCCGCCAGCGCGCCCTGGGCGGCGAACATGCCGGCCAGGCTGTCGCCCAGTGACAGGGCCAGCCGCGGCGGGGGACCGCCCGGGAACCCGTTCATGTGGCGCAACCCGCTCGACGCCTCAGCCACCGAGGCGTAACCGGCCTTGCCTGCGTCGGGTCCGGTCTGTCCATAACCGGACACCCTGACCAGGATGATGCCCTTATTGCGTTTGCGCAGAACGTCGTAGCCCAGGTCCCACTTCTCCAGTGTGCCCGGGCGGAAGTTCTCCACGATGATGTCGGACCGTTCGACCAGTTCGAGGAACAACTCGCGGCCCTTGGCGGTCCGAAGGTCCAGGGTGACGGCCTTCTTGTTGCGGGCGTGCACGGTCCAGAAGAAATGGTGCCCGTCGAGCTCGGCCTGACCCCAGGTGCGCAGCGGATCCGGGGTGGCAGGCAGTTCGATCTTGATGACCTCGGCGCCCATGTCGCCCAGCAGTCGGCCGGCGAACGGCCCGGAGATCAGGGTGCCGAGTTCGATCACCCGGACCCCGTCCAATGCGCCTGTCGTCATGCCGGGTCCAGTGAAAATCCGTGCCGGTGCAGCCAATCCGTGCAGACCGTGACGGCCTGGCGCAGCGTGTCGCGCTGGTCCGGGCCCGAGTAGTAGTGGTTGGCGCCGGGGATCTCGTGCATCTCCTTGTCGGAATGACCGATCGCCTCGTACAACCGGCGGGTGTGACTGGGCGTGCAGGCGTCGTCGGCCAGGTTGCCGATCACCAGGGCGGGTACCGCGATATCCGGCCCGGCCTTGACCGCGTCACCGTTCGCGTCGTCGTAGCTCCACTGAGACAGCCAACTGCGCAGGGTGCAGAACCGCGCCAGTCCGACCGGGCTCATGTTGACCACCTGAGGATCGCCGAGATAACAGGTGCCAGGGGTGCGCTCGTTGGGATCGACGCTCGGGTCCAGCCAGCGCGGGTCGGCCATCGTGCCGTGCACGACGAACGCGAACTCGTCATCGGGCCGCCCCATTTCGGACAGCTCCGCTAGCTTTTCTTTGACCCACACAGTGATTCGCCGGTTCCGGGCGATCTGGGCCTGGTGGTAACGCTCCAAGAACTCCGGCGTGTAGGGCGGCTGGTTGGGGTTGTCCGGGTTGTAGAGATCCAGTTCGGGGTCCCGCTTGGACGGATCGTTCTCATCGATAATGGACGCGTCCATCCATTCGGTCATGGTGCCGTGTCGGCTGATGTGTGCGGCCAGCAGCATGATTCCGTCGGCCGGGATCAAGCCGAGCTTGGTCAGATCCGGCCCGTCCCCGGAGGGGCTGGCAGTCACCGTGGGGTTCTGTGCCTGCTGCTGGTAGAACACCGACAGCGATCCGCCGCCGCTCCATCCGGCCAGCACGACCTTGTCGTAGCCGAGACGGTTCTTGGCATCCTTGATGCACTCGCCGAGATCCTCGACCACCTTCTCCATCAGCAGCGCCGAGTCGGTGCCGCGGAACCGGCTGTTGCAGTAGATGACATGGTGTCCCGCACGGGCCAGCGCATTGATCATCGGCAGGTACGCGCCGCCGCCGATCGGATGCATGAACACCAGCACGGTGTCCGAAGGCTTCTGCTTGGGGCGCAGCAGGTAGCTCTCCAACACCACCAGCTCGGCGACACCGCCGTACACATCGCGCACCGACGAGTTGTTCTGGTAGGCAACCAGATACGGGATGCGGTTGTACTCGTGCTTCACAGGTGCTTCAACTGTTGTCATGTCTAGTGCTGCCCCAGGTCGTTGGCGAGGATTTCGGCGGACGGGATGAGACGACGACGGGTGTCGATGGCGATCACCGACCAGTCGACCCGGTCGTAGTCGTCGAACTTGCGGCGGGCGCGTTCCCGCGCCTTCTCAGGTGCCCCGTGGTGAACACCCTGCGGTGCATGGGAAACCAGGCCGGGCGGCATCGGGATGCCGTACAGCGTTCCGCCGTGGAAGAAGGCGATCTCGTCGTAGTCGACGTTGCGGTGGTACCACGGGGTGCGCTCGGTGCCCGGCACGCTCTCGGCGGGCTTGGGCAGGAAGTTCATCACGTACACGCCGGTGGCCTGCATGAAGAGGTGCACGGTCGGTGGCAGGTGCACGCTCTCGGAGGTGATGACGGTGTAGTCCTCGATATTGAAGGTGAACGGGAAGTTGTCGCCCCGCCAGCCTTCCACGTCGAGGGGATTGTGTTGGTAGAACAGCGAAGTCGGACCGCCGTCATGAATGAGGCGGACTTCGTATTCTCCGGCGGTCTGCGGCCCGACGCCGTCGTCGATCGGCGCCGGTTCGGGAATGGTGACCTGCGCCGGATCGAACGGGAAGTGCCGCCCCAGGATGCCGGCCGGCGGGACCCGGAAATCATCGGTGGCCTGGATCATCAGGAAAGTGCTCGCCCCGTCCGCTCCACTGTCGGGCACCTGACGGAACGTGCAGGCTTTGGGGATGTAGACCCAGTCGCCCTCGCGGTAGCGCAGTGGGCCGAACTCGGTCTCCAGCAGGCCAGATCCCTTGTGCACGAACAACAGCAGGTCGCCGTCGACGTAGCGCACGAAGAACGGCATCTCCTCGGTGCGTCGACTCAGCAGCACCTGGCAGTCGGGGTTGGAGAACATCAGCAGCGGGCCGCCCTGCGCGTCGGTGGCATCGCTGGGCTTGAGCTCGCTGGACAACACGTCGGTGGGACGCAGCGGGCCGACGGTCCGGTAGGCGGTCGGGTCGTTGCGCCGATACATGTTGGCGGTGCGGCCGACGAACCCGCCACGGCCGAGTTCGTCGTCCTTGAGGCCGTCGAGGTCGGCATGCACCCGCTTCGGGGTCTTGCCTTTGCGCAGGTGGACGAAAGATTCCATGCTCGACTCCTGAAGGTGCGGGGCGAAAACTGAAAGTGACTTTACTTTTTGTTAGAGCCACTGACAAGGGGGTTGAGGAGGTGATCTTCAACGTTTTGCAGTCCGTTTTCCGGGGTAGCCCTCGAGTGGGCGCCCAAGCTCACTGCTGCCCGTCGGTGTCAACGAAAGGACTCTCATGCGAAAGGAATTGGAAGGCCGCAGGGTCGGGATCCTTGCCGCCGACGGTGTGGAGCGCATTGAACTCGAACAACCGCGCGCGGCCGTCGAGAACGAGGGCGGTCACGTCGAGCTGCTGTCGCTCAGAGCCGGCGAGATCCAGGCTCGCGACCACGATCTCGAACCCGCAGGCACCTTTCCGGTGGACCGCACGGTCGCCGAGGCGAAGGTCGACCAGTTCGACGCGCTGATCCTGCCCGGCGGGACCGTGAACCCGGACAAGTTGAGGCTCGACAAGACTGCGGTGGCGTTCGTCCGCGATTTCGTCAAATCCGGTAAGCCCGTGGCGGCGATCTGCCACGGTCCGTGGACCCTGGTGGAGGCGGACGTGGTGCGCGGCCGCACGCTGACCGGCTATCCGAGTATCCGTACGGATCTCGGCAACGCCGGTGCCATCGTGGTGGATCGGCAGGTCTGCGTCGACGGCAACCTGATCACCAGCCGCGCCCCCGGTGATCTGCCGGCGTTCTGTGAGGCGATCACCGAGGTTTTGGCCTGCAGTCCTGCCCAGACCTGAGCGCCGGTCAAGCCCCGGAGGTGCGGGCGACTTCCCGGGCACGCTCGACGGCCTGGGTCCGCATCTGTTCCCGTTCGGCAGGTGTCCACCTTGTCGTGGGCTCCACGACGAGGGTGTCGACGCGGTAGCCCAGCATCCCGAACACATACTCCAGATACGGCCTCTGGAAATCCTGCAGTTCAGGGTGGCGCCCGTCGTACGCGCTGCTGCGGGTCAGCAACAGCTGCAACGGCTTCCCTTCGCCGAGCGTGCCCACGTGTTCACCACGCTCGTTGAGAGTGAAGCTGGCCACCGGCTGCACGATGATGTCGATCCACGCCTTGAGTGCATGCGGCACATGCCAGTTCCACATGGGGGAGGAGACGACCGGCCGGCCGAAGCGCAGCATGTCGTCGTCCCACACCGAGAACCGTTCCACCTTGCCGACCCCGTCGGCGGCATCCAGATAGGCCTGCGCCAATTGTGAGGACAATGCTCGTCCCTTTTCGGGCTGGCCTTTATCCACAGAGTCCGCATCAGTTCAGCTCCGTCAGATCATTGAGGTCCGGGGGATCTTCATCCCCAGCGCCAGTGCACCGGCCAGTTCGCGGCTGGTGTCGTAGTCGAACACCACATGTCCGGACAGGACGTCGACATCGCGCTTGAATCGCTGCAGCGGGCTGGACAGGAAATGAATGCTCGCGCCGCCTGCCCCCAATAGGTCGGCGATCACCGCCTTGGATTCGGTGACGATGTGCGCGGCCGCCAGGCGGGCCTGCGCGCGCACCGGCTTGTCCACCGCGTCGCCGGTCGCCACGATGCCCTCGATCTCGCCGACCGTGTCGGCCAGCAGGGCGCGCAAGGCCCGCACTCGAACCTGCGCCCCGGCCAAGTGGGCCTGCGCGATCGGCTTGTCCTTCTGTATGACGCCCTCATAGGGCAGCACGCGTTCGCCGAGGCGTTGCGCATAGATCTCGGTGACCCGCTCGGCGCTGCCCAGTGCGGGCATCGCCGCCAGCAGTGCCAGTGCGGGCACCATCGGCCAGCGGTAGGCGGCGCTGTCGTGCAATCCGGCGCCCGGCGCGGTACCCGAGTAGATGTCGAGCACCTTCACCAGCCGGTGCTCCGGGACGAAGACGTCGGTGGCGATGGCGTCGTTGGAGCCGGTGGCCCGCATGCCGTCGGTGTGCCACACGTCGGCCACGGTCACGTCGCCGATCGGCAGCAGCGCCAGTGCCGGGTACAGCGCATCGTCGGGTCCGCACAGCGCGGCGACGATGATCCAGTTGCTGTGCATGACGCCGGTGGCCCAGGACCACCTGCCGGTCAGGCGGATGCCGCCGTCGGCCGGCAGCCCGCGCCCGGTCGGTGCGAGTGGGGCCGGGGCCAGGAACGGGCGGTTCGCGAACGCCTCCTCCTGGGCCTGCTCGCCGAACAACGAGAGCATCCAGTTGTGCAGGGCCAGGAAGCCGATGGTCCAGGCGCTCGACGTGCACCCGTGGGCCATCCGGCGTACCGGATCCAGGATTGCCGCGAAATCAGCCTGCTGACCGCCGTAGCGGGCGGGTACCAGGAGCTCGGTGAAACCGGAGTCGACGAGGTCGGTCACTGTCGCATCCGGAAGCCGGCGCAACTCCTCGGCTTCACCGGCCCGCGCGGCCAGTCGGGTGACGAATTCGGCGGTGATGGCGCAGTCCGTGGTGGGGGGCGAGGTCATGGCCCGAAAGTTACCATACTTTTTAGTATGGCCATGATTGGGGCCCGTCCCGGAGGCTCCGCCCGGGCAATTTGAAAACCGGTTGGCGACGATCAGATAACCCTCCGGACACCAGTTGTGAACAGATGCGCATCGGTGTTCATCGAACGTCACCCGCGCCGTCGCGAGTGTCGAGCCGTTTTCCCAGGTAGATCACCCGCCGACGGGCAATAGATAAAGTCGAAATCACTTTTTGAAATCCGCAGATGTGCAGTTCGGCGGCGCGCCGCGGGTTTTCCCCTGTCGTGGACGCGTGCTTTACTCATGGCGCAACAACTGAATTCTTTGGTCCGCTCCGTTACGCCTTCTGAAGCGTCCGGGCGTAGCGAGCGGGCGTGGCAACGCAGCGAGTCGATCGCTGTGGTGTCGCTTGGCGATGTTGATCGCTGATCGCACAAAAGGGCGTAATTGACCCGGAAGACGGATGGATTCGCAGTATGACCTTCATTGACAAGATTCGTGGCCATTGGGCACGCCGCATGACGGTGGCGGCTGTGGCAGCACTGATGCTGCCTGGCTTGATCGGAGTGACCGGCGGGTCGGCGACCGCGGGAGCGTTCTCCCGGCCGGGTCTGCCGGTGGAGTACCTGATGGTCCCGTCGCCGTCGATGGGCCGCGACATCAAGATTCAGTTCCAGAGCGGTGGGCCGGGTTCGCACGCGGTGTACCTGCTCGACGGCCTGCGTGCTCAGGACGACTTCAACGGCTGGGACATCAACACCAACGCGTTCGAGATGTTCCTCAACAGCGGCCTTTCGGTGGTCATGCCCGTTGGTGGTCAGTCCAGCTTCTACGCCGACTGGTACAACCAGGCCTGCGGTAAGGCCGGTTGCACCACCTACAAGTGGGAGACCTTCCTGACCAGCGAGCTGCCGCAGTGGCTGGCCGCCAACCGCGACGTCGCTGCGAACGGTAACGCCGCGATCGGTCTGTCGATGGCCGGTTCCGCCGCGCTGATCCTGGCGACGTACCACCCGGACCGGTTCATCTACGCCGGTTCGATGTCGGGCTTCCTGAACCCCTCCGAGGGGTGGTGGCCATTCCTGATCAACATCTCCATGGGTGACGCCGGCGGCTACAAGGCCAACGACATGTGGGGTCCGACGGAGGATCCGAACAGCGGCTGGAAGCGCAACGACCCGATGTTGCAGATCCCCACGCTGGTGGCCAACAACACGCGGCTCTGGATCTACTGCGGTAACGGGCAGCCCAACGAGCTGGGCGGCGGCGACCTGCCTGCCACCTTCCTCGAAGGCCTGACCATCAAGACCAACCGGACGTTCCAGGACAACTACATCGCCGCAGGCGGCACCAACGGTGTGTTCAACTTCCCGGAATCCGGCACGCACAACTGGGCCTACTGGGGTCAGCAGTTGCAGGCCATGGTTCCGGACCTGCAGCGGGTGCTCGGCTAAGCCCGGCAACACGCGATAACGAAATCGCCCAGAACACCTGGTGTTCTGGGCGATTTCGCTGTCTACGGCCCCGGCCCCGGCCCCGGCCTCGGGATCGGCCTGGTCGGGCTTTCCGATTGACGCCACCACCTGATAGCCGGCGGCTGTCAGCAGGTCGATGCTGACCCGCGCCGGTCGTGCCGGTCGTGCCGGTCTCCACGACCGTCCTGGCCGAACAGACGCAAAACTGCCCAAAACCATGCGGTTTTGGGCAGTTTTACTGGGGGCACCTCCCGCTTGCGGGGGACTGGTCGCCGAGAAAGCTACTTCAGCTCGGCCGAGGACAGGCCCAGCAGGCGGCGGGCCACCACCAATTGCTGAATCTGCTGGGTGCCCTCGAAGATGTCGAGGATCTTGGAGTCGCGGGCCCACTTCTCCAGCAGGGTCTGCTCGGAATAGCCGGTGGTGCCTGCCATTTCGACGGCCTTGAGGGTGATGTCGCTGGCCACCCGGGCGGCTTTGGCCTTGCCCATCGAGGCTTCCTTGGAGTTGGGGATGCTGTTGTCGGCCTGCCATGCCGAGCGCACCGTCAACAGGTAGCCGGACTCCCAGTCGGCCTCCATGCGCAGGAACTCCGCGGCCGCGGCGCTCTGGGCATGGGCGGGCTTGTCGTAGGAGATCTCGATACCGGCGTCGGTGAGGATCGCGCGCAGGTCCTCCAGTGCGGCGCGGGCGATACCGACCGCCATGGCGGCCACGATCGGCCGGGTGTTGTCGAAGGTCTCCATGACCCCGGCAAAACCCTTCTCCACGTGGACTTCCGGGTCGCCCAGGAGGTTGTCCTTGGGGATGCGTGCGTTCTCGAAGCGGATCACCGCGGTGTCGGACGCCTTGATGCCCAGCTTGTGCTCGAGACGCTCGACGGTGACCCCGGGATGCTCGCGCGGCACGATGAACGATTTGATCGCCGCCCGGCCCAACGACTTGTCCAGCGTCGCCCACACCACGATGTGGGTGGCGCGCGAACCCGCGGTGACGAAGATCTTCTCACCGTTGATCACGTATTCGTCGCCGTCGAGCACCGCGGTCGTGGTGACTGCCGCCGAATCCGACCCGAAGGACGGCTCGGTGATCGCCATTGCGGCCCACACGTCCTTGCCCAGGCGGTCGAGCTGCTCGGGTGTGGCCACCGAGGAGATGGCGGCGTTGCCCAGGCCCTGACGCGGCACCGACAGCAGCAGGGCGACATCGCCCCAGCTGACTTCGAGTGCGTTGAGCAGGGCGGACATGTTGGCACCGTTGACGGTGGTCTTGTCGCCCTTGGCGTTGGCGTCGTCACGGAACGCCTCGGCGCCGGCGAACGAGATCGTCTTGGCTTGAGAGATTCCTTCGAAGAGCGTGGCCAGAGTGTCGAGCTCGACGGGGTAGGCGTGCTCGGCGAGGTCGTACTTGCGCGAGATCGGGCGAAGCATCTCGGCGGCGCCTTGGTGGCCCTTCTCGATGACCGCCTGGAGCTTACGGGGCATTTCCAGATTGATTGCCATGATTAGTCTTTCAGCTCAGATAACAGGAATGACCCAGGGCTAGATGACGACAACACCTTCGGCGACGCCGATAGCTCGCAGATCGCGGTACCAGCGTTCGACCGGGTGTTCCTTGGTGTAACCGTGACCGCCGAGCAGCTGGACACCGTCCAGGCCGATCTGCATGCCCTTGTCGGTGCCGAGCTTGCGCGCGAGTGCTGCCTCGCGGGCGAACGGCAGGCCCTGCTCGGCGCGGGCGGCGCCGCGCCAGGTGATCAGCCGCAGGCCGTCGAGTTCGATGGCGATGTTGGCGGTCATGAACGCCACGGACTGGCGGTGGGCGATCGGCTCACCGAACGCGGTGCGTTCCTTGATGTATGGGATGACGTAGTCGAGCACCGCATGCGAGGTGCCGACGGCCAGCGCGGCCCAGCCCAGCCGGGACAGGGCGATGGCCTCGGAGTAATCCTGATCGGTTGCGCCATCCTCGCCGAGGAGGTTGCCGAGCGGCACCGCCACGTTGTCGAGTTCGACGCGGCCCAGCGCCGCGGCCCGGATGCCCATGCTCGGATCGGCCTTGACCGTGAGTCCCGGTGACGAGGCCTCGACGATGAACATCGCCGGCTTGCCGTTCAATTGCGCTGCCACGATGAATAATTCGGCATCGGCGGCGGCCGGCACCAGCGACTTGACCCCGGAGAGACGATAGCCGCTGGGGGTGCGTACCGCGGTGGTCTTGAGCGCGGTGGGGTCGAACAGCGCGTGCGGTTCGGCGATTGCCACGCAGGCCTGCGGCACATTCTCGCCGGCGAATTCCTTGAGATAGGTGGCCTGCTGGTCGGCGCTGCCCCAGTGGGTCAGTGCCGAGGCGACGCCGCCGGGCGCCAGGATCGGAAGAGCCAGCCCCATGTCACCGTAGGCCAGGGCCTCGGCGACGAGTGCATTGGTGACGGTGCTGCGGTGCTCGGCGATGCCGTCGAAGTCCTCGGGCACGTTGACGGCGGTGATGCCCAGCTCGGCGGCCTTGGCGATCAGATCCGCCGGGTAGGCCGCGGCTTCGTCGGCATCGTGGGCCGCCGGCCGCAGGATCTCCGCGGCGAACTCCCGGACCGTCTCGACGATCAGCTGCTGGTCTTCGTCGGGGGTCAGGTCGAAGTAGTCGGCCCCGCTGGCCTTCAGCCGGGTCGGCGACTTTCCGAGGCCCTGGATGCGCTGGAACTGGCGGGTGGCCGCGCCTGCGGCCGAAAAGGCGTGTTTGACACCGTATTTGATTCCACGGTTCAGCGGGTCGCGCAGGCCGTAGCGGTCCAGGAATTCCTGGCCGACGATGGGAGTGATCAGCGCCAACCCGATGTCGGTCGCTGTCCGCTTGTGTTTGTGCAGACCGACCGCGCTTTGCTGGCCGGAGGTCGAGGGACGGGAAGGGGTGCCGTTCTTGGACGGCAGGGTGTTGGTCATGTCAGCTGCCTCTGTTGGTCGTGGCGACGCATCTGACCGTATCTTACTCTGGAGTAAGGTATGGCATCTGTTACCAACCTCACACCATGTGGGATCAGGGTTCAGCTGCGGAAAGCTGGTCGTGCTTCTCGCGGTTCGCGTGAACCTCGTCCATGTGCGCCTCGGCCCACGACTTGACCCCGGCCATCAGGTGGTGCAGTGAAAGGCCGAGGTCGGTGAGCTCGTAGGTGACCGTGACCGGCACGCTTGCGGTCACTGTGCGGGTGAGCAGTCCGTCGCGCTCGAGGGCGCGCAGCGTCTGGGTGAGCATCTTCTGGCTGACTCCGGCGAGACGCCGGGAGATCTCGGAGTAGCGCATCGAACGTGGCTCGCCGGCCCCGCCCATTCCGGGGCGCGGGCCGTCGCCGCCGAGCGCCGCCAGGATCAACGCGACCCACTTGTCGCTGATGCGGTCAAGCAGCTGGCGGCTGGGGCAATTTGCCAGGAAGGCGTCGTATTCCATCTTTGCTCGCGCCCGCTTCTGGGCTGCGGTCGTCGTCGGCACGTCGGCTCCGTTCGATGCGAGGTGACTTACGCACTTCGAGGTGCGTACTTCCCATTGGAGAGCTACCCATCCATCGTGGAGCAGGAGGGCAGTTCACCACAAGGCTTCGAGGAGTGAATTTTCATGTCTGTTCCCACGTTTCGCACCGCTGTTGTCCGTACTCCGGGCGGCCCGGACTCGATCGAGATCATCGATGTTCCGCTGGCCGAACCAGGCCCCGGGCAGGTCCGCGTGAAAGTCGCCGCAGCGGCGGTCAACCCGGTCGACCTCGGGGTCGCCGGCGGCGTGTTCCACGATCTCGGACTAGTCGATCAACCGAACTGGACCGGGCTCGGCTGGGATTTCGCGGGCACCGTCGAAGCCGCCGGTGCCGGCGCGGGTCTGGCCATCGGTACGCCGGTCGCCGGTTTCGACCGTAACTACGGCACGTACGCCGAGCAATTGGTGGTTCCGGTGGCCGACGTTGCCGTAGTACCCGACGGACTGGACTTGATCGAGGCATCGACGGTGCCGCTCAACGGATTAGCTGCAGCCCAGATCCTCGATCTGCTCGGCGACGCGCCCGCCGACGGTCGCCGCCTCTTGGTCACCGGTGCGGCCGGTGCGGTCGGGGGCTACCTCGTCGCGCTCGCGCGGGAGCGCGGCTGGAAGGTGACCGGCCTGGCCCGCGCGCATGACGAGGAGTTCGTCCGCGGCCTGGGTGCCGACTTCACGGCCGATGCAGAGCCGGGGTGGGACGCTGTCGCCGATGCCGGTGCGATGCAACAGGAGGCCCTCGCGCTCGTCCGCGACGGCGGGCAGTTCGTCGGGGTGCAGCCGAGTTCGCCTCCGCCGGCCGAGCGTGGCATCGCCGTTGCGGCCGTCGTGGCGCACCCCGACGGCACTCGGCTCGCCGACCTCCTCGCCCGTACGGCGTCCGGCCAGTTGCAGGCCCGGGTGCATGCCGTGCTGCCGCTGGATCAGGTGGCCGATGCCCACCGGGCGCTCGCCAAGGGCGGAGTGCGTGGTCGGTACGTGCTCCAGCCGTGAACTAGTTGCCGGCGAGCCGGTCCAACACTTGTCCATGGAGCGGCCCGTTGGTGGCCAGCGCGCTGCCGCCGTGCGGGCCCGGGGTGCCGTCGATGCTGGTGAACGTGCCGCCGGCCTCGCGGATGAGGATGTCGAGCGGGGCGATGTCCCACAGCTTCACCTCGGGTTCGCAGGCGATGTCCACCGCGCCCTCGGCGACCATGCAGTACGACCAGAAGTCGCCGTAGGCGCGCACCCGCCACACCGCATCCGTCAACGCGACGAAGCTGTCCCGGCGGTCGTCCCAGCCGGTGGTGAGGTCGGAGTAGGACAGACTTGCCGACGCGAGGTCGCCGACCGCCGACACCGACAGTTTGCGGGTCGCTCCGGCGAACGAACCGAACGCGCCCTGTCCCAGGCCTGCCCACCATCGCCGGGCCAGTGCCGGTGCACTCACCACGCCGATGGTCGGGACGCCGTCTTCGAGCAACGCGATCAATGTGCACCACACCGGGACGCCGCGGACGAAGTTCTTGGTCCCGTCGATCGGATCGATCACCCACTGGCGGCCGGTCAATGTCGTTGTCCCACCGAACTCTTCGCCGAACACCGTGTCGTCCGGGCGGGCCGTGGCCAGCGATGCGCGCAGGGCTTCCTCGGCTCCGCGGTCGGCATCGGTGACCGGGGTCAGGTCGGGTTTGGTCTCGATGCGCAGATCGAGGGCGCCGAAGCGGTCCATGGTGAGTGCGTCGGCCTGATCGGCCAACTCGAGGGCCAATGCCATGTCATCCGCGGTGGTACTCATGCCAGAAGTCCTACCATGGCCTCGTGTGGGAAATCGGCATACTCCTGTTGCTCGTGGGTGCCCTCGTGCTGCTGCTGGCACCACGGATCATGCGGCGCCGGGGAATTCGCGGTGAGCTGGCGCACGGCACGTTGCTGGTGACCGGGGTGAGTCCGCGCCCGGATGCCACGGGGGAGCAGTACGTCACGATCACCGGCGTCATCACCGGACCGACCGTCAGCGAGCACGTCGTGTATCAGCGCATGGCGGTCGACGTGGACAACTGGCCGACCATGGGGACGCTGTTCCCGGTGGTCTACTCCCCGAGCAACCCGGACAACTGGGCGATGGCGCCCGCGGAGCCGCCGCCGGCCTGATCAGGCGTGGGCGATCCGGAGCAGCTCGGCCACGCTGGCCAGCTTCACCCGGGGCCGTCCGACTGACTCGCCGGCGGCGCGCTCGTGCGCGTCGATCAGCTGCCAGTGCGCGCCGGTGACGAGGGCGGGCTGGTGCCCCAGCAGCCACTCGGCCAGTTCTTCGCCGTGTTCCGAACCGTGCTCGTCGACGCCGCGCGCTCGAAGATCGTCGAGCAGGGTGTCGACCGTCGCCTGCGAGTCTTTCTTGTTGCTGCCGATCACGCCGGACGGTCCCCGCTTGATCCAGCCCACCACGTATTCGTTCCGGCTGCCGTCGATTCGGCCGTCGGTGTGCGGAATCGTGCCGGAGCGCTCGTCGAACGGCAGTCCCGGGGTGGGCACGCCGCGGTAGCCGACCGCCCGCACCACCAGCTGGACCGGCAGCTCCTCGCGCTCCCCGGTGTCCTTGGCCACCATGCGTCCGTCCGCATCGCGGACAAGTTCGTTGCGGCCCAGCACGATCGACTCGACCCGGTCCTCGCCGCGTAATTCGATGGGGGAGGTGCAGAAGCGGAACACGATGCGCCGCTTGGATTCTTGAGGTGGCTCGTCGACGTACTTGCGTAGCACTCTGATGTTCTGCTTGACGGTCTTGCCCGCCGCTTCGAGGTCATCGTCGGTGATACCCGCGAAATCGGCCGGGTCGAGAATGACGTCGACGTCGCCCAGCCCCTCCATGTCGCCCAGCTCGCGCAGTTCCAGAGTCGTGAACGTCGCCTGCAACGGGCCCCGGCGTCCGATCACGACCACCTCTTCCACCCCGCGGGTGTCCAGTGAGGCCAGCGCGTGGTTGGCGATGTCGGTGTTGGCCAGGGCCTGTGGGTCGCTGACCAGGATGCGGGCCACGTCCAGGGCGACGTTGCCGTTGCCGACGACCACGGCCCGCCCGCCCGCCAGGTTGGGTGCCATGCCGTCGAAATGCGGATGGGCGTTGTACCAGCCGACGAAATCAACCGCGGCCACACTGCCGGGCAAGTCTTCCCCGGGGATGTGCAGGGCCCGGTCGGACTGCGCCCCGATCGCATAGATCACCGAGTCGTAGCGTTGCGCCAACTCGGCGGGAGTGATGTGCTCGCCGATCTTGATGTTGCCGAAGAACCGGAACCGGGGATCGGCCGCGGTCTTGTCGAACTGCGCGCTGATCGACTTGATCTTCGGATGGTCGGGCGCCACGCCCGAGCGCACCAGCCCCCACGGGGTCGGCAGCATCTCGAGCATGTCGACTCGCACATCGCGATCGGAGTCGGGTAGATCGGCGAACTTCAGCAGCGATGCGGCAGCAAAGAATCCCGAGGGGCCGGAGCCGACGATCGCCACGTGATATGGGCGCATACCCTGCCTTCTTACGAGCGGAAAAACCGTCACAGACCCGGCTGACGGCGTGCTGGGCCGGGTACCAACCGACTTTAAACACAGATCGTCTGCGCTGCCGCGAGTCGGAGAGAACTGCCGCCGAAATGCCGCCGGGTACCCTGAACATTCGTGGATCCAGACCGCCAAGCCGCCGTAGCCGCACTCGACACCACCCTGACGACAGTGGAGCGGGTGCTCGACATCGATGGCCTGCGCCAGCGGATCGACACGCTCGAGCAGCAGGCCTCCGATCCGAAGCTCTGGGACGACCAGTCGCGGGCCCAGAAGGTCACCAGTGAGCTCTCGCACGCGCAGAGTGAACTGCGCCGGGTGCAGGACCTGCGTCAGCGCGTCGAGGATCTGCCGGTGCTGTTCGAACTCGCCGCCGAAGACGAGGGAGCAGGGGGATCCGAAACCCTGGCCGAGGCCGATGCCGAGCTCGCCAAGCTCCGCGAGGAGATCGAGACCCTCGAGGTCCGCACCCTGCTCTCGGGTGAGTACGACGAGCGGGAAGCCGTCGTCACGATCCGCTCCGGCGCGGGTGGCGTCGACGCCGCGGACTGGGCCGAGATGCTGATGCGGATGTACATCCGGTGGGCCGAGAAGCACGACTACTCGGTCGAGGTGTTCGACACGTCCTACGCCGAGGAGGCGGGGATCAAGAGCGCGACCTTCGCCGTGCACGCTCCGTTCGCCTACGGCACCCTCTCGGTGGAACAGGGCACCCACCGACTGGTGCGGATCAGCCCGTTCGACAACCAGAGCCGGCGCCAGACGTCGTTCGCCGACGTCGAGGTGCTCCCGGTCGTGGAAACCACGGACCACATCGAGATCCCCGAAGGCGACCTGCGCGTCGACGTGTACCGCTCCAGCGGTCCCGGCGGGCAGTCGGTGAACACAACCGACTCCGCTGTCCGGCTCACCCACATACCCACCGGCATCGTGGTGACCTGTCAGAACGAGAAATCGCAGCTGCAGAACAAGGTCGCGGCGATGCGGGTTCTGCAGGCACGGCTGCTGGAACGCAAGCGTTTGGAGGAGCGTGCCGAAATGGACGCGCTCAAGGGTGACGGCGGCAGCTCATGGGGTAACCAGATGCGGTCCTACGTGCTGCACCCCTATCAGATGGTGAAGGACCTGCGCACCGAGTACGAGGTCGGTAACCCGGCCACGGTGTTGGACGGGGACATCGACGGATTCCTGGAAGCGGGGATCAGATGGCGCAACAGAAAAGATGACGACGACTAACACGGTGCTAGCCCTTCCCCTCGCCGACCGCTGGCACGATTTCTGGGCCGGCGAGATCGGTGTCTGGATCCTGACCACCGGACTGCACATCGCCCTGCTGATCATCGGCGGCCTGCTTGCGGCGCGCTTCATCAACTGGGCGGCGCAGCGTGTGGTGCGCCGGATCGACGCCGAGTATCAGGAAAGCGATCAGCTGGTGCGCTCGGAGAGCGCCAAGCACCGGCAGGCGGTCGCCTCGGTGATCTCCTGGGTGTCGGTGGCAGTCCTGTTCATCATCGTGCTCGTCGAGGTCACCGATGCTCTCGCGGTGCCGGTCGCCTCTCTGGTCGCCCCCGCCGCGGTGCTGGGCGCCGCGCTGGGTTTCGGTGCGCAGCGCATCGTGCAGGACCTGCTCGCCGGCTTCTTCATCATCACCGAGAAGCAGTACGGCTTCGGCGATCTGGTCCGGCTGACGATCGCGGCGGCCAACGAGGCCGAGGGCACGGTCGAGGACGTCACGCTGCGGGTCACCAAGCTCCGGTCGTCCGAGGGCGAGATGTACACCGTGCCCAACGGACAGATCGTCAAGGCGCTGAACCTGTCCAAGGACTGGGCGCGAGCGGTCGTCGACATCCCCGTGCCGGTCAGCGCCGACCTCAACGTTGTCAACGATGTGCTCAACGATGTCGCCGAGAAGGCCACCGAAGATCGCGAATTGTCCAGGCTGCTGCTCGACAAGCCGCAGCTGATGGGCGTCGAGAGCATCGGAGTCGACACGGTGAACCTGCGGATGGTCGCACGGACCCTGCCGGGCAAACAGTTCGACGTGGGCAGACGGTTGCGGGTCCGGGTGGTGCGGGCGCTGCGCCGCGCCGGGGTGGTGACGTCGTCTGACGCGTCGGTCGCGGCGGCGGGGGACTTCATGAACCCGGCTGCGGTCGCCGAGACGGTCGCGACACCTCAAGGCGCGACGCAGGAGCCGAAGAAGTGAAACTCGACTTCTCGCGGGTGACCGACGCCGCCGAAAAGCTCTGGCGTAGCCGGGTGGGCCGGGTCCGCACATCGACAGTGGTGTTGATCGTGGTTTTCGTCGCGCTGTCGTGGGTGCAGCAGGAGTACCGGCCCAAGCAGACCGCACCCCAGGAGCCCGACACCCAGGTGGTACCGCCCGGGTTCGTGCCCGACCCCGACTACACCTGGGTGCCGCGCACCAAGCTGCAGACCCCCCGTTCGACGACGCCGACGGAGACTCCGGAGACCACCGAGACCACCACCCCGGAGACGACGACTCCGACGGAGACCACGACTCCGACCGAGCCTGCGCCCGGGGAGCCGACCAGTCCCACGACCACGCCGTTGCCCGGGGCGCCCCGGACGACGGTGTTCGATCCGGACGGTCCGGGACTGATCCCGCCCATCACGTTGCCGGTGTTGCCCGGGCCTGCGTCGGCCCCGCCCACCGAGCAGCCGCTACCCGGCCAGGAGCCGGTGGCGCCGACATTGCCGCGATAGCCTGACCAGCCGGATACTTCCGCCCCGCTACACTGGCGTGCCGTGATGATCACCCTCGACCACGTGACGAAGCACTACAAGTCTTCGGCGCGCCCAGCGCTCGACGACGTCTCGTTGAAAATCGACAAGGGTGAGTTCGTCTTCCTGATCGGCCCGTCGGGTTCGGGCAAGTCGACGTTCATGCGGCTGCTGCTGGCGGCCGAGACGCCCACCTCCGGTGACATCCGGGTTTCCAAGTTTCACGTCAACAAACTCGCCGGCCGGCATGTCCCGAGCCTGCGTCAGGTCATCGGCTGCGTGTTCCAGGACTTCCGGCTGCTGCAGCAGAAGACCGTGTTCGAGAACGTGGCGTTCGCGCTCGAGGTGATCGGCAAGCGCGGCGAGGTGATCAACCGGGTGGTCCCGGATGTGCTGGAGATGGTCGGCCTGTCCGGCAAGGCCAACCGGTTGCCGAGCGAACTGTCCGGTGGCGAGCAGCAGCGTGTCGCCATCGCGCGGGCCTTCGTCAACCGTCCGCTGGTACTGATCGCCGACGAGCCCACCGGAAACTTGGATCCCGAGACCAGCAAGGACATCATGGACCTGCTGGAACGGATCAACCGGACCGGCACCACGGTGCTGATGGCCACCCACGACCACCACATCGTCGACTCCATGCGCCAGCGGGTCGTCGAACTCGAACTCGGCCGGCTGATCCGTGATGAGCAGCGCGGCGTCTACGGAATGGATCGCTAAGTGCGCTTCGGCTTTCTTGTCAATGAAGTTCTGACCGGGCTTCGTCGCAACGTCACGATGACGGTGGCGATGATCCTGACCACCGCCATCTCCATCGGCCTGTTCGGTGGCGGTCTGCTGGTGGTGCGGCTGGCCGACCAGTCCCGTGACATCTACCTCGACCGCGTCGAGAGCCAGGTGTTCCTGACCGACGACATCTCGGCCAACGACCCGAACTGCGACGCCGACGCGTGCAAGGCGCTGTACCGCATGATCGACGACCGTGACGACGTGCGCTCGCTGAGCTTCCTCAATCGCGAGCAGGCCTACAACGACGCGATCAAGAAGTTCCCGCAGTACAAGGATGTCGCGGGCAAGGATGCGTTTCCGGCGTCGTTCATCGTCAAGCTCAACGACCCCGAGCAGCATGACGCGTTCGACAAGGCGATGCAGGGGCAGCCCGGTGTGCTCAACGTGCTCAACCAGAAGGATCTGATCGACCGATTGTTCGCCGTGCTCGACGGTCTCAGTAGCGTCGCCTTCGCGGTGGCACTGGTGCAGGCGATCGGTGCGGTGCTGCTGATCGCCAACATGGTTCAGGTGGCCGCCTACACACGGCGCAACGAGATCGGAATCATGCGTCTGGTCGGCGCCACCCGCTGGTACACCCAGCTGCCGTTCCTCGTGGAGGCGATGATCGCAGCCCTGATCGGTGTGGTGATCGCCATCGTCGGGCTGATCGTGGTGCGAGCGGTGTTCCTGGAGAAAGCGCTCGACCAGTTTTATCAGTCGAATTTGATTGCCAGAGTCGACTACGCTGACGTGCTCTACTTCAGCGCACCGTGGATGCTGTTCCTCGGCCTGGCGATGTCCGGCATTACCGCGTACGTGACGCTGCGGCTCTACATACGAAGGTAGTTGTGAAATCGCCGTGACCAAGAAGTCCAGCCCTGCCGGCAATAAGCAGATTGTGGCCAGCAATCGCAAGGCACGGCACAACTACATGATCCTCGATACCTATGAGGCAGGTATCGCGCTGATGGGCACCGAGGTCAAGAGCCTGCGTGAAGGCCAGGCCTCACTGGCCGACGCGTTCGCGACCGTCGACGACGGCGAGATCTGGCTGCGCAACGTGCACATCGCCGAATACCACCACGGCACCTGGACCAACCACGCCCCGCGGCGCAACCGCAAGCTGCTGTTGCACCGTTCTCAGATCGACAACCTGATCGGCAAGATCCGCGACGGCAACCTCACCCTGGTGCCGTTGTCGATGTACTTCTCCGACGGCAAGGTCAAGGTCGAGCTGGCGCTGGCCCGCGGTAAACAGGCCCACGACAAGCGCCAGGACCTGGCCAAGCGCGACGCCGACCGGGAGATCACCCGCGAGTTGGGCCGCCGCGCCAAGGGCATGTAGGGCCCCTTGCGTCGTCTTCGGAAAGGACGAACTGATGGGTCCGATCGATCTGTTGCGGGACGAGATTGTCCGGAGCGGTCTGCTCGCGGTGCCGGTGGCCGACGACGGATTCGTTCATGGCACTGCTCGGATGCCCGCGATCGGAATCGATGTCACCGTGAACGTCGACCCCGAACTCGACGACAGGCCCGATCCGGATGTCCCTGTGCTCCTTGGCCGTATTGAGCGACTAGTCGCGATCACACCCGAGGAATGGGCTCGGACCATCGACTCGATCGCGGAGGAGATCGAGGAGGCGGTCGGCGATCAGCCCGTCCACGAGACCACCGACCTGCGCGATGACCTGGTGCTCGCGTCAACAGCCGTCTTTCACGACGCGTTCCTGCTGTCGTTCGCCGCGCCGAAGCAGTTCCCCGACAGCTGGATCCGCGTGCAGCTCGATCCGGATTTCGACGTCGACGGCGTGATCGTGGACGACAAGGACGACAAGGACGACGATGTCGAGGTCGTCGAATTCGACTCCGGCGACGACCTCCTCGACCACATCAGCGCAGCCGACGACCGCTAGCGTGCGTGCCTGCTGCCCGACACGAAAATGCCTCGGAATAATGGCTTGGCGTTCGCCGTTGGGTTTGACGTACCATTGACTGTCCTGCCGAGATTCGACAGGGATGCGAGGGGCTGATCGGTTTCGACTTCGCGCATCGAATCAAGGGAAGCGTGCCGGTGCAGGCAAGAGACCACCGTAAGCGTCGTTGCAACCAATTAAGCGCCGATTCCAATCAGCGCGACTACGCACTCGCTGCCTAAGCGACTGCGTGTCTGTCAGACCGGGAGCGCCCTCGACCCGGACCCTGGCATCAGCTAGAGGGACCCACCCACGGGTTCGGTCGCGGAATCCGTGGGGACATCAAACAGCGACTGGGATCGTCATCTCGGCTTGTTCGCGTGACTGAGAGATCCGAGTAGAGGCACAGCGAACTGCGCACGGAGAAGCCTCGAGGACATGCCGTAGGACCCGGGTTCAATTCCCGGCAGCTCCACCGAGAAGATGCAGGTCAGGGATCTAATCCCTGGCCTGTTTTCTTTTCTGTCACCACCCTTTCACCACGGAGCCGGGGCCGGCCATCCGCACACATGAGTCCACTCGTCCTGGTTACGGGTTAGATTGAGGCATGTTTTCTCACCGCAAACGTGGCCCTCAACAGGGCAGCGGGCGGTCAGGTGGTCGCTGGGTCGGGCTTGGCGCTGCTGCACTTCTCACCGCGGGAGCTCCGCTCGCCGCTCTCACCGCGCCGCCGGTAGCGTCGGCCGCCGACTGCGCCGATGCGGAGGTCGTCTTCGCGCGTGGCACCGATGAGCCGGCCGGTATGGGCCGGGTCGGCGATGCCCTCGTCGATGCACTGCGCAAGCAGACCGCCGGCATGAAGATCGACAGCTACGGGGTCAACTACAAGGCCAGCAAGCTGCAGCTGCACGGCGGCGACGGCGCCAAAGACGCGATTTCCCACATCAAGTCCACGCTGTCCTCCTGCCCTGACACCAAGATCGTGCTGGGCGGATACTCGCAGGGCGCGAGTGTGATCAACATTGTGGCCGGCAACCCGCTGGGCAACATCACGTGGGGCGATTCGCTACCGCGTGAATACGCCGACAACGTCGTGGCGATCACCACCTTCGGCGACGTGGGCACCCGAACCAAGCAATCGATAGCAACCCAGAGCGCACTGTACGGGTCCAAGGCGATCGACCTGTGTAACCCGATGGATCCGATCTGTCACGAGGGCCAGGGCAACGAATGGAGCGGGCACACCGAGGGCTACGTCCCCGTGTACACCACCCAGGCGGCGGCATTCATCGCGTCGAAGCTGCTCGCCGGGTCCGGCCAGTCGCCGCCCGGGTACGGCCCCGCGCTGCCGGATTACGGTCAGCTGCCTGAGTTCGGCCAGTTGCCGGGGTCCGGTCCGACGCCGGTGTATGGCCCACTGCCGGGCTCCGGCCCGAACACGTCGCTGCACGGTCCGCAACCGGGGTACGGCCCGGCGCCGGGGTACAGCCCGGATACACCTGGGTACGGAACGCAGCCGCCCGGGTCTGGTACGTCGACATCCGCGCCTTCCGCACCGCCCGCCGGAATCGGGTGGGTCTAGGCAGTCCCCGAGGCAAGGGCCGCAGAGATGCGGCCCTTCTTCGTTTTTCAACGCAGAGACGCGGCCCCGCCTGCGATCATGGGTAATCGTTCCCTGCGATGAAACGGGGGAGTTGATCGAATTTGTTGGCTGCGCAACGCGAGTTCTCGGCATACGGGCCGTCGCACCTGGTGGTGCTGGCGGTGTTCGCGGTCGGCGCGGTGCTGCTGCTCGTGATCGGTCGCCGGCAGACCCAGTCGCACGCCCGAATCCTGAGCCGTGTCCTGGCGGTTGCGCTCATCGCGGCCTTTCTCGTGGCGCTCGCCTACAAGCTGGTCGACCCCACGGTCGACACCTCGGTACCCCTGCAGCTGTGCGACCTCGCGGAACTCGCGGCGGCGTATGCCCTGTGGTCGCAACGGCATTGGGCCTTCGTACTCACCTATTACTGGGGCCTGGTCCTGAGCTCACAGGCGTTGATCACGCCAGACATCGGTACGGCCAAAGACGGCGCTCCGGACTTTCCCCACCATCTCTTCGTCACGTTCTTCACGCTTCACGTGCTCGTGGTGTGGGCGGCCATCTATCTCACCTGGGGGAGAGGGATGCGGCCGCGTTGGCGTGACTACGGCTTCGCGGTCGTCGCGACGCTCGCGTGGGCGGCCGTCACCTTCACCTTCAACGTGGTCACCGGATCGAATTACGGCTACCTCAACCGGAAGCCGCCCACCGCGTCATTGCTGGACGTTCTCGGCCCGTGGCCCGTATATCTGCTGGCCGAGGTCGTGATCGTCATCATCGTCTGGGCGCTGATGACCTGGCCGTGGGAGCGCATGCGCCGTAGCTGTGAGGTAGCTGTCAGTGGACCGGCAAAGTGATTATTGACACTTACACTTTGACAGGCTAGGTATATTACGCGCGATTGCGAATGTGTATCGCTTGCGACCTGTCCCACCGGGCGACAGTGGCCTGATCGAAGGGGCGGGTTGTGCAGACCAAGGCAACGGGCACGAGCGCGGGACCGGATAGATCGGGCATCGCCCGCGTCATCCGTGTGCTGGCCGTGCCCATCCTGCTCGGCTGGGTGGCCCTGACCATCCTGACGAACGTTTTCGTCCCACCGCTTGAGAAAGTCGGCGAAGAGAACACCGTCGGGCTGAGCGCAAAGGACGCGCCGGCGATGATCGCCATGCGCAAGATCGGGAGCAACTTCCAGGAGTTCGATTCCGACAGCAACGCCATGGTGGTGCTGGAAGGCGAGCAGCCCCTGGGCGACGACGCACACCACTACTACGACGGCATGGTCGACAAGTTCGAGGCCGACACCGCCCACGTGCAGCACGTGGCCGATTTCTGGGGCGACCCGTTGACGGCCTCGGGTGCGCAGAGCAACGACGGCAAGGCCGCCTACGTCCAGCTGTACCTTCGTGGCAACCAGGGCGAGACGCTGGCCAACGAATCAGTTGCCGCAGTGCGTGACATCGTCAACCAGTCATCGCCCCCGGCCGGGATCAAGGTGTACGTGACCGGGGGGGCGCCGCTGGTTTCCGATCAGCACCACGCCGGCGACAAGAGCGTCGCCCGGGTCACCGCCATCACGCTCGTGGTGATCGCGGTGATGCTGCTGCTCGTCTACCGCTCGATCGCCACCATGATCCTGGTACTGCTCATGGTGTTCATGGAGCTAGGTGCTGCCCGAGGCATCGTGGCACTCCTGGCCCATACCGGCGTCATCGGCTTGTCGACCTTCGCGGTCAACCTCCTGACGTTGATGGTCATCGCGGCGGGAACCGATTATGCGATCTTCGCGATCGGTCGCTATCAAGAGGCGCGTGGTGCCGGTGAAGACCGGGAAACCGCGTACTACACGATGTTCCGCGGTACCTCTCATGTGGTGCTCGGGTCCGGCATGACGATCGCCGGCGCGATGTTGTGCCTGAGTTTCACCCGCCTGCCGTACTTCCAGACCATGGGCGTGCCATGTGCGGTGGGCACGTTCGTCGCGGTCATCGCCGCGCTGACGATGGGCCCGGCGGTCATCGTGATCGGCAGCCGGTTCGGGCGTTTCGAGCCCAAGCGCAGTATCCGGTCGCGTGGCTGGCGGCGGGTCGGCATCGCGGTGGTCCGGTGGCCCGGTCCGATCCTGGCTGCGACGTTGGGCCTGGCACTCATCGGCCTGCTCACACTGCCGGGTTACAAGACCAATTACGACGCCCGCAAATACCTGCCCTCCGACCTGACCGCCAATGTCGGATATGCCGCCGCGGAAAGGCATTTCAGCGCCGCGCGGATGAATCCGGAATTGCTGATGATCGAGACCGATCGCGACCTGCGAAACCCCGCAGACTTTCTCGTCATCGACAAGATCGCCAAGGGGATCGTCCGCGTCCCCGGAATCTCCCGGGTGCAGGCCATCACCCGGCCCAACGGCCGCCCGATCGAGCACACGTCGATTCCGTTCCTGCTCAGCAGGCAGGGCACGCTGAACACGATGAACCGGAAGTACAACCAGGACCGGATGGCCGACATGCTGGTTCAGGCCGACGAGATGCAGAAGACCATCGACACGATGGAGCGGATGTCGCAGCTGACCCTGCAGATGGCCGACATCACTCATTCGATGGTCGCCAAGACCAAGACGATGACTCTCGACATCGCCGAATTGCGGGACAATTTGGGCGATTTCGACGATTTCCTGCGTCCGCTGCGCAATTACCTCTACTGGGAGCCGCACTGTTTCGACGTCCCGCTGTGCTGGTCGATCCGGTCGATGTTCGACACCCTTGACGGGATCGACCCCTTGACCGATGACGTCCAGGAGCTGCTGCCCGACCTTGAGCGCCTGGACACATTGATGCCGCAGTTGGCCGCGTTGATGCCGCAGCAGATCGAGACCATGAAGAGCATGAAGACGATGATGCTGACGCAGCGGGCCACCCAGGCCGGTCAGCAGGATCAGATGGCCGCCATGCAGGAGAACTCCACTGCGATGGGCAAGGCCTTCGACGAGGCGCGCAACGACGATACGTTCTATCTCCCGCCGGAGGCCTTCGACAACAAGGACTTCAAACGCGGCATGAAGAGCTTCATCTCACCCGACGGAAAGTCGGTGCGGTTCATCATCAGTCACGAGGGCGATCCCGCGACGCCGGAGGGCGTCAACCATGTGGAGCCGATCAAGCTGGCGGCCAAGGAAGCGCTCAAGGGCACGCCGCTGGAGGGCTCCAGGATCTATCTGGCGGGTACCGCGGCCACCTACAAGGACATGAAGGACGGGTCCTTCTACGACCTGATGATCGCCGGAATCGCCGCGGTGTCACTGATTTTCATCATCATGCTGCTGATCACGCGCAGCGCGGTGGCGGCAGCGGTGATCGTCGGCACGGTGCTCTTGTCCCTCGGCGCGTCCTTCGGCCTTTCGGTGCTCGTCTGGCAGCACCTACTCGGGCTGGAACTGCACTGGATGGTGTTGGCGATGTCGGTCATCCTGCTGCTGGCGGTCGGGTCCGACTACAACCTTCTGCTGGTGTCCCGCTTCAAGGAGGAGCTGTCCGGTGGCCTGAAAACCGGCATCATCCGGGCGATGGCGGGCACCGGTTCGGTGGTGACCTCGGCGGGTCTGGTGTTCGCGTTCACCATGGCATCGTTCGCGTTCAGTGATCTCAAGGTCATGGCACAGGTCGGCACCACCATCGCGCTCGGCCTGCTGTTCGACACTCTGATCGTGCGGTCTTTCATGACCCCGGCGATCGCGGCTCTACTGGGCCGGTGGTTCTGGTGGCCGCAGGTCATCCAGTCGGCGGCGTCGAAGCGGCGGCTGGCCGGGTTGCAGCGCGACCCGGACGTCCAGAGCGTCCACGCAGTCCCGTAAACGTAACTGCCCACGTGTGAGCTGAAACGCTCGCACGTGGGCAGTCCTGTCTGACTACTTCTTGTTGCCCCCAGGCCGCGGCGGTGGCGGCGGCTTGGCCTTGGTGGTCGGCTCGAATTTGCCGCCCTTTTTCGGATCGAACGTTCCTGCCATGGTGATCCCTCTCGCTCGTTTCGATAGTTCCACCACTGCCCACCGTAGCCACGAACTCACGACGGCGCAGCGAACAGCGACGAACAGCGGAATTACCGCGGGTGGTTGGGATATCGACGGTGATAGCCGCGGTGGATCCGCTAGCTGCCGGCGCTACAGCGAACGGTCGGCGGGCCGATGCCGGCGGGCAGTTCGGCGACGCCGGCCATGCCTTCGGCGATAAGGGCGCCAAGACTGCCTGGAGCCTGGTCCGAGCACTGATTATCCGCGCCGCCGGAGCAAACCCCCAGGTCAGCCCCCATCGAACCGCGGGAATGCAACACGCCGGGCCGGTTGCGACACGGTCACGGGACGGTACCTATCGGTGCATCACTGGTCACATCGACACCATTGATCACTAACGTCACATCAGCCAACTGTGACGTCATGCCGACGTCCCTGCATTGGGAAGGTGTGACATGTCGCGACGTCCTCGAGGTGCTTCGACGATGGCAGCGGCGGCCGCAATCGGATTAGTCGTCGCCGTCGGAGTAGCGCCTTCGGCATCGGCCGAACCCTGTGAAGGCGCTGCCGCGGCCGCGCAACCCCTCCCGAACCAGGCCTTCCAGATCCCCAAGCCGTCCCGGCTCGCCCCCCTCAACCGGCCGATCGGGCACATGCCCGCGGGGGCCAATGACCGCGCTCCACTGCCCAAACTCGGGCAGCTGCCGTTGGCTCTGCTCAAGGCGCTGATGCCGAACACCGGACAGGTCAGGCAGAAGGCGGCGGTTGTCCCGGCGCCCAATCCTGGTGGCGCCCAGCCCGTCCCGAATGCAGCTCAGCCCGCACCGGCTCCGGCCGCAGCTCAGCCCGCTCCGGCTCCGGCTGCCCAACCGGCCCCGGGTGCGCCTCCCGGCACGTCGATCGTCGGGTGGGTGACCGGCCCCGACAGCCCGAATCAGACGATCAAGCGCTTCGCCATCACCGGCACTGACCTCGGGATCATGTGGGACAACGGCGATCCGGCGAACCGCCAGGTACTGATGGCCTTCGGCGACACCAACGGTTACTGCGGCATTCCCGGCAAGCAGTGGCGGTACAACGCGTTGTTCCGCAGCCAGGACGGCTCGCTGTCGCAGACCGTCGCCGTGCCCGACGGTGTGGTGGCCAACAGGTATTCGGGTTCTCCCGTGTGGCGCCAGGGCATTTCCAAGCAGATCATCAACAGCATCGGCCGGGCGCCGGAGGAGACGGGCATCATTCCGACGGCGGGAGTCGCCGTCGGGCGCAACCAGTATCTGAACTTCATGTCGATCAGGAACTGGGACAGCCCGGGAGCGTGGTCGACCAACTTCTCGGCGATCGCGATGTCGCCGGACAACGGCGAGAACTGGGGCGTCTACCCCGGGACCATCCGCCCGCCCGGCGGAGGCAATGAGAACTTCCAGATGGGTGCGTTCCTCAAGCCGGGCCCCGGCGATCCGTACATCTACACGTTCGGGACACCGAACGGCCGAGGCGGATCGGCGTACCTGGCACGGGTATCTCCTGCGCTGATTCCGGATCTCACGAAATACGAATACTGGAACGCCGACAACAACGCGTGGGTGCCGGGCAATCCGGCGGCGGCGACACCGGTGATCCCGGGGCCGGTGAGCGAAATGTCCGCGCAGTACAACACGTATCTCAAGCAGTACCTGGTGCTGTACGGCAACGGGATGAACGATGTCGTGATGCGGACCGCGCCGGCGCCGCAGGGCCCGTGGGGGCCCGAGCAGTTGATCGCACCCTCGTCGCAGATCCCCGGCGGCATCTACGCGCCGTACCTGCATCCGTGGTCGACGGGCAAGGAGCTGTATTACAACCTGTCGCTGTGGTCGGCCTACAACGTCATGCTGATGAAGACCGTGCTGCCCTGACCCGACCGTTGACCTGCCTCAGCGGCGCCAACAGCGCGTCGAGGCCGTACTCGAACACCGCGTCGTAATCGGTGGGGGACTGTAGCGCAGCGACGAGATCCTGATCGGGCCAGTCGGCGGTCCACAGGGACGGGTCCTCCTCCTGGTGCCGGGGGCCGCGCACCGCCGAAAACTGCATCACCGCAGAGGAAATCACATGTACTTCCACCGCGCGGAGCACCAGTGCCGCACGGGCCCCGGTAACACCCAACTCGGACAGTTCGGTCGCCAGCCGCTGCTGCACGGGCAGGAACAACGTCGGGGTGCGGTCCCGCTCGTGGGCGACCCCCAACAGATGCTGGCGGCGGATCAGCAGGCTGCGCTGGTTGCGGGCGAGCGCGGCAATCCGATTCACCGGAGTGTCGCCCTCCATGGGCAATCCGGCCATCTCGGCGACCAAGCGGTCGACCAGACTGTCGAAGAGCGCGTCTCGGCCGCCGATGTGCCAGTAGATCGAGGTGACGGCCACGCCGATGCGCTCGGCCAGACCCCGCATCGAGAACGCTTCGACCCCATCCTTTTCGATCAGGCATGCCGCCGCATCGAGGATGACGTCGGCGTCGATCGCCTTCGACTTCGGACTCATCCGCCGGCTTCCGCTTCGGCGATGCATTCGGCCTCGGGGAGTTCGAGGTAGCGCTCCAGGTTGCGGTGCATGTTGATGATTCTCCGCTCCTCGGCGGACAGGACCAGGTGAGTGAAGCCCGGCTGGTGCAAACCGCGCTGCAGGCCGGTGAGTACGGCGATGTCCTGGCTCATCACCACGCCGGGGTGGGCGTCGGCGGCGCTCATCCGGACATCCGTCGGCCTGATCCGCGGTGCCTGCGGTGGCGTGCGGGTCATCAGGGTCATCACGAGCAGGCCGCGGTCGGGATCAGGCCCGGGCAGCGACGTCATCACCGTCAGATGATCGGCGCTGGCCAGCAGGGTCAGGTTCGGGAAGATGTTGTACTGGTGCAGGCACATCACCTGGAGGGTGCTGGCCCAGCTGATGTCGACACCGCGTCCGGCCGCGAATTCCTTGATCTGTGTGGCGATCACGTCGGCCACCGTCTGGCCGGGGGATTGCCGCTCACGGGGGAACGGTGTTCCTTCGGCCATACCCATCAGGGGACCCTGGGTGTACACGTAGGCGTCCCACACCTCTTCGTCGCTCAGCGCGCCGGCCAGCCGGGGGCTCGGGACTCCGTACAGTGATTCGGATTTGCCCGTGTGGCCCCAGATCTTCTGCGGCGCGTAGACGTCGTTCATGCACCGATGCAGTTCGGGATGCAGGGTCTGGACGTGGTAGGTCTCGCTGTAGCCGTCGGCGATGGTTTTCCAGTTGGCCTCGACGTCGATGGTCATCGTTGCGTAGCAACGGAAGTCGCCGAGCCCGCACCAGGCGATGTCGCCGGGGACCGCCTCCAGGTAGTCGGCCAGGGGCATCGCCTCGGGATCGAGGTTGACGAAGACCAACCGTTCCCAGGTGTCGACCTGCACCGGCGCCAGCGGGAACTCGGACATGTGCACGGTGCCGAACCCCTTGCGGTTCGGGATCCGCTTGAGCGCGCCCGCCAGATCCCACGTCCAGCCGTGGTAGCCGCATTTCAGTTCCTGCAGTGACGAACCGGTGCCGGTGCACAGCGCGTTGCCGCGGTGGCGACACGCGTTCTGGAAGGCGCGCAACTCGCCGTCGTCTCCGCGGACGATCAGTATCGAATAGGGGCCGCAACGATATTCGAAGTAGTCGCCGGGTTCGGCCACGTGATCGACCGTGCACGCCGCCTGCCACACCCGCGGCCACATGCGCTGCACTTCGAGTTGCGCGAACGCCGGGGATACGTAGCGCTCGGCCGGCACCAGGGTGGGGCGTTTGGGCGGGTCGCCGATCGCGTCCACCCGCCGGGGATTGTCGGTGTCGGCGGCGCTTTGGGTCGTCATGGGACACCTTCCCGCTGGGTAGGACAAATTCGGCACGGCAGTTCTGTAACGGTGTTACATTGCCACCGTAGCGGCCTCCACGCCTCAAGGGAGTTGAAAACGTGTTCGATCTCAAAATCACCGGTGGCACCGTCGTCGACGGGACGGGTGCCGACCGGTTCACCGCCGATGTCGCGATCAAGGACGGCAAGATCGTCGAGGTACACCGCCGCGGTGCCGGCGACCCCGCACTGGTCGGCGACGCCGCCGAAACCATCGACGCCACAGGCAAGATCGTCGCCCCCGGCTTCGTCGACATCCACACCCACTACGACGGCCAGGTCTCCTGGGACGCTGTGCTCGAACCGTCCAGCAACCACGGCGTCACCACCGTGGTCGCGGGTAACTGCGGTGTCGGCTTCGCGCCGGTCCGGCCGGGCCAGGAGCAGTGGCTGATCTCCCTGATGGAGGGCGTCGAGGACATTCCCGGCACGGCCCTGACGGAGGGCATCACCTGGGGCTGGGAAACCTTCGGCGAATACCTGGACGTGATCGGCAAGCGCGAACTGGCCGTCGACATGGGCACCCAGATCGCCCACGGTGCCGTCCGGGCCTACGCGATGGGGGAGCGCGGCGCCCGCAACGAAGCGGCGACGCCCGATGACATCAAGGCCATGGCTGCGCTGGTGCAGGAGGCCATCGAGGCTGGGGCGCTTGGCTTTTCATCGTCGCGCACCATCGCGCACACCGCCATGGACGGCGAGCCGGTGCCCGGCACCTTTGCCGCCGAAGACGAGTTGTTCGCCCTGGGGAGGGCCACTGCTGCCGCCGGAGCCGCGGTGTTCGAGCTGGCCCCGCAGGGGGCGGCCGGCGAAGACATCGTCGCGCCCAAGAAGGAACTCGACTGGATGCGCCGCCTCGGTGAGGAGATCGACTGTGCGCTCAGCTTTGCGCTGATCCAGGTCGACGCCGACCCGAACCTGTGGCGCGAGCAGCTCGACTTGTCGGCGGCGGCGCATCAGGCCGGCAGCCGGTTGTTCCCGCAGGTGGCGGCGCGGCCGTTCGGGATGCTGCTGGGCTTCCCCGGCCACCACGCCTTCACTCACCGTCCGACCTACCGTCGCCTGCAAGCCGAATGCACCCGCGAGGAGCTCGCCGAGCGGCTCGCGGACCCCAAGGTGCGCGCGGCGATCCTGGCCGAAGAAGACCTCCCGATCGATCCGAACAAGCTGTTCGACGGCATGTTCATGCTCGCCCAGAATGTCGCAAACCGCCTGTACCACATCGGGGATCCGCCGGATTACGAGCCGACCGACGAGCGCACCGTTGCGGCGATCGCCAAGCAGCGCGGCCTGGACCCGCTGGCGGCGATGTACGACCTGATGCTTGAGGCCAACGCCGGAGCCATGCTGATGTACCCGATGTTCAACTACTCTGACGGCAACCACGACGCCATCCGGGAGATGC
Source organism: Mycobacterium sp. NPDC050441 (assembly GCF_040655355.1). Taxonomy (NCBI): domain Bacteria; kingdom Bacillati; phylum Actinomycetota; class Actinomycetes; order Mycobacteriales; family Mycobacteriaceae; genus Mycobacterium; species Mycobacterium sp. NPDC050441. The sequence continues at coordinate 112,793 of NZ_JBFAJS010000003.1, read as the reverse complement.
TCACCCATCCGGCCGGCGTGCTGGGCCTGTCCGACGGCGGCGCGCACTGCAGCATGATCTGCGATGCCTCGTACCCGACATTCCTGCTGACTCACTGGGCCCGCGACCGTCACCGCGGCGAGAAGCTGCCACTGGAATACGTCATCCGCAAGCAGTCGCACGACACCGCGCAGCTCTACGGCATGTCGGACCGTGGCGTGATCAGCGTGGGCAAGAAGGCCGACGTCAACGTCATCGATCTGGACGCCCTGACCTTGCACGCGCCGAGCATGGCGTACGACCTGCCCGCCGGAGGAAAGCGGTTGGTGCAGAGCGCAAGTGGCTACGACGCGACGATCGTCAGCGGCACGGTGACCCGCCGTCACGGTGCCGACACCGGGGCCCGCCCGGGCCGGCTGGTGCGCGGGACCCGCTGATCGGCAGGGTCTTTCGCTATGGCGGACTTCCGCTACGACCCGCGTCAGCGTCCGGCGCAACCTCCGGTGCCGGCCGCTGACGCGTTCACCATCCACACTGCCGTTGTCGCCGAAGGAGTTTCGCTGGCGTTCGTCCGCCAGGGCGTCGGCGGCGTTCCACTTCTGCTGGTGCACGGGTATCCCGAGACCAAGCGGATCTGGTGGCGCAACATCGAGGCGCTGGCCGCAGCCGGCTTCGAGGTCATCGTCCCGGACCTGCGCGGCATGGGAGACAGCTCCACTCCGCCCGACGACCAGCACGACATCGTCACGTACTCCCGCGACCTGTACGCGCTCGTCCACGACCAGCTCGGACACGAGTCTTGCCTGATCGCGGCGAGCGACGTCGGGGCCGTCGTCAGCACTGACATGATCCACCGGTTTCCCGGATTCGTCACGCGCTTCTGTGTTTTCAACACCGTCCCGCCCATGGCCGTGGATTACTCGGGAATCGGCACACAACATCCGGGCTCGGTGCGCGGCGCGGCCGACCCCACCGGCGACTACCGCTGGATGCAGGGTGCCTTCCCTGACGAACTCGCCGCGATGCTGCCCACGCCGGAAGCGCGCAGGCAGTGGGTGGCGGCGATGTACACCAATCGGTTGTGGGGCTCGGCCTATGCGTTCACCCAGTCCGACGTGGACTTCATGACCGAGCCGTTCGCCGACGAGGCGAAGTTACGGGGCGGGTGGGCGTCGTACCAACTCGCCTACGGTCGAGCCATGTCCGAGATCCCGCTGATGGATGCGGTCGAGGTGCCCACCCTGGTGCTGTACGGTCCCGACGATCATGTGGTCGGTGAGGACTTCGTACCCCGCACCGAGCGTGCGTTTCTCAATCGTATTGGCCCACTGGTGGTTCCGGGTGCCGGTCACTTCCTGCAGTGGGAGCGCGCCGACATCTTCAACCGGTTGATCCCCGCGGTGTTCGGCGATGTCATCGCGCGCCATCGGCCGGCTGAGCCAGAATCGACCCGCCCAGCCAGCGTCTGAGGAAGCGCCGCAACTCTTCTCGGCTCCGGCCGGGCTCGTTGGGGGCGACGAAGAACGACAGCATGGTGCGGAGCGTGAATTCCACGAGCTCGCGCAGTGCAGATTCGTCGTATCCGTACTTCTCCCAGTCCACGTCGAAGCGCGTGATCATCCGCATGCCGAACGCCTGACCTTCGTCAGAGGCGACATTGACCGAACTGGCAGCGGCCTGCGGACCGGACAACATGATCCGGAGGTGCGGTATGCGGGCGACCTCCTCCAAGGTGAACATGACGCCTTCGGTCATCGCCTCGGCGGGATCGGTGATCCCTCGCACGCTCTCGGCGAGCCGGTCGAGAAAGTCCTCCACCGAGGCGATGGCCGCTGCGTGCATCAGGGTCTCGGCGGTGGGGAAGTAACGGTACACGGTCTGGCGGATGACGCCGAGAGACGCCGCGACGTCGGCGATGCTGATGCCGGTGCCTGTCTCGGCGATCAACTGCACCGCGGCGGCGACGATGCGTTCGGAGGCTTCCTCGTCACTGCTGGGCGGTCGCCCGTCCCACCCGCGCCTACGCGCCACGGTCCGGATTCCTGGCCAGCAACATCTCTGCAGGATATCGCCACCCGCCGTTGACGGGCCGCACCCGCGTGTAGTAATCATACAAAGAAAGCGTTGTTTGTATGATTGCTTGGACGAGCTGAGGTGGCACCGATGACGGATCTGATCGTGCGGAAGATGAGGTTCGCGTTCGCGGACCACCGCGTCCCATTCCTGTGGAACGAGACCAACCCGGCGTTCTCGTCGATGGCCAACGCGGTGTCGTTCCTGGCCATCGCCTTCGAGAAGATGATCGGCCACATGATCACCGAGGCCATGCCTTTCATCACCGATCCGGCGGTCGCCGAGGAGGCCCAGGCTTTCGTCCGGCAGGAAGGTCAGCACTCGATGGCCCACCGCCAGCACGCCAAGGGGCTGCTCAAGACCTATCCGGCGCTCAAGGAAACCCTCGACGAGGTGATCAAGGCATTCGACGACCTGACCGCCGAGACGCCGCTGAAGTACCGGTTGGCCTACACCGCCGATCTGGAGGCCACGTTCACTCCGGTGTTCAAATTGATGCTCGACCATGACGACACGCTGTTCGCTCCTGGGGACGACCGGGTGGCGTCACTGTTCCTGTGGCACTTCGTCGAAGAGGTCGAGCACCGCAGTTCGGCGCTGGTCATCTACGACGCGGTGGTAGACGACCCGTGGTACCGCATGCGGGTTGCCCCGTCGATCTTCAAGCACGTGTGGGCCGTGCTGAGGATCGCCACGGAGGGCTTCAACAAGCACGTTCCGCTGGAGGAGCGTCAGATCGACGCGATGTCGATGTTCGGTATGCAGGCCCGGAAAAAGGCACTGCTGCAAAAGCTTCCGTTCACCAAGACCCCGTATGACGGACCAGTGGCGAATGCGTTCGCGCACCTGCCGGTGCGTGAGATGCTGACTGCCCTCACCGGGGTTGTGCGCAGCCAGATTCCGGGCCACAATCCGGCCCACGAGAAGCTGCCGGTGTTGGCCGACGAGTGGTTCCAGCGTTACGAGGACGGCTACGACGTCACGCTGTGGTACACCGCAGGGGACGCCGCCGACGAGAAAGCGACCACCGCAAATGTCTGATCTGTGTACCCCGACATTCTCGGGTTTGGCAGGGCGCCTGGGCTTTTCGTGTGACACCGCCGGGGGAGTGGCCGAGTTCCGTAATCCGTTCGGGCTGGAGAACTGGACGCTGCCGGTGCTGGAGATCACCGTGATCGTCGGCGCGGTGCTGGCCCTGATCTACGCGATAGTCCGGCTGCGTCGTCACAACGATCCGACCAACCTGGTGCTGTGGTTCGGCGCCATCGCCTATCTGCTGATCATCGAACCGCCGCTGTATTTCCCCGGCGCGTTCGGGATCAGCGAGCATGTCGACACCATGTTCGCCCACAACGTGTTCACGGTGGACTTCCTGTGGGGCCGGCTGCCGCTGTACATCGTGGCGATCTACCCGATGATGGCGACGGTGGCGTACGAGATCGTCCGGATCCTCGGCGTCTTCCGCCGGCGCGGTGTGCTGGTCGGTGCGATCTGCGTCGGGTTCGTCCACCACGCGTTCTACGAGATCTTCGACCACCTCGGCCCTCAGCTGCGGTGGTGGGAGTGGACGCTGGATCATCCGATGAACCAGCCGTTCTTCGATTCGGTGCCGCTGCCCAGCGTGGTGGTGTTCGCCGCGCTGTGGCCGATGTCGCTGGCCTTCTGTGCGCAGCTGTTCGTCGGCCGTCACGTCGAGGACGGCAGGACCTTCACCGGGCTGCAGATCCTCGGCCGCACCATCGTCGTCGGCGTCCTGGCGTCGATCGGAACCGCGGTGCTGCCCCTGCCGGCCACCGTGGGCGCCTCGATCTCGGGGAGCACCACTGTCGGCGGGTTCATCTACGCGGCCGAGCTCGTCGTGATCGCCCTGGTGGCGATTCCTGTTCTGTTCGCTCAATGGTCAAGCCTGCGCAAGGACGGAGATCCCGCGGCCGTGCGCTACGCGAACCCGCTCATCCTGCGCTACGCCGCGGTCTACCTGGCGGTGATGACGGTCCTGTGGCTGACGGCCCTGCCGGCCTACTTCGGCGCGGCCGACGGCGTCACCGCCGACGGCGATCCCATCGGCAGCCTGGTCTACACGGTGATCTGCCTGGTGATCGCGGGTCTGTCGATCGCGGCGGCCGCCACCGTAAATCCCGCTGACCTGCAGCAACAGCCCGAAGTCGCGGCGCCGGGTGTAGCGGCTCACCAGGAATGAGGAGCGAACCCACAGGCGCGCCACCCGGCTGACCGCATGGGTGATGAGGCAGAATTGCGGTGATGCCGACACCGCCGCAACGCCCCGGCGAACCGCCGCGGCCAGGCCGGGGCCCCGTGCCCCCGCCCGACCCGGCCACTCGGCGGTTGCCCCGCCCCGGCCGGCCCGAGGCGCCGACCGAGCAGATCCGGGCGCGCTCTCAGCCGCCGGAGGCCGCGACCGAACAGATCCGGGCGCGTTATCAGCCCCCTGAGGCGTCGACCGAGAAGATCACGAAGCCCCGTCCACCGGCGCCCGGCCGGCCGGCCGGACCACCGCCGGTTCAGCCGCCGGCCGCGACTGACAAACCGCAGCCCGAGCCGAAGAAACGGTCCTCGCATTGGCGCAGTCCGCAGGCGATCATCCTGATTGCGGTCATCGCCGTCTCGCTTGTGGTCATCGGGCTGACCGGCGGTGAGCTGTTCGCCCGCCACAAGGCCGGCTCCCTGCTGGTATCGGTCGCCGAATGTGTGGTGGAGGACAACGCCTCGGTCTCGTTCGGGGTCAATCCGCCGTTCCTGTGGCAGCACATCACCGGGCACTACACCAACATCTCGGTGGAGACCGGAGGCAAGCAGGTGCAGGCCGCCAAGGGAATGACCGCGGACGTGGCGCTGTCCGACATCCGGTTGCAGGGCACCGCGGACTCCAAGGGCACCATCGGATCGTTGACCGCCACGCTGACCTGGACGTCGGCCGGGATCAAGGACACGGTGGCCGAGAACCTGCCCGGCGTCGGATCTTTGGTCACCGATGTGAGCACCGACCCGGCCGCGGGCACCATCACAATGCAGGCCGTCGGGGATACCAAGGTGACCGCCAAGCCCGTGGTGAACAACGGAGATCTGGATCTGCAGGTCACCGACGTCAGCGGTCCGTTCGAGAAAGACACTGTGCAGACGGCCCTGACCGGACTCACGACCAAGCTGAACGACGCCTACCCGCTGGGCATCCACGCAGACAGCGTCGAAGTGACCGATACCGGCGTGGTGGCCAAGTTCTCCAGCCAGAACGCGTCCATCCCCAACGACGATTCCGGCGACGCCTGCTTCGCCAAGCTCTGATGATGGTTCGATTGGCGACCGTCGGGGCGCTCGCGCTCGCGGTGCTCGCCGGTGCGCCGCCGGCCCGGGCGCAGGAGCCCAGCCCGTTGCAGGTGCTTGTCGATGCCGCCGCGCAGCGTCTGCAGACCGCGGATCCGGTGGCCGCCAACAAGTTCCGCACCGGTGGACCGATCGAGGATCCGCAACGCGAACAGCAGGTCATCGATGCGACCACCGCCGAGGCGGGCAGCCGCCACATCGACCCCGCTTACGTGGGTGAGGTGTTCCGGGATCAGATCGACGCGACCGTCGCGGTGGAGTACGGCCTGTTCTCGCAATGGAAGCTGGACCCGGTGACCGCCCCGACGAGCGCACCCGACCTGGCCGCGTCGAGGACCACGATCGACGCGCTCAACCACGCGATGGTCAACGAGATCGCCGACCAATGGCCGACACTGCACTCACCGGCTTGCCGGACCGACTTGATGACTGCGGTCGATGCGGTGGTCTCGGCGCGAAATCTGGATCCGCTGTATCGGCGCGCTCTGGACCACGCCACCCGGTCCTACTGCCGCTGACCAATCGGCGTATTCGGGAATTGACGTTTCTGTAGACCCGGGACGGGTACTCCTGGCCGCAGGAGGTCTGGAAAATGCCTACATGGGGTTGGATTGTCATCGCGGCAGTAGCCGTGGTCATCGTCGCGCTCGCGGTGGTGGTGGCCGCCTCGATGATGCGTCAGAAGCGGAGTGAACGGCTCAGGGATCAGTTCGGGCCGGAGTATGAGCATGCCGTCGAGACAGCCGGTGGCCAGCGCGCTGCGGAGCGGGAACTGCTTGCGCGCGAACGGAAACACAACAAACTGAAGATCAACGAGCTGGAGCCGGAATCCCGGGCGCGATACGTCGAGGCGTGGGGCGTCACTCAGGCGGCGTTCGTCGACGACCCGTCGAAATCGGTCGCCGAGGCCGATCGTCTGGTGACCGAGGTGATGCGCGAACGGGGTTATCCGATAGACGATTTCGAGCAGCGCGCGGCTGACGTCTCGGTGGATCACCCTAAGGTGGTCGAACACTACCGGGCGGCGCACATCCTTCATCTCGCGCAAGAGCAGGGCGACATCGGCACCGAGGCACAGCGCGAGGCCATCGTCCACTACCGCGCACTCTTCGAGCAGTTGGTGGGCGTCGGGCCCGCAACGCAAGTTGGGTCCGATACCCGGGTTGCCGAACATGAGGCCCAGTCCGAGCACGATGCCCCGGCTCAGCGTGATGCCGGCAAGCACGAGGCCGGTACGGACGAAGCCGGCACGGGTTCGACGAAGGAGGCGCGAGCATGACCACCCACGACGAACATGGGACCACCGCCCGACCGCAGGACACGGATGTCCCGGAGTTCCACGGTGCGGACAGGGCGCAGCGTGCCCACGAGGCAGATTCAGAAGCGGCCGAGGCCGAGACGTTGAGCGACGACAACGCGTTGTTGTTCGCCGATGAGCATCGGTCGGGATTGCACTCGCGCTGGGATGACGTTCAGGCGGTCTTCGTCGATGACCCGAAAGAGTGTGTGCAAAAAGCGGACAACCTGGTGGCAGAAGTCGTCGAACAGCTCACTGCGAGTTTCGCCGACACGCGATCTCGGCTTGAGGCGCAATGGTCTCGAGGTGAGGAGGCGTCCACCGAAGATCTTCGCGTGGCCCTTACGCGGTATCGCGATTTCTTCCAACGGCTGCTGTCAGTGTGAGGCGCCCCAGGGCTACAAGCTGTCGATGATCTCGTTCTTCAGCGCCTCTGAGTTGGTACCGAATACCGCCTGAACACTGTTGCCAACCTCGATGACGCCTGCGGCGCCGAGTGCCTTCAGCCGGTCCTGGTCGACCTTGCCCTTGTCGGCGACCTCCATGCGGAGCCGCGTGATGCAGGCGTCGACGTTGACGAGGTTCTCCCGGCCGCCGAACGCCGCGATGATCTTCTCGGCCTGGGTGTCGGCACGCGCAGGTGCGGTCAGAGTGCCGGTGCCGCCGGAGACAACCGTTGTCGCCGACTCGGCACCCTCGCCGAGGTTCGCCTGTTCCTCCGCCTCGAATTCGGTCTCGGGTTCACGGCCCGGAGTGCGCATGTTCCACTTCGTGATCGCCACGTAGAACAGCACGAAGTAGATGACGGAGAACACCGCTCCCATCGCGATGAGCAGCCAGATGTTGTGGGCCGCGGGCGCTCCGCCGTAGAGCAGCAGGTCGATGAGTCCGGCCGAGAACGAGAAGCCCAGGTGGATGTCGAGCAGATAGGCGATCGCCAGGGACAGCCCGGTCAGGACTGCGTGGATGACGTAGAGCGGGAACGCCACGAACATGAACGCGAACTCCAACGGCTCTGTCACGCCGGTGAGGAACGCGGTCAGGGCGGCCGCCGACAGGATGCCGACCGCGACCTTGCGTTGTTTCTTGTTCGCGGCGACAATCATCGCCAGCGCCGCGGCGGGCAGACCGAACATCAGGACCGGGTAGAAACCCGAGGTGAGAATGCCCGCGGTCGGGTCTCCGGCGGCGAACCGGGTGAGTTCGCCGGTGACGACGTTGCCGTCGGGGGTCTGGTAGTCGCCGTAGATGAACCACACGTATGAGTTCGGAATGTGGTGCAGGCCCAGGGGAATCAGCATGCGGTTGGCGAACCCGTAGACGAATGCACCCAGAGCGCCGCTTCCGCCGATGAACCGGCCGAGCGCCGTCAGTCCGTCATCGAAGATCGGATAGAAGTAGCTCATCAGGAAAGCGATGAACAAACTTACGAGGGACACCACGATGGGGACGAACCGTCTGCCGCCGAAAAAGCCGAGATAGGAAGGTAATTGGATGGTGTGATAGCGGTCGAACAGCCATGCAGTCACCAGACCCACCACGATTCCGGCGAACACGCTGTAGTTGATCTGGGCTTGATCGCCGGCCTTGTCCACCTCGCCCGCCAGCACGATGGGGGACATGGTCTTGAAGACCGCGGCCATCACCAGGTAGCCGACCACCGCGGCCAGCGCCGTCGAACCGTCGGCCTTGCGGGCGAATCCGATCGCCACACCGACGGCGAAGAGCAGGGGCAGATTGGTGAACAGGGCGTCGCCGGCGGCACTCATCGCCTTGAAGAACGGGCCGATGACGGGGGAGTCGATCCGGCCCAACAGGTCGGGCTGGCCCAGTCGCAGCAGGATGCCCGCGGCGGGCAACACGGCGATCGGCAGCATGAGGCTCTTGCCGAGTCGTTGCAGCTGCGCGAAAGCCGGTATCTTCAGGCCGGATTTATCCTGTGCACCTTCAGGTTTCGTCGTTCCGCTCATCGCCTTATCGCCCTCCTGGCCACCCGGCGTGACCTGCCGTGAAGCTGAGCGGAAGCTTAGACGAGAACCCGCAAACTCGAGTCCGTCTTTCGGCCACGCTCGTATTGTTGTGACACGAGAGAAGGAGCCATCACCGTGAGCTTGACGCGAGTACTCGCCCCGGTCGCCGGGCGCGCCGTAGCACTCCAGGACGTTCCTGACCCGGTGTTCTCGGCCGGCATGGTGGGGTACGGCGCCGCGGTGGACCCGCCGCGCGGCGTGGTCGACGCGATCGCCCCGGTCAGCGGCAAGTTGCTGAAACTGATGCCGCACGCCTACGTGATCATGACGGCCGACAACGTCGGAGTCCTGGTTCACCTCGGTCTGGATACCGTCGCTCTGAACGGCGAAGGGTTCACCGCGCACGTGAGCCAGGGGGATGTGGTGGCCGCCGGCCAGGTGGTGATCACCTACGACGTGCCCGCTGTTGAGGCGAAGGGCCTCAATCCGATTGTCCCCGTTGTGGTCATGGACGAGCGCGAACCCGGCAACGTGACCGTGGCCGAGCCGGTCGCCGCCGGAGCGGACATCGCCTCGGGCGCAGAGCTGTTCACGGCGAACAAGTAGAACAAGTAGATGGAAGTCATCATCCTGGACGATGCCGCGAAGATCGGCAGGGTGGCTGCCGATGCGGTCGGCGCGCTGCTCGACCGCAAACCGGACGCGGTCCTCGGGCTCGCCACCGGATCGTCTCCACTGGCGATCTACGACGAACTCGCCGCACGATGCGCTGCGGGCCAGATCTCGTTCCGGCAGGCCCGGGGATTCACCCTCGACGAATACGTCGGTCTGCCGGCCGATCATCCTGAGCGCTACCGCAATGTCATCGACACCGTGTTCGTCACGCGCGTCGACTTCGCCCCCGGGGCGGTCCAGGGTCCCGACGGTCTGGCGGACGACATTCCCGCGGCGTGCGCGGCATACGAGGAGGCCATCCGCGACGCCGGTGGTGTCGACCTGCAGGTTGTGGGCATCGGCACAGACGGGCACATCGCCTTCAACGAACCGGGGTCCTCGCTGGCCTCGCGTACCCGCATCAAGACGCTGACCCGGCAGACCCGTGTCGACAATGCCCGGTTCTTCGGGGACGACCTCGACGCGGTGCCGACGCACTGCCTCACCCAGGGGCTGGCCACCATCATGGCGGCCCGGCACGTGATCCTGGTGGCGCTCGGACGCAGCAAGGCCGAGGCGGTGCACCACCTGGTCGAGGGCGGAGTGAGTGCGATGTGGCCGGCCACCATCCTGCAGCATCATCCGCACGTCACGGTTCTGCTCGACGACGCTGCGGCGCAGCGGCTTCAGCTCATCGGCTACTACCGCGAGACCTATCGTTCGAAACCGGATTGGCAGGGTGTCTGAGTGCTGCTGACCGCCGGCACGCTGATTTCGGGCGCAGAATTGTTGCGGCCCGGCTGGATCGACGTGTCGGGTGAGAAGGTGACGTCGGTGGGAGCCGGCGCACCGCCCCGGCGGCCCGACCGCGACCTCGGCCCGGTGACCGTGATGCCGGGTTTCGTGGACACCCACTCCCACGGCGGGGGCGGGGGGAGCTTCTCGGCCGCCTCGACGGCCGACACGTCGGCCGCGGTGGCGCTGCACCGGCGGCACGGCACCACCACGATGATCGCCTCGCTGGTGACGGCGAGCCCCGACGACCTGCTGCATGAGGTAGGCGCGCTGGCGCAGGATGTCCGGGCCGGGCTGATCGACGGAATACACCTCGAAGGTCCGTGGCTGTCGACCGTGCGGTGCGGCGCCCATCAGCCTGCGCTCATGCGCGATCCGGACCCCGCCGAGATCGACCGGGTGCTCGCCGCCGCTGCGGGAACGATCCGGATGGTGACGATCGCCCCTGAGCGACCGGGGGCGCTGGCCGCGATCCGGCAGTTCGTCGATGCGGGCGTGGTGGTGGCCGTCGGCCACACCGAGGCGACTTATGAACAGACCCGTGCGGCGATTGCGGCCGGTGCCACGGTGGGCACGCATCTGTTCAACGCGATGCGCCCGATCGACCGGCGGGAGCCGGGCCCGGTGATCGCGCTGATGGAGGATCCCGCCGTCACCGTCGAACTCATCACCGACGGGGTCCACCTCGCCCCGGCCATCTATCGACACGTCACGCGCACCGTCGGCCCGGATCGCGTTTCGCTGATCACCGACGCGATGGCGGCCACCGGCATGCCCGACGGCCGCTACCACCTGGGGCCGGTACAGGTCGATGTGACGGACGGGGTTGCACTTGTCGGGGGCACGGACACGGTCGCCGGCAGTACCGCGACCATGGACCGGGTGGTTCGATTCGCCATGGCCCATTGCGGTTTGGGCCGCGATGACGCGTTGATGCTCGTCGCCCGTCAGGCCTCGGTCAACCCGGCCCGGGCGCTCGGCCTGCCGGCCGGTGATCTGATACCCGGAGCCGCAGCCGATCTCGTGGTGCTGGGCCCGGATCTGACTGTCAGCGGAGTCTTGCGACGCGGTGCGTGGGAGCTGGAACCGGCGCGGTAGCGACGCCGTGCCGACATGCCCGGGACGCCCGAGAAGTGTTTTCTGAGGCAAAGATTCGAGTTGCGCCTGCGGTGAATAGGCGTTACAGATTTCGGTACCGGCGTACCGTCAGCCGGGTACGACGCGAACCATCTGGGGGTCGTTCTTGTCCGACTGGCCATTTGTCGCACGCGATGCCGAACTGCGCGAGGCCGCGCAGGCGTTGCGTGGCGGCTTCCGGGGTGTGGTGCTGGCCGGAAGGGCCGGAGTGGGCAAGTCGGCGTTGGCCCGGGTGCTGGCCGGAGACCTGGAGGCCAACGGCTGCTCGGTGCGGTTCGTGCTGGGCACCGAAACCGGGCAGGCGGTGCCGCTCGGGGCATTTCACCACGCGCTCACCCTCACCGACGCGCACGACCCCACGGTGATGCTGGCGGCGGCGTACGAGCTGCTGACGTCCGATCCCGACCTGGTCATCGTGGTCGATGACGCGCAGCACCTCGACCCGCTGTCGGCGCTACTCGTCCAGCAACTGGCGGTGGACGGTTCACCGCGCCTGATCGTCACCTTCGAGAACGGCGCGGTCACATCCGATGCCGTGACGACATTGTGGAAAGAACAACTGCTGCTGCGGTTGGATCTTCAACCCTTCACCAGGGTGCAGACCGGTGAGTTGGCCGTGGCGGTATTGGGTGGCGAGGTCGACGAGCGTGCAGTCGGCGAACTTCACCGGTTCTCCTCGGGTAGCCCGCTCTACCTTCGGGGTGCACTCAACGCGGCGCTCGACGATGCGGTGTTGGTGCGGGAGAGCGGGCGCTGGCGGTTGCGTGGGCAGCTGCGCGCGAGTGCCGATCTGCACGCACTCATCGCGTCGCGACTCGAGACACTGACACCGGACGAGCGTGACGTCGTGGAGGTGGTGTCCACCGCCGAGGTACTCGAGTGGGATGTGATGGTGGGAGCCTGCGACGTCGACGCGATCACCCGGATGGAACGCCGGGGAGCGATCCAGGTGCTCCACGATGCGGCGTGCACCCTGGTGCAGCCGGGCCATCCGATCATCGGTGAGGTCGCCCGCAGCGGATGCTCGAAAACCCGTTCCCGGCAGATCAATACGCTGCTGGCCTCGCTGTTGGAGGCGCATCTGCAATCGCCGGACAGCGGCTCGATGTCTGACGTGCAGGGACGCATACAGCTGGCTCGGTTCCTGGCGGGAGGCGACGGGCCGGCACACCCGGAAGCCATCGCCGATGCCGCGGCCAGTGCGGTCACCCTGTCCAATCTCGCACTCGGAGAAGAACTTGCGCGATACGCGCTGGACCATGGCGCCGGCGTGCCCGCGGCGATCGTGCTGGCCGATGCGATGAGCTGGCAGGGTCGCGGCGAGCAGGCCGAGGAACTGCTCGCGCGGTCGGTGCCGGATTCCGACGACGAACCGATGGTGGCACGGTGGGGCTGTCTGCGGGCGTCGAACCTGTTCTTCGCATGCGCCCGGCCTGATTCAGCGCGTTCCGTGCTCGCCATGGTCCGGCAGCGGGTGCACTGCCCGCAGACGTTGGCCCTGTTCGTGGCGATGGAAGCGATCTTCACGTTCTTCTCCGGTGACCTGGGCAATGCCATCGCGCTGGGCACCGAAACCCTGGGTGGCGCCGTGTCGTCGACGGCAGAGGTCTGGGCGGCGCTGGCCACCTCCAGTGCGCTGGCCCTGTCGGGCCGGTCGGACGAGGCCGTCGCGGTGGCGCAGGCGGGTGAACTCGTCGCCGAGGATTGCGGGGCGGGCCTGCAGCGGTACTGGCTTGCCTTCGCGCAGGTATCGGCGAGCACAGCTGCGGGGGACCTCGTCACGGCGCAGCGGGTCTGTGACCGCTACACCGTGCTGGCGGCCGGCTCCCCGCAGGCCGAGGCCATCGTCACCGCGTTGTCGGGGCGGTTGGCGCTGGCCCGCGGCTGTCTGGCTTCGGCGTGTGAGGCGCTGCAGGCAGCGGTGTGGGCCGCACCGCAGGGACTGCCGCCGGGTTGGGCGATGGTCGTTGCGTCGTGGCTGGCGCAGGCCGAGGGGATGCGGGGCGACGACGCGGCTGCGGCCGCTGCGCTGGCGCAGGCCGAGGCCGCCACCTGTCCGCTCGATGTGTTCCGGCCCGAGTTGGAGCTGGCCAGGGCCTGGACCGCGGCTGCGGCGGGCGACACGGCCTTGGCCCTGGAGCACGTCGCCGAGGCGGCCCGCGACGCCGCGGCCGGGGGGATGGACGCGGTTGAACTCACGGCGCTACACACCGCGGTCCGATTCGGAGACAGGTCAGGTCACCGGAGGATCCGGCAATTGGCGCACCGGCACGGTGGCCCACTGGCGGAGGCGATCGCCGCGCACAGCCTCGGCCTGGCCCGGCGCGATCCCGATCAACTCGTCACGGCCACCGACCGGCTCGAGGCGATCGGTGCGCCGGCCATGGCCGCCGATGCCGCCGCCCACGCGGCCAGGGAGTACGCCCGGGTCGGTTGCCGCGGTGGCGAATTGGAATCCGCTGCCCGCGCGCTGTGGCTGTCGGGTCAGAGCGGTGCGTTGACCCCGGCGCTGCACTGCGCGGGAGACCCGCTGCCGCTCACCGAGCGCGAGTGGGAGATTGCCAATCTCGTCGGTGTCGGGATGAGCAATCGCCAGATCGCCGGCCGGTTGTGCCTGTCCGTGCGCACCGTCGACGGGCACCTGTACCGCATGTTCGCCAAGCTCGGTGTCGAGGACCGCGATCACCTGGCGCGGCTGGCCCGCTTCGGTCCGGCCGTATGACGGTGCGCGCGATCATTCGTCGCTGGCGGTGCGGACACCGACGAACTCGAGCAGGCGCGGATCGGAGGAGGTGAACCGGTCCACTTCCTCGCCGCCGTCGCAGCGCAGCAAGGAGATCGTGAGGCTGTCCACGGTGCGGCTGAGGACGCGCCAATGGGCGCCGGAATCCTGCCAGCGCTGCAGATCTGCGACCCGATCGACGCTCATGCCTACTACCATGGCACGGCATGGCGGCGAAAAACCGAGTGCGGTTGGCCCGCGTGTACGCCGAGCCCGAACCCGATGAGGGGAAGCGGATCCTGGTCGACCGGCTGTGGCCCAGAGGTATGAAGAAGACCGATCCGCGGGTGGGCCATTGGCTGCCCGCGGTGGCCCCGTCCACGGAACTGCGTCACTGGTACGACCACAAGCCCGAGCGTTACGACGACTTCGCCGCGCGCTACACCGAGGAGTTGCAGTCGGGTGAGGAGGCTGCGGCCTTCGGGGAGCTGCGTGCGCTGGTCAGTGCGGGCCCGGTCACTTTGGTGACCGCCACCCGCGAGGTCGAACTCAGTCATCTGACGGTGTTGGCCAAGCTCCTCGCCTGAGCCGGCGGTCCGAGCCGCGCGGACCGAGTCGGCGCACGGGAGGAAGGTAAACCTACCCTCACTCGCTACGGTAGGCTCGGCGCTCAAATGACCGATATCGATACCGACGTGGCCGACTTGCCAGGGGCCCCCGTCCTCAAACGCGAGCTGACCGACATCTCCGACGAGGTGCGCGCGGTCGACGCAGCGCCCATCCCGGTACTGGCCGAGCCGTACGACATCCGGCCGGCTGACGCCGCCGCCGATGCCGAGTTGATCTCGGAGTGGATGAACCGTCCGCATCTGGTCGAAGCCTGGGAGTACGACTGGGCGCCGGACCGCTGGCGGCGATACCTGCAGGCTCAGCTCGACGGCCGGTACTCACGGCCGCTGATCGCGAGTTTTCGCGGAAAGCCCGCCGGTTACGTCGAGTTGTACCGGGCGGCCAAGGATTCCATCGCGCCCCGTTACTCCGCCGATCCGCACGACGTCGGCATGCACGCCGCGATCGCCGATCTGAGATTCGTCAACCGCGGTATGGGTCCGATCCTGTTGCCGCGCATCGTGGCCAGCGTGTTCGAACTCGACCCGGACTGCCGCCGGATCATGTTCGACCCGGACCACCGCAACACCGGCGCCCGCCGGTTGTGTGAGTGGGCGGGTTGCGAATTCCTGGGTGAGCATCAGATGTCGAATCGGCGGATGGCGCTCTACGCGCTGCCGCGTACGCCCGACGACGCCTTTGGCGCCGCCGGGTAACGGGTCGGTTCAGGCTCCGGCGAATTCGGCGTAGCCCTCGTAGTCGGGCTTCATCGCTGCGGCCACCAGCTCCCAGAGCACCTCATCGGTGCCGCCACCGACCCGGGCCAGCTTCATGTCGCGCCACCACTTGCCCAGCGGGGTCTCGTCGAGGAGGTAGCCCGAACCGCCGAAGATGTGCATGCATTCCGACGCGACCTCCTCGCCCAGACGTGCGGCGGTCACCTTGAAGGCGGCGGCGGCCCGGAGATCGAGCTTGCCCTGCAGGGCCACCCCGGCCAGGGCGTAGCGCAGCAGGTCGACCCGGGCCTGCAGATCGGCGATCCGCATCCGCAGCGCCTGGTGCTCATAGAGCGTGTGACCGAACTGGCGACGTTTCATCATGCGCGCCAACGTGATTCCGAGGATTCGTTGTGACCCGGAGGCCACCTGCCCGGAAATCGACATGCGTTCGTGGGCCAGGCCCCAGGAGATCGCGGCGAGCCCGGTTCCGGCCCGGGCCACCAGATGGTCGGCGGGCACCCAGGTGTCGATGTGCACCGCGGCGGTGTCCAGGGGACCGTTGCCGACCTTGCGGTAGGGGGTCTGCACCTCGACCTGCGAGGTCGGGACGGCGATGACGACGACGTTGCCGTGCCGGCTCGTCGGGTCGTGGTCGACGTTGCGGGCCACCACCATGATGTGATCGGCGACCGGCGACAGCGAGACGAATTTCTTGATGCCCTTGATCTCGAAACCGTCTCGGGCCGTGCGGACTTCGGTCTCCACGATCTGCAGATCCGAACCGCCGGATTCTTCAGAGGCGGCGATGCACAGCACGGCCTCGCCGCGAACGGCTTGTTCGCAGATGGTGCGGAGGTGATCGGATTTGCCGAACCGGCGCAGGAGGGCGATGGCCGAATCATGCAGGCTGACACCCACGCCGATGCCGGAGGAGCCCGTCCGTCCCAGTGCGAAGGCCAACTCGATCAGCTTGGCCACATCGGGCTGCTGACCGTCGCCCCATTTCTCGGTGAACACCCCATTGCGGCCGAGGTGCTCGATGAGTGCGCGCGGAAAGCGTTCGGTCTCTTCGGCTTCGGCGGTCCATGCCTTGACCTGGTCGTCGAACACCCGATCCAGCAGGTCGCGGTACTCGTCGAGGGTGGTGGTTGCCGGCGCCGGGGTTGGCGTGAGCGCGGTCATGACTTCGCTGTCTCCATTTGTCGTTTGACCTCCAGGCGACGCAGCTTGCCCGAGGAGGTGCGGGGGAGTGAGCCCGGTGTCAGGAACACCACGTCGGCGGGCACGATCCCGCATTCGGAGGCCACCTGCTGGATGACCTGGCTGCGGGCCCCGGCCTCGTCGGCGCCGCGGAATTCCGCCGCGATCACCAGACCGGACCGGACTGCCTTCTCGCCGGCGCCCACGGCTACCACCGCGCCTTCGCGAACACCTTTGACCTGGGCGGCAACTCGCTCGATCTCGGTGGGGAAGATGTTGCGTCCGGCGACGGTGATCAGTTCCTTGGTGCGCCCGCACACGACCAGCCCGCCGTCGACGAAGTAGCCCAGATCGCCGGTGGCGAACCAGTCGTCGGGGTTCAGCGGGGTCTGGCCGAGGTAGCCCGACATCATCGAGGTGCCACGGATCTCGACCTCGCCCACGTCGCGGCCGACGATGCCGGCGTTGTCGTCGCTGGGGCGCAGGCGTACTTCCATCCCGGCGATGGCATCACCGAGGACCGCGAGCTGCTGCTGATTGGACCCGGCGTCCGTGGTGACGGTGATCTCGTCGAGCACCACTCCGAGCCCGGGAACGGGAACCGTGACCGCGCAGGATGATTCGGCCATTCCGTAGGACGGTGAGAGGGCTCCGGGATTGAAGCCGAAGCGGGCCAGCTCGGTGCCGAACCGGCTCGTGGCCTCACAGTCGACCGGCTCGCCGCCGTTGAGGGCGAACCGTACGGCCGACAGGTCCAGATCGGTCAGCCGCCGGGAGTACTTGCCGATCAGTCCGTAGGCCATGTTCGGCGCGGCGGTCAGGGTGGCCCGGCTCTCGGTGAGCCACCGCACCCAGCTGAACGGTGAGGCGGCGAATGCCGCTGTCGGCGCCTGCCACACCTCGATGCCGTGAATCGCTCCGGTGAGCAGGAAGGTGAGGCCCATGTCGTGGTACAGCGGGAGCCAGGAGCAGCCGATATCGCTGGGCAACAGGCTGATCCGATCGGCCAGCCCGGTCAGATTGGCTAGTACTGCTGACGGCGGCATCTGAGCGGTTCGTGGTGTGCCGGTGGAACCTGCCGTGCCTTGCATGACTGCGCACGGGCTGGTTCCCAGCGGCAGAGTGGTGGAGCGCTGGGCGTGTGCGACGACGACGTCGTCGTGGAGCTCCGGGGACGGCTCGGCCTTCTGCAGCAGATTCAGGTAGTCGCCATGGCTGAATACAGTGCCGACACCGATGTCGGCGAACCGCTTCAGGGTGGATTGCGCCCACTGGCCGGTGTCCGCTCCGCGAACGGGACCGGGCAGGACGGAAAGCGCTGCGCCGGAAAGGAGGGCGCCGAGAACCGTCGCGATTCCTTCCACGGTGGGCTCACCGACCACACCGACAGCCGTCGAACCGTCGTGACCGATCTGTTCGGCGACGTTCTCGGCGCGGGCATACATCTGTCCCCATGGGTGGCGGGTCCAGGCGCGCGCGTCCTGGTCGTACACCACGAGATCGGCGTCGCTCGCGGTCAGCGAGGCGGCGAGCGCCGTAGCCAGCTCGCTCACTGGCTGCTCTGCGCGGCAGGCACTTTCGCCAGGATGGCCGCCTCGAGGTCTCCGACGGTGTCGCAGCTGAGCAGGTCTTCTTCGGACAGGACGACTCCGAGCTTGTCCTCGATCGCCACCATGCCGACCGCGAAGGCCACCGAATCCAGGCCGGCGTCGTCGACGAGGCGGGATTCCCTGGTCACCCGGCGGACATCGACGTTCATGTCGTCGCGAAGGATCTCGGTGAGGGCGGCGCTGACCGCTTCGGGTGTTGTCGACTGCATGGGGTCGCACGGTACACGGCGAAGGAAAGCTAGGCTAGCCTTACCCGGCGCTTGTGGGGTTAGTAACTGAAGCGCGCCAGATCGGTGCCGCCGAGGCGGTGTCCGGCGTCGACAACGGTTGCCGAGGGCACCATCTCGGCGCTGACCACGCCATGCTCGCGGGTGAGTTCGTCGATGATCTCGAACGCCCCGGCGATCCGTTCCGGGGTGTCCACCACGATCGTCGTCACCGGCACCTGACGCCCGAACTGGAACAGCCGGTCGCCGTGCGGCTTGTCGGCGCCGCTGAAACCCCACACCGCGCGCAGCACGGTGGCGCCGCCGGCGGCGCCGGTCTGCATCAGCCTGCGGACGATCGCCCGGTGGATGGGCACCCCGTCGTGGTGCGCGGTCTCGGACGTGTGCACCATCAACTTCTGCCACAGCCGTCGGCCCTCGGCGTCGGCGCCCGGGAGTTCGGCCGGGCGGGTCAGCAACTGACCGCCCCGCTTGCACAGTTGCGCGCGTTCGACCGTGAGCAGTGGGTTTTCCAGGAGATCGGTCAGCTCGCCGAGTACCTCGTTCACCTGGGCACCGGTCCCGAGCCCGATGATCATCAGCGGCACCTCGGTGTTGCGGCTGAAGAACGCCGCGCGTCGACGTTGGCCGTGTGCGGTGCCGTCCACTCCGAGGAACACGGTGGCCCCCGCGAAGCCGCGCTGGTGCAGCAGATCGCACACCGCGCGGTAGGCCGGAACTCCGCCGACCCGGTGATGACGGCCGACGTACACCGTCAGCTTGGCGAAGTCGGTGGCCACGGGAACCGATGGCGCCGGTGACTGGCCGCGGATCAGCCGGGCCCGTTCCAGGGTGATCAGACCCCGGGGAACCAGCTCCACGGTCTGCTCGGCCAGCGCGGAGATCTTGTCGGCGGCATCGACGGCCGCGATGGTGATCGGGGGATCCTCCGAGCCGGTCAACGTCTCGTCGGTGCGCAGGTGATGGTGTGGACCGAAGCTGGAGATTCCGCGCAACATCACGCTGACGGCGATGTCGCTGCCGCCGTACAGATCCAAGAGCGCGTCGGCGACGAAGCGGTGCTCGTGGCGCAGCCGTTCGGCGAAGTACGCGGTCAGCTTGAGGTAATCGGTGGTGGTCACAGCCGGCTCCCCAGCGACATACCCAGCCATGCCGCGACCAGGCCGAGTGCCACGCTGACCACGATGTTGCCCACCGCCGGCCAGACCCGGCGCTCCTCGCCCAGGCGTTGAGTTTCCAGCATCCAGGTGGAGAACGTGGTGTAGGAGCCGACGAATGCGGTGCCGGCCAGCAGGGCGGTGTGCCGGTCCAGGGCCAGGCCCCCGAGGAAGCCGAGCAGGAAGGCGCCACTGAGGTTGACCGCCAGCGTGCCGAACGGGAAGCCCCGGGTGTGGCGCGCGGACACCGCACGGTCGAGCAGGAACCTGCAGACCGCTCCGACGCCGCCGAGCAGCATCACCCCAGTCCAGACCACCGCGGTCATCGGAGCACTCATCCGCGCACCACGGCCCGGCGCACCATTGCGGTCGCGAATGCCACCGCAAGTAGTCCGGCGGCGATACTGGCCACGGTGTAGCCGGCCGCCAGCGCCCAGTTGCCGTGCTCGAGCATGGTGACTGTCTCGACCTGCATCGTGGAGAACGTGGTGAGCCCGCCGCAGACGCCGGTCCCCAATAACGGCCTGCGGTAACTGGACACCGGCAGCCGCTCGAGCAGTCGCGTGGTGAAGTAGCCGAGCAGGAACGCGCCGATGATGTTCACGATGAACGTCGGCCAGGGCCAATGCCCGGGTTCGGGTGCCGCGAGGACGGCCAGGAGGGCACGAGCCAGCGTGCCCAGGGCGCCGCCGACGAAAACCGCGGCCAATTCTCGGGGATCGTGGCCGAACATAAGCCAAAAGTATGGCGGCTAGTGCGCGACTAGCGGGCACCGACATCCGTTGGGGAGCACAATCGGGAACCATGGCTGCCAATCCCCGTGCCGGGCAACCGGCTCGACCCGAGGATCTGATCGACATCGCCGAGGTGGTGACCGCGTACTACACCAGGCGGCCCGACCCCGATGACATTGCGCAGCAGGTGGTGTTCGGCACCTCCGGACACCGCGGCTCCAGTCTGGACAACGCCTTCAACGAAGGCCACATCCTGGCCACCACCCAGGCCATCGTCGAGTACCGGGCCGCGCAGGGGACTACCGGTCCACTGTTCCTCGGCCGCGACACCCATGCCCTGTCGGAACCGGCGTGGGCATCGGCGCTGGAGGTGCTGGCCGCCAACGATGTTGTGGCGATGATCGATTCAGCCGACCGTTACACCCCCACACCGGCCGTCAGCCACGCCATCCTGACCTTCAACCGAGGCCGTGACGCCGACCTGGCCGACGGCATCGTCGTCACCCCGTCGCACAACCCGCCGCGCGACGGCGGCTTCAAGTACAACCCGCCCAACGGGGGACCGGCCGATACCGACGCCACAGGGTGGATTGCCAAGCGCGCCAATGAGATCCTGCGCGACGGGTTCAAAGCGGTGAAACGCATGCCGTTGTCGCGGGCATTGCAAATGGCCCAGCGCCACGACTATCTCGACGCCTACGTCGCGGATCTGGCCAATGTGGTGGACCTGCACGCGATCCGGGCGGCGGGCATCCGCATCGGAGCCGACCCGCTCGGTGGTGCCAGCGTGGACTACTGGGGCGCCATCGCCGAGCGCTACAACCTGGACCTGACTGTGGTGAACCCGCTGGTGGACGCGACGTGGCGGTTCATGACGCTGGACACCGACGGCAAGATCCGGATGGACTGCAGCTCACCGAATGCCATGGCTGGGCTTCTTGAAAAAGTCATCGGCCACCCTGGGACTTATCAGATCGCCACCGGCAACGACGCCGACTCGGACCGGCACGGCATCGTCACCCCGGACGGCGGGCTGCTCAACCCCAACCACTATCTGGCCGTGGCCATCGACTACCTCTACACCCACCGGCCCAACTGGCCCGCGGCCACCGCGGTGGGCAAGACCGCGGTGAGCAGTTCGATCATCGACCGGGTGGTGGCCGGGCTGGACCGCAAGCTGGTCGAGGTGCCGGTCGGGTTCAAATGGTTCGTCGACGGACTGATCGGCGGCGGTATCGGTTTCGGCGGCGAGGAGAGCGCCGGTGCGTCGTTCCTTCGCACCGACGGGTCGACGTGGACCACCGACAAAGACGGCATCATCCTGGCGCTGCTGGCTTCGGAGATTCTGGCGGTCACCGGGTCGACGCCGTCGCAGCGCTACGCCGAACTGGCCGAACGCTACGGTGCGCCCACCTATGCGCGCATCGACGCGCCGGCGGACCGCGAGCAGAAGGCGCGGTTGGCCAAGCTGTCGCCCGAGCAGGTCAGCGCCACCGAGCTGGCCGGCGAGCCCATCACCGCCAAGCTGACCGCCGCACCGGGCAACGGCGCCCCGCTGGGTGGCCTGAAGGTCACGACCGAGAACGCCTGGTTCGCCGCGCGGCCGTCAGGGACCGAGGACGTCTACAAGATCTACGCCGAGTCGTTCCTCGGGGCCGGCCATCTGGCGGAGGTGCAGGAGGCGGCCAAGGACGTGGTTAATACCGTCATTGGGTAGAGCCAATCAAATTTTGCTGAACTAACGAATATGCGCGTTGTTTCCCAGTAAATTCCCAGGTTCCAGCCTCTCGCGGTTTTGCTGTCAAGTTGCTGCGGCACCGCGGTCGTCGGCTTAGAGTGGTGGCTGTTCACGAAGCTTCATCGGCGAGAGGAGCAATCGTGAATCCCATCATCGCTGTCCGGAGACGTACCCGTGCCGGCCTGATTACCGGACTGAGCGTCATCGTCGCTTTCCCCAGCCTCCCCCCGCCGTGGTACTGCTTTCCCTGGGAAGACGCGGTTTGCCGCGGCATTCCGGCGATTTGCACGTGTGTGCCACATCGCGATCCGGCTATGCCGGCTGACGAGTTGACACCAGCACCGCCGTCGGCCCCCTCGAAGGTTCCCGGGGGTCCGGTGGGGCGAGACGGGCAATAGCAGCTGTGTGCGCAGGCGGACGCAACGGCAGTCACGACCGAGAACGCCTGGTTCCCGGGGGCCGACCATCTGGCGGAGGTGCAGGAGGCCGCCAAGGACGTGGTTAATACAGTCATTGGGTGAGCGTTACGGAGGGCGACTGTTCGGCCCAAGCAAAGGCGAAGCTGCCCGGTGAAGTCTGGGTCCTGATCGTCGCCAATGCCGTCATCGCGCTCGGCTATGGCGTTGTGGCGCCGGTGCTGCCGGCCTATGCCCGTCACTTCGGTGTCAGCATCAGCGCCGCGACCTTCGTCATCACCGCGTTCGCGCTGATGAGGCTGTGTTTCGCGCCGGCCACCGGCGTGCTGATCCAGCGGCTGGGGGAGCGCCGGATCTACGTCTGGGGCCTGCTGATCGTCGCCGTCACCACCGGTGCCTGCGCGTTCGCGCAGACGTACTGGCAGCTGCTGCTGTTCCGGTCCCTGGGCGGTGTCGGCTCGACGATGTTCTTCGTCTCGGCGCTGGGGCTGATGATCCGGATCAGTCCCGAAGACGCCCGTGGCCGAGTGGCCGGCATGTTCTCCTCGGCGTTCCTGGTCGGCTCGGTTGGCGGGCCGGTGCTCGGCAGCCTTACCGCCGGGCTGGGCCTGAGTGCACCGTTCC
Source organism: Mycobacterium sp. NPDC050441 (assembly GCF_040655355.1). Lineage (NCBI taxonomy): Bacteria > Bacillati > Actinomycetota > Actinomycetes > Mycobacteriales > Mycobacteriaceae > Mycobacterium > Mycobacterium sp. NPDC050441. The sequence goes on along the minus strand of NZ_JBFAJS010000003.1, from coordinate 89,790 downwards.
TGATCTACGGCGCTGCCTTGCTGGTGGCGGCCGCGGTGGTGTTCATCAGCCTGCGGCACTCGTCGCTGGCCGCGCCGGCGCCGGACGAGGGCGCCAAGGTGACCGTGCGCACGGCGCTGCGCAACCGCGCCTACCGGGCGGCGCTGTTGTCGAACTTCGCTACCGGCTGGTCGGCCTTCGGGCTCCGAATTGCCTTGGTGCCGTTGTTCATCGTCGACGTGCTGCACAAGGATCCCGGAATGGCTGGGCTGGCGCTGGCCACCTTCGCCATCGGCAACGTTTCGGCGGTGATCCCCAGCGGCTACTTGTCCGACCGGGTGGGGCGACGCCTGCTGCTGATCGTCGGGCTCACCGCGGCCGGGATCTCGACCGTGCTGGTCGGGTTCACCGACGGGCTGACGCTGTTCCTGGTGAGTGCTTACATTGCGGGCTTCTCGACCGGCATCTTCACCGCGCCACAACAGGCCGCGGTGGCCGACATCATCGGAAACAAGGCCCGTGGCGGCACCGCGGTGGCGACTTTCCAGATGATGGCCGACGTCGGTTCGGTCGGCGGCTCGCTGCTCGTCGGGCTGATCGCGCAGTACCTCTCATTCTCCTGGGCCTTCGTGATCAGCGGCGTGATTCTGCTGATCGCCGCGGTGGGCTGGGTGTTCGCTCCCGAGACCCGCGGACGGCCCTCCGCAGAGCACACGCCGGCCCGTGCGCTGGGTCCGGAGGCCGGTGGAGAGGTTCCCTGACCAGCGATTTTGAATGGCGGGTAGCCGTGGTGTAACTTCGTGGGGCACGACAAACGGGGCTATGGCGCAGTTGGTAGCGCACCACACTGGCAGTGTGGGGGTCAGGGGTTCGAATCCCCTTAGCTCCACGTTTGAAAAACCCGCTCTGACTTCGGTCAGGGCGGGTTTTTTCGTTTGCTGGAACGGGGGCCAAAGTGCTGTGGATCATCGGTGGTTGGGACAACCGTCCTGATTCTCTCGGGGCGGCTGTTGATCGGTTGCAGCGCTCGCTGAGCCACATCCCGGCTGAGCCGGGAAAGTACGGTCAGTGGGGATATTGGCAGCGTCGAGACGCCGACGACGAATGCTCACGTCTGGATTTCATTCCGATCGACGTCGGCGACGCCCGCGCACTTGCCGAGGTCATACAGGCGGCGACCGATCGGGTTCGCCTCGGCCCCAATGCAGCGCCCGGTCTGAACGTTGAGTTGTCGAGACCCATCACCGTTCGGCGTTCAGCGACCAGCTCGGCCTGGTTCAAATACATCGTGCGAGTTGGCTTTGTGGACAGTCGACGGCCCTTCAACCACATCGCATTCGAGGTTGACGACGACACCGATGAGGGAACGCTCATGGGCTACATGAGCGCTTTGGTCAACGCATGGCAGCCCGACCGCCTGGGGGTTGTGTCTGTCGAAACCAAACGGGCCCAGGGTCACAAGGGTCCGCAGGTCGCTGTTGGCCGCCTCGCCTACATTGCGGACAGCGTCCCGTTGAGTACCACCGTGCTCGACGACGACATCGATGTTGAGGTCGCGGACGGAGGCAGCTGGATTCGGGTGCCGGGGACGATCGAAAACCCGAGCCTCGACCACATCCTGCAAGTGCGACGAGCGCTTGGGTATGCGACTGACTGACTGCGTGGTAGCTAGACGTTCGAGTCCTGGTTCCTCTGTAAGAAGGCCGGTCCTCTTAGTTACACTGCCGGACCCGATATACCCGAGTTATACCTGAGTTTCTCCAAACAATGAAACTCTGGGGAAGGGTATCCGAGCCCTTCGGTGCCTGCGCAAACTCAACCGTGCAGCCTTCGTAAAACCGCACCCTTGACTGTAATGTTCTTGACCTGTTTAAGCATCCGTTCGGCGACGGATATCGCCATTTCCGCAATATACGCATCGGCGACTTTTAGTCCGTGCATCCATTCATTGCGAGTTTTGCGGATTTTTGTCATGTCGTCGTAGATATCTTTTGGAAGGTAATCGAGAAACGACAGAATTTCCGATATGACGGAGGCAGTGAATGTGCGTCCATCCTGAAGTCGCCGAAGTCTATCGCCGCTAATAAATGGGACTCCGTCGCGCGTCTTGTAGTCGCTCCGTAGTTGGCCCCAGAGGTCATTGAGTAGTCGTTCAATTACCGTCCAACTATTGATGAGGCTAAGGCTATGGTCGTGATCCTGGAATGCTTTGCTGGCTCGGAGAAATAGATCGACCAGCAGAACGCCTTCGCTGCCGTGCTCGGCGATGAGACGATTTAGGTCGTCAGCAGCATCTTTGACTACATCTGCGCTAACCGGAGCGCCTCGCGTGCTCAGCCTACTATCGAACGGATACGGAATGGCAGGCCTATAGGTGTCGGGGTAGCTGGACATCGACAAATGTGAAACTCGCTGGCTGCTGAAGCTTTTGCTTGCCTTCGGGTCTAGTTTATCCATCGGGATTGTAAGGTCGGGTGTTATGACCATGCGTTCGCGTGCATACTTGGCATTTATTATCTCTTGGGTGTATAAGAATGCGACAAACGCATTCATCGCGCGAGTCCGTCTCACAACAACCTCAGCTTGATTATCGAAGCTGTTGGGTGAATTATCGTCGGCGTTTTCCCACGTATATTCTCGCAGGTCTGAAAAGTCGAAGGCAATTAATCCTTCGACCGTCGCCATAATGTCAAGACCATGAGCGATCTTCTCGCGATATGCTTCGTCGGAAAATGTGCTGAAATCGACACTCAGACGATCTTCTCCAATCGGATTTTTAACCAGAAATAGAGGTGGATCGTGGTAGAAGCCCGTAATATTTCTATTCATTCACACCTGCTCCTCGTGAGCGGTAGCTTTACGCCCCTAGGGCATGATGTTGCTTTCGGAACTTAGGGGGTTGGAGTACGGCGACCTACGGGTAATAACCATTACCCGATTCGGCAGCGACTCTGCAACCCTCGCCGTACCGATGTTCTTCGCCGCAAATTCGGCTAACCCGGACGGCGCTGAGGTGTCAGTGGGGCGTGATTGAGTTCGCGACGTGTACGACGCATGGAACCTTGCCTCAGCTGACTGGCGAACCGGGACCGATGGGCATTGCCTCTGGTGCGGTTTCCCGCTGCATCCTTCGGCGCCTGGCATGTATTGCGACCACCAACATCAAACTCTTGCGAGCGAGGAATATGCGGCAGTGCGACAGGGCTCCGCCCGGGATTGCCCGTCCAAGTCCAAGATGCGGATCAGCGACCGTGGCACCGCGTTTCGTCTGGCAATTCGAGAGCAACAGTTCCCGTACCGCTGTGTCTGCGGTGTCTATCACCTGACTTGTCGGTCGAAGACGGGCCGTTGGTGCGAACCACTGCTGGCGGAATTGGCTGCAGCGCTCGACCGGCGACTGGTAAATCGTCACGGGGAGCGTCTCTTGATTCGCTCGTCTCCACGCAGACGCGGATTGGATGCGTTGCCGCATCTTCGCCACCGGGCGCGGGTGCGAAGTGAAGAACGCACGAAGCGGCGCTAGGCGAACTCGAGGCCTCCCGTGCCTCGCGTGCGCGTCATCTGCATAGCATTTCCACCGGCACGGTAGTCGCAGGTCGAGCGCAGAAACCCGACATCACTCAAAGGCCTCACTCCAAGCCGGACAAGACCTTTCGCGCGGCTTCGAGTTCGGCTTCGAGCGCGGCGACCTTGGCGGCCTGTTGTGAGCGGGCCTCCTCGATGATCTCGTCGATCGGGGTGGAGAGGTCGTCGTGCAGTTCCTTGGCCGCGCGGGAGACGGCGGCGGCCGCGACCGCGAGGTTGCGGGCCAGGTAGGTGGTGCCCTGCTTCAGCTCGGCATGCCATTCACCGTCGGCGGTACCGGTGACGGTGAGGGTCAGCTCGATGGTCTTGGCTTTCTTGGCCGCTGCTTTCTTGGCTGGAGCCTTCCGGGGCTTCTCGTCGGCGGCGGCGTCAGTGGCGGGCGCGTCGGAGGCAGGCGTGGCGGCTTCGTCGGCATCGACCAAGAAGTCTTTGGTGTCGGAATCGGTGGGCGGCGCTTCGGCCGGCTGAGCGTCTACAGTGATCGTCACGGCGAACTCCTTCTGAACATCGCCCGCAGTGAGCGGGATGAGCGGTGAAGGATATTAGAACACACGTTCGACCACGTCGGGGTCAGCCTGCTCCGCGTGTCAGGGTCCTCAGGCTGAGGTACATACGACAACATTCGACGGAATGCTGTGGCCGTCAACAACATCGCCAAACGCAAGCTACCCCGTCACATGCACGATTCGGCTTTCGGACTTCCCGTCGACAGTGACGCGGATCAGGTAGTCCCCGCGGTGCACGGGGTCGCCGTCGTCGTCACGTCCGTCCCACTCGAGGGTGCGTGCGCCGGCGTCCGGTCCGGCTTCATCGATCAGACGCCGCACGTGCTTGGCGAAGTGGTCCCAGATGCAGATGATGAGCCTGCCTGCGCCCGCTGGCACGTCGACCGTGACCGGCAGCGGTAGTGCGCTGGCTGTCGGCTCGTTGTCGGCGAGCAGTTGTGGCGCAGTCGCCGCCAACCCGGCGATGGGTGGCGGAACGGGCTCGGTGGAGTATTTGTAGACCGATCTTCCGGAGGCGTATCCGAGCGGGATGTCACGGAAGAACCTGAATCGGTTGATGAACCGCCCGATCTCGTTGGCGTCTTTCCACGTCTGTCCACTGTCGGTCGTGGCACTGGAAAAGCCCTTGCGGAAGTCCGTGCTGCCCCATCCGCCGACCCATCCGGTGTTCTCGTCGAGGAAGCCGATGCCTTCGAGGTTGACGTTGCCCTGGGGGTCCTTCACTCCGACCCGGGCCCAGGTGTGGCCGCCGTCAACGGTTTTGAGGACGGCGGCCTGGGAGAAGTTCTCCAAGGAGATGAACCCGACGTGATCGTCGATGAAATGGATCTTCCATCCCCATTCGCCGAGGGGGAACTGATCGGTGAGGTCCTCGACGGTGTTCGTCCACGTCTGTCCACCATCGGTGGTGTGCAGTACGACGGGCTTGATGTGGCTTCGTGGGTCGTGTGGGATCGGTGGGGCCGGCAATGCGGCCTTGCCGCCGACAACCCATCCGGTGTCGGCATCGGTGAAGTGGATGTCGATCAAAATCGTGGCGTGCTCCGACATGTCGGTGGCCTGCCATGTGGCCCCGCCATCGGTGGTGCGCATGACGCGCACGGGCATCCCGGGATCGTTGGTGCCCGAGGCGTAGACGACGGACTCGCTGACGACGGACAGACCGCACACGAAAGGCGGTGCCAGATCGGGCAGGTCGACCACCTCGGTCCAGGTCGCGCCTCCGTCGGTGGTCTGCAACAGTTGCCGGCCGGGTGTGGTTGTTCCCACCCAACCGCGGGTGGCCGAGGCGAACCCGACCGACCGCAGATATAGGCCCGAATCTTCGTCGTGGAACTGTTCCTCGAACGTGGCGAAGCCGTCCTCGGTGTGCAGAATCTGGCCGTCACTGTTGACCGCCCAGCCGCGCTGCGGGTCGATGAACCAGATGTCGTCGGTGCGCGACGTCGCCGTCGGTGCGTTGGTTTCCCGCCAGACCGGTTGTTGTGCAGCGGTTTTCTCGGGGCATCCGTCGTTGATCCACTGCTCGATCGCCGCGATCGATTCGGCGGGCACTGCCGGACGACCGGCCGGCATCCGACGCGTCGTCGCCTCCGGCGGGGCGTCGGGCAGGCCGGAGCCGAACGGGATCTCGCCCTTGAGTGCGCGCACCAAATTCGAATTGGCGCCATCGCCGAGGAGGACAAGTTTCTTGCCGATCACCTTCTTGGCGACGAACTCATCGCGATTGATGTCGCGCCAGAAGGCCTGGTGAGCGCCGATGCCCACCCCCGGCCCGCCGATCGCCTCGTCCAGAATCGCCACAACACCTTGAAAGTCCATCGCCCCGCCCCTTTCGGTCAATGTCCATCGCCTCGCCGTGCCCTGACTATCAACCTCGTGACGGGCAGTTCGCGCGAGTAGTCGGCTACTCGATCCGTGCCCGTGTGAGCGGTCCCGAGACCCGCGATACACGTAGTCGACTACTCACGCGCTCGCCACAGCCCCCGCGCACACTGACTGAGGCAAACCGGTGACACGAGGAGGCTGCGACGATGATCGAACTCGAGACCCGATACCTCGATGCGGTTCGGGAGGCCGACTCCCCGGTCGACCTCCACGAGAGCGTCCAGCACGCGATCGAACTGGAATTCGCCACCATGCCGCCGTATCTCACCGCCATGATGTCGCTGGACCCTCAGCGCAACAGCAAGATCCGCGGCATCCTGTCGACGGTGGCTGTCGACGAGATGCTGCACATGCTGTTGTGCTGCAACCTGCTCGTCGCGCTGGGCGGAACTCCGAACATCGCCACCACCGGCTTCGTCCCGTCGTATCCCTCGAAACTGCCGATGGCGGTTTCCTCGGGTCTGGTCGTTGGCGTCGAGCGCTTTTCGATGGACGTCGTGGAGCGGACCTTCATGGGCATCGAGCATCCCGAGGATCCGCTGCAGTTCCCCGGTATCGCAGAAGAGCCGACCTTTGCGACCATCGGGGCGTTCTATGCCGCCCTCGAGGAGAAACTGACTCAACTCGGCGACTCCGCATTCCGCGGCGACACCACCGGGCAGTTGCTCAGCGACTCGGGTTTCGAGTTTCCGCGACTGGTTCCCATCGTCGATGTCACCTCGGCGTCGTACGCCATCGGCGTGATCGTCCGCGAGGGCGAGGGCACCCAGACCTCACCGAAGGACGCTGCCGGCCAGGTAGCGCACTACTACCGGTTCGAACAGATCATCAAGGGCAAAGAACTGGTCACCGATTCCACTGTTCCGCAGGGTTTCTCGTTCACCGGGCCGGAGATCCCTTACGACCCTGCCGGCGTCTTACCGATCACCGCGAACCAGCGGCTATCCGACCTCGACCTCCAATCGGAGGCAGGACAGAAGGCCATGAAGTTCGCACAGAGCCTCACCGACCTGCTCACCGCCCTGCACAAGACCTTCGCCGGGGACCTGGCGGCGTTCGACCCCGCCTTCGATCTGATGTTCGCCCTCAAGCGCGCCGGCCAGGACCTGTGCAAGACGGAGATCCTGGTCGACGGTCAGCCGACCGGGCGAAACGCCGGGCCCACATGGCAGTTTCTGCCCGCGGATCCGTGAGGTGTAAGGGAGCCTGCGTCAGTCCTCGAGCCCGTATTCGTCGAACCAGTAGGCGAGCTTGCCGCGGCGGCTGACCGCACGCATCCGGGCCTCGGCCGCGTGCCGCGTCTTGCTGGTCGTGACGATGAGCAGTTCGTCGCCGACGGCGATGCGGGTGTCCGGCAGTGGAACGAACGTGCGGCCGTTGCGGATGATCAACGTGATGACGGCCGGATCCGGCAGTCGCAGTTCCAAGATGGTGACGTTGTGCAGGCGGGAGTGCGGCTGCACCGTCATGGTCAACAGTTCGGCGTCGAGCACATCGAGCGGTGCGGCCTCGACCTGGATCTCGCGGGTGATGTCGCGGGTGATCAGCCCCAGCGCGTTCGCCACGAACTTGATGCTGGGCGCCTGGATCAGAGTGAAGATCACCACCAGCACGAACACGATGTTGAGCAGTCGGTAACTGTCGGGCACACCCGCGACGATCGGAAACGTCGCCAGCACAATCGGCACAGCACCACGTAAACCCGCCCAGGACAGGAAGAGCTGTTCGCGGAACGGGATACGGAACCCGGCCAGCGACAGGACCACCGACACCGGCCGGGCGAGCAGCAGCAGTACCAGCCCGATGACGATCGCCGGAATGATGTCGCCGGCCAGATCGTGGGGATTCACCAGCAGCCCGAGCAGCACGAACAGTCCGATCTGGGCCAGCCAGCCGACCCCTTCGGCGAACGACCGGGTCGCCGACCGGTGGGGCAGACCGGAGTTGGCCAGCACCACCGCGGACAGGTAGGCGGCGATGAATCCGCTCGCGTGGGCACTGCCGGCGGCGGCGAACGCGATGAAACCCAGCCCGAAGGTGGCGATCGGATAGAGCCCCGAGGCCGGCAGCGCGATGCGGCGCAGCGCGAACGCGCCGGCGAACCCGACGCCCAGGCCCAGTAGGGAACCGGTGATGAGTTCATAGAGCAGATCGGTGACGGCGCCCTCGGGGTGGAACACGAACGGCACCACGCTGAACGTCAGCACCAGGATGACCGCGGGGGCATCGTTGAAGCCGGACTCGGCCTCCAGGAGGCCGGCCAACCGCCGGGGCAGCGGCAGGATCCGCAGCACCGAGAACACCGCGGCCGCATCGGTGGAGGAGACGATGGCCCCGAGCAGCAGTGCGAGTTGCCAGTCCATGCCCAGCAGCAGGTGCGCGCCGACGGCGGTGATGGCGGTGCTGATCAAAACACCGAGAGTGGCCAGCACGCCTGCGGGTGCCAGTACCCCGCGAATATCGGAGAATCGCGTGGTCAGACCACCTTCGACCAGCACGATCGCCAGGGCCGTGGTGCACACGTTGCGAGCCAGTTCGACATTGTTGAAGTCCAGTCCGATCCCGTCGACACCCAGCACCATGCCGACCGCCAGGAAGAACAGCAGGCTCGGGAACCCGATGCGGGTCGCCACCCGTGTGCCGATGATGCTGGCCAGCAGCACGACGCCGCCGGTCAGCAGGGTGAGGTACAGCTGGTTCAGACTCATTGCGAATTAGTTAATCAGGGCGAAGGCCCGCGAGTAGGCCATGCCGATAGTGGAAAATGGCCGAGTGGGCGAACGGAAGATGCGAGTCGTGGTTGCCGGCGCGGGCAATGTGGGCCGTTCCGTGGCGCGCGAATTGCTGGACAACGGCCACAAGGTCCTGCTGATCGAGCAGCTGCACCGGCGCTACGAGCCGCATACGGTGCCTGGCGCCGATTGGTTGTTGGCCGACGCCTGCGAGCTCTCGGCGATGGAGGATGCCGGGATCGAAACCTGCGATGTGCTGATCGCGGCGACCGGTGACGACAAGTCCAATCTTGTGGTCGGGTTGCTGGCCAAGTCCGAGTTCGGGGTGCCGCGGGTGGTGGCGCGCATCAACGACATCCGCAACCAATGGCTGTTCGGGCAGGAATGGGGCATCGACGTGGCGGTGTCGACGCCGGGGGCGTTGGTCGCCGGCATCGAGGGCGCCATCGACGTCGGGCACCTGGTGCGGCTGATGACGCTGCGCGGCGGTCGGGTGGAGCTGACCAAACTCACGCTGCCAGAAGATAATCCGGTGGTCGGGGAGCGGGTGGACCGCCTGGATCTGCCGGTGGACACCGCGCTGGTCACCATCGTCCGCGGAAACAAGGTCAGGTTGCCCAAGCCGGACGACGTGTTCGAGGCCGGGGACGAACTGCTGTTCACCGCCAACCGCACCTCGGAGAACTCACTGCTGGCTGCAATCCATGGAGGCGAGTTCCTCCGTGAGGTGGTTTCGGAGGAACCGTGACACGCCGCGAACTCGCTTGTGGGAAGGGCACTTCCGCTGCGCGGTCGCGTAGGCGGTCGGCAGAGCCCCGATGATGGCCGCGGCAACTTCCACGGTCACGAATATCGACACTAGTTCGTCGTCGGTGGCGGTTGGGGTTGGAATGGTTGGTACCACCACCAGTCGGCACGTTCTCCGGTGGGCCCGGGATACGGTGCGACATCGGGTGGGCGTGTCGTCGGTGGACGGGCCAAGGATCCGCGGTGCAGTGGGCGACCGAGTCTGTCGGTGACGGTGAGTTGGTGCGCGGGTCCGGTGATGGTGATACCGCCCCGATGGTGCAGTCGGTGGTGATACGGGCATAGCAGCACGAGGTTGTCGAGTTCGGTCGGTCCGCCGTCTTCCCAGTGGACGATGTGGTGGGCGTGCAGGCCGCGGGTGGCTCCGCAGCCGGGCACCACACAGCAGCGATCACGGTGTTCCAGGGCGCGGCGCAACCGGCGACTGATGGTGCGGGTGGCGCGCCCGACGCCGATCGGTTGGCCGTGGCGTTCGAGCCACACCTCGCAGGTGGCATCACAGAGCAGGTAGCGGCGTTCGTCATCGGACAGCACCGGCCCCAGATGCAGGGCAGCGATGCGGTCTGCGACATCCAGGTGCACTGCGACGGTGGTGTGGTGTCCGTGCGGGCGCTGCGCGGCTTGGGTGTCCCAGCCGGCCTCGACCAGGCTCATGAATGCATCCACACTGTCGGGGAACGGCGAGGCCTGCTCGCCGTCTCCATCGGTGTCCTCGCCGTCGTGGTCGCGTTTCCAGTCCGCGATCAGGCCGTCGTGATGCGACTGCATGGCGGCCTCGAACTTCGCCGCCTCTAGGCGCGGCAGCCGGATCCGCCACGTGGTGTATTCGTCATTGGGGCCGGGGATTTTGGTGATCTCCCGCTGCAGTTCAGGCTTCGGTTCGGGTTCGGGTTCGGGTTCGGGGCGTGGTTCGAGTTTCACCGCTTTACGCAATTGATTGACGGTGGCGCTGGCTGCCAGTTCGGCGTAGTGCTCGTCGGATCCGTCGGCGGCCTTCTCGGCGATCACGCCGACCTGATCCAGTGAGAGCCGGCCTTCACGCAAGCCGTCGGCGCATCGCGGGAACTCTTCGAGCCGATGCGCGACGGCCACGATGGTCTCGGCATTGCGCGGTGCCACACCGGTCTTCCAAGCCACCAGCGCCTCGATCGAGCGGGCACCAGTGGCCCCGCACAACTCGTCGCGGTCCAGTTCGGCGACGATCTCCACGATGCGGCCGTCGATCGCATTGCGTTGACCGCACAGCTCCGACAACTCCTCGAACAGCACCTCCAGTCGCTGCGCGGGGCTCACCTCAGCAGTGAAAGAAGCTGTGGCCGTGGACATGACACCATTGTCGCAAAGGGGTACGACAAGTCTTGGAACTCTCCCGACATGCTGGACAGAGGAGGAGCCCTAGGCTTATGCCCATGGACGCCGAAGACACCGAGGAGACCGAACGCCGGCTGGTGATCCGGGTCAACTCGAACGCCAAGATGTCGCGCGGTAAGGCCGCGGCGCACGCCGTGCACGCCGCGCTCAAGCTCTACGGCATCGAATACGAGCACCCGGTCATCGTGATCGGCGGCAAGCCCGACGAGATCCTGGCGCAGACGGTGCACGTGCGCGACGCCGGACGCACCGAGTTGGAACCCGGCACATTGACCGCAGGGGCGAGCTGGGAGTACAAGGACCGCACCGAAGACGAGTAGAGCTATCCTGTTGCAGCCGTGTGCCCTTCGCGGCTGGGGTGCTGAGGCAGGGCCAGGCCCAGATGTTCGCGCAGCGTCGTGCCCTCGTAGTCGGTACGGAACACGCCGCGCTCCTGCAACAAGGGCACGACGCGGTCGACGAAGGGGTCGAGCCCGTCCGGGGTGACGTGGGGGACCAGGATGAACCCATCGCTGGCATCCGATTGCACAAGATGGTCGATGGATTCGGCGATCGTGCCCGCCGAGCCGACGAAGTTCTGCCGCCCGGTGACCTCGATGATGAGCTCGCGGGTGGAAAGGTTCTCGGCTTCGGCCTTGGCCCGCCACTCGTTGGCGACGGCGATGGGGTCGCGGTGTATCCGCACGCTGGCCCGGCCCTTGGCGATGGTGTTCTCGCCGACCACCGGGTCGACGGTGGGCAGCGGCCCGTCCGGGTCGTGATCGGTTAGATCACGGTTCCACAGTTGTTCGAGGAACTTGATCGCGGTGGCGGGGGATACCTGCGCCAGACGGACCTCGTGGGCCAGATCGGCGGCCTCGGCGTCGGTATCGCCGAGCACGAAGGTAGCCGCCGGCAGGATCAGCAACTGGTCGTGGCGGCGGCCGTATTTGGCCAGGCGCCCCTTGACGTCGGCATAGAACTTCTGGCCGTCCTCGAGCGTCCCGTATCGCGAGAAGATGGCGTCGGCGGCTGCGGCGGCGAACTCGCGGCCGTGGTCGGAGTCGCCGGCCTGGAAGATCACCGGCCGCCCTTGCGGGCTGCGCGGGACGTTGAACCGGCCACTGATGTCGAAATGGCCGTTGCGGTAGGCGAACTCGCCGGCGGCGGAATCGGACAGGAAGACGCCGCTTTCCTTGTCGGCGATGACCTCGTCGCCCCGCCACGAGTCGAACAGGGTGTGGGCGGCGGCCAGGAAGCTCTCGGCCCGCTCGTAGCGCTGGTTCTCGGGCAGGAAGCCGCCGCGTCGGAAATTCTCCCCGGTGAAGGCGTCCCACGAGGTGACGACGTTCCATGCGGCCCGGCCTTCGGAGAGGTGGTCCAGCGAGGCGAATTGCCGTGCCACCTCATAGGGTTCGTTGAACGTGGAGTTGATCGTGCCGGTGAGCCCGAGTCGCTCGGTCACCGCGGCGAGCGCGGCCAGCACAGTGAAGGTGTCCGGGCGTCCCACCACGTCGAGGTCATAGATCTGGCCGCCCTGTTCGCGCAGACGCAACCCTTCCGCCAGGAACATGAAGTCGAATTTGCCGCGTTCGGCGGTCTGCGCGAACCGGACGAACGAATCGAAATCTATGTGGCTGCCGGAGTCGGGGTCGCTCCACACCGTGGTGTTGTTGACCCCGGGGAAGTGCGCGGCCAGATGAATCTGCTTGACGGGCTTGCTCATGGGTTTCCTGCTCCGTGTCAGACGGTCGTATAGCGGTTGGCGGGGCGGGGTAGACCCAACAGGCCACGCAGGGTGGATGCCTCGTAGGACTCGCGGAACAGGCCGCGGCGCTGCAGATCGGGGACCAGTACGTCGGTGATCTGTTGCAGGTCGTGCGGCAGGGACGCCGGACGCAGCCGGAAACCGGCGGCGCCGGCAGTGTGCCAGGCCTCCAACAGGTCGGCGAGTTGCCCGGGCGTTCCGACGAAAATCTCGGCGTCGCTGGGGTATTCGGCGCCGGCCAGGTCGTCGAGGCGGTCGCGCCGTGCTCGCGCCGCGTCAGGCGCGTCTTCGAGGAACACCACCAGGTCGGCAAACACCCGCACGGCAGCGGCATCGGCGGGCCGTAGTGCGGCGATGGTGTCGACCAGGGCGGTGACTTCATCGACGCTGTGGGGGGTGACAAAGCCGACGTCGGTACTCCCGGCAATCAGTTGGTAGGCGGGGTCCACGTGGCCGAGCGCGGCGACGACCGGCTGACCCTGTGGTGGGCGCGGGGTGATCGAGGGGCCCTTCACGGAGAAGGAGGCTCCCTGGAAGTCGATGTAGTGCAGCTTGTTCCGGTCGACGAACCGCCCGGTGGACACGTCGCGGATCTCGGCGTCGTCTTCCCAGCTGTCCCACAACCGGCGCAACACCTCTACGTAGTCGCCCGCTTCGTCGAACAATTCGGCGCTCAGTGCCGCACGTTCCTCGGGCAGGTGGCGTCGGCCGAAGTGGGCCGCGGCGTCCCGGCGAGAGGCCACCTGGACGCGTACCCCGGCTCGGCCGTTGCTCACGTAGTCGAGGGTGGCGATGGCCTTGGATGCGTGGAACGGCTCGGTGTGGGTGGTGATGACGGTGGGCACCAAACCGATGTGACGCGTCCGGGGTGCGACGCGGGACGCGATGAGGACGGCATCGAGACGGCCGCGCACCCGATCAGTCCGATCATCGGGGCGGAACGGGTGATCGGACTGCAGGGTGAGTCCGTCTTCGATCGTGACGAAGTCCAATAGGCCGCGCTCGGCCTGGCTGACCAGATCGGTCCAGTATCGCGGCGAGAGTGTTTCGGCGGGGCGGGCCAGCGGCTCGCGCCAGGATGCCGGGTGCCAGCCGGTGCCATCGAGTGCGACGGCGAGGTGCAGTGGGGTGCCCATCGACGGTGCTCACTTTCAGTCGCGGTCTCTGGCGACAACGCGAGCTCACACCCGGGTAATCCCGGGCGGGAGCCGCTGCGAGTGTCCAACCCAGTTTGACCTGCCTGAAGAGATCGACGCAGGGTGATGCGAAAGCGCCCGGACCCTCAACCGCTGTGGGCGGGTACCCATGCGGTCGGACGCGGAACCCACCGCGGAACGTTTCGGCGGAAGTCGTCGTAGGGGGCACCGAACCGCCTGCGGAGGTGGGGTTCCTCGAAGACCGGGATCGCGATCACGGTCAGGGTGCAGAACAGCGCGAACCAGCCGAAGAGCCAGGGCGAGGCCATGGCGACTGCCGTACCGAGCTGGATACAGAACACCGCGGTCATCATCGGATTGCGGACGTGCCGGTACGGCCCCTGCACCACCAGGTTGACCGGAGATCCGATGGCCAGGGTGCCCTTGCCGATGCGGTCGAACAGGATCACCGTCCACACCAGGAACCACAGCCCGAACGCGATCAACGCGGCGCCCGCGATGGCGAGCAGGAGACCCGAAGCGCTGGTCAGGTCAGGGGCTTTCGCGCCGGTCAGCCAGACGATCAGGGCCGGAATGAAAATCGTCATCGTTGCGGGGGCGATCAGCACCGAGATGGTGTGCCGCCACCAGAGTCGCCGTTGTGTCATGTCGAGCTCCTTTCTTCAACTGTTGTTGAAGAAAACGCTACGCCCCGGCTTCCGCATAGGTCAACGGCTGTTGAACTAAACTTCGGCCCATGTCGGAGACCGGGCGGAGCGGCCGGTGGCGCACGGGCCAACAGAACAAGCAGCGGATCGTTGACGCGGCCCGTGAGCACTTCATGCGTGATGGGTACGAGAAGGCGACGGTGCGCAGGATCGCCGCGGATGCGGGCGTGGACGTCGCGATGGTCTATTACCACTTCGGCAACAAGGAGGGCCTGTTCGCCGCCTCGGTGCTCGACACACCCCAGCACCCGTTGCATCAACTGGCGAATCTGCTCGACGAAGGACTCGGTGAGATCGGCGCACGGCTGGTACGCGATGTCGTTCAGCGGTGGGACACGGGAGCGTCCTTCGACCCCTTGCTGACGGTGTTCCGGTCAGCGGATATCCAACCCTTGGCGCGCAAGCTCTTACACGATTCCCTGGCCGGACCAGTGGCTCAACGGGTTGCGACGGAGTTCGGCGTCGATAACGCCGAGCTGCGAGTCGAGTTGGTGACCGTGCACCTCGTCGGTCTGGCGTTCGCGCGGTATCAGCTCAAGATCGAACCGATGGCCTCGGCGAGCATCGACGATCTGGTCGCGTGGATGGGGCCGACGGTGCAGCGATATCTGACCGATCCGAATCCGTAGTCGTTCAGGCGCGTAGCCGGTTCAACCAGGAATGGGCCGGGTAGAGACGGGCCAGCCAGTCGATGAGGCGCGTCCGTGCGTTGTCTGCGAGTCGCGGTGCTGCGCGACGGAAATCGTCTTCATCCTTGGGTGCCGTGCGATGTGCTTTGAAGAGCAGCGCCACCTCGGGGATCACGTACGGTATCCCGTCACGAAGCCTGATGAGTTCGTCGTAGGGCAACGTGATCGACGGGTCGCGCCGGCACACCCACTGATCGCCGTCGTGGGGTTCGCGGAACACATCGAGGTGATAGCGGCCGCTGGCCGGGTCGCGGCACCAGGTCTGGTGTAGATCCGGGTGATCGCCGACCTCGATGAAGGGCCACAGCCGGCCGGCGCCGGCCACGTCCCATTCGAAGCCCGGCAATGCCGCGGCGATCTGCGGGAATTCGCCACGAGGCACCGCGATCTCGATGTCCGCGTGAAGCCGCGGTGGATCACCGAGGTACAGGTCGATCGCCCAACCTGCGGCCACACCCCACGGAGCGTCGACCCCGGCCAATCGCCCGGCAACCTCGGCCGGTGTCCATGGGTCCCAAAGGCGGTCGGCCTCGTCGGCGCTGATCGCCCGGCCGTGCGGGGGAAGGTCATCAGACATCGGCGTCCACTATGCACTCCGGCTGTAGCCGTCCGCGTAGCACTGCGACGAACGGCCGCGGGTCGGCCCGACCGTCGCGCCGGAACGGCATCGAGTCCCGGGACGCGCTGACCCACTCGGACCGGGACAGCTCGTCGAGATGCAGCCGGCGTCCCGCCCGGCGGGCGAGCAGATGTAGCAGCAGGGTTCCGGTGCGTCCGTTGCCTTCGCGGAACGGATGGATCTGGTTGTAGTCGGCATAGATTCGGGCCAGTCGGTAGGACAGCGTGCCGCCGTCCATCTCGGCACCCTCACCGGCGAGCCGGTCGATCTCGGCCTGCAGCGCCTCCAGGGCGCGGGGAATCCGTGCGCACGAGCCGAATGAGCTGTCACCCTTTCGGAGTTCGACGATGCGCGGCTCGCCCGCCCACGCGTACACGTCGCCGAACACCTGCCGGTGCAGTGAACGCACATCCAGGTCCGCATCCTGGCAACGCAGATGCACCTGCAGGACCCGGCCGGCGGTCGCGACGAATTCCAGCTGCGCGAGCAGCGTGGCATCCTGCACGCCGAAGTTGTTGCGCAACACCGTTGTTCCTGGGACGAAGTACGGCCTGCGCCGCGCGAACACCCGCCGGCGCGGCGGTGGAAGCGGGCGGGGGAGATGCCGCGCCAGGTACTCGCCGTAGGTGACCGCGCCGGCGAGCAGTGCGGTCAGGGAGGCGGTCTGCTCCGGTGTGGGACGCCAGCCTTCCAGGCGCTCGGCGGCGATGGTCTGGGCCAAGGCATGGCGCCCGGCCTCGGTGGTCGCGGCTACCACGTGGAGAACGTCGAGGTTGACGCCAGGTAGTCGAGTTTGCGCCGCACACCATTGAGTTCACGGCCGATGCTGCGCAGCGCCGTGCGGTCCTGCGGTGGCAGATCCGAGATTTCGACGCGCTCGTCGATGTGGTTATCGGAGTTGGCAGGGTCCCATCGTGCGGCCCGCGCCCGCCAGCGGATGCTGGAGCCGATCGCGTGGCATTTCGCGAGCACCCTGGCGTCGTCGGGATCGAGGTAGCGAGTGCCGGCTGCCGCAGCGATCCGGTCGGCGGTCGGCAGTGCGTCGGATCCGCAACTGAGCGCGGCCCAGCGCGCGATCCGGACCACCGGGTCGACGGCGGCGAGTTTGACATCGACGCCGCTGTCACCGGAAGTCAGTAGACGCAACCGGGACGGGACGTGGGCTCGGACGAAAGTTGCGTCCTGCAGCATCGCGGCCAGCGACGGCGGTTGGGCCCGCGCCGCGATGCCGGCTTGATCGCGCAGATCGGGCCACGTCCCGAGGGGCAGGGCGTCGGCCAGCAGACCGATCATCACGACACCCCGGTCGGCGGACGGGTCGGCGGCCCACCCGCCGATGCCGATCGCCCATTCCTGGGCGGTGCGGTTGAAGCGCACCCGGGAGGCGACCGCACCGTTGTCGTCGGCACGAAAACCGCAACAGCCCAGCAGCTCGTGCACATGTACCGCCTGGGCCAGGGCTGATTCCGATGTGACGTCGGGGCTGCGGACCACCAGGGTCTCCAGATCCGATCCGGGTAGTGCGTCGCCGCGGCCGACGCTGCCCGAGGCATACCAGCCGCCGCGGGGGTCCACCAATCGCGCCGCTGTCGTCAGCGCGGCGCGGGCGACGGCCGACCACGCCTCGGCGATTGAGGCCGCCCCGACCCGGGCGTCGACCACCTTCCGCACCGCATCGCGGGCGGAGGCGGCGGCCGCCACCAGTGCGGCCTCGCTGTCCGCCGACGCAATATGCCGGCGGACATCGTCCAACGCAGCCACAGCCATGTCGGCGATTGTGGCAGGCGAACGGCTCGGTGAGGTTTCGGCAACGCAATGCTTACCGCTCGCTACATGAACGAAACACGTGGGTGACAGCTCGGACACGCCAAGACGCTTATCTATCGAATGACAGTTAAGGAGCTGGCGGCACCGCCCCCGAGCCTGAGAGAAACGCCTATGACCAGCAGCGCTACCGCGGGACGTGATGTGTCCAACGACCATGACGACCTGGCCGAGTTCGGTTACGACCAGCAGTTGCACCGTCGGCTCGGCAAGTTCGAATCCTTCGCCGCGGGCTTCTCGTTCGTGTCCATCCTGACCACGATCTTCCAGCTGTTCGGACTCGGGTTCGGCTTCGGCGGCCCCGCCTTCTTCTGGACCTGGCCCGCGGTGTTCCTCGGACAGTTCCTGGTGGCGCTGTGCTTCGCCGAGTTGGCCGCGCGCTACCCGATCTCGGGGGCCATCTATCAGTGGTCCCGCCGGATGGGTGGCGAGGTGATCGGCTGGTTCGGCGGCTGGTTCATGATCCTGGCGCAGATCGTCACCGCCTCGGCCGCGGCGATCGCGCTACAGGTGGTGCTGCCCACGATCTGGTCCGGGTTCCAGGTCATCGGCGAGGACCCGGCCCTGACCTCACCGAGCGGGGCGGCCAACGCAGTCCTACTCGGCACCGTCCTGCTCGTCGTCACCACCACGATCAACTGTCTTGGCGTCAAATGGATGTCGCGGGTCAACAGCGCCGGCGTGATCTGCGAGATCGTGGGTGTCATCGCGGTTATCGGGGTGTTCTTCACCCACGCTCAGCGCGGACCGCAGGTGGTGTTCGACACCGGTCACGCCGGAGGGCAGCCCGGCTACGTCTGGGCCTGGATCATGAGCGGGCTGATGGCCGCCTACGTCATGGTCGGCTTCGGCTCGGCGGGCGAGCTGGCCGAGGAGACGCGCAATCCCCGTCGCGTCGCGCCCCGCACCATCCGGCTGGCCCTGTCGGTCTCAGCGCTCGGCGGCGGGCTCATGATCCTGGGCGCCCTGATGGCTGCTCCCAGCCTGACCGATGGCCGACTTGCCACCGAGGGACTGCCCTACGTGCTCGACACCGTGCTGTCCTCACCGTGGGGCACGGTGCTGCTGATCGACGTCTGCATCGCGATCACCATCTGCACCTTGGCAATTCAGACCGCCGCCTCCCGGCTGATGTTCTCGATGGCCCGCGACGGCCGCCTGCCGGCCTCGGCGCTCCTGTCGAAGGTCAACAGCCACACCGGGACCCCGATCTGGCCGTCGGTACTCATCGGCCTGCTGTGCATCGGGGTGCTGCTGGTCAACGTCGGCAACTCGGCGATCTTCGCGACCCTGGCCAGTGTCTGCATCATCCTGATCTACCTGGCCTACCTGTTGGTGACTGCGCCGCTGCTGTACCGGCGGCTCAAGGGCTGGCCCGCCCAGCGCAATCAGGTCGATGCCGAAGGCCTGCCGCTGTTCTCGCTCGGCAAGTTCGGCATCGTCGTCAACGTCCTGGCGGTGCTCTACGGCACGGTGATGATCGTCAACCTGGGCTGGCCCCGGGCCGAGATCTTCAACCCAGGAGGGGATATGCCGATCCTGCAGTGGGCCGGACCACTGAGCATCGCGGCGGCCGTCGCGCTCGGCGCGCTCTGCTTCCCCCGCGGCAAGACCCACCCCAAACCCGTCACGATCGGAGCCTGACATGACTACTGCGACGACGTCGACGACCGCCGGGGCCCGCGACCATGCTCGCGCTCAGGCCGGCACCCTCACCGATTCGATGCCCGTTGTGCCGGCCTCGGCCTGGCCCACACCGCCGCAGAATGTCACCGCAGAGCAATTGACCTGGGCTGAAACGGTTCCCGGTGGTCGCTACACCAGCAAGGTGCTGGCCCGCGGCACCCGGCTGCGGCTGCGTGACCTGGACGGCACCGCGTGCGCCCACCTGCTCCTGTGGCGGGCAGACGCACCCTGGGAACGGCTCAACGTCGCGGACACGGTGAAAGTGCCGTGGCAGGCCTACCTTTCGGCGGGTCACCCGCTGCTCAGCGACCAGGGCAGGGTGCTGGCCACCCTGGTGTCGGACACCTCGGGCCACCACGATGCCCTGTGCGGGACCACCACCCGGTCCGGCAATGCCGCCAAATACGGTGCGGGCGAAGTGGAGTCGCCGAGCCCGTCCGGTCGAGAACTGCTCGCGCTGGCGGCGCTCAAGAACGGCCTGACCCGACGCGACGTGGCGCCCAGCGTGTCGTTCTTCCACGGAGTCCGGGTGGATGCCGACGGCACGCTGGTGTCCACCGGGTCGGCCGGCGCCGGCACGGCAGTCGAACTGATCACCCACCTACCCCTGATCGTGGCACTCGCCAATACCGCGCACCCCCTGGACCCGGCACCGCAGTTCACCGTCGGCTCGCTGGAGGTGCTGGCCTGGTCGGCGCCGGGTGACCTGGCCGAGATCGGCGCCACGGTCGGTGACCGCGACCCCGAATACCAACGCGCCTACCTGAATTCCGAAGACGTCTGGAGTGCCCGATGACCGTCACCGCCGCCGACACCATCGCCGACGAAATCGTCGCCCCACGCGCCCCGTGGGCGAAGATCGTGCGCGCCGGAGACGTGCTCACCATCGTCGACCTTCATGGCAACCAGGCGGTCGACACCCTGTTCTACGGGGCGAACGACCACGGCGTGCGCTACAGCGCCCAGGCCACGATCGCCGCTCAGGGCAACATCTTCCTGACCACCGGATCGGTGTTGCGCGACAGCGACGGCGAGCCGATGCTGACCATCATCGACGACGAGGTCGGCAACCACGACACTCTCGGCGGGGCCTGCTCACAGGAATCGAACACGCTGCGGTACGGACACCACACCAAACACCAACACGCCTGCGTGGAGAACTTCATCGGCGAAGGTGCCCGGTGGGGGCTGACCAAGGCCGACATCGTCAGCAACATCAACTTCTTCATGAACGTGCCGGTGGATCCGGACGGCGCATTGGGCATCGTCGATGGCCTGTCGGCACCGGGCAAGACGGTGTCGCTGCGGGCCGAGATCGACACGCTGGTGCTGGTCTCCAATTGCCCGCAGATCAACAACCCGTGCAACGGATTCGACCCGACCGCGGTGCGAATGGTCGTGACACGCCCATGACCGCAATCGAAGTCATCCGGCCCGGCATGGCCACCACCGTTCAGGATTGGCCGGGGCGGACCGGGTTCTGGCAGATCGGGGTGCCGCCGTCGGGACCGATGGACGATGTGTCCTTCCGGCTGGCCAACATCGCGGTGGGCAACCCGGAGGGCGCGCCCGGCCTCGAGGCCACGATGGGCGGACCGGCGTTGCGCTTCGACACCGACACCTGGGTGTGCGTCACCGGTGCGCCTGCGCCGGTGACTGTCGACGGCACACGGGTCGCGCAGTGGGTGCCGGTGCTGGTCGAGGCCGGTCAGGTTCTGGACATCGGCATGGTCGACGGCCCAGGCCTGCGGATCTACATCGCGCTGGGCGGCGGGCTGCTGGCCGACGAATACCTGGGTAGCGCATCGACATTCACTCTTGGCCGGTTCGGCGGGCACGAGGGCCGGGTGCTGGCGGTGGGGGACAAGCTGGAAACCGCCGAGGCGTGTGCGGGTACCCGCCGGCGCATCCTGTTCGAGGAGCAGCCGGCCATCGGCCAGCACTGGTACATCGCAGTGACCGTCGGTCCGCACTCGGCACCGGAGTTCTTCACCCGCAACGACATCGATACGCTGCTCAACCACGACTACGAGGTGCACTTCAACTCCGACCGCACCGGTGTCCGGCTGATCGGGCCGAAGCCTGAATGGGCCCGCCCCGACGGTGGGGAAGCCGGACTGCACCCGTCGAACATCCACGACAACGCCTATTCCGTTGGCTCGCTCGACTTCACCGGGGACACGCCGATCCTGCTCGGGCCCGACGGGCCCAGTCTCGGCGGCTTCGTCTGCCCGGTCACAGTCACTGCCGCCGACCGGTGGAAGCTGGGCCAACTCGCCCCCGGTGCCACCGTCCGGTTCGTACCGGTGCACGCGGCGGCGGCGCCCCCGCCTGCGACCGTCGGCCCGGCGCGACGTGCCAACATTGCGGCGGTGTTCTCCGCGGGCGGCGACGAGGACGACGGAATCATTGCCGGTACAACCTCATCGGACGGCAGCACGGCGGTCACCTACCGGCGGATCGGGGACGACAACGTCCTGGTCGAGTACGGCGAGATGCGCCTGGACCTGGCGTTGCGAGCGCGTGCGCACGCACTGCACCATGCGCTGGAAGAACATCGGCCCGCCGGACTGATCGACCTCACGCCCGGGATTCGTTCGCTGCAGGTCAAGGTGGACCCGGACCGGCTTGCGCAGTCGTCCTTGGTGGCGCTGCTGACCGAGCTCGAGGCCTCGTTGCCTGCCGCACAGGATCTGGTGGTGCCCAGCCGCACCGTACGGCTACCGCTGAGCTGGGACGACCCCTCCACCCGCGAGGCGATCGAACGATACATGCACGGCGTGCGGGCCGATGCGCCGTGGTGTCCGTGGAACATCGAGTTCATCCGGCGGATGAACGGTCTGGACTCCGTCGAGGATGTACACCGAATCGTCTATGACGCGGAGTATCTGGTGTTAGGGCTGGGCGATGTGTACCTGGGTGCCCCGGTCGCCACGCCGTTGGACCCTCGGCACCGTCTGGTGACGACCAAATACAACCCGGCGCGGACCTGGACTCCGGAGAACGCAGTCGGTATCGGTGGGGCGTACCTGTGCATCTACGGGATGGAGGGGCCGGGCGGATACCAGTTCGTCGGGCGCACCACGCAGATCTGGAACCATCGTCATCCGCTGGTCGCCCAGGGCTTCGATCCCGAACATCCTTGGCTGTTGCGGTTTTTCGACCGGATCCAGTGGTATCCGGTGTCGGCTGAGGAACTGCTGGACCTGCGCGCCGACATGGCCGATGGACGCGGACACGTCGAGATCGCCGACGGTACGTTCTCGCTGGCCGAACACGAGCAGTTTCTGGCCGCCAATGCCGAGGACATCGCCGCGACCCGCGCCACGATGGAAGCGGCGCGCGCCGAGGAACGTGAGCGATGGGCGGCAGCAGGAGAATTCGCGAGAAAGGTATCCGCGTGACACACATCGCCGACATCTACCGCAAGATCGCCGACAGCGGACGTGACGAGGTGTTCATTCATCTGCGTCCGCTGGATGACGTTGAGTCCGAGTATGAGGCCGCGCTGGCCGGTGAGGGGCCGCTGGCCGGTTTGGTGCTCGCCGTCAAGGACAACGTCGACGTGGCCGGGATACCGACCACTGCGGCATGCCCAGACTTCCGTTACATTCCCAATGCCGACGCACCGGCGGTGACCGCTCTCAAGGCCGCCGGTGCTGTCGTCATCGGGAAGACCAACCTCGACCAGTTCGCCACCGGTTTGGTGGGGACCCGAAGTCCCTATGGCGCCGTGCGGGATTCCCGTCGACCCGACTACATCTCCGGCGGGTCGAGTTCCGGATCTGCGGTGGCCGTCGCGCTCGGGTTCGCCGACATCGCGATCGGCACCGACACCGCCGGGTCCGGTCGGGTCCCGGCCGGGCTGCAGGGCATCGTCGGGATCAAGCCAACGTTCGGCGTGGTCTCTGCCGAGGGAGTGGTCCCGGCGTGCGCGAGTTATGACTGCGTGACGATCTTCGCCGCCGATCTGGCCACCGCACAGTCGGCGATGGCCGTCATGAGTGCCGGTGCGCCGCATCGGCCGTGGCCGGCCGATGTCGCGTTTGCGGCGCCGGTGAGTCCCAGAATCGCGATACCAGACACGTTGGATGGGCTCGACGACGAATGGCAGGCCGGCTTCGACGCTGCCGTGCGCCAGGCAAAGGACGCCGGATTCGACACGGTCCCGATCCCGATGGACGACTTCTTCGCCGCGGCCGGCCTTCTCTACAACGGTGCCCTGGTCGCCGAAAGGTGGGATGCGGTAGGGGAGTTCGTCAGCACGGCCGGTCCTGATGCTGAGTTGGACCCGACTGTCGCCGCGATCATCACTGCGGCGGGCGCGCATTCGGCCGCGGACCTACTGCGTGACCGGCGACATGTCGACGAGCTACGGCACAAAGCACTTGCCCAGCTCGCGGGCTGCCACGCACTCATGGTGCCCACCGCCCCCGAGCATCCGCGCATTGATGAGGTGGCCGCCGATCCAGTCGCAGTGAACTCCCGGATGGGCCGCTACACCAACTTCTGCAATCTGTTCGACATGTGTGCCATCGCGGTCCCCGCCGGGACGGTGACCGATGGCGCGCAGTTCGGAATCACCCTGCTGGCACCGGGATTTAATGACGGTGTCATCGCCGATCTGGCGTCCCGCTTCCTCGATGCCCCGTCGGCCGAGACGTGGCCCGAATTGGCTGCACCCCTGACCGAACTCGCGGTGTTCGGTGCGCATCTGCGCGGGCAGCCGCTGGAACATCAGCTCACCGGGCGGGGCGCTAGGTGGGCGGGACCGATCACCACCGCACCGCATTACCGCCTCTACGCCCTCGACACGGTTCCGCCCAAGCCGGGCCTGACCCGCGTGGCCGAGGGTGGTGCCCCGATCGTGGGTGAGCGCTGGCTTCTGTCGCCGGCTGCCCTCGGCGAGTTCCTGGCGGAGTTGCCCGCACCCATGCTGCTGGGCAAGGTGGAACTCGACGACGGCCGATGGATCACCGGATTCGGTTGTGACCACATCGCGCCCGCGCAGGGCCGCGACATCACCGAGTACCGGGGTTGGTTGGCCGCGATGGCGTGATCGGCGTCAGTCTCCCGGCACGATCAGCGAGACCATCATCTCCAGCTGGCGGTTCATCTGCCGGTAGCTCATCGCGCCCGACTGCGCCTGCAGCAGTGCACCCCAGAACACTGACTCCAACGTGGCAAGTACCTCGGGCCACGCGCCCGCGCCCAGGGCGGTCGAGATCCGGCGCGCGATCTCGACCGCGATCCGCCCACGTACATCGGCGACCATCTCGTCGTCGGTGCTCATCAACGCCTGGGTGCAGGCGCGGGCCAGCCGTGGCTCATCGGCCATCAAGAGTGTGAGTGCGGTGAGTTGCTCGGTGACGCGGTTGGTCGCGCTGGCAGCGGGATCGATTTCCAGCGGCAGCTGAATCACCCGGTCCAGGTACAGCTCGGCGAACACCACCTCGATGGATGGGAAATGCGCGTAGAGAGCGGCGGGCGCCATCTTCGCGCGCGCTGCCAGTGCGGGCACCGAGACGTCGTTCTGTGCATCGAGAAGTTGTGCCGCTGCACCGAAGACGCGACGTTGCCTGCGGATGCGCTGACCCTGTGCATCAAGTAGGCGAGTGACCGTAGCCACCGCTGGCCTGGACATGTGTCCAAGATATAGACCTGCGCCACGATTGGCAATCGCGGAGTGAAACTGCCTGTATCAACACATTTTCAGCACCGTCCTTCGTGCCGTTCGATTGCTGCCCGGCGGGTATTGACGACTTTCGAGTCGCAAAACCAGACAAGTGTCCAGTACCATCCCTGGGGATCTGAAAAGGGGAGGTCTGATGGCGTACGTGATTACTCAGAACTGCTGCAAGGACGCCAGCTGCGTTCCGGTGTGCCCGGTGGACTGCATACGTCCGGCTGAGGGCGGTCTGGATTCGGCGTCAGCCGAGATGCTCTACATCGATCCGGAATCGTGCATCGACTGCGGAGCATGCTTCGAGGAATGCCCGGTAGGGGCGATCCACTACGAAGAGGACCTGCCTCGCGACCTGCAGCGGTTCAAGGACCTCAATGCCGCCTATTTCGAACGCCATCCGCTCGAGCCGGTGACCGTACCGGCGGCACTGTCGCGCGCACCGGTCGCCGCGGGATCACTGCGGGTGGCTATCGTCGGATCGGGGCCGGCCGCCTGCTATGCCGCCGCCGAGCTGATCGATGTCGACGGTGTGGAGATCAACCTCTTCGAGCGCTTGCCCACGCCGTTCGGCCTGATCCGGGCGGGCGTGGCACCCGATCACCAGCACACCAAGTCGGTGGTCGACATCTTCGAGCGGGCGTTCACCAACCCGCGCTTCGCCAGTCATTTCAACGTCGAGGTCGGCCGCACCATCAACCACGAGGAGCTGTTGGCCCATCACCACGCGGTGATCTACGCGGTGGGCGCGGCGACCAGCCGGAGGCTTGGCATCGACGGCGAGGGCCTGACGGGGCACCACGCCGCGGCCGAGTTCGTCGGCTGGTACAACGGCCACCCTGATCACGCCGGCCACCAGTTCGATCTGTCGGGCGAGCGGGCCGTCATCGTCGGCAACGGCAACGTTGCCCTGGATGTCGCCAGGGTGTTGTTGATGGACCGTGATGCGCTGGCTGCCACCGACATCGCCCAGCACACGCTGGATGCCTTGGCGGACAGTGCCATTCGGGAAGTGGTGATCCTGGCCCGGCGCGGTATCGGCCATGCTGCGTTCTCGGCGGGGGAGTTGCTGGCTCTCGGGCATCTCGAGGGTGTCGACGTGATCGTGGACCCTGCGGATCTTCCCGCGGATGACGAGCACGACGACGTGGAAACATCATTCAAGCTCGCCATCGCCCGCGAATACGCGCAGCGCAGCCCGATACCCGGAAACAAGCGCGTGGTGTTCCGCTTCGGTACCACTCCGGTCGCCATCCTGGGTGCCGGCCGGGCCGAAGGACTCCAGATCAGCAGCGACCGATGCGGCACCGAAGTGATCGAGGCGTCGTTGATCCTGCGGTCGATCGGATACCGGGGTCTGCCCGTCGCGGGACTGCCCTACGACGAGGATTCAGGAACCGTACCCAACGATTCCGGTCGTGTCGTCGACGGCGGACCGGTGCCCGGCACTTATGTGACGGGATGGATCAAGCGCGGACCCCGTGGGGTGATCGGCACGAACCGGTTGTGCGCCGAGCAGACCGTTGCCCAGCTGTGGGCGGATTTCGGCGCCGGTCTGCTGACCCGTGACGTCGAGGATCGCGAGTCGCTCGATGCGCTGTTGGCCGCACGGCGAGCCGAGCCGGTCGGCTGGCCGGGTTGGCGCGCGATCGATGCCGCCGAACGGGACCGCGGTGCGCAGGCCGCACGGACACGGGTGAAATTCGTGTCGATCGAGGAGATGCTCAGCGCGGGCCTGCGCGACTGACTTCGGCTTCGGGCTGCGGATCGGGATCGCGTGGCGTGCGGGTCGCCAGGATCGATCCGGCGAGGATCAGCGCCAGCCCGGCGACGTTGTACGCGGTCAGCGGCTCACCGAGCACGATGACCCCGGCGGCCAGCGCAACGGCCGGGTTGACGTAGGTGAACACCAACGCCCGCGCGCCGCCGACCTCGCGGATCAGCGCGAAGAACACCACGAACGCCAGTGCCGTGCAGATCACGGCGAGCGCGGCCAACGCCAGCAGCACACGCTGTGACGGCATCTGCTCGGGCCAGGTCAGCAGCGCCGGGGCGGCGTAGATGAGCGCCGCCAGCGATAGGCAGGCCGCGGTCAGCGGAAGGGCGGGCACGTCACCCAGGTAGCGCGCGGCAATCAGCGGAGCGATCGCGTAACACGTTGCCACCAAAAGCACTTCGGCGATCGGCCAGCCGTGCCCACCGGCGAGGCCGGGCCCGGCGAGCACGGCCACACCGGCCAGGCCGATGCCGAGGCCGGTGATTCGCTTGGGGCTCAACCGTTCTCCACCGGTGAGCCGGTCGAGTACCGCGGCGATGATCGGGGCGGTGGCGATCAGCAGACCCGTCAGCGAGCTGCTCAGATGGCGTTCGGCGTCCGACAGCAGGAACCACGCCGCGATGATCTCGAAGAACGCGAAGGCCAGCACGGGCCGCCAATGCTGCAGCACCGGCGCCCAGGCGGCGCGCGACATCACCAGCGGCAACAGCACTGCTGCGCCGACGGCCGTGCGTGCCAGGACCAACACGGGCACCGAGACACCGTCGACGGCGATCTTGATCAGCAGGTATGGGATACCCCAGATGAGGCTCATGGCGCCCAGTAGCAGCCATCCCCGCACGCTCACCCGGTCCAGACTACGGATGCCCGGTGCCGGCAGGCTCGATCGATGTGGTCAGATCCAGCGCGATGTCGGCGAGCATGTCTTCCTGCCCACCGACCATGCCGCGCCGGCCGGCCTCTTCGAGCAGGCTGCGTGCGTCGATGTCGTAGCGGGCGGCCGCGGCCTCGGCGTGGCGCAGGAAGCTGGAGTACACCCCGGCGTACCCCAGTGTGAGGGTTTCCCGGTCGACCCGGACCGGCCGGTCCTGCAGTGGCCGCACGATATCGTCGGCGGAGTCCTGCAGGCCGTGCAGATCGCAGCGGTGCTCCCAGCCCAGCTTGTCGGCCACGGCGATGAACACCTCCAGCGGTGCATTGCCGGCGCCGGCTCCCATGCCGGTCAGCGAGGCATCCACCCGATTGGCTCCGTGCTCGACGGCCACGATGGAGTTGGCCACACCCAAGGACAGATTGTGGTGGGCGTGAATACCGATTTCGGTTGTCGGCAACAGGGTCTGACGTAGGGCATCGACGCGTTCGGTGATATCGCACATGGTCATCGCTCCGCCCGAGTCGACCACGTACACGCACGTTGCGCCATAGCTCTCCATCAACGAAGCCTGCTCGGCCAGGCCGGCCGGCGATGTCAGGTGGCTCATCATCAGGAAGCCGACGGCGTCCATCCCGAGCTCGCGCGCTGCGGTGAGGTGGTGCGCGGAGATGTCGGCTTCCGTGCAGTGGGTGGCGACACGTACGACGGTGGCCCCCGCGTGGTGGGCCTCTCGGAGGTTGCGCACGGTGCCGATCCCGGGAAGCGCCAGTGTCGCCACCGCGGCTCTGGAGACGACGCCGGCCACGGCCTCGATCCACGCCAGGTCGGTGTGTGCGCCGAAGCCGTAGATGCAGCTCGATCCGCCGAGCCCGTCTCCGTGGGCCACCTCGATGGAGTCCACGCCCGCGGTGTCCAGCGCCCGGGCAATCGAGACGGTCTGATCGATGCTGTACCGGTGGCGCACCGCGTGCATACCGTCGCGGAGAGTGACGTCGCTGACGTACAGGTTGTGAATCATGCTGACACTCGCGCGGTTTCCGCCATGGTGGCGATGCGCTCGGCAGTCGCCTTGGCCGCTGACGTCATGATGTCGAGGTTGCCTGCGTAGGCCGGGAGATAGTGGGCGGCCCCGGTGACTTCGAGCATGACGGTGACGCGGGTGCCGGTGAAGTCGCCGGTCTCGGGGATCCGCAGCGGATGCCGGCTGCTGAATGTTTCGAATTGCACGGCCTGCTTGAGGCGATAGCCCGGTACGTAGTCGCTGACCTTCTTGACCATGGCGGCGATGTCATTGTCGATGAGGGCGTGGTCGGGCTCGCCCTCGACCAGGCAGTAGACGGTGTTGCGCATCATGACCGGCGGGTCGGCCGGGTTCAGGATCATCACCGCCTTGGCCCGCTGTGCGCCACCCACGACTTGTAGTGCCGTCGAAGTGGTTTCGATGAATTCGTCAATGTTGGCCCGGGTACCGGGACCGGCGGACTTGGCGGAGATCGAGGAGATGATCTCGGCGTACGACACCCTTCCGGACCGGGCGACAGCTGCCACGATCGGTACGGTGGCCTGCCCACCGCAGGTGACCATGTTCAGGTTGCGCGCCCCGAGGTGATCGTCGAGGTTGACCACCGGCACGCAGTACGGGCCGGTGGCGGCGGGCGTGAGATCGAGGACCCGCACCCCGGTGGGTTCGAGCCTGGCCCAGTTCGCCTGGTGCGCATCGGCTGAGGTGGCGTCGAAAACCAGTTTGATCTCACCGAAATTCGGCATGGTGAGCAGGCCGTCGATACCGGCCGCGGTGGTCGGCACACCCAGCCGCGCGGCGCGGGTCAGGCCATCGGATGCCGGGTCGATCCCGATCATCGCCCCCATCATCAGCGGACCGTCGCTGCGCAGGATCTTGAGCATGAGATCGGTGCCGATGTTGCCCGAGCCGATGATGGCCACCGGCCATCTGCTTCCTGTCACGATGCGCTTTCCCCGGAGTTCGCGGCGATCAGTCGAAGGGCGGTGTCGTACAGGGCCTGGGCGTGCATCTCGAACAACGCCAACAGGTCGACCGAGTCGCCGCCGATCTCTTTGGCGACGAACAGTCCGTCGGCACCGGCGATCGCGTAGGTCACCAGCAGGTGAATCTGTGCGTCGTCGAGTCCCACGGTGAATTCGCTGAGCGCCTCATGCAGCGATGCAGCGGCCTGTGCTCGTGCCTGGATGAACATCTCGCGCGCCCGAGGTTCCACCGGGCGCCGTTCCAGGGCCAGCATGAGCCCGAGGCGGATGAAGTCGGGGGAGTCGAGCAGGGCCTTGGCGATCTGCGTGGCGAGGGCACTGATCCGCTCCCGCGGCTCGCCCCCTTCGGGGAGGCGCCATGCGTTCAGCCACGAACCGAAACTGCGCTCGATGACCGCGGCAAGCAGGTCGTCCTTGTCCTTGAAATGCCAGTAGATGGAGCTGGCCGGCAACCCGCACTTCTTGCTGACCAGCCCGATGCTGGTGCCCTCGTAGCCACGCTCGGACGCAATCTCGGTGGCGGCGTCCAGGATTCGTTCGCGCGACAGTTCGCCGTCGGCGCGCTTGCGGCGAGCTTTGGGTGCTTCCGACATCTTCCGCTCCTGGGTGTTGACTCTGTAGTGATCATTACACTACCGTATCGATCACTACAGAACAACCGGAGGCGGCAGTGAACGTTCAGGACACCTACGACGTCGCGATCATCGGCTACGGCCCAACCGGTGCCACCGCGGCGAACCTGCTCGGCCGGCTCGGCCTGACTGTTGTGGTGATCGAACGGGATCCAGACGTCTACGGCAGGGCCCGGGCGATCAGTACCGACGAGGAGGTGCTGCGCATCTGGCAGTCGGTCGGCCTCGCGGAACGGTTGCAGCAGGACATGCTGCCTGACCGGCCCGCGGCATTCGTCGACGCCGGCGGTGTGGCCTTCATCGAGACCACGATCGCCTCGCGAGGTTCGGGCCATCCGCCTCAGCAGTTCATCTACCAGCCCGCGGTCGACCACGTCCTGCGCGAGGGCGCGGCACGCTTCGACACCGTCGAGGTGCTGCTCGAACACGAATGTCTGCGCGTGCTGGCCAAATCGGACCACGTTGAGCTGATGCTCGCCGACCTTCGCGCCGACACGTTCAAGCGGGTGCGGGCCTCATATGTGATCGCCGCCGACGGCGGATCCTCCCCGACGCGTGGGCAGTTGGGCATCGGCTATTCGGGTAACACCTATGCCGAACGATGGGTCGTGATCGATACCAAGGTGCACAAAGAATGGGATGCCCACGACCGGCTCCGGTTCCACTGCAATCCGGACCGTCCCACCGTCGACTGCCCGACGCCGCTGGGGCACCACCGGTGGGAGTACCCGGCGCGGGCCGGCGAGGACGAGCAGACGCTGGTCAGCGAGTTCGAGATCTGGAAGATGTTGGAGGATCAGGGGATCACCCGCGACAACGTCGAGATCCTCAGGGCTGTGGTCTACAGCCACCATGTCCGGGTTGCCGATCGCTGGCGGGTCGGGCGTATCTTCCTGGCCGGCGACGCTGCGCACGCCATGCCGCCGTGGATCGGTCAGGGCATGTCGGCCGGGGTGCGTGACGCGGCCAACTTGTGCTGGAAGCTCGCCGCGGTGCTGTCCGGCCGGGCACCGGATACGCTCCTGGATTCCTATGAGGCAGAACGCAAACCGCACGTCGTCGAAGTCACCCGCCGGGCCTGTCTCGTCGGCCGCGTGATCACCGAGCGCAATCGACTGATCGCCGCGGTACGCAACCACAGCCTGCGGGCATTGACCAAGATTCCCGGGGTGTTGCGCGGAGGTCAGAAGCGCTATTGGATCCCGGATGCCCGGTACGACGACGGTCTGTTCGCCCGGACCGGCAATCGAGCCGTGGGCTGGCAGATCCCGCAGCCGTGGGTGATCGACGACACAGGCACGCGGCGCCGCCTTGATGATGTCGCCGCAGCGGGATGGGCGGTGCTCCACACCGACGTAGCGCCGGTGGGCGCGCAGGCCTGGGTAGACCTGGATGTGCCTGTCATCGGGTTGACCGGCCCCCAGGCCGACCGCATCAGACCGGGGGCGGTCCGCGATCCCGACGGCACCTTGATCGACTGGCTGCAACGAAAGAAGGCTGCCGCCGTGGTATTGCGCCCCGACGGATTCATCTACACCGCAGCTGATTCCGGGAGGCCGCTACCCGCACCTCCGGCCGGCTACCAGCTGGCACCGACCAAGACTGGAGCCCGCGCATGACCACCACCGAAGTTGCCGAACACACCGTCACCGTCGCACGAAAGCAGATCTTCTTCGCCGAAGCCGGTGCGGGCCCTGCCGTGGTCATGCTGCACGGTGGCGGGCCGGGCGCCTCCGGGATGTCCAACTATGGGCGCAACATCGACGCTCTCGCAGCACATTTCCGGGTCATCGTGCCCGATATGCCCGGCTACGGCCGCTCGGCGAAAGGCATCGACAAGAGCGATCCGTTCGGCTATCTCGCCGACATGATCCGCGGCCTGCTCGACGAACTGGGCATCGAGACCGCACATCTGATCGGCAACTCCTACGGTGGCGCCGCCGCGTTGCGGCTGGCGCTGGACACCCCGCATCGGGTGAACAGGCTGGTACTGATGGGCCCCGGCGGAATCGGCACCACCCGCGCACTGCCGACCGCGGGATTGGGCAGCCTGCTGTCCTACTACACCGGCGACGGCCCCAGCCGCGACAAGCTGGCCACCTTCATTCGCAACTACCTGGTGTACGACGGTAATTCAGTGCCGGATGATCTGATCGACCTGCGGTATCGGGCATCCATCGATCCCGAGGTGGTGGCCGATCCACCGCTGACCCGGCCGTCGGGACCGACAGCGTTGCGCACGCTGTGGCGCATGGATCTCACCCGCGACAACCGGCTCAAGAGCCTGCGGACGCCCACACTGATCCTGTGGGGCCGCGACGACAAGGTGAACCGGCCGTCCGGTGGCCCGATGCTGCTGAACGCCATGCCCAATGCCGAGCTGGTGATGACCTCGCACACCGGTCACTGGATGCAGTGGGAACGCTCCGAGTTCTTCAATCAACTCGTCACCGAGTTTCTCGGTCCGGATTCGAAGCTCGCTCATGCCTAGCGTATTCGGCAACGTCCACCTCGGCTATGTCGTCATCGAAACCGAGAAGTTCAGCGATTGGCGGCGTTTCGGCCGTGACGGGGTCGGCATGCACGTGGACGACTCATCGGGAGACGTCCTTCGGTTCCGGCTCGACGACCACGAAAGCCGCTTCCTGCTGCAGCGCGGGCCGGCCGAGGATGTGACCGCGCTCGGATGGCAGGTCGATGACCACGCCACGTTCGACGACATCGTCGGACGCGTCGTGCGGCACGGTGTGCCGGTGACCGCAGGCAGCGCAGATGACGCCGCGCTGCGGGGAGTGGAACGGCTGGTGCGGTTCCCGGGACCCAACGGGTTGACGCAGGAGATCTTCACCCGCGCTCGTCCCGCCGTCACACCACTGCGGATGACGGTGCGCGGCGGGTTCGTGACGGGTGACTGCGGTATCGGCCACGTGGCGATCACCACCAAGAAGCCACAGCAGGTGCGCGGCTACTACAACACCGTGTTCGACGCCCGGTTGTCCGACTACATCGATGAGACGATCAGTGGCGTCAAGGTCAAGATCCGGTTCCTGCGGGTCAATCAGCGCCACCACTCGGTGGCCATCGCCTCGGTGAACCGCCTGCCCATCAACCCGATCCGCACCCGCATCCAGCACCTCAACGTCCAGGTGGTCGACCTCGACGACATGACCACGTCGTACCAACGGATCAGGGAACTCGGTTTCGGCATGGCGTTGGGGGTCGGGCAGCACACCAACGACCGGGAACTTTCCTATTACGCGATGACCCCGTCAGGGTTTGAATGGGAGGTGGGGTGGAATCCGTTGGTTGTCGACGAGGCGACCTGGGAACCCGCCACCCACCAGGGCATCAGCATCTGGGGGCACACACCGGAGGGACAGACCGTCATCGACAAACTCGCCCAGTTCAAGGTTGGCGCCCGCTCGCTACTACGAGCCGAGGACAGCGTCCCGGCGCTGGCCGGTGCCGGCATCGCCGACAGCTAGGGAAGGACGATCATGAATCGAATCGATACCCACCACCACATGATTCCGCCCGCCTATCGAAAGGCTTTGCAGAAGGCCGGGATCGACGATGCCGGCGGACGCGCGTTGCCGGAGTGGAGCCCGGAGGGCTCGTTGCAGACCATGGCCGAGCTCGATGTAGCCACCGCGATCCTGTCGGTGTCGACGCCGGGCACCACCTTCCTGTCGAACCAGGCCGATGCCGCCGCACTTGCCATAGATCTCAACGACTTCGGGGCCGAACTGTTCGCCTCGCAGTCTGACCGGTTCGGTTTCTTCGCGACGCTGCCGATGCCGCACGTCGAAGCGGCGACATCGGAGGCCATCCGCGCCCTTGACACACTCGGGGCAGATGGGGTGGTGCTCCTGGCCAACAACGCCGGAACCTACCTCGGACAGGATGGACAGGACGAATTGTGGGCCGCGCTCGACATCCGGTCCGCTGTGGTCTTCATCCATCCGGCCGATCTTCCCGCACCGACGGTGCCCGATGTCCCGCCGTTCGCGACGGACTTTCTCCTCGACACCACCAGGGCTGCTTATCTGCTGGTGCGCAATGGAATCCGGCGCAAGTACCCGAACATCAAGTTCATCCTGAGCCACGCCGGCGGATTCGTCCCGTATGCCTCGCACCGCATGGCGGTGGCCATCATGGGGGATACCGGCCGCAGCCCGGCGGACATCCTCGACGACTTCGCGAGTTTCTACTTCGACACCGCGTTGTCGTCGAGCGCCGCGGCGCTACCCACCCTGCTCGCGTTCGCCAACCCCGGCCACATCACTTTCGGTTCCGATTGGCCGTTCGCACCGTTGCCCGCGAGCCAGCTGTTCGCCGCCGGTCTGGACACGTACGACGGGCTCGATGCGGTTGCCCGTCAGGCGATCAACCGCAACAACGCGCTGGCGTTGTTCCCGCGGCTGGGCTCTGCGCCGGCGAGCCCGGGGCTGTCGCCACTGGATCAGGTGCGGCATCAGGCCTCCCGGGCGGTGATGCGCGGAGTCGCGCGCCTCATCAACACCAGATAGGCCGCGGCCGCACGGCGTCAGGCTCGGGTCAGCTCCGCGTAGCGGCCGACGTGGTAATCGGTTGAACCGAACTCGTACTGCACCGCGGTCAGCCGCTTGAAGTAGTGACCGATCGCCAGTTCCTCGGTCATACCCATGCCGCCGTGGAGTTGCACGGCGTTCTGCCCGACGAAGCGCGCGGCCCGGCCGATGGTGGCCTTGGCCGCCGACACCGCCTTGGCGCGTTGCGCGGGCTCGGCATCGAGGTTCAGCACTGCGAGATAGACTGCCGCAGAAGCCTGTTCGACTTCCATGTGCATGTCGACCATCCGGTGCTGAAGCGCCTGGAAGCTACCGATGGGCAGGCCGAACTGCTGGCGCTGTTTGCAGTACTCGACCGTGTCGGCCAGTACCTTGCGCATCCCGCCCACGGCCTCGGCGCACACCGCCGCGGCGCCCTCGTCACGGGCCGCCTCCAGTGACGGCCAGGCCTGGCCTTCGGCACCCAGCAACGCGCCGGCCGGTAGCCGGACGTCCGCGAAGGTAAGGTCCGAAGCCCGGCGGTCGTCCACCGTGCGGTACGAGTGCGCGGTGAATCCCGTTGTCAGCGAGGCCGTGTCGATGAGAAACAGGGAGATCCCGTCGGTGTCGGCACGTTCCCCCGAGGTACGTGCGGTCACCAGCAGGTGGGTGGCCAGGGGCGCGCTGACGGCCATGACCTTCGCGCCGTCGAGCACCCACTCGTCACCGTCGCGCCGCGCGGTGGTGGACACGTCGCGCCAGTTGTCCCCGGAGCTCGGTTCGGTGGCTGCCAGGGCGACGACGGCCGTTCCGGCGACGATGTCCTCCAACAGCGCCGCGGCGGCTGCGTCTCCGGACCGGTGCAGCAGGCCCCCGGCGACCACCACGGTGTCGACGAACGGCTCGATCACCAGGGCGTGGCCCAAAGCCTCTGCGATGACCATGGTTTCGACCGGGCCGCCGCCGATGCCGCCGGCCTCCTCGGGCAGCGTGGCGCCCAGGATGCCGAGTTCGTCGGCGAAACCCCGCCAGATCTCGGGCTGCCAGCCGGGGCCGGTCTTGGCTGCGGCGCGGCTGGACGTCAGGTCGTAGCGACTGGCCAGGAACTTGGTCAGCCCGTCGCGCAGCAGTTCCTGTTCGTTGGTCAGGTTGAAGTCCATCTAGAGCCCCAGTTCTGCCTTGGCGAGGATGTTTCGCTGAATTTCGTTGCTGCCGGCGTAGATCGAGCCGGCCCGGTCGTTGAAGTAGCGCAGTGGGGCAACCGCCTGCCACGGTGCTCCGCTGTGATACCCGTCGGCGGGCGGTTCGTATTCGGCAACCGGGCCGCCGGGATAGGTGGCGTGCGGCTGGTAGGCGCGGGCGAGTGGGCCGGCGGCTTCCATCGACAGTTCGGTCAGGGTCTGGCTCAGTTCGGTGCTCAGGACCTTGAGCATCGACGACGCCGTGCCGGGATGCCCGCCCTCGGCAACCGCGGCCAGTACCTGGTATTCCAGGATTTCCAGCACATCGGTGCGCAGCCGGGCGTCGGCGAGCCGGCGGCTGAACGCCGGGTCGTCGATCAGCGGTCCCCCCGCGGGTCCGGGTATTTCGGTGGCGGCTGCTGAGATTTCGTCGCCCAGCACCTGCAGGGCGGGCGCGTTGGCGCCGCCGCCGCGCTCGAATTCCAGTAGGTACTTGGCCACGGTCCAGCCGTCGTCGATCGTCCCGATCACATTGGACTTCGGTACCCGAACCTCGTCGAAGAAGACCTGGTTCTGCACCTCTTCGCCGGAAGTCATGACCAGCGGGCGGATCTCGATGCCGGGGGAGGTCATGTCGATCAGGACGAACGTGATGCCCTGCTGCTTCTTGGCGCCACGGGTGGTGCGCACCAGGGCGAACATCCAGTTCGCCTCTTGCGCGTGGGTGGTCCAGATCTTGCTGCCGGTGCACACCAGGTCATCACCGTCGGACACCGCGGCCATCGACAGCGCGGCCAGGTCGGAGCCGGCCTCGGGCTCGGAGTAGCCCTGGCAGAAGAACACCTCACCGGTCAGGATGCCGGGAAGGAAGTAGTCCTTCTGTGCCTGTGTACCGAATTTGATGATGGCGTGAGCGACCATGCGGATGCCCATGGGTGAAAGCGACGGGGCACCGGCCAGGGTCGATTCGCGGCTGAAGATGTAGTGCTGGGTCAGGCTCCAGTTGCGGCCGCCGTGTTCCACCGGCCAGGCCGGGGCCGCCCATCCCCGCTCGTGGAGGATCTTCTGCCAGGCCATGCTGGCGTCGTGATCGGCATACACGCTGGTCATCAACTGACCCGCGCGACGGAGCTCGGGAGTCAGATTCTCGGCGAGAAAGTCGCGAACTTCGTCGCGGAATTCCTGGTCGCTCGTCGACCACTTCAGGTCCATGCCTGCCCCTGTCTGCTGGTGTCGCTCCACAGAGTAAACCTAGTTAGTCAAGTGGCGCAGACCACCCCGCTCAGCGCGTCCGCCCCGCTGCGAGTGCGACGCGGTCAGACGTTGCTGGGCGGCGGTGGTGCCTGGCCGAGGTCACAGGCGATAATCGAGAACGTGGATCGTCGCCAAAGCGGTCAGGACCCCCAATCTCCTATGACACTGCTGCAGAACCTGCCTGCCCTGGTGGTGCTGGAGAGGTTCCCGGTGCCGGTGTTGGCGATCGCCGAAGACGGCACCATCCTCTTCGCGAACAGTGCCTTCGGCGAGATGGTGGGCCGCGGCGCCGACGCGGTCAAGAACATGCCGTTTGCTGAGGTGTTCCACTCGCTGCCCGCCGACGAGTCAGCGGTGTCGGTGATGCGGGCCAACGCCGGCCTGCTCGTCGATCTCGTCCATCACGACGGGTCGATCGTGCGGGCGCGGATGAGCAAATCGGCGCTGTTGCGCGGCGATGATCCGG
Source organism: Mycobacterium sp. NPDC050441 (assembly GCF_040655355.1). Lineage (NCBI taxonomy): Bacteria > Bacillati > Actinomycetota > Actinomycetes > Mycobacteriales > Mycobacteriaceae > Mycobacterium > Mycobacterium sp. NPDC050441. Next base: position 52,091 of record NZ_JBFAJS010000003.1, on the reverse strand, counting down.
TCGCTCTGGCGACGTTCGAGGACCTCACCGAGCAGTTGTGGGCCGACGAGCTGTAGGGCTATCCCGCGGCCTTCGCCCGCCGCAGCGATTCGCGTGCCAGGAACTCGCGGAAGTAGTCCAGCGACTCCCGACTGACGATCGCGGGCAGCAGCAGCTCCCACGTGCGGGCCACGCGTTCCCGTAGGTCGGTGCCGGTCGTGGTGGCGCGCGAGAGTGCCTCGGCCCCCAGCATGGAGCCCAGGATCACCTCGGCGGCGCTCACGACATCCAGGTTTTCCCGTAGGTCGCCCTCATCGGCAGCCTGGGTCAACTGTCCGGTGAGCTCGTCGAGCCAGCTCGTGTACACGCGGGTGGCGGCGGCATTGATACCGCTGAACGTTCGCAGCAGTTGCATGCCGATCTGGGCGACTTTGTCCGACCGGGTGAAGTCGGCCACGACGAACAATCCGTGGATGGTGTTTTCCAAAGCCGGCGACGAGGATTCGGCGATGGCGCGGAACGTAGTGAGCATGGCGGTGCCGCCGTCGCCGATGATTGCTTCGGCCAGCGACTCCTTGGACTCGAAGTGGTAGTACAGCGCGCCCTTGGTCATCTCGGCCCGGGCGATGATGTCGCCGAGTCCGGTTGCCGGATAGCCGTGCTCGCTGAACAGATCGACGGCGGCGGAGATGATCTTCTGCCGGGTCAGCTCGGATCGAGCCTGGCGTGCCATTGTGGCGTTCCTATCATTTTGTGCGGTGGCGCAGTGGTGCCACCTTCTTGATGCCCACTGCGGTGCGACGGCGGATGAATTGTTTGAGGTAGCCGAGCCGCTCCGGCTCGACGAACCCGGGCATCGCGAGCAGCCAGCCGTGCTCGAGGTCGGTGAGAAACCGCGGTGGATCGTCGAGGTCACTGATCTGACGCACGCCCAGGTATATCGACACCAACAACCGGGCGACCGCCTCGGGGTCTGTGTCGGCGGTGAAGTCGCCTTCGCCGATGGCCCGTTTGGCGATACCGGCGAAGCCCTGCACCCATTCGTTCAGCACCCGCGGCCCCAGGTCATCGGTCCGGCCGATGGACTCGACGAGGTTCAGGCATGCCCGGGCAACAGGGTCGCCGATGTCTTCCGCGGCCACCAGGCCCGAGAGATCGATCAACGTCTCGGCTCCGGACAGGTTGCGGGCCAGGACGTCCTCGACCACCTTCTGGCCGCGCTCGGTCCGGTGCTCGACGATCGCGACCGCCAGTGCGTGTTTGGACCGGAAGTGGAAGTACAGCGCGCCCTTGGTGACGTTGGCATCGGCGAGGATGTCGTCGAGGCTGACCAGGCTGTAGGGAGTGTGGGCGAACTGTCGCGCCGCCGCCTGCAGGATCTGGAGGCGGGTCAGCTCTGCTCGCCGGTCGAGCTGCTCAGTCACCACGGGGCCTTCCTGACTCTGATCGGCAGGCGGCCGTGTCCCGATTTCGTCGTCGCCACCAGCAGACTCAAAGTCTTCACCGTACGTGCATAACATTCTAAAGGTATGTATCGTGCTTAGGGTGATAACTCTTGGTTCGTCGCGGGTTGCCCGCCCGGCGGTGGCGTTCGCCACGGCCGCGGGCAATGTGGCGAGCGCCACCCCATTCCGATTGGCGGTAGCCAAGAGCTATCCTGGAAACGTTGCCATGGCCTGCACCGGCAATCCCCCTCGAATCCCGGTGCGGGCCGTGGCAACCCCAGCTTTAGGGCGCTCCCAAGGTGATTCGATCTTGATGGAGCTGTTGTCGGTAAGTCCGGAGTGTCACTAGCCGATGTGGGATGACGAAGTCGACGTCGTTTGCTGTGGCTCGGGCTTCGGGGCGTTGGCCGCGGCCGTCGCGGCGGCGGATGCCGGGCTTGACGTGCATATCGTGCGTCCGGCAGCCCCTCGATCGGGAGCGCCCGGACCGGAGACGCCGTGGTTGGGTGCGGGCGTCGGGGATCCCGAGACCCGCGCGTACTTCGATGCCCTGTCTGCGGACCTGAAACCACTCGCCGACGCTGAGTACGACACCGCCCTGATGGTCCGGGCGGTCAGTGAATGGACCCCGGTTTCCGGACGTGGTCGGATCGCGCCGTTCTACGGTGCTCGGCTGCAGGACTGGGCACAGCGATGCCTGACTTCTCCGTATGGCGTGCTCTACACGCGGTTGGCGGACCGGGGTACCACCTCGATGACGTCCGGCACCGGTGAGGAGATCCAGGTCAAGATGCTGGGCGCGCTGGACGCCGAGCCGGCCTCAGGCACCGCAGCGGCGCTCGGTGATTGGTTGTCGGCGCAGGCACTCGACCGGCAGATCCCGACCGTGGACAACGCCACCCTGCAGCGCCTCGTGTTCGAGGAGGGCGAGGTAGTCGGCGCGGTGATCGATACCGCAGACGGTCCGTTGGCCCTGCGGGCCCACCACGGCGTGGCCGTATCGACCGAACCGCATGGTGCCTCGAAGTCGGCGGCCGCTCAGCTCATCGAGCCCGGCAAGCTAGTGCAGGTAGGCCTGGTCGGTTACAGCGCGAGCAGATTCGGCAGGGTGGAGCTGCTGGAGGTCGACCGGGACGGAGCGGGGGCGGCCTATTGCAGCTCCGGTGGAGTGCACGACTCGAAGCGTGAGTCGGGTCGCTCACATGCGCGGCGCGGCCGAGAAATGCACCGGTACCCGCCCTCGGGCCAGTAGCGAGGCCATCTCGTGGCCGAGAATCGGCTTGGACAGCAGGAAGCCCTGCGCGCGGTAGCAGCCGTGCCGCAACAGCGTCAGCGCGGCCCGTTCGGTCTCCACCCCCTCTGCCACCAGTTGAAGGCCGAAAGCTCCGGCCAGGGCGATCACCGCACGCACGATCGGTAGATCGCCCGGGTCCGAACCGAGCCCGGCGACAAAGCTGCGGTCGATCTTGAGGGTGTCCACCGGCAGGGACTTCAACAGCGACAGCGCGCTGTAGCCGGTGCCGAAGTCATCGATGGCCACCTGCACGCCCACCTTGTGCAGTCCGGTCAGGGTCGAGCGGGTGGTTTCGATGTCCTGCACCACGATGCTCTCGGTGATCTCCAGGCAGACCGATCCGCGCGGCAGGCGGAACTCCTTCATGACGCCGGCCACCGACTCGACGAATCCGTCGGTCACCAGCTGCACCGGCGACACGTTGATCCGCAGCACGATGTTGCGGCCGACACCGTTGGACCGCCAGCGGGCGAACTCGGCGCACGCGTTCCGGAGCACCCAGCGTCCCAATTCGCCGGCCAGGTTTATGGATTCGGCCACACCGATGAAAGAGTCGGGGGACAGCAGTCCTCGGGTCGGGTGCTGCCAGCGGACCAGGGCCTCGGCGGCCAGCACCTCGCCGGTACGCATGTCGATCTCGGGCAGGTAGTGCAGCACGAGCGCGCCGCTCTCGATCACGCTCTGCAGGTGCAACTCGATGTCGTTGCGGAAGTCGATCTCCATCGCCATTGCATCGGAGAACACCGCGACCCGATTGCCGCCTGAGTTCTTGGCGGTCAGCACCGCGTGGTCGGCCCGGTTGAGCAGATCGGATGTGGAGTCCCGGCCGGGCATTCCTTCGGCCAGTCCGATGCTGACGGTGCGGGTGAGCATCTCGCCGTCGATGGTCACCCGTTCGCGCAGCACGGACTGGAGCCGATAGGCCAGTGCGGTGGCCGCCTCGACGGTCATCGATGCCGCGGGGACGACGACGAACTCGTCACCACCGAGTCGCGCGATGAGCTTGGGTTGGTCGTCGCCGCGCTGCAACCGCTCGGCCAGGATGCTGATGAAGGCATCTCCGGCGGTATGGCCCAGGTAGTCGTTGATCGCCTTCAGCCGGTCCAGGTCGAAGAACATCACCGCGACCGGACCGGGTTGGCCCGGTGCCAGCCGGGCCTCCAGGTGGGCCATGAGCGCTCGTCGGTTGTTCAGCCCGGTGAGGTGGTCGTGATCCGCGAGGTAACGCAACCGGTCCTCGGCCTCGATGCGCGCCTGCACCTGGGCGAACAACGATGCGATCGCCTTGAGTGCGTTGAGTTCCGCGGGCAGCCACTCGCGGTCGCCGAACTTGACGAACCCCAGCACGCCGGTGGTGACGTCAGCGGACAACAGCGGAACGCAGGCCATCGACGTGCTCGGGATATGGCGTCCGGCCTCGATCGTGCGCTGGTAGTCGTCGGTGGCCGGCTCCGGCCGGAACACCGCCGGTTCCTTGAGGTGCTCGGCCATCGCGAACACCGGGTCGGCGTCGGCGAAGTGGATGATCGCGATCGGGTCGGTCGGCGTGTCCTGCGGGCGCGGCGGCCACTCGGCCACCAGGCGCGTCGCGTGCGCCTCGTGATCGTTGTGACGCAGGAAGCTCACGTCCACGTCGAAAAACGAGACCAGTTCGGCCAGCACCTGTTGGCTCACCGTGACCGAGGTCGCGGCATCGACCGCCATCAGTTGCGTGGCAACCGATGTGACGAGCAGTTCGAGGCTGCCTGACACCAGATACCTCCGCCCATACCTCAGCACGCGCTTCAGCCGCACTGTGGCGTCGAGCCCGCCCGGGCCCGGCGCCGACGACTGCGTACGGTCGGACGCGGCGCGTAGGACAACCTGAGCACCAGCGCCTGTGATTCGTCGCGCTCGGTGCTGGTCAACCTACGAAAAGCGTACTGCAGGTCGCGCAGGGCATCGGCGTGGTCGGGCGAGAGCGCCTGGCGGTCGCGGTCGTTGTGGGCGTAGAGGAACACCGGCGACACCGGTTGAACCGCCAGCCCGTGCCGTTGGGCACCGACCCAGACGGCCTCGACTGCCGATCCGGCCAGTGCGTAGTCGGTCAGGCGGCGTCCCCGGACTCTGACGATCGCCAGCGCCGAGCTCGAGGTGACCCGCTCGTAGGTGTCGTCGCCGAGCGCCGCGCCGCCGTTCCAGTCCGACAACTTCGCCATCACCTCGGGTCGGCGCAGGATGTCCAGCACCACCATGTCGGCCGGGTCCAACCCGAGTGTCGTCACCTCGATACCGGTATCGGGCGCTGGATCGCCGGGCCAGCGGAGTTCCGACATCATCTCCCGGTGCAGCGTCGGCGTCAGATAGCGGATCCGGTCGGTCTCGGCGAGTATGCCTGCGGCGGTTTCGATCTGGGTGGGCTTGTCGAGGATCGTCAGTTCGGCACCCTCATTGCCGGCGGCGGCACGCAGGCTGTCGAGCACGTCGGCCGCGATCGGCGCCGAGTTACCCCGGAGTCGATTGGTCTCGCGGGCCAGCATCGGTCCATAGAGTTCGGCCAACTCCGGTGCACTGCCCGGGGTGAACTCCGCGATTCCGTGCAAGGGCGTGCCCTCGTCACCGCGGGACCATCGCACGTGCCCGGTCAGGTTGTGCGCGGCGGCGGCCACCCGGGCGTTGAACGCTGCCGCTCCCAGCGCCACCGCGCTGCCGCGGTACCCGACGTCCATCGCGGTGGTGTACTCGGTCGCCAAGCGGAGGTTGATCCGGTCGTCGCTCGACTCGATGCGCCACGGTTGGGCGTTGCCGCCGGAAGGTGCGCGGCCGGCCGCGTCGGCGAGGATGTCTGCCATCCCGGCCGGTTGCGTTTGGGGTTCCGCGGGGACGGACGCCGGTGCGGGTGCCGATCCGCTGAGGAGCGGATCGCCGATGCGGTCGAGCGCGTCGGCGATGTCGACGCGCACCCGCCCGGACGGCATCGGTTCGTCCAGGCCGATGCGGCGCACGGCATTGGCGACGACGGTCGCCCCGAGTACGACCTCCGCGGCGAGTTGGGGCCAGGTGCTCAGGGTCTTGCCGACCTCCACCAGCGAGGCCGCCATCCGGGGTGAGAGCTCAGGCGCGTCGAGAATCCGCAGGACGTGGGGCACCTTGTCCTTGCTGCTGAGTCCGGCCAGGTCGCCGGCGGCGATATCGCCGAGCAGACCGTGGAGGATCGGCCGTGCGGGTTCCAGGTCGAACCGCTCGACATCGAGCAGCCCACGATCGCCGGTGGTCATCAGGACTGGCAGACGCCGGGCTCGGGCAGCCTCGCGGACAAGGACTTTCGCGTCCAGTGAGTCGCACTCCTCGACGACGATGTCGAGGCCACGCAGGAACTGATCGATGGATTCCGGCACCGCGCCATTGCGATCGATACGAACCTTGATATACGGGTCGATCTCGGCGATCCGGCGTGCGGCCACCATGGCCTTGTTCAAGCCGAGGTCGAACACTGTGCCCGGCACCCTGTTGAGGTTCGCCAACTCCAGTTCGTCGAAGTCGGTGAGTCGGATCTCGCCGCACAGTCCCTCGGTGGCGAGGTTGTAGGCGATGGCGTGTCCGACGCTGAGGCCGATGACGCCGATCTTCAGGCGCGACAACCGCCGTTGTTCCTCGGCGCTGATCAGATTGCGGTTGCGATCCAGGCGTAACCGATTGAACGCGGTCGGACCCAGGAGGTGGACCAGGCATCGACGCCACGGGTAGTACGCCCATCTGGTCGGCTCGTCGAGCATTTCGGTGTCGACCGCAGGCACCAGCGTGCGCAATGCAGCTTGCTGCTGGCGGCATTCATCGATGACGGTGATACGCGGGTCCCGGCGCAACTGGTCGAGGGTGCTACCCGAATGATCTTCGCCGTCGACGAAGATCGCTCGATATTGATCGGGGTCGGTGTGATCGCTCAATTGGGAATTCTCGATGTCGGTGGAGGCGCTTTCCTGGGCGTTTTCGGGGATCATCGCTGCGCCCCGGTGGCGGTGAGGGCGTCGAAGCCGGCGGTTCGGGGGTGCGCGCCGATTCGCTGGGCTTCGGCGAAGTACCGCGACAGCTGCCCCGCATCGGCGTGGTTGGCGAAAGTTCTGCTGTCCCACCACATCATCTTGGTCTGGTATCGCTCGTCTGGATACGGCGTCGCCGGGATCTTCGCTGCAAGTACTCCGCCGGATGACAGCCAGCGCTTCAGCACATAGGCGGCCGCGGTGGCCATACCAAACTGAATGTCCAACAGTGTCATGGCATGCAGCGGCATGCGCGCCAGCGTATCGGTGAGCGCGCGACTCTGTTCTGGGTCGTCGCATACCCAGGCGGTCTTCATCTCGACCACTCCGAAGGGCAGGCGGTCGGCGATCATCTTGCGTACCGCATCGAGTGCGGGCTGCCCGCTCCATTCCACGATGGCGTGGCTTTCATCGACGCTCCGATACGGCCCCTTGGCCCGCAGGCCGCCGACAACTTGGCCTGAGCTGTTGATCCCGACACAGAACAGCGCCGTATCCTCGCCTGTTCGTAGGGCTTTCAGGTCCAATGCCTGCTCTACCGCATGCTTGCGGTAGTTGGACCGGGCTCCGCGAACATATTCGTTCCACAGTTCGCGCTCGACGGCCGGGCGGGCCACGACGATCGTGCACTCGCTGTCGGGGTCCCACCAGGTTGGGCTTTCGTCCAATGTCACGCTGCGGCGGGCGACGGCATCGAGTTGGGGAGCGGTCATCTGGAATCCATTTCGTCGGTCAGCCGTGCCTTCCGACTGGACGGCTGATTTTGGTGTGCGGCGCGGTGTTGCGAATGCGTGTGATGAGTATTGCGCCGCCTCGCAGTGGAATTCCAGCGAGCCAAGAAATCTTGTCTAGTCGCGGGATGAATTCTGCCTGGGCATCACCGATTTACTCACCGGTACATGCAATTCTGGCAAATTCAGGAATCGCTATTGATGCCGAATATGGCGATTGAACGCGAACATGGCAAAAATCTTGAATTGACGTCGATGTCGAATGGGTGGTCTCCGCACGGAGGCGCAGGCTTTTGCTGTGAGGGTTCGCAGCCAGCTCTTAGTGAGATTGTGCGGCGCGGTGAATGCCGATCGACTTGGCGAGGCTCCGAGCCTTTCGGATCGGCGGCGCATTGGCGGGTTGTGTGTCGGCAGGGGGAGCCGAGATGAGATTCTGGTGTCGATGACACAGGAGTATCCGAAATCAACCGCCCTGCCGGCTCGGGATGTCGGCAGGCTGTTGCTGCGTTGCGGAGACAGGCCCGGTCTGGTTGCGGCGATCAGCGGCTTCCTCACCGGTGCCGGCGCAAACATCGTGTCGCTGGATCAGCACTCCACCGAGCAGTCCGGCGGCACCTTCATCCAGCGCACGATCTTCCATCTGCCGGGCCTGGCCGCGGTGCGCGACGAACTCGAGCGCGATTTCCGGCAGCAGGTGGCCGAGCCGTTCGCGATGGACTTCCGTCTCACGGAGGCCTCCAAGCCCAAGCGGGTGGCGCTGATGGCCTCCCGCGAGGACCACTGCCTACTGGATTTGTTGTGGCGCAACCGGCGCGGTGAACTCGACATGTCGGTGGTGATGGTCATCTCGAACCATCCCGACCTCGCCGATCAGGTCCGCGCGTTCGGAGTGCCGTTCCTCTACGTCCCGGCGACCCCCGAGAACCGGGCCGAGGCTGAGCAACGGCTGCTGGAGTTGTTGCGTGGCAACGTCGATCTGGTGGTGCTGGCCCGGTACATGCAGATCCTGACTCCCGAGTTCCTCGATGCCGTCGGCTGCCCGCTGATCAACATCCATCATTCGTTCCTGCCGGCGTTCATCGGTGCGGCGCCGTACCGCAGGGCCAAGGAACGCGGGGTCAAGTTGGTCGGCGCGACAGCGCATTACGTGACCGGCGATCTCGATGAAGGGCCGATCATCGAGCAGGACGTGGTTCGTGTCGACCACCGCCACTCGGTCGGTGATCTACAGCGACTGGGTGCCGATGTCGAACGGCTGGTGTTGTCGCGGGCGGTGCTGTGGCACTGTGAGGACCGCGTAATCCGGTTCGGGAATCAGACCGTAGTCTTCTGACACGGTTCGGGAGGAGTGAGCGTGAAAGTCTTCAATGGTCTTGACGAGTTCGTGGCGGCAGCGGGCAGCGAGCTCGGCCCGACCGACTGGATGGAGATCACCCAGGATCGGGTGAATTTGTTCGCCGACGCCACCGATGACCATCAGTGGATTCACGTCGATCCCGAGCGGGCAGCCGGCGGACCGTTCGGCGGCACCATTGCGCACGGTCTGCTGACGTTGTCGTTGTTGCCGCACTTCACCCATCAGCTGTATCGCGTCGACAATGTGAAGTTGGCGGTCAACTACGGCTACAACAAGGTTCGGTTCATCACCCCGGTGCGGGTCGGGGCCAACGTGCGGGCGCGTGCGGCGATCGCCGACGTTGCGCAACTCGACGGTGCGGTGCAGGCCACCATGACGGTGACGGTCGAGATCGAGGGCTCGGAGAAGCCCGCTGCGGTCGCCGAGTCGATCGTCCGCTTCATCGGCTGAGGTTTCCGGTCGGGTTTTCCCGGCTCTTCCTCTTCGCGAGCAATTCTGACAGTTGTCAGAATTCGTTGACGCCCGTCAAAGGCCGCTGCTAGTGTTCTGCATCACAATGTGAAGGAGCACTGTTTTGCAGCGTTCACTGCCGCGGACCGCGATCATCGGCGCGGGCATCAGCGGGCTCACCGCCGGAAAGATGCTCAAGGACTACCGGGTTCCGTACACCACGTTCGAGGCATCGGACCGCATCGGTGGAAACTGGGCCTTCGGCAACCCGAACGGACACAGCAGCGCGTACCGCTCACTGCACATCGACACCAGCAAGCATCGGTTGTCGTTCAAGGACTTTCCGGTCCCCGAGCACTTCCCGTCGTTCCCGCACCACTCCGACATCAAGGCCTATCTGGATGCCTACGCGAATGCCTTCGGGCTGTTGGAGAACATCGAGTTCAACAACGGTGTGGTGCATGCGGCCCGGGTCGACGGGGGCGGTTGGGAGATCGAGGATCAGGCCGGAGCCCGCCGCGAGTTCGATCTGCTCGTCGTCGCCAACGGCCACCACTGGGACCCCCGACTGCCGGAGTTCCCCGGGACGTTCACCGGTGAACAGATCCACTCGCACCACTACATCGACCCGAAGGAACCGCTTGAGCTGACCGGCAAGCGGATCCTGGTGGTGGGCATAGGGAACAGCGCCGCCGACATCACCGTCGAGTTGTCATCCAAATCCCTGCAGAACCAGGTGACGCTGTCCACCCGATCGAGCGCCTGGATAGTGCCGAAATACATTGCGGGACAACCGGGCGACAAATACTTCCGCACCAATCCTTATCTCCCGTTGTCGTGGCAGCGCAAGATGGTCCAGTTGATCGGACCGATGCTCGGCACCGATCCGACCATGTACGGGCTGCCGGCCCCGAACCACAAGCTGTTCGAAGCGCACCCGACGCAGTCGGTCGAGTTGCCGCTGCGACTCGGCTCCGGCGATGTCGTCCCGAAGCCGAACGTGTCCCGTTTGGACGGTGACACCGTGCATTTCGAGGACGGGACCAGCGACGTCTTCGATGTGATCGTGTACGCGACGGGCTACAACATCACCTTCCCGTTCTTCGACCCCGACGTCATCAGTGCGCCCGGTAACCACATCCGGCTCTACAAGCGGATGTTCAAACCCGGAATCGACGATCTGGTGTTCATGGGTTTCGCCCAGGCGATTCCGACATTGTTCCCGTTTGTCGAGTGCCAGTCGCGGCTGCTCGCGTCCTACGCGGTCGGGCGTTACGCGCTGCCGTCGGTGGCCGAGATGGAGCGCGTGATCGATGCCGATCAGCAACTGCACGGCGGACACTGCACCGACCGGCCCCGACACACCCAGCAAGTGGACTACTTCTACTACGAGCACGACATCCGCGTGCGCGAGCTACCCGCGGGGGCCAAGCGCGCCGCCGACGGTGCCGGCCTGACGGTGGGAGCGACAGCGTGACTCACACCGACCTCACGTTCTGTTCGGCCGGTGACCGGTGCAGCGCATGGCATTTCCCCGCCGCAGCCGATGACTTCGCCGGTCCGCAGGGACGGCCGGTGGTGGTGATGGCGCACGGTTTCGGCGGCACCATGGACTCCGGCCTGCAGCCTTTCGCCGAACGCTTCAGCGCGGTCGGCCTGGACGTGGTGGCCTTCGACTACCGCGGTTTCGGCGCATCGGAAGGGCAACCGCGGCAGAGTGTTTCGGTCGAGCGTCAGATGGCGGATTACGCTGCGGCCATCGCGGCCGCCCAACAACTGCCGGGTGTGGACCGTCGGCGGGTGGTGCTGTGGGGTTCCTCGTTCTCGGGCAGCCACGTCCTACGGGTGGCGGCACAGTGCGCCGATGTCGCCGCGGTGATCGGCATGACTCCGTTGACGAGCGGGCTGGCCGCCAGCCGCGCAGCCGTGGCGCACCGCGATGTCGCATCGGCACTGCGCTGGACGCTGGCGGGTGTGAAGAGCCGCGTGGCCGTCGCGGCGGGCCGGGCGCCGACCCTGATGCCGCTGGCAGCCAAACCGGGGGAGCCCGGCGCGTTGGCCCTCGACGGTGCATACGACAGCTACCGTGCGATCGCCGGGCCGACGTGGCGCAACGAGGTCGATTCGGCCATCGGCATGGAACTGGTGCAGATCCGGACCGGGGCCGCGGCCAAGGCCCTGAAATGCCCTGTGCTGATTCAGATTGCCGACTTCGACCGGTTCGTGCCGGCCAACTCGGTGATGAAGACGGCCGTGCAGGCCAGGGCCCAGGTCCATCACTACCCATGCGATCACTTCGATGTGTGGCCGGGCCATGACTGGTTCGACACGGCCGTCGACGACCAGGTGAAGTTCCTGACCCGGACGTTGGGCACGCCCGGCAACTGAGCGCGAGCACACGCGATTCGGTGTCTGCTCGCGGGAAGGTTATGTGCGGTACAGCGCCGCAACGTCTCCCGGCCGCACCTTGAGCGCGGCGTTGCGGGGGAGTGCGTCGACGACGGCCACGGCCACCGGCACGTGATGGCTCGGCAACGCCTCGCGCACCAGGTCCTTCAATTCGGCCTCGGTGGGCGTGGTGGCATCCCGTCGTAGCTCAACCGCGGCGAAGGGAACCTGACCGAGCCGGGAATGCGGAACTCCCACGACGCAGGCGTCGAGCACACTGGGATGCGAGATCAATACCCGTCGAACGGTTTCCGGCAGGATCTTGAAGCCGCCACGGTTGATCGCGCCGTCGCCGCGCCCGTGCAAGGTGACGAACCCGTCCTCGTCGACGGACGCCAGGTCGGTCGTCCGTACCCAGTCCGGCCCGATGACCGCGACGCTGGCCTCGAGCAGTCCGACGGTGCCGGCGGGGACTTCCGCGGCGGTGTCGGGGTCGACGATGCGGACGCGCACGCCGGGCAGAGGCCGCCCGACGCTGTCGGGTTTGTCAGCGCCGTATCGGCGATGCAGCTCGGGTGTCCAGCTGCACACCGATCCGGCGAATTCGGTTGCCCCGTAGGCCCACAACAACGGGATCCCGTAACGGCCCTCGAATTCCGCCCGCAATTCCGGCTCCAACGGGCCGGAGCCCCCGGACAGACCCTCCAGCGAGGCCAGATCCTCGAGCGGAACGTCGGCCTGCAGCAGCATCCGGAGGATGGCGGGCTGCACGCCCGCCCGGGTGATCCGGTAGGTCTTGATCGCCTCGACCCACTCGGAGACGCTGAACTTCTCCAGCAGCACCATGCGCTTGCCGGCGCACGGCGCGGCCAGCAGCTGGCAGACGCCGATGCTGCCGAACGGCCAGTACACCAGCGCGGGCGGCGTGTCGGGACCCACCACCTCGGCTCCCGCGCCGATCGTCATGCTCAGGACGGTGTGCTCAAGCACGTTGGTGGCGACCGGGATTCGCTTGGGTGGCCCGGTGGTGCCACTGGTGAGGATGTGCAGGCCGGACTGTTCCAGCGTCGCATCGTGCCTGCTGCCGGGCTGTCGCGCTACGGTCACGCCGACCCGGAACGGATCACCGGACAACACGAGACCGGCGGAGCCGGAGGAAGCTACCGCACCATGCAGCTCGGGCGTCCAGTCATCGATATCGCCGACAATCGCCGGCAACGCGAGGCTTTCGACGTCCCGGGCGATCGCGGTGGCGGATTGGTACGAGTAGATCATCACCACCGGGCGTCGTGTCGCGATGAATCCGAGGATCGTCGCGGCGTGGGCCACCCGGTTGCGGACCACGATGCCGACCGGCTCGCCGGGCTGAACGCCTGCGTCTTGCAGCGCGACGGAGACACGCTCGATGAACCGCGTAACCTCGTTGCCCGAATACCAGTTTCGGGCGAACTCGATGAACGGCCGGTCGCCGTAGGCTGCCAGCCCGGCCGCCAGGTTGTCGGCGAAGTCTGTGCTTGTTGGGCTGGACATGCCAGCCCTAGAACTGGGTAGAGCCCAGATCGACGGCCACCCGGCTGGCTGTGACATACCGTGACTCGTCGCTCGCCAGCCAGATCGCGGCATCGGCGATGTCCTCGGGTTCGGCGATGTAATCCGGCAGGAACGGGGTGACCATCTGCATCAGGCCGGGGTTGGTGTCGTTGGCCCGGTTGAGCGCGGCCAGCATGTCACCGGTGCCCATCGGGGTGTTGACCGCGCCCGGATGGAGGCTGTTCACCCGAATCTTGTGCTTACCCAGCTCGGCCGCGAATGCCCGGGCCATACCGGCGACAGCGTGCTTGCTGGCCGTGTAGTGCACCATGAACGGCTGCATCTTGATACCGGCGGCCGAGCTGATCAGAATGATCGACCCGCCGCGTCCGCCGTCGATGATGTGCTGGGCGCCGGCCATCACCGTGTTCCAGGTACCGGTGACGTTGATATCCATGACGTCGCGGAATGATTCGGGAGTGGTCTCGTTCCACGGCTCGGGCACCGTGATACCCGCGTTGGCGACGATGACATCGAGCCGGCCGAACTCGGCAACGCCCTTGCCGACGATTTCCCGCAATGCGTCATGGTCGCGGGTGTCGGCGGCCGCGGCGATGATGCGCTTGCCGGTGGCCTCGACCAGGCGCACGGTTTCGGCCAGATCTTCGGGGGTCGCCGAGTCATAGGGCACGCTCGGCGGTAGCGGCGCGGCGATGTCGATCGCGATGATGTCGGCGCCCTCCTTGGCCATCCGGACGGCGTGCGCGCGTCCTTGGCCACGGGCAGCTCCGGTGATGAAGGCGACCTTTCCGGCGAGCCGCTCGGTCATGGATTCTCCTTAGTGAGTGGGTATTTCAGAGTTGACGCTGGGCGGCCTTGACCAGGCCGCCGCCGATGATGAGTCGCTGGATCTCGCTGGTGCCCTCGTAGAGACGCAGCAGCCGGACTTCCCGGTAGATGCGCTCGACCGGGACCTCACGCATGTAACCGGTGCCGCCGTGGATCTGCACCGCGAGATCGGCGACATCGCCTGCCATTTCGGTGCAGAACAGCTTGGCCGCCGAAGGGGCGATGCGACGGTCCTCGCCGGACACCCATTTGGCCGCGGCATCGCGGACCAGTGCCCGTCCGGCCATCACGCCGGTCTGCTGGTCGGCGATCATCGCCTGCACCAACTGGAAGCTGCCGATCGGTTGGCCGCCCTGAGTGGCTGCGGCGGCGTAGGCCACCGACTCGTCGAGTGCGCGCTGGGCGGATCCCACCGCGAGGGCCGCGATGTGCACCCGGCCGCGCGCCAAGGAGGTCATTGCAGCGCGATAGCCGACGTCCTCGCTGCCGCCGACCAGCGCGGCGTCCGGCACCCGCACGTCGGTGAAGTTGACGTCTGCCGTCCAGGCGCCTTCCTGACCCATCTTGGCGTCCTTCGCGCCGATTTCGACGCCCGCGGCGTCGGCCGGTACCAGGAACACCGCGATTCCCGCGCCTTTTTCGTCGGCCGGGCGGGTGCGGGCGAACACCACGAAGAGATTCGCCGTGGGCGCATTGGTGATGAACCGCTTCTGGCCGGTGATCACCCAGTCGACCCCGTCGCGAACTGCCTTGGTGCGTAAGCCTGCTGGGTTGGATCCCGCGCCGGGCTCGGTCAGGGCGAACGAGGCGACGACGTCGCCGGAGGCAATACCCTCAAGCCACCGGGTCTTCTGCTGATCGGTGCCGAACCCTACGAGCACCTGTCCGGCGATGCCGTTGTTGGTGCCGAACATCGACCGCAACGCCAGCGAGGTGTAGCCGAATTCCATTGCCAGTTCGACATCTTGGGCGAGGTTGAGGCCGAGGCCGCCCCACTCCTGCGGAATCGCGTAGCCGAACAGCCCCATGTTCTTGGCCTGGTCGCGGAGATCGTCGGGCACCTTGTCGGTGGCGAGGATCTCGTTCTCGCGGGGCACCACGGCGGTGCGGATGAAGCTGCGGGTCTGCGCCAGGATCTCCCGAAAATCCTCGTCGCCGACTTCGGCAGGGGCCGCGGTGGTGGTCACAGGGGAGCTCCATTTCGTCGCGCGGGATTCGCGGGGCTGATGAATCGCCAATATCGTATATGAAATATGATCTGGCTCAGACAGAGCCCCCACGATCGAAAGTTAGGTGATCAGGTGTCGTTGCTGAGCGGTCAGACTGCAGTGGTGACGGGCGGTGCCCAGGGTCTGGGCCTGGCCATCGCGAAACGCTTCATCGACGAGGGCGCCCGGGTGGTGCTCGGTGACGTCAACCTGGAGGCCACCGAGGCGGCTGCCAAGGAGCTCGGCGGGTCCGAGGTGGCGACCGCGGTGCGGTGTGACGTGACCTCGGCCGCTGAGGTCGAGGCGCTCGTGCAGGCCGCGGTCGAGCGGTTCGGCGGGCTGGACATCATGGTCAACAACGCCGGAATCACCCGTGACGCAACGCTGCGCAAGATGACCGAGGAGCAGTTCGACCAGGTCATCGCGGTGCACCTGAAGGGCACCTGGAACGGCACCAAATCGGCTGCGGCGATCATGCGGGAGAACAAGCGCGGCGCGATCGTCAACATGTCCTCGATCTCCGGCAAGGTCGGGCTGGTCGGCCAGACCAACTATTCGGCCGCCAAGGCCGGCATCGTCGGCATGACCAAGGCCTCGGCCAAAGAACTCGCCCACCTCGGGGTGCGGGTCAACGCCATTCAGCCCGGGCTGATCCGGTCGGCCATGACCGAGGCCATGCCGCAACGGATCTGGGACCAGAAGCTGGCCGAGATCCCGATGGCCCGGGCCGGTGAGCCCGACGAGGTGGCCAAGGTCGCGCTGTTCCTGGCCAGCGACCTGTCGTCGTACATGACCGGCACCGTGCTCGAGGTGACCGGCGGTCGGCACGTATGAGTACCCGCGAGGCGGTAATCTGCGAGCCGGTTCGCACCCCGATCGGGCGCTACGGCGGCATGTTCGCGTCGTTGTCGGCCGTCGAACTCGGGGTTACCGCACTCAAGGGTCTGCTGCAGCGCACCGGTGTGGCACCCGAGCAGGTTCAGGACGTGATTCTGGGCCACTGCTATCCCAACAGTGAGGCACCGGCCATCGGCCGGGTGGTGGCGCTCGACGCCGGCCTGCCGGTGACTGTTCCCGGAATGCAGGTCGACCGGCGATGCGGTTCCGGGCTTCAGGCCGTGATCCAGGCCTGTCTGCAGGTGCGCAGCGGCGACAACGACCTGGTGGTGGCCGGCGGCGCCGAGAGCATGAGCAATGTCGCGTTCTACTCCACCGACATGCGGTGGGGCGGGGCCCGCAACGGGGTTCAGATTCACGACGGGCTCGCGCGGGGACGCACCACCGCCGGCGGACAGTTCTACCCGGTGCCGGGCGGAATGCTGGAGACCGCCGAAAACCTGCGCCGCGAATACGGCATCACCCGGGCCGAGCAGGACGAACTCGCGGTGCGCTCGCACCGCAGTGCGGTTGCGGCCCAGCGGTCCGGGGTTCTCGCCGAGGAGATCATCCCTGTGACGGTCCGCGACCGTAAGGGTGAGCAGGTCATCGACACCGATGAGCACCCTCGCGCGGACTCTACCGTCGAAGCGCTTGCCAAGCTCAAACCCGTTCTGCTCAAACAGGATCCGGAGTCCACCGTCACGGCGGGCAACTCCAGCGGTCAAAATGACGCCGCGTCCATGTGCATCGTCACCACGCCGGAGAAGGCCGCCGAGCTGGGCCTGCGACCCCTGGTGCGGATGGTGTCGTGGGGATCTGCGGGTGTCGCTCCCAACGTCATGGGCATCGGACCCGTTCCCGCCACCGAGGTAGCCCTGGCCAAGGCTGATCTGCAACTGAGCGATATCGACCTGATCGAGCTCAACGAGGCATTCGCCGCCCAGGCGCTGGCCGTGATGAAGGAGTGGAAGTTCGGCGAGGCCGACTTCGAACGCACCAACGTGCGGGGCTCCGGGATTTCGCTGGGGCATCCGGTCGGCGCGACCGGTGGGCGGATGCTTGCCACGCTGGCCCGCGAACTGGATCGGCGTCAGGCCCGCTATGGGCTGGAGACCATGTGCATCGGTGGCGGCCAAGGGCTGGCCGCTGTGTTCGAAAGGGTGTCATCGTGACCAGACTGGCCCAGACCCTGGGGCTCACCGAGTTCCAGACCGAGATCGTCTCGACCGTACGGCAATTCGTCGACAAGGAAGTCATTCCGACTGCCCAGGAGTTGGAACACTCCGACACCTACCCGCAGGCCATCGTCGACCAGATGAAGGACATGGGCCTGTTCGGGTTGATGATCCCCGAGGAGTACGGCGGGCTCGGCGAGTCGCTGCTCACCTACGCGTTGTGCGTGGAGGAACTCGCCCGCGGCTGGATGAGCGTGTCCGGGGTGATCAACACCCACTTCATCGTCGCCTACATGATCCGGCAGCACGGAACCGACGCCCAGAAGCAGAAGTTCCTGCCGCGCATGGCCGTTGGTGAGACGCGCGGGGCGTTCTCGATGTCCGAGCCCGAGCTGGGCTCGGATGTGGCGGCAATCCGCACCCGGGCGAAGAACAATGGCGACGGCACGTACACGATCGACGGTCAGAAGATGTGGCTGACCAACGGCGGCAGCTCGACGCTGGTGGCCGCGCTGGTGCGCACGGACGAGGGTGCCGACAAGCCGCACCGCAACCTGACCGCGTTCCTGGTCGAAAAGCCCACCGGCTTCGGCGAAGTCGTGCCGGGGCTGACCATCCCGGGCAAGCTCGACAAACTCGGCTACAAAGGCATCGACACCACCGAGCTGATCTTCGACGGCTACCGGGCCAGTGCCGACGATGTGCTCGGCGGCGTCACCGGGCAGGGCTTCTTCCAGATGATGGACGGCGTCGAGGTCGGTCGGGTCAACGTCTCGGCGCGTGCCTGCGGAGTGGGCATCCGTGCCTTCGAGCTGGCGGTGCGCTACGCGCAGCAGCGCGAGACCTTCGGCAAGCCGATCGCCGAGCACCAAGCGGTGGCGTTCCAATTGGCTGAGATGGCAACCAAAGTCGAAGCCGCGCATCTGATGATGGTCAACGCCGCCCGGCTCAAGGACTCCGGCGAACGCAACGACGTGGCCGCGGGCATGGCCAAATACCTGGCCAGC
This sequence comes from Mycobacterium sp. NPDC050441, assembly GCF_040655355.1. Lineage (NCBI taxonomy): Bacteria > Bacillati > Actinomycetota > Actinomycetes > Mycobacteriales > Mycobacteriaceae > Mycobacterium > Mycobacterium sp. NPDC050441. The sequence goes on along the minus strand of NZ_JBFAJS010000003.1, from coordinate 33,780 downwards.
GAGTTCTGTTCGGAGGTCACCCAGCAGAGCTTCCGGATCCACGGCGGGTACGGCTACTCCAAGGAGTACGAGATCGAGCGGCTGATGCGCGACGCACCGTTCCTGCTGATCGGTGAGGGCACCAGCGAGATCCAGAAGAACATCATCAGCAAGCGGCTGCTCTCCGACTATCGGGTCTGAACCGTGTCCATACCCGATTTCGCCGCACGTCCGCAGCTGGCCGAAGATGTGGCCCGGCTGATCCGACGGCGGATCTTCGACGGCACGTACCCGGCGGGGAACTACATCAGGCTCGAACAGCTTGCGGCCGAACTGGGTATCAGCGTGACGCCGGTGCGGGAAGCGTTGTTCGGCCTGCGCACCGAAGGGCTGCTGACCCAGCAGCCCCGGCGCGGCTTTCTGGTGCTGCCGGTCACCCGGCGTGACATCGACGACGTGGCCGGGGTGCAGGCCCACATCGGCGGGCAGCTGGCGTCGCGGGCCGCAGTCCAGATCACCGACGTCCAACTCGACGAGCTCGACCGGATCCAGCGGGAGCTGGAGGACGCCTACGCGCACAACGATCATGAGCGTGCGGTACGGCTCAATCACGCGTTTCACCGGGGCGTCAACCGTGCTGCCGAATCGCCGAAGCTGGCCCAGCTGATGTCCCAGATCACCCGGTACGCACTGGAATCGGTCTATCCGACTGTCGAGGGCTGGCCCGAGCAGTCCACCCACGACCACCGCCGGATCCTGGCCGCACTCAAGGCGCGCGACGGGGATTCGGCCCGCGAGGCAATGGCCGAGCATCTTTGTGCGGCCTCCAAGCCGTTGAGCGATCACCTCGAGCGCCTCGGCGTCCTCGACTAGACGTGCGCCGAGAGAAGGAGTGGGCTGATGCCAGGTGTCCTCGACGGGATACGGGTGCTCGACTACGGCCGGTTCATCGCCGCACCGTGGTGCAGCGCGATCCTGGCCGACATGGGCGCGGACGTGCTGCGTGTGGAGAAACGTGAAGGCGGGGAGGACCGTTGGGTGCAGGCCGTCACCGAGGGCGGCGAGGGCGGCACATTCCTGCAGTGCAACCGCAACAAGCGGTCGCTGACGCTCGACTCCACCACGGCCGAGGGCGCCGAGATCACCCGACGACTCGTGGCGCAGTCCGACATCGTCATCGCGAACATGCCGGCGGCCGGGATGCGGGCCAACGGACTGGATTACGACACGCTCAAGGCGGTCAAACCCGATATCATCCTGGCCAGCGCCACCGCCTACGGAGAGGGCGGTCCGTACAGCGACAAGATCGGTTTCGACGGTGCCGGGCAGGTGATGTCGGGTGCGGTCTACCGGCAGGGTCTGCCTGATCTGCCGATTCGAACGGTGGTGCCGTACGCCGATTTCGGGACGGCACTCACGTTGGCAATCGGTGTGATGATGGCGCTGTATCACCGAGACAAGACGGGGGAGGGGCAGCACGTCGAAGGCGCACTGCTGCCCACTGCTCTGATGCTGTCGAACGCCTTCCTGATCGAGCGTGAACTGCTGCAGGTGGACAAGCCCCGGATGGGCAACAAGGGTGCTTCGGTGGCGCCGTGCGATCTCTACCGCACCGCCGATGATCAGTGGGTGTTGCTGCAGGTGGCCGGGCAACCCATGTTCAAGCGCTGGTGCCGCCTGGTCGGTCGGGAAGAACTGTTCGACGATCCCCGTTTCGCGAACGACGACATCCGCTGGACCAACGGCGACATCCTCAACGACATCATGGCCGAGTGGTGCGCTGACAAGAGCAAGGCACAGGTGCTGGAGCTGTTGGAGAAGGCGAAAATGCCTGCCGCCCCGTTGTATTCCACCCAGGACGTCCTCGATGACCCGCATGTGCAAGCCATGGGCTACCTGCAGCGGATGCCGTTCCCCGGGGCCTCCCGAGATGTGCCGATCATCGAAACACCGTTCCGGATGTCGGCGACTCCCGGCACGATCCGGCGACGGGCCCCGCTGCTGGGCGAGCACACCGACGAGGTGCTGGGTGAGATCGGTTATGACGCAGCGCAGATCGCGGAGCTACGGGAGAACACGATCGTCTAACGGAGCAGCTCCCGCGACTCGGGGCTGCCGTTCAGCGCCCGGGTGGTGCGCTGCGCGATCTGCCATCGACCGTCGATGCGACGCAGCGTGAAATGGTTCGCGCCGGCGCGTGCCACGATCCACTTCCCGTCGCGGTGCACCATCAGCAGTGATTCACACACAGCCTCCGCGGTGTCGCCGTCGAGTGTGACCCGGGCGGGCCCGAGAAAATGGCAGGCGCCTCTTGCGATGAGCGTTTGATGCGCATCCGAGTTCACCATGGCCTCGACATCGGCGCGGCTGTGCATCTGCCAGCCTTCGACGTCGTAGCTGCCGTCCACGCTCCACAACTCCGCAACATCGGTGGCGGCGCCGGCGTCGACGAGCGGGCCGTAGGAGGCGATGAGCTGCGTTACCTCAACCTGGTCGGTCAGCGCCTGCAGTCGTCGCTCCAGGTCGTGCAGCCGGGATTCGAACGAGTCAGTCATAGTTCGGTGCCGATTGTGTGCAGGGCTTCGAGCTGATCGCAGAAATGCTCGGCGCTGCGGGCCTGCAGTGTGCAGTTGGCGATCGTGGCGCCGACGTCACGCAACCGGTTCAGCCGAGCGCGGGTGGTGCTCGGATCGCCTTGCGGGTCCAGCGGCACCCCCGGGGACAGCACGACATCGAAATCTGCCGGCGGGCGCAGTTGCGCGAGGAACTCGGCGATCGCATCCGGCGGCAATCCGAAAGGCATCCAGCCGTTGCCCAACTCGACGGCTCGGCGCAGCGAGCGCTTGGTGCGACCGCCCACCCAGATCGTGAGATCGGTACTGGTGGCGTGTGGTTCGATGGCGAACCCGTCGACCACCGGCTGTCCCCACGCGGCACGCAGCCTGGCGATGTCGCGGTCGGCGGCGGCCCCACGCCCTTCCCATGGGGCACCGAGCAACTCGAACTCCTCGGTGAGCGATCCGACCCCGACGCCGAGGACGACTCGCCCGCCGCTGAGCCGGTCGAGAGTCCCGTAGCTCTTGGCCAGCGCCACCGGGTGGTGGTACGGAAGCACCACAACGGCGGTGACCAGTCGGATCCGTCGAGTCCTGGCGGCCAGGAAGGACAGCGTGGCCAGCGGGTCCCAGTACACCCTCCCGCGCACCGCCGTCGCTGAGGCGGGGATGCCGGTGTGCTCGGCACAGGTGATGTGGTGAAACTCCAGAGCCTCTGCTTTCTCAGCGATCAATGACAACTCGTCGGGGCCGGCGGTCGTTTCCCACGGGGAGAACTCACCAGGGTGTTGCATCACGACGGGGGTGGAGAGTCCGAGCTTCACTGTGCGGACCCCTCTGTCGATCCCATCAGCTGCCGCATCATCTTGTCGGTGCGCAGGATGGTCGCGGCGCGGTCCGGATTGTTTTGGGCAAGAGCGACTTTCGCGTGCTGCGACACCACGTGTACGGGGCCTTTTCCGAGCGCGGCGAGACCTTCGGCGGCGACGTCGTCAGGCTCGGACACCACCATGCCGGGGATGTCGAAGTTGAGTCCGACCCGGTCCATTGCCGGGGTGCGGGTTACTCCAAGGACGAGTTCGAGTACGTCGACGTTGTCGTCCCGCAATTCCAGCCACAGACTCTCGGCGAAGATCCTGCCGAATGCTTTGACTCCGCCGTACACCGTGTGCCGGTTCGAGCCGAGGTAGCCGGCCATCGATCCGACGAGCAGGATGCCTCCGCGCCGGCGGCTGCGCATCGCGGCGCCGAAGTGATGAACCAATGCCAGCGGGGTGGTGACGTTCAGGTCGATGACCCGTTGAAACGCGGCGAGGTCGCCATCGAGGAACTCTGCGCTGTGTGTGTTGGCGCCGGCGTTGTGGACCAGCAGACCCACCTCGACGTCCGCCACTGCGTCGGCGACGGCTTGGGCGGCGGACGGTTCCGCGAGATCCATGCTCAGCGTGCGAACTTCGACCGAGTGTGCGCGACAGAGTTCGGCTGCTTCCTCCAGCGGCCCTGTCTTGCGGGCGACGAGCAGCAGATTGATACCGGCCTCGGCCAGTTGGACCGCGAAGGATCTGCCGACACCTTCCGAGCCACCGGTGATGACGGCCCACGGGCCGTACTTGAGAGCGTCGATCGTCGTGTCGTCGAGCTGGGCACCTTGTTCGGTCACCCATCTGTTGTAGCATCGCCTTGTCCAGATTTCTAGAATCAATTCTAATTTTGCGGGAGGGGTCGTCTCGATGCCGCGCATCGGAACGCCACGGGAACCGGGGCATGCCTCGACGCCCCGTCAACTGGCACGCAACGCGGCGATTTTGCGCGCGGCCGTCCGGCTGGGGGCGTTGCACGGGCTGGAGCGGGTCCAGATGTCAGATGTCGCCGCTGAGGCCGGCGTCGCTCTCGGCACCCTCTATCGCTATTACCCGACCAAGCATCACCTCTATGCAGCGGTGCTCAGCTCGGCGATCCGGGCGATGCCAGAATCTGCCGGCATCCCGGACGACCCGGTGTCGGCCGTAGGTGACTTCCTGGGTGAGGCTGCCGAGACGCTGCTGGCGCAGCCGCCGTTGGCCAGGGCAATGTTGATTTCCATCAACGCCATCCGGTCGTCTTCCGATGCACCGGCCGATCTGTCCATGCGCGAGCGAATCCTGACCGTGGCCGGGGTGACCGAACCCACCGACGAGGATCATCGACTGGCCCGGATGGTCGAGCAGTGCATGTACGGCATCCTGACCTGGGCCACCGCAGGTCAACTCGACGCGGTGGCTGCCGCCGCCGACGTCCGGTATGCGTGCGAACTGCTGCTGGCCCCATGGAACAAGCGGTGACGGCGTCAGTCACGTTCCGCGAGCATGCCACGCAGCGCGGTGTTGTCGACCTTCCCGGTGGCTCCGCGCGGAACCGCATCCTCGTGGTCGAGCAGCAACCAGAGCGTGGGCACCTTGAACGAGCTGATGGCGGCATGCGCGGCGGTGCGCAGCGCCTCTACCGAGAGTCGGTTGCCGACGAGCACGGCGCCCACCCGATTGGCCTGGCCGTCAGGAACGTTCACGACGTGAGCTGCCCGGACTCCGGGAATGGACCGAAGCGCCCGTTGCACTTCACTCGGGTACACGGTGGCGCCGCGGACCTTGAACATGTCATCGGACCGTCCGCGGTGGAACAGAAATCCGTCGGCGTCGAGGTGCCCGAGATCGCCCGTCGGGTAGTAGCCGTCGGCGGTGAACACGTCCTCGCGGCCGCGACGGCAGATTCCCCGCATCACATGTGGGCCACGGATCTGGATCTCCCCGGATTCCCCGCGGGGCAGTGGTTTTCCGGTCTCGGTGTCGACGATGCGGACATCCATGCCGTCGAAGGGCTTCCCGCAGCTGCCCCAGGCCGATTCCGGCAGATCGGTGTCGGCCCGGTATCCGCAGTACGGGCCGAACGATTCGGTCATCCCCAGCAATGACGCCCGCGCCCCGGGGCGCGGGCGCATCGCGACCGGCAACAGTGCCGCAAGGCTTCCGGGCTGCAACGCGGTCAGATCTGCGGTGCCGGCATGGCGGGCCAGCGCCTCCGCCTGCTCGGGCCAGCCCCGGAACAGGGTGACCCCTTCGCGCCGCAGCAGCTCGAGCGTGGTGTCGGGACGGGGAGTCGGCTCGGTCACCAGGGTGGCCCCGGGCAGCAGGGCAGAGAGGATGCCCGCACCGAAACCTCCCACCCAGAAGAACGGCATGGGTAGATACAGCCGGGTGTCGCCGGTGATGCAGCGGGCGTCGAGACCAGAGCGCACGGCGCCCAGGGCATTCCGGTGCGAATGGATGGTCCCTTTCGGCGGCCCGCTGCTGCCTGAGGTGAACATGATCACCATCGGGTCGCTCTCCCGTATCCGGGCGGACAACGCGTCGGCGGCGTCGCGGGGCGCGCTGAATCCCAGTGCCTCGTCGACTGTCCAGACTGCATGCAGAGCGGGCAACTGCTGCCGGTCCACCGGGTAGCGGTGACCCCGGAATTCCTCGACCGCGATGAGGAACTGCACCGATGCCATCCGTAGTTGCGCAGCCAGTTCGCCGGGGCGCAGCAGTGTGCTGAGCGGCACCAGTACCGCACCGATCCTGGTGAGCGCGATGGCGATCCGTACCCAGTCGACGCCGTTGGGCATCACGAGACCGACCCTGGAACCTTTGGTGACGCCGGTGGCGATGAACCCGGCCGCCAATTCGGCGGTACCGGAGTCCAGTTCGGCATAGGAGAGTCGGGACTCCGGGTCGATGACCATGGGTCTGGCGGTCAGGGACGTGGCGTGCTCGCGCACCACGGTGCCGATGGTGAGGGCGGCGTCAGACATCGAACAGTCCGGCCAGCGCTTTGGTATCGACTTTTCCACTCGACAGGACCGGTAGGTCGTCGCGGTGCACCACCGTGAACCGGCGGGGCACCTTGTAGGCCGACAAGCGCAGGCGCAGCGCGCGGAGGACCCTGTCCTCGTCGAATTGCGCCGGGTCGTCCAACGCCACCACGGCGGCCACGATCTGTCCGCGCTCAGCGTCGGGCAGCCCGAGCACGTGGGCGGTGAAACCCAGTTCCGCCAGCGCCTTCTCGACCTCACCCGGGGTGACGTTCGCGCCGGCTGTTTTGATCATGGCGCCGGCCCGGCCGAGAAAGTAGAAATAACCGTCGTCGTCGACACGCACCAGATCGCCGGTGTGAAACCAGCCGTCGGCGTCGAAGCAGTCCTCGCGGTTGCGCCCGTAGTAGCCCTGCATGAGATACCGTCCGCGCAGGCACAATTCGCTTGAGTCGAGCACCTTGGTTTCGAATCCGGGGGCAGGCCTGCCGTAGCTGCCGCGGCGGTGCTCCGGTTGATCGCCGTCGTCCGCGTCGATCAACATCACACTGCCGGTCTCGGTCATCCCCAGCATGTTGTGCCGCAGTTCGGGGTCAGGGGGCCGGCACTCGGGCGCCATGATCGGGTACAGATTGCCGCGGCGGGCCGTGAAGTTGCGGTCAGGGTAGCTGGGGTGGCGGGTGAGATGGGCGATCCCGGCGACGAAACCATTGGTGATGGTCGGCTTCTCGGTCTCGATGAGGTCGAGAGTGAAGCCCGGGTCGGTCGCATTCGAGCAGATCAACGTCGCGCCGGCGCACAGGGTGGCCAGCAGACCGAACGCGAACCCGCCGATCCAGAAGAACGGTGAGTTGCAGAACAGCCGGTCGTCACCGGTCAGACCGCGGATCGCATTGAGGTTGCGTTGATGGCCGATCAGTGAGGCGTGGGTGTGCACTGCCCCCTTGGGCGGGCCGGTGGAGCCCGAGGTGTACACGATTGCCAGTGGGTCACAGCCGTCCACATCGGCTTCCAGCTCCGTCAGCCGCGGTGTGTCGGCGCGCGGCATCTCGAACACCACGTGTCGCAGACACGGGGTGTCGATACCGGCGAGACGTTGCGCATAGTCGTGATTGCGGAAGGCGCATGCCGACAACAGGATCGCGGTGTCGCTGTCGCGCAGCTGGGTCTCGAGCTCGGCAGCGGTGAGAAAGGTCGAGTACGGCACCACGACCGCACCGATTCTCGCGGCGGCCAGCATGGCCACGACGAAGTCGACGCCGTTGGGATAGAGCAACCCGACGTGGGTGCCCTTGCCCGCGCCCAGCCCGAGCAGGCCGCGCGCCACCGACGTAGAGCGAATGTCGGCCTCGGCGTAGCTGATCCGCTCGCTGTCGCAGATGAGCAGGGGATGGTCTCCCCGGTCGCGCAGGCCGGCGAGCAGAGCGGCCGGCGTGTCAGCCACCGGTGGCGAAGTGCTCGCGGACGGCACCGAGATCGGCCTTGCCCGACGGCGTGCGCGGGATGGTGTCGACGATCGCGATCCTGGTGGGGATCTCGTACCGGGCCAGCCGGCCCTGCAGATAGTCGGTGAGTTCGGCCGAGGGTGCAGGCGTGCGCAGTTCGACCATCGCCACCGGTGTCTCACCCAACCGCTCATCCGGTACGCCGATCACCGCCGCGCCGCGCACCGCGGGATGGCTCTCCAGGGCGGTGCGGACGTCGTCGGGCATCACCTTGAATCCGCCGCGGATGATGGCCTGATCGGCGCGCCCGAGAATCCAGACGAATCCGTCGGCGTCGATGCGGGCCAGGTCGGTGGTGCGCATCCAGTCCGCGCCGGCGTCGAACTGTGCCGGTTTGACCTCCAGCAAGCCCTTCTCGTCCGGTGGAAGCGGCTTGCCGTCCTCGTCGACGACGCGCAGCCGCGCGCCGGGATTGGCCCGGCCCACACTGCCGCGCTTGTCTTTCCAGTACTGCTGGTGGTCGGCGAGGGTCCAGCCGGCCACCCCGCCGCCGAACTCCGTGGCGGCATAGGAGGTCAGCACCGGGATGCCGAACTTCTCGGTAAAGGCGTCGGCGTCGTCGGCCGACAGCGGGGCGGTGCCGGAGGTGACCGCGCGGATACCGGCGAGGTCGTCGCGGGTGAGCTCGGAATGCAGCACCATGCGCAGTGCCGCCGGCACCAGCGACACCGCCCGCGGCTGATGCTCCCGTACGGCGTCGGCCCAGCGGTGGAGGTCGAATTTCGGCAGCAGCACGAACGCTCGGGCTTCGGCGATACACAACAGCACCCGGAAGACGCCGCCGACATGAACCAGCGGCGAGTTGACGATGGCCACCGCGCGTCGCAGTCCGGTTGGTGCCGGGGCATTCTCGGGATCGCCGCCCATGACGCTGCGGGCCAGCATGTCGTAGGTGAGATCGACCCGTTTGGGTGGGCCCGTGGTGCCGCTGGTCAGCATCCACACCGCCACGCCCGGGCGCCCGGCATCGTGAGCCGGACTCTGGGCGGCATCGATCTCGGGTGCGGTGTCGAGGTCGCGGATCGTCACCGTCGTTGTCGTGGGGGAGTGCGTTGCCAACGTGGCGATGTCCTCGGCCAGGCCGATGAGTACCGGCAGGTCGAGGGCTTTGATATCGGCGCGGGTGCGCTCGTCGCCGCGGGACGGATTGATCACCACGACGGTGCCGCCGGCGGCCAGCACACCCAGCAGGGCCGCCACGTGGGCGGGCTCGTTGCGCAGCATGATTCCGACCCGCGTGCCGGCGGACAACGCGCCCATCCGCCGCGCGAGGGTCGCGACCTGATCCCAGGTGAACCACCGGCCGTCGTACTGGATCGCCCGTGCGGCCGGGTCCAGATCGAGAACCTCGTCGATGCGCCGTGAAAGCGGATGGGCCATCAGCGGATCCGAGGGGTTGACTTGGGGAGGGGACGCTCGGCCAGTTCGGCCTTGGCGATCGGATTGCCCAGTCGCGTGTAGATGAGGCCCTGGTCCATCGCGGCGCGGTACGGCTTGTCCAGTGACTCCCAGATGGCCTTCACCGTGCCCTGCGTCGCGGTCGGCGGCTTCGCCGCGATGGTGGCGGCGATCTCGTGCGCGCGGTCCCACAGCTGATCTCTGGCCACCACTTCGGTGACCAGTCCGATGCGCAGTGCAGTCTCGGCGCCTACGCGTTCGTCGTTGCCCATCAATGCCATCCGCAACGTGTCACCGAGCCCGACCCGGCGCATCAGGCCGATCGGCTCGAGTGCCGAGACCAGTCCGGCGCTGACGTGGGAATCGAAGAACGTGGCCTCCTGCGAGCAGATCACCACGTCGGCCTCGTTGACGAAGTACAGCGCCCCGGCGGTGCACATCCCCTGCACCGCGCACACAACGGGTTTCCACATCTTCTGCCACTTCGGGCTGAGCAGTTCACCGGGATCCTCGTGGTTCCAGACGATCTCGGGCTGTCCATAGCTGGACTTCACGTCCAGCCCGGCGCTGAACGCGCGGTCGCCCGCTGCGCGTAGCACCACCGCGTTGATGCCCTCGTCATCTTTGATGGCGTGCCAGGCGTCGCGCATCTCGTGGCACATGGCCCGGTTGAACGAGTTCAGCGCGTCGGGCCGGTTCAGCGTGACCGTGGCGACCCTGGATTCATGGTCGAAGTCGAGGACGATGGTTTCCACTAGCGCGCCTGCCAGTTGGGCTTACGCTTCTCGACGAACGCCCGCGGGCCTTCGAGCGCGTCCTCGGTGCGGACCACCCGCTCACGGAACGTCTCGGCCAGGATCTCGCCCTCGTGCAGCGGCAGATCCAGCGTCTTGTGAATGGCCAGCCGGGTGCCCCGAACCGCCAGCGGCGCATTGAGATTCACGGTGTCGGCGATCTCGTGCGCGCGCTCCAGAAGCTTGTCGTGTTCGACGATCTCGGTGATCAACCCCAGTTCGTACGCACGCTCGACCGTCATGCGCTCGTGCTTGCCCATCAACGCCATTCGCAGCGCCACCGACCGGGGAAGTGCGCGGGCCAGGCGCACCATTTCGCGGGCGGCGACCAGACCGATGCTCACATGAGGGTCGAAGAATGTCGCCCTGTCCGAGGCGATGACGATGTCGCCGGTGGTGACCCAGTCCAGCCCGGCGCCACAACAGATCCCGTTGATCGCCACCACGACCGGCTTGGCCATGGTGCGAAACGGCGGCGTGCCCTCCTGCGGTGCCTCCCATTGTTCGTAGGTGGACAGGTAGGGCCGCTCGTTGACGACCTTGCCGTCGCCGGGGATCTCCTTGACGTCGGCGCCGGTGCAGAACGCCCGGCCGGTGGCGGTGACGATCATCAGCCAGATGTTGGCGTCGTTCTCGGCTTCGTCGTAGGCGGCCCGCAGTTCGGTGATCATGTGCGGGGACAGCGCATTGAGCGCGTCGGGTCGATTCAGGGTGATGGTGGCCTTGTGGCCGTCCACCTCGTATTTGACGGTGTCCAAATTGTCTAGGGCGGTCATTCCGTTTTCCTCACTGCTGCTCATCGCCCGGTGAAGTCCGGATCGCGGTGTTCCCGGAACGCGGCCAGGCCTTCTTTGAAATCACCTGTGCGGCAAGAAAGTTCCAGGCTGGACAATTCTTGGTTCATGGACTGGGTCAGGGTGGCGTGCTGGCCGTAGGCGATGGCCTGTTTGGCCAGTCCGATCGCGACGGTGGGTCCGGCCGCCAGCCGGGTCAGGAGCTGATTTAGCGCTGAGTCCAGTTCATCGGCGGGAACCGCGCTGTGGATCAGCCCCCAGTCGGCCGCCTTTGACCCGCTGACCTTCTCGCCGAGCAGCAGCATCCGCTTGGCCCGGGCCACTCCCGCCAGCCGCGGCAGCAGCCAGGTCGCCCCGGAATCGGGGGTGAATCCCCGGCTCATGAACGGCTCCCAGAACGTCGCCCCGGTATCGGCGATGGTGAAGTCGGCGGCCAGTGCCAGGTTGCAGCCCAACCCCACCGCCCAGCCACGCACCGCGCACACCACGGGCAACTGGATGGTGGCCACCAGTTCGACGACCCGGTGCGCGGTGTGCGGGATCCGCCGGATCAGGTCACCGGTACGGGGGCGTTGTCCGGTGCTGTTGGTGGCTACCCAGTCGGCTCCGGCGCAGAAGTCCTCTCCGGCGCCGGTGATGGCGACGGCGCGCAGCGAATCGTCATAGGCGGCTGCCGACAGGGTGGCGACCAAGCTGTCGATCATGCTGTGACTCAATGAGTTACGCCGTGACGGCCGGTCCAGTGTGATGCGTAGGACGCCGCCGTCACGCGACGTCGATACGGCCTCGTCGCTCACGTTGAATCCGCCTTCCCCAGCCATACAGTTGCCCATACAGTAGATGATGCGATTACTATCCTGTACAAGTTAGCAAGGAAAGGCCGTCGGCGGAACAGGGGAGGGACAGGTGCCGGTACATCGGATACGCCAACCTCGGGTGGCCGAGATCGTGGCGTCCAAGCTGCGCGACGACATCCTGTCCGGGCGCCTGCGTGAGGGTGACATCCTGCCCACCCAGGAGAGCCTGTTCCAGGAGTTCGGGGTCAGCCCGCCCGCGTTGCGCGAGGCCATCCACCTGCTGGAGACCGACGGATTGATCTCGGTGCGTCGTGGAAACGTCGGCGGTGCCGTGGTGCAGATGCCCTCGGCCGACCGCACCGCCCACATGATCGGCATGGTGCTTCAGACCCGCGCTGCCACCCCTGCTGATGTGAGCGAGGCCCTGCTGCGCCTGGAACCGATCTGCGCGGGCATGTGCGCGGACCGCGAGGACCGTGCCACCGAGGTGGTGCCCTACCTGCAGGCCGAGATCGACCTTCAGGCAGCACAGTTCGAGGACGCGTCGCGGTATGTGCCGAACGCCCGAAGGTTCCACGAGGCGCTGGTGTCCCGATGCGGCAACGAACCGATGATTCTGCTGATCGGCTCGCTGGAGCTGATCTGGTCGACGCACGAATCGTCGGTGTGGACCGGGGAAGACGGTGCCGGAATGTCGGCGAAGACCATGCGGGCGGCACTGCGCGATCACCAGCGCTTGCTGGATGCGATCGCCGACGGCAACTCGGCCAGGGCGACCAAGCTCGCGGCCGACCATCTGACCGCCGCGCGGCGCACGACGCTGGCCGCCGGCAACGACAAAACCATTGAAGCGAGGTTGATTTCGCATGACAGATGACCGGGTGCTGTTCGAGGTCGATGCAGACCACCGCATCGCCACCATCACGCTGAACAATCCCAAGCAGCGCAACTCCTATGACGCGGCGATGCGCGACGAGATCGCCCGCTACCTCGACATCGTCGCCGACGACGACGATCTGACCGTCGTGCTGCTGCGCGGTGCCGAGGGCGTATTCAGCACGGGCGCCGATATGAACAATGCCTACGGCTGGTATGGCGATGAGCGCTCGCGCGACGAGCAGAGGGCCGGAGCGGAGGAGTCCGATCCGAAGAAATCCCGTCCCAGCCAGCGTCGCCGACTCACGGTGGACCGCAAGTCGTTTGGCTTCTATCACAACTTCATGGGCTTTCCGAAGGTCACCGTCGGGGAGATCGGTGGCTACGCCCTGGGCGGCGGGTTCGAGATGGCGTTGATGACGGACATCTCGGTGATCGCCCGCGATACCAGGATCGGGATGCCGGCCACCAGGTTCCTCGGCCCGGCGTTGGGCAGCCTGCATATGTTCTTCCACCGTCTCGGCCCGGTGCTGGCCCGGCGGATGCTGCTCACCGGGGACATCGTCGAGGCCGGCTCCATCGAGCACCTCGGCATCTTCACCGATACCTGTGACGCCGACCAGTTGACGGCGCGGGCGCAGTACTGGGCGGCCAAGGCGGCGAAGATGCCCGCCGACGGGGTGGTGATCGCCAAGGAGGCGTTCCGGCTCGTCGAGCAGAGCCAGGCGTATCAAGGGGAGGAGGTGGCCAGCTACATCTTCCACGCCTACGGCACCAACCTGCAGTTCTCGCCGGGTGAGTTCAACTTCGTCAAGACCCGCGCACAACACGGCACCAAAGAAGCTTTCCGCCTGCGTGACGAGCATTTCCATGTGCCCGAACCGCAGTAAACCTGGCCTGGTACGTTTACATAAGATCCCAAAATCGTAAAGGTTGAATCTCATGGCAAAACCCGTCATCGTGGGCGCCGCCCGCACCGCCATCGGCCGCTCCTTCAAGGGCACGCTGGTGAACACGCCGCCGGAAACCCTGATCACCACGGTCCTGCCCGAGGTCGTGCGTCGCGCCGGGATCGCCCCGGAGGTCATCGACGATCTGATCTTCGCCGAATCCAATTACGGCGGCGGCGATATCGCGCGCTACGCCGCCGACGCACTGGGCTGGGAGTCGGTGCCCGGCCAGGCCGTCAACCGGCACTGCGCGGGGTCGCTCACCGCGATCGGTAACGCATCCGCCCAGATCGGCTCCGGCATGGAGCGGGTCCTGGTGGCCGGCGGTGTGCAGTCGCTGTCCTCGTCGCCGCTGATGAAGTGGCGGGTACCCGGGTTCGGGCCCGAGATCGAGTTCATCGAGCCGTGGATGACCCCGACGCATGTCGAGACTCCGGACGCGCCGATGCGCGACATGTCGATCACGGTCGGGTGGAACACCGCGCAGGCCGCCGGGATCAGCCGCGAGGACATGGACGCCTGGGCCGCGCGATCGCACCAGCGTGCCATCGCCGCGATCGACGCCGGCAAGTTCCTCGACGAGATCGTGCCGCTGAAGGTGTCCCAGCCAGACGGGTCCGTCATCGAGTTCAGCGTCGACGAGCACCCGCGGCGCGGCACCACTGCCGAGAAGCTCGCCGAACTCAAGGTCCTGCACCCGGAGATCGAAGGATTCTCCATCACAGCGGGCAACAGCAGCGGCACCAACGACGCTGCCGCTGCTGTCGCTCTGGTCGGTGACGACTACGCGGCCGCCGAGAACCTCAACGTGATGGCCAAGGTCAGGGCATGGGGTGCGGTCGGCGTCGCCGCTCGCGACACCGGCCTGGGCGGCGTCGAGGTGATCGGCAAGGTTCTCGACCGGGCCGGCCTCAAGCCTTCCGATGTGGCCCTCTGGGAGATCAACGAGGCATTCGCCTCGGTGCCGATCGCTGCGGTGCGCAAGTACGGCCTCGACGAGGAGTTGGTGAACTTCTCCGGCAGCGGTTGCAGCCTCGGACATCCGATCGCCGCTTCCGGTGCGCGCATGGTCACCACGCTGATCTACGAACTGCAGCGCCGTGGTGGCGGCATCGGCGTCGCCGCGATGTGCGCCGGTGGCGGCCAGGGCGGCGCGGTCGTCATCGAGGTTTAGCTCGTTTGACGTGAGCCCGACGGGGACCATCCGGGGTGGTGGTTTTCCCATCGGGCTCACGTTCGGCAGCGGCCTTCGGGCCGGCTTCGGCGTCGGCCTTGCCCGCTGCCTGATACTCGTGCAGCTCGGCACGGACAGCTTCGTCGAACGCGCGGTCCAGGCTCGCGTGCGCGAGCCGTCGCGCCGCCCTGCGCATGGTGTCCACGAGGTCGGCGGCCCAGGCGAGTTCGGCATCATTGGTGGGGACCCACCCCGGCCCCCGCTGGCGGACGACCTCCGTATGCCCGCCGTGGGTCATCTCACGAGCGGCGGCGTCGAGCAACTTGTCGACCGCGGTACTCGTTTTCAGAAGTATCTCGAGCGGCATTCCGCGGGAGACGAGTGAGGCGAAGTCATCGATGAGGCGTACATCGCTGACCGAGTAGATGTTCTCGTCGGCAGTCGGCTCGATCAGGCCGTGGGTGGTCAGCCGGCGCAGCATCGACGCGTCCAGGTCGCCGAACCGTTCTTCCAGCTCGTCGAGGGACATTGTGCGTGGCTTGGGGCGTGACCACGGCGCAGTGACCAGTTCCTCAAGGTCGGACAGATCCAGGACATCGACGAGGTCCTGTCCGGGCTGCAACCCGGTCAGGAATTTCATGATGTGCTTGAGCGTGAAGCCCTCACCGAGCAACCGGGTGATGGCGCGCAGTTGGCGCAGGTGTCGATCGGTGTAGATCGCCACCCTGCCCCGACGCTGGGGCCGGGGCAGGAGCCCGTTGTCCTGGTAGACGCGTACGTTCCGGGTTGTTGTCCCCGCCTCCCGAGCGAGGTCGTCAATCCGGTACTCGGTCACCACGGAATCCTATCGGGTGGCCAGGGGACTGCCACTGACCTGCGCCAGAGCGGTCACGTTGTCGCGACCCGCGGTGATCTTGTAGTCGTGCAGGTTGAGGGCTTTGAGTTGATTCACGTATTGGGTCGCGAACCCCGGATACATGGTCGCGTTGAAACCGTCCTCGGTCAGGTACCAGCTCTGGCAACCGGAGTTCCACGTGGTGGAGCCCAGGCGGCGTTGGATGTCCTCGTTGTACCGGTCCTGGACCTCCGGGCGGACGTCCAGCGACTTCCAGTCGTACCGCAGAAGCGTGGAGATCGCCTCGACGATGTAGTTGATCTGAGCCTCCATGTACACCAGTGCCGAACTGTGTCCCGGCCCGGAGTTCGGGCCGAACGTGAAGTACAGGTTCGGATAGCCCGATACCGCAACGCTGCGGTACGCGTAGGCGCCGCGACTCCACTCGGCGGCCAGCTCACGGCCTTCGACGCCGGTGATCGGGAACGGGGTGCCGGTCTTGCAGACGTCGAACCCGGTGGCGAACACGATGCAGTCGAATTGGTGCTCGATACCCTCGACGGTGCGTATTCCATTGGGGGACAGCCGTGCGATGGGCCAGGTCACCAGCTTGCAATTGTCGGCCTGCAGGGCGGGGTAGTACTCGCTGGTCATCAGGAGCCGCTTGCAGCCGGCGGAGAAATCCGGAGTGAGCTGTCGCCGCAACCACGGATCCTTCACCTGCAGACGGAGATTGGCGCTGCTGACCGCCTCGACGAGCCGGGTGAACGGGGTGTCCCAGACCACGCCGAGGGCGACCGACTCGTGTCCCCAGTACCACGCGCTTCTCATGAGGCTCTGGGTCAGCGGGAGGTTGCGGTAGAGGCGCTTGAGCCGGCCACTGGTCGGGGTGTTGATCCGCGGCAGCACCCACCCCGGGGTGCGCTGAAAGACCTTGACCGACTTCGCCGTCTTCACCAGTTCGGGCACGATCTGCACCCCGCTGGCGCCGGTCCCGATGACCGCGACCCGTTTGTCGGTGAAATCGTAGTCGTGGTCCCACCGGGCACTGTGGATCTTGTGGCCCTCGTAGGTGTCGATCCCGGGGAGGTTCGGGAAGCTGGCGTTGGACAGCGGACCGGCGGCGACGATGACGTTCCGGGCCCGTACCGGTTCCCGGCCTTCGAGGTCCACGGTCCACTCGCCGGTCTCTGCGTCGTAGGAGACGCCGACGACGGTGTGGCCGAACCGGATCGCCGGGGCGATACCGGACGACTCGACCATGCCGTCGATGTACTCGAGGATCTCGGCACTGCCCGAATACGTGTGTGACCAGTCCGGGTTGGTCGCAAAACTGTACGAGTACAGACGGGACGGAATGTCGCAGGCCGCACCGGGATACGTATTGTCGCGCCAGGTTCCGCCGACCCGTGAACCGCGCTCGAATATCACGAAGTCGGTGACGCCCTCGGCCTTGAGCCGGATGGCCGCGCCGATGCCGGCGAATCCGGCGCCGATGATGGCAACAGACGTGGAAGAAGAAGTCATGTCGTCGATCGATTCTCTTAGGCGACGGGTTCGTAGGTCAGTTCCTGCGACCAGGTCGGAGTGTTCTGGACCATCGACATCGGAATCACGCCGGTGATCTTGACCAGTGAATCGGCCAGCCAGTGGTATTTGGAGGTCCGGTCGATCACCTTGCGGCTCTGCCACGAGATGATCCGGTACATCGGCAATCGACGGGCGAATTCGCTTCGCTCACCCACACTTTGGAACCTACGCATCGCCTGGTACAGCCGGTCCTCGTTGACACCCATCTCAACGATGTTGTCGCGCATCTTGTTCAGCAGCGGGAAATAGCTGAGCACGCCGACCAGGAAGGTGGGTTTGATCCAGCCGCCCACCAGTTCGATGAGCAGCTTGCGGATGTCGGCATGTCCCAGGATGTCCATCACCTCGAAGTCGACGGCCAGGTGGCGGGACTCGTCGGAGTTGATCCGCTTGAAAACCTCCTGTGCCACCGGATCTTTGACCTCATCGGTGATGAACTTGATCAGTGCCCCGTCCAGCGCCACTTCGAGCATGGGGATGACGGTGCCCAGGAAGGTGAGACCCATCCCGTCGGAATACTTGTCGAGCCAGTTGATGACCAGCTGGACGTTGACGTTCGGTGGCGGGATCTCGTCGTCTTCGAGCATGCCCCATCTGCGCATCAGTGCGAGCTCGGCGTTGGCGTGCTTCTGTTCTTCGGCGTGGAAATGCTCGTAGATGCTCTTCAGAGTCGGATTCGGTGCCTTCCTCGCCAGCGCGGCAAAACCCCGGGCGCCGACGTTCTCGATCCACATCAGGTCGGTCATGAAAGGTTTGAGCTTGGCGTGCAGTTCGGGTTCGATCAGATCGGCTCCCGGTGCGTCCCAGTCGATGTCGATCAGGGCCCACTGCCGGTCTTTGATCATCTGCAGCATGTTGTCGAGATCCATTGCCATGATGCTTCCTTTCGGGAAAGCGGGGTTCAGTTGTCGGGAAGGCGTCAGTCCTTGGGAAGAACCCGGCCCAGCAGTCCGGCTCCCCGGACATAGAGGCCGGGGAAGTGCCGCTTGAGGTGCCAGATGACGGTGGCATCGATCTGGGGCACCACGTACAGCCGGCCGCTGTCGTGCGCATCCAAGGTGCGCGCCGCGACGTTGTCCGGGGACAGCCCGGTCCACCGGGCCAGCTGCTGGCTGAGGTTCATCGAGCCCGGGGTGATGCGCCCGTCCTGGAAGACATTGGTTTTCACGAAGGTGGGACACAGCACCGTCACCGCGACACCGGCGCCGGCGAGCTCAGCGGCGAGCGTCTCCGACAGCGACATCACGCCCGCCTTGGAGACGTTGTAGGGGGCCATCGACGGTGCGGCGGCGAATCCCGCGGCGGAGGCCACATTGATGATCCCGCCTCGGCCGGCCTCGCGCAGGATCGGTGTGAAGACCTCACACCCGTACACGACACCCCACAGATTGATCCCGAGCGCCCAGTCCCAGTCGTCGAATCCGATGGCGCCGACGGGTTTGCCCCCGACGCCCACGCCGGCGTTGTTGATCACCAGAGTCGGTGGGCCGCCGAAGATGTCGTTGGCCTGCTTGGCCAACTGCTCGATCGCGCTGCGATCTGACACGTCGCAGACCACGGCGTGCCCCTTCCCGGTGGGCAGTTTGTCGATCAGTTCCACCGTCTCGTCGGCGCGGCCCGGATCGATATCGGCACAGATGACCTCGCCACCCCTCCGGGCGAGCTCAAGGGCGAACGACCGCCCGATGCCGCTCCCGGCACCGGTTACCACCGCCTTCGCGTTGGTGCAACGCCTATCGCCGCGAAAAGCATTGAGCAGCATGTCGATTCCGAACATCAGCACACCTCCACTTGAGTATCGGATCGGTCGTCGGCCAGCGCGGAGGAGATGAACCCCGCCGCCCGCCGCAGCGCCACCGCCGCTTCCGGCGCCAGCCGAGGCAGGGCCTGGAAAACGTGCACCATGGCGGGCCAGATTTCGAGAGTGCTCGTCCCTCCGGCCCGGTTGACCTCTGCGTCCAGGTAGCGGGCGTCCGCGCTGAGCATCTCGAACTCGCCCGCCTGAACCAGCATGGGCGGCAGGCGATCTGCCTTCTCGAAATCGAGGAGCAGTCGCGGCTGGTCCGGGTCCTGTGCCGTGGTGTACAGCCCGACCAACTGCCGCGCGGCCGTTGCCGACATGGCCGGATCGCGGCGCACCTGTTCCTGCTGCAGCGCGAGGTCCATGGTGAGGTCGATCAGCGGGGAGAACAGCACGACCCCGGCGGGCTGGAACCCGGGTTCGTCGGCATGTTGGAGCAGCAGGTCGCACGTCAGGTGGCCACCTGCGGAGTCTGCGCCGATCACGATGTCCGACGGTTCGTAGCCTTCGGCAAGAAGCCAGCGGTAACCGGCCTCCACGTCTTCGGCCGCGGCCGGGAATCGGTGTTCGGGCGCCAATCGGTAGTCGACCGAGAAGAACGGTATGCCGGTGGCTTCGGACAACTGCGCCACCAGCTTGCGGTGCGTCCGCGCCGAACAGATCACGTATGCGCTGCCATGGATGTAATACCCGGCGCGCGTGCCGAACTCCACGCCCGGCCCGAGCACCCATTCACCGCGGACTCCGGGCCGGCGGACGGGGACGATCCTGGTGCCGTCGGGCATCGATCCCAACGTCGCCATGATCGTGGCGATGAGTCCGCGGGAAAACCACACCCCCGGGCGATTCATCGGGATGGCGCCGGTGAGACAGCCCAACGTCCATCTGGTGGCGGCGGCCGCGACGACGGCTCGCGGGGAACGCTCGCTGGGCACAGCCGGCAGGTCGGGTGGGGCAACTGCGGTCACGGGCTTTACGTCACCACAGACTGTTACATTTGTCAATGTAACAATCGGGGATGGCGTGACCGTCAGGCGAGCTGGGCGTCGCTCACCGGGGAAGTGGTGGGTACGCGAAATCGACCGGCTGCGAACGGGAATCCGGGTTGGTGCGCTTTCGCGGGAGTGACCGAAGCGGCCCGGGGGCGCGACTTCGGGTCAGGTGGACGTTGCGCCTACTTGCGCTTCGTCTTGGTCGCCGGAGCTTTTGCGATCCGTGCGGCCGCGTGGTCGAGGATGCACTCCAGGCCGTACTCGAAGTTCTTCTCGTCGGCCGCCCCGATGCGATGCCCCTCGCTGGTGACCTTTGCCAGCAGCGGGGTCACTTCCGGATCGATGACCATGGTCTCTTCGTAATCGCCGGGTGCGTTGTCGTTGGCCCGGTTCTTCTCGTACAGGCGGTGCAGCACAACCGAGCCGCGGACGTGCACCGAGACGGCTGAATACGTGTCGAAGGCATCTTCGACCGGTAGCCCGGCCTCGACCAGGCCGGAGATGGCGGTCTCCATCTCCTGCACGCCCAGGCGCGCGGCCCGCGGGCTCAGGGCCGAGCGAATGAGAATGAGATCACACAGAATCGGGTTACCCATGAAGGCTTTTCGCATGGTCCTGGCATGGTTGGCCAACGACTCGCGCCAATCCTTGGCTTCGACGTAAGGGGTGGCGACCACGAACTCGCGGAGTGCGCGGTCGGTCATCGCGTTGAGTAGGTCGTCCTTCTTGCGGAAGTACCAGTAAATGCTCGTGACGCCGACGCCCAGATGTTTGCCCAGTAGCGGCATGCTGAGGTTGTCGATCGACACCTGCTCGGCGAGTTGGAATGCGCCCTTGATGATGTCGTCGGGATTGATGGACCCGCGTTCGCGCCGTTGACGTTTCTCAGCGGTCGGTTGCTTTGCCACTGCGGGCACCTCCATCGAAATCGATTCTGCTCAAGCCGTCCCTGTGCCGCGGATCAATTGCAGGTGAATTTACCGCCGGCCGCCACCTGAACTGCGCCTATGTGCGCGTGTCGCGGGGTCTTGTCGCCGTCAACCTTACCGGTAGCCTCTCCATTGCTGCTGTCCACCAGTTGCGCCGAGGCGTCGCTCGGGGGCGGTGGGCGGGGTTCCAGCTTTGTACTGTAATCCCTATAGTAGGCTTTTCCGGGTTATTGGACCGCGAGCGAAGGGGCAGTTGGTGTCGGAAGTAGTTCTGCGGGAGCGTAGGGGTCGAACCCTCATCATCACGATCAATCGTCCGGAGGCGCGCAACGCGTTCAACCTTGCGGTGGCCCAAGGGCTGGCCGACGCCGTGGACGAACTGGACGGCACTCCTGAACTGTCGGTGGGCATCATCACCGGCGCCGGGGGCAACTTCTGCGCCGGTATGGATCTCAAGGCATTCGCGACCGGCGAGCTTCCGCACGTTCCCGGCCGCGGGATCGGGTTCACCGAGCAGCCGCCGCGCAAGCCGCTGATCGCCGCGGTCGAGGGCTACGCGCTGGCCGGTGGGACCGAGATCGTCCTGGCCACGGATCTGATCGTGGCCTCGCGCGCGGCCAAGTTCGGTATCCCCGAGGTCAAGCGTGGACTGGTGGCCGCCGGTGGTGGCCTGCTGCGGCTGCCCAAGCGCATTCCGTACCAGAAGGCTCTCGAGTTGGCGCTCACCGGTGACAATTTCACCGCCGAGGAGGCGTCGGCGTGGGGCTTCGTCAACAAGCTCACCGAACCCGGTGAAGCCCTGGACGGCGCCATCGAGTTGGCCGAGCGGATCACCGCCAACGGTCCGCTGGCGGTCGCGGTGACCAAGGAAATCATCGTCAAATCCGCCGAGTGGTCCGAAGCGGACATGTGGAAGAACCAGGGCGAATTGATCACTCCGGTCTTCACGTCCAAGGACGCCATCGAAGGGGCGACGGCATTCGCGGAGAAGCGCGCTCCGAACTGGACCGGTTCCTGACGATCCGATGGATCTCGGATTCGCAGGTGCGGCCACCGTCGTCGTCGGTGGTGGCCGCGGGATGGGCTTCGCGACGGCACAGTGCCTGGCCGAGGACGGCGCCCGGATCGCGATCGTCGGGCGTTCCCGGGACGTACTCGACGCGGCAGCAACGGAGCTGGCGCGGTTGGGATCTCCTGAGGCGGTGGCGATCGTCGCCGACACCTCCGACAGCACTCAGGTCGAGCGGGCCTTCGCCGAGGTGGGCGACCGCTGGGGTGAGCTCAACGCGTTGATCAACACCGTCGGACCGGGGGCCGCGGGCAACTTCGAGGAGCTGACGGACGAGCAGTGGCAGGAGGCGTTCGACGCCGGCCTGATGGGCATGGTGCGCTGCGTGCGGGCAGCCCTGCCGTTGCTGCGCAGCGCGGAATGGGCGCGCATCGTCAACTTCTCGGCCCATTCCGTCCAGCGGCAGAGCACCCGGTTGCCGGCCTACACGGCGGCCAAGGCGGCCGTGAACAGCGTGTCCAAGAACCTGTCGCTGTCGTTGGCCAAGGACGAGATCATGGTCAACGTGGTCTCGCCGGGCAGCATCTCGTCGGAAGCGCTGCGAGGCTGGGCCGACACGGTGGGCGTCGACGGCGACGATCCGTACGCGTTGATGGCGGCCATCGATGAGCATTTCGGACATCCCGCCCACCTGCCGCGGGCCGGGCTCCCTGGTGAAATCGGACCCGTCGCAGCATTTTTGGCGTCCAAGCGGAACTCGTACATGACCGGGGCCAACGTCAACGTGGACGGCGGATCGGACTTCATCTAGGGGGCGGTATGGCAACGGCAGCCGAAGCGCGGGACTGGGCTCGCTCAGCACTGCGCGGAATCGGTGACTCGCTCTACACCCCGTTCTGCGGAACCGATGGCGACGACATCGACTGGGAGGTCTACCGGCACCTGGTGCGCTACTGCGTCGCCGACCTCGGTCACCAGATGTTGTGGTGCACCAGCGGTCTGGCCGAGTTCTGGGCCTTGACCCTCGCCGAGCGCAAGCAGCTGCTCGAAGTGGCGATCGAGGTGGGGCGCCGGGCCAACCCGAATGTCGTCGTGCAGGCCTGCACCGCCGCCACGTCGGCCAAGGACTGTCTGGAGCTGACGCGGCACGCCCAGCAGGCAGGTGCCGACATTGTCTACATCCAGACACCCATGATGGAAGCCCATGGGGGAGAAGGTGTTCTGCGGTTCTTCTCCTACATCGCCGATCGCACCGATATCGCCCTGGGGATGTTCAACTCACCGTCGTCGGGCTATGTGCTGACCCCGGAGGAAAGCGCCAGGATCGCCGAGGCGATCCCGGCGGTGTGCGCCACCAAGGAGGGCGCCTTCCGGCCCGCGGCGAGCCGTCGGCTGCACGAGTTGGCGCCGCATCTGGCGGTCTGGGAGTGCGACACCACGGTGTACCGGGCCGGGTGGCTGCGCGAGGGCATCGTGTGCCCCGCCCAGTTGGGTACGGCCGGCTATCTCTACGAAACGCCGCAACGCCGCATCTTCACCGAGTACTGGGACCTGGTCTATGCCGACCGACTCATCGAGGCGATGGATTTCGCCCGGGAGTCGGGGTTGGACCAGTTCAGTTTGGACATGGGGTCCTGGTTCACCTGCTATCCGGGCCGGGCCGACTACTTCACCCACTGGGCGGGCGCGTTCAAATATGCGGCCTCGGTGTTGGGATTGCCAGTCGGGGACTACCCGCATTCACGTCCGCCGCAGGTTGTTCTTCCCGAGCTGGCGAAGACGCAGATCGAGACCGCTTATCGCAAGCTCGGTTTGATCGACACCTGACCCGCCTTTGCGCAGGTCGCAGGGTCGGCGCCGGGCTTGCGGAATGCACTACCGATAGGTATACAGTATGTATGTCTGAACGGCTGGTGTGGCATCGGGAGGTATCGGCGCGTGACGGTCGCTGACAGTGTGGGAACCGACGCGGTCCTCTACGAGGTCACCGACGGCGGGGTCGCGGTTATCACCCTCAACCGTCCCGATCGGCTGAACTCCTGGGGTGCGGACATCTCGGCCGGCGTCTACGCGAGTTTCGATCGCGCCGAAGCCGATCCGGCGGTCCGGGCGATCGTACTGACCGGCAGCGGACGAGGGTTCTGCGCCGGCGCCTACATGGGCGCGATGCAGGATCTGGGCGCCAGCATCAATGAGGACACGGATGTCAGCAAGATCGTCGGCGAACGCCACCCGCATTTCCTCACGACGCTGAGCAAGCCGGTCATCGCCGCGATAAACGGGGCATGTGTCGGCATCGGGCTCACGCATGCGCTGATGTGCGATGTCCGGTTCGCTTCTGCCGGTGCGAAATTCGCGACCGCCTTCCCGCGCCGTGGGCTGATCGGGGAGTACGGCATCACCTGGATCCTTCCGAGACTGGCCGGGTGGGGCGCCGCGGCGGATCTGCTACTGAGCGGCCGAACCTTCCTCGCGGAGGAGGCCGCGCAGCTGGGGCTCGTGAAAGAGGTTGTGGCGCCGGAAGATCTGCTGAGCCGGGCGCTCGAATATGCCGAAGATCTGGCCCGCAACTGCTCACCGGCCTCGATGGCCGTCATCAAGCGCCAGCTGTACGGCGATGCTCACGACGATGTGCGTGACGTGAGTGCCCGCGCCGAGACCCTGATGCACGAATCCATGGTGCGGCCCGACCTGATCGAGGGCATCACCGCGTTCTTCGAGAAACGGCCGCCGAATTTCCCGCCCCTGAAAGAAGGTTGATGACATGACCGAAGCTCCCGAACGGCTTCCGTACCTGGCCGTCGATGTCGACAACCATTACTACGAACCGGTGGACGCCTTCACCCGGCACCTGCCCAAGGAATTCAAGAGCCGCGGTGTCCAGATGGTGCAGGACGGCAAGCGGACCCTGGCGATGTTCGGCGGAACGGTCAATCACTTCATCCCCAACCCGACGTTCGACCCGATCATCGAACCGGGCTGCCTGGACTTGCTGTTCCGCGGTGAGATCCCCGAAGGGGTGGACCCGGCTTCCCTGATGAAGGTCGACCGCCTGGCCGATCACCCCGAGTACCAGAACCGCGACGCGCGGGTGAAGGTGCTGGACCGCCAACGCCTCGAAACCGTGTTCATGCTGCCGACTTTCGCCTGCGGAGTGGAGGAGGGGCTCAAGCACGACATCGACGCCACCATGGCCTCGGTACACGCCTTCAACCTGTGGCTGGACGAGGACTGGGGCTTCGACCGACCCGACGGGCGTTTTGTGTCCGCACCGATCATCTCGCTGGCCGATCCGGTCAAGGCGGTCGAAGAAGTCGAGTTCGTGATCGGCCGCGGCGCCAAGCTGGTGTGTGTGCGGCCGGCCCCGGTGCCGGGCGAGGTCAGGCCGCGGTCGCTGGGTGACCCGAGCCATGACCCGGTGTGGGCCCGGCTGGCCGAGGCGGGTGTCGGCGTGGTCTTCCATCTGTCGGATTCCGGGTACATGGCGGTGCCGGCGTTGTGGGGCGGCAGCGGCGTATTCAAGGGGTTCGGCAAGCGCGATCCGCTCGACATGGTGATCATGGACGACCGCGCCATCCACGACACCATGGCCTCGATGATCGTGCACCAGGTGTTCACCCGGCATCCCAAGCTCAAGGTCGTCAGCATCGAGAACGGCTCCTACTTCGTCTACCGGTTGATCAAGCGGCTGAAGAAGGCGGCCAACAACGCGCCGTACCACTTCAAAGAGGATCCGATCGAGCAGCTGCGCAACAACGTGTGGATCGCGCCGTACTACGAGGACGACGTGAAGCTGCTCGCCGACACCATCGGCGTCGACAAGATCCTGTTCGGCTCGGACTGGCCGCACGGAGAGGGCCTGGCCGACCCGACCACCTTCACCGCGGACATCCCACAGTTTCCCGAGTTCAGCCTCGAGGACACCCGGAAAGTCATGCGCGACAATGCACTCGAACTCCTCGGTGATCCGGCGCGCACCGCGCCCGGGGTCGCCGGCCTGGTATCGGCGTAGCCGCCGAGATGGGCGAATGGACCATCGGCGCCGTGGTCGACGCGATCGCCGAGGCGGTACCCGACCGGGAGATGACGGTGTGCGGCGGTCGCCGCACCACCTTCGCGCAAGGATCTGATCTGACCCGCCGGCTGGCGAACTTCCTGGCGTCGCGCGGGTTGGGTGCGCATCGGGAACGTCGGGAACTGAACCGCTGGGAATGCGGTCAGGACGTGGTCGCCCTCGTCATGCACAACGACCTGTACCCCGAGATGGTGATCGGCTGTCTCAAGGCGCGCACGGTCCCGGTGAACGTCAACTACTACTACTCACCCGGCGAGGTGGCCGACCTGCTGGCCTACCTCAAGCCCCGTGCGGTGATCTACCACCGCTCCCTGGGTGCGAGGTTCGCTTCTGTATTGGGGGATGAAGCGCTGCAGGCCGAATTGCTCATCTCGATCGACGACGGCGAGGGTGCCGAGCTGCCGGGTTCGGTGACCCTGGAAGATGCGCTGGCCCAGGGAGATACCGACCAACGCGTCACCCCGTCCCCTGATGACGTGCTGATGGTCTGCACGGGTGGTACGACCGGGCGTCCCAAGGGTGTCATGTGGCGCCAGGGCGACATCTACGTGTCGTCGATGAACGGCGCCGACCACGATCAGGTGAGCGAGATCCACGACAAGGTGGCCAACGGGGGTGCGCCCTGGTTTGCGGTATCGCCGTTGATGCATGCCGCCGGGATGTGGACAGCGTTCTCCGGGCTGCTGTCCGGTCTGACTGTGGTGTTGCACGACACCAAGTCTCGGTTCGACCCGCGCACGGTGCTCGAAACCGCGCAACGGGAGAAGATCGGGCTGATGACGATGGTCGGGGACGCCTACGCCGGGCCGATCGTCGAGGAATTGGGCCGGCATTCGTACGACTTGTCATCGATGTTCGCGATCGGTACGGGCGGCGCGGCCACCAATCCGAAACATCAACGCGCACTGCTGGAACACATCCCGCAGATCACCGTCATCAACGGATTCGGTTCCTCGGAAACCGGCAACATGGGGTTCGGTCACACGCAGCGGGAAACGACGACTGCCGAAACCTTCCAGCTGCGGGCCGGCGGTCTGGTGCTGGCAGACGACTACTCCCGCTTGCTGGACCCCGGTGACGCGGAGGTGGGCTGGGCGGCGCGCAACGGCCGGATCCCGCTCGGCTATTTCAACGACGAGGCGGCGACGGTGAAGACCTTCCCCGAGGTGGCCGGTGAGCGGGTGGTGGTCTCGGGTGACCGCGCCTCGTTGGAGTCCGACGGCACCCTGCGCTTGTTCGGCCGGGATTCGTTGGTGGTCAACACCGGTGGCGAGAAGGTGTTCGTCGAGGAGATCGAAGAAGTGCTGCGCGCACACCCGCAGGTCATCGACGCGCTGGCGGTGGGCCGCCCCAGCGAGCGGTGGGGCGAAGAAGTCATCGCAGTGGTGTCGATCCGCGGGGGTGTAGATGCGACCGCCCTGCGGGAACACTGTGCGACCCGGCTGGCCCGCTTCAAACTGCCCAAGGATGTGCTGTTCGTCGAGGAGGTCCGAAGACTCGGCAACGGTAAGGCCGACTATCGCTGGGCCAAGAGCCTGGCCTCGGAACAGGCGGAGACAAGCGCATGACACGCAGTGAGAATCGAGTGATCGACTGTCTGGCCAACGTGCATTTCGGCGAGACCGAGAACCAGCCCACCTTCATGAAAAAGGTGCGCGACGATTACTTCAAGGGCCCGCAGTCGATGTACGACCCCGTCGACCTGTCGGAGATGCTCGACGAGATGGACACCCACGGGGTGCAGAAGGCCATCCTGATGGATTCGCTGGCCAAGCCATCGGTGACAGCGCGGAAGTTCGTGGAGGCTCAGCCCGACCGGTTCGCACTGGCGATGGGTGGCGTGAACCTGCTGCGGCCCATCCCGTCGTTGCGTGAACTTGCCGCCGTCGCGGCGGACCTGCCGGTGGCCTATACCGTTGTCGGGCCGAGCTTCTGGGGAGATGGGCAGTACCCACCGAGCGACGCGGTGTACTACCCGCTGTACACCAGGTGTGCCGAACTCGAATTGCCGTTGTGCGTCAACACCGGCCTGCCCGGTCCGCCGATCCCTGGCGAAGTTCAGAATCCGATCCACCTCGACCGCGTGTGTGTCCGGTTCCCGGAATTGAAGCTGTGCATGATCCATGGAGCAGATCCGTGGTGGGACATCGCAATCCGCATGCTGATCAAGTACCAGAACTTGCGGCTCATGACGTCGGCCTGGTCGCCCAAGCGGCTGCCGGAGTCGTTGCTGCACTTCATGCGGACCCGAGGGAAGGGCAAGGTCATCTTCGCCTCGGATTTCCCCGTGTTGCGCATGCAACGCGTGGTCCCCGAGGCGCTGGCGCTGGACCTGCCGGCCGATGTGCTGGACAACTACCTCTACAACAATGCCGCGGAGTTCTTCTTCGGCGAGAATCAGGAGAGCTGATGGACCGCTACGAACTTCGCAGGCTGGACTACAGCCTCAGCGAGGACCACGTCGACCTGCAGACCGCGTACCGGCAGTTCTTCAAGACGCACTCCGATATCGAGACCGTGCGTGCGGCCGAACCGTCGGGCTTCGACAAGAGTCTGTGGGAGCGGTTGTGCGCCATGGGCGCCACCACCATGGCTCTGCCGGAGTCCGTCGGGGGTGACGGAGCGACCCTGGTGGACCTGACCCTGGTGGCCGAGGAACTCGGGCGGTCGCTGGCTCCCGTGCCGTGGATCGACCATGTGGTGGCGGCGCGCCTGCTGGCCCGGCTCGAAGCGTTGGATTCGTCGGAGATCGTGCAGGGCACCCAGATCGTCGGGCTCGATCCTGCGCAGGTCGCACCTACCGGGCCGCGGCTCATCCCGACTGCGTCGATCGCCGACCACATCGTCGTCCGCGACGGCGACGATATCGTGCAGTTGAGCTTCTCCTCGCGCCCGGCCCGGGTCGACAACATCGGCAAGCTCCCGATGGCGTGGGTGGACCCGGCCGCCGCAGATACCCGCGTTGTGCTGGCCGGCGGTGCCGATACCCTGGCGGAATATCAACGGGCATTGGATGAATGGCGTCTGCTGACCGCAGCGGCGCTGGTAGGTCTGGTCGAGGAGACCATGACGATCGCCGCCGAGTTCGCCAAGTCCCGGTACACCCTCGGTGTGCCGATCGGGACGCTGCAGGGTATTTCACACCCGTTGGCCAACATCGCGATCACGGTTCAGAGCGGGCGGGGTCTGGCCCGTCGGGCGGCATGGTTCCTCGACAACGAGCCGGACGAGCGGGCGGAACTTGCGCCGTCGGCATTCGTGTTCATGGCCGAGGAGGCCGCCAAGGCCGCCACCATGGCGGTACACGTTCAGGGTGGACTAGGGGTGTCCGCGGAGGCAGCGGCCACCGCATACCTGGTGCGGGCCCGTGGGTGGGCGCTGGCCGGCGGCGATCCGGGTGCCACCGCAGTACACATTGCTCAGATCGTTGCGGCTCGCGAGAGCCGGCAAGCGGCAAAGGTTTAGGGGATCAAGCGTGGATTTCTCAACAGTCGAACTGTCCGCGGAGGACGAGGCGTTCCGCACCGAGGTGCGCGAATTCCTGGCGGGTGTGGTGACCGAGGACGTCATCCGGCGTGACCGCGAAACCGGTGACAACTTCGACGAGGGTGCGCACCTGGCCCTGGGGGCCGCCGGGTACCTGGAGAAGGAATGGAAGACCGAGGCCGACGGCGGCTTCTCCCGGGTCCGTCGTCGGATCTGGGAGCTGGAGAAGCGTCGCGCCGAGGTGCCCTGGGTGACCTGGGGGACCACCTCGATGGTGGCTCGCTCCGTCGCGAAGTTCGCCTCTCCGGAGATCCGTGACGATGTGCTGCGCGGGGTGTTCGACGGCACCGTGCGGTTGTGCCTGGGGTACACCGAACCTGAGGGCGGGTCAGACGTCGCGACGTGCAAGACGCGGGCGGTGCGCGACGGCGATCAATGGGTGGTCAACGGCTCCAAGATGTTCACTACCGGCGCACACAACTGCCAGTACGTCTTCCTGATCACCAACACCGATCCGGACGCGCCGAAACACAAGAGCCTGACCATGTTTCTGGTACCACTGGACGCCGAGGGCATCGAGATCCAGGGCATCCGGACTGTCGACGGCGACCGCACCAACATCGTCTACTACTCCGACGTGCGCGTCGACGACAAGTATCGGCTCGGGGATGTCAACGGTGGCTGGACCGTGGTGCGTGAACCGCTCGACGCCGAGCACGGGGCGGTCGCGGCTGCCGACGACGGTCTGGCCGATGTGGCGATCATGATGCACCAGGCCGGTTTCATGGCCGAGGCTGCCGACAATGTCGCCGCGCTGGTCGGCACCCCGGATGCCAGCGGTCGCGCTGCCGTCGACGATGGATCGGTCGCATATCGCCTGGGGCGCAGCGTGGCTCGGCTGGAGGCATCGCTGTCCTCGCCGAGCATTTTCGGTCGGGTGGCGCTGGCACAGACGATGCGCGATATCGCACCGGATCTCATGGACATCGCCGGATCAGTTGCCGCACTGCCGATCGGGGCCGACGGGGGAGCCGATGACCGCAGCGAGTATGTGTACCGTTTCGCGCCGCTGGTGGGCATCTACGGCGGCACCCTCGAGGTGTTCCGCAACATGATCGCCCAGCACGTGCTCGGCCTGGGCAAGCCGAACTACTCGGCGCCCAAGGCGAAAGCGTCGTAGCGGGGTCGCCGAGGGGCCGGACCACTCAGCCGGCCGGCGCCAGGCCAGGCTGTACGGGCACCAGGGGTGGCGGCGGAGCTGGCGGCGCTACCTGAAGATCGCCGCGGGGCACGAGGCCTGGTGGCACCCGGCCTGCCCCGCCGGCTTCGGCCGGCGGGGCCTGGCATTTCTGCTGGCCTTCGTTCCACACCCCGCCGCTGTGCCGGCAGCAACCTTTCGTGTCGTCGATCTTCTCCTGCAGAGATTCGTCGAGACCGTCGTTGAGGATGTCGGTGCAGGAGTCGAAGTCCTCGATGTCCCAGACACCAGGCTCGGCCTGCGAAATTCCGCTCGGTGCCACGATGACGAACATCGCGGCAGCGGCGAAAACTGTTGCATAGGATGCTATTCGCCTCACGAATGTTCTTGTCGGGCTTGATGTGATCGTTGTCATGTTCGGCATTGCCGCACCCCCATAGGCCGGACGCCCGCGACCGAACGCGCCTGGGGCGCCTGTGAATCACCTGTATTGAATACAAAGAGTGTGCGCCCAGTTTTGGGTCCGAACAATGTTCGTGGCGACGCATTGTTGCCGGGGCAATCTCCCGGCAAATTCGGCTAAGCGCCGGTCAATGCCGGGGGCCGAACCGCATCCGGATCGGGGTTGGCGAGCGGCAGGCCCATGAACCGCCGCGCGTTGTCGCCCATGAAGTCGTACGTGCGGCGGATATCCATGCCCTCGGCGTACTTCCAGAAACCTTTCGGTTCGGCCAGCCCTTCGGGATGTGGGTAGTCCGAGCCGAACAGCACCTTGTCCCAACCGACCGTCTCCACGACGTCGGACACACAGCCCTCCCAGAACGGGCTGACCCAGATGTTGCGTCGGAACACGTCGTGCGGATGCTCGGGGAAGTTCTGCGGCATCTTCTTGTACAGGTCGGCGAAATCGTGGAACAGCGGGAAGATCCAGCTGCTGCCGTTCTCGACGCTGGCGATGCGTAGCTTCGGGAACCGTGTCAGGGTGCCGTGGCAGATCAGGGCGGTCAGCATGTCGGCGATCTCGCGGTGGCCCAACACCATCCAGCGGAATGCGCTCTGCGCCATGAAGTTCTGGGTGTGTGGCGGTTCCCACTTGTTGACGTAGTCATCGAGCGGGGGATAGCTGGCGTGCAGGACGATGGGCAGACCGGCGGCCTCGACGTCACGCCAGAACGGGTCGAATTCCGGCAGTGCGGGCGAGCGCCAGCCGTGCAGGCCGTTGACCGGGCCGGGTTTGATCAACGCGACCTTGCCGCCGTGATCGAGGATCCACTCCAGTTCCCGTTGTGCCGCATCGACTTCGGACAGATTGATGATCGGCGTGGAGAACACCCGGTCGGCATGGTTGAAGCCCCAGTGTTCGAGGATCCACTCGTTGAGGGCGTGCACGATCGCCAGGGTGAGTGCCGGGTCGTCGGCGCTGGAGTGCTCGACGAGGCTGCCGAGGGTGGGGTAGTTGAGCGCCTCGGTCACGCCCTGCCGGTCGAGTTCGGCGACACGGTCCTCGGGGTTGCGGGTGGCTGCGGGAGCGTCGATGGCTTTGCCCTGCATCTCACGCAGGGTCAGCCCCTCGGTGTTCTCGCCGGCGAAGAACTTCTCGTGTGCGCCGGGGGCGGCTACGCGCTCGAACGTCGGGTTCGGGATGAAGTCGGTGACGCGGTTGTTGATCACCACCCGGGTTTGCCTGCCGAACTGGGCGTATTGCACCGCGCGGCTGTACTGCTCGGGCAGGAACTTCGTCAGCGCATCACCGGTTTCGTACATGTGCTGGTCGGCATCGAAAATCGGTGCGTCCCTGAACTGTTCAGCGGAATATTCAGTCATGATGGCGGTTCCTAGAAACTCAGCGGGTCAAGACGGTGGCGCCGGCGGTGCCGGGTGCACCGTAGAGCTGGGCGAAGCCGACGCGTGGGTTGCCTGGCACCTGCCGGTCGCCGGCCTCGCCGCGCAACTGGCGCACCAGCTCGTGGATCTGACGCAGACCCGAGGCGCCGATCGGCTCGCCGTTGGCGATCAGGCCGCCGTCGGTATTGACCGGCAGTGATCCGCCGATCTCGGTGGCGCCGTCGGCCAGCAGCTTCTCCTGGTCGCCGTCGGCGCAGAAGCCACATTCGGCCATGTGAATGATCTCGGCGCCCGCGTCAGTGTCCTGCAATTGCACGACGTCAACGTCTTCGGGTGCCACCCCGGCCTTTTCGAATGCGGCGCGCGCGGCGTACACAGTCGGCGCCACGTCCTCCTCGACAGGTGCGCAGGTGGTGTTGACCTCATACGCGCCGTAGCGGCGGGTGCGGACCTCGACGGCCTTGAGGTAGACGGGCTTGTCGGTGTAGCGGTGGGCGATGTCGGCCCGGCACATCACCACTGCGGCCGCGCCTTCGTCGGGGGCGCAGAACATGTACTGGGTCAACGGGTAGTTGAGCATGGTCGAGTTGAGGATGTCGTCCTCGCTGATCGGCTTGCGCCGGAACGCGTTCGGATTCAGCGCACCGTTGCGGAAGTTCTTGTTGGCCACCCGAGCCAGCGTGCGCTGCGAGATGTTGTGCTCGTGCAGGTAGCGGTTGGCCTTCATGCCGAAGAACTGGGTGGTGAGGTATTGGCCGTTCTCGGCGTACCAACTGGGCATGCCGACCAGCGCCGGGTCCTCGGTGAACGCGCCACGGGGGTGCTTGTCCAGGCCGACGGCGATGCCGATGTCGTAGTCGCCGAGCCGGATCCCGTCGGCGCAGGCCTTGGTGGCGCTGGCCGCCGTTGCACACGCGTTGAACACATTGGTGAACGGGATGCCGGAAAGCCCCACCATCCCGACGATCGC
Source organism: Mycobacterium sp. NPDC050441 (assembly GCF_040655355.1). Classification (NCBI taxonomy): domain Bacteria; kingdom Bacillati; phylum Actinomycetota; class Actinomycetes; order Mycobacteriales; family Mycobacteriaceae; genus Mycobacterium; species Mycobacterium sp. NPDC050441. The sequence continues at coordinate 402 of NZ_JBFAJS010000003.1, read as the reverse complement.
GTCCGGGTTGGCCACGGTCCAGCTGCCACCGGTGGCGGCGCCGATGTCCTTCCATTCCACGCCGGCGTCGGCGACCGCGGCGAAGATGGCGTCCACCCCCATCTGCATCGCGGACTTGCCCTCGAAGCGGCCGAACGGGTGGATACCGACGCCGATGATGGCTACATCGTTGCTCATGGTGCTGCCTCTCTACACCGGTTGGAAGGCGAAGGTGACAATCTCCACCGGGTTGGCAGGGTCGTCTTCGTCAATAGCAAAGGGGATCATGGTGAGTTCGACGTCCATGCCGAATTGCAGTTTGGCGGGATCGTTTTCGGTGAGGCGTCCTTCGACGCGCAGGACCGGGCCGGTGTCGTCGGTGAGTTCGACCAGGCCGACGCCGAAGGGGACGAAGTTCTTTCC